>NZ_JNZO01000170.1 GCF_000717595.1 Streptomyces flavochromogenes | reverse complement strand
CGCCGTCGAGCGCGATCGGTTGGTGAGCGGTGTGAACGCGACGGGTGCTGTGGTGCCCGTGGGCGTGGTGCCGGTGTGGTTCGCGGGGTGTGCGGCGCGTATGCCGGAGGCGCCGGCGGTGGTGTGTGGTGAGGTGCGTCTGTCGTACGGGGAGTTGTGGTCGCGTGCGGTGGGTGTGGCCAATGAGCTGACGCGTGTGGG
>NZ_JNZO01000169.1 GCF_000717595.1 Streptomyces flavochromogenes | reverse complement strand
CCCACACGCGTCAGCTCATTGGCCACACCCACCGCACGCGACCACAACTCCCCGTACGACAGACGCACCTCACCACACACCACCGCCGGCGCCTCCGGCGCCCGCGCCGCACACCCCGCGAACCACACCGGCACCACGCCCACGGGCACCACAGCACCCGTCGCGTTCACACCGCTCACCAACCGATCGCGCTCGACGGCG
>NZ_JNZO01000168.1 GCF_000717595.1 Streptomyces flavochromogenes | reverse complement strand
CGGTCAGGACCGCTTCTGGTTCATGTGGGACGACCTGGTCCGCGGCGCCATCGGCGCCGTCGTCCTCGTCGACACCCGCCGCCTCGCCGACTGCTTCCCCGCGGTCGACTACTTCGAGAACAGCGGCCTGCCGTTCGTCATCGCCCTCAACGGCTTCGACGGCGCCCAGCCGTACCAGCCCGAGGAGGTCCGCGAGGCCCTC
>NZ_JNZO01000167.1 GCF_000717595.1 Streptomyces flavochromogenes | reverse complement strand
GATACGGAAACCGCGCAGCTTGATCTGCTCGTCGCCACGGCCCAGGTACTCCAGCGCACCCTGCTTGTTCCAGCGTGCCAGGTCCCCCGTGCGATACATCCGCGCACCGGCAGGGCCGTAAGGATTGGCGACGAACCGCTCCGCCGTGAGCGCCGACTGACCGATGTAACCGTGGGCGAGACCATGCCCGGCGACATACAAC
>NZ_JNZO01000166.1 GCF_000717595.1 Streptomyces flavochromogenes | reverse complement strand
GGCCCTCTCCCTCTCGCCTCAGCGTGCTCTGCACGTGGAGGGTACCGAGGTGCACAGCGGTGGATCCGCCGGTGGTTTCTCCTTCGCCGACCGTACGGCTTCGTCGGGAGCTTTCGTCGAAACGCCGAGCGCGGGCCAACGCTGGGTGTGGTACGCCCAGGGCGGGCAGGCGCGGCTGTGGTCCGGCACGGACCAGATCACC
>NZ_JNZO01000165.1 GCF_000717595.1 Streptomyces flavochromogenes | reverse complement strand
CGCCGAGTACGGCGAGTTCGGCCGCCACGTGTGGACCACCACCCAGTACGACGAGCACACCGGTCAGGTCACCAGCGCGTTCACCGACCGCGACACCGCGCCACAGCGCGTGGAGGACACCTCCTACACCTACGACCCGGCCGGCAACATCACCCGCATCGCCACCGGCTACGGCCAGGACGCGGCCCGCACCACGGACACC
>NZ_JNZO01000164.1 GCF_000717595.1 Streptomyces flavochromogenes | reverse complement strand
GATACGGAAACCGCGCAGCTTGATCTGCTCGTCGCCACGGCCCAGGTACTCCAGCGCACCCTGCTTGTTCCAGCGTGCCAGGTCCCCCGTGCGATACATGCGAGCACCGGCAGGGCCGTAAGGATTGGCGACGAACCGCTCCGCCGTGAGCGCCGACTGACCGATGTAACCGTGGGCGAGACCATGCCCGGCGACATACAAC
>NZ_JNZO01000163.1 GCF_000717595.1 Streptomyces flavochromogenes | reverse complement strand
GAGGGCCTCGCGGACCTCCTCGGGCTGGTACGGCTGGGCGCCGTCGAAGCCGTTGAGGGCGATGACGAACGGCAGGCCGCTGTTCTCGAAGTAGTCGACGGCCGGGAAGCAGTCGGCGAGGCGGCGGGTGTCGACGAGGACGACGGCGCCGATGGCGCCGCGGACCAGGTCGTCCCACATGAACCAGAAGCGGTCCTGACCG
>NZ_JNZO01000162.1 GCF_000717595.1 Streptomyces flavochromogenes | reverse complement strand
CGCCGAGTACGGCGAGTTCGGCCGCCACGTGTGGACCACCACCCAGTACGACGAGCACACCGGTCAGGTCACCAGCGCGTTCACCGACCGCGACACCGCACCGCAGCGCGTGGAGGACACCTCCTACACCTACGACCCGGCCGGCAACATCACCCGCATCGCCACCGGCTACGGCCAGGACGCGGCCCGCACCACGGACACC
>NZ_JNZO01000161.1 GCF_000717595.1 Streptomyces flavochromogenes | reverse complement strand
CCAGACGGCCGACCGTGATGTCACCGGCGAGCAGGGTGAGGTGGGCGCTCGCGGCCTCGTCGAGCTTGACCGGGCCCTGCGCGCTCTCGAAGACGACGTCGCCGAGCCGTCCGACGCCGCGGAGTTCGGCGGCGGCGCCCTTGGCCTCGACGCGGGAGCCGGCCGGGAGCTGGACGGTCACCTCGACGGAGCCGTGGTCGCCGAGGAT
>NZ_JNZO01000160.1 GCF_000717595.1 Streptomyces flavochromogenes | reverse complement strand
CCAGACGGCCGACCGTGATGTCACCGGCGAGCAGGGTGAGGTGGGCGCTCGCGGCCTCGTCGAGCTTGACCGGGCCCTGCGCGCTCTCGAAGACGACGTGGCCGAGCCTTCCGACGCCGCGGAGTTCGGCGGCGGCGCCCTTGGCCTCGACGCGGGAGCCGGCCGGGAGCTGGACGGTCACCTCGACGGAGCCGTGGTCGCCGAGGAT
>NZ_JNZO01000159.1 GCF_000717595.1 Streptomyces flavochromogenes | reverse complement strand
GCCGGAGTACATGGTTCCGTCGGCGGTCGTCGTGTTGGACGCGGTGCCGTTGACTCCGAACGGGAAGACGGACCGCAAGGCCCTGCCCGCTCCGAGCGCTTCCGGTGTCGTGCGCCGTGAGGCGCGGACGGCGCAGGAGGACATTCTCTGCGGTCTGTTCGCGGAGATCCTGGGTGTGGCCCGGGTCGGGATCGACGACGGTTTCTTCGAC
>NZ_JNZO01000158.1 GCF_000717595.1 Streptomyces flavochromogenes | reverse complement strand
GCCGGAGTACATGGTTCCGTCGGCGGTCGTCGTGTTGGACGCGGTGCCGTTGACTCCGAACGGGAAGACGGACCGCAAGGCCCTGCCCGCTCCGAGCGCCTCGGGTGTGGTCCGCCGTGAGGCGCGGACGGCGCAGGAGGACATTCTCTGCGGTCTGTTCGCGGAGATCCTGGGTGTGGCCCGGGTCGGGATCGACGACGGTTTCTTCGAC
>NZ_JNZO01000157.1 GCF_000717595.1 Streptomyces flavochromogenes | reverse complement strand
GGCGCGTGAACTGCCGGTCTCGGTGACCGCCGTCGCCGACACGGCGGAGGGCGCCCGCGATGGCGTCGGCGCACCGGCCGTGACCCGGGCGAGGATCTCTGTGGAGTCCCGTACCGCCGCTGAGAAGGCGGGTGTTGACGGGCTGTTGCTCACTGTCGGCAGGGCTGACGGTGTGAGTTCTGCCGGTCGGGCGCGCGTCAGCGTCGACTACG
>NZ_JNZO01000156.1 GCF_000717595.1 Streptomyces flavochromogenes | reverse complement strand
GGCGCGTGAACTGCCGGTCTCGGTGACCGCCGTCGCCGACACGGCGGAGGGCGCCCGCGATGGCGTCGGCGCACCGGCCGTGACCCGGGCGAGGATCTCCGTGGAGTCCCGTGCCGCCGCTGAGAAGGCGGGTGTTGACGGGCTGTTGCTCACTGTCGGCAGGGCTGACGGTGTGAGTTCTGCCGGTCGGGCGCGCGTCAGCGTCGACTACG
>NZ_JNZO01000155.1 GCF_000717595.1 Streptomyces flavochromogenes | reverse complement strand
GCGTCCGGACGTCAGCATCGTCAAGGCGCCCGTCCGTGCGGCGTGGCCGCAGCCTGGCGTGCAGACGGTGAGCGTCTCGGCGGGGCGGACGCCGCTGGGCCGTGCCGCGGGTGTGGCGCGTGAACTGCCGGTCTCGGTGACCGCCGTCGCCGACACGGCGGAGGGCGCCCGCGATGGCGTCGGCGCACCGGCCGTGACCCGGGCGAGGATCTC
>NZ_JNZO01000154.1 GCF_000717595.1 Streptomyces flavochromogenes | reverse complement strand
CGCCGTGAGGCGCGGACGGCGCAGGAGGACATTCTCTGCGGTCTGTTCGCGGAGATCCTGGGTGTGGCCCGGGTCGGGATCGACGACGGTTTCTTCGACCTCGGCGGCCATTCCCTCCTCGCGACCCGCCTCGTCTCCCGGATCCGTACCGTCCTGGGTGTCGAGCTGCCCGTCCGCGCGTTGTTCGAGACCCCCACCGTCGCCGCCCTCGCCC
>NZ_JNZO01000153.1 GCF_000717595.1 Streptomyces flavochromogenes | reverse complement strand
GTGATGTTCACGTCGGGCTCGACGGGTCTGCCGAAGGGTGTGATGGCCTCGCACCGTGCGCTGGCCGCGACCTTCGTCGGTCCGGACTATCTGGCCTTCGGTCCGGAGCAGACGTTCCTGCAGTGCTCGCCGGTGTCGTGGGACGCGTTCGCCCTTGAGGTCTTCGGTCCGCTGCTGCACGGCGGGGTGTGTGTCCTCCAGCCCGGCCAGCACAC
>NZ_JNZO01000152.1 GCF_000717595.1 Streptomyces flavochromogenes | reverse complement strand
GTCGGTGCGGGTGTCGCGGCCCTCACCGGTGTGGATGCGGACGGTGGAGCGGCCGGCGAGACGGTAGTCGTTGAACTTGTAGCGGTGGCCGTCCTCGTCCTTCAGGGTCCAGCCGTTGAGGTTGATCGCGTGGCGGGTGTTGTTGGTGATCTCGACCCACTCGGCGTTCAGCGACCGCACGGTGCGGTTGTCGCGTCCGGGGCTGTCGGCCTGGACA
>NZ_JNZO01000151.1 GCF_000717595.1 Streptomyces flavochromogenes | reverse complement strand
TGAGCCAGGATCAAACTCTCCGTGAATGTTTACCCGTAATCGGGTGACACTCGCGTTGAGCGGGACAGTCAGACCGGAATAAGGCCGACTGTCCACAGCGTCCTCGCTGTGTATGTTGCCTACCCGCCACAAGGGCCGGCAGGACTTTCAAAGGAACCTCGCCATCCGAAGATGGACGGGGTATCAACTAATCTGGCGTTGATTTTTGGCACGCTGTTGAGT
>NZ_JNZO01000150.1 GCF_000717595.1 Streptomyces flavochromogenes | reverse complement strand
GCCCTTCTGGAGCTGCGGCCCGCCGGAGTCCCCGAAGCACGCCATGGCGTCGGGAACCCGGCTGATCGTGCACAGCCGGGTCCGGTCCGCGTAGCCGGGGGCACACTCGCCGGCGGCACCCGTGCGCGTGCTCAGCTCCTGCAACCGCTCCGCGAACCTCAGTTCGGTGTCGGCGGTGGTGCCGAATCCCAGGATGCGGGTCGGGGTCCCGGGCCGTCCGGCC
>NZ_JNZO01000149.1 GCF_000717595.1 Streptomyces flavochromogenes | reverse complement strand
GCCCTTCTGGAGCTGCGGCCCGCCGGAGTCCCCGAAGCACGCCATGGCGTCGGGAACCCGGCTGATCGTGCACAGCCGGGTCCGGTCCGCGTAGCCGGGCGCGCACTCGCCGGCGGCACCCGTACGCGTGCTCAGCTCCTGCAACCGCTCCGCGAACCTCAGTTCGGTGTCGGCGGTGGTGCCGAATCCCAGGATGCGGGTCGGGGTCCCGGGCCGTCCGGCC
>NZ_JNZO01000148.1 GCF_000717595.1 Streptomyces flavochromogenes | reverse complement strand
TCCGACGCCGCGGAGTTCGGCGGCGGCGCCCTTGGCCTCGACGCGGGAGCCGGCCGGGAGCTGGACGGTCACCTCGACGGAGCCGTGGTCGCCGAGGATCTTGTTCTTGGCGGGGGCGCCGGTGACCCGCAGGACACCGTCGGCGAACGCGACCGAGACCTGCCCGGCCGCCTTCACGTCGGCACCCTTGGCGGCGTTCACGGGCCGGACGTCGACGGTGACGTCCT
>NZ_JNZO01000147.1 GCF_000717595.1 Streptomyces flavochromogenes | reverse complement strand
GGTCCACACGTGGCGGCCGAACTCGCCGTACTCGGCGCGGATCGGACGGCCGTAGTGGTCGTAGGTCATGTCCGAGACGAGGGTGGCGCTGCTCGTGTCGGTGACCGTGCCGACCGTGTCGAGCAGTCCCGTGACCGCGGTGTAGCCGTTGCTGACGAGCTCGTAGGGCAGGTCGGCCATCTCCGGGTGCTCCACGTCCTGCACCGCACCGGTGTTGGCGTTGTACGAGGTG
>NZ_JNZO01000146.1 GCF_000717595.1 Streptomyces flavochromogenes | reverse complement strand
GGTCCACACGTGGCGGCCGAACTCGCCGTACTCGGCGCGGATCGGACGGCCGTAGTGGTCGTAGGTCATGTCCGAGACGAGGGTGGCGCTGCTCGTGTCCGTGACCGTGCCGACCGTGTCGAGCAGACCCGTCACCGCGGTGTAGCCGTTGCTGACGAGCTCGTAGGGCAGGTCGGCCATCTCCGGGTGCTCCACGTCCTGCACCGCACCGGTGTTGGCGTTGTACGAGGTG
>NZ_JNZO01000145.1 GCF_000717595.1 Streptomyces flavochromogenes | reverse complement strand
CCGCCGCTGAGAAGGCGGGTGTTGACGGGCTGTTGCTCACTGTCGGCAGGGCTGACGGTGTGAGTTCTGCCGGTCGGGCGCGCGTCAGCGTCGACTACGCGGCCTTCAAGAACGCCTACGGCGGTGACTGGGCGGCGCGACTGCGGCTGGTCCAGCTGCCGTCCTGCGCGCTCACGACTCCGGAGAAGGCCGGTTGTCGGGTGGCGAAGCCGCTCGCGACGACCAACGACACGG
>NZ_JNZO01000144.1 GCF_000717595.1 Streptomyces flavochromogenes | reverse complement strand
AGGCCGGATGTGGAAGCCCAGTAATGGGTGGAGCTGACCGGTACTAATAGGCCGAGGGCTTGTCCTCAGTTGCTCGCGTCCACTGTGTTAGTTCTGAAGTAACGAACTGTGCCGATATCCGGTTGGTTAACTTCATAGAGTTTCGGTGGTCATAGCGTTAGGGAAACGCCCGGTTACATTCCGAACCCGGAAGCTAAGCCTTTCAGCGCCGATGGTACTGCAGGGGGGACCCTGTGGG
>NZ_JNZO01000143.1 GCF_000717595.1 Streptomyces flavochromogenes | reverse complement strand
CTCGTCCGTCTGGGCCTTGATCTCGGCCTGCTTCAGGTAGAGGGTCCGCTGCGCGATCGCGATCTCCTCCTCCGCCTTCAGCCTCGCCTGCTCGGCGGCGCGCCGCGCGACGGCCTCGGCGATGTCCGCCTCCTGCTTGGCTCGGGCGGCCTCGGGGCGGCCGAGGTCCTCCAGGTACGAGCCCTCGGTGGTGATGTCCTGGATCTGGAAGGCGTCGAGGACCAGGCCCTGGCCGGACAGG
>NZ_JNZO01000142.1 GCF_000717595.1 Streptomyces flavochromogenes | reverse complement strand
CTCGTCCGTCTGGGCCTTGATCTCGGCCTGCTTCAGGTAGAGGGTCCGCTGCGCGATCGCGATCTCCTCCTCCGCCTTCAGCCTCGCCTGCTCGGCGGCACGGCGCGCGACGGCCTCGGCGATGTCCGCCTCCTGCTTGGCGCGGGCGGCCTCGGGGCGGCCGAGGTCCTCCAGGTACGAGCCCTCGGTGGTGATGTCCTGGATCTGGAAGGCGTCGAGGACCAGGCCCTGGCCGGACAGG
>NZ_JNZO01000141.1 GCF_000717595.1 Streptomyces flavochromogenes | reverse complement strand
TGGAGTTCGTCGGCCGGGTCGACGACCAGGTGAAGGTGCGGGGCTACCGGATCGAGCTGGGTGAGGTCGAGTCGGCGCTGTCGACGGTGGACGGTGTCGCCCGCTCTGTCGCCATGGTCCGTGAGGACACGGCGAACGACCGCCGGCTCGTCGGCTATGTCGTCCCGGTCGAGGGAACAGTCCTGGAGGCGGAGGCGGTTCGCCGTGCGGTGGCCGGGCTGCTGCCGGAGTACATGGTTCCG
>NZ_JNZO01000140.1 GCF_000717595.1 Streptomyces flavochromogenes | reverse complement strand
CGGAACCATGTACTCCGGCAGCAGCCCGGCCACCGCACGGCGAACCGCCTCCGCCTCCAGGACTGTTCCCTCGACCGGGACGACATAGCCGACGAGCCGACGGTCGTTCGCCGTGTCCTCACGGACCATGGCGACAGAGCGGACGACACCGTCCACCGTCGACAGCGCCGACTCGACCTCACCCAGCTCGATCCGGTAGCCCCGCACCTTCACCTGGTCGTCGACCCGGCCGACGAACTCCA
>NZ_JNZO01000139.1 GCF_000717595.1 Streptomyces flavochromogenes | reverse complement strand
GCTGCCCCGGCTGCGTCGTGAACTCGCCACGGGCCCGGACGGTCTCTCTGCCCGCGAGGCCGCCCGGCGCCTCGCCGTCCACGGACCGAACGAGGTACGGCGAAGGGTGCGCGCCCCCTTCGTGCGCGAGCTGGTCGGACAGCTGGTCCGCCCCCTGGCCCTGTTGCTGTGGGCCGCCGCCGCCCTCGCCTTCGTCGCGGACCTTGCGATCCTCGGTTGGGCGATCCTCGCGGTCGTCGCCGTCAACGC
>NZ_JNZO01000138.1 GCF_000717595.1 Streptomyces flavochromogenes | reverse complement strand
GCGTTGACGGCGACGACCGCGAGGATCGCCCAACCGAGGATCGCAAGGTCCGCGACGAAGGCGAGGGCGGCGGCGGCCCACAGCAACAGGGCCAGGGGGTGGACCAGCTGTCCGACCAGCTCGCGCACGAAGGGGGCGCGCACCCTTCGTCGTACCTCGTTCGGTCCGTGGACGGCGAGGCGCCGGGCGGCCTCGCGGGCAGAGAGACCGTCCGGGCCCGTGGCGAGTTCACGACGCAGCCGGGGCAGC
>NZ_JNZO01000137.1 GCF_000717595.1 Streptomyces flavochromogenes | reverse complement strand
AGTCGACGCCGTCGAGGCCCACGGCACCGGCACCGTCCTCGGCGACCCCATCGAGGCACAGGCCCTCCTCGCCACCTACGGCAGCGAACGCGACGGTGGGCGACCCCTGATGCTGGGATCCCTGAAGTCCAACCTCGGCCACGCCCAGGCAGCCGCCGGCGTCGGCGGCGTCATCAAGATGGTCATGGCCCTCCGGCAGGAGGAGCTGCCCGCCTCCCTGAACGTGAGCAGGCCCAGCGAACTCGTCGAC
>NZ_JNZO01000136.1 GCF_000717595.1 Streptomyces flavochromogenes | reverse complement strand
ACCGCCGAGCGGTTCGTCGCGGACCCGTACGGACCTCCGGGCTCACGGATGTACCGGACCGGCGACCTGGTGCGCTGGTCGCGGGAGGGTGAGATCGAGTACCTGGGCCGGGCGGACCAGCAGGTGAAGCTGCGCGGTTTCCGCATCGAGCCCGGCGAGATCGAGTCGGCGCTCGTCGCCCACGACTCCGTGGCACAGGCCGCGGTGATCGTCCGCGAGGACCGCCCCGGCGACAAGCGGCTCGTCGCCTAC
>NZ_JNZO01000135.1 GCF_000717595.1 Streptomyces flavochromogenes | reverse complement strand
CGACATCCGGCCCACGATGGAACGCAGGGCGCCCGACAGCACCTCCTGGGTGAAGCCGACGATGCCGTCCTGCTGCATCAGGAACCGCTGCGCGGCCGCCCGGATCGAGTCCTCGGTGCCGCCGACCTTGACGATCGCGACACCTTCGAGGTTCGCCTTCACACCGCGCAGGGTGACCGCGCCGCGCACCGCGACCGGGATGTGCCGGCTGGACAGGTCGAGCGTGAACTTCTGCTGCACGAAAGGCACGACG
>NZ_JNZO01000134.1 GCF_000717595.1 Streptomyces flavochromogenes | reverse complement strand
CGTCGTGCCTTTCGTGCAGCAGAAGTTCACGCTCGACCTGTCCAGCCGGCACATCCCGGTCGCGGTGCGCGGCGCGGTCACCCTGCGCGGTGTGAAGGCCAACCTCGAAGGTGTCGCGATCGTCAAGGTCGGCGGCACCGAGGACTCGATCCGCGCGGCCGCGCAGCGGTTCCTGATGCAGCAGGACGGCATCGTCGGCTTCACCCAGGAGGTGCTGTCGGGCGCCCTGCGTTCCATCGTGGGCCGGATGTCG
>NZ_JNZO01000133.1 GCF_000717595.1 Streptomyces flavochromogenes | reverse complement strand
CGCATGCGGGTACGTCAGGGCAGCGACAGTTCCGCGGGCATCTGGTTCCGTCAGGCGTCCGCGAACACCGACCGCGCCTTCGTCGGCATGGAAAGCGACTCCAGCGTGGGCTTTCACGGTAACGGGGGCGCCGGCTGGGGAATGGTGATGGACACCGTCACCGGCAATGTCAGACTCGGAAAGGCCCTCTCCCTCTCGCCTCAGCGTGCTCTGCACGTGGAGGGTACCGAGGTGCACAGCGGTGGATCCGCCGGTGGTTT
>NZ_JNZO01000132.1 GCF_000717595.1 Streptomyces flavochromogenes | reverse complement strand
CGGGCGGCCTCGGGGCGGCCGAGGTCCTCCAGGTACGAGCCCTCGGTGGTGATGTCCTGGATCTGGAAGGCGTCGAGGACCAGGCCCTGGCCGGACAGGCTGGCCTCCGCCTCCTCGGCGACCTGACCGGCGAACGCGGCCCGGTCCCGGATGATGTCCTCGACCGACATCCGGCCCACGATGGAACGCAGGGCGCCCGACAGCACCTCCTGGGTGAAGCCGACGATGCCGTCCTGCTGCATCAGGAACCGCTGCGCGGCCGC
>NZ_JNZO01000131.1 GCF_000717595.1 Streptomyces flavochromogenes | reverse complement strand
GGGCTCGCAGGTGGGGTTGTCGGCGGGGGAGAAGTGGCTGGCGGTGACGACGTTCGGTTTCGACATCTCCCTCCTTGAGGTCTTCCTGCCGCTGGTCTCCGGTGGCGTCGTGGTGATCGCGGATCGCGATGTCGTGCGTGATCCGGCGCAGTTGGGCCGTCTGGTGCGGTCCGAGGACATCGCGGTGATGCAGGCGACGCCGAGCCTGTGGCGCGCGCTGGCCGAGACGGACCCGGAGGCTGTGGAGGGTCTCAAGGTTCTGGTCGGTGGCGAGGCGGTG
>NZ_JNZO01000130.1 GCF_000717595.1 Streptomyces flavochromogenes | reverse complement strand
GGGCTCGCAGGTGGGGTTGTCGGCGGGGGAGAAGTGGCTGGCGGTGACGACGTTCGGTTTCGACATCTCCCTCCTTGAGGTCTTCCTGCCGCTGGTCTCTGGTGGCGTCGTGGTGATCGCGGATCGCGACGTGGTGCGTGATCCGGCGCAGTTGGGCCGTCTGGTGCGGTCCGAGGGTGTTGCGGTGATGCAGGCGACGCCGAGCCTGTGGCGCGCGCTGGCCGAGACGGACCCGGAGGCTGTGGAGGGTCTCAAGGTTCTGGTCGGTGGCGAGGCGGTG
>NZ_JNZO01000129.1 GCF_000717595.1 Streptomyces flavochromogenes | reverse complement strand
CAGCGCGCCGAAGGT
This sequence comes from Streptomyces flavochromogenes, assembly GCF_000717595.1. Taxonomy (GTDB): domain Bacteria; phylum Actinomycetota; class Actinomycetes; order Streptomycetales; family Streptomycetaceae; genus Streptomyces; species Streptomyces flavochromogenes. The sequence continues at coordinate 275 of NZ_JNZO01000129.1, read as the reverse complement.
GGACATCGGCGAACTGGCCCGGGTGATCGCGCGACAGGGGATCACCGCCGTGTACTTCACGACGGCCCTCTTCGACGCGATGGCGTCCGAGGCGGTGGAGTCCCTGTCCGGGCTGCGGGAGATCTGGACGGGTGGCGATGTCCTCTCCGCGCCTGCCCTCCAGCGGGTGCTGGACGCGTGCCCGGACACGTCGGTGGTGCACGCGTACGGGCCGACGGAGTCCACGGTGTTCTGCAGCTATCAGGCCTTCGGGCCGGGTGAGCGGGTGGTGGAGC
>NZ_JNZO01000128.1 GCF_000717595.1 Streptomyces flavochromogenes | reverse complement strand
CAGCGCGCCGAAGGTGGACATCGGCGAACTGGCCCGGGTGATCGCGCGACAGGGGATCACCGCCGTGTACTTCACGACGGCCCTCTTCGACGCGATGGCCTCGGAGGCGGTCGAGGCGCTCGTCGGACTCTCGGAGATCTGGACGGGGGGCGATGTCCTCTCCGCCACGGCCCTCCAGCGGGTGCTGGACACGTGCCCGGACACGTCGGTGGTGCACGCGTACGGGCCGACGGAGTCCACGGTGTTCTGCAGCTATCAGGCCTTCGGGCCGGGTGAGCGGGTGGTGGAGC
>NZ_JNZO01000127.1 GCF_000717595.1 Streptomyces flavochromogenes | reverse complement strand
GGTGGGCCGTCCGAGACCGTCGAACTCCGTCTCGGTCGACGACGGGTACTGCGTCTGCTGCCCGGTGACGAGAACCGGCTCGGGTGCGCCGGTCGCGAAGTAGGTGCCCGAGTTGACGATCGCCTCGCCGCGGGTGTTGTAGAACACCTCGGTGATCAGGCGGCCGGCCCGGTCCGGGGACTCCTCCTGCGTCTGGAGCGCCCTGAGCAGGCCGTCCTGGAACGCGTAGCTCGTGCGGTACTGGTTGTCGTGGGTGAGGGTCTTCGTCGTGACGACGACCGGCCCGTTGTTCCGCA
>NZ_JNZO01000126.1 GCF_000717595.1 Streptomyces flavochromogenes | reverse complement strand
GCGGTGATGCAGGCGACGCCGAGCCTGTGGCGCGCGCTGGCCGAGACGGACCCGGAGGCTGTGGAGGGTCTCAAGGTTCTGGTCGGTGGCGAGGCGGTGGACGCCGCCCTTGCCGATGTGCTGGCGCAGGCCGGTGTGTCGGTGTGGAACATGTACGGTCCGACGGAGACGACGATCTGGTCGACCAGTGCCCTGTTGTCGGGCGACGGTCGTACGCCGATCGGGGTGCCGATCGCCAACACTCAGGTCTACGTCCTATCTCGGCCGGCCGGGTCTGACCTCGGAGCGGTTCGTCACGGATCCGTTCGGTGCGCCGGGTTCCCGGATGTATCGGACGGGTGACCTGGTCCGTTGGACGGATGCGGGTGTTCTGGAGTTCGTCGGCCGGGTCGACGACCAGGTGAAGGTGCGGGGCTACCGGATCGAGCTGGGTGAGGTCGAGTCGGCGCTGTCGACGGTGGACGGTGTCG
>NZ_JNZO01000125.1 GCF_000717595.1 Streptomyces flavochromogenes | reverse complement strand
GCGGCTGTGGTCCGGCACGGACCAGATCACCGTGGGCAAGGGTGCCAACGGCGACGCTCTCGATGTCCCGCGTCGCATGCGGGTACGTCAGGGCAGCGATCTCTCGGCCGGTATCTGGTTCCGCCAGAAGTCCGCGAACACCGACCGCGGGTTCGTCGGTATGGCGAACGACAATCTCGTTGGCTTCTACGGCAGCGCCGGCGCTGACTTCGGACTGGTGATGGACACCACCAGCGGCAATGTCAGACTCGGAAAGGCCCTCTCCCTCTCGCCTCAGCGTGCTCTGCACGTGGAGGGTACCGAGGTGCACAGCGGTGGATCCGCCGGTGGTTT
>NZ_JNZO01000124.1 GCF_000717595.1 Streptomyces flavochromogenes | reverse complement strand
GGTGCGGCTGGATCACCTCCTTTCTAAGGAGCACAGTACCGATTGCAGACAAACGTTCTGCACGGTCAGCTCATGGGTGGAACGTTGATTAGTTGGCACAGTCTCTCTCCGAGAAACCGTTAGTACTGCTTCGGCGTGGAAAACGGGATCGAGGAACGGACTGTGCTTGGCACGTTGTTGGGTATCTGAGGGTACGGCCGTAAGGTTTGTATCTTCGCGATGCCGGCCCCAGTGAACTCATCCGCTTGTCGGGTGGGGTGATGGGTGGCTGGTCGTTGCTTGAGAACTACACAGTGGACGCGAGCATCTGTGGCCAAGTTTTTAAGGGCGCACG
>NZ_JNZO01000123.1 GCF_000717595.1 Streptomyces flavochromogenes | reverse complement strand
CGTGCGCCCTTAAAAACTTGGCCACAGATGCTCGCGTCCACTGTGTAGTTCTCAAGCAACGACCAGCCACCCATCACCCCACCCGACAAGCGGATGAGTGCACTGGGGCCGGCATCGCGAAGATACAAACCTTACGGCCGTACCCTCAGATACCCAACAACGTGCCAAGCACGACCCGTCGGTTCAACATCACGTTCCACGCCGAAGCAGTACTTGTGAGGTGATCCTTGAGATCGTGCCAACTAATCAACGTTCCACCCATGAGCTGACCGTGCAGAACGTTTGTCTGCAATCGGTACTGTGCTCCTTAGAAAGGAGGTGATCCAGCCGCACC
>NZ_JNZO01000122.1 GCF_000717595.1 Streptomyces flavochromogenes | reverse complement strand
CTGCGGGCGGTGATGTCGCCGTAGGAGGTGGTGGCGTGGAGGGTCAGTCCGGTGGTGCCGGTGTTCGTGAGGGCGTTGTGGACGCGGCCGTAGGCGGTGCCGGCGTCGAGGGCGGCGGAGACGCCGCGGGCGGCGCCGACCGTGATGTCGCCGGCGGCGGTGCGCAGGACGACGGTGCCGCCCATGGCCTCGTCGACGCGGAGGTCGCCCTTCTGGGTGCCGATCTCGGCGGACCCGCCCAGACGGCCGACCGTGATGTCACCGGCGAGCAGGGTGAGGTGGGCGCTCGCGGCCTCGTCGAGCTTGACCGGGCCCTGCGCGCTCTCGAAGACGACGT
>NZ_JNZO01000121.1 GCF_000717595.1 Streptomyces flavochromogenes | reverse complement strand
TATCAGATCTTTCCGACCCGATTTCCTCGGCGCTTTCCGGTCCCATTCGCTTTCGCTCCGGGCCCTTCCTGCGTTTCCGACTCTACCAGATCCTTTCGGCCTGATTTCCTCGGTGCTTTCCGGTCCCTTCGCTTTCGCGTCGGTCCCTTCCTGCGTCTCCGACTCTATCAGATGTTTGGGGGCCGGATTGCCACTGCCGGCGGTGCCCAGGGGGCTCGCCGGCCGACGCGAGACCCTGCCGCCGGCCGGATGGGTCCTGAACGCAGAAAAGCCCCGCACCATGAAGGTGCGGGGCTTTCCCACAATGATTGTTCGGCGGCGTCCTACTCTCCCACAGGGTCCCCCCTGCAGTACCATC
>NZ_JNZO01000120.1 GCF_000717595.1 Streptomyces flavochromogenes | reverse complement strand
TGATGTCCCGATCGGTTCGCCGGTCGCGGGGCGGACGGATCAGGCTCTCGACGATCTCGTGGGCTTCTTCGTCAATACGTTGGTTCTGCGTACGGATGTGGGTGGTGATCCCACCTTCCGTGAGGTGTTGGGCCGGGTGCGGGAGACGGATCTTTCCGCGTGGGCTCATCAGGACCTTCCGTTCGACCGGCTGGTCGAGGTGCTCAATCCGGAGCGTTCGGCTTCCCGGCATCCGTTGTTCCAGGTGATGCTCACCGTGGGTGACACGGCGGTGGGCGCACCTGGGCTCGGGGATCTGCGGGCGGAGTTCGTGGCTCCGGAGCTGCGGATCGCGAAGTTCGATCTGACCTTCGCGTTCGG
>NZ_JNZO01000119.1 GCF_000717595.1 Streptomyces flavochromogenes | reverse complement strand
ATGTATCGCACGGGGGACCTGGCACGCTGGAACAAGCAGGGTGCGCTGGAGTACCTGGGCCGTGGCGACGAGCAGATCAAGCTGCGCGGTTTCCGTATCGAGCCCGGTGAGATCGAGGCCGCCCTGATGGCGCACGCTTCGGTGGTGCAGGCCGCCGCGGTGGTACGGGAGGACCGGCCGGGCGACAAGCGTCTGGTCGCCTATGTGGTCGGCGAGACGGCGCCGGAGGACCTGCGCCGGCATGTCGCCGCCCGGCTGCCCGAGCACCTGGTGCCGTCGGCTTTCGTGGTCCTCGACGCCCTTCCTCGTACGGTCAACGGCAAGCTCGACCGCCGGGCTCTCCCCGCCCCCGACGACACC
>NZ_JNZO01000118.1 GCF_000717595.1 Streptomyces flavochromogenes | reverse complement strand
CGAGTCGGCCCCGAAGTACGGCGTGTACGACGGCAACTGCGGGGCGTCGCTGATCGATCCCCAGTGGGTGCTGACGGCGGCCCACTGCGTCACGGGCGACGGCCTGGTCCTCGACGGCATCGTCCGGATCGGCAGTGAGGCGCGGAAGTCGGGGGGAACGGTCCGGGCCATCGAGCGGACCGTCGTTCACCCCGGCTTCGTGAGCGGTGACGGGAAGGGCGCCAACAGGCACGACATCGCGCTGGTCCGTCTCGACCGCCCGGTCTCCGAGAAGCCCGTCAGGATCGCGGAGCGGGCCGGACGGCCCGGGACCCCGACCCGCATCCTGGGATTCGGCACCACCGCCGACACCGAACTGAGGTTCGCG
>NZ_JNZO01000117.1 GCF_000717595.1 Streptomyces flavochromogenes | reverse complement strand
CGCGAACCTCAGTTCGGTGTCGGCGGTGGTGCCGAATCCCAGGATGCGGGTCGGGGTCCCGGGCCGTCCGGCCCGCTCCGCGATCCTGACGGGCTTCTCAGAGACCGGGCGGTCGAGACGGACCAGCGCGATGTCGTGCCTGTTGGCGCCCTTCCCGTCACCGCTCACGAAGCCGGGGTGAACCACCGTCCGCTCGATGGCCCGGACCGTTCCCCCCGACTTCCGCGCCTCACTGCCGATCCGGACGATGCCGTCGAGGACCAGGCCTTCGCCCGTGACGCAGTGGGCCGCCGTCAGCACCCACTGGGGATCGATCAGCGACGCCCCGCAGTTGCCGTCGTACACGCCGTACTTCGGGGCCGACTCG
>NZ_JNZO01000116.1 GCF_000717595.1 Streptomyces flavochromogenes | reverse complement strand
GGCTCGGCGGGCTTGGGGGGCTTCGATGATGTTCGGCTTCTCGGACGAGTGGTGGGCGGTGCTGTTCGTGCCCGTGGTGCTGTGGGTGCCGTTCGGGCCCTTCGTCATGGCGGGAACGGGGGTGTGGTGCGCCCGGCGGCCGGGGTGGTGGCCGCGGCTGTGGTCGGTCCTGCTGCCACTGGTGCCGGTCGCGGTATCGGCGACCGTGATCATCCTGCCCATGGACAGCTGGGACGAGCCCACCCACGGTGAGGACGTGCTCGGTTACGTCCTCGTGTACGTCCTGGGGGTCACCGTCCTGCCCTGGGTGCTGGGGTACGGGATCACCCGGGTGGTGCGGGTGGTGCGGGCGCGTCGGGGGCGGGGGC
>NZ_JNZO01000115.1 GCF_000717595.1 Streptomyces flavochromogenes | reverse complement strand
ACGAAGTCGGCGGCCTGGGCGACCTCCAGGGCGTGCCAGAGTTCGTCGTCGGTCGCGTCGGGTTTGCCGTAGCGGAGGTTGGTGGCGACGGTCCCGGAGAAGAGGTACGGCTTCTGGGGGACGAGTCCCACGGTCTTCGCCATGAGGGCGGGGTCGAGCGTGCGGACGTCGACGCCGTCGACGAGGACCTGGCCGCCGGTGGCGTCGAAGAGCCGGGGCACGAGTCCGAGGAGGGTCGACTTGCCGCTGCCGGTCGAGCCGATGATCGCGGTCGTCTCACCCGGGCGGGCTTCGAGGCCGACGTCCTTGAGGACGGACTCCTCCGCACCGGGGTACCGGAAGTCGGCACTCCGGACCTCCAGATGCCCCCG
>NZ_JNZO01000114.1 GCF_000717595.1 Streptomyces flavochromogenes | reverse complement strand
GGTTACTTGCCGAGGGAGGCGACGCCGGCCTGGGCGAACTTCTCGTCGAGGTCGCCCGAGGGGGCGCCCGCGACACCGATGCCGGCGATCGGCGCGCCCTTGGCGGTCACCGGGGCACCGCCGGCGAGGAACAGGGTGCCGGGGATGTCCTTCAGGTTCGGGGCCTGGGCGAGGCGGCCGGCGAGGACGGAGGTCGGGGCGTTCCAGGAGACGGCGGTGTACGCCTTCTTCTCGGCCGACTCGTAGGACTGCGGGCCCGCACCGTCGCCGCGGAGGGTGACGATGGTGTTGCCGTTGCGGTCGACGACGGCCACGGAGACGCGCTGGTTCTCCTTCTCGGCGGCGTCCAGGGTCGCCTGCGCGGCCTTCGTCGCGGCCTCGACCGTCAGGTG
>NZ_JNZO01000113.1 GCF_000717595.1 Streptomyces flavochromogenes | reverse complement strand
TGTGATTCTGGAGCAGGCGCCGTCGGCGGAAGCCGTGCCGTCTGCTGAGCTGGATTCCCCGGCGGAGCAGGTGGGGCCGGTGGCGTGGGTGGTGTCGGCGCGGAGCGAGGAGGCGCTGCGGGCGCACGCGGCGCAGCTCGCCGAGGCCGCCGGTTCCGGCCTGTCGCCGGCGGATGTCGCCGCGACGCTGGCCGCGCGTACCCCGTTCGAGCATCGTGCTGTGGTGCTGGGTGCCACGCCCGGGGAGTTGCTGGAGGGGCTGCGTTCCCTCGCGGAGGGTGCTCCTGGCGACGGTGTGGTGTCGGGGAGTGCCGGGTCCGGCAGGACGGTGCTGGTGTTTCCGGGGCAGGGGTCGCAGTGGGGTGCGATGGCGCGGGAGTTGTATGCGTCGGCG
>NZ_JNZO01000112.1 GCF_000717595.1 Streptomyces flavochromogenes | reverse complement strand
TGTGATTCTGGAGCAGGCGCCGTCGGCGGAAGCCGTGCCGTCTGCTGAGCTGGATTCCCCGGCGGAGCAGGTGGGGCCGGTGGCGTGGGTGGTGTCGGCACGGAGCGAGGAGGCGCTGCGGGCGCACGCGGCGCAGCTCGCCGAGGCCGCCGCGGACACCGGGGTGCCGGTGGAGGACGTGGCGGCGACGCTGGCCGCGCGCACCACGTTCGAGCGGCGTGGCGTGGTGGTCGGCTCCACACGTGAGGAGTTGCTGGAGGGTCTGAGGTCGCTGGCCGAGGGCGTCGCCACCAAGGGCGTGGTGTCGGGGAGTGCCGGGTCCGGCAGGACGGTGCTGGTGTTTCCGGGGCAGGGGTCGCAGTGGGGTGCGATGGCGCGGGAGTTGTATGCGTCGGCG
>NZ_JNZO01000111.1 GCF_000717595.1 Streptomyces flavochromogenes | reverse complement strand
CGTAACCCCAGCCGTCACCGATCCACCCGGCCTGGTTGTTCGACGCCGACGTACGCCCGTCGACAGCCTGCGAACTGTAGCCGAGCGTGACGCCGGGCTGCAGACCGCCGGGGACCGCGGGGACCCCCACCGGGTAACTCCAGCTGAAGCCTCCCGTCGAGCCGCCGGCACTCCACGCACCGGACGGTTCGAGCGAGGTCGCCGAGAACGAACCACTGGAGCCTGACGCCTCTGCCGTCGCGGCCAGGACGGTCATGCCGGACCCGGCCGCCATCGCGGTGGCGGCCCCGCGGGATCCTTCCGCCAACGGTGCTACGGCGGTCAGGGTGTTGCTCTCCGTGTCGTTGGTCGTCGCGAGCGGCTTCGCCACCCGACAACCGGCCTTCTCCGGAGTCGTGAGCGCGCAGGACGGCAGCTGGACCAGCCGCAGTCGCG
>NZ_JNZO01000110.1 GCF_000717595.1 Streptomyces flavochromogenes | reverse complement strand
GTGCCAGGTGGCGGGGGCGGGCGTGCGGCATGCACTCAGGGGCGCGGACGCATAGCCCCTGGTCACCCGTTCGGGTTACAAGCCGCGACTCCTCGGACATACCGCCACAACCCCCGGCACTCTGTCGTCCATGCGTGCCGAACCCCCACCCCTCGCCGCCGATCCCGCCGCCCTGAGCCGCCTCCTCGGCACCACCCTCGACGCCCTGCGCGAAGGCGCGGAGATCCGCGGCGGCCCGCTTCCGGCCGGTGGGCCGGACGCCGTGGCGCGGCGCGTGCGGGAGGCGATGGGGGAGCCCCTGCCCGAGACGGGGCAGGGCCCGCACGAGGCACTCCGTACCCTCGTGCGGGCCCTGGCGGAGGGGGCCACGGCATTCCGCCTGGGCCGGATGCGCGCCGGTGAACCGCAGGACGCCTTCATGGTCGCGATGGAGAAC
>NZ_JNZO01000109.1 GCF_000717595.1 Streptomyces flavochromogenes | reverse complement strand
CGTAACCCCAGCCGTCACCGATCCACCCGGCCTGGTTGTTCGACGCCGACGTACGCCCGTCGACAGCCTGCGAACTGTAGCCGAGCGTGACGCCGGGCTTCAGGCCACCGGGGACGGTCGGGACTCCGACCGGGTAGCTCCAGGTGAAGCCTCCCGTCGAGCCGCCGGCACTCCACGCACCGGACGGTTCGAGCGAGGTCGCCGAGAACGAACCACTGGAACCAGAGGGACCGGCCGTCGCCGCGAGGACCGTCATGCCGGACGCCGCCGCCGGGGCCGATGCGGTGGTGGCGGCGCGGGCTCCCGCCGGCACCGGAGCCACCGCTGTGAGCGTACTGTCGGCCGTGTCGTTGGTCGTCGCGAGCGGCTTCGCCACCCGACAACCGGCCTTCTCCGGAGTCGTGAGCGCGCAGGACGGCAGCTGGACCAGCCGCAGTCGCG
>NZ_JNZO01000108.1 GCF_000717595.1 Streptomyces flavochromogenes | reverse complement strand
TCGGCGTTGCCGATCTTCCGGGTCTCGGTGTTGCCGGCGGCGTCGTAGGTGTACGTCTCCGTGCGCGGGTCGGCGCCGGTCTGTGTCACCGACGGCAGGTTGTGCGTGCCGGCCTTGGGTGCGGCGTAGTCGCGGGTGATGTCCGCGGTGGGTCCCGAGGTGGTCTTGTGCTGGACCTCGGTGTCACGGTTGCCGACGGCGTCGTAGGTGTAGCTGGTCCAGTAGGCGTCCGGTCCGCCGACGACGCTGTCGGACGGGGCGGAGGCGCAGGTCGTGCCCGTGTTGGTCCAGGCCTCGGTGATCCGGCGCAGGGCGTCCAGCTGGACGCATTGGGTGTCCGTGGTGCGGGCCGCGTCCTGGCCGCGGGTGCTCCACGTCCTGCACCGCACCGGTGTTGGCGTTGTACGAGGTGTACCACTCGTACGTGCCGGCGAGACCGGTCTCCGACGCCGGGACCGTGACGGTGGTCTTCCCCGGCTGGTAGGAGTTGGTGTACTCCCCCTGCTCGGTGACGAAGGCGTTGCCCGCGTCGTCGTACCGGCTGGACTTCCAGAGCTGGCCCTTGACGTCGGTCGGCCGGTCGGCCTTGTCGTAGGCCGTGACGGCCTTGCCCTTGTCGGGGTCGACGGTCGTGGTCTGGCGGCCACGCGTGTCGTACCCGTAGGTCCACTCCGCGCCCGACGCGTCGGCGATCTTCGCCAGTCGGCCCTTGTCGTCGAAGGTGTAGTGGGTGGACTGGGCCGCGGTGCGGGCCGGGTCGGTGTACTGCTTCAGCTCGATCGTACGGTCGAGCGCGTCGACGACGGTGGTGGTGGCGGTGCCGCCGGCCGGCGGGACGACCGTGGTCGTGTCACCGGTGTACGTGGTCGTGGTGCGCTTCGTCTCGTCCGTGTAGCGCTTGGAGATGACGGCGGTGGGCCGTCCGAGACCGTCGAACTCCGTCTCGGTCGACGACGGGTACTGCGTCTGCTGCCCGGTGACGAGAACCGGCTCGGGTGCGCCGGTCGCGAA
>NZ_JNZO01000107.1 GCF_000717595.1 Streptomyces flavochromogenes | reverse complement strand
CGGGTGCTCCACGTCCTGCACCGCACCGGTGTTGGCGTTGTACGAGGTGTACCACTCGTACGTGCCGGCGAGACCGGTCTCCGACGCCGGGACCGTGACCCTGGTGATCGACGGCTGGTAGGCGTTGTTGTATTCGGCGGCTTCGGCGACGAAGGCGTTGCCGGCGTCGTCGTAGCGAGTGGCGACGTCGGTCGGCCGGTCGGCCTTGTCGTAGGCCGTGACGGCCTTGCCCTTGTCGGGGTCGACGGTCGTGGTCTGGCGGCCACGCGTGTCGTACCCGTACGTCCAGTCGACGCCGGACGGGTCGGTCACCTTGGCCAGTCGGCCCTTGTCGTCGTACGTGTAGTGGGTGGACTGGGCCGAAGTCCGGGCCGCGTCGGTGTACTGCTTCAGCTCGACGGTGCGGTCGAGCGCGTCGACGACGGTCGTCGTGGCGATGCCGCCGGCCGGCGGGACGACCGTGGTCGTGTCACCGGTGTAGGTGTAGGTGGTCTTCTTGGTCGGATCGGTGTACCGCTTGGCGGTGACCGTGGTGGGCCGTCCGAGACCGTCGAACTCCGTCTCGGTCGACGACGGGTACTGCGTCTGCTGCCCGGTGACGAGAACCGGCTCGGGTGCGCCGGTCGCGAA
>NZ_JNZO01000106.1 GCF_000717595.1 Streptomyces flavochromogenes | reverse complement strand
CGTGCCCGGACACGTCGGTGGTGCACGCGTACGGGCCGACGGAGTCCACGGTGTTCTGCAGCTATCAGGCCTTCGGGCCGGGTGAGCGGGTGGTGGAGCGTCTGCACCTGGGGGTGCCGATGGCGAATACGCGGATGTACGTGCTGGACGAGGGGCTGCGGCCGGTCGTTCCCGGTGTGGTCGGGGAGCTGTATGTCGCCGGCAGTCATCTGGCCCGGGGGTATGTGGGCCGGTCCGCTCTGTCGGCCGAGCGGTTCGTGGCGGATCCGTTCGGTCCGGCCGGTGAGCGGATGTACCGGACGGGCGATCTGGCGCGGTGGAACGAGTTCGGTGAGGTGGTGTTCGAGGGGCGCGCGGACCAGCAGGTGAAGCTGCGCGGTTTCCGCATCGAGCTCGGCGAGATCGAGACCGCGCTCCTGGCCCACGACTCGGTCGCGCAGGCCGCGGTGATCGTCCGCGAGGACCG
>NZ_JNZO01000105.1 GCF_000717595.1 Streptomyces flavochromogenes | reverse complement strand
CCTGCAGTGCTCGCCGGTGTCGTGGGACGCGTTCGCCCTTGAGGTCTTCGGTCCGCTGCTGCACGGCGGGGTGTGTGTCCTCCAGCCCGGCCAGCACACCGATCCCCATCTGATCGCAGAGCTGGTCGAACGGCACCAGGTCACTTCGCTCCAGATGTCGGCGAGCCTCTTCAACCACATGCTCGACGAACACCCGCAGACCTTCACCCACGTCAAGGAGGCCATGACCGCAGGAGAAGCGGCGTCCCCGGCCCACACGGCCAGGGCTCTGGCCGATCACCCGCAGCTGCATCTGCTGAACGGTTATGGTCCGGCGGAGAGTATGGGGTTCACGACGGTGTTCGTGATCGAGCCGGGGGTGGCCGCGGGTGCGGCGAGCATTCCGGTGGGTGGTCCGTTGGCCGGCAAGCACGCCTACGTTCTGGACGCGAACCTGGAGCTGGTGGCCCCGGGGGTGCCGGGGGAG
>NZ_JNZO01000104.1 GCF_000717595.1 Streptomyces flavochromogenes | reverse complement strand
CCTGCAGTGCTCGCCGGTGTCGTGGGACGCGTTCGCCCTTGAGGTCTTCGGTCCGCTGCTGCACGGCGGGGTGTGTGTCCTCCAGCCCGGCCAGCACACGGACCCGTACCTGATCGCGGAGCTGGTGGAACAGCACCAGGTCACCACGCTCCAGATGTCCGCGAGCCTCTTCAACCACATGCTCGACGAGTACCCGGCGGTCTTCAGGGGGATCCGCGAGGCGATGACGGCGGGCGAGGCCGCCTCACCCGCACACGTCACCCGCGCCCTCACGGACCACCCGCAGCTGCATCTCCTGAACGGTTATGGTCCGGCGGAGAGTATGGGGTTCACGACGGTGTTCGTGATCGAGCCCGGGATCGGTGCCGGTGCGGCGAGCATTCCGGTGGGTGGTCCGTTGGCCGGCAAGCACGCCTACGTTCTGGACGCGAACCTGGAGCTGGTGGCCCCGGGGGTGCCGGGGGAG
>NZ_JNZO01000103.1 GCF_000717595.1 Streptomyces flavochromogenes | reverse complement strand
TGACACGGCGGTGGGCGCACCTGGGCTCGGGGATCTGCGGGCGGAGTTCGTGGCTCCGGAGCTGCGGATCGCGAAGTTCGATCTGACCTTCGCGTTCGGCGAGCGGCGTACGGCCGACGGCAGCCCCGACGGGCTCGACATCACCGTCGAGTACGCCACCGACCTCTACGAGCGCTCCACGGCCGAGGCCGTCGCACACCGCCTCACCCGCCTCCTGACGGACGCGGTGGCCGACCCCGACCGGCCGATCTCCCGGCTGGCGCTGCTCGGCGACGAGGAGGACCGGCGCCTGACCGCGTGGTCGGGACCGGCCACCGACGCCCCCCGTCTGGGCCTGGACGGTCTGCTGAACGGCGTTCTTGAGCAGGTCGCGCCGGCGGCTCTCATCACCCAGACGCATCTGCCGGCGCTGTCCACGAGCGCGGTGGTCGTCGACCTGACGGCCGAGATCGCCGAGGTGAGCGGGCTGTCGGGCGCTCCGGTGGAGACGGGCGGGTCGCCGGAGTCGGTGGCGTGTGTGATGTTCACGTCGGGCTCGACGGGTCTGCCGAAGGGTGTGATGGCCTCGCACCGTGCGCTGGCCGCGACCTTCGTCGGTCCGGACTATCTGGCCTTC
>NZ_JNZO01000102.1 GCF_000717595.1 Streptomyces flavochromogenes | reverse complement strand
TGACACGGCGGTGGGCGCACCTGGGCTCGGGGATCTGCGGGCGGAGTTCGTGGCTCCGGAGCTGCGGATCGCGAAGTTCGATCTGACCTTCGCGTTCGGTGAGCGGCGTACGGCCGACGGCAGCCCCGACGGGCTCGACATCACCGTGGAGTACGCCACCGACCTCTACGGACCCGAGACGATCACACGTCTGCTCGACCGCATGCTGCTGCTCCTGGAGTCCGCCGCGACCGAACCCGACGCCCGCGTCGGCGCGATGGCGCTGCTCCAGGAGGACGAGCGTGAACAGCTCGCCGCGTGGGCCGGCGCGCGGACCCACGGTCCGGAACTCGTTCGAGGATCAGGTGGTGTCGTACGGGGAGCTGGATGTCTGGTCGAACCGGCTGGCTCGTCATCTGACGGGTCGGGGTGTGGGTCCGGGGGATCTGGTGGGTGTGCATGTGGAGCGTTCGCCGCAGATGGTGGCCGGGTTGCTCGCGGTGCTGAAGGCGGGCGCCGGGTACACGATGCTCGAGCTGAACGGCGTTCTTGAGCAGGTCGCGCCGGCGGCTCTCATCACCCAGACGCATCTGCCGGCGCTGTCCACGAGCGCGGTGGTCGTCGACCTGACGGCTGACATCGCCGAGGTCAGTGGGCTCTCCGGGGCTGCCGTGGAGACGGGCGGATCGCCCGAATCCGTCGCGTGCGTGATGTTCACGTCGGGCTCGACGGGTCTGCCGAAGGGTGTGATGGCCTCGCACCGTGCGCTGGCCGCGACCTTCGTCGGTCCGGACTATCTGGCCTTC
>NZ_JNZO01000101.1 GCF_000717595.1 Streptomyces flavochromogenes | reverse complement strand
GCCCAGGAGTACGGTCCGCGGCTCGGTGAGGCGGGGGCGGGTGCGGCCGGCTTCGGTCTGACGGGCACCACGTCGAGCGTGGCCTCGGGCCGGGTCGCCTACACCCTCGGCCTGCAGGGCCCCGCGCTCACCGTCGACACCGCGTGCTCCTCCTCCCTCGTCGCCCTCCACCTCGCCGTACAGTCGAGTTCTCGCGTCAGCGCGGACTCGCCGCCGACGGGCGCTGCAAGTCGTTCTCCGCGGACGCCGACGGCACCGCCTGGGCCGAGGGCGTCGGTGTCCTCGTGGTGGAGCGACTCTCCGACGCCCGCCGGCTCGGACACGAGATCCTCGCCGTCGTCGCCGGAACCGCCGTCAACCAGGACGGCGCGTCCAACGGACTCACCGCGCCCAGCGGCCCGCCGCCGGCGTCGGCGGCGTCATCAAGATGGTCATGGCCCTCCGGCAGGAGGAGCTGCCCGCCTCCCTGAACGTGAGCAGGCCCAGCGAACTCGTCGACTGGCAGTCCGGCGGCGTCGAAGTCCTCACCGAGCCCCCGAGGACCGGGCCCGCCGCGCCGGTGTCTCCTCCTTCGGCATCAGCGGCACCAACGCCCACGTCATCCTCGCCGAAGCCCCCGCAGCCGAACCGGTCGCCGAAGACGAGGCGACGGACGGTACGGACCGGCTGGACGGCGCGACGCTGCCGTGGACGGTGTCGGCTCGGTCGGCCGATGCGCTGGCCGAGGCCGCGGGACGGCTGGCGGAGCACGTACGGGCGAGGCCCGGGCTCCGTCCGGCCGATGTGGCGTTCTCCCTGGCCGCCAAGCGGTCCGCCTTCGAATCCCGGGCCGTCATCCCCGGCGCCGAGGGGAGGGACGGACTTCTCGCCGGTCTCGACGCGCTCGCCTCCGGCGAGGTCGACGGTGAGAACGGCGTGTCCGCTTCCCGAGCCGTCTTCGTGTTTCCCGGTCAGGGTTCGCAGTGGGCCGGAATGGCCGTCGAGCTCCTCGACTCCTCCCCCGTCTTCGCCCAGACCATCAACGCGTGCGAGACAGCCCTCACACCCTTC
>NZ_JNZO01000100.1 GCF_000717595.1 Streptomyces flavochromogenes | reverse complement strand
GCCATCGCCACCTCGGTCGCCGAGGTCGGCGCGAAGGCGGACGCGGTGACGCTCTCGATGGACATCTCGCAGCCCAACAACCTCTTCGGTCTGATCCTCGGCGCGGCGGTCGTCTTCCTCTTCTCGGGGCTCGCGATCAACGCGGTGTCCCGGTCGGCGGGATCGGTGGTGTACGAGGTGCGGAGGCAGTTCCGCGAGCACCCGGGGATCATGAACTACACCGAGAAACCGGAGTACGGACGGGTCGTCGACATCTGCACCAAGGACGCGCTGCGCGAACTCGCCACGCCCGGGCTGCTCGCGGTGATGGCCCCGATCGCGGTCGGCTTCGCGCTGGGGGTCGGCCCGCTCGGCGCGTACCTCGCGGGGGCGATCGGCACGGGCGCGCTGATGGCGGTCTTCCTCGCCAACTCCGGTGGTGCCTGGGACAACGCGAAGAAGCTGGTCGAGGACGGGAACCACGGCGGCAAGGGCAGCGAGGCGCACGAGGCGACCGTCATCGGGGACACGGTCGGCGAC
>NZ_JNZO01000099.1 GCF_000717595.1 Streptomyces flavochromogenes | reverse complement strand
GCCGGAGGCGCCGGCGGTGGTGTGTGGTGAGGTGCGTCTGTCGTACGGGGAGTTGTGGTCGCGTGCGGTGGGTGTGGCCAATGAGCTGACGCGTGTGGGTGTGGGTCGGGGTTCGGTGGTGGCGTTGGCGGTGCCGCGTTCGGTGGACGCGGTGGTGGCGATGCTGGGTGTGGGTCTTGCGGGTGGGGCGTTTCTGCCGGTGGACCTGGACTTTCCGGCCGACCGGATCGCCTACATCCTCTCCGACGCCCGACCGGTGGCCGTGCTGTCCACGAAGGATGCGGTGACAGGTCTGCCCGACGGCGTGCACACACCGGTCGTGCTCCTGGACGACGTGGCTCCGGCGGCGGAACTCGCCGCTCAGGACGAGGTGTCGGCGGGTGACGCGGCGTACGTGCTGTACACGTCGGGTTCGACCGGTCGTCCGAAGGGTGTGGTCGTGCCGCATGGCGCGTTGCGGAACTTCCTGTGGTCGATGGGCTCGCAGGTGGGGTTGTCGGCGGGGGAGAAGTGGCTGGCGGTGACGACGTTCGGTTTCGACATCTCCCTCCTTGAGGTCTTCCTGCCGCTGGTCTC
>NZ_JNZO01000098.1 GCF_000717595.1 Streptomyces flavochromogenes | reverse complement strand
ACGTGCCAGGAGTGGGAGGCGTAGTCGACGGGGATGCGCCAGGTACGCACCCCCTCGGCCTCGAACACGGCCTGCAACTCGTCCAGAGCCCCCGCACTGCCGGACACCACAGTGGACACCGGACCGTTGACCGCCGCGATCCCGACATCACCACCCCACCGCTCCAGACGCGGCCGCACCTCGCCCACCGACAAAGCGACCGACACCATGCCACCCCGCCCGGCCAACACCCGGATCGCCTGACTGCGCAACGCCACGACACGCGCCGCATCCTCCAGCGACAGAGCCCCCGCCACACACGCGGCAGCGATCTCCCCCTGCGAATGCCCCACCACCGCATCCGGACGCACCCCATGCGCACCCCACAACGCGGCCAAAGACACCATCACCGCGAACAACGCCGGCTGCACCACATCCACCCGCGACAACAACACACCACCGTCATCGCTCAGCAGCACCTCCAGAAGATCCCACTCCACGAAAGCCGACAACGCCTTCGCACACTCCTCCAGACGATCCCTGAACACCGGCGCCGACGCATACAACTCCCGCGCCATCGCACCCCACTGCGACCCCTGCCCCGGAAACACCAGCACCGTCCTGCCGGACCCGGCACTCCCCGACACCAC
>NZ_JNZO01000097.1 GCF_000717595.1 Streptomyces flavochromogenes | reverse complement strand
CCCCCTGGCCCTGTTGCTGTGGGCCGCCGCCGCCCTCGCCTTCGTCGCGGACCTTGCGATCCTCGGTTGGGCGATCCTCGCGGTCGTCGCCGTCAACGCGGCTTTCGCCCTGCTCCAGGAACGTCAGGCGGAGCGGGCGGTGGAGACACTCGCCCGCTATCTGCCCGAGCACGCCCTCGCCGTGCGCGACGGGCAGCCCCACGTCGTGGAGGCCCGTGACCTCGTACCGGGCGATCTGATCCTCCTGGAGGAGGGCGACAAGGTCCCCGCCGACGCGCACGTCACCGAGGGCGGGGTCGAGGTCGATCTGTCGATGCTCACGGGCGAGTCCGTGCCGGCTGAACGGATCGCTTCGGCCGGGATCCTCGGCGCCCCGCTGCTGGAGGAGCCGAACCTCGTCTTCAGCGGGACGACCTGTGTCGAGGGGCAGGCCCGTGCCATCGTGTTCGCCACGGGAAACCAGACCGAACTCGGTCGGATCGCCGCGCTCAGCCAGCGGACGCGGCGTGAGGCGAGCCCTCTGGAACGGCAGGTCAAGCGGGTCGCGTGGCTCATCGCCGGCGTCGCGACCGGCATGGGCGTCGTGTTTCTCGTCCTCGGGGTGGCGGTCGGGCTTCCGGTCACCGACTCCCTGACGTTCGC
>NZ_JNZO01000096.1 GCF_000717595.1 Streptomyces flavochromogenes | reverse complement strand
CTCGCGACGAGCCGGGAGCCGTTGGGGGTGCCGGGGGAGGTGGTGCGGCCGTTGGGGCCGTTGCCGGTGGGGATGGCGTTGCGGTTGTTGGGGGAGCGGGGTGCGGCGGCGCGTCCGGGGTTCGTGGTGGGGGAGGATCGGGGGGCGGCGGAGGAGGTGTGCCGGCGTCTGGACGGTCTGCCGTTGGCGATCGAGTTGGCGGCGGCGCGGTTGCGGTTGTTGTCGGTGCGTCAGATCGCGGAGCGGCTGGACGACCGGTTCCGGTTGTTGACGTCGGGGGCGCGGACGGTGTTGCCGCGGCAGCAGACGTTGCGGGCGGTGGTGGACTGGTCGTGGGATCTGCTGGAGGGGCCGGAGCGGGCGGTGCTGCGGCGGCTTGCGGTGTTCACGGGGGGTGCGGATCTGGCGGCGGCGGAGGCGGTGTGTGCGGACGGCGGGGCTCCGGACGTGCTGGATCTGCTGGGTGCCCTGGTCGACAAGTCGTTGGTGGTGGCGGGGCCGGGCCGGGACGGTGAGGGGATGCGGTTCCGGCTTCTGGAGACGGTGGCGGAGTACGCGGGGGAGCGTCTGGAGGAGTCCGGGGAGCGGGCCGCGACCGAGCGGCGCCATCTGACGTACTACCGGGAACTCGCCCGCACCACCGACCCCGAACTCCGCGGC
>NZ_JNZO01000095.1 GCF_000717595.1 Streptomyces flavochromogenes | reverse complement strand
CGTGAGGGCGTACTCCCGCGCGTAGCCGGACACGGTTTCGAGGAAGCGGGTGCCGAGCTGGAGGCCGGCCCAGCCGCCGACCAGGATGCGCTCGGGCTGGAAGAGGTTGATGAGGTCGGCGAATCCGGCGCCCAGGTATTCGGCGGTCTCCGCCAGGACGGCGACCGCGGTGGCGTCGGGTTCGGTCCCGGCCTCCGCCGGGTACGCCGCCGCCAGCATCGCCGTCAGCGCCGTCTCCTCGTCCGCGCCCTCCGGCGGCACCCCGCCGGCCTCCCGCCACCGTTCCAGGAGGGCTTCGGCCCCCGCGTACGCCTCCAGGCAGCCCTGGGCTCCGCAGCGGCAGCGGCGCCCCCGGACCCGTACCGTCAGATGCCCCCACTCGATCGCCCGGCCCGGCCCCATCGGGTCCGTCACCACGCACGCGCCGACGCCCGAGCCGAACAGGACCACCACCGCGCTGCGCGCACCGCGCCCGGCGCCGAACCACATCTCGGCCTGGCCGAGGGTCTTGGCGCCGTTGTCGATCCAGTACGGCACGGACTCGGGCAGGTCGACGGCGGCGCGCAGGAGGCGTTCGAAGGGCACCGCGTCCCAGCCGACGGTCTGGCCGTGCACCACCGCCCCGTCCTCCGCGGTGCGGGCGACGATGCCGGGCACGCCGACACC
>NZ_JNZO01000094.1 GCF_000717595.1 Streptomyces flavochromogenes | reverse complement strand
TGACGCAGTGGGCCGCCGTCAGCACCCACTGGGGATCGATCAGCGACGCCCCGCAGTTGCCGTCGTACACGCCGTACTTCGGGGCCGACTCGGGGATCGCCGCCATGAACGGATAGCGCTCCGTGGAGTCGGCCCCGTTGACGATCGCCCCGGCGCTGCCGGCCATCAGAGTGGCGCATGTCGCGACGGCGAGCGCACCGACGGCAGTGGTGCGCACCGCGCGGCGGCCGACCGACTTCAAACTGAACACAGGGGGTTCCTTCCGTGTGAATCCTGGTGTGCCCGACCCACCCTGGTCGTTGCGAGATCCGCCGGACCATCCGGCCAGCAGGCACGATCGCGGTGGGGGTGTCCCCCGGGGAAAGCCGGTGGGGCACCCCAGCGCGGTCGGCGCCCCGGCACACGAAGATCACTTCATCGGCTCGGGGAGCCGCCGCACGCAAGGAGTGATCGGAATGCACGCGTACACGAAGACGACCGGCCGGCGAGGGTTCCTCGCGCTGACGGGAGCGCTCGCCGCCGCGGCGGCGGCCGCTCCCCTGTCCTCCGCCGCACCGGCCGTGCCGGCGTCCTCGGCGGCACCGCACGAGACCGGTCGCCCAGAACACCGGGAGACACGCCTCGTACGGTCCCTGGAACGGGCCGCTCACCCGCTGCGCTCCACGGAGCCCGGTGGCCGGACCGGGGACCTTCGGGCGCTGAGC
>NZ_JNZO01000093.1 GCF_000717595.1 Streptomyces flavochromogenes | reverse complement strand
TTCTCGCGGCAGCGTGGGTTGTCTGCTGATGGGCGGTGCAAGGCGTTCGCGGAGTCGGCCGATGGGACGGGCTGGGGTGAGGGTGCGGGGCTTGTGGTGTTGGAGCGTTTGTCGGTGGCGCGTGCGCGGGGGCATCGGGTGCTGGCGGTGTTGCGGGGTTCGGCGGTGAATCAGGACGGTGCGTCGAATGGGTTGACGGCTCCGAACGGTCCGTCGCAGCAGCGTGTGATCCGTCTGGCGTTGGCGGATGCGGGGTTGGGTGCGGGTGATGTGGATGTGGTGGAGGCGCACGGTACGGGGACGCGGTTGGGTGATCCGATCGAGGCGCAGGCGTTGTTGGCCACGTATGGGCAGGGGCGGTCGGAGGATCGGCCGTTGTGGCTGGGTTCGTTGAAGTCGAACATCGGTCACACGATGGCGGCGGCGGGTGTGGGTGGTGTGATCAAGATGGTGGAGGCGTTGCGTCGTGGGGTGCTGCCCGCCACGTTGCATGTGGATGCGCCGTCGTCTCATGTGGATTGGGGTGCGGGGGGAGTTCGGCTGCTGACGGAGTCGCGTGAGTGGGGTGTGGAGGGTCGGCCGCGTCGTGCGGGGGTGTCGTCGTTCGGGATCAGTGGCACGAACGCTCATGTGATTCTGGAGCAGGCGCCGTCGGCGGAAGCCGTGCCGTCTGCTGAGCTGGATTCCCCGGCGGAGCAGGTGGGGCCGGTGGCGTGGGTGGTGTCGGC
>NZ_JNZO01000092.1 GCF_000717595.1 Streptomyces flavochromogenes | reverse complement strand
TGACGCAGTGGGCCGCCGTCAGCACCCACTGGGGATCGATCAGCGACGCCCCGCAGTTGCCGTCGTACACGCCGTACTTCGGGGCCGACTCGGGGATCGACGCCATGAACGGATAGCGCTCCGTGGAATCAGTCCCGTTGACGATCGCCCCGGCGCTGCCGGCCATCAGAGTGGCGCATGTCGCGACGGCGAGCGCGCCAACGGCAGTGGTGCGCGTCGCGCGGCGGCCGGCCGACTTCAAGCTGAACACAGGGGAGGTTCTCTTCCTCGTGAATCCTGGTGTTCCCGATCAACCCTGCTGGTCAGGGATCCGCCGGACGATCCCGCCAGCGGGTGCGAACGCGGTGGGGCTGTCCCCCGAAGAAGCCGGTGGGGCACCCCAGCGCAGTCCGCGCCCCAGGACACGAAGATCACTTCATCGGCTTGGGGAGCCGTCGTACAGAAGGAGTGATCGCAATGCAGGAGTACACAAGGACGACCGGTCGGCGAGGGTTCCTCGCGCTCACGGGAGCGCTGGCCGCCACGGCGGTGACCGCTCCCGCGTCCGCCGCACCACCGGCCGTCCGAGCGTCCTCGACCCCATCCGCCGGGTCCGCCGCCTCGGCCGTGCCCGCCGGCTCCGGCTCTGAGCACCGGGAGACACGCCTCGTACGGTCCCTGGAACGGGCCGCTCACCCGCTGCGCTCCACGGAGCCCGGTGGCCGGACCGGGGACCTTCGGGCGCTGAGC
>NZ_JNZO01000091.1 GCF_000717595.1 Streptomyces flavochromogenes | reverse complement strand
GAAGGGTGTGAGGGCTGTCTCGCACGCGTTGATGGTCTGGGCGAAGACGGGGGAGGAGTCGAGGAGCTCGACGGCCATTCCGGCCCACTGCGAACCCTGCCCCGGGAACACGAAGACGACAGGAGCACCGGAGGCGCGCCCCGGCTTCGCACCGGAGACGGCCGCGGTGACCGCGTCGACCTCGCGGGAGGCCAGCGCGTCGAGGCCCGCCAGGAGCCCTTCGCGTCCTTCGGCGCCGGGGACCATGGCACGGGACTCGAAGGCGGAACGGTTCGCGGCCAGCGAGAACGCCACATCGGCCGGACGGAGCCCGGGCCTCGCCCGTACGTACTCGGCCAGCCGTCCCGCGGCCTCGGCCAGCGCATCGGCCGACCGCGCCGACACCATCCACGGCAGACCGGCCTCGGGACGCTCGGTGGCGTCCTCGGCGACCGGCTCGGCCGCCGGGGCCTCGGCCAGGATGACGTGGGCGTTGGTGCCGCTGATGCCGAACGACGACACTCCGGCCCGCCGGACCTTCCCTTCCGCGGCAGGCCAGGCGCGGGGCTCGGTGAGGACCTCGACGCCGCCGGACTCCCAGTCGACGAGTTCGCTGGGCCTGCCCACGTTCAGCGAGGCGGGTACTTCGCCATGGCGCAGAGCCATGACCATCTTGATCACGCCGCCGACGCCGGCGGCCGCCTGGGCGTGGCCGAGGTTGGACTTCAGGGATCCCAGCATCAGGGGCCGGCCACCGTCGCGTTCGCTGCCGTAGGTGGCGAGGAGGGCCTGTGCCTCGATGGGGTCGCCGAGGACGGTGCCGGTGCCGTGGGCCTCGACGGCGTCGACT
>NZ_JNZO01000090.1 GCF_000717595.1 Streptomyces flavochromogenes | reverse complement strand
CGAGCCAGTAGTGCTGGCGTTGGAAGGGGTAGGGGGGGAGTTCGATGGTGTGGGGTTGGTAGGGCTGGAGGAGTGTGGGCCAGTCGATGGTGGCGCCGTGGGTCCAGGCTTCGGCGGCGGATTCGATGAAGCGTTCGAGGCTGCCGTTGTTGCGGTGGAGGGTGGCGATGACGGCGCCGGTGTCGCCGAGGGTTTCGGTGATGCCGGAGGTGAGGACGGGGTGTGCGCTGACTTCGATGAACAGGGTGTCGGGTGTGGCGAGTTGTTGGATGACGTCGGCGAGGCGGACTTTGCTGCGGAGGTTGCGGAACCAGTAGGTGCCGTCGAGTGCGCTGGTGTCGAGGATGTCGCCGGTGACGGTGGAGTGGAAGGCGATCTTGCCTGTTCGGGGGGCGACGTCTGCCAGTTGGTCGGCGAGGGTGTGCTGGATGTCGTCGACGTGTGCGGAGTGGGAGGCGTAGTCGACGGGTATGCGGCGGGCCCAGATTCCGGTGGTTTCGCAGTGGGTGAGGAGTGCGTCGAGTGCGTCGGGTCGGCCTGCGACGACGGTGGAGGAGGGGCCGTTGACGGCGGCGACGGAGAGTTGTCCGGGCCAGGTGGTGAGGAGGTGTTCGGCTTGGGTTTCGGGGATGCTGAGCCAGGCCATGCCGCCGCCTCCGGAGAGGACGCGGAGGGCTTGGGAGCGGAGGGCGACGACGCGGGCGCCGTCTTCGATGGTGAGGCCGCCGGCGACGACGGCTGCGGCGATTTCGCCCTGGGAGTGGCCGATGACGGCGGTGGGGTTGATGCCGTTGGCGCGCCAGAGGGCGGCGAGGGCGATCATCATGGCCCAGGAGGCGGGTTGGACGACGTCGACGCGGTCGAGGCCGGGGGCGTGGTCTTCGCCGCGCAGGACGGCGGTGAGGGACCAGTCCACGAAGGGTGTGAGGGCTGTCTCGCACGCGTTGATGGTCTGGGCGAAGACGGGGGAGGAGTCGAGGAGCTCGACGGCCATTCCGGCCCACTGCGAACCCTG
>NZ_JNZO01000089.1 GCF_000717595.1 Streptomyces flavochromogenes | reverse complement strand
GCGCCCTGAGCAGGCCGTCCTGGAACGCGTAGCTCGTGCGGTACTGGTTGTCGTGGGTGAGGGTCTTCGTCGTGACGACGACCGGCCCGTTGTTCCGCACCAGGTAGTCGTACTGGATGTTCGGCGCGCTGGGGTACGTCGCCTGGGCCCTGCCAGGGAGCCACGCCTTGGTCACCCGGCCCAGCGGGTCGTGGACGGTCGTGGTGACCTTGCCGTTCACATCGGTGATCTTGGTGGGCAGCGAGCGCCGCGGTGAGAAGACCGTGGTGACCGCGTGCCCGAGCGGGTTGGTGACGACGCTGCTGGTCGCCACCTCGCCGGTGGCGGGGGTGTAGGCGGTGCGACTGATCTTGCCGTAGGCGTTGGCCTCGGCCAGCCGCCGACCGTAGATGTCGTAGCAGAGCTGGGTGCTTCCGGCGCCGCAGACGCTCGGCGTGGAGGTGACGATGTCGTAGCCGGCGCCCGCGCCGTTGATCCGCTCGGACTTGGTCACGAGGCCCTTGGTGGGTGCCGCGTGCAGGGCAAGGCCGTCGTAGTACGCGCGGACGTCGTCGATCACGTCCGCGGGGCGCGACACGGTCGCGCCGCAGGCGACGGCGACGGTCTCACTGCGGGAGACCTTGTCCAGGATCGTCGAGGTGCCGGTGCGGGCGTACGTCGTGGTGGTGCACTTCTCGTCACCGGTCTTGTCGACGTCGCCGAGATCGGAGACGGTGGCGACCAGGCCCTCGGAATCGAAGGTCTTCACCGAGCGAGTGGTGCGTTCACCGCCCGTGATCCGGGTGCGTGTCTCCTCCGTCTGGGTGCCCGTGAAGTACGCCTCAAGGGCGGGCAGTCCGGTGCGGGCGCGGGTCGCCGTCACGGCCGAGCGCCACGGGACGTATGACGAGGCGCTGACGAGCGGTCCGCCGTCGCCGTCGTAAGTGGCCTTGTCGCGGAGCATGCCGGCGAACTGCTCACGGTCGGTCACGGCGACGCCGGCGGAGTTCTTGACCTGGGCGCCGTCGATGCCGCGGAAGTAGCGGGCCTCGGAGAGGGTCTTCTTGTCGAAGCCGGCGCCGGTGCGGGTCTGGACGAGG
>NZ_JNZO01000088.1 GCF_000717595.1 Streptomyces flavochromogenes | reverse complement strand
CCTCGTCCAGACCCGCACCGGCGCCGGCTTCGACAAGAAGACCCTCTCCGAGGCCCGCTACTTCCGCGGCATCGACGGCGCCCAGGTCAAGAACTCCGCAGGCGTCGCCGTGACCGACCGTGAGCAGTTCGCCGGCATGCTCCGCGACAAGGCCACGTACAACGGCGACGGCGGACCGCTCGTCAGCGCCTCCTCCTTCGTACCCTGGCGCTCGGCCGTGACGGCGACCCGCGCCCGCACCGGACTGCCCGCCCTTGAGGCGTACTTCACGGGCACCCAGACGGAGGAGACACGGGTCAAGGTCACCGGCGGCGAACGCACCACGCGGTCGGTCAAGGGCTTCGACTCCTACGGCCTGGTGACGACGCTCTCCGAGGAAGGCGACGTCGACAAGACCGGTGACGAGAAGTGCACCACCACGACGTACGCCCGCACCGGCACCTCGATGATCCTGGACAAGGTCTCCCGCAGTGAGACCGTCGCCGTCGCCTGCGGCGCGACCGTGTCGCGTCCCGCGGACGTGATCGACGACGTCCGGACCTACTACGACGGCCTTGCCCTGCACGCGGCACCCACCAAGGGCCTCGTGACCAAGTCCGAGCAGATCAACGGCACGGGCACCGGATACGACGTCACGTCCTCCACCCCGAGCGTCTGCGGCACCGGAAGCACTCAGCTCTGCTACGACATCTACGGCCGCCAGCTGGCCGAGGCCGACGCCTACGGCAAGGTGAGCCGTTCCAGCTTCACCCCCGCCACCGGTGAAGTCCCGACCAGCACCGTCGTCACCAACCCGCTCGGGCACACGATCACCACCGTGCTCTCGGCACGGCGCGCGCTGCCCACGAAGGTCACCGACACCAACGGCAAGGTCACCACGTCCGCCTACGACCCGTTGGGCCGGGTGACCAAGGCGTGGCTGCCCGGCAGGGCCCAGGCGACCTACCCGACGGCGCCGAACTTCCAGTACGAGTACCTGCTGCGGAACAACGGGCCGGTCGTCGTCACGACGAAGACCCTCACCCACGACAACCAGTACCGCACGAGCTACGCGTTCCAGGACGGCCTGCTCAGGGCGC
>NZ_JNZO01000087.1 GCF_000717595.1 Streptomyces flavochromogenes | reverse complement strand
TCCGAGGAGCACGACATGCTCCGGGAGTCGGTGCGTGCGCTCGCGGAGGCGAAGATCGTGCCGTTCGCCGCGGCGGTGGACGAGGAGGGCCGGTTCCCGCAGGAGGCCCTGGACGCGCTGGTCGCCAACGACCTGCACGCCGTGCACGTCCCGGAGACCTACGGCGGCGCGGGCGCGGACGCCCTGGCCACGGTGATCGTGATCGAGGAGGTCGCCCGCGCGTGCGGCAGTTCCTCCCTGATCCCGGCGGTCAACAAGCTGGGCTCGCTGCCGGTGATCCTGTCCGGGTCGGAGGAGCTCAAGCACAAGTACCTCGGCCCGCTGGCCAAGGGCGACGCGATGTTCTCCTACGCCCTGTCCGAGCCCGACGCGGGCTCCGACGCGGCCGGCATGAAGACCCGCGCGGTCCGCGACGGGGACTTCTGGGTCCTCAACGGCGTCAAGCGGTGGATCACCAACGCCGGTGTCTCCGAGTACTACACCGTGATGGCCGTCACCGACCCGGACAAGCGCTCCAAGGGCATCTCCGCCTTCGTCGTGGAGAAGTCCGACGAGGGCGTGTCCTTCGGCGCCCCGGAGAAGAAGCTCGGCATCAAGGGCTCCCCGACCCGCGAGGTCTACCTCGACAACGTCCGCATCCCCGCCGACCGCATGATCGGCGCCGAGGGCACCGGCTTCGCCACCGCGATGAAGACCCTCGACCACACCCGCATCACCATCGCCGCCCAGGCCATCGGCATCGCCCAGGGCGCCCTCGACTACGCCAAGGGCTACGTCACGGAGCGCAAGCAGTTCGGCAAGCCCATCGCCGACTTCCAGGGCGTCCAGTTCATGCTCGCCGACATGGCCATGAAGCTCGAGGCCGCCCGCCAGCTCACCTACGCCGCCGCCGCCAAGTCCGAGCGCGTCGACGGCGATCTGACGTTCTTCGGCGCCGCCGCGAAGTGCTTCGCCTCCGACGTCGCCATGGAGGTCACCACCGACGCCGTCCAGCTCCTCGGCGGCTACGGCTACACCCGCGACTACCCCGTCGAGCGCATGATGCGCGACGCCAAGATCACCCAGATCTACGAAGGCACCAACCAGGTCCAGCGCATCGTCATGGCCCGCAACCTCCCGTAA
>NZ_JNZO01000086.1 GCF_000717595.1 Streptomyces flavochromogenes | reverse complement strand
AGAGGCCATCTCATTTGGGGAGCCGGTAGGGTGCGGGCTCGTGGCGGGGATTGTTGAGCGGCTGGTGCCGGACGAGTTGTGGGAACTGTTCCAGCGAGTGGTACCGGAAGCTCCATCGCGACCCCAGGGTGGTGGCCGACGTCGGCATGGCGACCGGGAGGTGTTGGCCGCGATCATGTTTGTGGCCACTTCGGGCTGCACCTGGCAGCAGTTGCCGTCCGCGTCGTTCGGGCTGTCGGGAGCGACAGCCCACCGGCGTTTCTCGGAATGGACGAAGGCCCGCGTGTGGGCCAAGCTCTACCGCCTGGTCCTCGACGACCTCGGCGCCCGCGGCGATCTGGACTGGTCCCGCTGCGCGATCGATTCGGTGAACATGCGGGCGATGAAAAGGGGGACCTGACAGGTCCGAATCCTGTCGACCGGGGCAAGTACGGCTCGAAGATCCATCTGATCACCGAGCGAACCGGTCTGCCCATATCTGTCGGGATCTCGGCAGCCAACGTGCACGACAGTCAGGCCCTGATCCCACTGGTCAAGGGCATACCGCCGATCCGCTCCCGTCGCGGGCCTCGACGGCGCAAGCCCGGCAAGCTTCACGGCGACAAGGGGTACGACTACTCCCACTTGCGGCGATGGTTACGCGAGCGAGGTATCACCCACCGCATCGCGCGCAGGGGCGTCGAGTCCTCTCAGCGACTGGGCCGCCATCGCTGGACCATCGAACGGACCATGGCCTGGCTCGCTGGCTGCCGCCGGCTCCACCGCCGCTACGAACGCAAGGCGGACCACTTCCTTGCCTTCACCACCATCGCCTGCGTCCTCGTCTGTCACCGCCGGCTCGCTTGCTGATGTGGGTTCGCAGCAGCTGTACAGCCAGGTCATGATCGTAGGAAGTGGCCACCTCCAGGGGAGTGCGACCGTCCGGATCAGCGAGTTCAGGATCCTCGCTGAACGCCAGCAGTACGGCAGTGGTGTGCACCGTCAACGGCTGGCCGCTCTGCAGGGCACCATCCCCCTCGGTGTCGATCGCGTGCGTCAGCAGCGTCATGTTGCTCAGGACCTCATCAGGGTCGGCGCCGTTGGCGAGCAGGCGGGCCAGGCTTTCCGCATCCTCGTGCTCGACCGCGAAGTGGGTTGGTGTCCAGTAGTCGCTCATCGAGGCATTCAACAGCGATCGAGACGCTCTCACCAGCAATATTCCCCACTGTTGGCAGCCAAATGAGATGACCTCT
>NZ_JNZO01000085.1 GCF_000717595.1 Streptomyces flavochromogenes | reverse complement strand
CGCTACGGGGCGGACGCCCCCCGCGTGAGCTTGTCGGCCGCGCGGACCCGATGGAGGTGGATGAGCACGTCGTAGGCCCGGCCGAGGGCGAGGGCGGGCAGGGGATCGGCGGTGAAGGTCGAGCCGGCGTCGTAGACCGGCCGGGCACGGTCGAACCAGGCGCGCGCCTCGGCGGGTGCGGTCCTCAGGTCCAGAAAGAAGTCCCGGTACCCGACCCGGTCCAGGAGGTGCTCGTTCATCCCGGGGCGCGCCGCGGGGACGGTGACCGGCTTCCAGTCCCCGTCCAGGGCTGCGTCCTTGGTGAGGAAGGAGCCGCCGGCGAAGGAGAAGCCTATCGCGGCGTAGCCGCTGCCCAGGTGGTCGCGCAGCACGGCGCCCTGGGTCCGCGGGTACATGTCCGGGTGGGTCGAGAGGTATCCGACGTGGCCGTTGTGGGCCGACAGCAGCATCCTGTGGCCGGTGTGGCGTTGCCACCACAGCACGTTGTCCGCCATGGCCCGGTCGCGCAGGTGCTCGGCGGCGGTGACCGAGGCGGGGTCGGCGAGGTCGACGGTGGCGAAGGCGAAGGTCTCCGCGATGTTCCGGGCGTGCCGCACCGTCCACGCGTGGTCGTCGTCGGCCGCCAGGTGCGCGGCGACCAGGTCGAGTGCCTCCTGGGCGCGTACGGCGTTCGTCTCGCGTTCCGCGACCGGTGTGCGCAGGTAGCCGAAGATGTCGTCGAAGGGGCGCAGTCCGGCGTACAACTCGGTCAGGCGGGGCAGGACCTCCGGCCGGGTCCTGCCGACGGACGACAGCACGCGCTCGAAGATGTGGTCGCCGAGCTGCGGCGCCCCGAGGTCGTCCCCCATGAAGTGGACCCGGTGGCCGGGGCGGCGGCGGTTGTGCTCGCGCATCCAGCCGATCAGACTGACGAACTCCTCGCGTTCCCAGGGGGATCCGGCCAGCGTCTCCGTCGCGATCCGCCGCGGGTCGCCGGGGCCGCCCTGGAGGTACTCGTCGATCCTGAGCCCCGCCGACCAGCTCATCTCCAGCGCGAAGGTGGTGAAGCCGCGCTCCTCGACGAGGTGCCGGAAGACGCGTTCCTTCATGGCGAAGAACTCGTGCGAACCGTGTGTGGCCTCGCCCAGGCCCACCACCTTCGCGCCGCCGACCATGGCGCTCAGCGCCCGAAGGTCCCCGGTCCGGCCACCGGGCTCCGTGGAGCGCAGCGGGTGAGCGGCCCGTTCCAGGGACCGTACGAGGCGTGTCTCCCGGTG
>NZ_JNZO01000084.1 GCF_000717595.1 Streptomyces flavochromogenes | reverse complement strand
ACATCCGTACGCAGAACCAACGTATTGACGAAGAAGCCCACGAGATCGTCGAGAGCCTGATCCGTCCGCCCCGCGACCGGCGAACCGATCGGGACATCACTGCCCGCACCACACCGCGACAGGAGGGTGGCGACAGCGGCCTGGGCGACCATGAACAGGGTGGTTCCGGTCTCACGCGCCAGCCCGGTCAGGGCAGCGTGCGTGTGCGCGGGGGCGGTCACCTGGTGGGTGGCCCCGCGGTAGGAGGCGACGGCCGGCCGGGGCCGGTCCGCAGGCAGCGTCGCCTCCTCGGGCAGTTCGGCCAACTGCTGTCGCCAGAAGGCGACGTGGCGCTCCTCATCGATGGCGAGGAGACTCCGCTGCCACAGGGTGTAGTCGGCGTACTGGACCGGGAGCGGCGCCCAGTCGGGGGCGGCGCCGGCGCCCCGGGCCGTGTACGCCGTGGCGAGGTCCCGCAGGAGCGGGCCGTTCGACCAGCCGTCGGAGGCGATGTGGTGCATCACCACCAGAAGCACGTGCTTCCCGGGGGACAGCTCCAGCAGATCCGCGCGGATGGGCAGATCGGTGGAGAGGTCGAACGTGGTGCCGGACAGTCCGGCCAGCACCTGGGGCAGCGACTCCTCCGTCACCGGGGTCACCGGGAGCGCGAGGTCGGTCGTCGCGAGAGAGCGGATCGCCTGGTGCGGCGAGCCACCCTCGGAAGGGAAGGAGGTCCGAAGGGATTCGTGGCGTACGACGACGTCGACGAGGGCGAGACGCAGGGCCTCGACGTCGATGCGGCCGGTGAGCCGCACGGCCAGTGGAATGTTGTACGTGGGCGAGGGCCCCTCCAGCTGGTCGAGGAACCAGAGGCGTTGCTGGGCGGAGGACAAAGGGAGCCGCTCGGGCCGCTCCCCCGCCACCAGCGCGGGGCGCTCCTCCTCGCCGCCGCTCACCGCGATCAGCTCGGCGAGCCGCGCCACGGTCGGGTGCTGGAAGATCTCCCGCACTCCGAGCCGCACGCCGAAGGCGTCGCGGATCCTGGAGGTGAGTTTGGTGGCGCGGAGGGAGTGGCCGCCGCGGTGGAAGAAGTTGTCGTCGATGCCGACGGATTCGAGTCCGAGGTTGTCGGCGAAGAGACCGCAGAGGATCTCCTCGGCGGGGTTGCGGGGTGCTCGTCCGCCCTCGGAGGCGGTGGTGTCGTCGGGGGCGGGGAGAGCCCGGCGGTCGAGCTTGCCGTTGACCGTACGAGGAAGGGCGTCGAGGACCACGAAAGCCGACGGCACCAGGTGCTC
>NZ_JNZO01000083.1 GCF_000717595.1 Streptomyces flavochromogenes | reverse complement strand
ACATCCGTACGCAGAACCAACGTATTGACGAAGAAGCCCACGAGATCGTCGAGAGCCTGATCCGTCCGCCCCGCGACCGGCGAACCGATCGGGACATCAGAGCCCGCACCACACCGCGACAGCACGGAGGCCACAGCGGCCTGGGCCACCATGAAGGCGGTGGTGCCGGTTTCCCGTGCGAGCCCGGTCAGCGCCCGGTGGACCGGAGCGGGGCAGGACACGGTGAGGGTGGCGCCCTGGTAGGAGGCGACGGCGGGCCGGGGCCGGTCCGTCGGCAGCGTGGCCTCCTCGGGGAGGCCGGCCAACGCCTGCCGCCAGTGGTCGAGTTGGGGGAGCTGCTCGGCGCCGAGCAGCTCGCGCTGCCACAGCGTGTAGTCGGCGTACTGGACCGGGAGCGGCGCCCAGCCGGGGGCGGCGCCCGCGCCGCGGGCCTCGTAGGCGCGGCCGAGGTCGGCGAAGAAGGGGGCGTTCGACCAGCCGTCGGAGGCGATGTGGTGGGTGACGACCATGAGGACGTGTTCCTCGGTCGCCAGCTCGAACAGGGCGGCGCGGATCGGCAGTCCGGTGGTGAGGTCGAAGACCTTGGCGCTCTCCTCGGCGAGCAGTCCGGGGAGGTTCGCCTCCGTCGCCTTCTCCGTCGGCAGGGGTACCTCGACCGCGTCGGCGGCGAGGATGTGCTGGTGGGCCTCGCCGCCGGCGGTCCGGAAGACGGTCCGCAGGGATTCGTGGCGTACGACGACGTCGGTGAGCGCGAGACGCAGGGCGTCCGCGTCGAGGCTGCCGGAGAGCCGCACGGCCAGTGGGATGTTGTAGGTGGCGGACGGGCCCTCCAGCTGGTCGAGGAACCAGAGGCGTTGCTGGGCCGACGACAGCGGCACCCGTTCGGGCCGGTCCTGGACCGTCAGTGCGGCACGGACCGGCTCGCCGCCGCCCGCGGCGACCAGCTCGGCGAGCTGGGCCACGGTCGGGTGCTGGAAGATATCGCGCACGGTGATCCGGGTGCCGAGGGCGGCGCGGATCCGGCTGACGAGCCGGGTGGCGAGCAGGGAGTGCCCGCCGAGCCGCAGGAAGTGGTCGTCGACGGTGACGGAGGCCCGGCCGAGGACGTCGGCGAAGAGACCGCACAGCACCTCCTCGACGGGGTTCCGCGGGGCTCGCCCGTCGCTCTCGCCGGTCAGCACGGGCTGCGGCAGGGCGCGGCGGTCGAGCTTTCCGTTGCCGGTCAGCGGCAGGGCGTCCAGGACGACGAACGCGGACGGCACCATGTACTCGGGCAGGGCGTCGACGGCGTGCCGGCGCAGGGCGTTGGTGTCGACCTCGCCGCCCGCGGTGACGGCGTCACCGCCGTTGGCGACGACGTAGGCGACGAGCCGCTTGTCGCCGGGGCGGTCCTCGCGGACGATCACCGCGGCCTGTGCCACGGAGTCGTGGGCGACGAGCGCCGACTCGATCTCGCC
>NZ_JNZO01000082.1 GCF_000717595.1 Streptomyces flavochromogenes | reverse complement strand
CTAAGGGCTGTCCCGCAAGTGATCTCAGACGTGCTACTCATCAGCCGTCGGCATAGATCCACTATCCGGTCAAGGCGAGGTTGTGGAGGCGGGCGATGCCGAGCATGGCGTGGTGGACGCCGTCGCCTTTCAGGCGGCAGTCGCGGAGGATCTTCCAGGTCTTCATGCGGGCGAAGGTGTGCTCAACTCGGGCGCGGACCTTGCGGTGGGAGGTGTTGTGGGCTTCCTTCCAGGCCGGTAGCTCGGTCTGGCCGGGTTCTCGGCGGTGCGGGATGATCAGACCAGTGCCGCGGTAGCCACCGTCGGCGATCACGGTGGTGTTGCCCACCGAGCTCTTGGCTCCGGACAGTTCCCATGCCTTGCAGTCGTTGCGGTTGCCCGGCACAGGCCGGCCGACGGAGACGACAAGGCGTGAGACGGCATCGATGACGACCTGGTGGTTGGTCGAGTAGCGGTAGTTCTTGGACTGCTCCGCCACGCTGTGGTCCCGCGTCGGCACCAGGGTGCCGTCCACGATCAGCACCGTGTCTCTGCGGAAGCGGCTCCGCGGCCGCAGAGCGAGCAAGGGGCCGAGCTGGCTCACAATCCGGCCCGCGGCAGACTTCGAGACCCCGAACAAGGGGGCCAGCTGCCGCAAGGTCAGGTTTGTCCGCCAGTACGCGGCAACCAGCAACACCCGGTCTTCCAGTCGAAGACTCCACGGACGGCCCCTGCAAACCACGGGCAAGCCTCCGCGCCGCAGCACGTTGATCAGTTTGCCGAACTGCTTCGGAGTAAGCCCGGAGTACGGCGCTATCCATGACGGCTCCGACGCCGTGATCACAGCCCCCACATGAAGATCATCTCAGTCGTGGGCGGCTGGCCTCCCGCACGGGTCCAGACCTGCGGGCCATGGATCTGCCGGCCGAGCTCAGTAGAGCCAGCGGTCCAGGAACCCTGGCCAGAGAAACCCCTCGTAGCCGTTGAAGGCTGCCGGGTCGATCTCCTTCAGCTCCTCGGCAAGCCGGTTCAGCTCGGCGAAAGCCCGCTCTTCCTCCCCTTCAGAGAGGTACTCCTCGGGGCCGTCCGGCTCGCTGAGAAGCTCTGAGGCGGTTACGCAGCTGCCATAGTGGTGAAGGACGTTGAGCCACACGCCGACACCCGAGTTGGCGAACCATGCCTCCCCATCCGGCATGACGAAGTAGACCGTTCCAGTCTCCGGCTCAACGCCGAACGATGACCGCTCGGCCTGATCATCGGGGTCCGCCTGCTCGGTGAGACGGTAGAGCGGGCCCCGGGACGTGAGCAGGATCGGATCAGCCTCGCTCTGCATCACGACTCGTTCGATGAGGCGCGGAGCTACCGGGACGCCCACCTCGACGAGCTGTGCCTTCATGAAGCCCGGGATCTGCCAGCCGGCCACAACGTCCCGTCCGGCTCGCGTGACATGCCCCAGACCGGCCCACTCGGTCAGCTGGTCGTACGTCGCCATCGAACGATCCTCTTCCGTCGGCTGCGGTCCTGACCCTATCGAGCCGGTCTCAGGTCAAGACACGGCCGCACTTGCGGGACAGCCCTTAG
>NZ_JNZO01000081.1 GCF_000717595.1 Streptomyces flavochromogenes | reverse complement strand
AGCCCGGCGTCACGCTCGGCTACAGTTCGCAGGCTGTCGACGGGCGTACGTCGGCGTCGAACAACCAGGCCGGGTGGATCGGTGACGGCTGGGGTTACGAGCCCGGCTACATCGAGCGCCGCTACAAGTCCTGTGAGGACGACAAGGACGGTGGTACCAACACCACCAAGGTCGGCGACCAGTGCTGGTTCAGCGACAACGCCACGCTCTCGCTCGGCGGGAAGACCACCGAGCTGGTCCTGGATCCCGTCAAGGGCTGGCATCCCACGTCCGACGGTGGGGAGAGGATCGAGAAGCTCAGCGGTGCCGACAACGGTGACGCGGGCACGGGTACGGTCGCGGGTGCGGGTGAGTACTGGAAGGTGACGACGCTCGACGGCACCCAGTACTTCTTCGGCAGGCACAAGCTTCCCGGATGGGCCACGGGCAACCCGGTGACCGATTCGGTCCTGACCACCCCGGTCTTCGGCAACCACAGCGGTGAGCCGTGCGCCACCTCCTCCTTCGCGACCTCCTGGTGCCAGCAGGCCTGGCGCTGGAACCTGGACTACGTGGTGGACCCGAGCGGCAACGCGATGGCCTACTTCTGGAAGCAGGAGAGCAACAACTACGGCCGCAACGTCAACGCCACCACCGGCGCGTCGACGAAGACCCCCTACGACCGCGGCGGCTACCTCGACCGTATCGAGTACGGCCTGCGCGACTCCGCGCCCTACGCGGCCAAGGCCATGGGCAAGGTGACCTTCACCTCCAAGGCCCGCTGTGACGCGAACTGCACGTTCGACGTCGCCCAGGCGCTGAACTGGCCCGACACCCCGCTCGACCTGTACTGCAAGGACAGCGCGACGGAGTGCAAGGGGCAGTACTCGCCCAGTTTCTGGTCGAGCATGCGGCTGACGGACATCTCCACGCAGGTCCTGACCGGCGGCGCCTACACGGCCGTCGACTCCTGGCATCTGACGCAGACGTTCCCCCCGTCGGGTGACGGCATCTCCACCCCGATGTGGCTGCACGGCATCAAGCGCACCGCCACCGACGGCGCGGCCGTCGCCGACGTGCCGATGATCACGTTCGTGCCGGTGCAGAAGCCCAACCGGGTCGACAAGCTCCGCGACGGCCTGGCCCCGTTCATCCGCATGCGGATGTCGCAGATCACCACGGAATCCGGCGGCACCGTCGGCGTCGACTACTACGACCCCGACTGCACCGCGACCTCCCTGCCCCCCACGGACGACACCAACGGCACGCGCTGCTACACCGTCAAGACGGTCATCGACGGCCCCGACCCCGAGCACGACTGGTTCAACACCTATCCCGTCCAGCGGGTCATCGAGGGCGACAACATCGCCGGCACGCCGGACGTCGTCACCGAGTACGCCTACGTCGGCGGCGCCGAATGGGCCAAGAGCGAGGACGAGTTCACCAAGGCGGAGAACCGCACGTACTCGATGCCCCGCGGCTACCACCTCGTCCAGACCCGCACCGGCGCCGGCTTCGACAAGAAGACCCTCTCCGAGGCCCGCTACTTCCGCGGCATCGACGGCGCCCAGGTCAAGAACTCCGC
>NZ_JNZO01000079.1 GCF_000717595.1 Streptomyces flavochromogenes | reverse complement strand
GAAGCTGCGCGGTTTCCGCATCGAGCTCGGCGAGATCGAGACCGCGCTCCTGGCCCACGACTCGGTCGCGCAGGCCGCGGTGATCGTCCGCGAGGACCGTCCCGGCGACAAGCGCCTCGTCGCCTACGTCGTCCCCGCCCTCGACACCCGCATCGACCCCGGGGCCCTCCACAGCCACAGCGCCGACCGCCTCGCCGAGTACATGGTCCCCTCCGCGTTCGTCGCGCTCCCCGAACTCCCCCTGACCGCCAACGGCAAGCTCGACCGCCGCGCCCTGCCACAGCCCGTGCTGAGCGGCGAGGGCGACGGACGGGCCCCGCGCAACCCGGTCGAGGAGGTGCTGTGCGGGCTGTTCGCCGACGCCCTCGGCGAGCCCGCCGTCTCCATCGACGACGACTTCTTCCGCCTCGGCGGGCATTCGCTCCTCGCCACCCGTCTGGTCGGCCGGGTCCGCACCGCCCTCGCCACCGAACTCTCCCTCCGTGACTTCTTCGTGTACCCGACCGTCGCCGGACTCGCCCGGCTGATCACCGCCGGCGCCGGACAGACCCCGCGCCCCGCGCTCACCGCCGCCGGCCGGTCCGACGACGACCTCCCGCTCTCGGCCGCCCAGCGCCGCCTCTGGTTCCTCGACCAGATGGAGGGCCCCTCCGCCACGTACAACATCCCCCTCGCCGTACGTCTCACCGGCGCCGTCGACCAGGAGGCGCTGCGGCAGGCGCTCGGGGACGTGATCGCCCGCCACGAGATCCTCCGGACCAGCTACCCGGTGCACGAGGGCGAGCCGCGCCAGCACATCGCCGATCCCGAGCAGGTCGTCGTGCCGCTCACCGTCGCGACCGTCACCGACGACGAGCTGCCCGCCCGGCTCGCGGAGGAGACCGTGCACCTCTTCGACCTCGCCGCCGAAATCCCCCTGCACGCCGTCCTCCTGGAACTGGAGCCGACCAGGAGCGTGCTCGTCCTGGTCGTGCACCACATCGCCTCCGACGGCTGGTCCACCACCCCCCTCATGCGGGACTTCGGCGCCGCCTACACCGCCCGCGCCCAGGGCACGGCGCCCGCGTGGGAGCCGCTGCCGGCCCAGTACGCCGACTACTCCCTCTGGCAGCGGGACCTGCTCGCCGACCACGAGGAGGGCCAGCTGGCCCACTGGCGGGAGGCGCTCGCCCAGCTGCCCACCGAGGTCACCCTGCCCACCAGCCGGCCCCGCCCGGTCGTGGCCTCCTACCGCGGCGCCACCCACACCGTGCACTGCCCGGCGGAGACCCACCGGGCCCTCAGCACCCTGGCCAGGGAGCACGGCGTGACCCTGTTCATGGTGGCGCAGGCGGCCACCGTGGCCCTGCTGTCCCGTTCCGGCGCGGGCACCGACATCCCCCTCGGCTCGCTCGTCGCCGGGCGGACCGATGAAGCCCTGGAGGACCTGGTCGGGTTCTTCGTCAACACCCTCGTGCTGCGCACCGACGCCTCCGGCGACCCGACCTTCCGAGAACTCCTCGACCGGGTCCGCGAGACCGACCTCGGCGCCTGGGCACACCAGGACGTGCCCTTCGACCGGCTCGTGGAGACGCTCAACCCCGAGCGCTCCGCCGCCCGCCACCCCCTCTTCCAGGTCATGCTGACCCTCGCCGAGGCCGCCGAGGCCGCGCCCCGGCTGCCGGGCGTCCGCGCCGAGACCGGGCAACTGAACGCGGGCATCGCCAAGTTCGACCTCACCGTCAACTTCTACGAGCACCGCGACCGCGTCGGTCACCCCAACGGACTCGACATCGTCCTCGAGTACGCCACCGACCTGTACGACCCCGACACCGTCGAGGCGGCCGGCGAGCGGCTGGCCCGGGTCCTGGACGCCGTCATCGCCGACCCGGACGCCAAGGTCGCCGACATCGAACTGCTCACCCCCGCACAGCGCCACGCCCTGCTCGCCGACTACAACGACACCGCCGTACCGCTCCCCGAGGGCGCGCTGCACGAGTTGTTCGCCGCCCAGGCCGCACGGACGCCGGACGCCGTGGCGCTGGTGTGCGAAGGGCGCGAGACGACGTACCGCGACCTCGACCGTGCGTCGGACGCCTTCGCCGCCCGGCTCGCCGCGCGCGGAGTCCGTCCGGGTGCCGCCGTGGCCCTCTTCCTCGACCGCTCGGCGGAGTTCGTGGTCGCGGCCCTCGCCGTGCTCAAGGCGGGTGGCGCCTACGTACCGCTGGACCCGCGTCAGCCGGAGGAGAGGCTCGCGTTCATCCTCGCCGACACGGGCGCTCCGCTCCTCTCCATCCTGACCAGTTGGCGTACGTGATGTACACGTCGGGTTCGAGTGGGGTGCCGAAGGGTGTGGCGAACACCCATCGGAACGTGGTGGAGCTGGCGTTGGATCCGTGGTGGGCTTCGGGTGTGGGGGATCGGCACCGTCGGGTGCTGGCGTACTCGCCGCTGGCCTTCGACTCCTCCACGTACGAGCTGTGGGTGCCGCTGCTCAGTGGTGGGACGGCGGTGGTGCTCAGCGCGCCGAAGGTGGACATCGGCGAACTGGCCCGGGTGATCGCGCGACAGGGGATCACCGCCGTGTACTTCACGACGGCCCTCTTCGACGCGATGGC
>NZ_JNZO01000078.1 GCF_000717595.1 Streptomyces flavochromogenes | reverse complement strand
TCCTCGCGACCCGCCTCGTCTCCCGGATCCGTACCGTCCTGGGTGTCGAGCTGCCCGTCCGCGCGTTGTTCGAGACCCCCACCGTCGCCGCCCTCGCCCGTCACCTCGACGGCGGCGGTGCGGCGGCCGCCCGCGCCGCGCTCGTCCCGCAGCGGCGGCCCGCCGAGATCCCGCTCTCGTACGCGCAGCGGCGGCTGTGGTTCATCAACCAGCTCGACACCGACAGCCCGCTCTACAACATCTCCCTGGGCCTGCGCCTGAACGGCCCGCTGGACGCGGTCGCGCTGGAGGCCGCGCTCGCCGACGTGGTGACCCGCCACGAGTCCCTGCGCACCGTCTTCCCCGCACCCGACGGCACGCCCACACAGGTGGTGCTCGACGCCGGGACCGTCACGGGCCGGATCCTGCGGACCGGCGACGTCACGGAGGACGAGGTCGCCGCGCAGGTCGCCGCCACCGTCCGGCACGGTTTCGACCTGGCCGAGCAGACTCCGCTGCGGGCCACGCTGCTCACCGTCGGTCCGGACGAGCACGTCCTCGTGCTGGTGCTGCACCACATCGCCGGCGACGCCTGGTCCATGCGGCCGCTCGCCCGCGACCTGGGCGATGCCTACACCGCCCGGTGCGAGGGCGCCGCGCCGCAGTGGTCCCCGCTTCCCGTCCAGTACGCCGACTACGCGCTGTGGCAGCGCGAGGTACTGGGCGACGAGGCCGACCCGGACAGCGAGATCGCCCGCCAGCTCGCCCACTGGACGCAGACCCTGGCCGGCCTGCCCGACGAGCTGTCCCTGCCCACCGACCGGCCGCGCCCCGACGCCTCCTCGCACCGGGGCGAGCGGATCCGCTTCACACTGGACGCCGCGCTGCACCGCCGGCTCCTGAGCCTCGCCCGGGAGTCCGGCACCAGCCTGTTCATGGTCCTCCAGGCGGCCCTGGCGAGCCTGCTGACCCGCCTCGGCGCGGGTACGGACATCCCGATCGGCACCCCGATCGCGGGCCGCACCGACGACGCCGCGGAGGAGCTGGTCGGCTTCTTCATCAACGAGCTCGTGCTGCGCACGGACACGTCAGGAAACCCGTCCTTCCGTGACCTGCTCGCCCGGGTCCGGGAGACCGACCTCGCCGCCTACGCCCACCAGGACGTGCCGTTCGAACGCCTCGTCGAGGCCCTGAACCCGCCCCGCTCCCTCGGCCGCCACCCCCTGTTCCAGATCGTGCTGGCCCTGCAGAACACCGCGCACCCCACCCTGGAGCTGCCGGGCCTGACCGTCGGAGCCGAGCCGGGCAGCGGCGGCGTGGCCCGCTTCGACCTGTCCTTCGGCCTCAACGAGCGCCTCACCGCCGACGGCGCGCCCGCCGGCCCGTCGTCGCGGACGCCGACCGACGGATCGAGGACCTCGACATCCTGGGCTCCGCCGAGCGCGAGCTGCTGCTCTACGGCTGGAACGACACCGCCCGCCCCCTGCCGGACCTGCTCGTGCCGCAGATGATGCTGATCGGGCGGGGCGCGGGTCCGGAGTCGATCGTGGCGATCGCGGTGCCGCGGTCGCCGGAGATGATCGTCGCCGTGCTCGCCGTGCTGAAGTCCGGTGCGGCCTACCTGCCGGTCGACACCGAGTACCCCGCCGACCGCATCGCCTACATGCTGGCCGATGCCGCGCCCGCCCTGGTCGTCACCGCCCAGGACGTCGTGCCGCACCTGCCCAGGGCCGCCACCAAGCCCCTCCTGGCCCTCGACGCACCGGCGACCGTCACCGAACTCGCCGGGCAGCGCGCGGACGACCCCGCAGACGCGGACCGCACAGGTCCGCTGCTGGCCGACCACGCCGCGTACGTCATCTACACCTCGGGCTCCACCGGCACCCCGAAGGGCGTCGTCGTCCGTCACGCGGGCCTCGCCGACTACGTCGCGGGCGCCGCCGCCGACTACCGGGGCGTCGAGGGAGCGGTGCTGCTGCACTCCTCGGTCTCCTTCGACACCACGGTGACCTCGCTGCACGTCCCGCTCACCGTCGGCGGCCGCGTCCGGCTCACCGACTTCCTCGAAGGGGCCGTCGAACAGGACTTCAGCCTGCTGAAGGTCACGCCCAGCCACCTCGGCATGCTCGCCGACTCCGTCGAACCGGCCGAGGCCGACGCCGAACTCCTCGTCGCCGGCGAGGCCCTCACCTCCGCCGCCGTCGCCCCCTGGCGCCGCCGGCACCCGGACGGCGCGGTCTTCAACGTCTACGGCCCCACCGAGACCACCGTCAGCGCCGTCCAGCACCGCGTCGACCCCGGCGAGGAACTGCCGGACGGAGCCGTCCCGATCGGCCGTCCGCTGCGCAACACCCAGGCGTACGTGCTCGACCGGCGGCTCAGCCCGGTCCCGGCGGGCGTCCCCGGAGAGCTGTACCTCGCCGGCGACGGCGTGGCCCGCGGCTATCTGAACCGCACCGCGCTCACCGCCCAGCGCTTCGTCGCCGACCCGTTCGGCCCCGCCGGCACGCGGATGTACCGCACCGGCGACGTGGTCCGCCACCGCCCCGACGGCGCCCTGGAGTTCGTCGGCCGCGCCGACGACCAGGTGAAGGTCCGCGGCCACCGCATCGAGCTCGGTGAGGTCGAGGCCGCGCTCTCCGCGGTCCCCGGCGTCGCCCGCGCCGTCGCCGCCGTGCGCGAGGACACCCCCGGCAATCGTCGTCTGGTCGGCTACCTCGTCCCCGTCGAGGGCGCGGCCCCGGACGCCGAGGCGGTCCGCCGCCATGTCGCCGCCGTGCTGCCCGAGTACATGGTCCCCTCGGCGGTCGTCACCCTCGACGTGGTGCCGCTGACCCCGAACGGCAAGACCGACCGCGCGGCCCTGCCCGCGCCGCAGCAGACCGCGGCGGTACGGGGCCGGGAACCGCGCACCCCGCAGGAAGCGATCCTGTGCGGGCTGTTCGCCGAGGTCCTCGGCGTCGGCCGGGTCGGCATCCACGACGGCTTCTTCGCACTCGGTGGCCACTCGCTGCTCGCGACCCGGCTGCTCAGCCGCATCCGCTCGGTCCTCGGCGTCCAGCTCGGCATCCGGGCCCTCTTCGAGGCCCCGACCGTCGCCGGTCTCGCCGAGCGCCTCGACGGCGCCGGCTCGGCACGCCCGGCCCCCGCACCGGCCGAGCGACCCGAGGCGATCCCGCTGTCGTTCGCCCAGCGCCGCCTGTGGTTCATCAACCAGATGGACCCGACGAGCCCGCTCTACAACATCCCCATGGTCCTGCGCCTGTCCGGAGGCCTCGACAGGGCCGCCCTCGGTGCGGCGCTCGCCGACGTGGCACAGCGCCACGAGAGCCTGCGGACGGTCTTCCCGGCCATCGACGGCGAACCCCGTCAGGCCGTCCTCGACGGCGAGGCGCAGCCCGTCGGCCTCACCGTGACGGACGCCTCCGACGAGAGCTCCTCCGACTCGCAGAGCCGGATCGCCGAACTCCTCGGCCGCGGCTTCGACCTGACCCGGGAGGTCCCGCTGCGGGCCACCCTGCTCGCCACCGGCCCGGACGAGCACGTCCTCGTCCTCGTCCTGCACCACATCGCCGGCGACGCCTGGTCCCTCGCACCGCTCGCCACGGACCTCTCCACGG
Source organism: Streptomyces flavochromogenes (assembly GCF_000717595.1). Taxonomy (GTDB): domain Bacteria; phylum Actinomycetota; class Actinomycetes; order Streptomycetales; family Streptomycetaceae; genus Streptomyces; species Streptomyces flavochromogenes. Next base: position 966 of record NZ_JNZO01000078.1, on the reverse strand, counting down.
CCTACGCGGCGCGCCTCCGCGGCGACGCCCCGCAGTGGACGCCGCTTCCCGTCCAGTACGCCGACTACACGCTGTGGCAGCGCGAGCTGCTCGGCGACGAGGCCGACGCGGACAGCGAGATCGCCCGCCAGCTCGCCCACTGGACCGACGTGCTCGCCGGTCTCCCGGAGGAGCTCGCCCTGCCCACCGACCGGCCCCGGCCGCTGACCGGCGCCCAGCGCGGCGCGAAGCTGCGCTTCGCCTTCGACGCCCAGTTGCACCGCCGGCTGCTGGCCCTCGCCGGCTCCACGGGCACCAGCCTCTTCATGGTCCTCCAGGCCGGACTCGCGTCCGTCCTCAGCCGGCTCGGCGCGGGCGACGACATCCCGATCGGAGCCCCGATCGCCGGCCGCACCGACGACACCCTCGACGACCTCGTCGGCTTCTTCCTGAACACCCTGGTCCTGCGCACCGACACCTCCGGCGCCCCGTCCTTCCGCGAGCTGCTCGCCCGCGTCCGGGACACCGATCTCGCCGCTTACGCCAACCAGGACCTGCCGTTCGAGCGGATCGTCGAGGCGCTCAACCCGCAGCGCTCGCTGACCCGTCACCCGCTCTTCCAGGTGACGCTGACCGTGCAGAACTCCCGCGACGCCGCGCTCGAACTGCCCGGCCTGACCGTGTCCGCCGAGGCCGGCGCGTCCTCCTGGGCACGGTTCGACCTCTCCCTCGGCCTCGGCGAGCGGCACACCGCGAACGGTGTCCCGAACGGCCTCGAAGGAGTCGCCGACTACTCCGCCGACCTTTTCGACCGCGACACCGTCGACACGGTCGTCGGCCGACTGGAGCGCCTGCTGCGCGCCGTCGTCGCCGACCCCGATCGCCCCATCGGCGACATCGACGTCCTCGACGCCGTCGAGCGCGATCGGTTGGTGAGCGGTGTGAACGCGACGGGTGCTGTGGTGCCCGTGGGCGTGGTGCCGGTGT
>NZ_JNZO01000077.1 GCF_000717595.1 Streptomyces flavochromogenes | reverse complement strand
GAAGCTGCGCGGTTTCCGCATCGAGCTCGGCGAGATCGAGACCGCGCTCCTGGCCCACGACTCGGTCGCGCAGGCCGCGGTGATCGTCCGCGAGGACCGGCCCGGCGACAAGCGTCTCGTCGCCTACGCCGTCCCGGCGCCGGGAACCCGGATCGACACCGACGGCCTGCGGCGCCACTGCGCGCAGCGGCTCGCCGAGTACATGGTCCCCTCCGCCTTCGTCGAGCTCGACGTCCTTCCCCTGACCGCCAACGGCAAGCTCGACCGCCGCACCCTGCCCGCGCCCAGGCTCGGCACCGGGCCCGGTGGCCGACAGGGCCGCACCCCCGTCGAGGAGGTGCTGTGCGGGCTCTTCGCCGACGCGCTCGGGCTGCCCGCCGTCTCCATCGACGACGACTTCTTCCGCCTCGGCGGACACTCCCTGCTCGGTACGCGGCTGGTCAGCCGCATCCGGCACACGCTGGGGGCGCAGGTGTCCGTACGCGACCTCTTCCGCTGCCCCTCCGTCGCCGGATTCGCCGAGTTCCTCGCCGACCCCGGTGCCGAAGGGCAGGGGCGCCGGCCGGCCCTCGTGGCGGGCGAGCGGCCCGAGCGGGTGCCGCTGTCCGCCGCCCAGCGCAGGCTCTGGTTCCTGGCCCAGATGGAGGGCGCGTCGGCCACGTACAACATCCCCCTCGCCGTCCGTCTCACCGGCGTCCTCGACGCCGACGCGCTGCGGCTCGCCCTGGCCGATGTCGTCGGGCGGCACGAGGCGCTGCGCACGGTCTTCCCCGCCGAGCAGGGCACGCCCCACCAGGTGGTCGTTCCGGCCGCCGGGGCGCACCTCGACCTGCCGGTCATCCCGGCGACGCGCGACGCGCTGCCCGCCGTACTGCGCGACCTGTCCGCCACGACCTTCGACCTGGCCCGTGAACTGCCCGTCCGCGCCGACCTGGTGCGAATCGCGGACGACGAGCACGTCCTGCTCCTCGTGACCCACCACATCGCCTCCGACGGCTGGTCACACACCCCCCTCATGCGGGACCTCGGCGCCGCCTACACCGCCCGCGTCGACGGTGCGGCGCCCGAGTGGGAGCCGCTGCCCGTCCAGTACGCCGACTACGCCCTCTGGCAGCAGGCCCTGCTCGCCGCCGACGAAGAGCGGCAGCTCGACCACTGGCGCAAGGCGCTCGACCGGCTCCCGGAGGAGGTGACGCTGCCCGCGGACCGGGCCAGGCCGGCCACCGCCTCGTACCGCGGCGCCTCCCTCACCGTCCAGTGCCCCGCGGACCTGCACACCGCACTCACCCGGCTGGCCCGCGAGAACGGCACGACGCTCTTCATGGTGGCGCAGGCGGCCACCGCCGTCCTCCTGTCGCGTTCCGGCGCCGGCGCGGACATCCCGCTCGGCTCACCGGTCGCCGGACGGACCGACGAAGCCCTCGAAGACCTGGTCGGCTTCTTCGTGAACACGCTGGTGCTGCGCACCGACGTGAGCGGCAACCCGACCTTCCGGGAGCTCCTGGAGCGGGTGCGGGCCACAGATCTGGCCGCCTGGGCGCACCAGGACGTGCCCTTCGACCGGCTCGTGGAGACCCTCAACCCCGAGCGCTCCGCCGCCCGCCACCCCCTCTTCCAGGTCATGCTCTCGGTCACCGACGTCGCCGGTCCCGTGCCGCAACTCCCGGGCCTGCGAGCCGAGTCGGAGTTCACCGCACTCGACATCGCCAAGTTCGACCTCACGTTCACCTTCCAGGAGCACCGGGCGGCCGACGGCGGCCCGGCCGGCCTCGGCATCACCGTCGAGTACGCCACCGACCTCTACGAGGCGGCCAGTGTCTCGGCCGTCACCGCTCGCCTGGTCCGGCTCCTCGAAGCGGCGGCCGGCGCACCCGACGTCCCGATCGGAGACCTCGACGTCCTGGCGGCCGACGAACGCACCCGGCTCCTCGACACCTGGCACGGCACAGCGCGGTCCCGTCCCGCCGCGTCGCTGCCTCAGCTGTTCGCCGCGCAGGTCGCCCGCACGCCCGACGCCGTCGCCGTCACGCTCGGCGGAGAGCGGCTGACGTACGCGGACCTCGACCGGCGCGCCAACCGGCTGGCCCACCGCCTGATCGCCGAGGGCGTACGGCCGGGGTCGCGGGTGATCCTCTTCCTGGAACGCTCTCTGGAAGCCGTCGTGGCGATCCTCGCCGTGGTGAAGGCGGGCGCGGTGTACGTACCCCTGGACACCCGCTACCCGGCGGACCGCATCGAGCTGATCGTGCGGATGTCCGGCGGGACCCTGTTCCTCACCGACCGCGCACGCGTGGACCTCGAACTCCCGGCGGGCTCAAGCTTCATGACGATCGCTCAGGCGATCTCACCGGACCTGCCCGACACCGCCCCCGAAGTCGACGTCCATCCCGAGCAGCTCGCCTACGCGATGTTCACCTCCGGCTCGACCGGTGTGCCCAAGGGCGTCGCCGTCACCCACCGGAACATCACCGAACTGGCCGCCGACACCCGGTTCACGGGCGACGCCCACCGCCGTGTGCTGCTGCACTCGCCTCTCGCCTTCGACGCGACGACGTACGAGCTGTGGGCACCCCTGCTGTCCGGCGGCACCCTCGTGGTGGCCCCGCCCGGCCTGCTCGACACGGCGGCGCTGGCTTCGGTCCTGGCGGCGGAGTCGATCACCGGTCTGTGGCTGACGGTGGGCCTTTTCCGGCTGGTCGCGGAGGAGGACCCGGCCGCCTTCGCGGGGCTCGGCGAGGTGTGGACGGGCGGTGACGTGGTGCCGCCGGAGGCCGTCCGCCGGGTGATGGAGGCCTGCCCGCACCTGACCGTGGTCAACGCGTACGGCCCGACGGAGACGACGACGTTCGCGACCTCGCACGAGATCCACCGGCCCTTCGACTACGAGGGCGCGCTGCCCATCGGCCGCCCCCTCGACAACACCCGGCTCTACGTCCTCGACGACCACCTCGGGCTGCTGCCCGCCGGCGTCCAGGGCGAGCTCTACATCGCGGGGACGGGACTCGCCCAGGGATACCTCGACCGGCCGGCACTCACCGCCGAGCGGTTCGTCGCGGACCCGTACGGACCTCCGGGCTCACGGATGTACCGGACCGGCGACCTGGTGCGCTGGTCGCGGGAGGGTGAGATCGAG
>NZ_JNZO01000076.1 GCF_000717595.1 Streptomyces flavochromogenes | reverse complement strand
GGCGAGATCGAGTCGGCGCTCGTCGCCCACGACTCCGTGGCACAGGCCGCGGTGATCGTCCGCGAGGACCGCCCCGGCGACAAGCGGCTCGTCGCCTACCTCGTCGGACACGGCGGCACCGCCCCGGACCCCGACGTGCTCCGCACCCACGCCGACGGCCTCCTGCCCGACTACATGGTGCCGTCCGCGTTCGTGGTCCTGGAGGCCCTGCCGCTGACCTCCAACGGCAAGCTCGACCGCCGCGCCCTGCCCGCACCCGCCGCCACGACCGTCAGCAGCGGCCGGCAGCCGCGCAACCCGCGCGAGGAAGTCCTGTGCGGTCTCTTCGCCGACGTCCTCGGCGTCCCCGCCGTCACCATCGACGACGACTTCTTCCGCCTCGGCGGGCACTCCCTGCTCGCCACCCGGCTGATCAGCCGGATCCGCACCGCCCTCGGGGCCGAACTCCCGGTCCCCACCCTCTTCGAGAACCCGAACGTGGCCGCCCTGGCCGAGCGACTCGACCGCGCCGAGACCGCGCGACCCAAGCTGCGGCCCATGCGCCGGATGGGAGCCTCCCAGTGATTCCCCTGTCATACGCCCAGCAGCGCCTGTGGTTCCTCGCCCAGCTCGAGGGCCCGTCGGCGACCTACAACATCCCGCTGGCCCTCCGCCTCACCGGCACCCTCGACACCGAGGCGCTGGCCCTCGCCCTCGTCGACGTGATCGCCCGGCACGAGAGCCTGCGCACCGTCTACCCGGAGCGCGACGGCACGCCGTACCAGGAGATACGCGAGGCCGGGGACGTACGGCTCGAACTGCCCGTCCTCACGGCGACGGAGGACACCCTCGCGGACGTCCTCACCGCCGAGTCGGCCCATGTCTTCGACCTTGCCGTCGACCTGCCGGTGGAGGCACGGCTGATCCGCCTCGCGAAGGAGGACGGGAAGGAGGACGGGCAGGAGGACACGGACGAGGAGCACGTCCTGCTCGTCGTCATGCACCACATCGCCTCCGACGGCTGGTCCGTCGCTCCCCTGCTCCGCGACCTCGCCCACGCCTACCGGGCCCGCGTCGCCGGCCGCGCCCCCGAACAGGACCCCCTGGAGATCCAGTACGCCGACTACACCCTCTGGCAGCACGAACTGCTCGGCGAGGCCGACGCCGAGGACAGCGTCATGGCGCGGCAGATCGCCTACTGGCGTGAGCGGCTGGCCGGACTCCCCGCCGAGGCCACCCTTCCGGCGGACCGGCCGCGCCCCGCCGTCGCCTCGTACCGCGGCGACACCCGCACCCTCCACTGCCCGCCCGTGACCCACGCGGCGCTCGTCGAGCTGGCCCGGGGGAGCGGCGCCACCCTCTTCATGGCGGCACAGGCGGCGCTCGCGACCGTGCTCGCCGCCTCCGGCGCCGGGACCGACGTCCCCGTCGGCTCGCCGGTCGCGGGCCGTACCGACGAGGCGCTCGACGACCTCGTGGGCTTCTTCGTGAACACCCTGGTGCTGCGCACCGACGTCAGCGGAGACCCGACCTTCCGGGAGCTCCTGGAGCGGGTGCGAGCCACAGATCTGGCCGCCTGGGCGCACCAGGACCTGCCCTTCGACCGGCTCGTGGAGACCCTCAACCCCGAGCGCACCGGCGACCGGCATCCCCTCTTCCAGGTGATGCTGACCCTGGTGCAGGCCGGAGCCACCGACTCCGGAGCGGACTTCCCCGGGCTCCGGACCCGCACCGAGTACGCGCCCACCGACACCGCCAAGTTCGACCTCACCGTCGGATTCGACGAGCACCTGACCGACGACGGCCGCCCCGGCGGGCTCGACATCACCGCCGAGTACGCCACCGACCTGTACGACCCCGACACCGTCGAGGCGCTGCTCGCCCGGCTCGGCCGACTGCTCTCCGAGGCCGCCGCCCACCCCGACACGCCCCTCTCCGGGCTCGACCTGCTCGACGCGGCCGAGCGCACCCTGCTCCTGGACACCTGGACCGGTCGGCCCACCGCCGTACCGGAACGCCCGATCGGCGCCCTCTTCGCCGCGCAGGCCGTACGCACCCCGGACGCGGTCGCCCTCACCCAGGCCGGACGCGCCTACACCTACGCAGAGGTCGACGCCCTCACCAACCGGTTCGCGCACCACCTGATCCGGCTCGGCGTGGGACCCGAGACCGTCGTCGCCGTCCTGATGGAACGCTCGGCCGACCTGGTCCTGTCCCTGCTCGCCATCACCAAGGCCGGCGGTGTGTACGCCCCGCTCAACGCCGTCGACCCGGCCTCCCGGCTCTCCCGCATCCTCGCCGACACCGCCGCGCCCGTCCTGCTCGTCGACCCGGCGCTCGCCGACCACGAGATCCTCACCGAGGCGACCGGCGTACGGACCGTCCTGGTCGACGGGCTCGACCGCGACCCGGAGCTCGACGCCCTCCCGGAGACCGCCCCCGAGGTCGCGACCCACCCCGACCAGTGGCTGTACGTGATGTTCACCTCGGGCTCGACGGGCGTGCCCAAGGGCGTCGCCGTCACCCACCGCAACGTCGCCGAACTCGCCCTGGACCACCGCTGGACCGGGGACGCCCACACACGGCTGCTCTTCCACTCCCCGCACACCTTCGACGCCTCGACGTACGAGCTGTGGGTGCCGTGGCTGACGGGCGGCACCGTGGCGGTCGCCCCGCCCGGCGTGCTCGACACGGCGGCCCTCGCCGCCGTCCTGGAGGCCGAGTCGATCACGGGCCTGTGGCTGACGGTGGGGCTCTTCCGGCTGGTCGCGGAGGAGGACCCGGCAGCCTTCGCGGGCCTCGGCGCGGTGTGGACGGGCGGTGACGTGGTGCCGCCGGAGGCGGTGCGCCGCGTGATGGACGCCTGCCCGGACCTCACGGTGGTCAACGCCTACGGGCCGACGGAGACGACGACCTTCGCCACCTCCCACACCCTCCACCGGCCCTTCGACTACGAGGGCGCCCTGCCCATCGGCCGCCCCCTCGACAACACCCGGCTCTACGTCCTCGACGACCACCTCGGCCTGGTCGCGCCCGGAGTCCCCGGCGAGCTGTACATCGCGGGCGCCGGACTGGCCCGCGGCTATCTGGGCCGCCCGGCCCAGACCGCCGAGCGGTTCGTCGCGGACCCGTACGGACCTCCGGGCTCACGGATGTACCGGACCGGCGACCTGGTGCGCTGGTCGCGGGAGGGTGAGATCGAG
>NZ_JNZO01000075.1 GCF_000717595.1 Streptomyces flavochromogenes | reverse complement strand
ACTCATCCGCTTGTCGGGTGGGGTGATGGGTGGCTGGTCGTTGCTTGAGAACTACACAGTGGACGCGAGCATCTGTGGCCAAGTTTTTAAGGGCGCACGGTGGATGCCTTGGCACCAGGAACCGATGAAGGACGTGGGAGGCCACGATAGTCCCCGGGGAGCCGTCAACCAGGCTTTGATCCGGGGGTTTCCGAATGGGGAAACCCGGCAGTCGTCATGGGCTGTCACCCATGCCTGAACACATAGGGCATGTGGAGGGAACGAGGGGAAGTGAAACATCTCAGTACCCTCAGGAAGAGAAAACAACCGTGATTCCGGGAGTAGTGGCGAGCGAAACCGGATGAGGCCAAACCGTATGCGTGTGATACCCGGCAGGGGTTGCGCATGCGGGGTTGTGGGATCTCTCTTTCACAGTCTGCCGGCTGTGAGACGAGTCAGAAACCGTTGATGTAGGCGAAGGACATGCGAAAGGTCCGGCGTAGAGGGTAAGACCCCCGTAGCTGAAACATTGACGGCTCGTTTGAGAGACACCCAAGTAGCACGGGGCCCGAGAAATCCCGTGTGAATCTGGCGGGACCACCCGCTAAGCCTAAATATTCCCTGGTGACCGATAGCGGATAGTACCGTGAGGGAATGGTGAAAAGTACCGCGGGAGCGGAGTGAAATAGTACCTGAAACCGTGTGCCTACAAGCCGTGGGAGCGTCGCTCATTGAGTTTACTCAATGGGTCGTGACTGCGTGCCTTTTGAAGAATGAGCCTGCGAGTTTGCGGTGCGTTGCGAGGTTAACCCGTGTGGGGAAGCCGTAGCGAAAGCGAGTCCGAATAGGGCGATTCAGTAGCGCGCTCAAGACCCGAAGCGGAGTGATCTAGCCATGGGCAGGTTGAAGCGGAGGTAAGACTTCGTGGAGGACCGAACCCACCAGGGTTGAAAACCTGGGGGATGACCTGTGGTTAGGGGTGAAAGGCCAATCAAACTCCGTGATAGCTGGTTCTCCCCGAAATGCATTTAGGTGCAGCGTCGTGTGTTTCTTGCCGGAGGTAGAGCACTGGATAGGCGATGGGCCCTACCGGGTTACTGACCTTAGCCAAACTCCGAATGCCGGTAAGTGAGAGCACGGCAGTGAGACTGTGGGGGATAAGCTCCATGGTCGAGAGGGAAACAGCCCAGAGCATCGACTAAGGCCCCTAAGCGTACGCTAAGTGGGAAAGGATGTGGAGTCGCAGAGACAACCAGGAGGTTGGCTTAGAAGCAGCCACCCTTGAAAGAGTGCGTAATAGCTCACTGGTCAAGTGATTCCGCGCCGACAATGTAGCGGGGCTCAAGCGTACCGCCGAAGTCGTGTCATTGCAGCAATAGGGCCAACGCCCGCTGTGATGGGTAGGGGAGCGTCGTGTGCCGGGTGAAGCAGCCGCGGAAGCGAGTTGTGGACGGTTCACGAGTGAGAATGCAGGCATGAGTAGCGATACACACGTGAGAAACGTGTGCGCCGATTGACTAAGGGTTCCTGGGTCAAGCTGATCTGCCCAGGGTAAGTCGGGACCTAAGGCGAGGCCGACAGGCGTAGTCGATGGACAACCGGTTGATATTCCGGTACCCGCTTTGAAACGCCCAATATCGAGCCCATTAATGCTAAGGCCGTGAAGCCGTTCCGGACCCTTCGGGGAAAGGAAAGTGGTGGAGCCGTCGACCCAAGGTGGTAGTAGGTAAGCGATGGGGTGACGCAGGAAGGTAGTCCAGCCCGGGCGGTGGTAGTCCCGGGGTAAGGGTGTAGGCCGTGTGATAGGCAAATCCGTCACACATTAAGGCTGAGACCTGATGCCGAGCCGATTGTGGTGAAGTGGATGATCCTATGCTGTCGAGAAAAGCCTCTAGCGAGTTTCATGGCGGCCCGTACCCTAAACCGACTCAGGTGGTCAGGTAGAGAATACCGAGGCGTTCGGGTGAACTATGGTTAAGGAACTCGGCAAAATGCCCCCGTAACTTCGGGAGAAGGGGGGCCACGCCTGGTGATCGGATTTACTCCGTGAGCTGGGGGTGGCCGCAGAGACCAGCGAGAAGCGACTGTTTACTAAAAACACAGGTCCGTGCGAAGCCGTAAGGCGATGTATACGGACTGACGCCTGCCCGGTGCTGGAACGTTAAGGGGACCGGTTAGCTCTGTTTCGACAGGGCGAAGCTGAGAACTTAAGCGCCAGTAAACGGCGGTGGTAACTATAACCATCCTAAGGTAGCGAAATTCCTTGTCGGGTAAGTTCCGACCTGCACGAATGGCGTAACGACTTCTCGACTGTCTCAACCATAGGCCCGGTGAAATTGCACTACGAGTAAAGATGCTCGTTTCGCGCAGCAGGACGGAAAGACCCCGGGACCTTTACTACAGTTTGATATTGGTGTTCGGTTCGGCTTGTGTAGGATAGGTGGGAGACTTTGAAGCCGTGACGCCAGTCATGGTGGAGTCGCCGTTGAAATACCACTCTGGTCGTGCTGGATGTCTAACCTCGGTCCGTGATCCGGATCAGGGACAGTGTCTGATGGGTAGTTTAACTGGGGCGGTTGCCTCCCAAAGGGTAACGGAGGCGCCCAAAGGTTCCCTCAGCCTGGTTGGCAATCAGGTGTTGAGTGTAAGTGCACAAGGGAGCTTGACTGTGAGACCGACGGGTCGAGCAGGGACGAAAGTCGGGACTAGTGATCCGGCGGTGGCTTGTGGAAGCGCCGTCGCTCAACGGATAAAAGGTACCCCGGGGATAACAGGCTGATCTTCCCCAAGAGTCCATATCGACGGGATGGTTTGGCACCTCGATGTCGGCTCGTCGCATCCTGGGGCTGGAGTCGGTCCCAAGGGTTGGGCTGTTCGCCCATTAAAGCGGTACGCGAGCTGGGTTTAGAACGTCGTGAGACAGTTCGGTCCCTATCCGCTGCGCGCGTAGGAATATTGAGAAGGGCTGTCCCTAGTACGAGAGGACCGGGACGGACGAACCTCTGGTGTGCCAGTTGTCCTGCCAAGGGCATGGCTGGTTGGCTACGTTCGGGAGGGATAACCGCTGAAAGCATCTAAGCGGGAAGCCTGCTTCGAGATGAGTATTCCCACCTCCTTGAGAGGGTAAGGCTCCCAGTAGACGACTGGGTTGATAGGCCGGATGTGGAAGCCCAGTAATGGGTGGAGCTGACCGGTACTAATAGGCCGAGGGCTTGTCCTCAGTTGCTCGCGTCCACTGTGTTAGTTCTGAAG
>NZ_JNZO01000074.1 GCF_000717595.1 Streptomyces flavochromogenes | reverse complement strand
GCCCCCTCCCCCTCTCCCCCCACACCGGCCGAGCACAACGCCTGGCTTCCGCCGACCAGTTGAGGGCCCAGGGCATTCCCGCCGGCGAGGTCGCCGCGCGCTGCCGGCCGGGCTCCTGGCAGCAGCTCCTCCCCGGTGTCTTCCTGCTCCAGCCGGGGCCGCCCACCAGCGAGGACCGGCTCCACGCCGCACTCCTCTACGCCCGCAGGACCGGGGCCGTACCCCCGCAGGGCCCCGACGCGATGATCACCGGACTCGCCGCACTGACCCTGCACCGCTTCTCCTCCGCTCCCCCGCTCACCGCCCTGGACCGGATCGACGTCCTGGTCCCCCGCACCCGGCGGCTGCGCTCCACCGGCTGGGTGCGGGTGGTGCGCGCCCCCGAGTCCCCGGAGCCGGTGGAGTTGACGGGCGTGCCCGTCGCCCCGGTCGCCCGTGCCGTCGCCGACGCGGTGTCCGGGCTCTCGGACGCGGAGACCGTACGCCGGCTGCTCACCGAGGCGGTGCGCGGTGGCCACTGCGAACCGGGCACGGTGGTACGCGAGTTGAACCGTGCCCGGCTGCTCACCCGGCCGCACGTGGTGGACGCGGTGGACGCGCTGCTCGCCGAGGGGCGCTCGCTCTCCGAGGAGCGGCTGTACGAGATGGTGCGGGAGTTCGCCCTGCCGGACCCGCTGTGGAACGTGGACCTGCGGCTGCCGGGCGGCCCGCACCTGGGCGGGGTGGACGCCTACTGGCCCGACCAGGCCGTCGCCGTCGAGCTGGACACCCGGGCGCCGCGGCAGGACGAGGACGCGCTGTGGTCCGAGTACACCCGCAAGCGGGAGCATCTGGAGCGGCTCGGCATCACGGTCGTCCACCTCACCCCGCGGAAGCTGCGCGAGGCGATGGACCAGCAGGCCACCGTGGTGCGTACGGCCCTGATGGCCGCGCCGGACCGGCAGCCCTCCGCCTATGTCGTCGTCCTGCCGCGGTGAGGGGTCAGCGCTTCGGCGTGACGCCGCAGAACTCGGCCTCCAGAACGGCCGCGCTGTCTCCCGTCCAGTCGGCGTTGAAGTTCATGGCGAGGGAATGCCCGCCGTCGCGGGTGGCCTGGGCCTCGGAGGAGGAACCGTGGATGCCTCCCCCGTGACCCCAGATCTCCTTGCCGCAGCTCAGCTTCTGCTTCATGAGCCCGAGTCCGTATCCCATGCCGGGGAGTTCGGGGGACAACGGGACGGTGGTGGTCATCTCCTTCATCTCGGCCTTCGGGAGCAGCCGGCCCTTGAGCAGGGCGCGGTAGAAGGTCTGCAGGTCGTTGGAGTCGGAGATCATCTCGCCGGCCGCGTAGGCGAGGGTGGGGCTCAGCCGGCTGACGTCGTGGACGGGCGCGTTCGGGTCCTCGGAGAGCGTGGACCAGGCGGGAGAGCTCGGCTTCGGCATCCTCACGTCCGTGCCGGGGACGCTCGTGGCGCGGAGCTTGAGCGGCTTGATGATGCGGTTCTCGACCGCCTTGCCGTAGGGGCGGCCGGTGACCTTCTCGACGACCATGCCGGCGAGGACGTAGTTGGTGTTGGAGTAGTTCCAGCCGGTGCCGGGGGCGAAGTCCGGCGCGTGGGTCATGGCGATGTCGACGAGCTGACGCGGGGTCCAGCGGTCGTAGCGGTGCTCCAGGAAGCCGGGACCGAAGATCTTCTCCTGGAAGCCGGGGTCGGAGGTGACGCTGTAGACGCCGCTGGTGTGGTTGAGCAGCTGGCGGACGGTGATCGCGCGGCCGTCGTGGCCGTTGCCCCGGACGACACCCGGCAGCCACTTCTCGACCGGGTCGTCGAGGTCCAGCCGGCCCTCGGCCTGGAGCTGGAGGAGGACGGTGGCGACGAAGGTCTTGGTGATGGAACCTACGCGGAAACGGTCGTTCCCCCGGCGCTCGCCGGCGGTGCCGGTCCAGTCGCCCCGGTCGTCCCGGGCCTGGGCCACGACCCCGGGCACACCGGCGTCGACCGCGGCCCGGAGCGCCGCCTGGGTGGCGGCGTGATCGGCCTTCTCCGGCGCGGACGCCGCCAGGGCCGGGGTGGCGAGGGCCGTGGCGGTGAGTCCGGAGACCAGGACTGCGGCGAGGACGGTGCGGGTCGTGCGTACGGCTGACATGCGGGCTCCCCTGGGACGCTGCTGCGGTGCGTGTACTGCGGTCGGCGGGGAGGACCGAGGGGGCTGCGGGACGGTTGAGCGGGCTTGCACCGGTTGAGCGGTTTTCGGCCGAACCTCGGCCGTGCGGTCGGCCCTCAGCCGATGGACGGATCGGCGAGCCGGGAGCGGCCGACCGGAGGCCGCTCGCGCCACAGGTCGAGGCCGATGTCGACGAGCCCGACACGGGCCAGTTCCGGGACGGCGTCGAGCGGATGCCAGGCGGCGAGGTCGGTGGAACCGTCGGTCTCGTTGCGCAGCGCACCGCCGGTGATCCGGGCCTCGTAGATGACCCGGAGGCCCTGGAAGTCGCCCGGCGTCCCGAGGCGTCGCAGCCAGCCGCGGCGGATGGAGTCGATGCCGAGGAGGGCGGTCGGCTCGGCGAGATACCCCGTCTCCTCCTCCACCTCACGGACCACGGTGTCCACGGGCTCCTCGCCGTGGTCCATGCCGCCGCCCGGCAGCGTCCACCGCTTGGTGCCGTCGCCCGCCACCCAGCGGGCCAGGAGCACCTGTCCGTCCCGTACGCACACGGCGTAGGCCGCCACCCTCAACTCCTTCTTCATGAGCCGAGGTTAGAACCAGTACACGGGGTACGTCCGGCCGGTGACGCGGGCGGCTCCGAGACCGACCGCGACCAGCAGGAGGGAGGCGAGCGCGAGAAGGCCGAGAAACGACCAGAAGGGAGGCGACGTGACGGCGACGATCACGGCGGTGGCGGCGGCGGGTGAGTGCGGGGTGCGGGCCAGCATCATCACGCCCAGGGCGAGCCCGCCCGCGACGGCGGCGCCCCAGAGGCCCGGCCCGGCCACGCCCAGGACCGCGAAGCCGGTGAGGGCGGAGAGCAGCTGGCCGCCGACGACCGAGCGCGGCTGGGACAGCGGCAGATCGGGTGCGCCGGCGACCAGGGCCATGCTCGCGGCGAGCGGCGGGATGAGCAGGGGCTGGTCGAGCCCGGTCCCGACGGCGACCAGGAGGAGCAGCGCGGTGACGCTCCCGGCGGTGGAGACGAGGAGGATCCGGGGCCGGGGGCGCGGGGGCGGGCCGGGGCGGCGGGGTGGCGCGGCTGCCGCCGGAACGGTGAAGGGGGCGGTTTCGGCGGGGGCGGCGGGC
>NZ_JNZO01000073.1 GCF_000717595.1 Streptomyces flavochromogenes | reverse complement strand
ACGGCGCCACCATCGACTGGCCCACACTCCTCCAGCCCTACCAACCCCACACCATCGAACTCCCCCCCTACCCCTTCCAACGCCAGCACTACTGGCTCGAGCCCGAGCCGGCCGCGACGGACGCCCGGGGACTCGGCCTGAACGCGGCAGGACACCCGCTGCTGGGCGCCGTGGTCGAGCTCGTCGAGGAGGACCGGCTGGTGTACACGGGGCGACTCGGCCTCGACACCCAGCCGTGGCTCGCCGATCACGCCGTGCACGGAACCGTCCTGCTGCCCGGTACCGCGTTCCTCGAACTCTCGATGGCCGTGGGCGCCCGGATGGGCTGGCGACGGCTCTCCGAACTCACCCTCCAGGCCCCCCTGGTGCTGCCGCCCGACGAGGCCGCTCAGCTCCGGGTGACCGTCGAACCGCCGAACGCGACCGGGCAGCGGGAGCTGACCGTGCACTCGCGGCCGCAGGACGCCGAGGCGGGTGTTCCGTGGACGCGGCACGCCGCGGCACTGCTCGACATCGACGACGAGCCGGCGGACTTCGACCTCTCCGAGTGGCCGCCGCCCGGCGCCCAGGAGATCGACGTCGAGACCCGCTACGACACGCTCTCGGAAGCCGGCTACGACTACGGCTCCGCCTTCCAGGGACTGCGCGCCGCCTGGCGCGGCGGCCGTGACGTCTTCGCCGAGGTGAGCCTGCCCGCCGAGCTCGACGCCGCATCCTTCGGCGTCCACCCGGCCGTGCTGGACGCGGCTCTGCACGCCGTCGGCCTGCTGCGCGAGGACGGCGGTACGGTCCTGCCGTTCTCCTGGTCCGGCGTCACCCGCTACACCGAGGGCGCGGACGCCCTGCGCGTGTGGCTCAGCGCCAAGGGCGAGGACGGCGTGAGCCTGCGCGTCACCGACGGCGCGGGCAAGCCCGTGCTGTCGGCGGAGTCCGTCACGATGCGGCCGTTCACCGCCGACCTGGCCGCCGCGCGCGGCACCGACGCGCTGTTCCGCCTGGAGTGGCAGCCGGTCCAGACCACCGCGACCGACGTCGACGCGTGTCTGGTCGCCGATCTGGCCGAGGTGCCGGATCCCGTGCCGCAGCTCGTCGCCGTACGATGTCCGGGCTCGACGCAGGACTCCGAGGGCACAGGGGCCGGCCTCGCCGATCACGCGCACCGCGCGGCGGGTTGGGCACTGGCGCTGGTCCAGGACTGGCTGGCCGACGCCCGCTTCACCGGCTCCCGTCTGCTGGTACTGACCGAGGGCGCCTCCGGCCCCGATGTCGCGAACCCGGCCCAGGCCACCGTATGGGGCCTGATCAGGACCGCTCAGTCCGAACACCCCGACCGCTTCTCGTTGTTGGACACGGACTCGGACGCGACGCACGACGTCGACTCCGTTCCCGGGGCCGTACTCACCGAGCCGCAGCTCGCCCTGCGGTCGGGCACGGTCCTCGCCCCCCGGCTCGTCCGGCACACCGCCGTCGCCGGCCTGGCCGGTGCCGCCCCGCTCGACCCCGACGGCTCCGTGCTCATCACCGGCGGAACCGGCGTCCTCGGCGCCTCGGTCGCACGACACCTCGTCACCGAGCACGGCGCCCGCCGTCTGCTCCTCGTCAGCCGCCGCGGACCCGATGCCCCGGGCGCAGCGGAACTCGCGGACGAACTCGCCGAGTTGGGCGCAGAGGTCGCTCTCGCCGCCTGCGACACCGCCGACCGCGACGCGCTCGCGCAGCTCCTGACCGACGTACGGCTCACCGCCGTCGTCCACACCGCGGGCCTCCTCGACGACGGTGTCATCGAGTCGCTGACGCCGGACCGCCTCGCCGCCGTGCTGCGCCCCAAGGTGGACGCCGCCGCGCACCTCGACGAACTCACCGCCGACCAGGACCTCGCGGCGTTCGTCCTCTTCTCCTCCGTCGCGGGCGTGCTCGGCAACCCCGGCCAGGCCAACTACGCCGCCGGCAATGTCTTCCTCGACGCACTCGCCGCCCGCCGCCGGGCCGCCGGCCTCCCCGCGACCTCGCTCGCCTGGGGCCTGTGGGCCGAACGCACGGGTCTGACCGGGCACCTGGACGACAGCACCCTCTCGACGCGCGGCATCGCCCCGCTCTCCAACGAGCAGGGCCTGGAGCTCCTCGACCGGGCGCTCGGCGACGACACCGCGCTGCTCGTACCGGCCCGGCTCGACCCGGCCGCGCTGCGTTCGGACGCGCTCAACGGGACCCTGTCCCCGGTGCTGCGCTCGCTGGTGCGGGTCCCGCAGCGGCGCGCCGGCGAGTCCGGCCTGCGCCGCAGGCTCGGCCGGCTGTCCGAGGAGGAGGGCCGCCGTCTGCTGCTCGACCTCGTCAACACCCAGCTCGCCGCGGTCATCGGCCGGGACTCGGCCGACGGGATCGACCCGGACCAGCCGTTCAAGAGCTTCGGCGTCGACTCACTGCTCGCCGTGCAGCTGCGGAACCGTCTCAACTCCGCGACGGGGCTGCGTCTTCCGGCGACCCTCGTCTTCGACCACCCCACGCCGACCGCCGTCGTCGACTTCACGCTCGCGCTCGCGCGTGAGCGGGCCGAGAGCGCTTCCCCGCAGCCCGCCGCCGCCGCACCGCGTACGGACGACGACCCGATCGTGATCGTCGGCATGGGCTGCCGCTTCCCGGGCGGGGTGGACTCCCCCGAGGGGCTGTGGCAGGTCGTCGCCGAGCAGCGTGAGGTGATCTCGGACTTCCCGACCGACCGGGGCTGGGACCTCGACGGTCTCTACCACCCGGACCCGGACCACTCCGGCACGTCCTACGTGCGGCGAGGCGGATTCCTGCACGAGGCCGGCGAGTTCGACCCGGCGTTCTTCGGGATCTCGCCGCGTGAGGCGCTGGCGATGGACCCGCAGCAGCGGCTGCTCCTCGAAGTGTCGTGGGAGGCCCTGGAGCGGGCGGGCATCGCGCCCGGAACGCTGCACGGCAGCGACACCGGTGTGTTCGCCGGCGTGATGTACCACGACTACGGCGGTGGCGGCCGGCTCCCGGAGGAGGCCGAGGGCCACTTCCTGACCGGCACGGCCGGCAGTGTCGCCACCGGCCGGGTGGCCTACACGCTCGGCCTGCAGGGTCAGGCGCTCACCGTGGACACGGCGTGCTCGTCGTCCCTGGTGGCGCTGCACCTGGCCGTACGGGCCCTGCGGTCCGGCGAGTGCTCACTCGCCCTCGCCGGTGGCGCCGCGGTGATGTCCACCCCCAACACGTTCATCGAGTTCTCGCGTCAGCGCGGACTCGCAACGGACTCACCGCGCCCAGCGGCCCCGCACAGGAACGAGTCATCCGCGCCGCCGTCCAGGACGCAGGCGTCTCCTTCTCCGGAGTCGACGCCGTCGAAGCCCACGGCACCGGCACCGTCCTCGGCGACCCCATCGAGGCACAGGCCCTCCTCGCCACCTACGGCAGCGAACGCGACGGTGACCGGCCCCTGATGCTGGGATCCCTGAAGTCCAACCTCGGCCACGCCCAGGCGGCCGCCGGCGTCGGCGGCGTCATCAAGATGGTCATGGCCCTCCGGCAGGAGGAGCTGCCCGCCTCCCTGAACGTGAGCAGGCCCAGCGAACTCGTCGAC
>NZ_JNZO01000072.1 GCF_000717595.1 Streptomyces flavochromogenes | reverse complement strand
GGGCGCGCCGATCGCCGGCATCGGTGTCGCGGGCGCCCCCTCGGGCGACCTCGACGAGAAGTTCGCCCAGGCCGGCGTCGCCTCCCTCGGCAAGTAACCCGACGCGGTAGGGCACCCGCGCCCGCACGAGGAAGGCCACCATGAACGCGCTCGACGACACCCTCCTGGCGGCCGCCGCGCACGGTGACACCGTCAACGTCCGCGCGGCCCTCGCCGCGGGTGCCCGGGTCGGGGTCCGGGACCGACGCCGCCGCACCCCGCTGCTGCACGCGGCCCGGCACGACCATGTCGACACCGCCCGGATCCTCGTCGCCGCGGGCGCGGACCCGAACGCCCAGGACGACCGGTGCGACAGCCCCTGGCTGGTCACCGGCGTCACGGGAGGCGTCAGCATGATGCGGACCCTGCTGCCCGCCGGGCCGGACCTGAGGCTCACCGACCGCTACGGCGGTACGGCCCTGATCCCGGCGGCCGAGCGGGGCCACGTGGCCTATGTCCGGGCCGTCCTCGCGGAGACGGCCATCGACGTCGTCCACGTCAACCGGCTGGGCTGGACGGCCCTCCTGGAGACCGTGATCCTCGGCTCGGGCGGCCGCGCGCACCAGGACGTCGTCGCTCTGCTCCTGGCGGCGGGCGCCGACCCCGAACTCCCGGACCCGCACGGCGACACGGCCCTCCACCATGCCACTCGGCACGGCCTCACGGAGATCGCCGACCTCCTCAGGAGTGCCCCCGGGGACCGCTCCGGGAGTGCCTCCGGAGCGGACCGGCGGAGCGCCGTCACGGCTGGACGAGCCCCCGGCTGATCACGAGGCGCTGGATCTGGTTGGTGCCCTCGAAGATCTGGGTGATCTTGGCTTCGCGCATGTAGCGCTCGACCGGGAAGTCGCGCGTGTAGCCGTAGCCGCCGAGGACCTGGACCGCGTCCGTCGTGACCTTCATGGCCGTGTCGGTGGCGATGAGCTTGGCCGCGCTGGCCTGGCGGCTGAAGGGCCGGCCGAGGTCGCGGCGGCGGGCCGCGTCCAGGTAGGTGGCGCGGGCCGCGTCGACGGCTGCGGCCATGTCGGCGAGGAGGAAGCCGAGGCCCTGGTGGTCGATGATGCGGCGGCCGAAGGTCGTGCGCTCGTTGGCGTATCCCACGGCCGCGTCGAGGGCGGCCTGGGCGAGGCCCGTGGCGCAGGCGGCGATGCCGAGGCGGCCGCTGTCGAGCGCACTGAAGGCGATCTGGAGACCCTGCCCCTCGTCCCCGACGAGCCGGTCGGCGTCGAGGAGCGCGCCGTCCCAGTAGGCGGAGGTGGTCGGGACGGCCTGGAGGCCCATCTTGCGCTCGGGGGCGCCGAAGCCGAGACCCTCGGTGGCGCCGGGGGCGAGGAAGCAGGAGATGCCGTGGCTGCCGGGGGCGGTCCGGGCGAAGAGCGCGTAGAAGTCGGCCCTGCCGCCGTGGGTGATCCACGCCTTGGTGCCGGTGATCCGGTACCCGCTGCCGTCGTCCTGCCGCTCGGCCTTGCAGGCGAGGGCGGCCGCGTCGGAGCCGGCCTGCGGCTCGGAGAGGCTGTAGCCGCCGATGGTGCGGCCCTCCAGCATCTCGGGCAGCCACCGCTCCTTCTGCTCGGTGGTGCCGAAGGTGTGGAGCGGGTGGCAGGCGAGGGTGTGGACGCTGGTGGCGACGGCGACGGCGGCCCAGCGAGCGGCGAGCTCCTCGAGAACCTGCAGGTAGACCTCGTACGGCTGGCCTCCGCCGCCGTACTCCTCCGGGTACGGCAGACCGAGCAGCCCTGCCTCGCCGAGGGTGGCGAACAGTCCTTCGGGGTACTTCTCGGCGGCCTCGTGCTCGTCCACCCGCGGGGAGAGCTCCTTGTCGGCTATCTCCCGGGTGAGGGCGATGAGGTCCGCTGCCTCGGGGGTGGGAAGCAGGCGGTCGACATCCATGGCGACTCCAGCGGCGCGCAAAGTGGTACTGGGACAGGTACTGCAGTACCGCTTAGAGTAACGCAGGCGGGTGTCCCCGTAACCCCCTCGGAGCACCGGCCTGGAATACTGACCGGGTGATCGAGACCTCAGCCGCCGACGCCCCGAAGCTGACGGGCCGCGGCGCGGCACGCCGCTCCGCCCTCTTCGAAGAGCTCGTCACCCTCCTCGTCGGCGAGGGTTTCGCCCGGCTGACGCTCGACGATCTCGCCGCACGCCTCCGCTGCTCGAAGCGGACCCTGTACGGCCTGGCCGGCAGCAAGGAGCAGCTGGTCCGGGCGGCGGTCGTGCACTTCTTCCGGCGCGCCACGGCCCGGGTCGAGGCGGTTCTGGCCGCGGCGACCGACCCCGCCGAGCGGCTCGCCGCCTATCTGCGGGCGGTGTCGGCCGAGCTGGCACCGGTCTCGCCGCAGTTCTTCGACGACGTGGCGGCGTTCGAGCCGGCGGCGGAGGTGTACGAGCGCAACACGCGCGCGGCGGCCGGCCGGGTGCAGCAGCTCATCGAGGAGGGCGTCCGGGCCGGCGTCTTCCGCGAGGTCCACGTGACCTTCGCGGCCGACGTCATCTCCTCGGTGATGGTCCGCATCCAGCGCCGCCAGGTCGCGGCGGCGACCGGCCTCGCCGATGCCGAGGCATACGAACAGCTGGCCGAGCTGCTCCTCAGCGGCCTCCGCAGGGCCTGAGCCCGCGTTCAGGTCCTGAAGACCCCAAGGGCTTATTTCAGGATGTGAGTTAAACCTCAAGAGAAGGACGCGCCGAGGGCCCTGACAGCGGTATGTTGCGCTCAGGACTACTTCACCTGGGGGCCCAGTGACCATGCGGAACGGCCGCACCGTGCGTGACCTGCGACGCGAGAACCGCACCGCCGTCCTTCAGCGCCTCTACTTCGACGGGCCGCTGAGCCGCTTCTCCCTCGGCCCGGCGACCGGTCTCAGCTCGGGCTCCATCAGCAACGTCGTCGCGGAGCTCGTCGCGGAGGGCCTCGTCGAGGAGGCGGGCAGCGTCGACTCGGCCGGCGGGCGCCCCCGTACGCTGCTCCGGATCTCCCCCGGCAGCGGCTGCATGATCGGCGTCGACGTCGGCGAGACCCGGGTCAGGATCGAGCTGTTCGATCTCACCCTCACCGAACTCGCCCGCACCGAACGCCCGTTGGGCGTCGACAGCCCGAACCCGCACGACCGGTACGAGGTCGGGGTCGTCGTCGACCATCTCCGCGAGGGCATCGCCGAGGTGCTGCGCCTCGCGGACGTACCCGCGGAGCGGCTCCTCGGGGTGGGTGTCGGCGTGCCCGGCATCGTCGCCCGCACCGCGGAGGACGGGGCGGTGGTGCACGGCCAGACCGTCGGCTGGGACGCGGTGCCCTTCGAACGCCTC
>NZ_JNZO01000071.1 GCF_000717595.1 Streptomyces flavochromogenes | reverse complement strand
CAGTGCGGGGGCTCTGGACGAGTTGCAGGCCGTGTTCGAGGCCGAGGGGGTGCGTACCTGGCGCATCCCCGTCGACTACGCCTCCCACTCCTGGCACGTGGACGAGATCCGTGAGCAGGTGCTGGACCTGCTGGCCCCGATCCGTCCCCGGTCCGGTGAGGTCCGCTTCTACTCCACCGTCACCGGGCAGCCGATCGACACCACCGCACTCGACGCGGACTACTGGTTCCGCAACCTGCGCAGCACCGTCGAATTCGAAGCCGCCACCCGGCTGCTCGTCGAAGACGGCTACGACGTGTTCATCGAGTCCAGTCCCCACCCGGTTCTCGCTCCGGGCGTGCAGGAGACCATCGACACCACGCCCACTCCTGCCCGCGCCATCGGGACCCTGCGTCGGCACCACGGCGACCTGGCCGCCTTCCTGCGCTCCACCGGCGAGGCGTTCACCGCCGGCGCCACCAGCCATCACACGCCCGCACATCCGCACGGCGGCCGTCATGCCGACCTGCCCAAGTACCCCTTCCAACGGACGCGTTACTGGCTCAAGCCCGACACCGGCCGACGTGACATCGCCGCCGTCGGACTGACCGCAGCCGGCCATCCCCTGCTCGGTGCGGTCACCGAGGGCGCGAGCAGCCTGGTCCTCACCGGCCGGGTGTCCCTGGCCACGCACCCCTGGCTGGCCGACCACCGGGTGGCCGGCACCATCGTGGTGCCCGGCGCTGCCTTCGCCGAGTTGGCGGTGCACGCCGCCGACCGGGTCGACTACGGCACGGTACGCGAGCTGACGGTGCAGACTCCGCTCGTCCTGCCCGAGGAGGGTGCGGTCAGGATCCGGGTGGAGGTGGGCGAGCCGTCCACCGGCGACGGTGCGCGACCGGTGCGGATCGACGCGCGGCCGGACACGGGCGCGGCCACGTCCTGGACGTGTCACGCGGTGGGCGTCCTGGACGCCGGGGCGCCGTCCCCGGACTGGGACCTCACGGCCTGGCCCCCCGCCGGGGCAGGGCCCGTGGACTTCTCGTACGAGACGCTCGCCGCCCAGGGATACCAGTACGGTGCGGTGTTCCAGGGGCTGCACCGGATGTGGCGCCGCGACGACCACGTCTACGCCGAGATCGCCCTCCCCGCCGACCCCGACGCCTTCACCGTCCACCCCGCCCTCCTCGACGCCACCCTCCACGCCGCACTCATGAGTGAGGTCCTGCCGAGCGACGGCCGGATACGGCTGCCGTACGCGTGGGAAGGCGTCACGCTGTACGCCTCCGGCGCCTCCGCGCTGCGCGTGTCGGTGACGACCGTGGGGGACAACGCGATACGGCTGCGCGCGGCGGACGGCGCCGGCAGGCCCGTGGCCGAGGTGGCGTTGCTGGCCATGCTTCCCGCCGACGTCGCGGGCCTCGGCTCCGCGGCCGTCGACCGGGACTCCCTGCTGTGCCTGGAATGGACATCCGCGCCGTCGGCGGACGCGGCACCGCCCACCCGGCTCGCACTGCTCGGCCGCGACCCGTTCGGCCTGCGCTCGGCGACGGAGGACGGCGTCGACCGGCCACGGTTCACCGAACTGTCCGCGATACCCGACGGCACGTCCGACGTGATCGTGTGCGTCGAAGGGGACGCGACGGCGGACGTCCCGGCAGCCGCCCGCACGGCGCTGTACCGTGCGCTCGACCTGGTCAGGGCCTGGGTGTCCGACGACCGCTTCGGGGAGGCTCGGCTGGTCGTGGTGACCCGGCACGCGGTGATGACCGGATCCACCGACCCCGTACCCGACCTGTCCACCGCGCCCCTCTGGGGGCTGCTCCGCTCCGCGCAGAGCGAGCATCCCGGTCGGCTGGTCCTGGCCGACGTGGATGAGGACGCTCGCTCGTCGGCCGCGCTGCCGGCCGCGCTGGCCGGCGGCGCCACCCAGTTCGCGCTGCGTGACGGACGGGTCGTGGTGCCGAGACTGGCCAGGGCGAGCTCCCTGGACGGCCCACGGGAACCCGAGGGCATGCCGGGGCGACCGGAGTCCGAGGGCTGGAGCGCGTCGGAGGCGCCGTCTCGGTGGGACACCGACGGCACCGTGCTGCTCACCGGAGGCACCGGAACACTCGGCAGGCTGTTCGCCCGGCACCTGGTCACGCAGCACGGGGTGCGGCACCTGCTGCTGGTCTCCCGGCGCGGACCCGATACCCCGGGAGCCGCGGAGCTGGTCGCCGAGCTGTCCGGGCTGGGCGCCGAGGTGACGACCGCCGCGTGCGACGTGGCCGACCGGGGCGCGCTCTCGGCACTGCTCGCGGCAGTCCCGGCGAACCACCCGCTCACCGGCGTGGTGCACGCCGCCGGGACCCTGGACGACGGGCTGATCGCCGGGATGACACCGGAGAAGATCGACACCGTCCTCACGCCGAAGCTGGACGCGGCGTGGAACCTGCACGACCTGACCAAGGACCTGGGGCTGTCCGCGTTCGTGCTGTTCTCCTCGATCATGGGCACGATCGGCAACGCGGGCCAGGCGAACTACGCCGCCGCGAACGTGTTCCTCGACGCGCTCGCCCAGTACCGCCACGCCACCGGACTTCCGGCGACCTCGCTCGCGTGGGGGTTCTGGAGCGAGCGCAGCGAACTGACCCGCGGCCTGAACGACGCGGACATCGCCCGCATGGCGCGCACCGGGCTGAAGCCGCTTCCGTCGGACGAGGGCGTCGCGCTGTTCGACGCGGCCTTCGCCCGAGGCGAGGCCACCGCCGCACCGGTCGCGTTCGACCTGGACCGGCTGCGTGCGCAGGCCGCGGAAGCGACCCTGCCGGAGGTGCTGCGCGGGCTGGTCCGGGCGCGGCGCGTGGCGATCGCCGTCACGGCGACCGCGTCGACGCTCGCCGACCGGCTGGCCGGCCGCCCGGCCGAGGACGTCGACCGCGAGCTGCTCGATCTGGTGCGCTCCCACACCGCCACCGTGCTCGGCCACGCCGGCGCCGACTCCGTACAGCCGGCCGTCGCGTTCAGGGAGCTCGGCCTCGACTCGCTGTCCGCGGTGGAACTCCGCAAGCGGCTCAACGAGGTCACCGGACTGCGGCTGTCGGCCACTGTGGTGTTCGACCGGCCGACCCCGTCCGCGCTGGCCGCGTTCCTGCGCGGGGAGCTGCTGGGCGGGAGTATCCAGGCCGTCGCTCCGGCCGCCGCGGCCGCCACGGCGGAGGTCGACGATCCGATCGCCGTCGTCGGGATGGGCTGCAGGTATCCCGGTGGCGTGTCGTCGCCGGACGCTCTGTGGGAGCTGGTGCGGTCGGGTCGGGACGCGGTCGGCGGGCTGCCTCGCGACCGAGGCTGGGATCTGGAGAACCTGTTCGACCCGGACCCCGGACGGACCGGCAAGAGTTACGTGGACAAGGGCTACTTCCTCGACGACGCGGGGGAGTTCGACGCCGGGTTCTTCGGGGTGTCGCCGCGCGAGGCGCTGGCGATGCACCCGCAGCAGCGGCTGCTCCTGGAGACCGCGTGGCAGACGCTGGAGGACGCCGGGATCGAGCCCGGTTCGCTGCGCGGCAGCGACACGGGTGTGTTCATCGGTGCCATGTCACAGGACTACGGGCCGCCGATGCACGAGGGCTCGGCGGAGGCTGATGGGCTGCTGCTGACCGGTACCAGTGGGAGCGTCACGTCGGGTCGGCTGGCGTACTTCCTGGGTCTGGAGGGGCCTGCGGTGACGGTGGACACGGCGTGTTCGTCGTCGCTGGTCGCGTTGCACCAGGCCGCTCACGCGCTGCGGAGCGGCGAGTGCTCGCTGGCGGTGGCCGGTGGGGTGAGTGTGATGTCCTCGCCCGGGGTGTTGGTGGAGTTCTCGCGGCAGCGTGGGTTGTCTGCTGATGGGCGGTGCAAGGCGTTCGCGGAGTCGGCCGATGGGACGGGCTGGGGTGAGGGTGCGGGGCTTGTGGTG
>NZ_JNZO01000070.1 GCF_000717595.1 Streptomyces flavochromogenes | reverse complement strand
GTTGCGGTCGACGACGGCCACGGAGACGCGCTGGTTCTCCTTCTCGGCGGCGTCCAGGGTCGCCTGCGCGGCCTTCGTCGCGGCCTCGACCGTCAGGTGCGTGGACCGCGTGGTGTTCTTGTTCTTTGCGTCCGCCTTGGCGACCGCGGCGGCGGGGGCGGCCGCCGTGTTCTCGCCGGTCGCGCTCGCCGAGTAGGCACCGAAGCCACCGAGGGCGAGCGCGGCGACGATCGCGCCACCGGTGACGACACGGGTGCGCGAGGTCTTCTTCACGTGCTTCATGGGGTCTGCTCCAGTGAACTCGGTGGACTGCGGGGGCCGTCGGTGTTCCGTGGCCCGCTTCTCCTCCATCCTGGGGCCGTCCCCCGTCGCCGCCGGTCGTCGTCCCGGCTGCCTCCTTCGCCCGCAACGGTGGACCCCGGAGTCAACCGATCGGTTGACCCCCCTCGCCGTCCGGGTCCTCCTGGTGCCGGTGGAGGGCGAGGTCCGTGAAGGCGCGCGCGGCCGCGCTGCGGTAGCCGGCCGCCCGGCGGAGGAGGGTGACGCCGCGGGTCGGCAGGGCGGGGGAGAGCGGGACGGGGGTCAGATGCGGATGGTCCCGGGTGACGGCGTCGGGCAGGACGGTGGCGAGCGCGGTCCGCCGGACGATCTCGGTCAGCGCGCCGACGGCGCTGGCCTCCACCGCGATCCGTGGCCGGAGGCCGTGCTCGGAGACGTACGCGTCGACATGTCTCCGGGTGGCGAAGTCCTCGCTGAGCAGGGCGAGGTGATGACGGTTCAGTTCCTCGGCAGGTACGGGCTCGGTGCGGCCGGCGAAGGGGTGGCCGGGGCCGACGACGAGCCCCAGGGTCTCGGTGAACAGCGCCGTGCCCTCGATGCCCGGCAGATGGTCGCCCCGGAAGGCGATGCCGAGGTCGAGGCGGTCGGCCAGGAGCTCGGCCTCGATGCGGTCCTGGGGCGACTCCCTCACCTCCACGGCGATCCCGGGGTGCCGTGTGTGGAAATCGGCGACCAGCGGGCCCGTGAGGTACGTGAAGGTGGGGGTCGCGGCGAGCCGGAGCCGGCCCCGGGAGAGGTCGTGCACGTCGAGCACCGCCCGCTCGCCCGCCGCCAGGTCCTGGAGCGCGCGCCGCGCGTAGCCCGCGTACGCCTCCCCGGCGTCCGTGAGGCGCACCGTGCGGCCGGTGCGGTCCAGGAGCAGCACCCCGAGGGTCCTCTCCAGCTGCTTGATCTGCTGGGAGAGCGTGGGCTGGGCGATCCTGAGCTCTTCGGCGGCCCGGGTGAAGTTGGCGTGCTCGGCGACGGCGAGCAGATAGCGGAGATGACGGAGTTCCGGCTGCATGCCATCGACGATAACCGCAGCCATAGATGACGGCTATGGCAGATATCGACAAGGGGTCTTGGACGCTATAGGTGCTGGTCGTGCAGGGTGAAGGCATGCCTCATCTCGCCGAGGGAATCGCCCGCTTCCAGCGGGACGTCTTCCCCGCCAAGGCAGGGCTCTTCGCCCGCCTGGCCACCGTCCACCGCCCCGGCACCCTGTTCATCGGCTGCTCGGACGCCCGCGTCGTACCCGAACTCATCACCCAGACCGACCCCGGCGAACTCTTCGTCGTCCGCACCGCGGGAAACCTGGTCCCCGCCCACACCCCGGGCACCGACGGCGTCGCCGCCGCTGTCGAGTACGCCGTCACCGTCCTGGGCGTGCGGGACATCGTCGTCTGCGGGCACTCCGCCTGCGGCGCCATGACCGCGCTCGCCGAGGGCCGCGACCTGAGCGGCGCGCCCGCGGTCGCCGCCTGGCTGCGGCACGCCGACTCCTCCCTGGCCCGCACCGCGGCCGCCGGACGGGCGGGGGACGTGGCCGCGCTCGTACGGGAGAACGTCGCCGCACAGCTGGCGAACCTCTCCACCCACCCCTCCGTGGCCCGCGCCCTGACGCAGGGAGACGTACGGCTCCACGGCTGGGTCTTCGACATCGCCGACGGCGCCGTCGAAGAGCTCCCCGCGGCCTTCGCTTACGCGGCCTGAACCGCGCCTCTCTGCGGAGACCGCCGATGTCGCCCGCACCGCGCCTCTGTGCGGAGACCGCCATCGCCGCCCGCACCGCGCCTCCGTGCGCACAGCGACCCCGTTCGCCTCAACCGACCCCTAGTACTCGCGCATCGCCACCGAAAGGACGTACCTCTCATGGTGCACGCCCAGTTCGACCCCACCGCCCGTCACGAGCTCGCCGTCGCCGCCGTCGCCGCCAAGACCGTCAAGGACCTGAGCTGGCAGCAGATCGCCGACGCCGCCGGTCTCTCCGTCGCCTTCACCACCGCCGCCGTCCTCGGCCAGCACGCCCTGCCCGAGCCCTCCGCGCGGGCCGTCGCGGAGCTCCTCGGCCTGGACGAGGACGCGGTGCGGCTGCTGCGGACGATCCCCACCCGGGGCTCCCTCGACGGCATCCCCACCGACCCGACCATCTACCGCTTCTACGAGATGCTCCAGGTCTACGGGACCACGCTGAAGGCCCTCGTCCACGAGGAGTTCGGCGACGGCATCATCTCCGCGATCAACTTCAGGCTGGACGTGAGGAAGGTCGCCGACCCCGAGGGCGGGGAGCGCGCGGTCATCACGCTCGACGGCAAGTACCTGCCGACCAAGCCGTTCTGACCCGTCGCGCCGACGCGCCCCCCGGACGGTCCTCCTGGTTCCGCTTCCGGGGGCGCGGCCTGCGGTTCTATGGTGGGCGGCGCAGATCGCGCGGACCGCGCGGTCCTCCGCGGGCACGCGCCCGATCCGGCGGCCAACCCGGCGGCAGGGTCGCACCCGCACGACACGAACGAGGAGTTCCATGGACATCGCCGGCTCCGCCGCTCTCGTCACCGGTGCCGCTTCCGGTCTCGGCGCCGCCACTGCAGCGGCGCTCGCCGCCCGGGGCGCCACGGTCTACGGACTCGACCTGGACAAGGCCGTGGCCGCCGCCGGGGAGCTGCCCGAGGGCGTCCGGCTGCTCGCCGCGGACGTCACCGACGAGCAGCAGGTCCGCGAGGCCCTCGCCGCGATCGACGCCGACGGCGCCGAGCTGCGGCTCGCCGTGAACTGCGCCGGGATCGCGCCCTCGGCCCGCATCCTGGGCCGCAAGGGACCGCACGACCTCGCCCTGTTCCGGGCCGTGGTCGACGTGAACCTGATCGGTACGTTCAACGTGATGCGGCTCGCCGCCGAGGCCATCGCCCGGCACGAGCCCGACGAGCACGGGCAGCGCGGCCTCGTCGTCAACACCGCCTCCATCGCCGCCTTCGAGGGCCAGGTCGGCCAGATCGCGTACGCCGCCTCCAAGGCGGGCGTCGCCGGCATGACGGTCACCGCCGCCCGCGATCTGGCGCAGTTCGGCATCCGGGTCGTCACCGTCGCCCCCGGCATCGTCGACACCCCGATGATGGCCGGGTTCGGGGAGGACGTCAGGGCCGGTCTCGCCGCGAGCGTCACCTTCCCGCAGCGCCTGGCGCGCCCGGAGGAGTACGCCCGCCTGGTGACGATGGTCGCCGAGCACGACTACCTCAACGGCGAGACGATCCGGATGGACGGCGCGCTCCGGATGACGGCCCGCTGAGCCGAGGCGCAGCCGTCTCTGGGCCTCCGTACCCTCACGGCAGCACTGGGTGCCGGATCTGTCCGGCACCTAGTGCCGCGTCGTGGGGCTTCGGGTGTTAGGTTCGGGCCATGGGAACAGCCGGATCAGCGTCGACGAACTCCACGAAGCCCGCGATGCGGGACTCCCTCATCGCCGCGGCCTTCCAGCTCTTTCTGGAGCGGGGCTACGAGCAGACCACGGTCGACGACATCGTCACCCTCGCGGGCGTCGGCCGGCGGTCCTTCTTCCGGTACTTCCCGTCGAAGGAGGACGTGGTCTTCCCCGACCACGAGCAGTGCCTGGCCGACATGACCCGCTTCCTCGCGGCGAGCGCCGACTCCGACGACCCCATGGTCCGGGTCTGCGGCGCCGCCCGCCTGGTCATGCGGATGTACGCCGAGAACCCGACGTTCTCCGTGCAGCGCTACCGGCTCACCCGCGAGGTGACCGGGCTGCGCACGTACGAGCTGTCGGTGGTCTGGCGCTACGAGAAGACCCTCGGCGACTATCTGCGCACCCGCTGGGCCGACCGCAGGGACGGCACCCTGCGCGCCAACGTGGCCGCGGCGGCCGTGGTCGCCGCCCACAACCACGCCCTGCGGCACTGGCTGCGCTCGGGCGGCGAGGGCGACCCGCTGGCGGAGGTGGACAGCGCGCTGGAGTTCGTCCGCGGCACCTGGAGCCCCGACGCGGTCGTGGCCGCGCCGGCCGAGGAGGCGGAGGACGTCGTCGTGGTGATCACCAAGCGGTCCACCCCCATGTGGCGCGTGGTGCGCGAGGTGGAATCGAGCCTCGGCGAGAGCTGAGATCCCCCTCGGGGGTTCGCGGTATCTCTAATTGAGGGAACTCAGGTCTTTATTTGATGGCACTCAGTGCCATATCTTTACTCCATGCACGGTCGAGCCGCCGAGTGCAAGGAGAAGGCATCGTGTTCCACATGGGACTGAGGAGCGGGACCGCCGTCCAGGCCGCCGAGGAGGCGGGCCCCGACGCCGAGCTCTACTTCCAGCGCTGCCGCTGGTGCCACACCACGACGTTCCAGCGACTGCTCTGTCCGACCTGCGGGTCGACCGATCTCAACCCCGAACTCAGCGAGGGCGAGGGCGTGATCTCCGTACGGCGCGGGGTCGCCGCCGCCGATGCCGACCTCTGGCCGGTGTACATGACGGAGGGCTTCACCGTCCGCTGCCGGGTCGACGGGCCGCTGCACGCGGTGCGCCCCGGCGTCCGGGTCAAGGTCTCCTCGGGGGTCGGCGTGACCGGTCGCAGGCCGGTCGGTGGTGGCACAGAGTGCCACCACCCGCCCCTTTCGCGTCATCCGGAGCGGACGGGTCAGCGGGCGCCGATCTCGTCCGTCAGCTGCGGCAGCACCTCGAAGAGGTCGCCGACCACGCCGTAGTCGACCAGGTCGAAGATCGGGGCCTCGGGGTCCTTGTTGACCGCGACGATCGTCTTCGACGTCTGCATGCCGGCCCGGTGCTGGATCGCGCCGGAGATGCCCGCCGCGACGTACAGCTGCGGCGAGACCTGCTTGCCGGTCTGGCCGACCTGGTTGGAGTGCGGGTACCAGCCGGCGTCCACGGCGGCACGGGAGGCGCCGACGGCCGCGCCGAGCGAGTCGGCCAGCTTCTCGACGACAGCGAAGCCCTCGGCCGCGCCGACACCGCGGCCGCCGGAGACCACGATCGCGGACTCGGTCAGCTCCGGGCGGCCGGTGGAGACGCGCGGGGTGCGCGCGACGACCTTCGCGGCGTTGCCGGTGAAGGCGACGGTGACGTTCTCGACCGTGCCGGCGGCCGAAGAGGCCTCCGGGGCGGCGGAGTTCGGCTTGACGGTGATGACCGGCACGCCGCGCGTGACCGTCGACTTCACCTGGTACGAGGCGGCGAAGACGGACTGCGTGGCGACCGGGCCGTTCTCGCCGGCCTCCAGCTCCACGGCGTCGGTGATCAGACCGGAGCCGAGGCGGAGCGCGACACGGGCCGCGACCTCCTTGCCCTCGCCGGAGGAGGTCACCAGGACGGCGGCCGCCCCCTTCTCCTTCGCGAGCTGGGTGAGCGCGTCGACCTTGGGGACGACGAGCTGGTCGGTGAACTCGGCGCCGTCCGCGACGTACACGGTCGCCGCGCCGTACTCGCCGGCGGTGGCGGCGATCGAGGCCGCGGCCTCGCCGGCGCCGAGCACGACCGCCGAGGGCTCGCCGATGCGGCGGGCCAGGGTCAGCAGTTCGAGGGCCGGCTTGCGGACCGCACCGTCGGCGTGGTCCACGAGAACCAGGATCTCAGCCATGATTCGTTGCTCCTGTGGGGTGTCAGGCTGACGGTGGGTCAGATGAACTTCTGGGTGGCGAGGAAGGCGGCGAGCTGCTTGCCGCCGTCGCCCTCGTCCGTGACGATCGTGCCCTGGGTGCGGGCCGGACGGGCGGTGGCCGAGTCGACCAGCGTCCACGCCCCGGCCAGGCCCACCTCGTCGGCGTCGATGTCCAGGTCGTCCAGGTCGAGCTCCTGGACCGGCTTCTTCTTGGCGGCCATGATCCCCTTGAAGGAGGGGTAACGCGCCTCGCCCGACTGGTCGGTGACCGAGACGATCGCCGGCAGCGGGGCCTCCAGGAGCTCGGTGGCGGCGTCGCCGTCACGGCGGCCCTTCACCAGGCCGTCCTCGACGGACAGCTCCGACAGCAGGGTGACCTGCGGCAGGCTCAGCCGCTCGGCGAGCAGCGCGGGCAGCACGCCCATGGTGCCGTCGGTCGAGGCCATGCCGCAGACGACCAGGTCGAAGCCGGTCTTCTCCAGGGCCTTGGCGAGGATCGCCGAGGTGGCGATCACGTCGGAGCCGTGGATGTCCTCGTCGTTGACGTGGACGGCCTTGTCGGCGCCCATCGACAGCGCCTTGCGCAGCGCGTCCTTGGCGTCGTCCGGGCCGACCGTGACGACGGTGACCTCGGCGTCGTCGGACTCCTCGGAGATCCGCAGCGCCTGCTCGACGGCGTACTCGTCGAGCTCCGACAGCAGACCGTCGACCTCGTCGCGGTCGACCGTCAGGTCGTCGGCGAAACCGCGGTCGCCGGTCGCGTCGGGTACGTACTTCACACAGACAGCGATCCTCAGGGTCACGGCCTGGCTCCTTTCAAGTGACAGACGATTACGGGAGGTTGCGGGCCATGACGATGCGCTGGACCTGGTTGGTGCCTTCGTAGATCTGGGTGATCTTGGCGTCGCGCATCATGCGCTCGACGGGGTA
>NZ_JNZO01000069.1 GCF_000717595.1 Streptomyces flavochromogenes | reverse complement strand
CCCAGCGGCGTCCGCCGTGCGACGGAGGTGGCCGGCAGCAGTCCCACTGCCATCACCGCGGACAATGCCACGGCCCACCCTCGCGTACGGAAATTACCCACTTACTCCCACCCCTCGAAAACAAATAAAAACGTGGAACTTTAACAGCTATATCCGACGCGAGGCAGCACGGACCATCGCATTGAATGCCCCCTGAATGGATCTGCCAGGAGAGATGACCTTTAGGGCCATTGCCGCACAGCTGCCCCACAGAGTCCCAGGTCAGGGGCGGTTGACCAGAGATACCCCAAGCAGACCGAAGGTTGCCAGGTTGCCCGAATTTACGGCATAAAGCACACCTGGGAGTGTCCGATCAAGGCTGTAGAGTCAACTCAATTCGAGGTCGCCACGACACTTTTCGGCCGTCGGCACCTTGAAATTCGGACACCTTTTTGGGGAGGAATTCTAGACGTGTCCACGACAAATAGATCGGTTTTCGGGCGGTCCAGGGGGGCCCGCTTGATACCCGGGGCACTGGCCGGAGCCATGCTCACCTCCGTGCTCGCGGTCGCCCCCGCAGCGAGCGTCACACCCGCCGGGGCTCCTTCCGCCGCCACCTCCGTCGCGTCGGACGATCCGGTGGCCAACGGCTCCCTGAGCGAGGAGGACTACGCACTCCAGCAGGCGGCGGCCACTGGCCGGCCCCAGGAGGTCGTCTCCCGGCGAACGGAGAGCTCCGAGACCTGGGCACAGCCCGAGGGATCGTTCAAGGTCACCGAACACGGAACGCCCGTCTGGCTGTGGCGGGACGGCGGATGGGTCGCGGCCGACCCGACCCTGATGTTCGCCACTGACGGCTCCGTGGTCACCAAGGCCACCAACGTCGCCGTGAAGTTCTCCGGCGGCGGCACCGCACCGCTGCTCCAAGGCTCCAAGGACGGCCGCAGCCTGTCGCTGACCTGGCCGAACGCGCTGCCGACACCGACCCTGGACGGCAACATCGCGACGTACGCCGAGGTGTTCCCCGGCGTCGACCTCCAACTGAAGGCGGAGGTCGAGGGCTTCTCCCAGGTCTTCGTCGTCAAGACGGCCGAAGCGGCGCAGAACCCGCAGCTCGACCAACTGCGGTTCGGGATCGACACCGACGGTCTGACCGTCGGGAAGGACGCCGAGAGCGGGAGCCTGACGGCCCTGGACCCGGCCGGCCAGATCGTCTTCTCCAGCTCCGCTCCGATGATGTGGGACTCCACCACCACGGCGACGAGCCAGCCGGCCGCGGCGACCACGCTGCGCAGCACGATGGCCCTGACCGCCGAAGCCGGCGAGGCCACCCCGGCCGCCGAGGGCGAGGACACCTTCGATCCGGGGCTGGGCGCGCAGGACGCGGTCATGCCCACCCAGCTGACGTCGGACACGCTCACCATCACTCCGGACCAGCAGCTCCTGGACGGCGCCGAGACCACCTACCCGGTCTACATCGACCCCAGCTGGGGCTACGGCGACCGTCAGAAGTGGAACTGGACCCGTGTCTACAAGGCATGGCCGAGCAACTCGTACTGGAACGCCAAGGACCCCGTCCGCGTGGGCTACGAGGCCCAGTCCGGCGGCTCCAACCGCATCTCGCGGTCCTTCTTCCAGCTGGACATCTCCCATCTGAAGAAGACTCAGGTCAAGTCGGCGACGTTCCGGGTGAAGAACACCTGGTCATGGTCCTGCAATGCCCGGGATCTGTACCTGTACCCGACCGGCGCGATCAACTCCAAGACCAACTGGACCAACCAGCCGGACAAGCTGACGAGCTCGCCGCTCGACACGGTCAGGGACGCCAAGGGCTGGGTGCCCGCGGACGGCTCCTCCTCGTCGTGCCCCGCCGGCAACCTCGAGTTCGACGCGACCAGCTGGGTCAAGAGCAAGGCCGCCGCGGGCGCCGACGACGTGACCTTCGGTCTGTACGCCGACGAGGACGACACCTTCGGCTGGAAGAAGTTCGACCCCAAGACCGTCGTCCTGGAGACCGTCTACAACACCGCCCCGGACCTGCCGACCAAGCTGGGCACCAGCCCGGTCACCCCGTGCGCGAGCGGCGGAAACCTCGGCAACGTGACCGTCAGCCTCTACGCCACGATCACGGACGAGGACAAGGGCAACCTCACCGCCACGTTCGAGCTCTACGAGAACAAGAGCGGCACCAGCACCCGCGTCTTCACGAAGGCCGTCCCCGCACTCAACGGCCGTGTCGCCACCCTCGCCGTCCCGGTGTCGATGACGCCCGGCGGCACCGGCGTGAGCTACACCTGGCGCGTACAGACCACCGACTCCGACAACGCCCCGTCCGGCTGGAAGAGCGCCCCGTGCGCCTTCAAGGTGGACCGCCAGCGCCCTAAGTCCCCGCCGGAGATCATCTCCCCGTCCGTCAACGGCAAGCCGGTCTACCCGCCCGGCAACGACGGCTGGCCGAACCCCACGGGACTCGCCCGCAAGAAGGCCGTCTTCACCTTCAAGCCGGCGCCGGCGGACGCCGTCACCAAGATCTTCTGGTGGACCGACACCCACCCGGACGTCCGTACGTCCACGCCGGTCAACGGGGTCTTCACGGGAGAGGTGACGATCCCCGCGGCGGGGCCGCGCCTGATCTACGCCTACGGCGTGGACGCGGCGGGCAACCGCTCCGACACCGGGACCTACCTCTACTACGCCAACCGGGAACTGGCCCGCGACGAACCCAACGACCTCAACGGCGACCGGTTCAAGGACATCTGGAGCCCGGACAGCAGCGGCACGCTCATCGCCTACACGGGCAACGGCAACCGAGAGTTCTCGGCCGTGAACGCGACCTCGGGCGACGCGGTCTTCCCCGACCGGCAGGTCTCGGTCGTCGGCGACTGGCAGCAGGACGGGTACAACGACCTCCTCGCCCTCGTGCCCAACCCCAATGACAACAACCGCAAGCAGCTCCAGGTCTACAAGAACTACGGTTCCGGACTCATCGACACCCAGGAAGGACCGCACACCCTGCGGGTCTCCAGGGACTCCAACAACCACTGGTTCGACGCCGACCAGATCGTCGGAGGCAGCTTCGACGACGACGGCGCGCCCGATGTCCTCGTCAAGCAGGGCAGCGCCCTGTACTTCTACCGCGGCACGCGCAGCGTCGACGTCCTGAGCGCTCCGCGAGGCGTTCCCGTCCGCGTCGGCGACATCGGCATGGACTGGAGCAAGTACACCGTCGTCTCCGCCGGGGACCTCAACGGGGACAAGCTGCCCGACCTGCTGCTCCGGGACGACGCCACCGGCGACCTGTTCCGGTCGCACGGCGCCAAGGACCCCGCCCTCAACAAGATCAACTTCGCGACCTGGGGCAATGACCGGGTGAAGATCGGCAGTGGTCTCAAGAAGTCCCTGTACCCGCAGATCGGCACGTCCGGCGACCTCGACGGCGACGGCACCGGAGACGGCGTCCTGGACGGCGACAAGATCACCGACCTGTGGGCCCGCAAGGCCGACAACACCATGATCGGCTGGCGCGGCAAGGGATCGCCCACGAGCCTCACCGGGTTCGACGTCCCGTTCACCATCGACGGCGTCACCGGCGGCGTCCGCCTCGTGCCCGGCACCGTCATCAACCCCGGCAGCTCCCTCGCCTCCCAGTCGAGCACCCTCACGCTGGGGACGGACGGCAACCTGTTCATCACCACCAAGGCCGGGAAGAAGGTCTGGTCCAGCACCGGTGGCACCGCGGGCGCCGTCGCCCGAGTCGAGGACAACGGCAACCTCTCCGTCTACAACGCCGACAACAAGCGTCTGTGGACCACCGGAGCCGCCAACGCCGGTGAGGGCTTCACCATGCTCCGGGATTCCGGGGACCTCACCGTCTACAACGACAAGACCCAGTCGCTCTGGTCCAGCGGCACCGCGGTACGGCACGACTACAACCGTGACGGCCGCAGCGACATGGCGAACTGGTACGACTACGGCGACGGCCATGACGAGATCCACGCCTTCACCACCAACTCGGACGGCACCTTCAAGGCCCCCCAGCACGCCTGGTCGGCCGCGGCCGGCAACTACTGGGCCGAGAACATGAAGCACACCACCGGTGACTTCAACGGAGACGGCGTCGGTGACATCGCGGCGTTCTACGGCTACGAAGACGGCCGCATGAACCTGCGCACGTGGCTCGGCAAGGGCGACGGCAACTTCAACGCCCCCTTCGTCTCCTGGCAGGTCCCCGCGGGACACTGGAACTTCGACGCGATCCACGTCCAGTCCGGCGACTTCAACGGCGACGGCCGCGACGACATCGCCACCTGGTACGCCTACGGAGACGGCAGCGACAAGCTGTTCACCTTCACCGCCGACGTCAGGGGAGGCTTCAACTACCCCTTCTCCTCCTTCTACCGGGCCGACGGCTGGTACGCGCCGAACATGAAGTTCACCAGCGGCGACTACAACGCCGACGGCCGCGACGACATCGGCGTCTTCTACGGCTACGACAACGGTGACACCACCCTGTTCACCTTCACCGCCAAGCCCACCGGCGCCTTCAACGAACCGCTCGCCGGCTGGACCAGCACCGACTGGGGCAGCTTCGAGGCCACCTCGGTGCACTCGGGCGACTTCAACGGTGACGGCCGCGACGACATCGTGACGTGGTACGACTACGGAGACGGCCACGACGCCATGATCAGCTTCACGCCGAGCGGCACCGGCGGAGCGTTCGGCGGCCGCAAGGAGATCTGGACCATCCCGGCCGGCAACTTCTGGCGCGAGAACATCAAGATCGTCACCGGCGACTTCAACGGCGACGGCCGCGACGACATCGGCGGCATGTACGGCTACGAGGACGGTCGCGTCAGGACCCTCACCTGGACCGCCAAGACGGACGGCACCCTCAACTACCACGTCGGTGGCTGGGAAACCCCCCCGGGCAACTGGAGCTTCGGCGGCGTCCGCATGATCGAGAGGTACAGCCCCGCATAACACCCCCACCCGGCAGCCGAGCGAACACACACGCACCGGCAGCACCGCGGTAGCCGCACAGGCACAGGTCCCGTGGCGACAGAGAAACCCGTTCTGTCGCCACGGGGAACCTGTGCCTGTACCCGTTTCCACTCGGTCACGACCGGATGTACCCCCGCGCACCCGTGCGCGCACGGGATCTCGCGTCGACAATTGCGCCATGACGCGCACTCGCCCGCCGCCACGAGACCACCGGGATCATCGACTGCCTCACCCGCTCTGACCCTGGAGGTACGCATGAGGATGCTCATCAACGTGCCCTGGTTTGGTGCGGCCGCAGGTCAAGGCCATGCTGTGGAGCCGTTGGTCAGCAAACTCCCAGCATGAGTCAGGCGCGGTGTACGTGGCGACCAAACTCATCCGCGGGATGGGCAGTTTCTTCAAGACCTGCAGCTGCAAACGGCAGGGCGGATGCGCGCACCCCTACGCTATCCGGTTCCGCGACGGAACGGGGCGGCAGCGAGAAGAGACGGGCTACCCGACACAGGACGACGCTCTCGACCGGCTCACGCAGGTCTACAGGGAGAAGCGCAGCACTCCTGTGCAGCAGGCCGAGATGAAGCGAACGCTGGGCAAGCAGCGTTTCGGGGAGTACGCGGGCACCTGGCTGCCACGTCAGCGTCACTACGCGCCCGGTACGGTACGCACGGTCAACCGGCTTCTCGACAGCCAGATACTCCCCGCCCTCGAGTCGCGCCGGATCAACAGCTTCACTCCGACCGCCGTCGACGACTTCATCATGTCGATGGAGGAGCGCAAGGTCGGCCTGGCCACGCAGCAGAACGCCTTCGACACCCTTAAGAGGTCATCTCATTTGGCTGCCAACAGTGGGGAATATTGCTGGTGAGAGCGTCTCGATCGCTGTTGAATGCCTCGATGAGCGACTACTGGACACCA
>NZ_JNZO01000068.1 GCF_000717595.1 Streptomyces flavochromogenes | reverse complement strand
CGAGGACCGGGCCCGCCGCGCCGGTGTCTCCTCCTTCGGCATCAGCGGCACCAACGCCCACGTCATCCTCGCCGAAGCCCCCGCAGCCGAACCGGTCGCGTCCGGAGCCGGCGCCAGTGCCGGGAACGACGGATCGGGGCCCCTGTGGGTGCTGTCCGGCCGTACGGAGGCGGCGCTGCGTGCCCAGGCCACCGCACTCGTCGAGGCCCTGGACGCCTCCGTCGAGGAGTCCGACCGTGACCTCGGCCGTGCCCTGGCCACCACCCGTACCGCGCTCGATCACCGCGCGGCCGTCACCGCCGAGGACCGCTCCGAGGCCGTCGCGGCACTGGAGGCGCTCGGCCGCGGCGAGCCGCACTCCGCGCTGACGCTCGGCACGGCACGCCCCGACGACGGCCTCGCCTACCTCTTCACCGGGCAGGGCAGCCAACGCGTAGGCATGGGACGTGAGTTGTACGAGAGCGAGCCGGTCTTCGCCGCTGCTCTCGACGCGGTGTGCGCCGAACTCGACGCCTGCCGGGGCTCCGTGCCCGGTACTCCGCCGATCCGCGAGGTGATGTTCGACGACGCCGAGGCGCTCAACCGGACCGAGAACACCCAGTGCGCCCTCTTCGCCCTCCAGGTGGCACTGTTCCGGCTGTTCGAGCACCGGGGCCTGGCTCCGGACGCCGTACTCGGCCACTCCATCGGCGAGTTCGCCGCAGCCCATGTCGCCGGGATCCTCACCCTGCCGGATGCCTGTGCCCTGGTCGCCGCGCGCGGCCGGCTCATGCAGGCCCTGCCTGCCGGTGGCGCGATGCTGGCGGTCCAGGCGTCGCAGGAGGAGGTCCTCCCGCTCCTCGAAGGCCGCGAGCACGAGGTGAGCATCGCCGCCGTCAACGGGCCCATGGCCGTCGTGGTCTCCGGCGACGTCGAGGCCGTCGAACAGGTCGCCGAGGCGTTCGCCGCCTCCGGCCGCAAGACGCGCCGGCTCGTCGTCAGCCACGCCTTCCACTCGCACCGCATGGACGGCATGCTCGACGCGTTCGCGGCCGTGACCGCGGGCGTCACGTACGCGGAGCCGCGTATCACCATGGTGTCCACCGTCACCGGAGGACCCGTCGACGTCACCGCCGACTACTGGGTGCGGCAGGTGCGACGGGAAGTACGGATGTCCGACGGTCTGGCGGCGCTCCACGGCCTCGGGATGCGGACCTTCCTCGAACTCGGCCCGGACGGTGTGCTGTCGGCGCTGGGCCAGGACTGCCTCGACGACGACGCGCTGGCGTTCGTCCCGGTACTGCGCCGCGGCAGGTCCGAGCACCGCACCCTGGCCGCCGCGCTCGGCACCCTGCACGTCCGTGGCCGAGGCCCGGACTGGAAGGCCGTGTTCGGCCCGGGACCGACGCCGGGACTGCCCACGTACGCCTTCCAGCGGGAGCGGTACTGGCTGACCGCGCGCGGCACCGAAGGGGCGGCCGGTCATCCACTGCTCGGCCCCGCCGTCGAACTCGCCGAATCCGGCCAGGTCGTCCTGACCGCCCGGCTCGGCCGCCGTACCCACCCCTGGCTCGCCGACCATGCCGTCCTCGGTTCGGTCCTGCTGCCCGGCACCGCGTTCCTCGAACTCGCCGCCCGCGCCGGCGCGCAGTCCGGTACGCCGCGGGTCGCCGAACTCACCCTGCTCGCCCCGCTGGTGCTCCCGGAGGAGGGCCGCACCGAGGTGCAGGTCGTCGTGGCCGCGTCCGGCGACGACGGACAGCGGGCGTTGACCGTGCACGCCCGCACCGAGATGCCGGACGGCGCCGTCGAGCCGTGGACCCTGCACGCCACCGGATCCCTCGCCCCGCGCGACGGGGCCCCCGCGACCGCACCGGGTCTGCCCTCCGCCGAGGCCGAGCCGCTGGAGGTCGACGGCTGCTACGACGAGCTGGCCACCGCGGGATACGCCTATGGGCCCGTCTTCCAGGGCCTGCGCGCCGCGTGGCGGCACGGCGAGGCCCTCGTCGCCGAGGTCGCCCTGCCGTCTTCCGTCACCGACGCCGCCTCGTACGGGCTGCACCCGGCGCTGCTCGACGCGGCCCTGCACCCGATCGTCATGAGGGCGCTGGACGACGGCAACCGCCGCCTGCTGCCCTTCTCCTGGCACGGGGTGACCGTCCGTCAGCCCGGTTCCCGTACCGCCCGCGTCGTCATCACCACCACCGGGGCGGACGCGGTGTCCCTGACCCTGCTCGACGAGTCCCGCGCGGTGATCGCCGAGGTCGAGGAACTGGTCCTGCGCCCGGTGAGCGACGAGGTGGCCGTCCCGCGGTCCCTCCACCGGCTGGACTGGATCCCGGCCACGGTGGACCGGGAACCGTCTCCGTCGGCCGCCGCGCTCGGCGCCGCCGACCTGGGCGTCGGTGCGCTGTACGCCGATCTCGCGACCCTGGGCCAGGCCCTCGACGCGGGGCTTCCCGCCCCCGAGGTGGTCCTCGCGCCGCTCGCCCACCTCGGGGACTCCGGTGACGCCACCGGGCTCGGAGAGCGGGTCGACGGTTCGCGGGCCGACTCCGGGACCGCCGCGCACCGCGCGCTCACCCTGCTCCAGGAGTGGCTGGCCGACGACCGGCTCGCCGACTCCCGGCTGGTGCTCGTCACCCGGGCCGCCGTGGCCACGGCCGCGGACGCCGACGTGGACCCCGACCTCGCCGCCGTATGGGGTCTGGCCCGCTCGGCGCAGACCGAGAACCCCGGGCGCGTCGGACTCCTCGACGTGGAGTCGGCAGCCGACTGCCGTACCGCACTGCCGCTGATCGCCGCAGAACAGCAACTCGCCGTACGAGAGAACGAGTTGCTCGTACCGATGCTCGGCCGGGCGACGGCCGACGGTTCCCTGGTCCCCCCGGCCGGCGTCACCGCCTGGCGGCTCGGGGTCCGTGACCGCGGGACTCTGGACCACCTGGCCCTCGAACCCTGCCCGGAGGCCCTGGCCCCGCTGACCGAGGGTGAGGTACGCATCGCGGTGCGCGCCGCGGGCGTCAACTTCCGCGACGTCCTCAACACCCTCGGCCTCTACCCCGGCGACCCCGGTCTGCTCGGCCTCGAAGGGGCCGGTGTGGTCACCGAGGTCGGGCCCGGCGTCACCGGTCTCGACGTCGGCGACCGGGTCATGGGCCTGTTCTCCGGGGCGTTCGGCCCGGTGGTCGTCGCCGACCACCGGCGGGTCGCCGTCATGCCCGCCGACTGGACCTTCGCCCAGGCGGCGTCCGCGCCCATCGTGTTCCTCACCGCCTACCACGCCCTGGTCGACCTCGCCGGCCTGGCCGCGGGCGAGCGCGTCCTGATCCACGCCGCCGCCGGCGGTGTCGGGATGGCCGCCGTCCAGCTGGCCCGGCATCTCGGGGCGGAGGTGTACGGCACGGCGGGCCCCGGCAAGTGGGACGCCCTGCGTTCCCTCGGCCTGGAGGGCGCGAACCTGGCGTCGTCCCGCACGCTGGACTTCGAGTCCGCGTTCGGCGCGGCCACCGAAGGCCGTGGCATGGACGTCGTACTGAACTCGCTCGCCGGTGAGTTCATCGACGCCTCCCTGAGGCTGCTGCCGAACGGCGGTCGTTTCGTGGAGATGGGCAAGACCGACCTGCGGGACCCGGAACAGATCGCGGCCGACCACCCCGGGGTGAAATACGGCTTCTTCGACCTGCTGCAGGAGCCGACGGAACGGATCGCCGAACTCCTCACCGACGTCCTGCGGTTGCTCTCCTCGGGCGCGCTCACTCCGCTGCCGCTGAGCACCTGGGACATGCGACGGGCGCCGGAGGCGTTCCGGTACGTCAGCCAGGCACGGCACATCGGCAAGGTGGTCCTCACCCTGCCGCCGGCCCTCGACCCGGACGGCACGGTCCTGATCACCGGCGCCACCGGCGCCCTGGGCGGACTCGTCGCGCGGCATCTGGTCACCGAGCACGGCGCCCGCCGGCTGCTCCTCGTCAGCCGCCGGGGTCCCGACGCGCCGGACTCCAGGGAACTGGCCTCCGAGCTCACCGAGTCGGGCGCGGAAGTGACCCTGGCCGCCTGTGACACCGCCGACCGCGACGCGCTCGCGCAGCTGCTCACCGGCGTACGGCTCACCGCCGTCGTCCACGCGGCGGGAGTCCTCGACGACGGCGTGATCACCGCGCTCACCCCGGAGCGCCTCGACACGGTGCTCGCCCCCAAGGCCGCCGCGGCCCGCCATCTGCACGAG
Source organism: Streptomyces flavochromogenes (assembly GCF_000717595.1). Classification (GTDB taxonomy): domain Bacteria; phylum Actinomycetota; class Actinomycetes; order Streptomycetales; family Streptomycetaceae; genus Streptomyces; species Streptomyces flavochromogenes. Next base: position 1,741 of record NZ_JNZO01000068.1, on the reverse strand, counting down.
CTGACCGCGGACCACGACCTCGCGGCCTTCGTCCTCTTCTCCTCCGTCATGGGCATCATCGGTGGCGCCGGCCAGGGAAACTACGCCGCGGCCAACGCCTACCTCGACGCCCTGGCCCAGCACCGCAGGGCACAGCACCTTCCCGCCCTCTCCCTGGCCTGGGGCATGTGGGCGGACACGGCGGGACGACCGGGCGCCGCCGGAATGGCGGGGTCCCTGTCCGAGGCCGACCGGGGCCGGCTCGCCCGGACCGGCCTCGCGCCCATCGACCGGACGGAGGGCCTGGCCCTGCTCGACGCGGCACTGCGCATGGACGCCGCCGCGCTCGTACCCGCTCCGCTCGACCGCGCCACCCTCGGCGCGCTGGGCAACCAACTGCCCACCGTGCTGCGGGACCTGGCCCCGGCCGCACCGCGACCGGCCCAGACCGCGGCCACCGCCGCGACCCCGACGACCGCGACACTGCGCGACCGCCTCGCCGCACTGGGCCCGGACGAGCGCGAGGAACTGCTCCTCGACCTCGTCCGGGTGCAGACCGCCGCCGTGCTCGGCCGTTCCTCCGCGTCCGGCATTCCCGCCGACCGGTCCTTCAAGGACCTGGGCTGCGACTCGCTGACGCTCGTCGAACTGCGCAACAGGCTGCAGACCAGCGCCGATCTGCGACTGCCCGCCACATTCCTCTTCAACTACCCCACGCCGATCGCCGTCGTGGCCCATCTGCACGGTGAACTCGGCCCGGTCGAAGGGGATTCCGCCACCTCCGGCGAGCTCAAGACCGCTCCCGGGCTGGTCGAACTCGACGGGCTCGAAGCGGCGCTCGCCGACCTGCCGGACGACACCCAGGACGACATCAGGGACGAGATCGTCCAACGACTCCAGGCCCTGGTGGCCCGCGTACCGGCTCAGCGGACCCAGGCCGACGACAAGGATCTGGCCGCACGGGTCGAGTCGGCCTCGGTCGACGAGCTCCTCGCGTTCATCGACTCCGAACTCTGACCCCGATCCCCACTCCGCCCACAACTCCACCTGCGCACCGCACGGACCCGGATCCCGGTCCGCTCATCCTGTCCGCCGCGCGCGGCACGCCCGGGCACGTCCCACGGGCGTGCCGCGCCCGGACCGCGCACACGCACAGCTTCACGACGCCTACGGGGGCATCATCGTCATGACAACAACGGACAACGACAAACTCGTCGAATACCTCAAGCGCCTCACCGTCGACCTCCACCAGTCCCGTCAGAGGGTCCGTGAGCTGGAGGCCGGCGCCAACGATCCGATCGTGATCGTCGGCATGGGCTGCCGTTTCCCGGGCGGGGTGGACTCGCCCGAGGCGCTGTGGCAGGTCGTCGCCGAGCAGCGCGATGTGATCTCCGGACTCCCCACCGACCGGGGCTGGGACCTCGACGGTCTCTACCACCCCGACCCGGACCACTCCGGCACCTCCTACGTGCGCGACGGTGGATTCCTGAGCGGTGCCGCCGAGTTCGACCCCGCGTTCTTCGGGATCGCTCCCCGCGAGGCGCTGGCGATGGACCCGCAGCAGCGGCTGCTCCTCGAAGTGTCGTGGGAGGCCCTGGAGCGGGCGGGCATCGCCCCCGGAACGCTGCACGGCACGTCGACGGGCGTGTTCCTGGGCGCGATCGCCCAGGAGTACGGTCCGCGGCTCGGTGAGGCGGGGGCGGGTGCGGCCGGCTTCGGTCTGACGGGCACCACGTCGAGCGTGGCCTCGGGCCGGGTCGCC
>NZ_JNZO01000067.1 GCF_000717595.1 Streptomyces flavochromogenes | reverse complement strand
CGGGAACCGGCCCTCCTCGTCCACCGCCGCGGCGAACGGCACGATCTTCGCCTCCGCGAGCGCACGCACCGACTCCCGGAGCATGTCGTGCTCCTCGGAGGGCCGATACAGGTCGAAGTCCTTGCCCATGATGTGGAGCTCCCCTAGACGCTTTTGGCACTGAGTACCCTCAGCAAAACACACTCAGTGCCATGATGCCAGAGCGCCCCGACGCTGATCTGCGTCGGGGCGCTCAGAGGACCGGTCGGTCGGTTTTCTTAACCGGCAGTGTCCGCGAGATGGACTTCGTCCCTCCGGAGCCGGCTCGCGTCGTACTCGGCGCCGAGCTGCCTGGCGCGGCCCTCGGTCATGTCGAGACGGGGAAGCAGCGCCGGGGTGCAGATGCTCGGCAGGAAATGCTGGAGCAGGACCGAGACCCGATGGGCCAGGTCGTTGCGATCGCACAGAATCTGGGACATCGCCTGGATTCCCGAGAAGGCGCCCGAGAACAGCTCGGCGGTGTCCGTCACGTCCACATGGACGAGCAGCTCCCCCCGCGCCTTCGCGACCATCAGGATCTCCGACACCTGGTCGATCCACGCCCGGAAGGGAGCGGCACGGTCCACCCCGGTGGCACCGCTGTCCAGCGCCAGGGCGACACTCGCCCGCACCAGTGCGTCGCGCTGCAGCCGGTGGGTCAGCAGGAAGGCCTGGTCCGCGAGCTCCTGGAGCTTGACCTCCTGCGGCGCCAGGGGCATGTCGAGCATCTGGGCGTCGAGGACGCCGAGGGCGAGATCTTCCTTGGAAGCAAAGTGGAAATACAGAGCTCCCTTGGTCACCCCGGCGCGCACCAGGATCTCGCCGATGGTCGTCCGCTCGTAGCCGCGCTCCGCGAAGACGGTGGCGGCCGACTCGAGGATCACCCGTCGGGTTCGGATTGCACGCGCTTGCTGCGCCAAGGCGCCTCCTGCTGTCTCGCTGTCTGTGCTCAACGTGTGACGTGAAGCATTGAAAAGAAAACCGCGCTGTACGTATTCTAATTCGGGCGGACTCACCGCCCAGGGGCGCGGGGTTGCAAGGGGGATCCATGGATCAGAACGGACGAGGAACGGCTGCACACGTCCCCGGGGAGTTCGTTCACCGAGCGGATCCCGCGGACATCATCCCCACGGGGTGGACTCAATTGCGGGAGAATCGGTTCTCCGTCTCTGCCCGCTGGCCTGCCTCACATCCCTTCTTCTCTCCGGTGGCAGGGGACCGTCACGACCCCGTGTTGGTGGCCGAGACGATACGCCAGACCACCATGCTGATCGCTCACGCCGAGTTCGGGGTACCCGTGGACGACCAGTTCGTCATGTGGGGCCTCTCCTACCGGGTCGATCCCGAGGCGCTCTCCGTCGACGGGCTCTCCTCGGACGTGACCGTCGACGTCATCTGCTCCGACCTCAGCAGCCGCGGCGGCCGCCTCCGCGACCTGCGCACCACCCTGGTGCTCACCCGCGACGGCCGGTTCCTCGGCACCGGCACGGCCCAGGCGCGCTGCACCTCCGCCCTCGCGTACCGCAGGATCCGGGGCGAGCGGATGGCCGCGCTCGGCCGTCCCGTCCCGCTGATCCCCGAAGTCGCCCCGCACCTCGTGGGCCGCGAGGACGCGAAGGACGTCGTCCTCGGCCCGGGCAACCGCCCCGACCAGTGGCAGCTGCGGATCAACACCGCCCACACCACGCTCTTCCGGCGCCCGAACGACCACGTGCCCGGCATGGTGCTCCTCGAAGCGGCCCGGCAGGCCGCGACGGCGACGGTCGGCAGCGAGGCGTTCCTGCCCGCCGTGATGGACGTCTCCTTCTCCCGCTACGCCGAACTCGACAGCCCCTGCTGGATCGAGACGGAGATCGTGCCCGGCGCCGACCCGTCGACGACCACCGTCCGGGTCGACGGCCGGCAGGACGGCAACTCCGTCTTCCAGTGCACTCTCACCTCCCCGTCCCGGGAACTGGCGGTGGCCGGAGCCGGCCTCGGCAGCCGGCTGGCGGGCTGAACCGGATCGGCGCGATGGGCACGATGGCACCTCACCTTCTGATCACCGGCGCGACCGGCTTCATCGGCGGCCGGGTGGCCGCCGCGGCGGCGTCGGCCGAGGAGCCCGCGCGCGTCCGCCTGCTGGCCCGCCGCCCGCCCACCGACCCGGCGGAGTCGGCGGGATCCGGGGTCGAGACCGTCCTGGGCGACCTCCGGGACCCCGACTCGCTGCGCCGCGCCTGCGAGGGGACCGACGTCCTGATCCACTGCGCATCGGCGATCGGCGGCGACGCCGAGCAGGCCCGCGCGGTCAACGACGAGGGCACCCGCGCCCTGGTCGCCGCGGCCGTGGCCGCCGGGGTGACCCGGATCGTCTCCCTGAGCACCGCGTCCGTCCACGGCCGCGGCCCCTTCCGGGCCGCCGCGCCCGGCACCCTGCCGCTCGCCCCCGGCTCGGCGACCAGCCGCACGCGCGCCGCCGGCGAGCGCCACGTCCTGGAAGCGGGCGGGACCGTACTGCGCCCGCACCTCGTGTACGGCACCGGCGACCGGCAGCTGATCCCCGGCGTGGTCCGGCTCCTCGCCGCCCTGCCGGCGCCGCTCGACGGGGGAGCGTCGCTGCACTCCCTGATCGATGTGGACAGCCTGGCGGGTGCCCTGCTCGGGGCCGCGCTCTCCTCCGCGACCGAGCCGGGTCCGTACTACGTCCAGCACCCCGAGCCGGTGCCGGTCGGCGCGCTGCTCGCGGCCGCCGAGGACCTGCTCACCCACCGGACGGGAAAGAGCCGGGGAGCGGCGGTGGACATCGCGGCGGCCCGCGCGCTGCTCGCGGACGTCCCCTTCGCGCAGCACCACCTGGACATGCTGGCGACCGACCACTGGTTCGCCGACGACCGCCCCTGGCGGGAGCTCGGCTGCGACCCCGGGCCGGGCTTCGCCGTGGACTTCGCCGACCATCTGCCCTGGTACCGGGGTCTCCTCGGCGGTTCCTGAACAGGCCGCCCCTCGCGTCAGGCGGCCGATGGGTCGTCAGGCGGCCGGAGTGCGGGCGGCGGGGACGGTCGTGCTGCCCGCCGGTTCCAGACCGGCGAGTGCGCCGGGGGCGGCCAGCATCGGCAGCAGTGTCCGCCACAGACCGGTGACCGTCTCGGGCGACAGCCACTCGCCGTTGTCCCGGCGCAGCGCCTCCAGGCCGACGGTGGCGGCCACCACCGTGCGGACGAGGTCCTGTTGACCGCCGTGGCCGGTGGCGAGCAGGCCCTCGTCGGCCGCCTCCGCGAGCCGCTGCTGGACGCAGCTCTGCCATTCCTGGCGCAGATTCAGGTCCGTACGACAGCCCCGGGAGCAGCTGAGCCGGTATCCCGCGCGGACGACGATGTCCTCACGGAGCAGCCGGGCCAGGGCGTGCGTCGTGTCGGCGAGGTTCTGCAGGGCGTCGGACCCCTGGCGGTACACGACCCGGGCCGCCCGGCGCAGGGCGGTGGACGCCTCTTCCTCGACGGCGGCGGCCACCGCGGGCTTGTTCTCGAAGTGGAAGTGGAGCGCGCCGGGGCTCACCCCCGCGCCCGTGCTGATCGCCGACAACTTGGCCAAGGTGTAGCCGTGCAGGTCGAACTCCCTGGCCGCCGACCTGATCAGCGCCTCGCGGGTCCGTGCGGCCCGCTCCTGTTTGGTCACCCGTGGCTCCCGTAGCACCGTGCGTCGCGGTGGCACGGGCGGCGCCCCGTCGCGCCGTACCGCTCGACGACTCCAAACCGACTGCTTGGTATTGTACGAGGTTTTCGTGCGCCCCTGAGCGCTTCGGTGCGGATCGGAGGGCCGGGTGCCTGCTGGACGGATACGGAATGCGTACGAGGGTGGCGAGTCGGGTGACGACAGAAGCCGCAGACGTGCTCCCGTGGGTCATGGTGCACCCCAACTCGCAAACCGAGCCACAGGTTTGTTGCCTGTCAGGGGAACGCCGTGGCCGTGGTCAGCGGCAGAGATACCGTGCCGGCTGTGGTCAGGCGTCGCCGGGCGTGGTCGCGGTTGCCGGGGCACGGTGATGCGCCAGGTGGCCGCCGATCGCCCCGGTGGCACCGACCGCGAGGAGCCCCGCGAAGCCGAGCGCCCGGCCGAGGCCCGTGTGGTTGCCGCCCCGGGCGGCGAAGGACGCCGCGTAGAGGGCCACGGCTGCGACGTTCGTGGCCGCGTGCGCCAGGCCCAGTCGCCGTCGTGGCAGGTCGAGCTCCGCCCAGTCGACCCAGCCCGAGACCGCGGCCGGGGCGACGCCGACGAGGCCCACACCGACCAGGGTCCGGGCGGCCCGGCGCTGACCGGGCAGCAGATCGAGGACGGCCGCTGAGAGCCATGCGCCGATGGGTACGTGCACGAGCAGCGGGTGGACGGGGTGCCCGAGCCACCGGCCGCGCAGTACGTCCCGGCCGCGGCCCAGCGGAGCGGCTCGCACCACGCTCCGCATGCGGTCGGCGGCACCGTCCAGCGCCGCCGCGCGCTCCAGCCGGTCCATCGTGCGCGGCAACCGTCCGGATCCCGGGGCCGCCCCCGTTTCGACGCCCACGCGGACACCGGAATCCTGTATCTGCGATGCGTTCATACGGGGCGGCTTTCCGTATTCCGTGCCCTGAAACGGCGGGTGTGCCGTACGGGTGTGCCGTACGCGTGCGGTGTACGCGCGTGCGCCGTGCGTACGGACTCAGCCGCGCGGGTGTGTCGTCACCACGACCACGCCCGCGAGCAGCACCACGTTCTTGACGACGAACTCGCCGACCAGCGTGAGCAGCAGCGGATTGGAGTGGGCGAAGGCCATCGACGGTGTGAGGACGAGCACCGCGAAGGTGCCGCAGAGGTGGGCGGTGAGCACCGGCAGGGCCAGCGCGCGGGCGCACCCGGACATCAGCCAGAGGCCGAGCGCCACCTCGGCCCAGCCCAGCGCGGGAACGAACCAGCCGCCGGCCGGGAACGGCAGCACGGCGACGACGAGCGCGGCCGCCGGGCTGAGTCCGATGACCTTGAGGACCCCGAACCACACGAACACGCCGCCCAGGCCGGCCCTGAGCATGCCCAGGCCGTACCGGTGCAGCCGTGGCGCGAGCCGGTCGAAGCGGCCGAGGGGAGCCGGGGAGGTGGCGGGCGGCGGAGTGGCGGTTCCCGGGGCAGGGGTGGTGGCGGCAGGGATCACCTGGGAGGAAACGGTCATGCGCGGGCATCTCCATCACGAGTCGACGCGGGGGCCGGACGGGGCCGTGCGGGCGGATCGAGGCCGGGTGGGGCGTGTCGGGGCGGCGGACCGTTCGGATCACGCCGAATCCCGGCAGGAGGGTCGGACGCCGTGGCCCACGCTAACCACGTCCCGAGCACCCCCGCGATGCCCATCGGTTCCTTGCATGCCCGCTATGGAAGAAGTCGATAGGGCGTTGCCGCACGCGATCAAATCTCGCCAGCCTGAGCACTGTTCGAGTTTGTGTTTGATCCATCGACTCGAACCGCGTCCATCCGCTCCCGGCAGCATGCGAAGGAATCCACGGATGTCCCACCGACCCGCCGCCCCCGCCTCCACCACGACCCCCGCGGCCCGCACCGCCCTCACCCGGCGCCGGGTGCTCACCACGTCGGCCGCCGCGGCCGGGGCGCTCGCCCTTCCCGGCAGCGCCGCGTGGGCCGTGCCCACCAGCTTCGAGGCGGAGACGCGCACCGGCCGCCGCCGGCCCGGCGCCGTGACCGACCCCAGCGTCGTCATCCGCTGGAACCAGGCCGCGATGGACGCGATCCTCGGCCGCTACCAGGCCGCCGGCAACCGCTTCGGCCCCGCCACCGTGAACGCCCGGGCCCTCGCGATCATCCACAACGCCATCTACGACGCCTGGGCCTGTTACGACCACTGTGCCGTCGGCACCCGCTTCGGCGGCGCCCTGCGCAGGCCCCGCTCCGAGCGCACCCTCGACAACAAGAACGAGGCCATCAGCTACGCGGCCCACCTCGCCCTGCTCGACCTGTACCCCGAGTACAAGGTCGCCATCGACAACATGCTCCGCAGCCTCGGCCACGACCCCGAGCTCACCGACCCCCGCCGCAACAGCCCCGCCTGGATCGGCCGCCGCACCGCGCAGGCCGTCCTGGACTACCGCCACGCGGACGGCGCCAACCAGCTCGGCACCCCGGCGTACTCGGACACCACCGGCTACCAGCCGCGCAACACCCCGCAGATCGCCGGGGCCTTCGACCCGGCCACGGTCACCGACCCGGCGCACTGGACCCCGCTGATCGTCGGCGGCAAGACGCAGCGCTACCTCACCCCGCAGTTCGCGGTGATGCAGCCCTTCGCGCTGTCCCGCCCCGACCAGTTCACGGTCCCCGCCCCGCCCGCGTACCCCTCGGTCCGGATGACCGCCGCGATCGAGGAACTCCTCGACATCAGCGCCCGTCTGACGGACGAGCAGAAGGCCATCGCCGAGTTCTGGCTCAACGACGACGTCACTCCGCCCGGCGCCCAGCAGATGTGGGGACGGTACGTCTCCGCCCGCGACGGCCACGGGGTCGACGAGGACGCCCAGATCTTCTTCGGCCTCAACATGGCCGAGTGCGACGCCGCCATCGGCTCCTGGGCCGTCAAGGCCCAGTACGACTTCGCGCGTCCCTCCACCCTCATCCCGTTCGACCAGCGCGGCCGGCAGATCCGCTCCTGGGGCGGCCCCGGCCAGGGCTCCGTCACCATGGACGGCGTCGACTGGCAGGCCTACGTGGCCGTTCCTCCCTTCCCGGCCACCGTCTCCGGACACAGCACCTTCTCCGGCGCCGCCGCCGAGTTCCTGCGCCGCTTCACCGGCTCCGACTCCTTCGGCGACTCGTACCGTTTCAAGGCGGGCGCCTCCACCGTCGAGCCCGGCCTCACCCCGCGCACCGACGTCGTCCTGCACTGGCCCACCTTCAGCGAGGCCGCCCGGCAGGCCGGCATCTCCCGGGTCTACGGCGGAATGCACTGGAGCTTCGACAACGAGCCCGGCATCGAGATGGGCCACCGCATCGGCAAGGTCGTCCACCGGCAGGCCATGCGCTACTTCGGCGGCACCCACCGCTGACCTCGGCAGGCCCGTCCCGTGGCGGAACCGGTGGAACCGGCACCCGCGGGACGTGCTGCCCGCCGGCCCGTCCTCCCTTCGTGCCCGCCCCGCCCCGCCCCGAGCCGCCTCCGCCCGCCC
>NZ_JNZO01000066.1 GCF_000717595.1 Streptomyces flavochromogenes | reverse complement strand
GTTGGTGTCCAGTAGTCGCTCATCGAGGCATTCAACAGCGATCGAGACGCTCTCACCAGCAATATTCCCCACTGTTGGCAGCCAAATGAGATGACCTCTAAAGGCAGGAGTTCGCCGTCGCGGACACCGGCCACGTGCACGGGGCCGGTGGACGGGTAGGTCGTAGCGCTGCTCGTAGTCAGTGAGGTACGAGACGACGTGGGCTGCGTCCGGACAGGTCTCGCCCGGCCGCGGGGGCATGAGGCGGCCGGGCAGGGAGGAGTACGTGGCCGGGGAGAACAGGTGCAGGGAGTCCCAGGTGTGCTGCCAGGCACCGCCCGGGGTTGGATCGGCGTCGAGGATGACGAAGTCCAGGCCCAGGCGGCGCAGGTGGTAGCCGGCGGTGAGCCCGGACTGTCCCCGCCGATGACCACCGCGTCCACGACCCGGGTCACTCCGCGTCTGTCCTGCCGCGTATGAATATGGCCGCGACCAGGGCCAGGCCCACCGCCGCGCCGATCAGCTGCATGCCGATGAACGCCGGGACGGAGGCGGGGGTGATGCCGGCGAAGGTGTCGGTGAAGGCGCGGCCGATCGTTACGGCAGGGTTGGCGAAGGAGGTGGAGGAGGTGAACCAGTAGGCGGCTCCGATGTACGAGGCGACGGCGACGGGCGCGAAGCGGAGTCGGTCGGTACGGGCGAGGCCGAAGATCAGCAGGATCAGGCCGGCGGTGGCCACGACCTCGCCGAGGAGCAGGTTTCCGGCGGAGCGGTCGTGCGTGGACCACTTCACCAGCGGCTCACCGAACATCGCGTCCGCCAGGATCGCACCGAGGATCCCGCCGACGATCTGCGAGGGGACGTAGACCGCGAGTTCGCGCCCCACACCCGCGCCGCCACGGCGGGCGGTCCACCACTCGGCCAGGCTGACCGCCGGGTTGAAGTGCGCGCCCGACACCGGCCCGAGGAGGGCGATCAGGACGCCCAGGCCGAAGACCGTCGCGGTGGAGTTGGCGAGGAGCTGCAGCGCAACGTCATCCGTGAGCTCGGTGGCCTGGATGCCGGAGCCTACGATGACGGCCACCAGGGCCGCCGTCCCGACGAGCTCGGCGGCAGCCCGGGCGGCTAGTGGGGTGCGGGGTGGGCCGGCGCCGGGCGCGGGCTGCGGCGACAGGTCGGCGGCTATGGCGCCGCTCGCGGCGGGCTCGGTGGCAGTCACGGGCTGGGTCTCCTCGACAGGTGAGGCACAGGGAAGGGGACGATCAGGGGCAGGAGCGCTTGAAGTTCGCCTCGGCGGTCAGACGCGCGGTCTGCGCGAGGGCAGCGAACCGGCCGGCGAGTTGCTCGAAGACGTCTGGGCGCAGGCGGTAGTAGGTGAACCGTCCGCAGGGCTCCGTCTCGACGACCCCGGCCTCGCGCAGGACTCTCAGGTGGTTGGAGAGGTTGGTCTGCTTGGCGCCGGTCTCCTCCACGAGGTGGGAGGTGCACAGCGCCTCGCGGGCGAGCAGGGTCACGACCTGGAGGCGCAGGGGGTCGCCCAGCACCCGGATCAGATCAGTATCGACTGACGTCATCATGGACTGATACTCTCACATCATCCAGAGCTGATATCAGCCTAGGCTGACTTCTCTTGAGCCCAGGGGGTTCTCGCCATGGCCGCGTCCTCGCGCCCGGTCCTTCCCGACGAACGTCTCGCGGCCGGTGTCGCCCGTCTGGCCGTGCGCCACCGCGGCCGGTTCTCCCTGGAGACAGCGCAGCGGCTGGTCGCCGACTCGTACGAGCGACTGGCCGCCCACGCCTATGTCCGCACCCACCTCGTGGTGCTCGCGGAGCGCTTCGCCGCCGAGCGCCTGGCGCTCGCCCACGTCGATAATCCGATTGCAGCCGACGGCCGACCGCGGGTGCTGCTCGTGTGAAGCCACAATGCCGGCCGCTCGAGCAGGTCGACCTGGACGCGGAGGGCTACATCACGGTCGAGGCGCCCTCCACCCGTACGAACATCCCCGGCGTCTTCGCCGCCGGCGACGTCGTCGACCACACCTACCGCCAGGCCATCACCGCCGCCGCCAGCGGCTGCCAGGCCGCCCTCGACACCGAACGTCACCTGGCACAGCCCTGGCGGACAGGACCGCCGCGCCAGTCGCCCTCTGACGCTCTGCGCGCCGCCGTGCCCCAATGCGCCGGCAGGGGCGGTACACAGCGGCAACACGGGTCTGCCAGAGGGAAGACGAAGACGCTCCCCAGCGGGGGTTCCCCCAGGTCAGGAGCTACATGCAGGCCCAAGTGCCGGGTGATTCCCAAGCCTATGGCGCGGGTTCGATTCCCTTCATCCGCTCTTGGACGGCCCGGGTCAGCGACCTGGGCCTTCTTGCCATGATCATGCAGGTACCCGCAGCCACTGCCGCGTCACCTAGCGACTCCCCGCCACCCCGCTACCCCGCACAGACAGGGCGCGATGACGCCGACGCTGGGCCAGGTCGGCGTCGGGGTCACCACTGGGCGATGAGCGGCGTGTCCGGTTCGTGCTGCCGCCACGCTTCGGTGAGGCGGACGAGGCGGGCGGGGGCGGCAATGCCGCGCACGGCTGCGACCTTGTCTTCGGCGACGTCGAACGTCACAGCGCCCAGGACCTGGCCGCCGAGGACGAAGAGGATCGCGGGGGCACCGTTGACGACCGCGTAGTGGAGGGCGGGCGCGCCGCCGGCAAGCCGCCGCTTCGGGGGCGTGGGCTTGAAGCCGCCCCGCATGACGGCGGCGACGCGCTGCGGAGTGTCGTACCGCAGCAGCTTCTCGGCCAGGCCGGCGCCGTCGGAGAGCGCGATCACGTCGTCGGTCAGCAGCGCCACCAGCCGTTCGATGCGGCCCGAGGTGGCAGCGGTCAGGAATTCCTCGACGATCCTGCGGGCGGACGCCGGGTCGACTTCGCCGCCGCGGCGGCGCGTGGCGGTGATGCGGGTCCGGGCTCGGTGGAGGTGCTGCTGGCTCGCGGACTCAGTGAGGTCGAGGATCTCCGCGATCTCGGCGTGGCCGTAGGAGAACGCCTCGCGCAGGATGTAGACGGCCCGCTCAACGGGTGACAGGCGCTCCATGACGATCAGCATGGCCAGGGAGACCGATTCGCGCTGCTCGAAGGTGTCGGCCGGGCCGAGCATCGGGTCACCGTCGAGGAGCAGTTCGGGGAACCAGGCACCGGCGGTGCGTTCGCGGCGGACCTGTGCCGAGCGGAGCCGGTCGAGGCACAGGTTGGTGACGACCTTGGTCAGCCATGCCTCCGGCACCTTGATCTGCTGCCGGTCGGCGGCCTGCCAGTGCAGGAACGCGTCCTGCACGGCGTCTTGGGCGTCGGCGGCGGAGCCCAGCAGCCGGTATGCCAGCGAGGCCAGGCGGTTCCGGCTGGCCTCGAACCGACTGGTGTCGAAGCGATCAGTGGCGGTGCGGTCCATGCGAACCACCCTAAGTGGTAGGGCAGAAGGCTCGTCTCGGGGCATTCTCCTTTTGCGGGTGGGGTGTTGCATGCTGAGTCGGTGGTGGAGAGGTCGTTCGTGCCGCGAGGGTCCCGAGTGAAATCCCTGTTGTGCCCGCGTAGGCGCATCTGTCACGGACCGGTCGATGGCACGTCCTGAGCCGGCGGGGTGCTGTGAGGGTCAGACCGTCGCATGCGTGGTCGGCTGTGCGGCCGTGTCCTCGACGGTGGCGGCGGGGCGACGCCGCGGGTTGCCGGCCAGGCACAGCACCAGACCGAGCGTGAGCCACGTCGCCAGGACGGCGGCCGAGCGGGTGGCGCCGTGACCGTCGAAAAAGGCGGTGGAGCGCAGCAGTTGACCACCTGCCCCGGGCGGTAGCAGTTGGCCGAGGGTGCCGGACCAGCCGGGCAGCATCTCGGGTGCGGTCGCGGTGCCCGACAGGGGGTTGCCGATGAGCATCATGGTGGCGGCGCCGAGGCCGAAGCCGACGTACCCGAGCAGTGACTCGAGACCGAGGATGGTCAGGGAGGTGGCCGCGATGGCCAGGGCGGTGGCGCCGCAGTTCGCCCAGTATGAGCCGTCGAGTGAGCCGAACCAGAATTGGAGGATCGCCGTCACGGCAAGTCCGCCGGTGACGGCGAAGGTGAGCGCTCCGGTGACGCGGCGGACGCTGCCGCGGACGAGCCTGGTCAACAGCAGAGCGGCGAGCAGGCCGCCCATGACCAACGGCAGGGCTCCGGCGGCCAGTCCGGTGCCGCGCGGGTCGTCGGCCGGCAGTGGGACGAGATCGCGGGTGGCTACCGTGGTGCCGGTTCCCTGTACCTGGCCGAGGCCGGTCGCGATGCTGTTCAAGGTCTGGGCGACGGCGGCGCTTCCGGCAGACGCGGTGATGACCTGGGGGGTGCCGGAGCTGAGGTCGATCGCTCCGTACACCTCGCGGTCACGTATCAGCTGTTCGGCGGCGGCGGTGTCGGCGACCTCGGTGACCTCGAAGCCGTCGGGAAGCCGTTGGTCGAGCACGGACGCGATCTGCCTGACAGCGGGGGCGGGCCCGGCGACGGCGATCGGCACGTCATGCGCCGATGAGCGCACCGACGGCCAGGCGAAGGCGGTGAGCAGCAGGCTGATGCTCACCGTGAGCAAGGCGACGGCCCGGGCCACGGTCGGCCAGGGTGAGGGCGACGCGTCGGCTGCGGGCGCGGCCTGAGTGGACATGCCTTCTCCTTCAGGGGAGGGAGTTCATCGCCGGGCTAGCGGAGTTTCGGACTCGACCCGGCCGGCTCTTCCGTATTGCGGACGGAGCAGATGCCGCTGATGGGGTCCTTCTCGGCACGGGCTGCCCGGAAGCCTTCGAGTTCGCCGGTCAGGCAGGGAACGAGTGCCGGGTTGCCGTGTGCCGCGGTGGACTCACCGGTAACCACGGCGTCAAGTGGCTCAAGACCTTGGAACACGACCTGGTAGGCGGCTACGCGACCGCCTTCACGGCAGCGGACGCCTTGGGCGCGGTGGCCAGGTGATGCTTGCGCTTGGGCAGGCCGAAGGTCGGATGCGAGGTGGCCCACAGCGACATCCAGACGATGCCCGCCTTGATCCGGGCGGCCTTCCGGCCGCCCATGTACGTCGGCTTCGCCTGCCCTTCGTCGTCGACCATCTGCAGGATCCCGTCCCGCCGCCCGAGGCTGATGTGGTTGCCCGGGTACTCCAGCTTGGTGTTCGCGATCTTGCTGCCGGTCAGGCGTCCGACGATCGCGTCCACGGCCTGCCGGCCGGTGTAGCCGGCCGAGGCGCAGGACATGGGCAGCGGCCGGCCGTTGTCGCCGACGGCGTACGCACTGTCGCCGGCGGCGTAGACCTCGGGGTGCGAGACCGACCGCATGGTGCGGTCCACCACGATCCGACCGTTCTCGGTGACCTCAAGACCGCTCGCGGCGGCGATGGGGTTGACCGCGAACCCGGCCGCCCACACGGTCGCGTCGGCTGCCAGGGCGGTGCCGTCGGCACACAGCACCCGCGTCGCTTCGACGGCTTCGACGCTGGTGTGCTCCAGGACGGCGACGCCCAGCCGGTCGCAGACCTGGCGCAGGTGGCCGCGGCCTCCGGCGGAGAGCTGGGCGCCCACTTCACCGCGGGCGACCAGCGTCACCGACAGGCCGGGCCGGGATTCGGCGATCTCGGTGGCGGTCTCGATGCCGGTCAACCCGTCGCCGACGACCAGCACATTCACGCCTTCGCCCCGCTGCTCCAGGCTGTCCAGGCGTTGCCGCAGGCGCAGCGCGGAGGGCCGGGCGGCGACGTCGAAGGCGTGCTCGGCCACGCCGGGGACGCCACGGTCGTCACCGTGGCTGCCGAGCGCGTAGAAGAGCGTGTCGTAGCCGAGCTCGCCGCCTCCGTCGGCGTCGGCCACAGCGACGACCTGGCGCTCGGGGTCGACAGCCGTGACGCGGGCCAGGCGCAGCCGTATCTCCGTGCCCGCGAAGACGTCGGCGAGCTGTGGAGCCTCGATCTCCTGGCCGGCCGCGAGCTGGTGCAGCCGCAGCCGCTGGACGAAGTCCGGTTCGGCGTTGACCACGGTGACCTCGGTGTCCTTGGGGGACAGCCGACGGGCCAGGGTCCCGGCTGCGTAAGCCCCGGCGTAGCCGGCACCGAGGACGACGATGCGGTGCTTCATGTCTTGCTCCTGTCGGTTCGCTTGGCTCTCGGTGACTTGAGCGGAACAGCGCCCCGATTCCTGACAGGAAATAGATGTGACGCGGGTCACCGAGCGGCAGGAGCTTCGCCCACTGCTGCTCACGACGCCCGGGCAGCGCAGATGCAGGCTGAGCCGAACGAGGTGATCTGATGCCGATCACCGTCGACATCGACGTCATGCTCGCCAAACGGAAGAGATTTTCGTGCGAAGTCGCCGAATGCGCCTTGGTGCCACACGCCACGTCGATGCCTCCGGCGACCTCCCGCTGACGTTCGTCGTCGGAGTGCTGGTAGATCATCGTCGCCTTCTCCGAGAACCGGCGGGCACGTGCCCCGGCCGTGCCCTTCAGAGCGGTGAGCAGCGGTCAATCCAGATGCTCAGGCGCCGCACCCACACCCCTCGATGCGGCTGATATGCGCAGGTCAGTAGCCGCTTCCGGGATGCGGAGCGCACAGATTCCCAAGCTCATGGCGCGTTCGTACCCAACCGCTCCCGATCGTTTCGGTTCGGTGAAGTTCCTGGCCGGGTGAGACGGCGCGTGGTGCGTACGAGTGCCCGGCCGGGGTGCAGCTGTGCTCAGTGGGAGACCACGGCAGTGCTTGGCTACGGCATGGCGGTTCGGGGCTGGCGTGAGGTGCTCAGGAGCTCGGCGAGGCCGCGGCGGGTGGCGGCGATGACGACGCGGTCCTCGGGGCGCAGGACGTAGCCGGGGTGCAGCTCCCACAGGAGCTGCGGTTCGTCACCTGCCTGATGTGAGGAGGCGAGGTCGGGGCGGCGAGTCGTGGGGGCGGCGGTGTCGAGCGCGAGGACGCGCCATGCTCCGGGTCGGAAGGCCTCGCCGACGGTGTGGCCCTCCAGCTGGGGGTGGCCGGCCACGAGGAGGGCGGCGAAGAGCAGGACCTTGCGTTCGACGGGGATGGCGCCGAGGATCTGGCGGCCCATCATGGCTCCGGCGAAGGCGGGTGCGGCGAGGTGGGTGACGCTTCGACTGCGGGTGAGGGCCTCGGGGTGGGCGGTGCGCAGGGTGCGGTAGACGGCGGTGGCGAAGTCGTCGTCGTACAGGCGCAGGGCCACTCGCAGATCTGCCTTGACCGTACGGGCGTAGAGCGCGGCCTCCAGGTTGGTGGTGTCGGAGCTGGTGAGGGCGAGCAGCGCGTGCGCCCGGTGGATCTTGGCGGCCTCCAGGACTCCGTCCTCGGTGACGTCGCCGAGCACGACGGGGATGCCCAGGCCGCGGGCAAGCGGGATGCCGCGGGCGTCGGGATCCTCCTCGACGCACACGACCGGGATGTCGAGTTCCCGCAGCCGGGCGAGGACCCGGGTTCCGGTCTTGCCCAGGCCGAGGAGGACAACATGGCCGGACAGGCCGCGGGGCGGCCGACGTAGAGCTCCGGCGGCGCGGAAGGTGCCCAGCGCCTCCAGTGCCCCGGCGACCAGGAGAGGGAGGAGAGCGAGGCCGACGAGGCCGGTCAGGAGCTGGAGAACCTGGTGGGTGACCGGCGCGCCGATCGCGGGGTCGTTGATGGAGAACAGGTCGAGCAGCGTGATGTACGCGGCGTGCACGGGATCGGCGTCGGTGAGCAGCATCGTGGTGAGCGTCAGCGCGAGGACGGAGACGACGATGCCGGTGAGCGCCCAGCGCAGGCGGCTGGAGAAGAGCTCGCGCAGCGGCGCACCCCGGCGGGCCATCCGCCGAGCGGACAGGGCGGGACCGGCGTACCGGACGGTCTCCAGGACGACGCTGCCCCGTCCGGCGGCGCTCGCCACGGCCCGGTCGTCGGGCAGGAGCAGGGGACTCTGGGCGCCGCTGGCCTCCGAACCCTCGGCGCCCGCCGGGTCGGTGGTGGTGGACGACAGCAGGGCCAAGGTGCACAGGCCGGGGTCCGGTACCTCGCCGCGTCCGGGCGGGGTGCGTTCGGCGGCGCGCAGGAGCACGCCATCGGCCTGGACGACCTTGCTCGTCCCGGTGACGGCGGTGGCGGCGAGCGCGGGGGCCGCGGTGTCGGCGTCGGACAGAACGGTGGTGGAGGCGTCGAGAAGCGCGCGGTCGGTTCCGGGCGCGGTCAGGAGGGCAGCCTGGTCAAGGAGTTCCTCCAGCTGCTGCCCGAGCTTGCGGTTGTACATACGGACCACGAGCCGCAGGCCCGGGCTGAGACGGCGGGCGGCTAGCGCGGCACGCAGGTTGGTCTCGTCGTCCTCGTAGAGCAGGGCGAGGGCCGCGGCCCGGTCGACGCCGGCCCTCAGCAGCGTCTCCTCGGTCGGCGCGGATGACACGACGTCATGCAGCGGCGGGGGTGCGCTGCCGAGCGTGTCCTCGGTGGCCGGTCCGCCGGACCGGCGCAGGAGCCGCGCCGCACGGGACAGCACGGCGGGCTGCTCGCCCGCCCGCTCCTCGACCTGGTCGCCGGGCGCGACGAGAACGACCCGCTGGCGGTAGACGTCCCGCAGCTCGTCGGCGAGCCGGTGCGCGAGCCCGTCGTCGCCGCAGACCACCATGTGGCCGCCGTCCCGTGGAACTCCGGCGTCCTGGTGCAGTAGCGCGATCATGATTCCCCCGGTTTCGAGTTGGACCCGCCTGATCACGCGGGCGGGTCAAGTGTCGGACGTTCCTGCCCCGGTGCGCCTGGCATGCCGACTGTGATGACGGGAGATCAGGGTTCGTATCAGCAGGACGAGGCATACGGCGGCGAGGACGCCAGCGCCGATGCGCACCCAGGTCGGGGTGCTGCTGCTTGCGGCAGTCCAGCCCAGCCACAGGAGGTACAAGCCCATCCCGGCAGGGCTCTCCAGCAAGTCGCGCCCGGCGTTCCGCGATGACATGGCCGCCCCTCGCTGTTCTCGCTCGCGCTTGTCGTGGTGTGCTGCTGAGTGGCGGCTCATCGTCGGGTGCGGTGGAGCAGCGGCCGACGGCTCAGGAAGGCGCCGACTGCCACGGCCGCCGGAGTCCAGAGCGCGAGGAAGGTGCCGAGGGTTTCGTCCCTGTCGTGCAGGACCGTCATCAGTGCGAAGGTGTAGGCGCCCAGAGCGGCCGGCGTGCAGGCGACTGCGGGTGCTGTAGGGCTTGCCTGCCGTGGCGGGGGCCGGCGGTCATGGACTGCCGACCCAGGAATCCAGCTTCCCGAAGAGGAGCGTCAGGCCGCCACCACCCGCCGCGAAGAGACCGAACGCCGCGAACGCGACCCGCTGGTCGTCCTTGCGTAACTCCTCGTACTGACTTCTGGTGATCGCGACCCGCCTGCGGTCGGGGTCGACGGTGTCGATCGCGGAGTAGTACCCGCGCACGGGGTCGAGTCGCTGGAGGCCCGAGTCGTCCCACAACGCTCCGGTGGGCCAGGAAAGCCCCGGCGAGGCCCGCGCCCACGAACGGTGCGTGGACGCGGTGGGGCAGGGCCCGCAGGGCCCGACACCTGGTTCGCCTTGTTGCCGGCGAAGCCCCTGTTGCGCAGTTCGACCGCGATGCTGCGGAAGAGCGTCGCCAGGTGCAGGGGTACCAGCAGGGCGAGCCCGATGCCGAGCAGCAGCCACTCGTCGGCGAAGGGAGGCAGGAGCGGCACGGCAGCCAGGACTGCGGCGAGCAATCCCACCCCAGAGAGGGCCAGTTGCATGCCCGCGTGAAGCTTGAAACTGGTTCTCACCGCGCCCCCTCCCGTCGCGTCCTAGTCGGTGATCTCGACCGGTGTGCCGGTGGCGGCCGGAACGGACGCGGGCTCAGCCATCGGCTTCTTCTGCGTGATGCCCTGGAGCAGGGACGCGAGGTCGACCCCGGTCGTGGAGGAGAGAAGTTCCATTCCCTGGGCGACGTTGTCGACGACCGTGCGGGACAGCTGGCTCGCCCCGTCCGTGGAGATGACGGTCATCTTGTCGATGGCGGACAACGGCTCCGACGCCTTGGCGACGACCTGGGGCAGGACCTCGACGAGCATCTGGAGGACGGCGGCGTCGCCGTACTGGGCGTAGGCGTCGGCCTTCTTCTGCATGGCCTCGGCCTCGGCGGAGCCCTTGGCCGCGATCGCCGCGGCCTGGGCCTCGCCCTCGATGCGTACGGCGTCGGCGAGGGCCGCGCGGTGGGCCTTCTCGCCCTCACCGGTGAGGCGGGAGCGCTGGGCGTCCGCCTCGGCCTCCTTGACCAGGGCGATGCGGCGGGCCTCGGCCTCCTGCTCGGCCTGGTAGCGGGCGGCGTCGGCGGGCTTGCGGACCTGAGTGTCCAACTGGCGGTCGGTCAGGGCAGCCTGTCGCTCGGCGACCTTCTCCTGCTCGGTGAGGATCTGCTGCTGGCGGTCGGCCTCGGCGAGCGGGCCTGCCGCGTTCGCCTGGGCGGCGGCCTCGTCCGTCTGGGCCTTGATCTCGGCCTGCTTCAGGTAGAGGGTCCGCTGCGCGATCGCGATCTCCTCCTCCGCCTTC
>NZ_JNZO01000065.1 GCF_000717595.1 Streptomyces flavochromogenes | reverse complement strand
CTCCGGGACCGTCGCCACCAACCTCCGCTACGGCAAACCCGACGCGACCGACGACGAACTCTGGCACGCCCTGGAGGTCGCCCAGGCCGCCGACTTCGTCCACGAACTCGACGAAGGGCTCGACGCGCCCGTCTCCCAGGGCGGCACCAACTTCTCCGGCGGCCAGCGGCAGCGGCTCGCCATCGCCCGGGTCCTCGTCGCCCGCCCCCGCCTCTACCTCTTCGACGACTCCTTCTCCGCCCTCGACCCCCGGACCGACGCCCGGCTCCGCGCCGCCCTGAAGGAGGAGACGGCGGACGCCACCGTCGTCATCGTCGCCCAGCGGGTCTCCACCATCCGGCAGGCCGACCGGATCGTCGTCCTCGACCGGGGCCGGAACGTCGGCACCGGCACCCACACGTCCCTGATGCGGGACAACCCCACCTACCGGGAGATCGTCCTCTCCCAGCTCACCGAGGAGGAAGCCGCATGAGTACGGCCACGGAGAGCCGCGCCACGAAGGCCACACCCGCCGGAACCGTGCCCGCCCGCACCGGCCCCTCCTCCCCGCAGCGCGGCCCCGGCCTCCCCGCCACGCCCGGTCTCGAACGCTCCCTCTCCTTCCGCGCCTCAGGCCTCCGCCTGCTCCGCACCCTCGCCCCCGACCGCGCCCGCCTCCTCGGCCTCATCGCCGCCGGTGCCACGGGCGTCGCCCTCACCGTCCTCAACCCCCTCCTCCTCGGCCGCGCCACCGACCTCGTCATCACCGGCGCCACCGGCCCCGCCGGGGTCGACTTCCGGGCCGTCGGCCGGCTCCTCGCCCTCTCCGCCCTGGTCGTCGCCGGGTCCTCCTTCTTCACCTGGATGCAGTTACGGATCGCCACCACCGTCGTCCAGCGGGCCGGCCACCGGCTCCGTGAACAGGCCCAGCACAAGCTGGCGAAGCTGCCCCTCGGCTACTTCGACCGGCAGCCGCGCGGCGAGGTCCTCTCCCGCACCACCAACGACATCGACAACGTCACCCAGACCCTCCAGCAGGCCTTCAGCCAGATGGTCCGCGCCCTGCTGACGCTGGTCGGCGTCCTCGCGATGATGTTCTGGGTCTCCCCGGTGCTGGCTCTCGTCGCCCTCGCCACCGTGCCCGTCTCGATCGTCGTCGCCGGCTTCGTCGGCCGCCGCGCCCAGCCACAGTTCGTGAAGCAGTGGGCGGTCACCGGCCGGCTCGGCAGCCATGTCGAGGAGATGATCACCGGGCACACCGAGGTCGTCGTCTTCGGCCGCCGCGAGGAGGCCGTGCGCCGCTTCGACGAGCTGGGCGAGGAGCTGTACCGGGCGAGCTTCCGCGCCCAGTTCGTGTCCGGCTTCATCCAGCCGGCGCTGACCTTCGTCGGCAACCTGAACTACGTCGCCATCGCCGTCGTCGGCGGACTGCGGGTGGCGAGCGGCACGCTGTCCGTCGGCGACGTCCAGGCCTTCATCCAGTACTCGTACGACTTCAACGGCCCGATCACCCAGGTCGCCGCCATGGCCAACCTCCTCCAGTCCGGAGTGGCCTCCGCCGAGCGGGTCTTCGACCTCCTCGACGCCGAGGAGGAGGACCCGGACCCGGCCGAGCCGAAGAGGCCCGCGGCGCTCCGGGGCCGGGTCTCCTTCGAGAAGGTCGCCTTCCGCTACGAGCCGGGCAAGCCGCTCATCGAGGACCTGTCCCTCACCGTGGAGCCGGGCCGGACCGTGGCCATCGTCGGCCCCACCGGGGCGGGCAAGACGACGCTGGTCAACCTGCTCCTCCGCTTCCACGAGGCGACCGGCGGCCGGATCACCCTGGACGGCGTCGACACGGCGGCGATGACCCGCGAGGAGCTGCGCTCCGGCATCGGCATGGTCGTCCAGGACACCTGGCTCTTCGGCGGCACCATCGCCGACAACATCGCGTACGGGGTGCCGGGCGAGGTCTCGCGCGAGCGGATCGTCGAAGCGGCCAGGGCCGCGCACGCCGACCGGTTCGTCCGCACCCTGCCCGCCGGGTACGACACCGTCCTCGACGAGGACGGCGGCGGTCTCAGCGCCGGTGAGAAGCAGCTGGTCACCCTCGCCCGTGCCTTCCTCTCGGACCCTGTCATCCTCGTCCTCGACGAGGCCACCAGCTCCGTCGACACCCGGACCGAACTCCTCGTCCAGGAGGCGATGGCCTCCCTCAGGGCGGGCCGCACCAGCTTCGTCGTCGCCCACCGGCTCTCCACGATCCGGGACGCGGACACCATCCTGGTGATGGACGGCGGCTCGATCGCCGAGCAGGGCAGCCACGAGGAACTCCTCGCCGCCGGGGGAGCGTACGCCCGGCTGCACGCGGCCCAGTTCGCCCGTACGGTGGAGACGTGATCGTCACCGTCCGCACCACCACCGACGCGCGCGCCAAGGCCGATGCCCTGGCGCGCGGCGCCGTAGAGGCCCGGCTGGTCGCCTGCGCGCAGATCTCGGGGCCCGTCACCTCCGTCTACCACTGGCGGGGCGCGATCGAGACCACCGAGGAGTGGGAGGTGGTGTTCAAGACCACCGAGGCCCGCTACCCGGCCCTGGAGGCGCACCTCCTCGCCGCCCACGACTACGAGACGCCCGAGATCCTCGCCACCCGGGTGACCCGGGTCGGCGAGGAATACGCCCGCTGGGTGGAGCGCGAGACCTCCGCCGCCCAGGAGATCGAGGGCCCGGCCCACGACGAGCGGCCCTTCTTCGTCTACGGGACGCTGCGCCCGGGGGCGTACAACCACGACCGGTTCCTCGCCGGCCGGATCGGCACCGAGGCGGACGCCGTGCTGCACGGGGCGGTCCTGCACGACGGGCCCGGCTATCCGTACGTCGTCCCGGCGGACGACGGCCGGGTGGTCGGCACCCTGCTCACGCCCGCGCCCGGCGCCTACGGCGAGCTGTTCGGCCTGCTCGACCGCCTGGAGCTGCCCGTCGGGTACGAGCGGGTGGCCATGGACGTCGTCCGGGTACGGGACAGTGCGCGGGTGTCCGCGTGGGTCTTCCTGGCGGCGCCGGACGCGCCCCTCGGCGCGGTCATCGAGAGCGGCGACTGGTTCAGCCGGCCGTAGCGACCGTCCGGCGGATCAGCGGCTGCCCGTCCGCGTCTTCATCGCGGCGACCGCTTCCGGGGTGGAGCTGAAGGAGTCCTCCTGCTTGAGGGCAGCCGGGCAGGTTCAGCGCACCGAGCGCCAGAGCGGCCAGGGCGGCGGCGCCCGCGAGGAGGACGGCGAGCGGTCGCCCTCCGGCGGAGGAGCCCATGGCGGCGAAGCGCGAACGGCGCGCGGCCTTCGGCTCGCTTCCGTACGCCGGGATCAGGTGGGCCAGAACACCCGGCGCCCGAGGACGACGAGCAGGGCGGGGAGCAGCGTCATCATCGCGAGGAGCGCGCACAGGACACCGACGGCGGCCGTGGGCCCCATGTCCCGGCCGCTGTTCATGTCGGCGGCGAGCAGGCAGAGCATGCCGAGGGCGACGGTCCCCGAGGACCCCTTCGGGCGACGACGGGAATGTGACGACAGGCCCTAGGCGTCGTTCACGGCGCGTTCCAGGCGCACCGCGCACACCTTGAACTCGGGCATCCGGGAGACCGGGTCGAGCGCCGGGTTCACCAGGGTGTTGGCCCGGCCCTCGCCCGCCCAGTGGAACGGCATGAAGACGGTGTCCGGCCGGATGGCCGTGGTGATCCGGGCCGGTGCGACGGCCCTGCCGCGCCGCGAGACCACCGCGACCCGCTCGCCCTCGGCCACCCCGAGCCGATCGGCGACCCGGGGATGGAGCTCCACGAAGGGGCCGGGGGCCGCCGCGTTCAGCTCGTCGACCCGCCGGGTCTGCGCGCCCGACTGGTACTGGGACACGACCCGGCCGGTGGTGAGGACGACGGGGTACTCGGCGTCCGTCTCCTCGGCTGCCGCCCGGTGCACCACCGGCACGAACCGGGCCCGCCCGTCGGGTGTCGCGAACCGGTCCAGGAAGAGTCGCGGGGTGCCCGCGTGGTCGGATTCGCCCACGCCGGTCTCCGGGCAGGGCCAGAACACGCCCTGCTCCTCCTCGATCCGGCGGTAGCTGATGCCCGAGTAGTCGGCCGGACCGCCGGCCGAGGCCCGGCGCAGCTCGTCGAAGACCTCCTCGGGTTCGGTGGGGAAACCCTTCTCCCAGCCGAGGAGCCCGGCGAGCGCGTGCAGCACCTCCAGGTCGCTCCGTACCCCCGAGGGCGGGGTGAGGGCGCGCCGGCGGAGCAGCACCCGCCCCTCCAGGTTGGTCATGGTGCCGGTCTCCTCCGCCCACTGGGTCACGGGCAGCACGACATCGGCGAGCGCGGCGGTCTCGGAGAGCACCACGTCGGCCACGGCGAGGAAGTCGAGCGAGCGCAGCCGTCCCTCGATGTGCGCGGCGTGGGGCGCGGAGACCACCGGGTTGGAGCCCATGAGGAGCAGGGTCTTCACCTCGCCGCCGAGCGCGTCGAGGAGCTCGTACGCGCTCCGGCCCGGCCCCGGCAGCGACGTGGGGTCCACACCCCAGACCTCGGCCACGTGCGCGCGTGCGGCCGGGTCGTCGAGCTTGCGGTAGCCGGGGAGCTGGTCGGCCTTCTGGCCGTGCTCGCGGCCGCCCTGGCCGTTGCCCTGGCCGGTGAGGCAGCCGTAGCCGCTGAGGGGCCGGCCCGCCTTCCCGGTGGCCAGGCAGAGGTTGATCCAGGCGCCGACGGTGTCGGTGCCCTTGGACTGCTGCTCGGGGCCGCGTGCGGTCAGGACCATGCCGGTGGCGGCGTCGTCGAACAGCGCGACGGCCTCCCGGAGCCGTGGCACCGGCACGCCCGTGATGCGCTCGACCTGCTCGGGCCAGTGGGACATGGCCCCGGCGCGCGCGGCCTCCCAGCCGGAGGTGCGCGTGGCCACGAACTCCTGGTCGACGCGTCCTTCGGCCACCACGAGGTGGAGCATGCCGAGGGCGAGTGCGAGGTCGGTGCCGGGGCGGGGCGCGAGGTGGAGGTCGGCCTGCTCGGCGGTGCGGGTGCGGCGCGGATCGATGACGATCAGCTTTCCGCCGTTCTCCTTCAGCTCGGTGAGGTAGCGGAGGGCGGGCGGCATGGTCTCGGCCAGGTTGGAGCCGACGAGGATCACGCAGCCGGTCTTCGGGATGTCCTCCAGGGGGAACGGCAGCCCGCGGTCGAGACCGAACGCCCTGCCGTGCGCGGCGGCCGCCGACGACATGCAGAAGCGCCCGTTGTAGTCGATCTGCGAGGTGCCGAGCACCAGCCGGGCGAACTTCCCCAGCGTGTACGCCTTCTCGTTGGTGAGGCCGCCGCCGCCGAAGACCCCCACGGCATCGGGACCGTGGTCGGCGCGGGTCCGGCGCAGCCCGTCGGCGACGGCGGCGAGGGCCTCCTCCCAGGACGCGGGCACCAGGGCCCCTGTGTCAGGGCATCGGACCAGGGGCTCGGTGAGCCGGACCCGGGAGGAGAGCACGGCGGGGGCGGTGCGGCCCTTGCCGCACAGCGCGCCCCGGTTGACGGGGAAGTCGTTCCGGTCGACCACCTCGGCGGGCAGCTCCGGGACGCCGGTGGGGCGGAGCGACATGCCGCACTGCAGGGCGCAGTAGGGGCAGTGGGTGGGTACGGCGGTGGACTCGGACATACGGCCAGCGTGGGTCAGGCGTGTTACGCCGGGCGGCACCGCTGATTACGGGCGCGGTGCCATGCTCTCCGTCCGCTACGGCTCCCGGGGTGAGGCCAGTGCCTCGGTGACGCCCTTCTCCTCCGGGCCGAGGAAGTGCGGGTCGGGCCGGAGCGCGGCGTCGAGGGAGGCCTTGCCGGCGGCGAAGAGCTCCCGGGTGGTGCCGTAGTACCAGGTGCGGTCGTGGGGTTCGGGGACCCCGACGCCGTACGCGTCGACGCCGGCCCGTCCGCACAGCGCGACGGCCCGCTTGATGTGGAAGTCCTGGGTGACGAGCACGGCCCGGTCGACGCCGAAGACCTTCCGGGCCCGGACGCAGGAGTCCCAGGTGTCGAAGCCGGCGTAGTCGCTGACGATCCGGCTGTCCGGCACCCCGCGCTCGGCCAGGTACGTGCGCATGGCGCTGGGCTCGTCGTACGCGGTCCTGCTGTTGTCGCCGGTGACGAGCAGGACCCGGACCTTCCCCGTCCGGTACAGCTCGGCGGCCGTGTCGAGCCGGTGGGCGAGGTACGGGGTGGGGCGCCCCTTCCACAGCCCGGCGCCGAAGACGACGGCGACGTCCCGGGCGGGCACGTCGGCGGTGGTACGGAGCTTCCCGGCGGCGGCGGTGTGCATCCAGGTGACCGGGGTGAGCGCGAGGACGGCGCCCAGCATCAGGGCCTGCACGGTACGGCGGCGGGCCCGTGTGGTGCGCGGGATCAACCGGGTGAGCCGTGCCGGCATGCGGGAACCTCCGTGGCGGGTCGATTCGGTGTCGTTCTGTCACCCCGTCCGACGCGCGTCGGCGGGATTCGGTTCGGCGACGGCGTCGCGTGTTCCGTACAACACACCGGCCAGGACCATCCCGAGCAGCATGCCGAGCAGCTGGGCGGCGGCGAAGGCGGGCACCGAGCCGGGGGCGATCCCGGTGAAGGAGTCGGAGAACGCGCGGCCGACGGTGGCGGCCGGATTGGCGAAGGACCCGGAGGAGGTGAACCAGATCGCCGCGCCGATGTAGCCGGCGACCGCGACCGGGGCGAGCCCGGGGCGGCCGATGTGGCGAAGGCCCCGGACGACGAGGACGAGCCCGGCGGTGGCGACGGCCTCGCCGAGCAGCAGATGGAGCGCGGAGCGCGACTCGGTGGCCCAGGCACCCGGCGTCCGCCCGAACATCGCCTCGGCGAGCAGCGCACCCGTCACGGCTCCGGCGAGCTGGGCGCCGATGTAGGCGAGGACCTCGCGCGAGCCGCCCGTACGGCGTCGGGACCACCACTCGGAGAGGGTGACGACGGGGTTGAAGTGGGCGCCGGAGAGCGGCCCGATGAGGGCGATGAGCAGCCCCAGGCCGATGGCGGAGGCGGCGGCGTTGGCGAGCAGCCGGACGCCGATGTCCTGGCTCAGGGTGTCGGCGCGGATTCCGGAGCCGACGATGACGGCGACGAGGGCGCCGGTTCCGATGAACTCGGCGGCGACGCGCCGGGGGAGAGCGGGCGGGGACATTCTCATGGTGGAAAAGATATTCCGTGATTCGGAATCGGGAAAGGGGGTAGGGGAGGTGCGGGTGTCACGCGGTCCACGCACCGGACGCGGACGCACTGGACGCGGACGCGCCGGCCGACGCGTCGGCCGAGGGTGCGACGACCGTGGACGGCTGACACCTGGCGGGGGACGCGCGTGAGGTCACGGAAAACAGTCGTGACCCCCGCGCAACGGGCAGGCAACGTGCGACCCGCAGGATCGGTGCATGACGGAGCCGGACAGTACGTACGCCACCGCCGCCGGCCCGGCCCGCCCCGCCCTCGCGGGAACGACCCCGCCCGCACCCACCCTCGTCGCCGTCGGCCACGGCAGCCGGGACCCCCGCGCCCGCGCCACCCTCGGCCGCCTCCTCGAACGGGTCAGGGAACTGCGCCCCGGCCTCGACGTACGGCTCGCGCACATCGAGCTGAACGCCCCGCTCCTCGACGCCACCCTCACGGAGCTCGCCGCCGAGGGCCGGGACGCCGTCCTCGTCCCCCTGCTCCTCGCCCCCGGGTACCACGTCACCCACGACCTGCCCGCCGCCCTCGCCGCCGTCCCCGGACTCCGCGCCCGCGTGGCCGAGCCGCTCGGCGCGCACCCGCTGCTCGTCGAGGCCCTCGCCGACCGGCTCGCGCACGCCGGCTGGACCCCCGAGGACGGCACCTCACGGGCCGCCGGGGTCGTCCTCGCCTCCGCAGGATCCCGCGACCCCCGCTCCGGCGCCGAGCTCTGCCGGATCGCCGCCCTGCTCGGCGACCGGCTCGGCGGCGTCCCCGTCGTCCCCGCGTACGCCTCCGCCGCCGCGCCCACCGTGCCCGAGGCCGTCCGCGCCCTCGCCGCCCGGGGCCGCCACCGGGTCGCCGTGGCCTCCTGCTTCACCGCCCCCGGCCTCTTCGCCACCCGTGCCGCCGCCCACGCCCCCTGGATCGCCTCCGCGCCCCTCGGCGCCCACCCCGCCCTCGCCCGCCTGGTCCTGCACCGCTACGACGGGGCACTCCGCGCGACCACCCGGGAGCGGGAACTCGCCACCGTCTGAGCGCTTCTGTCGGTCCCTCCGGTTACCTTCGATGCATGGAAGGCATCACAGACGGCACAGACAGCGCGGACGTCAAGGGCAGCCCGGACCTCACCGACACCGCCGGCATCGCCGGCGCCACCGACACCCCCGGCTACGACGCCGGCGCGACCGATCGCTGGGCCGCCGAGCCCGACAAACGCCCCGGGCGCACCGCCTTCCAGCGCGACCGCGCCCGCGTGCTGCACTCCGCCGCACTCCGCAGGCTCGCCGGCAAGACCCAGGTCGTCACCCCCGGCACCCGGGGCCACGCCTGGGACGCCAGCCCCCGCACCCGGCTCACCCACTCCCTGGAGTGCGCCCAGGTCGGCCGGGAGCTCGGCGCCGCCCTCGGCTGCGACCCCGACCTCGTCGAGGCCGCCTGCCTCTCCCACGACATGGGCCACCCGCCCTTCGGGCACAACGGCGAGCAGGCGCTCAACGACGTCGCCAAGGACTGCGGCGGCTTCGAGGGGAACGCCCAGTCGCTCCGCCTCCTCACCCGGATCGAGCCCAAGCGCTTCGTGAAGGACGCCGACGGCGAGCTCGTCAGCGTCGGCCTCAACCTCACCCGCGCCGCCCTCGACGCCGCCACCAAGTACCCGTGGCCGCGCGGCGGCCACCCCGACGACCCCGGCTCGTCCAAGTTCGGCGTGTACGAGGACGACCTGCCGGTCTTCGCGTGGATCCGGCAGGGCGCCCCCGGCCACCGCAAGTGCTTCGAGGCCCAGGTCATGGACTGGTCCGACGACGTGGCCTACTCGGTCCACGACTTCGAGGACGGCCTGCACGCCGGGCACATCGACCCCAACCTCCTCCTCGCCGAGCCCGAGCGCGCCGACATCGCCGCCGTCGCCATCGGCCGCTATGTCCCCGAGGACACCGACCCGCAGGAGCTCGCCGATGCCCTCGACCGGCTCGTCGACCAGGAGTGGTGGCCGCACGGCTACGACGGCTCGGCCGTCGCCCAGGCCCGCCTCAAGGACGCCACCAGCCAGCTCATCGGCCGGTTCGCCCTCGCCGCGGAGGGCGCCACCCGACAGGCGTACGGTTCGGGGCGCCTCACCCGCTACGGAGCCGAACTGGTGGTCCCCCGGGAGACCCGTAACGAGTGCGCCGTCCTCAAGGCCGTCGCCGACCGGTACGTCATGCAGCGCCCCCAGCAGGAGGCCCTCCGCGCCGACCAGCGGATCGTCGTCGCCGAACTCGCCGAGGCCCTCGTCGCCCGCGCCCCCGACGGACTCGAACCGCAGTTCCGGTCGCTGTTCGACCAGGCGCGCGACGACCGAGCCCGCAAGCGCGTCATCGTCGACCAGATCGCCTCCCTCACCGACGCCTCCGCCCGCGCCCTGCACGCCCGTCTCCGTCCGCACCACGGCTGAGCCCCCGACAGGCCCCCTCGGAGTCGGCCCTCTTCCGTCACCACCCTCCGTGCGGGACGCTCGCATGCACGGCCCGAGGCGGTACGGCCCGACGAACGCCCGGGGGCGTAGGTTGGAACCGGTCGCAAAGAGGAGGAAACGACGTGGTCGACGCAGATCAGACCTTTGTCATCGTCGGCGGGGGCCTGGCAGGGGCCAAAGCGGCGGAGACCCTGCGTGCCGAAGGGTTCAACGGCCGGGTGATCCTCATCGGCGACGAACGCGACCACCCCTACGAGCGCCCACCCCTTTCCAAGGGGTACCTGACCGGCGCGAAGGAACGCGACAGCGCCTTCGTCCACGAGACCGCCTGGTACGCGGGCCACGACATCGAACTGCACCTCGGGCAGTCCGTCACCGCCGTCGACCGCGAGGCCCGCACCGTGCGCCTCGGCGACGGCACCGTCATCCGCTACGACAAGCTGCTCCTCGCCACCGGCGCCGAGCCCCGCCGCCTCGACGTCCCCGGCACCGAGCTCGCCGGCGTCCACCATCTGCGCCGGCTCGCCCACGCCGACCGGCTCCGCCAGGTCCTCGCCTCCCTCGGCCGCGACAACGGCCACCTGGTGATCGCCGGCGCCGGCTGGATCGGCCTGGAGGTCGCCGCCGCCGCCCGCGGCTACGGCGCCGAGGTCACCGTCGTCGAGTCCGACCCCACCCCGCTGCACCGGGTCCTCGGCCCCGAGCTCGGCCAGCTCTTCGCCGACCTGCACACCGACCACGGAGTCCGCTTCCACTTCGGCGCCCGGCTCACCGAGATCGTCGGCCAGGACGGCATGGTCCTCGCCGTCCGCACCGACGACGACGAGGAGCACCCGGCCCACGCCGTGCTCGCCGCGATCGGCGCCGCCCCGCGCACCGCCCTCGCCGAGAACTCCGGGCTCGCCCTCGTCGACCGCGCCGACGGCGGCGGCATCGCCGTCGACGAGTCGCTGCGCACCTCCGACCCCGACGTCTACGCCGCCGGAGACGTCGCCGCCGCCCACCACCCGCTGCTCCACACCCGGCTCCGCGTCGAGCACTGGGCCAACGCCCTCAACGGCGGCCCGGCCGCCGCCCGCGCCATGCTCGGGCAGCGGGTCTCCTACGACCGCGTCCCCTACTTCTTCTCCGACCAGTACGACCTGGGCATGGAGTACTCGGGCTGGGCGCCCCCCGGCACGTACGACCAGGTCGTGGTCCGCGGCGACACCGGCAAGCGCGAGTTCATCGCCTTCTGGCTCAAGGACGGCCGGGTCCTCGCCGGGATGAACGTGAACGTGTGGGACGTCACAGACCCCATCCAGCAGCTCATCCGCTCCCGTACGGCCGTGGACCCCGACGCCCTCGCCGACGCCTCCGTGCCCCTGGAGAGCCTGATCTGATCACCTCCGCCCCCGCGGCCCCGCATCCCGCGGGGGGCGACCCCCGAGCCCCCGACGCCACATCCTCGGGGGGCGACCCCCCAGCCCCCGTACACTTCATGCGTGGCAGGCAGGATCAACGATGACGACGTGAAGGCGGTCCGGGACGCGGTCCCGATCGACGCCGTCGTGTCCGAGTACCTCCAGCTCCGCAACGCGGGCGGTGGAAACCTCAAGGGTCTCTGCCCCTTCCACGACGAGAAGTCGCCCTCCTTCCAGGTCAGCCCCAGCAAGGGACTCTTCCACTGCTTCGGCTGCCAGGAGGGCGGCGACACCATCGCCTTCGTGATGAAGATCGACCACCTCTCCTTCTCGGAGACGGTCGAGCGCCTCGCCGCCAAGGCGGGCATCACCCTCCGGTACGAGGAGGGCGGATACAACCCCGGCCACCAGCGCGGCGAGCGCATCCGCCTGGTCGAGGCGCACAAGGTCGCCGCCCAGTTCTACATCGATCAACTCGACTCGCCCGAGGCCGAGATCGGCCGGAAGTTCCTCGCCGAGCGCGGCTTCGACCAGGCCGCCGCCGCCCACTTCGGCGTCGGCTACTCCCCGGCCGGCTGGGACCACCTCACCCGCTTCCTGCGCGGCAAGGGCTTCTCCGACAAGGAGCTGATCCTCTCCGGGCTCTCCCAGGACGGCCGCCGCGGCCCCATCGACCGGTTCCGCGGCCGCCTGATGTGGCCGATCAAGGACGTCGGCGGCGAGATCGTCGGCTTCGGAGCGCGCAAGCTCCGCGACGACGACAACGGGCCCAAGTACCTCAACACGCCCGAGACCCCGATCTACAAGAAGTCCCAGGTGCTCTACGGCATCGACCTGGCCAAGAAGGACATCGCCAAGGTCAGCCGGGCCGTCGTCGTCGAGGGCTACACCGACGTCATGGCCTGCCACCTCGCCGGGGTCACCACCGCCATCGCCACCTGCGGCACCGCCTTCGGCGGCGACCACATCAAGATCCTCCGCCGGCTCCTCATGGACAACGGCTCGGCCCGCGTCATCTTCACCTTCGACGGCGACGCCGCCGGCCAGAAGGCCGCCCTGCGCGCCTTCGAGGACGACCAGAAGTTCGCCGCCGAGACCTACATCGCCATCGCCCCCGACGGCATGGACCCCTGCGACCTGCGGCTCGCCAAGGGCGACGAGGCCGTCGCCGACCTCGTCCAGCCCCGCACCCCGCTCTTCGAGTTCGCGCTCCGCCAGATCGTGAAGCGGTACGACCTGGAGACCCCGGCTGGCCGCGCCGCCGCCCTCGACGAGGCCGCGCCCGTCGTCGCCCGGATCAAGAACATCGGCGCCCAGCACGAGGTCGCCGTCCAGCTCGCCGGCATGCTCGGCATCCTCGACACCCAGTTCGTCGTCAAGCGGGTCGCCCAGCTCGCCCGCTGGGCCCGCGACCGCGGCGGCAAGGGCCCCGCGCAGCAGCAGGCCCCGCAGCGCGGCTACGACACCGCGGCCCCGGCCGCGGCCGCCGCCTCCTCCGGCCCCGCGCTGAATCTGCGCAGCCCCGCCCACCGCACCGAGCGCGAACTCCTCAAGCTCGCCCTCCAGCGCCCCGAGCTCGTCTCCCCGGCCTTCGACGCCTACGGGGCCGACGAATTCACCGCCCCGCCCTACGCGGCCGTCCGCCAGTGCGTCCAGGACGCGGGAGGCGCCACGGGAGCCCCCTCCGACTACCTCGACACCGTCCGCGAGGCCGCACCCAACGACACCGTGCGCGCCCTCGTCACCGAACTCGCCGTCGAGGCGATCTTCGCCAAGACCGTCGACGAGGCCTACGCCGGCGACCAGCTCGTCACCGTCCGGCTCCGCGCCGTCGACCGCCGCATCCGCGAGGTCCAGGGCACCCTGTCCCGCCTCGGCCCCCAGGGCGACCCCGAGCAGCTCGCCGCCGTCCAGAACGAACTCTGGGTCCTCACCCAGTACGGCCAGTCCCTGCGGAACAACGGCGCCGCCGCCCTCTGACGCACAGTCAGTCACGCCCCGGTCTCAAAAAGTCACCGCACGCCCCTCGTGGGCTCACTGTGTCGTACCCCACACTGGGTAACGGTGTCGTCCCGCTGCCCTACGCCCCCGGACCGGCAGCGATCACCCCCCTGGAGGTCGCCCGCCGTGCAGACCCGGATCGTGTCCCAGGAACCGCCCGCCGCCGCACCGGACGAGCCGCCGGAGATACCACCCCGACGACGCAGCCCCGACCCCGGCGGCAACGGGCCCTCCTCCGACCTCTTCCGCCAGTACCTCCGCGAGATCGGCCGCATCCCGCTGCTCACCGCCGAGGAGGAGGTCGACCTCGCCCGCCGTGTCGAGGCGGGCCTGTTCGCGGAGGAGAAACTCGCCAACACCCCCGACCTGGACTCCCGGTTGGCGAGCGACCTGGACCGGCTCGTCGTCCTCGGCAGGATCGCCAAACGCAAGCTCATCGAGGCCAACCTCCGCCTCGTCGTCTCCGTCGCCAAACGGTACGTGGGCCGCGGCCTGACCATGCTGGACCTCGTCCAGGAGGGCAACCTCGGCCTCATCAGGGCCGTCGAGAAGTTCGACTACGCGCGCGGCTACAAGTTCTCCACGTACGCCACCTGGTGGATCCGCCAGGCGATGTCCCGGGCCCTCGCCGACCAGGCCCGGACCATCCGCGTCCCCGTGCACGTCGTCGAACTCATCAACCGCGTCATCCGCGTTCAGCGTCGCATGCTCCAGGAACGCGGCTACGAACCCACCGCCGAGGAGGTCGCCGCCCAGCTGGACGTGGCCCCCGAGCGGGTCGGCGAGGTGCTCCGCCTCGCCCAGGAACCCGTCTCCCTGCACGCCCCCGTCGGCGAGGAGGACGACGTCGCCCTCGGCGACCTCATCGAGGACGGCGACGCCGCCTCGCCCGTCGAGTCCGCCGCCTTCCTGCTGCTCCGCCGCCACCTGGAGGACGTGCTCTCCACCCTCGGCGAGCGGGAACGGAAGGTCGTCCAGCTCCGCTACGGCCTCGACGACGGCAGGCCCCGCACCCTGGAGGAGATCGGCCGGATCTTCGGCGTGACCCGCGAACGCATCCGCCAGATCGAGTCCAAGACCCTCAACAAACTGCGGGACCACGCCTACGCGGACCAACTGCGGGGGTATCTGGACTAGAAGCCCACCTCGCGGACGGTGAGGGACCAGGGGCCCTCGGCCGTCAGGAGCAGCAGTGCGGGGCCCTCCGGGATCGGGATCGTCTGCAGGATCGGGCCGCTCGTGTTCAGGGCCAGCGTGCGCCCCACGTGGGTCAGTTCCGCCTGGCCGGTGACCTCGTGGACCCACAGGGAGACGCAGCCGCCGCCACCCGGGGAGCCCTTGAAGTCCACCCGGAGGTCGGCCGCTCCGCCCATGTGGAGCAGGGCCTCCTCGCCGTACCCCAGCAGCGTCCCCTCCAGCCTGCGGGCCGTGGCGACGGGCTTCACCCGCGCGACCCAGGCGTTGTCGCCGGAGAGCCGCAGGCGCAGCGGCCGGCCCTCGGGGGCCGGGGTGACCGTGCTGCCCCGGTAGTCCGGGATGGTGGTGCTGAAGAGGGAGAGCCCGTCCTTGTTCCGCCTGTCGAGCGGGACGACGGCGAAGTACCCGCCGCCCTGATGCGCGACCTCGACGAGGACGGGACCGGCGGGGACGCGGGCGTCCGTGGTGATGACGTCGCTGCCGTGCCCGGTGACGGTGAACGGTTCGAAGACCGGGCCGAACTCCCAGCCGTCGAGGAGCCGGTGCTCCCGCTCGGCCGGCGGGAAGACCGACGGGTCCGGTGCGACGGGCGTCCCCACGACCTCCATTCCGGCGGCCGAGCCTCGCGCGCCGGCCGTGCCCGACGCACCCGGCGTTCCCGCGTGGTCTCCGGGCGGGGGCGGGGCGTGCATCGGCACCTTGGCGACACCCGTCAGCGGAACGGGACCGCCGACCGGAGCGGCGGCCTGGGGGACCTCCGGTCCCGTGACCGGCTTCTCCACCCGGCCCGGGGCCGGCTTCTCCAGCGGCCCGGCGGCCGGCTCCTCCGGCCGACCCGCGGCCGGCTCCTCCTCCGCGACCTCGACGCCGTACTCCGTGACGAGCCCGGCGAGCCCGGCGGCGTAACCCTTCCCGACCTGGCCGAACTTCCAGCCGCCCGACTCGCGGAAGAACTCGCCGAACACGACGGCGCTCTCGTCCCTCGCACCCGTCACCAGGAGCGTGACGACGACCGCCCTGTCCGGGGCCATCGCCGCCAGGGAGCCGCCGGCCGCCGAACCGGCGATCACGATCCGCTCGACCTCCGGCTCCACCTCGTGCAACGCGAGGGTCAGCGTGGCCTTCTCGTGCCGTACCGCGCCGGACGGGTGGTCGGGCTGCCCGGCGAAGACCATGTCCGCGTCGCCCCGGACCCGGCCGTCCGCGCCGAGCAGCAGTGCCGCCGTGTCCACCGCCCCGGCGCCGACCCGCAGGGTGACCGAGGGCACCCAGAAACTCTTGGCTATGTGACCCATGCCGCACATCATGCGGCATGGGTCACGCCCAGGTCAGTCGACCTCGGCGACCGCCTGTGCGAACTGCGCCGCGTACAACCGGGCGTAGGCCCCGCCGGACGACAACAGCTGCTCGTGCGTGCCCTGTTCGACGATCGAGCCGTTCTCCATCACCAGGATCACGTCCGCGTCCCGGATCGTGGAGAGCCGGTGCGCGATCACGAACGACGTGCGCCCGTGGGCCAGTCGGGCCATCGCCTTCTGGATGAGGACCTCGGTCCGGGTGTCGACCGAGCTCGTGGCCTCGTCGAGGACCAGGATCACCGGGTCGGACAGGAACGCCCGGGCGATGGTGATCAGCTGCTTCTCGCCCGCGCTGACCCCCGCCCCGTCGTCGTCGATGACCGTGTCGTAGCCCTCGGGCAGCGTGCGGACGAACCGGTCGGCGTGCGCGGCCCGCGCCGCCTCCTCGATCTCCGCCCGGGTCACCGCGCGCGTGGCGCCGTACGCGATGTTGTCCGCGATGGTGCCGCCGAACAGCCAGGTGTCCTGGAGGACCATGCCGATCCCGGTCCGCAGCCGCTCCCGGGACATCGTGGCGATGTCCGCCCCGTCGAGGGTGATCCGGCCGCCCGTGACCTCGTAGAACCGCATGAGCAGGTTCACCAGGGTCGTCTTGCCGGCGCCGGTCGGGCCGACGATCGCGACCGTCTGGCCCGGCTCCACCGTGAGCGACAGGTCCTCGATGAGCGGCTTGTCGGCCTCGTAGCGGAAGGAGACGCCCTCCAGGGCGACCTTCCCCTTGAGGTCGGCCGTTCCCCAGCCCTCGGCCGGGGACGTCCCCGGCTTGTCGGCCGACGCGTCCGGCTCCTGCTCCTCGGCGTCGAGCAGCTCGAAGATCCGCTCGGCCGAGGCCACACCCGACTGCACCAGGTTCGCCATCGACGCGACCTGCGTCAGCGGCATCGAGAACTGGCGCGAGTACTGGATGAAGGCCTGCACGTCGCCGATGGAGAGCGTGCCGCTCGCCACCCGCAGACCGCCGACCACGGCCACCAGGACGTAGTTGATGTTCGACACGAAGAACATCACCGGCTGCATCACGCCGCTGTTGAACTGCGCCTTGAACCCGGCCTCGTACAGCGCCTCGTTCTGCTCGCGGAAGTCCGCCGCGGACTCCGCCTGCCGGCCGAAGACCTTCACCAGGGCGTGCCCGCTGTACATCTCCTCCACGTGCGCGTTGAGCGTGCCCGTGGTCTTCCACTGCTGCACGAAGTGCGGCTGCGAGCGCTTGCCGATCCTCGCCGCGACGAAGACCGAGACCGGCACCGTGACCAGCGCCACGAGCGCGAGCAGCGGCGAGATCCAGAACATCATCGCGAGCACGCCGACGATCGTGAGCAGCGAGTTGATCAGCTGGCCCATCGACTGCTGGAGGGTCTGCGAGATGTTGTCGATGTCGTTGGTCGCCCGCGACAGCACCTCGCCGCGCTTGGCCTTGTCGAAGTACGACAGGGGAAGCCGCGCCAGCTTCGTCTGGACGTCCTCCCGCATCCGGTAGACCGTCCGGTTGATCACCTTGATCGACAGCCGGGTGGAGACCAGCATCAGCAGGCCCGCCGCCACGTAGACGCCGAGGACCACGAGCAGCACCTCGCCGACGGCGGAGAAGTCGATTCCCTGCCCCGGCGTGAAGTCGACACCGCTCAGCATGTCCGCCATGCCGGAGTCGCCCGAGGCGCGCAGCCTCTCGATCGCCTCCGCCTTCGTGCCGCCCTCGATCTGCCGCCCGACGACACCCGCGAAGACGAGGTCGGTCGCCTTGCCGAGGATCTTCGGGCCGACCACGGAGGCCGCCACCGACAGCACGCCGGCGATCAGCATCACCCAGAGCGTGCCGCGCTCGGGCGCCAGCTGCTTCAGCAGCCGCTTGCCCGAGCCCTTGAAGTCCATCGACCGCTGGTCGGGGCCGCCACCGGCCATCATGCGTCCGCCAGGACCGGCCATCAGGCTGCCTCCGCCTCGGTGAGCTGGGAGAGCACGATCTCCCGGTACGTCTCGTTGTCCGCCATCAGCTCCCGGTGCCGTCCGGTGCCGACGACCCGGCCCTCGTCGAGGACGACGATCCGGTCGGCGTCCCGGATGGTGGAGACCCGCTGGGCGACGATCACGACGGTCGAGTCGGCCGTCTCCCGGGCGAGCGCGGCCCGCAGCAGGGCGTCCGTCTCGTAGTCGAGCGCGGAGAACGAGTCGTCGAAGAGATAGATCTCCGGCCGCTGCACCAGCGTCCGCGCGATGGCGAGCCGCTGCCGCTGCCCGCCCGAGACGTTGGTGCCGCCCTGCGCGATGGGCGCGTTCAGGCCGGCCTCCAGCTTCCGCACGAAGTCGGCGGCCTGGGCGACCTCCAGGGCGTGCCAGAGTTCGTCGTCGGTCGCGTCGGGTTTGCCGTAGCGGAGGTTGGTGGCGACGGTCCCGGAG
>NZ_JNZO01000064.1 GCF_000717595.1 Streptomyces flavochromogenes | reverse complement strand
TGACAGCTCAATCACAGGTTCGTCCATCACCCGTCGATCGTATCGACCGGCCAGCAGAGAGGGTGCTGAGAGATCGTTCACGGAAGTGCGGACAGAACCCTGAGTTTCCCCAACCGGTGCTCAACGGTTCCCCGGAGCTGCTCACTTTTCTCCCCACGCGCAGCGCGCTGACCTGCGGACGGATGTCACTCGGGAGGGGCCGCCCGATGGTCAGCCCATCCAAAGCCGGAATGGCCGATGCTACGGATGCTCGGTTGCCGCCGGCAGGTTGTGCCATGCATGTCCGCAGGCGCCTTTGCAGTACGTCTCGCGGCGGCGAGTGTCAGCAACGGTGAACACGGAGACGAGGACCCGGAACGCCTTGACGTGTTCGGCGGAGGGCAGGCCCGCGAACCCGTAGCGGGGCGGGTCCATACAGATCATTCCCGAGGGGCTGGCCGTGGGCTTCACACCGGACCGTGCCACCCCCGTACGGCCGTCCGCGGCTGTGATGTGCGCCTGCATCGCATAGCCGGCGACTTCCTGCAGAACCATCTGCTGGCGTGTTGGGGCGAGGTCGGAGAACCAGCTCACACCAGCGTCCAACGTGCGGAACCCCTGGGCGATCTCGTTGACGACTCGCTCGGTCTCGCGCCGGAAGGTGCGGCCGTCGTCGCTGGTCGGTTCGGTCATCGCTTGATGATTTCACGACGCCTGTTCCGGGCGAAGGCCCGGTACCCGCATCCGAGACAGCGCGGGGATCGCGCCTCCGGCGCCGTCATCCCGGCGAGAGCGGCGGCCTGCTCCCCGCCAGCGCAGGGATGGTTCCGGGTCGGCTGGCTCGGATGGTGCTCGCGCAGCGTCTTGAGCAGGCCCGGAGTGTGGTGGGCGAGCAGACCGGTCACGGCGGTGACATACGCGTGGACGGTGCCGACGGATATTCCCGAAGCCTGGCCGCGACCCAGGGGAGGGTGTCGTGGCGGCGCAGGTACACCGGAGCGACGAGCGCGCGCTGGTGCGGGCGGGAGTTCGCACCGGCGGTCACCCTCACGGCTGACGATGAGCATGGTCACCCACTCGACCAGGGCATGCGGGAGGTCGGGGCGGCAGGATGGCGAACCAACAGGACTTCTGTGCCCCTGGGTTGAGACTTCGAGTACCTCCCCCAACGGCATGGGAGCCTTGTCCGTTGCCGCCCTCACCCCACTCTCACCGGCGTCACCCGATCAGGACCTGTCCGGACGATCATGCTGCGGTGACGTGCCAAGGGCTTCGGTCTCAGGCCATCAGTAAGGTTCGCAGGCATGGGAGCGAGTAAATGGTCGTACTTCACGCCTTTCCAGCACAGTGAGCAGGATGCACTGGACGGTCTTCGCGAGAGGGTCTTCGCTGAAGACTTCGAGGACTACCAGGAAGCAGGCATCGAGACGCTGGCAGCGCTGATGGCGAGCGCTTGGCTGGAGGAGGAGCCGGCGCATTCGGTGCTGGACGTCGAGCGCGTGGTCCGTTGCGAGGAACATATGGAGGAGCCTGGTGATGTAAGGGTGGTCGAAGCGGCGGAAGTCGTCGAACTGTTCGGGACGACGCGGCCGGGGCGGGATGTTGTCGAGCAGGCCCTGAAGCGGGCCGGAGACGGCTGGTTCCCTCCGTTCGACCGCGGCTCCGGCTGCTGCACGATCGTTTACGACGCTGAGGGACACCCGGCAGAACTGTGCTTTTGGGGCTTCACCGGAGACTGATTCGGGCCCCACGGCCAGAGACACCAGCAGTACTTCTCAGGTCGATCATGTGCGGAGCCGGATGATGAGGGCTGTGGCGGTCGCGGTGCCGAGAAAGACGTAGCCTCGCTTGTCGTAGCGGGTGGCCACTGCTCTGGCGTGCTTGAGTCGGTTGATCGCCCGTTCGACAGTTTTGCGTTTTTGGACCGCTCTTCGTCGAAACCCGGTGGCCGTCCGCCGCGGGGTCCTTTGCGCAGGCGGGCTGCCTGACTGTCGGTCTCCTCCGGGAGGGTGTGTCGGATGCCCCGGCGCCGCAGATACTCCCGGCACGGACCGTTGCTGTAAGCCTTGTCCGCCGTGGGGCTGTCAGGCTGGTTCGGGGGCCAGGACGCGCAGGCACTGGCGGTGGCGGGCACGCTGAAGTCTCGCAGTCGACCAGCACGGTGCCGTAGACGCGGCCCTTGAGGGGGGCGTACTCATCGATGCCCACCACCCGCTGGGCAGGCACGTCCGGCTCGGGCAGCGTGTCGACCAGCCGCGGCACCGTACTGCGGCTGACAGACACTCCGAAGAGGCTCGGCATCCGGGCGCCGGCCCGGCCTGCGAGGGCGAGGCCGACCATGGCCAGGGTCGACCGAGGACGTTCGGTCCACCGGTATTTCCTGATCAGCTCCGGTATCTGCTCGACGAACGTTCGCCGTCCGTACTCAGAAGAAACTGCGGATTCGCAGGCACAGAACCACCCGTCGTCCTGCGCTAGGCACATCGGCGGTAAACCGCAGGTAGGAGCTGTGTATTCGGCTTGAAGAGCACCCGCAACTCGGACACACCGCCTCGGCCGCCGCACTGCGGGCCTCGACGCGTATCGCCTCGTCGTTCACGTCCACTGACAGCACCGTCACGTCCGCGACCGACGGGAACAACAGCCCCTTCAGACGGAGCAATGTCCCTTCCAGGACGCCGAACTGTCGTCCACC
This sequence comes from Streptomyces flavochromogenes, assembly GCF_000717595.1. Lineage (GTDB taxonomy): Bacteria > Actinomycetota > Actinomycetes > Streptomycetales > Streptomycetaceae > Streptomyces > Streptomyces flavochromogenes. The sequence continues at coordinate 8,422 of NZ_JNZO01000064.1, read as the reverse complement.
GCAAGATCGGCACTGATCATTTTCAGGCAACTTCCAGGACGCGGCTGACGCTGCTGCGGACGTCAGCAGTCGCGCAACGTACGCGCTTCACGGAAAGCGAGCCAGAACCCGTTCTCGTGAACAAAGCTACGGAGACGGTGAGCACCATCGGCCCCGCATCCGTTTTCTACATTCTCGCCGCGATGCCCGCCGACGGCGTCTGCCGTCAGCCCCGATCGCTGATGGCCGTGGCGGGCGGGTGGTCGGCATGACGCCCCCTCACTGTCGCCGACCTGCTCGCCTTGGCGAGCGAGCAGGTCCTCGCGTCCGCGCGGATCGCGTGGCCGAGCGCCGAAGTGACGCCCGGGCCCGGCGGCGCCGTCCGTCACCAGCTACGTGCAGCGCCTCGACGTCGAGGGCCGCCCCCTCCACGCAAGCTCGGTCTGCCGGGTGTCAGTGCTGGGGCGTACGGCGATCTCGGCATCGTTCGGGCCCGGCAGGCCGCCTGTGCGAGGGTCCTCAGGTCTGGGGCCCTCCCCGCGTGGTGCCGTCTTCGACAGTGATCCTCACCCAGGCGACGAAGTTCCGGAACGGCAGTTCTGGACTCCTGACTCTGGGAAGGACAAGGGCGCCTGCCGGGCCCTGGCCCGGCAGGCGCCATCGGGCTGTCCCGGTCCGTCCCGCGCCCTCCCCGACGCGGGTCGGACCGGTTCAGGCCATCAGGACCGAGTCGTCCTCGGGGCGGGCTCCGGGCAGGCGGTGGCGGGCGGCGATCAGCGCGGTGTCGACGTCCCGGGTGCCGGTGGAGACACACAGCGTGTAGGCGAGGTCCTCCATGCGCCGACGCACCTCGCGGCTTCCGTCCTCCGCGTGCAGCACGCTCAGTGCCTCGTACTCCTCGACCAGCTTGCTCAGCACCACGGGATGGGCCATCAGCACAGTGGATCTCTCCTCGCCGCCTGGGCGCCGGCCGCCCGGCTCGGAGCCGCGCCTACCCCGGTTCCCGCGGTGCATGCCGGCGCCCGGGGACGTGCCCGCGACACATGGGGGGCGGCCGGACTGGGGATGGTGCAGTGAACTCCTCGTCACCTCCGCATCGGGCGTCGGCGCCCGCGGTTTCGTCACCACCCGGGAATGGTGCCGGGTGTGACTGCCGCCCGAGCCGTGGGGAGATGGCGCGGGGCGGAGCACCGGCCGGCGCGGTGCGGCCCCTGCTCGCCGATTGTGGCCGTACCGTCTCAGGCGGAATCCGCTCCGTACCCTTGCCGAGGTCATCGACCACCTCGGCGTCACATACGCTGGGCGCCTTCGAAGGGGCGCCTAGGCAGTTTCGTTTGGATCAGCGCCGGTGAGTCCCGGCGGAAAGCGCCCGGGAGGGCTGGTTCCGGGTGCTCCTAGGTAAGGGCGGCTGATGATCACGGCTGTTCGAGAGAGACATACGATGCGGCCGTGGATGCATCGCGGAACGAATCGAGTTGTGGTCTCTGCGGCAGCACCTTGAGTGCCCAGCACGGGCAGCACGGCGATGGATCGACGACCGGCGCGGGCAAGCGCGTGGAGTATGTGGTCGTCGAGCTGCGTGGAGCCCTGGCCTGCTATCAGGCCGCCGATGATGTCTCTCGGGCAGGCAAGACCGTTGCCGCCGGGCTGGCGGAAGAGCTAGGGATCAGCCTCGCAGATCTTCTCGGCCGCCGTTACACCTGCTGGGAGAGGCCTGCGGAGCACGGTGTCATCCAGAGTGGCTTCGAATTGGCCTGACACGCAACGGCACCCCATTGCTGGTGGAGCATCTGATCGTTGGTTGACGTGTGTCGCTGACTGACGCGCAGTGGGCGCGGATCGAGCCGTTACTCCCCGACAGGACGCCGAAGAGAGGTGGCCGGTGGCGGGATCAACGTGAGGTGATCGATGCGATCGCCTGGAAGTTCCAGACGGGATCGCAGTGGATCCACCTCCCCGAGAAGTACGGCAAATGGCGAGGGGGTCTACAACCGGCTGCGGAAGTGGGCCATCGACGGGATCTGGGAGCGGTGTTCACCGCACTGGTCGCAGAGGACGACGCCGACGAAGGCCTCAACTGGGCCGTCTCAGTGGACTCCACCATTGTGCGCGCACGCCAGCATGCGGCCGGGGCCCGCAAAAAGGGCCCCATCAGGCGAACCGGCAGACCACGCTATCGGTCGGTCCCGCGGCGGACCGACTACGAAGATCCACCTTGCCTCCGTTGGCAACTGCCGTCCACTTGCCTTCGTGGTCACCGCCGGACAGGCCGGCGACGCGCCCGCTTTCGCACACGTCATGGCCCGCCTTCGCGTTGCCCGACGGCGCGGACGGCCCCGCACCAGGCCGGATGTGGTCTCGGCAGACAAGGCGTACTCCTCCCGCGCGATCCGCGAGCACCTGCGCAAGCGCGGTAGCCGCGCGGTTATCCCCGTTCCGGCCGATCAGCGGCAGGCCCCCCGCCTTCGATCGCGAGACATACAAGCAGCGCAACACCGTCGAACGCTGCATCAACCGATCGAAGCAGTGGCGGGGCATAGCCACCCGCTACGAGAAGACCGCGACCATCTACTTAGAGGTCCTAACAAAGGCGTTGGATGTGTCGGTGGGTGATGAGGCAGGTGGCGAGGCCGAGGAAGGCTTCGTGGATGTCGTCGCGTCGTTCCCGGCGGACGCGTAGGCGTCGGAAACCGTGCAGCCAGGCGATCGTCCTCTCGACGACCCACCGGTGGACACCGAGCCCGGAGCCGTGCGGGAACCGCGCCGGGCGATCACCGGTTTGATGCCCTGTGCCCAGACCAGGCGGCGGTATTTGTCGTGGTCATAGCCTCGGTCGGCCAGCAGTATGTCCGGTCGTCGCCTCGGTCGTCCGACCAGGCCGGCGACGGAGGGGATCTTGGCGAGCAGGGGCATCAGCTGGGTGATGTCGTTGCGGTTTCCGCTGGTCAGCGACACGGCGAGTGGGATGCCCTGTCCGTCGACGAGGACGTGGTGTTTGCTGCCCGGACGTGCGCGGTCGACCGGGCTGGGTCCGCTTTTGGGCCGCTTCGAGCGGCCCGGACGTGGCTGGAGTCGATCACCGCCCGAGACCGGTCGAGCTGCTTGGTCGACCGTAGCTGCTTGAGCAGGACCAGGTGGAGCTTGAGCAGGACCAGGTGGAGTTGGACCCACACGCCTGCGTCGTTCCAGGTGGCGAGCCGGCGCCGGCACGTCATGCCGGAGCCGAAGCCGAGCTCCTGGGGCAGGTACTCCCACTGGATCCCGGTGTGCAGCACGAAGAGGATCCCGCACAGAGCCTGCCGGTCAGGCACCCGCGGCCGCCCCGCCACCAGTTTCGGCGCCGGGACCGGCAGCAACGGCTCGATCAGTGACCACAGTTCGTCCGAGGCGATCCAGGGCCGGGAGTTCCTCATCGCCACGAACAGACCAACGAGCAACCAAGCCGACAGTCACATGATCAACAGCTTCTGTGGGGGCCTGTAAGGGCGTTTCGTCTGTATCGCCGGGCGGGCCAGAAGAAGTGAGCAGGCCCGGCCGACCGTGCTGGCCTCGCTCGGGCTGCCCGGCGAGGCGGGCGAGCACCTGGCTGCGCGCGCCGCGCTGCTGGACGGCACCTACCGGGAGGTCGCCGGGCGGCTGCCGGACGACGCGCAGATCGTCTTCGGCGACGGGCGGCTGAACTTCGCCGCGCTGGAATCGGAGCCCGAACCGGCCTCCCTGCTGGACATGACGGGCGGCGGTGAACGCGATGCTGCCGGAGGTGGACCTGCCCGAGGTGCTGCTGGAGGTGTTCTCCTGGACCGGCGCCGACCAAGCGTTCACCTCGGTCACCGGCGCCGGACCCCGACGGTGGAGTTGACGCGCTGAAGTACAGGCGGCTGTCCCACGTCGCCGGCCCTTCTGCGACTCGCGACGTACCGGGCGGAACGCGACGCTCAGCGCATGACTCCCTGCCATTCCTGCCCCGCAGCTGTGGCGGCCGCTCCGGCCGCACAGGTTATGGCAGTCGTTATATCGCGGTGTAGGCTCCTGTCTATAACAGTCGTCATAAGGAGAGTCATGACCGTCATCACCGTGAACAGCCCGAAGGGCCGCCTGAGCCAGGAGCAGCGCAGCAGGCTGGCCGAGACGCTGACGGACGCCGTGCTCGTGCCCGAGGTCGGCCAGTTCGCCCCTGCCGCACGGGTGGGGTTCCAGGTGCACTTCACCGATCGCGAGCCCGGCATGATGGCCATCGGCGGCCGCCTCCTGGCCGACGTAGGTCCGGGCGCCGACGCGATGGTGATCGACGTGACGGTCATGGACGGCGACTGGCGCCAGGAAGTCCGCGCCGAGGTCATCGAGCGCGTCCTGGCCACGATGGCCGATGCCTGCGGCATGCCGGAGCCGTCGCCGGCCTGGTGGGTGACCTTCCGCGTGATCGACGAGGGCAGCTGGGGTTCACGCGGAGGCGTTCTGTCCGTCCTCTCCCTCCTCGAAAGCGGCGTGTTCACCGAGGAGAAGGCCGCGGCCGTCCGCGCCGCACTCGGCGCGTAAGACCTGGCGCGGTCGGCGTCCGGCCTCGAGGTACATAGTTGAAGCAGTTAACGCGCCAAGTAGTCTGCGTCGTAAGTCCTTCGGGGTTGATCATGCGGCGAGTCGGGGCAAGGATTCTTCTGGGTGATCGGCGGCGTGTCGGCCGAGCCTGGCCAGCAGATCGTCCAGGTCGGAGGTGGTGAACTTCCACTGGAACGGCTGTGCCGTGGCGTTGTAGCGGTCTTCGAAGGCTCGGAGCCGGTTTCCCGACTTGGCCAAGGTCGGTGAAGTCGTTGGGCGAGAGGGCCTTGTGCTGTACGGCGGAGAAATAGACCTCGACTTGGTTCAGCCAAGAGGCGCGCACGCGGGTGTGGATCAGTACCGCGTTCGGGAACGCAGTGGTCAGCCGGGCTGCTGCGGCCTTGCCACGGTGGGAGGAGCCGTTGTCGACGATCCAGAACACGCGTTTCGCGCTGGCGTAGGGTTCCTGGCTCATGACCTGGGTGACCAGGTTCATGAACGAGCCGATGCCGGTGGTCGGCTCGCAGCGGACGAACACCTTCGCCCGGTGGACGTCGTGGGCGGCCAGGTAGGCCAATGCTCCGCCGCGCCCGTAGGTGTGGTTGACCCGCATCGACCTGACCTGCCCGGGGGCGAGGGTGGGGTGACAGCGGCAGCGGGCCTGGATGGAGGTCTTCTCGTCCGCGCTGATCACATACTCGTCCGCGCCGAGCGGCTCGCCGTCCCGGGCGCGGGTGTACAGGTCAAGGACACGGGCTGCCTTGAGCCGGAAGCCGGGGTCGCTGATGAAGATCCAGGACCGGTGTTGCCAGGGTTTGATGGCGTCCTGGACGAGCCGGCGTCGCACTGGAGGCGGGGATTGTGTCGACGATGGCGCGGGCGACGACCTCGCGGGCCAGCTCCGAGGCCGACCAGCGGGACAGTGGCGTGCCGCTCTCCGCTGGCAGTGGACAGGCCGGCGCCTTGACCTGGGCTGTAACGGGGCGAAGGAAGCGGGACCCCCGGAACGCGTGCGGTCGGACAGGGCGGGCAGCCGGTTCCCGGCGAAACGGTCGCGCCAGGTGCGGACGGTGTCCACGTGCAGCCCGGTCTCGCGGGCGACGCGCGCGTTGGAGCGGCCCCGAGCCGCGTACAAGACGACCTGGGCGCGCCGGCGCAGCGGTGCTCTGTCTTGTGGCCGTAGGCCCTCTTCTTCAGCCGCTCACGCTCGGAGGCGGTCAGGAAGATCGGGCATGCGGCGGTGCGATGCAACGCGGGGGAGCCGTTCACGAGAAGTGGATGGCGACAGGGTGCAAAGAAGCGCGCCCTTCCTGCGGCGCGCCGCCCTGCACCGTCTCTGCGGTCAGTCGGTGCCGATCAGTGCCGTGCGTGCGGCGGTGAGGATCTCGTCGGAGAGCGGGGTGCCGTTGGTGGCTCGGGACAGGACGAGTGCGCCGAGCATGGTGCACAGCCGGGTGATGCCGTCCTGGTCCTTGGCGGCGAGGAAGTCGGAGAATTCGCCCACCCCCTGGGTGTAGACGCGGCGGGCCTCGGTATCTCCTCCGTCGCGGGCCATGTCGGTGGCGAGTGCGGCGGCGGGGCAGCCGTCAGCCGGGCTGTCGCGGTGCTCGGCGGAGAGGTAGGCGTCGATCAGCGCCCGCTGGGCGGCGTCGCGCTGCCCGGCGTACTGATCGAGCCCGTCCCTGTGGTGCTGGGCGAGTTCGGCGAACGCGTGGGCGGTGGCTTCGTCGATGAGGGCCTCCTTGGAGGCGAACTGCTTGTAGAAGCCGCCGTGGGTCAGGCCGGCCGACTTCATGAGGTCGGCGACGCTCAGGTGGGTGCCCTGCTCCCGGAGCAGCCGGGAGGCGGTCTCCACGACCCGTCGGCGGTTCTCCTGTGCCTGTGCCTGCGATACGCGGCCCATCGGTCACCCCTCCCAGTTGGATGTCGAGTGAAATCTATTCTAGACTGAGATTTAGATGACGGATGCAATCTATCGTGCGGTCGTCGCCGCCCTCGATGCTGGGAGTGCTTATGGAACTGAAGGACGCGGTTGCGGTTGTCACCGGCGCCAACCGGGGGCTCGGGCGGCATCTGGCCGCCCAGCTCATGGCGCGCGGGGTCAAGGTGTACGCGGCGGCCCGCCGCCCCGAGACGGTGGACCTGCCCGGGGCCGTCCCGCTGCGGCTCGACCTGACAGACGCGGAGTCGATCAGGGGGGCGGCCCGCACCGCCTCCGACGCGACGCTGCTGGTGAACAACGCCGGCATCTCCACCGGAACGCCGCTGATCGCGGGCGACTTGGACGCGGTGCGCCTGGAGATGGAGGTGAACTTCTTCGGCCCGCTCGCCGTGACCCGGGCCTTCGCCCCGGTCATCGAGTCCAACGACGGCGGCGCCGTGCTCAACGTGCTGTCCGTCCTGTCCTGGCTGCACCCTGCCGGCCTCGGCTCCTACGCCACGGCGAAGGCCGCCGCCTGGGCGCTGACCGGTGCGGTCCGGGAGGAGCTGGCGCCCCGCGGCATCGCCGTGACGGCGCTGCACGTCGGATACATGGACACCGACATGGCCGCCGGCGTTCCCGCCGAGCAGAAGGCCGACCCGGCCGAGGTCGCCGCCCAGGCTCTGTCGGGCATCGAGACGGGCCTGCCCGAGATCCTCGCCGACGACGTCACCCGGCACGTGAAGCAGAGCCTGGCCGCCGCGCCGAATGCGGGGTGAGGCGCCCGCGCCGCATCGGCGCGGAGCCCTCTGAGCCAGCAGTGCAGAGAAGAAGGTATCTCGTACCGGGGCAATCCTGGAGCGAGCGGAGACCCCCCGTCCCCCCCGGCGGGCGGAAAACGGAGATGACGATGAAGGCGTATCTGATCGAGAAGTACGGTGACCAGTCCGCGGTGCGCGCCGCCGAGCTGCCCGATCCGAAGCCGGGCGCCGACGACGTGCTGGTCAAGATCCACACGGCGAGCGTCAACCCGCTGGACTTCAAGATCCGCGACGGTGCCTTCAAGCGGATCCTCCCGTACCGCCTGCCTCTCATCCTGGGCAACGATCTCGCCGGAGTGGTGGTCAAGGTTGGCTCGGCCGTCACCCGCTTCGCGGTGGGCGACGAGGTCTACGCGCGGCCCGACAAAGACCGCATCGGCACCTTTGCCGAACTCATCGCCGTCCACCAGGACGACCTGGCCCACAAGCCGGCCACCCTCACCATGGCGGACGCCGCCTCCCTTCCCCTGGTCGCCCTCACCTCATGGCAGGCGCTGGTCGAGAAGGCAAGGGTCCGGCCGGGCCAGAAGGTCCTCATCCACGCGGGCTCCGGCGGGGTGGGCACCATCGCCCTCCAACTGGCCAGGCACCTGGGCGCACACGTGGCCACTACCGCGAGCGCGGCCACAACCGCCCTGGTCGAGGAACTCGGCGCAGACGTCGTCATCGACTACCGCACCCAGGACTTCGAGGACATCCTGGACGGCTACGACGTCGTCCTGGACACCCTCGGCGGCAAGACCCTGGAGAAGTCCCTGCGCATCCTCAAGCCCGGCGGGAAGGTCATCAGCATCGCCGGGCCCCCCGACGCGGACTTCGCCCGCGAGCTGGGCGCGAACCCGGTCCTGCGCCAGGCGATGAACGCGCTGAGCTTCACGACCCGGCGCCACGCCAAGCGCCGGGGCGTGACGTACTCCTTCCTGTTCATGAAGGCCGACGGCGAACAGCTGCGCGAGATCACCCGGCTCGTCGACGCCGGGAGGATCCGACCCGTCGTCGACCGTGTCTTCCCCTTCGAGCAGACCCGCGAAGCCATGGAGTACGCCGAGAAGGGACGCGCCAAGGCCGGCAAGGTCGTCATCGCGACGGTGTGAGCACCAGCCCCCGCCGCACCCCCGCCAGGCCCCGGGCAGCGGGAGGATCCCGCCCCCCCACCACCCCCTAC
>NZ_JNZO01000063.1 GCF_000717595.1 Streptomyces flavochromogenes | reverse complement strand
ATCGATCGCTCAGTAGCCCCCACCACCAAGAGCTGCCCTGGAGGAACGATCCGCCATCCAAGGCAGCCGAACCCCGTTCACGGAAGTGCGGACAGAACCAAACTCAGCGCGCCTCAGCGTTTGTGGAGAACGGACTTCGGTGCGGCCGTTTGTCGCCATGACCTCACTCTCACGCCCATCGTGCCACGTCCCGGATCAGCACACGACCCATCGGACAGGCCCTAACCCTGACGCTGGCCCAGCCGTCGGCGCTGTACGTCCAGTCTCCTCGACGGCACCTGGAGTTCGGCGCCCTGACTTCGCAAGCGAATGGGCATCAGGTGTCGACCACTTCGGGGGGCACGAGAGTCCAATGCTGTTCGATTGCCTGACGGTCAGAAGAGGCCGGCCGAAGTGTTCTGCGTGAGGTTCTCGAGGATCGTGCGCAGCCAAGGGCTGCGTGCGGCTGGTAGCCGGACCTACGTGTGCTGGAACGTTCCCCAGTCGGCCCGGAACAGGTGGTTGGGGAGCAGAGGAAGCGGGTCGTCGCGGAGGACGTCTTGGGTCATGCGGCCCGACGTGGGAACCGGCAAGTTCGGTTCGGGGGCGGCTATTGAACTTGAACTCGTGGTGCCGGGTGGCTGAAGTGCGCGGGCTCCGATTGGTGGAGCGCCAAGAAGTCAGTGGCCTTGGACGGGACGGCCTGCGATCGTGATGGCGTGCCAGAGAACCTGATGTTGCGGCAGCCGATGCCGGATACGAAGTGGTCCGCCGGGTCGTTGCGGATCACGAGCCAAACGGTGGGCGCCAGCGAGATCTCGGCTCGCTTGGGGATCGCGCCGGATGATCAGTTCGAGCGAGGAAGCCTGACGAGCCCTCGGAATCCGAGCAGCGTCCGGCGTGAGGTCAACGTGTGGATTCGCCGGAGCGGCCTGGGCAGCGACCGCTGGCCGGAGGAACATGTGGCGGCACTGGTCAGGCTGTTCGACGGGCACCGTGAGGAGCTGATTCGGCTATCTGATGCCTGCGATCTGGAGGTGGTTCTCGGGTTCGGCAGTGAAAACGGCCAGGGGGGCTGCGTCCTGCCGGCTCACCTGCTCGCCGAGGTCGGCGCTCTGGGGCTCGATGTCGTGCTCGACCTCTATCCGCCGACGCCGGAGGATGCTGCCACCGGGACGTGACCGCTGCCGACGCCATCCGTGCCGAGGTGCAAGGACGTGACAAGGCCGGCGCCCTCCAGCCCGGCGATCAGCCGGTCCGGGGGCGCCCCAGCCGCCCGGCTGTCCGGCGGCTGCCGCATGCGACCACAGGATGATCTGCACCGGGCTGTGGGGAACACCGACGGTGAGGAACCGTCCGTAGGGCCCCGGGAAGTCGAGCCGCTTCTCCAGACCGAGTCCCTCGGTGTAGAACTCCAGCGCGCGGTCCTGATCGGTGACGTAGACCGTCACGTACATGATGTTGGTCAGCATCCGGTTCTCGAATCACTCGTGGGTGTGACGACCGGCGTATCCGGTCGTCACACCCATGACGCATTCGTCACAGCCCGCCGCCTGTCTGCCTGTTCTGTGTCGTCCGATCCGGTCCCGTCCCCCGCAAGGTGGTCATCGCCGTCGGCACGAAGCCGATGACCGACCCCGTCGGCGACGGCGCAGGCTGAGGCACGAGCCGGCTTCCGACCGTACCGGTGGCACCGGTGACGAGAATCTTCATGGTGACGCCTTCGGGAGAAATGGACCACGCCCCCTTCCGTGCGCGTCGCGGGCGCACCAGCCTTCGGCGCTGGCGTATGGGTCCTGCCTGGTGTCGGCATGGACCGTCGGCTGACGGCGTCCGCGCGCCGCACGTCGGGCAGTACGGCGCCGAACGTGGACGAGCCCGTCACACGGTGGTTTCGAGGGAGGCGGTGGCGCCCTTGGAGACGAACGTGGTCATGTTCATGCGCTTGCTGTAGCGGTACGTCATCAGCGGGCTGCTGCTGACCAGTTCCTTGTACATCACGGCGGCGCGACCGGTGAGGCGCCAGCGGGCCGGGGTGAAGTCGGCCTTGGTGAACTGGATGACCGCATCGCGCCGACCGAGGCTGAGCGGCTGGTGGAAATAGCCGAAGCGGAACGGCTTGACGGACTTGCCGCGTACCAGCCGGACGATGGTATCGGCGGTGTACTGCGCGGTCGGCAGCCCGCTCTGGCAGGAGCCGTGGAGCTGCCCCCAGGTCATGCGAACGGATGCGGCGTCGCCGACGGCGTGGATCTCTGGGTGGGACACCGACCGCAGCGTGGCGTCGGTCAGGATCCGTCCGCGGTCGTCGGTGGCGATCTTCGAGTCGGCGGCGAGCGGCGACACCTTGACGCCGGTGGTCCACAGGCATGCGTCGGAGCGGACGGTGCGACCGTCGGTCAGCTGGACGGCGTCGGGCAGCACCTGCGCGACGCGGGCGCCCGACACCACGGTGATGCCGAGGCGGTCCAGCGCGCGGCGCAGGTACACCCGGGCTCGGTCGCCCATCATCGCGCCGGGCTCCTCCGCGCTGATCAGCGTGACGTTCAGGCGGGGGTGGGCCTCCGCGAGCTCGGTGGCCGCCTCGATGCCGGTCAGGCCGCCGCCGCAGACGGTGACCAGGCCGCCCGACCGCGCGAGTTCCACGGCCCGCTCGGCGAAGCGGACGGCGATCTCCGGGCTGTTGAGGGTGAGCGCGTGCTCGTCGGCGCCGGGGACGTTGCCGGTGTCGGTCCAGCTGCCCAGCGCGTACACGAGGGTGTCGTATCCGAGAGAGAGGCCGCCGTCGACAGTGACGCGCCGGGCCTCGGGATCGATGGCGGTGGCCGCGCCCTGGAGGAACGTGACTGCCGTTCCGGCGAGCAGGTCGGGGATCCGGTGGTCGGCAAGCTTCTGTCCGGCGGCGATCTGGTGCATCCGCAGCCGCTCCACGAACCGGCCCGAAGGATTGACCAGTGTGATCTTCACTCCGGTGCCGCAGGTGCGGTGGGCCAGTCGGATGGCGGTGAACATACCCGTGTACCCGGCGCCGAGAACGACGATGCGGTGGTTCGAGTTCATTGCGGCTGCTCCGTTGTTCGTCGCGATTGCGTGGACATCTACGGGACAGGTGAGGGTGCGGCGGCGTGACAACCTTGAATGTGACCTGCATCACATGATGAGAGCCGTGGGGGGCGGTGCCGGGTGGGCTGGCTCGTTGGGTCGGCGGCTCCTTCCTGACCGACGCTGGAGAGCCGGGCTCCGACCGTGTTGTCGGTGCCCGGCTCTCACGTGCAGCCCATGCTGCCCGTCATTCAGATGCGGCCCCGGGATGCACGGGAGAACGCTCCCCCGAGAACGGTCAGGCCCACGCCGACGACGACCGCGGCCCCGCCGACTGCAGTCCGCTCCCGTCCACGCTCCTTGGCCGCCCTCATCTGCGCGTACGTGTGCTCGACCCGGCCCTCGTCCGCACAGACCATGCCGGGCTTGATCCGGCCCGGTACGCAGGCCTGGCCGGATCCCGCGGCACCGCAGGAGGAAGATGAACCTGAGGCTGCCGACGACGACGGCAACCGGGCTGCAGAACTTGAGGAATCCAGACACCACGTTCACTCCCGTCGGGTCAGGCACGCCGACCGGGCGCGGCACCTGCAGCCAGTGAGCGCTTCAGGAGGTGTGGTCGCCGTTCAGGCCGGCGAGCTTGTCCGGATTGACCTGCAAGCGGAGGTTCTGCATCCGCCCGTCCACCAGATCGAAGGAGAGGGCACCGACGGGGGTGTCGCCGACGACGGCGAGGACGCCGAGTTCGCCGTTGATCTCGACGGCGCTCAACGTGACGCCCTGGGAGTCCGGCTTGGCGAGCACGCCGAGCAGCCAGCGGCCCACGGCCGAGGTGCCGTGCAGGGGGCGACGCGAGGCGGTGACCTTGCCGCCGCCGTCGGACCAGGCGGTGACGTCGGGGGCCAGCAGCTCCATCATCGCGTTCAGGTCTCCGCCGTCGCAGGCGGCCAGGAAGCGGTCGGTGATCGCGTCGCGCTGGGCGCGGTCGGTGTCGAAGCGAGGCCTGCGGGCCTGTACGTGGGAGCGCGCCCGGTGCGCGATCTGGCGGATCGTCGGCTCAGGGCGCTCCAGCACCTCGGCGAGTTCGGCGTGTGAGTAGCCGAAGACCTCGCGCAGTACGAAGACGGCGCGCTCGATCGGGGTGAGGCTTTCCATCACCACGAGCATTGCCATGGAGACCGTCTCGGCCATGTCTGTCCTCTCCGCGACGTCAGTGTCGGTCAGCACCGGTTCGGGCAGCCACGGCCCGACATAGGACTCGCGGGTGGCACGGGCAGAGGTGAGCCTGTTCAGCGACAGATTGGTGACGGTGCGCACCAGGTAGGCCTTCGGCTGCTGAACGGAGGCGTGGTTGGTGCGGGACCAGCTCAGCCAGGCGTCCTGCAGGATGTCCTCGGCGTCGGCGACACTGCCCAGCATCCGGTAGGCGGTGGCGAACAGCAGTCGCCGGTGCTCGAAGAACGGGTCCTGGGCGGGCGTGGAATCGATCATCGGATCAGGCTGCCGGAACGCCAAGCCGCCGGGCAAGGGCCCGCACTCCGGCCACGCTGCCCGCGTGGCTGGGCTGCAAGCCGAGTTCGTGCTTCGCCCTCGCGTTGGACAGACGGAGGTTGGTCCCCATGACGCTGTGCGCCAGAGGGCCGACTTGGGGAGCCACAGCGGGACGGTCATCGGCGATGACGTGCCTGACGCCAGTCAACGAGCGCAGGTGCTCACCGAAACCGACCGGGGTGTCGTCGGCGATGCGCGAGGACGACGGCGCGGGCGGCGTCGTCCACGTCCCCCCACCCGCGAAAGCGCCCGCCCCTGGTCGGCAACGGCCGGGACCTTCCGCTTGCACAGCACCGGCACCAAAAGGACGTCGGTGGTACCGGAGCCGCAGAACAGGCGGTACCGCGGGCTGATCTCCTCTATGCCGTCGGCGGTGAACGCCGACTCCTCCTTGGTACTCACCGCCCCGACATGCCGTTCCACGCGGCGATCGTGCTGGCGCGGGCTGAAGACCGCGCCCCGCTCGGTCAGCAGCCCCTCGCCCTCGCCCTCCCGCAGACGACCGGCGCAAGCGCCCAAGCAAGATCCGGCACCACCACGTCATCCGCCAGGCAAGGTGAGGAAGGACCGGTGGCGCAGGAGCCGGTTCGCCCTGCAGGTGAGGGAAGGCTGTCCGACGGAGGCGTGGTAACAGCCTCTCAGTACCCCCAGCCAGCGTAGATGGTGACGTTCCTGCCGTTGTCTCTGGCTCCGACGCACACATCACGCCAGTCGAGCAGCCAACCACTGGAGCGGCAACTCTCCTGCTGGAGGCCCAGTTCGCGGATGATCTCGGGCCGAGACAGGCCGTCTTCGCTCGTGACCGTCGCGACGCGCCAGCAGCCGCCGGAACCGCAGCTGGTGCCTTCGTCGACCATGCTGATGCCCGGCGGCAATGCGGGGAGGGCCTTGGACGGCGGGGCGTCTGAACCCTCACTGATCATCAGCGCGTACAGGAGGCCGGCCACGAGAGTGAGGATGAACTGCATCCCCAGGAACCCCATCGCTCCGTTGCGGCGGGAGGCCCATTCCGGGGAAGGAGAGTTCTCGTGCCGTCCTTCCAGTCCCGCGCCGCAGGCGATGAGCAGGGGCGCGAGAGCCGTGAACACGAGATGGGCGTCGGGTCTGGGGGCGTCGATCCAGCCCCGCTGGACACTGATCAGCAGACCGGCTGCGGCGAGCAGGGTGCCGCCGATCGCGAAACCGATGGGGCGGGTGCGGGCAATCGTCATCCAGACGACCACAGGCGCGACAGCGAAGAGAATTCCCAAGAGGGTCAGCATGGACGGGGGACGCGCGGCACCGAGTGCCCGGTTCCACACGACCGGGGCTCTCAAGCCCGCAGGCCGCTCGTTCATGCTGTGAGTGCGGCGAAGTCGTCGCCGAAAGGGTCTCCCCTACTGCCTCGCCGGTGACAGCAAGCCTGGCGCCACCCACGACGACACACCGCCGCTGACAACACCACACAGCACCGCTGCCGACATCGAGGAACGGATCCGCGCACCGCGGCGCGAGCGAGGACTCGGCCCCGCCCGCATCGGGTCGATCCTCAGGGTGCCCGCTGTCACCGTCCGCCGGGTGCCGTCGAAGTGACCCTGGTGTCAGTGGCCTGCGACATGATGCAGACCAGTGACGGCTGATACGGCAGCGACTTCCGAGGCCGCCCGAGCAAAGGGGTGTTCTGTGCACGAACCGGTCAAGGACAACGATCGGACCGCCGATGAACGGCGCCTGCATTACGAGAAGTGGCAGTGGGGCGGGAGACTGCCGAGCGAGACGCTGCGCGCCGTCCGCGGAAGCAACGTCCTCGACCTGCTCACCTACGACAGCGACCTGGTCCACGCCCTCGATGCCGTAGGAGCCGACGTCCAGCGTTCCGTGGCACTGCTGGCCGCGCGTCGGGCATGCGAGGCTGCCGGCCTGACCACTGTGCCGTGGGTTGCCAGGGCGCTCACCGCGCTGGCGGAGGGGCGCCCGCTTCCGCCGCCGTTCGATGACCCAGCCCGGATGTGGGAGAGCCTGCGGTCCACTCCCCTCGCGCCGAGGCCGCCGGTGCTCGGGGCCGTACGTCCAGAACGACCGCGATATTTTCCCCCGACGCCCCCCGGGTGGGCATGGGTCCCGACCGCGGAGCGAGGAGACGACGGGGCGAGACACTACGAACTCGGCAGGCTACCGGAAAGCCCCCGACCAACAGTGCCCGACGGCAAGTTGTCGGCGGCATCCCCGAACGTCGAGCACACCCCCGACTCCGTCACCCCCGCAGCACTCACGCACCCCGCCAGTACACCGATCACCCGCGGACCGATCTCACAGCCGCACTTCGCACTGCCCGCCGTCCTGGTTGCCGCCGAGTCCTCCCCGCTCAAGGCGGCTCTGGACGCGATATCGCACGCGCTGGAGACATACGGAGAGCACTACCCGGACCTGCTGGAAGAGATCCGGTCGGTCTGCGCCGAACAGGCGGGCACGTAGGCAGGGCCTCGTTCCGGCGACTCTGCCTTCCCACGAGCTGCCGGCCTCATGGCGGCACGCGCTCATCGCATCCTGATGCTGGGCGGAGGGTTTCGTTCCGCACGCCAGATCGCAGTCAGAGTTCACCGTGGCGGCGGGGTCTTCGAACGATTCGTAGGTGCGGTGCATCGCCCAACGTCGCCTCGGGGGTGTCGAACTGGTCAGGCGTCAGTAGTCACAGGGCGTGCCGCGCGTCGGATTTCATGTGATCTCGTGCAGTCATGGTGCTTGGTCAGTCCTCTCCAGCTCTTGCAGGAAACCATTTCTCCGGCTTCTGCCGGTCCGCCGCGGTCGGCCCGAGCGGAATCTGCTGCGGCAGTGCATCGAGGCCGTCAGCCAACCCCTGTGCCAGCAGAAGTTTGCCGTGGGCGATGCGGTGGAGCAGGTCCCAGCCCCGGTGACTGATCACATGATCGGTCCCGTTGGATGGCCCCTGCGCAAGGCGGTGTTCCCTGTTGAAGCGGGCGACGGCCTCACTGGTGGCAGGGCCGTAATAGTCGCTGTCCACCACCCAGCGGGGCAGGTAGCCGGACTGCTTGAGGGCCGCCTGGAGTTGTCGCACTCTGGGGTGCGAGCGCTCTGGCAGCAGCTTGCGCGGAAATGGCGGGGGGACGAATCGGTTTCCTTCACTCTCGAAAGTGATGCGGAGCTGCTGTCCCGGCGTCAGAAGGAAGGGAACGGAGAGATCGTTTGCTTCGACGATGCTGGCCCAGCGCACGCCGTAGCGGGCGGCGATGCCGTAGACGCTGTCCTCGTCCCTGACGACGTACAGCGCGTGGTTGTGCGGTGAGGGCGTGCGCTGCCGCCTGTCAGGACGCCCGTTTCTGGGCCACCAGAACGTCAGTGCCTGCCAGACGGTCTCCCTCTGCGCGCCGCGCAGGCCGGCCAGTTTCTCGACGAAGTCCTTTGATGGCCGTGCCGCCTGCTCCAGTCGCCGGGCGCAGCCGGTGAGCGACCGTTCTTCGAGGGCGATCACCAGATGAGCTTGGCGGTGGTGCTCCCAGTCACGGACCACGGCATCAAGGACCCGGTTTGTACGGATGCCGGCGGACAGCCTTTCCAGAGAGGCGACAAGTGCGGCGACATCGGCGACGGAGCGGTCGTCGATGCCGCATACCAGGTCCGTCTTGGCCGGTAGAACGGTGTCCAGGGCCCTGGCCAGGTAGGCGGTGTCGATCGGCGAGTGCGAGCGCCACAGTGTACGCAGGGCAAGGTCGTCGGTGAACCGCGAGCCGTTTGCGTTCAAGTGGTCCAGCATGATGCCGGTGTCACCTGGGAGACGGTTGCGCACCGTTCGCCAGAGCACGTGTTCGGCATCGGAGCTCTGGCCTGCTTCGTCGAGGACCTGGATGAGATGGGCGACGTCGACGGGCGAGGATGTGCGAGCCGCTTCGTTCAGGAGGGCGGGCATGTGCTGGTGGGCGGGGGAGACGTCCAGTGCTTGGGTGATTTCGACAAACTCTGCTCCGGGCCGCAACCTGGCTGTTTCCAGCGTTGCCGCCAGCGCGTGCTGGTGTTGTCCCACGGCCATCAGATGGGTGATGAGCAGGATGGTCTCGCTGACAGTGCTGTTCCGGATGGCCAGGCGGCGTCCGAGTGCGGCTGCCTCGGTCAGGCGCAGTTTCTGCAGGGCGGCGATGAGTTCGCCCGTGTGCTCGGGTCCTCGGTGCCCGATGCCGGTTCGGAAGATTTCCTCTGCGATCTCCTGGTATCCGTCGCGGTAGAGCGAGGTGATCATCTCGGCGGTGTCAGTGGCGGTACGGCTGCGGGCCGCTGCGGTGATCAGTGCCAGCGCGTGGTGGGGGTGCGGAGCGTTGTGGAGGCGCTGGAAGAGATCGATGACATCGGCGATGGGACGGCGCTCTGCCAGGACATGCATGACGGGTTCGACGAGTTCGTCGAGTTCGCCCCGGCACGCCAGGCCGGTCAGGGCGAGAGTGTCGTCGAGGCTGCGGGTGACTGCGAAGGCGGAGAGCAGGACGGTCGTGTGCTCACGCAGGCCGATGCGGATCAGAGCGGTGGCCAGGTGCACGGTGTCCGCGGCGGGCTTGAGCTCTGCCGTCAGGCGCAGCAGCGTGATCACTGCGTCCTCGGCGGGCGTGGCCAGAAGCTGTTCGAGGAGATCAGCGCTTTCCTGAACGCTGCGGGAGGCCATGAGTGCAGGTAGGGCCGCCTCGACGTGGGGCTGGCGGCCGGCCTGGTAAAGGGCGACGAACAGGAGGGCGAGATCGGCGACTGGTCTGTGCTGCAGGGCGGTGTGGACCATCTCGGTCGCGGTCGCTGGTCGGTGCTCGCTCAACTCGCCGATCTGCGCGGCCAGTACCGGCACCGACACGGTGCGGACGGCGTCCAGGGCGCGGGCGATGTCCGGGGCCGCGACAAAGCCTTCCGGAGGTGGCTGGAAGGCGTTGTTGCGGGCGAACGGCCACGAACCCAAGCTGTTGCGGCACAGACTCTGCGGACGGGGGCGGTCCTTGGCCTGCAGGCGCCGGGCGAGCTGGTCGAAGACGGTGTCCAAGTCGAGGAACCTGCTGCGGGACGCCACGCCGTCCCGCAGCAGGTCGAGGAGTTCGCCGGTGAAAGCGGTGTAAGGCTCATCGGGCGGAGACAGGGCCACAGCCGTCTCCGCCGCAGCCGCCATGAGGTAGGTGCCGTCGATCTCCGCGAGTGCCGCGACCGACTCGGACTGCACACCGAAGGCCCGCGCGCTGTAGCAGCAGTCGAGGATCACGATCCGGCGAGCGGCGCGGCTCGTCGCGATGGACCGTTTGATCCAGTCATAGGGCACCGTCGTGTCGAAGACGGAGTCCCGGTCGCTGTCAGGGACGGCCAGGTGCAGCAGGCCGGTGCCAGGGTCGATCAGCCCGTGGCCCGCATAGTAGACCAACAGGGTACCTGTGGCCTCTTGAGCGGCTGCCCGGACAGCGACAGACACCTGCCGCGGAGAGGCCGGGTCCACCAACGTACGGCAGTGCCCGGCATCCAGGTGCAGCACAAGGTCGCCCAGCAGGGATTTGAGAGCAGGAACGTTGGCCCGCACTGCCGGAAGGTCGTCCAGGGTCGTAAAGCCACTGGCCCCGACCAAAACCGCCCTCGAGGCGGGCGCCGGATCGTGCATGTCCGCTACGCCTGTTCCCGCTCCAGTTCGGCGAGCAAGCGCCCGGCGTCTTCGTTCGCCGCTCCGGTCAAGGTGATCCGGGTACCGTCGGCGCGCTCCACGACAAGGGTCGGCGACCCGGGCCGGCTACGCCGCCATGCAGCAATCGCCACCGAGAGCGACGCGGCGTTGAAGCCCGTCCCGAGAACCAGGCTCAGCACGTCGATCAGGTCCCCTTGCGCCCCCGGCACCGTGACAGCGCCGGAGCCCAACGTAGGGCCCGCGTGCCGGCGGCAGACCGCGTCAGCCAGCAGCCACTCGTGCAGGGACCGCAGTTGTTGCTCCGCAGCGGCAGCTTCCTCCTGGTCCACGCCGATCGCGACCTTCACCGAGCATCAACTTCCTTCCGTTCGAGAGCCGTTCACTCGGCCAGACGATCAGTTGCACCCGGGAGTTCCCTACACCAATTAGGACATAGGTGCGACTGTGCTCCCGGAGGGGGCCTCGGTGAACTGCCATCGTCGGGACCACCCAGGAGGGTGAACTGCCATCGGGGACCACCCAGGAGGACGTGGGCACGGGCGTACACAGCGGCCGGAGGTTCCAGGTCGTCGAAGCTGACCGACTGCACGGTGGGTCCAAGAGCGGCTTTTGTGCTCCGAGGAGTTGGGGGACTGTTCGCTTCGCCATCGGTCAGGTCGGCCGTGGACCGCCGACCAGGCCGCGTACTCGGAGCGGTGGCGCCTGTCGGCCGGTACCGCTCCTGCCTGAACGTGAGGCCACTGCAGGCTCAATGGCGGCCTCGGCCCCTGCACGCGTACAACCGTGTTCAGGGTTCGCGGGTCTCTTGATGTGCGGCACACGAAGCGCCCACATCCCCCCGCACGGGTGGAAACCATCACGACCTGCACAGCCGGTCCCCGGAAAGGAAGCACGTTGCCTCCCATGAGCCACACCGGC
>NZ_JNZO01000062.1 GCF_000717595.1 Streptomyces flavochromogenes | reverse complement strand
CGTCTCACCCGGGCGGGCTTCGAGGCCGACGTCCTTGAGGACGGACTCCTCCGCACCGGGGTACCGGAAGTCGGCACTCCGGACCTCCAGATGCCCCCGCCGGCCGAGTTCGGTCACCGGGTTCACCGGCGGCACCACACTGGACTCGGTCGCGAGGACCTCCTCGATGCGCTCGGCACAGACCTCGGCCCGCGGCACCATCATGAACATGAAGGTGGCCATCATGACCGCCATCACGATCTGCATCAGATAGGCGAGGAACGCGGTCAGCGCGCCGATCTGCATCCCGCCGCTGTCGATGCGGTGCGCGCCGAACCAGACGACCGCCACGCTGGAGATGTTCACCACGGTCATGACCACCGGGAACATCAGCGCCATCAGCCGGCCGGTCGCCATCGAGACATCGGTCAGGTCCGCGTTGGCGCCGCGGAACCGCTCCTCCTCGTAGTCGTCCTTCACGAACGCCCGGATCACCCGGTTGCCGGTGATCTGCTCGCGCAGCACCCGGTTCACCGTGTCGAGGCGCTCCTGCATCGTCCGGAAGAGCGGCCGCATCCTCCGCACGATCAGGGAGACCGAGACCGCGAGGACCGGCACCACGGCGAGCAGCACACCCGAGAGCGGCACGTCCTGGCCGAGGGCCATCACGATGCCGCCGACGCACATGATGGGCGCGGAGACCATCAGGGTGAACGCCATCAGGACCAGCATCTGGATCTGCTGCACGTCGTTGGTCGTACGGGTGATCAGCGACGGCGCGCCGAAGTGCCCCAACTCCCGCGCGGAGAACGACTGCACCCGGTCGAAGACCGCGGCGCGCACGTCCCGGCCCAGCGCGGACGCGGTGCGGGCGCCGTAGAACACGGCCCCGATGTTGCAGACGACCTGGACGACGGAGACGCCGATCATCAGGGCGCCGAAGCGCAGGATGTATCCGGTGTCCCCCTCGACGACACCGTTGTCGATGATGTCCGCGTTCAGGGTCGGCAGGTAGAGGCTCGCGCTGGTCTGCAGGAACTGCAGCAGCACGAGCAGTGCGATGGGTTTTCGATAGGGCCCGAGGTGGGTTCGGAGAAGTCTTATGAGCACGGCTCCACTATCGCCCGCACACCCGGGACGTTACGACTGGCTTTCGGGGTGCGGGACGAGCCCTGGGGAAGTCTTTACGAACGCACGTCCGAGGCGCGGGCGACCGGGCCCCGGACGACGTCACGAACCGAACGCGCCCGGGTGGAGCTGGTCCCGCGTCGCCACGTACTGCTGCCGCACCGCCCGGCCCGCGGGCAGGTCCTCGCCCGGCTCAAGGATCTGCGCGGCCGCGCCCTGCCAGGCCGGGGGAGTGGACGGCGACAGCGTGCCTCGCGCCACCCCGAGGGCCCAGGCGGCCTGCCGGGCCGCGCCGAGCGCCGCGTAGTCGGCCGGCTGGGGGACGACGACCTGCGCGCCGAACAGCGCGGGCGCGAACGCCTGCACCGCCGGAAGCGCCGCCGCGGCGCCGAGCAGGAACACCCTGCGCACCTCGACACCGCGCCCGCGCAGCACGTCCATGGCGTCGGTGAGCGCGCAGAGCATGCCCTCGAACGCCGCCCGTGCCAGGTGCTCGGGCTTCATCGACTCGCGCCGCAGCCCGCTGAGCGTGCCCGCGGTGTGCGGCAGGTTCGGCGTCCGCTCACCCTCCAGATAGGGCAGCAGGACGAGCCCGGAGGCGCCCGGCGTCGACTTCAGGGCCAGCGCGGACAGCTCCTCTAGGGAGTCGACGCCCAGCATCTCGGCGGTGCCGCGCAGCGCCCGCACCGCGTTGGAGGTGTGGACGACGGGCAGGTGCATGCCGGTGGCGTCGGCGAACGAGGTGATCATGCCGCTCGGGTCGGCGAGGGCCTCGTGGTGGACGGCCATCACGGAGCCGGAGGCGCCGAGCGAGACCACCGCGTCCCCGGGGCCGAGCCCCAGGCCCAGCGCGGCGGCCATCGTCTCGCCCGTGCCGGCGGAGATGAGGAGCCCCTCGGGAGTGGTGCCGGCCGCGTCGGCCGGGCCGAGGACCTCGGGCAGCACCGCCTGGTGGCCGAGGGCCAGCTCGACGAGATCGGGGCGGTACGTGCCGGTGCGCGCCGACCAGTAGCCGGTGCCGGAGGCGGCGCCGCGGTCGGTGGTGCGCCGGGCGGGCCTGCCGAGCAGTTGCCAGACCAGCCAGTCGTGCGGCTGGAGGACCATCGCGACCCGCCTGGCGTGCTCCGGCTCGGTACGGGCCAGCCAGCGCAGCTTGGCCACCGGCTGTCCGGCGCCGGGCACGGAGCCCACGGCCTCGGCCCAGGCCTGGCGGCCGCCGAGCGACTCGACGAGGTCGGCGGCGGCGATCTGGGCCCGCTTGTCGTTGCGGACGAGCGCGGGCCGCACCAGGCCGCCCTGCGCGTCGAGCGGGACGAGTCCGTGCTGCTGCGCGGACACCCCGATGGCCTGCACGCCCTCCAGGAGCCCGCCGGTGGCGGCCTCCCCGAGCGAGAGCAGCCAGGTCTGCGGGTCGACGTCGACGGCCTTGGGTTCGCCCGGGTGAGGGGCGTATCCCTGCCGCAGTACGGCACCCGTGTCCGTGTCACAGACGACGATGCGTGTGAACTCCGCTGAGCTGTCGAGTCCGGCGACTATCCCCATGACACTTGATTCTGCCGCACGCGGGGCGATTCAGGTGTTGCTGGTGCCCCAGTCGTCGTCCTCGACCTTCCCGTTGGCCCCGCCGCGCCCGGCCAGCGCGTGGAACCGCTCGGTCACCGAGGACGGCAGCCGGTCGCCCACCTTGTCGCCCACGACGTGCGCGGCCTTGCCCGCGACCTGCCGCCCGGTCTGGGCGGCGGACTCGGCGGCGTTGCGCACGGCCGGGTTCTGCGCGAACTCCTTCGCGGACTTCTTCATCTGCTCGTAGCGCTCGCGTCCGGCCCGCGTGCCGACCACGTAACCGAGGGCGATTCCTACGACGAACGTCAGCTTGTATCGCATGGCCACCACCTTCCCTGGAGAGCTTCCCTGATGCATGCCCGGCGCATCTCCGACGCATCGCCGGTGCCCGGGCGGTGCCCCCGGCGATACCGATTGGCGGAGCACCCCCCTGCTTGCGCTAATGTATGTGTCGCAGCGAGCAACCGCCCGCCCGGAGCATCCGGAGTGGGTACGTTCGGTGCAACGCAGCAATCCCCTGTAGCTCAATTGGCAGAGCAGCCGGCTGTTAACCGGCAGGTTACTGGTTCGAGTCCAGTCGGGGGAGCGCGATCCCCTGTAGCTCAATTGGCAGAGCATTCGGCTGTTAACCGGAGGGTTACTGGTTCGAGTCCAGTCGGGGGAGCGGAACGGAAAAGGACCCTTCGGGGTCCTTTTTCGCGTCTCGGGGAACCATGCGGAGCGCGGTGCGGTCTTCATGGTCGAGCAGAGCCGATCTTCCGGAGCAGGAGATCGTATGAGCGGCTATGCTGCGGCAGACGGCGCGCACACATGTACGCGCCTCACCGTTCGGGGCGGTAGCTCAGCCGGTTAGAGCAGCGGACTCATAATCCGTCGGCCGTGGGTTCGAGTCCCACCCGCCCCACCAGGAAAAATCGTTCTGACCAGGAACTTCACCGGTCAGACGAGAGCACGGAGGGTCTTGGCGGCCCGTCCTAGGCAGGAAAGCACACCTGTTGGGACAAAGTTGGGACGCAGGTCACGCGGCGCGCTCGAACCGCCCGTTCGGCGTATCCGTGACCTCGTCCAGCGTCACCTGCGGCTCTCTGCAGCCTGCGTCGTCCTCCGGTCCCGGGGTCTGATCGGCGCCAGAACCACCGGTACCGCGCCGGCCGCGGGCTCTCTTCTCAGGGGTCGGCGCCGGACCAGGCTGCGGCCGGCCGGGGAACGACCGCGCTCGTGGTCCCAGCACCATCAGGATCGCCCGGACGGAAGCGACTGGGTCTCCATCGAGGCTGCCTGCCGCATCAGAGTCCTCGAGGACCAGATCGAAGAAGCGCAGCGCATCAACGCGAATACCGCCGCGCCGCCCCAGCGGCCGACCCGCCGACCGCGGCCCGAGACGGGGGGCGCCCCGCCGCACCTCGGCGGGCCCTCTCCCACGAACTGTGAAGTGGTTCGACGCGGAGAAGGGCTTCGGCTTCATCGCCCAGGACGGTGGCGGCCCGGACGTCTTCGCCCACTTCTCGGCGATCAACTCCACGGGCTTCCGTGAGCTCCAGGAGGGCCAGGCCGGGACGTTCGACGTCACCCAGGGCCGGAAGGGCCCCCAGGCGGAAAACATCAACCTCGCCCGACCCGCCCCACACCCCGCCGGCGGAACCGGGGACACCCGTCTGAAGACCTTCGGTGTCGATGCGGCTATGCCGCGATTCCGGTGACCAGGACGGCAGCGGTTGTCGGGACCTGGACGTCGCTCATGGCCGCGACGGTCACGGCGTCCCGGACTGCCCGGGCGACCTCCAGGGGGTGGCGGCCGGGTGCGACCTCGAGCTGGACCTGAATGTGGCGGGCGGGCGGATCGTCCTGGTGCGTCACCCTGAGGGGGTGGCCGCCCAGGGGGGTGGTGAGGCGGGCGACGCCCGGCACGGCCGACGCGATGTCGGCCAGCTCTCCGATCGGCCCCCGCAGGGGTTCTGCTGCGGTCGCGGGGGCGGGGCTTCGCGGGGGCGCTTCTCGGGACGGGGGCGTCATGACGTTCACGGCGGTCTGCGGTCCTCCGTCCGCCTCCGTGCCCTCATGGAGATCCGTGACGCGCAGATCGACTGCCACAGTGCTCAGGCCGAGTTCTTCGTCGGCGGCCTTGAGCAGGGTCGTCCTCAACTGTTCGGCGGCTTGGGGTACGGGCAGTGTCACGGACCCGGTGAATGCCGCCTCGATCCTGAGCGGGCCTGGCGGGAGCGCGCCGCCAGGCGGGCGAACGGCCGGTTCGAGCACGGGTTCGTCCGGGACCGGCCCGATGCGCATGCTCTCCAGCCGAACGCCGGGAACCCCGGCGGCCTTGCGCCGGAGAGCCCCGACGGCCGCCTGTTCGGTGATCCACGTGCCGTCGTCCGGCGCTCCGAGAGGCAGAAATCGCCCCAGGCCGAGTCGGCCACGCACTGACTGCATCAACGCCTCGGTCTTCACCTCTTCCACCTTCTCCCACGACTTACGACGACCCGATAAAACGGTCTATAGCGAATATAATTTAGATAAGAGGTGCACGGCTGACTTCTCGAGGGAGGAGTGCCTGATGACTGAGCACACCGGCGCAAAGTACGGAGGCGCACCCGGTTCTCGTGGCCGGACGTCCATCGCCGACGTGGTGGTGGAGAAGATCGCCGGGATGGCGGCACGGGACGTGCGCGGCGTCCATGCCCTGGGCAGCGGGTTCGCGCGCTCGATGGGATCCATGCGGGAGCGGATGCCCGGCGCCGGTAGTGGCAAGTCCGTCACCCGCGGGGTCAGCGTCGAGGTCGGAGAGGTGCAGACGGCCATCGATCTGGAGCTCGTCGTCGACTACGGCGTCTCGATCACGGACGTGGCCGGGGCGGTGCGGGAGAACGTGATCTCCGCGGTGGAGCGGATGGCGGGCCGGGAAGTCGTGGAAGTCAACATCATGGTCGGCGACGTGAAGCTGCCCGACGAGGAGGACGAGGAGGGCGAGGAACCGGAGCGGCAGCGGCTCCAGTAGCCGGCCGGAGTCGACCACCAGGTGAAGGAGCGTGTGATGAGCAGATCCGTGGTGGGTTTGGCCGCCGGAATGGCGCTGGGTTTCGCCGCGTACTTCGGTGACTTCTGGGCCTTCCTGCTGGTGCTGGTGCTGGGCGTCGTCGGACTCGTGGTCGGGCGTGTGATGGAGGGCGATCTCGAACTCGGTGACTTCATACGCCGCCGGGACGATCAGCAACGTATTCATGACGACCAGCGCCGGGCACGGAGAGACTGGCGGCAGTGACCAGGGAAGCCGAAAGGCGCCCGGCCGTGCCCCGCCGGGAGCGGGGTGCGACCTCGGTCGCCGACCGGGTCGTCGCGAAGATCGCCGCCCAGGTGGCGCGTGAGGCGCTGAGTCGTTTCTCCGAGCCGACCGGCCACGTGCCTCCTGGCCACCGCACACCGCACGTGACGGCGGTGGTGCGAGGGGCACCCGAGAGGAGCAGCTCGGAGAAGGCAGGCGGTCCTGCCGGGAGCCGACCGATGTTGGGCCGGGTGCGGTTGAGCATCGCCGTGGAGCTGGGCTATCCGTCGGACATCGGGGCGCAGTGCGCGGCGGTGCGCCGAGAGGTGACCGACCGAGTCACGGCATGGGCCGGTGTGGAGGTTTCCGACCTCGTGGTGGCCGTCGAGAGGCTGCATTCGGCCCACTCGCGGCGGACAGGACGGGAGAGGGTGAGATGAGCGCCCACACGGGGCGGCCTGGCGACAGCGACCTTCCCCCGGAGCCTGCGAAGACGGCTTCCTCCGCATCGGACCAGGACACCGACGCGACACCGGCAGAGCGGGAACAGGTCGAATCGCCGCGTCGTTTCTGGTCCGCGCGGAGGGTCCCTGCGGTCATCGTGGCTCTGCTGTCCCTCGCGGCCGTCGGGCTGCTCCTGTACGACGTGGTCTCGGTGCGGGCGGGTCGGCCCGGAATGGGCTGGCGACGCCGGCTCGCGGACGAGTTGGCCACAAGGCCGCTGGACGACGTCTGGATGATCGTCGGGGCCGCGGTCTCGATGGCCCTCGGCCTGTGTCTCGTCGTGCTGGCGGTGACACCGGGACTGCGCAGACTGCTTCCCATGCGCCAGCCCACCGGCACCCGAGGAACGGGCGAGGTCCGCGCCGGTCTCGACCGCCGGGCGGTCGCCCTGATCCTGCGTGACCGGGCCGTACGGGTGTCCGGTGTCGAGTCCGCTCGGGTCGATGTCGGGCGCCGGAAGATCAGAGCCCGGGCGCAGGCGCATTTCCGCGATCTCGACGAGGTCCGCGCCGACCTCGATGCCGCGCTGGGCGAAGCCGTGGCGACCCTGGGCCTCGCCCGGCGACCCACGCTGACCGTCCACGTCCGACGCCCGAAGAAAGGCTGACGCTGATCCCGATGATCAAGACAGTGAACCGGGCGCTGCTGGGACTGCTCGGCCTCGGACTGTTCGCCCTGGGCGGCGCCGTGCTACTGGGCGGTCTGGACCTGCAGCGCCGATGGGGTTTCGACGTGCCGGGCTGGTGGCCCTTCCGCGGCCCGGCCGATGTCGTCCTGGGCGACGAGGGACGCCTTCGATGGCGGGCGGAGGGCTGGTGGTGGCCGACCGTCATCGCGGTGCTCGCCGTGGCGCTCGTGCTGCTGCTGTGGTGGCTCTGGGTGCTCCTGCGCAAGGACCGGCTGCACCATGTCCTCGTCGACAGCCAGGACGGCACGGCGGCCCGGCTCGACGGCCGCGCCCTGGAGGACGTGATGGAGAAGGAGGCGCAAGCCTTGGACGGAGTCGCGCGGGCACGGGTGCGTCTGAGGGGTCGGCGTACCGCCCCGGTCGCGCAAGTGCGGCTGTGGCTGGAGCCTCACGCGGAACCGGAACGGATCCTGGACCGACTCGATCGGGACACGCTCACACGTGCACGGGACTCGACGGGCCTCGACCGTCTCCCGTCGGAGGTCAGCCTCCGGGAAGTCCGTCACCGCGCCCATCGGGTCGACTGAGAGTGCTGCGCCGTATCCAGCGACGGAATCCCACCCGCCCCTGTTCGAGTCTTCACAAGCCGTCCCGCCCCAGGGAGGCGTAGCCCCATGGTCCTCTTCCTGATTCTGCTCAGCAGCGCCATCACACTGATCGTCATCGGAGCCGTCGTGGACGGAATGCTGTACCTGGTCTCCACCGGAGTGCTGGTTCTCGTCGCCGCCGTGATGTACCTGCTGGTGCGCTCGATACTGCGTTCGCGCCGACGTAGGCCCACCGCGTTCTGACGGTGGGGCCCGGCCCACCACGTTCCGTGGGAGTGGACCGCCGGCCCTCGCGTTGCGGTCCTTCCGAGGGCCGACGAGTGGGTGAGACGGCCCGCACCTCGTCCGCTCAGTGAGCGGCGAGAAGGATGGCGATGTAGTGGGCGGTGAAGGCTGCCACTGTCAGCGCGTGGAAGACCTCGTGGAAGCCGAACCAGCGGGGTGAGGGGTTGGGGCGCTGGAGGGCGTAGACGACCGCGCCCGCGCTGTACAGAAGCCCACCGGTCACGATCAGACAGACCACGGCCGCCCCGCCGCTGTGCAGGAAGTCGGGCAGGTAGCGCACAGGCGCCCACCCCAGAGCCAGGTAGCAGGGGGTGTACAGCCAGCGGGGAGCTCCGACCCACAGGACACGGAAGGCGATGCCGACCAGCGCGCCCGTCCATACGATCCAAAGCAGGAGGGTCCACTGGTCCCGGGAGAGCAGGAGCACGGCGAGTGGCGTACACGTGCCGGCGATGATCAGGAAGATATTGGCGTGGTCGAGGCGGCGCAGAACGGCCTCACCGAGCGGTCCCCAGGTGCCGAGGTGGTAGACGGCGCTCGTCCCGAACAGCAGCCACGCCGTCACGGAGTACACGGTGCAGGCCCGCACGGCCTGTGGCGTCCCAGCCAGGCAGATGAGGACGATGCCCGCCGCCAGCGACGCGGGGACCATGCCGGCGTGAAGCCAGCCACGTAGTTTCGGCTTGATGGGGTCTACCAGATCGGCTGCCCGCTCGACCAGATCGGCCACCGGAAGGGAGCCGTCGGCTGCCTCGGCACGCGGTGGTTCCGAGGGAAGGCCGGCACTGCGGGATGCGGCGTCCTCTCGGGACACTGTTTCCCCTCCCGGGTCGGACTGCTGGGTGTCACGGGCAACCATGTGCACATGCTAGGAACCTGACCGCGACGGGAGCCCCAGAGGTCCCCTTCATCGCCTATCCGGCTCCGTCACCCTACGATCCCGACGGTCCGGAGGAGAGCGAAGCCGGCCACGCAGCCGTGAGGAATGGTCAAGACCTGTGTAGGAGGGGGCTGGCCGTCGGCAGGCGGGGGGGCTTGAGTCTCCCGTAGGGGGAGACACGAAGGTATGGGCATGGACGGCGACACGCTTTACTCGATCGGCGAGCTGGCTCGGCGGACCGGTCTCACGATCAAGACCATTCGGTTCTACTCCGATCGCGGAATCGTGACGCCGACGGACCGCAGCCCGGCCGGCTACCGCTTGTACAGCATCGACGCCGTCGCGCGCTTGGACCTCGTGCGGACCCTGCGGACTCTGGGGCTAGACCTTCCCACGATCCGCAAGATCGTCGATCGGGAGCTCTCGCTCCCTGAGGTCGCCGCGGCGCATGCCGAGGCACTCGCGGTGCAGATTCGCATCCTGCGTCTGCGGCACGCGGTGCTGACAGTCGTGGCCGAGCGTGGGCTCACTCCCGAGGAGACCGATCTCATGCACCAGCTTGCCCAGCTTTCCGAGGACGAACGCCGAGATCTCATCGGTGATTTCCTCGACACTGTCTTCGACGGTCTCGGTGCCGACCCAGCATTCGCAGGGGTCATGCGCTCGATGACCCCCGAACTGCCGGATACTCCCGAGGCGGAGCAGGCCCGAGCATGGGTGGAGTGGGCCGAACTGGCCCTGGACCCGGACTTCCGTGCCGGCGTGCGACGAATGGCCGAGGATCTGGCGGCCGAACGAGCACAGGGCGACACCACGGGCCCGCGCCGCGACTTCGCCGCAGCTGTCCGTGACCTGGTCGCCCCGGCCCTGGCGGCGGGCATCGACCCGGCCTCCCATCAGGCCGATCCGATCGTCGCGGCGCTTGCGGATCACTACGCGCACATCTGCGGCCGCCCTGACGACGCCGAGCTTCGCCGTCGGCTGCTGCTCCGGCTGGAGAGTGTGAACGACCCGCGCAGGGACCGGTACTTCCAGCTACTCGCAGTGATCAACAGCTGGCCTGCTCCGGAGAGCCTGGCGCGAGTGCTCGACTGGTCCGTCGAGGCCCTGCGTGTTCGGACGCAGCGGTAGTGCGCCCGGAACCGTCTGTGCCGGGGCCAGACGTCGACGCGTACGATCGGCCGGTGTCCGGCACCGCCGTACTGCGTGCGGATGCCGCGCCGTCCGCTCCCGCCCTCGTCATTCGTCCCTGGTGCATGCGGGACGTTCCCGCGCTGGTCGAGGCATGCCGGGATCCAGCCTTGCGCCACTGGACAAGCTCTTCGGTGGAGAACGACGCCGACGCAGTGCGGTGGGTGCGGGCCCAGCAGCGAGGATGGGCGGTGGGCGACCGGTTCGGCTTCGCGGTCCTTGAAGCGCAACCCGATTCAACCCATGGGCAGTTGGTCGGCAATGTGGTCCTCAAGGAAGTCGCCTCCGGCGAACCCTCGGCTGAGGTGGGCTACTGGACCGCGGCGCATGCTCGCGGACGGGGTGTGGCGCCTCGCGCTCTGGAGGCTCTCACCGGCTGGGCCTTCGACACGCTCGGGGCCGGCTGGCTGAAGCGTCTGGAACTCCTGCATCAGGTGGACAACTCCGCTTCGTGCCGGGTTGCGCAGAAGAGCCGGTACGAGTTCGACAGCCTTCTGCCCGCGGCGCTGCCCTCCTTCCCTCTCGACGGTCATCTGCACATACGGTGCAGGGATGCCTGAGAGCCACTCGCGTTCTGCGGATCGGCCGAGGTGGCTCATGCCGCGCGGGTCTCGGGGCGCTCGACGAGTTGGCCGCGTTCCGTGCGTTGGAAGGGGAATCCGTCGGGCGAGAGTCCGTAGCGGTCTGTTGGGCAGGCTCGACGCTCTGGCGGCACGGTGAATGGCCACCGGCCACGCCCCCGGATGTCGTAGCGACACGCCGACGTCACCCTGATGCCCCATGCCCCATGCCCCGTCCCGTTCCGCGCCGGTGTGGTGTCCGGCACACCCCGGTCACCCGGTCGGCGCGTGCTTCGGCAGCAGCTCCGTCGTGACGAAGGCGATCACCACCGCGATGATCACCACCGGAATCATCGCGGTGCCGCCCAGCAGCAGGGACACGAGGACCACGCTGCTGACCGGCAGCCGCAGGGTGGCGGCCGCGGCGGCCGCCATGCCCGCCGCCATGGCCGGTACGAGACCGAGGCCGGGCAGCGGGGCCAGCAGGACCCCGGCGGCGGCCCCCAGGAAGAGCGCGGGGAAGACGAGGCCGCCGCGCAGACTGCCCAGGCAGAGGACGTAGGCCGTCCCCTTGAAGAGCAGGACGGCCACCAGCGCGCCCACCCCCCAGGCGTGCGGGTCGGTGGCCATCTGCCCCAGGGTCGCCTGGCCCGACAGGGCGACCTCCGCCGGGGAGCGGCCGGTGACCAGGGCGTAGAGCGCCGCGCAGGCCGCCGCCGCGGCGGCGCACAGCGTCGTGCGGCCCACCACCGCCGTGGTGACGAAGGCGGCGACCCTCCGGGCGGCCGCCAGGGCCGGATGCAGCAGGACGGCGACCGCGAGGGCGAAGGGAATCGTCCAGAGCACGTCCCCCACGTCCAGACGGGGGAACGGCATGGGCAGACGGAGGCTCAGGGACCCCGTCTCCAGCCCGGTCCAGTGACCGATTCCGGTGAAGACCAGGGCCCCGACGCCGCTGGAGAGCAGGGCGGGCAGCATGACCGCGAACAGCTGCGGTCCACCGGCCCCCACCACCTCCATCAGGAGCACCGCGGCGACCAGCGGGTTGCCGAAGATCGCCGCGATGGCTGCCGCGGCGCCCGCCGCGCCCAGGAGGGCGGTGCTCTTCGGGGTCGCCGGTACGCGCACGAGGTCGCGGAAGAGCAGGGCGAGGCCGCCACCCAGGGCGATCAGGGGTGCCTCCGGTCCCAGTACGGCACCGAGCGGCAGGCTCGCGGCCGCGGCGAGCAGGACGCCGGGCAGCATGACCGGTGAGGTCGCGCCGGCGTGGAGGCCGGACGCGGGCACATGCCCGCCGCCTCCGGGCAGACGACGGGCGATCAGCCCGACGACGACTCCCGCGACCGGGAGCATGAGGAGCGGCCACCACCACGGCGGGGTGTCCCAGCCCAGGCCGTGCGGCAGCTCGGCCCACACGAGGTGTTCCAGTTCGTGCAGTCCCACCAGGAACCAGAACGCGACGAGCGAGACCGGTACGCCGATGAGGGCGGAGAAGACGAGGGCCTTGAGATAGCCGGGGGCGAGGAGCAGGTCACGCAGCCGATCCGCCTCCAGGGGCTGTTCCCCGCCTCCGGGGTCGGCCGGATGGGTGTCGTTCTCTGCCATGGACGCCTTCCTGCGGTGCCGCTCGGAGCCGGTACGGGCTCCCCGTGCCTGTGCCTTGCTCCGGCCGGGCCGGGCCAGGCCGTCTCCGGCCTGTCTCCTGCCGGTCGTGACCGGCCGCGGCCACCATCGGGCGGCGGGCCGCGGCCCGGCGGAACGAACCCCTCCAGGGTGCGCCGCCCCCGGGGTCGGCGCACTCCGGGCGGGGCCGGGGCCCGGAGTGGGGCCGGACGTCCGTCCCCCCGGCCCGCTCCCCGCCGGACCAGCCCCCGCTCCCGCCGGACCCGCCCCCGCTC
>NZ_JNZO01000061.1 GCF_000717595.1 Streptomyces flavochromogenes | reverse complement strand
TACCCCGTCGAGCGCATGATGCGCGACGCCAAGATCACCCAGATCTACGAAGGCACCAACCAGGTCCAGCGCATCGTCATGGCCCGCAACCTCCCGTAAGGGAGACACGACGAAGGGCGCCCCTCCCGGCCGGGAGGGGCGCCCTTCGTCGTCTGCGCGACCGGTTCGCGCGAGCCGTCTGCGCGAGCGGTCAGAACGACCGGGTCAGCTCTTCGACTCGACGGTGACCTTCTCGTCGTTCTGGATCTGCTGCACCAGCTGCTTCACCTTCGGCATGTCCCACTTGAGGGAGTTCTGCGGCGCGCTGCCCGAGATCGGGATGTTCATGGACTTGCCGTCGCCGCTGTTGATGCCCTTCATGGCGAAGAACATCTTCCCCAGGTCGTACAGCGACATGTCCTTGTCCACGATCAGCGTGTCCAGACCGGCGCCCAGCGTCGGGTACAGCGCGAACGGGTTGAGGATGGTGCCCGGCGTCGCCGCCTGGTTGGCCAGGGCGGAGAGGAACTTCTGCTGGTTCTTCGTCCGCTGCAGGTCCGACTGGGCGAAGGCGTAGCGGGTCCGGACGAAGGCCAGGGCCTGCTCGCCGTTGAGGGTCTGCGTGCCGGCCTGGAAGTTCGCCCCGGACTTCTTGTCCTTGAAGCCCTTCTCGATGTTCAGCTCGACACCGCCGAGCGCGTCGACGATGTTCGCGAAGCCGGCGAAGCCGATCTCGGCGTAGTGGTCGATGCGCAGACCGGTGTTGAACTCGACGGTACGGACGAGCAGCTCGGGGCCGTCCATCGCGTACGCGGCGTTCAGCTTGGAGCCGCCGCGCGCCGGGAACGACTTGCCCGACTCGGAGCCCACGAAGCTGGGGATCGTCACCCAGGAGTCACGGGGGAGCGAGACCATCGTGTTCCCGCTGGAGCAGGCCGCGAGGATCATCATCGAGTCGGTCCGCTTGCCCTCGGCGGAGCCGGTGTGGAGCTTCTTCTTCTCCTCGGCGGACATGCCCTCACGGCTGTCGGAGCCGACGATCAGATACGTCGTGCAGTCGCCCTCGGCCGGACGCTCGATGACCTTGGAGAGGTCGACCTCGTTGCGCATCTGCGAGCTGGCCCAGGCGTAGGTGCCGATGCCCCAGGCGGCGACGGCGACGACCAGGACGATCGAGCCGACCTTGATGCGCTTGCGCCAGTTCGGGGCGGGACGCCCGGGACCGCCGGAGCCGGGGCCCGGCGCGTACTGCGGCGGCACGGTGCCGCGTCCACCGCTCTGCGGGCCGCCGCCCTGCGGGCCGCCGTAGACCTGGCCCGAGCTGTAACCGGAGTCGTAGCCCGCGCCCTGCGCCTGCGTGAAGTTCGGGTTGTAACCCTGGTCGTGCCGAGGCGGCTGCTGCGGAACCTGCGGACGCTGCACATGGCTCATCCGGCGAGGTCCCTCGGGCTGGGAGTTCGCGCTGCCACGGCCGTAGCCGCCGTCTTCGGGCCAGTCATTCATGCCGACCAGTGTGCCGGGCCTGCCTTTACGCGCGACAGGGCGGGTGGAGGATCGGGCCGGTGCTGTTGCCAAGCTGATGCAAAGGGGACCGAACGGCGACCGCCGCAGGACCCGGCATATGGTGGAGGGCATGACAGATCAGGGCGATATTCCGGGCAAGCCCACCTCGGCCTCCCGCACCACCCTCAGCCACATCATGACCAGCCACGACACCAACCTCCTCGGTACGGTGCACGGCGGCGTGATCATGAAGCTGGTGGACGACGCGGCGGGCGCCGTCGCGGGCCGGCACTCGGGCGGACCGGCGGTCACCGCCTCGATGGACGAGATGGTCTTCCTGGAGCCGGTACGGGTCGGTGACCTGCTGCATGTGAAGGCCCAGGTGAACTGGACGGGCCGGTCGTCGATGGAGGTCGGCGTACGGGTTCTCGCGGAGCGCTGGAACGAGTCCACGCCCGCGACCCAGGTCGGCTCCGCGTACCTGGTCTTCGCCGCGGTCGACGCGGACGGCAAGCCGCGCCCGGTCCCCCAGGTCGTCCCCGAGACGGAACAGGACAAGCGCCGCAACCAGGAAGCGCAGATCCGCCGCACCCACCGGCTGGCCCGCCGCCAGGCGATCAAGGAACTCCGCGAACGCCGCGCGGCCGAGGGCTACGAGGACTGACGGCCGCCGGGCACGGCCGCTGCCGCACCGTCGACCCGCGCCCCGGCACGGCGGCCGGCCCGCACCGACGCGGCCCGGCCGTCCCCCGCCAGGGCCTCCCGCGTCACGGGCACACCACCCGGTCACCCGTCACCGCTTCGAACGGCCCGCCCCGTGCCGTCTCCTCGCTCCGAACCGCCGTCACGCCCTTGTAGTCGGCCCCCACCGTCACCCGCAGCGTCCCGCCCCGCTTCGCCACCGCCCGCAGCTCCGCCCCCGGCAGCGCCGCCGCGAGGGTCTTCGCCGAGCGGTCCCAGCGGGGGTCGTACTCCACGAGGGTCCGCGCCCGCTCCTTGCCGCTCCCGGTCATCGGCGTCCGGGTGGTGTCGAAGCCGGTCCCGCGCAGCGCGTCGTCGACCTTCCGGCCGAGCCCGTCCGTCCGGGTCCCGTTGTAGACCTGCACCCGCACGGTCCGCGGTGCCACATCCACGACCACGGCCTTCGGCGCCTTCGCCGAGGACGGGGAGCCCGGCTTCGAGGCGGCCAGGGGCCGGTCCTCCCGCAGCGCCTGGAACAGCTTCTGCGCCTTCGCCGCGTCCCACTTCACCGTCGACCCGATCCCCTTCACGGGAAAGCTCATGTCCCCGACCGGTACGGACACGAACTCCGACGACGCCGGTGTGAAGCCCCGCATCGCCTTGGAGAGGGCGAGCAGCTGATCCGTACCGAAGTCCTGATCGGCCCGGACGGAGCTCAGCATCGTCGTGGCGACCTCACGGAACCGCACCGGGTTGAACAGCACCCCGCCACTCGTGATCCGCTCGACCAAGGCCGCCAGGAACCGCTGCTGCCGCTGCATCCGCCCGATGTCCGCGGCCCCGTCGATGTGGCGGGAGCGCACGTACTGCAGCGCCTGCCCGCCGTCCAGCTCGTGGGTGCCGGCCGGCAGGTCGAGGCCGGTGTAGGAGTCCTTGACCGGCCGGGTCGTACAGATCTGCACCCCGCCGACCGCGTCCACCGTCCGCATGAAGCTGGTGAAGTCGACCTCCAGATAGTGGTCGATCTTGACGCCGGTCATCGACTCGACGGTCCGTACGGTCAGCGAGGGCCCGCCCTCCGCGTACGCCGCGTTCAGCTTCACCGGATGCGCGTGGTGCTTCTTGCCGCTGGTGAGATCGGTGTGCTCGGGCATCTCGGCGTACGAGTCACGGGGCAGGCTCACGACGCTCGCCCGCTCCCGGTCCTCCGAGATGTGGACGAGCATCACCGTGTCGGTGCAGCGGCAGGGCGCGCCGCCGAGCCGGTACTTCGCCTTCTCCTCGGGGGTGATCCGGTCCCGGCCGTCGGTGCCGACGACGAGGACGTTCATCCCGTGCCCGGCCTGCGGCCGGTTCTTCATGTCCTTGAAGGGGTCGACCCGGGTGATCCCGGTGTCGAGCCCGGTGACCAGCGCATGCCCGATCCCGCCCGCCGCGAGCACCGTCACGGAGAGCGCCGTCGCCATCCGCATCCCCCACCGGGGGCGCCTCCGCCGCCGGCGGACCGGCGCGGAACGGGCGGCGGGCCGGGGACGGGGCGTGCGGGGCGGTGTGGGCACGGACGGACACCTCCGCGGGTGTGACAAAGGGAACCGTGAGCACGGTAGGCCCATACGATCAGCGCAAGGCAGCACCACCCGGGCGGCACGCCCGCTGTCCCCCGTTCGCGGTAACGTGACGGGCGAAGCCGCCGTCGTCCGGGGGGCGACCCCCGACCCCCCGAGGAACCATGCTGCCCCCCGTCTCCGTGATCATGCCGGTCCTCAACGAGGAGCGGTATCTGCGCACCTCGGTTCGTCACATCCTGGAGCAGGAGTACGACGGCGAGATGGAGGTGGTGATCGCGCTCGGGCCGTCCACGGACCGCACCGACGAGATCGCCGCCGAACTCGTCGCCGAGACCGCGTCGGATCCTCGTGCCCGCGTCACGACCGTCCCGAACCCCACGGGTCGTACGCCCGCCGCGCTCAACGCGGCGATCGAGGCCTCGCGTCACCCGATCGTGGTGCGGGTGGACGGTCACGGGATGCTCTCCCCGAACTACATCGCCACGGCCGTCCGGCTCCTGGAGGAGACCGGCGCGCAGAACGTCGGCGGCGTCATGCACGCCGAGGGCGAGAACGCCTGGGAGGACGCGGTCGCCGCCGCGATGACCTCGAAGATCGGCGTCGGCAACGCCGCGTTCCACACGGGCGGCGAGGCCGGCCCCGCCGAGACCGTCTACCTGGGTGTGTTCCGGCGCGAGGCGCTCGAACGGCAGGGCGGCTACAACGTGGAGTTCATCCGCGCCCAGGACTGGGAGCTGAACTTCCGCATCCGCGAGGCCGGCGGCCTGATCTGGTTCTCGCCGGAGCTGCGCGTGCAGTACCGCCCGCGGCCCAGCGTCCGCGCGCTCGCCAAGCAGTACAAGGACTACGGCCGCTGGCGGCACGTCGTCGCCCGCTACCACCAGGGCTCGATCAACCTCCGCTACCTCGCCCCGCCGACCGCCGTGTGCGCCATCGCCGCGGGCCTGGTCGTGGGCGCCGTCCTCACCCCGCTCGGCTTCGTGATCCCGGCCGGCTACCTCGCCGCGATCACGGCCGGCTCGCTCCCGGCGGGCAAGGGCCTGTCGCTGAAGGCCCGCCTCCGGATCCCGGTGGCGCTGGCGACGATGCACATGTCCTGGGGCTACGGCTTCCTGACGAGCCCGCGCTCGCTGGCCGAGAAGGTCATCGAGAGCCGCCGCCCTGCCGTCCTGGCGGGCGAGACCGAGACGGTCTGACGGCTTTCTCCTCGCGACGCCTTTCCCGTGACGGCTCCCCGCGACGGCTTCCCCGGGACGCCTTTCCCGTGACGGCTTCCCCGCGACGGCTGACGGCCGGGTCCCTCACGGGGCCCGGCCGTCACGCGTACAAGGGGAAGGTCAGCTCTTCCCGTCCCACTTGTAGACCGAGTAGATGTCCATGCAGTCCGTCTTGTCGTCGGCACCCGCGGGCAGGTCGCCCGCGACGGACGTCGGCCTCTTGAACACGGTGCCCTCGCGCCAGTCCGCTCCGATGACGAGGGCGATGCCCTCGGCCTTGGCGTCGGCCCGGACCTTGGCGTCGGGCAGTCCGAGGGCCTTCGCCACGGACAGGGCGTTCGCCCTGCCCTGGTCGCCGGCGTCCTTCGGGTAGAGGACGACCGTGTCCTCGCGGGGCTGCGCCTCCTTGGAGGCTTCGGCCTGCGTGAAGCCCTTGCCCGTGAGGACCGTGGTGATCGCCTTGGCGCGGCCCTCGACGGGCGCCTCGTCGGTGCCCGCGGTGCCGTTGGCGACGGTCACGGCGAAGGAGCCGGGCGCCTCGGCGACCGTCTTCGGCTTCGCGGAGGCGCTCGCACTCGGCTTGGCCGCGGCCGCCTGGCCGTTCTTGTCGAGGGCGACGTCGTCGCGGAGCATCGCCCATATCTTGCTGGCGGCCGACGGGACCATGACCAGCTTGTTGTCGTCCTGAGCCCATTCCGTCGTCGGGACGGTCGCCGTCGTGAGGCGGTTCATCTTCACGTTCTTGAGCTGCATCGACAGGTCGAAGAGCTTCTTCACCGACTTGAGTTCGTCGGAGACCTGGATGGCGCTGGTGGCCGTCTCGGCGAGCCCCATCAGCTGGCCGGTGTCGCTCCAGGCGTTCTGCTTCTGGAGCTTCTCGACCATGCCGTTGAGGTACATGTGCTGGGCCTTGGCCCGGCCCTGGTCGTTGCCGAAGGCGTGCCGGGTGCGGAGCCACTGGAGGGCCTGCTTGCCCTGGATCTCCGTGGTGCCCTGGGGCAGCTTCAGGCCCGAGCCGCCCTTCACGAGCCGGGTCGGCTTGTCGTAGACCCCGGTCTTCACACAGACGGGGACGCCGCCGACCTCGTCGGCCATCGCCACCACACCCGCGAAGTCGATCATCATCCAGTGGTCGATGTAGACACCGGTGAGGCTCTCCCAGGTGGTCAGCGTGCAGCCGGGCCCCCCGCGTCCCAGCGTCTCGTTGATGGGCTCGTCGGTCGTCGCCGCGAACGTGGCGCCGTCCTTGCCCGTGCACTTCGGGATGGGCACGATGGTGTCGCGCGGGATGGAGACGATGGAGGCGTTCTGCCGGTCGGCGGAGACGTGCAGCAGCATCTGCACGTCCGCGAGCGGAGCCGCCTGACGCAGGTCCTTGCCTCCGCCGAGCGCCACGTTCTTGGCGTCGGCCCGGCTGTCGGATCCGATCAGGAGGATGTTGAGCGGGGTGTCGCCGAGGGCGTTCGGGGCGGCCTTCTTGACGCCGCTCTCGCCGCCCGCGCGCGAGCCGCCGCGGATGTTGCCGTTGAGGTGCTCGTAGTACAGGTATCCGGCGCCGGCCGTGCCGAGTATCAGCACCGCGAGCGTGATCGCGACCCAGCGCAGCACCTTGCGCTTGCCGGCCTTCTTGGCACGCCGGCGCGAGCCGCCGCGACGGTGGCCCGTCTGTCCGTCGGCGCCGCTGCCGTTCCCCGCGCCACGCCGGCGCTCGGCGCGGGTCGTCGTATCGGAGCCGGCGCTTTCGTCCGTCTCCTCGGGAGCGTCGGCCGGCCCGGCGCCGGTGGCAGCACCGGCGTCGTACAGATCGTCGTCCCAGCCCAGTTCACGGGCGCGCGGAACGCGTCCGCGCGTTCCCTCCCCACGCACGCTGTTCTGTCCCACCCCAGGTCCCCTCGTCAGTCAGGAGCGCGCCAAGTCCCGGTGTTTCCGGACTACTTGGCGCACACCTGCTTGTCAGCTTGTACCTTCTCGACGTCCGGCGCCTTCACCGGACCGTTGATGGGCACCCCCGCGCCCTTGAAGTCGGCACCGAGAACGAGCGTCATGGGCTCGCGTACCCCGGCGTCCTGCGTGCCCGGCTTGAGAGCCGTGGCGGCCAGCCCCATCATGTCCGCGAGCTTGCGGGCCTGATCGGCCTGGTTCGGTGCGTAGGTGAGCGTCGTCTTCGCCGCCTTCTCGGGGGCGTTGCTCTTGTTGGTGGAGCGGGTGACGCCTTCCTCGTTCTGCAGCCAGTTGATGGTCGACTGGGCCGCGCCCTGGATGCCGCTGCCGTTGAAGACGTCGACGCGTACGTCGACGGCCTCGGCGCGCGCGCCCTGGAGGAGCTTCGCCTGGGCCTGCGCCTGGGCGTTCTTGGCGTCCTGCTGCTTCTTCTTGACCTCGGTGAGCGAGGTGTCGGCCTGCATCGCGGCGAAGAGCTGGGGTGCCTGCGTCGGGTGCGGCACCACGGTGATCGGCTTGGGCTCGTCCGGGTTGTCGATGACCGGGAGGGTCGCGAACGCGATGTTCTTCGTGTCGATCCCGGAGAGCTCCCCGGCCAGGTCCTGGAGCTTGCCGAGGGACCCTATGCCCTTGTCGACGGTGAGCGCGTCCGTCGCCGCCTCGGCGAGGTCGTACAGCTTCGTCGGGCTGGTGAGCGTCTCGTTCGACTTCATCTGCCGGATCATCGAGCCGAGGAACTGCTGCTGGACCTTGATCCGGTCCAGGTCGCTCTTGTTGCCGAAGCTGGAGCGGGTGCGGACGAAGGCGAGCGCTTTCTCGCCCTCGATGACCGACTCGCCGGCCGGCAGCTTCAGATGCGACTTGGGGTCGTCGACGGCCTTCTCCACGCAGACCTTCACGCCGCCGACGGCCGTGGTCAGCTCCTTGACGGCGTTGAAGTCGACCATCATGAAGTGGTCGACGGTCAGGCCGGTCAGCTCCTTGACCGTACGCATGGTGCAGCCGGGGTCGCGGCCGTCCTGGCCGAGGCTCACGTTGAAGCGGGCCTGCCGCTGGCCGGGAATCGTGAGGATCCGGCCGTCCGGCTGACGCGTCTGGCACTCGGGGATCGTCGTCATCAGGTCGCGCGGGATGGAGAGCGCCGTGGCGTTCGTCCGGTCCTTGGAGACGTGGAAGAGGATCGTGGTGTCCGCGTGGCCGGGGCTGTTGTTGTCGCCGTAGCCCGAGTTGCCCTCGCCGGTCCGCTTGTCGGTACCGATGATCAGGATGTTGAAGGCCTCGCCCTTGCGGAAGCCCTGGCTCTTCGGGCCCACGGGGTCGACGACGTCGATGTTCCCGTCGAGCTTGTTGTAGAGCAGGTACGCGCCGGTCGCGCCGCCGACGAGGATGAACGCCATCGTGCCGCCGGTCCACAGCAGGACCTTCTTCTTGCGGGACGCGCCCTGCTTGCGCTTGCGGCGGCTCGCGGGCGACTCCTTGTCCCGGCCGCCGCCCGGCTCGGAGACCCGCCGACGGCGCTGGCCGGGCACGGGCGCCTCGGCGGGGGAGTCGACGGACGGGTCGGCGGAGGTGTCGCGCGACGTGGGAGCGGGAACGGTGGATCTACGAGGCCCGGACGGCGCCTGCGGCTGTGACTGCCCAGCGGAGTGGTCCAGTCGCAGTTCGTAGTTGCCCGTCTGCGGGTTGAGTACCCACTGGTCGGCGGGGTCGATCTCGTCCGCCCGTCCACGGCTGTGCGCGTCCACGGTTACTCGAGTCCTCCGTCGGTGCCACGCGAGGCGCCTCCCCCACTGGGCGCCGCTCTCTCGGTCGTTCGATCCTTGGTGAGTGCGACCACGCGGTCGGGGTGCACCGGATCGCGTCACACTATCCGCCCAGTTCAGCGCGGGGCGACGCGCGTGACAAATTCCACGCCCCTTACAACCGGGCAATTTGCTCAAACCTCATCCCTCCCGACCCTCCCCTTGGTGTGCCCTTTACTCACCGCCCCCGCGGCCCCCTCCGGTGGTCGTGCTAGGAGCACACCCCTTCCGCTGCGCTGCGCCCCGTGAAGGTCGGCGTCACGGAGGGAGCCGGGGTGTCGGCGTCGTCGGGCTTCCCGTCCGTCCCGTTCCCGCGCGTTCCCGTCCCGTCCTTCTTCTCGTCGCCCGGGGTCACCACGACGGCCCGGTCCTCCCGCAGCTGCTTGAAGAGTTGACTCGCCGCCGGCTGTACCAGTTCATCCCGGTTCGCGTTGTACGCGTACGGGCGCCGGGGGACCGTGAGGAACTGCACCTTCTCGGTCGGGATGGCCCGCATCGAACGCGCCAGGTCGTACAGGGCGCGCAGCGAGTCGAGCCCCTGGTCGGTCGTGATCGCCTTGGTGGCCGCGTCCAGGACCGGATAGAGCTTGGTCGGGTTCAGCAGCACCCCGTCGCTCTGCACCTTGCTGACCAGGGCGCCGAGGAACTGCTGCTGGCGGTCCATGCGCTCGGTGTCGCTGCCGTTGCCGATCGACTTCCGGGCCCGTACGAAGCCGAGGGCCTGCTCCCCGTGGAGGGTCTGGCGCCCCGCGGGCAGCTTCAGCTTCGCGGCCGGGTCGTTCACCGGCTCCTTGAGGCAGACCTCCACGCCGTCGACGGCGTCCACCATCTTCTTGAAGCCCCGGAAGTCGATCACCATGTGGTGGTCCACCCGGAT
Organism: Streptomyces flavochromogenes; assembly: GCF_000717595.1. Classification (GTDB taxonomy): domain Bacteria; phylum Actinomycetota; class Actinomycetes; order Streptomycetales; family Streptomycetaceae; genus Streptomyces; species Streptomyces flavochromogenes. Next base: position 4,652 of record NZ_JNZO01000061.1, on the reverse strand, counting down.
CCCGGTCAGCTTCTCGACGGTACGGATCGTGCACGCCGTACCGCCGAACTCGAAGGCCCAGTTGAACTGCGCGAACTGCTCACGGGTCCGCGTCCCGTCCGCCCTGCGGCAGCTCGGGATCGTCACCATCAGGTCGCGGGGGAGCGAGACGGCCGTCGCGCTCTTCTTCCCCGCCGACAGGTGCAGCAGGATCGTCGTGTCCGAGCGCTGGGTGCCCTCGTCCTTGCCGTACTTCCGGTTCCCCTCGCCCGACCGGGTGTCCGAGCCGATGAGCAGGATGTTCCGGGCGGCCGAGGCGACCGCGGGCGGGCGCTCCTTCTCGTACCTCCGGAGCTCGGCGGCGGCGGTGGTGTCCGTCGTGATGTTGCCGTCGAGCTTGCGGTAGAACCACCAGCCGACCCCGGCCGCGGCCAGCACCACGAGCGAGACGCCGAGTGCCGTCCACCGCAGCCAGTGGCGTCGGCGGCGCGGCTCCTCCGGAGCCCCGGGAGCCGTGCCCTCCGTCGCGGTGCCCTCCGTTGCCGGGGGATCCGGTTCGGCGGGCGTACCCGCACGGTCCGTCACGTCTGAGTCCGTCCTTCATGGCGTCGGCGGCGCGCCGGGCGGCCGCCGGTCGTAGAAGGAGACGGCCGAACCCCACGCATGGTTGTGCGGAAGGAGTCGACTCTCCCCCTGGCCGATCATGTACCGGACGGGGCCCGGGGACGCGGGGACTCGGCGCGGTGCTAGGCCGAACGAGGGGGTGTCGGCGGTCATCCGGCGCCCGGGACGGTGGGGGCCGATGCCGGAGGAGCCTGACAAGGCGCTCGGCCGGGGTGAGGTGAGCGCCTGCGGGGCGGGAGGGCGGAGGCGGGTTCGGCGGGCGCGGCTCAGACCGCCGTGGTGGCCACCCGCTCGCTCTCCACGCGCTTGGCCAGGGACTCGGGCGTCAGCTGGTCCAGGTTCCGGCAGAGGACCACGGAGCCGCCGGCCGCGAGCGGGGCGTACAGGCCCGTCGAGAGACCCTTCCAGTCGCCGTAACCGAGCCCGGAGAGCAGCCGGGTGCCGGGGGTGAGGCCGAGGGCCTCCGCGTCCGCGCGGGCCTGCTCGACGATCTGGGCGCCGCCGCGTTCCGTACCGTCGACGACGAGCGCGGGCGCGCCCGGGTCGACCGGAACGAACGGGGCGAACCGGTCGCCCTGGCTCGGCACCTCCACCGCGTAGTCCGCGTACCCGGCGGGCGCGGCGGGGAAGCGGCGGCCCAGCGGGGCGAGGGAGAGCGCGATCCGCTCCCCGGAACAGGCGAGACCCGCCTCCAGCGTGTCCGGCCCCGCGACCACCAGGTCCGCGGCGGCCGGGTCGCCGCCCACCTCCGCGGTCACGCCGACGGACGAGCAGGCCAGCAGCCAGACGGCCGTCTGCCAGTGAGCGGGCAGCAGCAGCGCGAGCCGGTCGCCGGGCTCGGCGGACAGCTCGCCCTGGAGCAGGTTCGCCGTCTTCGCCACCCAATTGGCGAAGGTGGCGACGGACAATTCCACCCGCTCACCGGTGGCATCGTCGTAGAAGGTGACCAAGGGGCGGGCGGGGTCCGCGGCGAGCGCGGATCGCAGCAGGTCGGCGGGGGTGCGGTCGCTGGCGTTCACGCCGGACAGCGTACGCGCGCCGCCGCGCGGGGTCCGCCGTACCGGTGACGCCGTCCACCGGACGGCCCGACGGGGTGTCATTTTCCCGGCGGGTTCCCGACGCGCGGAACGGCCCCGGGGTACGCACGATCGGCCCATGCGTTGCTCACTCGCCTCCTCGATCGCCGTGACCTGCGCGACGGTCCTCGCCCTGCCGGTCTCTCTCGCCGCACCCGCGGCGGCCGCGGTGCCCTCGGCGCTCGGGCTGCCACCGGCGGCCTCCGCGCAGCCACCCGCGCCCGAACTGCCCGGCGCCACCCAGTCCCTGCCACTGGAGCCACTGGACGACAGCGACCGGGCGCTGGGCGGCGGGACGGACGACGCCGACGTCCAGGGACTCGCCCGACGCGACGTCAGGCCCTTCTCGCTCGTCGGTGTCGTGTGGGACGACCCGGCGGCCGCCCTGCACGGCGTCGTGCAGGTCCGCACCCGGGCCACCGGCGGCGGCGCCTGGTCGGAGTGGCAGGACGTCGAGACCCACAACGACGAACACGGCGCCGACCCGGACACCGCGGAAGGCCACGGACGGGCGCTGAAGGGCTCCACGGCCCCGCTGTGGGTGGGCGACTCGGACGGCGTGGAGATCCGGGTACGGGGGGACGAACCGCTCCCCGAAGGCCTGCGACTGGAACTGGTCGACCCGGGCGAGGCCCCGGGCGAGGCTCCGGCCCAGGACCCGGGCCAGGACCCGACGGCCGCGACCACCGTGACCGACGCCACGACGGCCACGACGGCCTCGGCGGTGACGGCGGCCTCGTGGTCCCGCACGGCGGCGGCCTCGCTGACCCTGGCCGGCCTGAACGCGGCGGAGGCGGCGGTGAGCGGGGTGAACGCCCAGCTCGCCCCGTACGGCGCCGCCTGGATCCCGGCCCTGTCGAAGGAAGCGACGGAGCTCACGCTTCCGTACACGCCGAACGTGCCGAGGGCGCCGGAGGCGATGGCCCCGCCGGCCCCCCAGGCCGTGCCGGACGAGGCGCAGGCCCCTGCCGAGGCCCAGGCCCCCGACGAGGTGGCCGCCGCGAAGCCGTACATCGGTCCCCGGCCCAAGATCATCACCCGCAAGGGGTGGGGCGCGGACGAGAGCATCCGCGAGAAGGGCTTCGTCTACACGAAGAGCATCAAGGCCGCCTTCGTGCACCACAGCGCCACCGGCAACAACTACACCTGCGCACAGGCCCCCTCCGTTCTGCGCAGTATCTACCGCTACCACGTCCAGAGCAGTGGATGGCGAGACTTCGGCTACAACTTCGCCGTCGACAAGTGCGGAAACATCTACGAAGGCCGGGCCGGGGGAGTGGCCAAGCCGGTCCTCGGCGCGCACACCCTCGGCTTCAACACCAACAGCATGGGCATCGCCGTCCTCGGCACGTTCACCAAGAGCACCCCGCCGGCCGCCGTCGTGACCGCCGTCGCCCGCCTGACGGCCTGGAAGCTCGGGCTCCACGGGGTCAACCCGAAGGGCTCCGCGTACCTCGTCTCCGGCGGCGGAAACCTGTACAAGAAGGGCAGCACGGTCAAGTTCAACTCCATCGCGGGACACCGCGACGGGTTCGCGACGGAGTGCCCCGGAGCACGGCTGTACGGCAAGCTCGGCACGGCCCGCACGAGCTCCGCGAAGTACCAGGGAAGGAGCTGATGGGGGCATCCGGGCAACCATCTGCCTAAACTGACCGGTCACATCGCACGGACGACCGGGACGGGCGAGCTGACCGGCCCCGAACAGGAAGCAGAGACGACAAGGTGACAGAAGCGATCCTCCTGGTCGGTGGCAAGGGAACACGGCTGCGACCGCTCACGGTCAACACGCCCAAGCCCATGGTTCCGGCGGCCGGCGTCCCCTTCCTGACGCACCAGCTGGCCCGCGCCCGTGCCGCCGGCGTCGAGCACATCGTGCTCGCCACCTCCTACCTGGCCGAGGTCTTCGAGCCGCACTTCGGTGACGGCTCGGCGCTCGGCCTGAGCCTGGAGTACGTCACCGAGGAAGAGCCGCTGGGCACCGGCGGCGCGATACGCAACGTCGCCTCGCGGCTGCACTCGGGCCCCGACGACCCGGTCCTCATCTTCAACGGGGACATCCTCACGGGCCTCGACATCCAGGCCCTCGTCGCCACCCACTCCTCCTCCGGCGCGGACGTCTCGCTGCACCTCACCCGGGTCGAGGACCCGCGCGCCTTCGGCCTGGTCCCCACGGACGCCACCGGCCGCGTCACGGCCTTCCTGGAGAAGCCTCAGACGCCCGAGGAGATCGTCACCGACCAGATCAACGCCGGCGCCTACGTGTTCCGGCGCTCGGTCATCGACAGGATCCCGGCCGGCCGCCCCGTCTCGGTCGAACGCGAGACCTTCCCGGAACTCCTCGCCTCCGGCGCCCACCTCCAGGGCATGGTCGACTCCACGTACTGGCTGGACCTCGGCACCCCGCAGGCCTTCGTCCGTGGCTCCGCCGACCTGGTCCTGGGCCGCGCGCCCTCCCCGGCCGTCCCGGGCCGCTGCGGCGACCGCCTGGTCCTCCCGTCGGCCCGCGTCGCCCCGGACGCCAAGCTGACCGGCGGCACCGTCGTCGGCGCGGACGCGGTCGTCGGCGAGGGCGCCCGCATAACGGGCTCCACGCTGCTGGCCGGCGCGGTCGTCGAACCGGGCGCGGTGGTCACCGATTCCCTGATCGGCGCGGGCGCCCGCATCGGCGCGCGCACGGTCCTGACGGGCGCGGTGATCGGCGACGGCGCGCAGGTGGGCCCCGACAACGAACTCCGCGACGGCATAAGAATCTGGTGCAACGCCACCCTCCCGGCCGGCACGGTCCGCTTCTCCTCCGACCAGTAGCCCGCCCGGCCAGCTCCCGGGCCCCCGCCGCCCTCGTTGTGGGCAGCTGTTCCGCTGGGGCGTGGGGGTCCCCGGACGGAGTCCGGGGGAGGGTGGGCACAACGGAACGGCGCCCGTTGCCGGGCCCGGGCTTCCGCGCCCTGACCGGCACCCGGGTGCGCGCCGCAC
>NZ_JNZO01000060.1 GCF_000717595.1 Streptomyces flavochromogenes | reverse complement strand
CCACCACCCCCTACCCTCCACACCCCCAGGAACCGATCATGAGCGCACCGCGCAGTTCCCCCACCCCCACGCTCGCCCCGTCGTCGTACAAAGATGCACCGACCCGTTCGGTGTCCGTGCGCGGTGTCGACTTCGTCTACCGCCGGCTCGGCCCGGAAGGAGGCGGCGTACCACTGATCCTGCTCCACCACCTGACCGCTGTCCTGGACAACTGGGACCCCCGCGTCGTCGACGGACTCGCCGCCCGGCGCCAGGTGATCGCCTTCGACAACCGCGGAGTCGGCGCGTCGGGCGGCTCCACCCCCGACACCATCGAAGCGATGGCCCGCGACGCGGTGCTGTTCATCCGAGCCCTGGGCTTCGAGCAGGTCGACCTGATCGGCCTGTCGATGGGCGGCTTCATCGCCCAGGTCATCGCAGCCGAGGAACCACAGCTGGTGCGTAGGGTCGTCCTCGCGGGCACCGGCCCCGCCGGAGGCTCCGGCATCGACAAGGTCACCGGACTCATCCTCCGGGACATCCTGAAGGGTTTCCTGACGCGCAAGGACCCCAAGCAGTTCCTCTTCTTCACTGACACCGAACACGGCCGACGCGAAGCACGCGCCTTCCTCGAACGGCTGAAGGAACGCACAAGCGACCGCGACAGGGCCATCTCGCTGACGTCGTTCCGCGCCCAGCTCAAGGCCATTCACCGATGGGGCCTCCAGGCGCCGGCGGACCTGTCGCGCATCCACCAGCCAGTCCTGGTGGCCAACGGCGAGAGCGACAGGATGGTGCCGAGCGAGAACACCCTCGACCTCGCCGCACGCCTGCCCCGGAGCGAACTCGTCCCCCTCTACCCGGACGCCGGTCACGGCGGGATCTTCCAGTTCCACAACGAGTTCGTGGCCAGAGCCCTCGGATTCCTCGAAGCACAGCCCGAGGCCTGACCCCTGACGCCCTTTCCCCCGCCGCCGCCTCGCCCCAGGTGCGACCGGGCCCGGGCGAGCCAGCCTGCCCCGATCAGACGCCTCCTGTGCGCCGGCATTCCCATCGGCGCCCCGAGAGTGCCCTCGGCATCGCACGCCAGATCCACCCCGTCACCTGGCCACAAGCCCGCCGACGCCCAGCCTCGAAGTCACCCCCCGAAGGACTTACGACGCAGACCACTGAGCCAGCGGTCATGGTCTCTGGTGCGTAGACGTAGACGAGCACGTCAGGGACCGAGCACCGACGTACGTCCAGGAGAGGCCGCTGCCCGAATAGCCGCATCCCGCGATGCTGCTGGGGATCGGGCGGGTACGGTGTTTCGCCGTTGTCGCCCGTGGGCTCTGCGTCGGCAGTGCGGCCGGGCGGGCAGGGCAGTGTCGGAAATACTGTCGCCATGAACGATTCCCCATCCATCGGCAAGTTCGGTCTGTCGCGACGGCTGGTCCCCATGACCGGCCGTGACCCGGAAGAGCATGGCCGGACCGCCTCGCCGCTGGAGCTGTTGTTCGACCTGACCTTCGTGGTCGCCGTCGGCACGGCGGCGTTCCAGTTCGCCGAGATGGTTGCCGAGGGGCATGTCGGCCAGGCCGTCATCGCGTTCGTCCTGGCGATGTTCGCGATCAGTATTGCCTGGATCAGCTTCAGCTGGTTCGCCTCTGCCTTCGCAACCGACGACTGGCTCTACCGGGCCGTGACGATGCTGCAGATGATCGGCGTCGTCGTGTTCTCTCTCGGCCTGCCCGCGATGTTCCACTCCGTCGAGGAGGGCGGCCACCTCGAACTGCGTGCCATGGTCATCGGCTACGTCGTGATGCGGATCGCGATGGTGCTCCAGTGGTGGCGCGCCGCCCGCCAGTCCCCGTCGTTCCACGACGTCGGCATGGCCAACATCCGCTGGACGGTGATCGTCCAGGCCGGTTGGATCGTCGTGGCCTTCGTGCACATGCCGATCGGCGCCGTCTTCGCCGCGTTCGGCGTCCTGGGCGCCCTCGAACTCGTCCTGCCGGTGCTTACGCAGGGCTCCGCGGGCGGCACCCCCTGGCACCCGCACCACGTCGCCGAACGATACGGACTCTTCGCGATCATCGTCCTCGGCGAGGGCGTCGTCGGTACCGTCGCCTCCTCCGGCGACCTCCTGGGCGGCGGGGACGGCACACACTGGACGTGGAACGCCATCGCCGTCGTCATCGCCGGTGTCGGCCTGACTTTCGGCATGTGGTGGATGTATTTCCTGACGCCGTTCGGCGACATCCTGGCGCACCGCCGCGACCGCGGATACCTCTTCGGCTACGGCCACATCCCCCTGTTCGTCGGCGTCGCCGGAGCCGGCGCCGGGCTGCACGTGGCAGGCCTGTACATGGAACACCACGCCAAGATCTCCGGCACCGCCGTCGTCGTCTCCCTCGCCATCCCGGTCGGCCTCTACATGCTGATGGTCTACCTCCTGCACACCCTGCTGCTGTCCACGGCAGATCGCTTCCACATCCTTCTGGTCACCCTCACCATCGCCGTACTGCTCACGGCAGTCCTCCTGGCCGCCGCCGGCGTGGCCATCGCGGTATGCCTGCTGGTAGTCATGCTCGCGCCGTTCGTCACCGTGATCGGCTACGAGACGATCGGCCACCGCCACCAACAGCAGATGCTCGAAGAGCTCGGTACGCAGTAGGCATCGGCGGGGCTCGGTCGGTTCAGCTAGCCGGGTGGTCCGGGCCGCCGGCTCGGAGTGGTCGTCCGGGCCCTGCTCGCCGGGTAATCGACAGTCCCTCCTCGAAGCCGACTTCCACGAGCGATCTGGCTGCCGATTCCTGGCCGGGGCTGTACGCGTTGAGAGGGCGAAGCCCCCCACGTGGGGTCCTGTGCGGTCCCCGGCTCTCATTCCTGCGCGGCGTCGGCGCCGTGTCAGTGTCCCCGGCGCCGAAGGTCCCTGGACTCCCGAGCGGTCAGGGCCTTCGTGTTTTTGGCGCCGTGAGGTGTGGGCCGGGAGTGGTGGGGGGTCCCGGATCGGGGCTCAACCACGGTGACAATCCGGCACCCCTGGAACGCGGCGGCAATACCGCCGCGGGAGTCTCGGGTGCGGGGTGAGGTCAGCGGCTGGGCCAGGGGTAGCGCGGGAGACGCCAGGAGTGCCTCTACTCCTCGTCGAGCCCGAGCCCGGCGGCATCATGGTCGCGCAGCGGGCGCAGGGCATCGGCGGCCGGGGGAGGCGACGAAGCGGTAGCGGCCGAGCACGTTGAGGTTGCGGTGCTTCAGCGGGGAGAGCCGGGCGATGTCCTTGTCCCGCAGCTCGTGGCCTTCTGATCGGAGCTGGGCGAGGCGTCCATGTACTTCGTGGTCCAGAGCACGATGGCGTTGAGGACCAGGCTCAGCGCGCCGAGCTGGTCCTCCAGACCGTCGCGGTTCGCCTGGTGGATGGTGCCGCGCTTGCGTGGCACACGTCGCGGGCCGTCGGCCGCGCCGCGAACAAGCACCCCTCGGCGAGGCCCTCAGTGCTTGATCGTGGCGTCGATGAGGGCCTGGAGCTGCGCCGCGGTGCGGTCCAGGGGTTCGGTGCTGCGCTTGGCGCGGCACAGGGCCACGGTGCCCTCGACGGCTGCGACGATGAGCGTGGCGACCTGCGCCGCCTGCTCGGCGCCTGCGCCGTGCGCACGCAGGGAGTCGGCGAGCAGCCCCTCCCACTGGTCGAAGACCTCGGCAGCGGCGGCCAGGGCGGGCGGCACCTCGTCAGCCGGGGGTTCCTCGATGGCCACGGCCAGGACGGGGCACCCGGCGTGGAAGTCGGTGTCGACGACGATCCCCCGCCACAGGGCCAGGAAGGCGCTCAGTCCGGCTGCCGGGCCGTCCGCGAGTTCCTTGCGCAGGCTGCGGGCGACCCATTCCCCCGTGTAGCGGACGGCCTCTGCGGCCAGCTGCTGCTTGCCCTCGGGGAAGTAGTGGTACGTCGAGCCGAGCGGCGCCTGGGCGTGCTTGGCCATCTCCCGGATGCTCGTGGCGCTCAGCCCGCGCCGGCTGATCATGTCGGCGGCGCCGGCCACGATCCGCTCGCGGGACGGCGTACCGCTGCTGCTCTTGGCCACCTGCACATCTCCTCTGGCTATAACGACCGTCATAGTCTACCGTGACCTCTCGTTATGACGATCGTCATAACGAGGTTGCCCAAGAATCGAGGAGCTGCCATGCCGAAGATCCGGTTGACCGCCCCGACCGGCGCCCTGACCGATCAGGGCCGCGCGACGATCCAGCAGGATCTCGCCACCGCGCTGCTGCGGTGGGAGGGCGCCCCCGACACCTCCTTCTTCCGGGCCCAGGCCTGGAGCTACCTCACCGAGCTGCCCGAGGGCGCGCAGAAGACGGCCGAGGACGACGCGCCCCGCTTCCTGGTCGAGGTGACGGTTCCCCAGGGGGCTCTGTCGGAGCGGCGCAAAGCGGGCCTGGTGGAGGAGGCCACTGCCACCGTGCTCGCGGCCGCCGGCCTGTCCCCGGACCAGGCGCTGCGGGTGTGGGTGCTCGTGCACGAGCAGCCCGAGGGCACCTGGGGCGCGGGCGGCTCCGTTGTCCGCTACGCCGACCTGATCACCCTGGCGAAGGGGCAGCGGGCCGATGCGTGAACTGACCTGCATCGCCCGCCGCACGGTCGAATGGCGCGAGGCGCCCGACCCCAGGGTCCGGCCCGGCCTGGAGGCGATCGTCGCCCCCCGTCGCCGCCACCTCCTCCTGCGACGTGGACTCCTCCACCCTCGCCGGGCACGGCTTCATTGACCCGCCGTTCGTCCTCGGCCACGAATGCGTCGCCCGCGTCACCGACATCGGTGACCAGGTCACCACCGTGGCCCCCGGCGACCTGGTCGTGGGGCCCTGGTCCATCAGCTGCGGCACCTGCACCCCCTGCCGCGGCGGGGATTCACCGCCCACTACGTCTCGGTCCCGCACATGGCCATGTACGGCGCGCCGATCGGCGGTAGCTGGGGAGGCCTCTTCTCCGACCTGGTCCGCGTCCCCTACGCCGACGCCATGCTCGTCCCACTGCCCACCGTCCTCGCCCCGGTTGCGATGGCCTCGGCCAGCGACAACTGGTCGCTGTTCGGGCGACTCGTCGCCCCCATCTCAAGGCCCGCCCCGGCGCCCGGGTCCTGGTCGTCGCCCGCGGCAGCATCGGCCTGTACGTGTGCGACATCGCCCGCGCCCTCGGCGCCTCCGACGTCCTGTATGTCGACCCCGCGCCGAGCACCGCAAGCTCGCCGAGGGCTTCGGCGCCCGTACCGCCGAGGCGATCGAGCCGATCCGGCACGGATTCGACATCGCCGTCGAGGCCACCGGCCGCGTCGACCAGCTCGCCCTCGCCCTCGGTTCCCTCGCCCCCGAGGGCATCTGCGAATCGGCCGGCAACCACTTCCGCCCCGGCGAGCTGCCGCTCCTGGGCATGTACCTCACCGGCGTCACCCTGCGCATCGCCCGCGACAACGTCCGCGCCCACATGCCCGATGCCCTCGCCCTCGCCGCCTCCGGAAAGGTCTTCCCCGACCACGTCGTCTCCCACGTCCTCGACTGGGAACAACTCCCCGACGCACTGCCTGAGAAGCGGCTGAAGCCCGTCTTCGTACGGGACATCGACCCTGCCCCGGCCCCGAGCTGATCCCCGCCGCCCGGCCGCAGCATGCGGCCACGCACCGTAAGCCCTATGACATCGCCCCTGCCCCACCCCTCCGCCACCAGCACCGCCCCCGAGCAGCGAGACGAGGAGGAGCTTCACCAGCGACGGACGGCTATCGCCGCACTCGGCCACGAGCTGCGCGTCCGAGCATGCCCGGGCTCTGTTTCCCAGCCTGCGAAGCGCCCCGCGATAAGGCCGCTCCGCCCCGGCAGGAGCCGTTCAGCGGCGGCTGTCTCCCGGAGCGAGCAGAGCCGTGAGCTCGGCGATCGCTTCCGGGGACGGCCTTGAAGTGCCGGCGGACGTTCTCCGGCTTCTTGTACCGGGACTTCGCCATCAGCATCAGCAGCGACGCTCCCTGCTCACCGAGGTGAGTCAGGGGGGGGAGCGGCGGTACTCGTGCAGGTCCGAGCCGGTGCCCGGCCCGCGTACGGCGGTGTGCTCGTCCAGCAGAGCCCGGGCCTGCCACCTGCACAGCTACCGGCTCGCCGCCGAGGCCGGCGAGAACGAACTCGCCGCCACCGCTTGGTCTTCACGCACCAGACAACTCGCGCCGCCTTCCGCATGTCCCAGACGGCCAAGATCAATCGCAGGGCAGCCCGCAAGCCTCCGTCGGCTCTGGCACAGCGGCTGACGGAGCGTCGGCTTCGGTGCGGCCTGCTCAGCCTGTGAGGAAGGCACCTTCGCAGCAAGCGCGGCATACGAAGACGTAGCCCAGCTGGCCGCCGAGATTCATCTCGGTCTGCGCGGAGATCCCTGCCTCTAGATGTGCCGCGAATTCCATCGGGCCGGTGCAGCAGGGGCATGCAGGCAGTCGGTCGTCCTCAAGGTAGGAGGGGCTGCCTCCGAGTGACCCGAGCACTTCGCGTTGCCTCCCGAATCGTTCTTCGGGTTCCCGCTTCCATCCCGAACGGGCAAGGTCGTATGCGTCAGGCGCGAGTTCGTCGTGGTCGTCGTTCTCTTCGGGGCCGAGCGTCACGACGTGGCTGCGGATGGCTGAGGTGGTGGGGAGTAGCGTCACACCCGTCTCGGGCACGGACACCGGCTGCAGTTCCTCCCGGGGAAACAGGTAGACCCGGTTCGCGCCGGAAGTCGCGTCCCAGAAATCACATGCGCCGGGGTCGTTCTGGCACACGAATACCGACAGGACGCCGTCCTCGATGGGGAGATGGGCGAAGAACTGCAGCGGCCCTCCGCAGCCGGAGCCGCACAGGGGCCAGGTGAATCCTGCAGGAGCCAGCGGCACGCCCCCGGTACGCGGGACGTCGGAGTGGGCCGGTGCGGTGCCGTCGTAGATCATCAGAGTTGTCTGCATGGCGAGAGGCTACGGGCTGCCTATGACGTGGGAGCCTCGATGCCGTCCACTCCAGCGGTTGTGCTACTAGCTAGTGCTGCTCTGACCACATAGGTTCGCCTGGTCGGTGGTCGTGGCGGTCGGATGTGCGGTGACGTCCGATCCGACCGCCGAGGCGCGGTGGCCGAGCCTGTCCGTGTGCGCAGACTGACGGACCAGGAGGTGCAGAAGCTGCAGCAGGTCGTCCGCCGGGCAGCACCAACTCGGTGCGCTAGCGGCGCGCGATGATGCTGCTGGCCTCGGCCGGCGGGAACCGGGTACCGGTGATCGCCCGGCTGCTACGAGCCGACGAGGACACCATCCGAGATGTGATCCACCGCTTCAACGAGATCGGACTGGCCTGCCTGGACCCTCGGTGGGCGGGAGGCCGTCCCCGCCAACTCAGCCATGACTGAGCGGACTTCGTCATCCAGACGGCCACCACCCGCCCCGCCAAGCTCGGCCAGCCCTTCACCCGCTGGTCACTGCGTATAGTCGTCGCCTACCTACGGAAAAGCCACGGCCGGGTGATTCGCATCGGCCGCGAGACGTTACGCGGCCTGCTCGCCCGCCGCGGTGTCACCTTTCAGCGCACCAAGACCTGGAAGGATTTCCCGGACCCCGAGCGCGAGGCGAAACTGGACCGGATCGAGGAGGTCCTTGACCGCTTCCCGGACCGGGTCGCCTTCGACGAGTTCGGCCCCCTCGGGATCCGACCGACCGGAGGCAGCTGCTGGGCCACGCAGACCAGGCCCGACCGGGTGCCGGCCGCCTACCGCCGCACCCACGGAGTGCGGTACTTCCACGGCTGCTACTCGGTCGGCGGCGACACCCTTTGGGGCGTCAACCGCCGCAGGAAGGGCGTTGCCAACACGCTGGCCGCACTGAAGTCGATCCGCGCCGCCCGCCCCGACGGCGCACCCATCTACGTGATCCTGGACAACCTGTCCGCCCACAAAGGCGCCGACATCCGCCGCTGGGCCAGGAAACACAAGGTCGAACTGTGCTTCACCCCGACCTACGCGTCCTGGGCCAACCCGATCGAAGCCCACTTCGGACCACTGCGGCAGTTCACCATCGCCAACTCCCACCACCCCAACCACACCGTGCAGACACGTACCCTGCACGCCTACCTGCGCTGGCGCAACGCCAACGCCCGCCACCGCCACGTCCTGGCCGCTGACCGCAGGGAACGCGCCCGCGTCCGCAGCAAGAAGGGCATCCGCTGGGGCGGACGCCCCCTCAACACGGCAGCCTGACCAACCGCGAACTTAGACCGTGTCCTATGTGGTGAGACGGTCGTTGGGTTTGTCATGGGGCGGGGCACGTGGAGTCGGATCGTTCCGGACGCCCGTCCCGGTCGCGCCGGCCGGTTTGACCCGCAGGGCCAGGAGTTTCGTCGCGTGTGAAGGCATCCGTGTTGCCCGGCAGGACATCGAGCGTCACCGCCACGCCTGGCTCGAGCACGGTGTCCCGGCCGCGGAGGTCGATCGCGCCGTGGCTTTCGAGGACCGTCGGGGCGGTGTCGCGCTGCCGCCGGCGCCGTTTTACGAGAGCGGCCCGCGCGTCCTGGGCGCGGACGTTCCCGAAGGCTCGGCCAATGAGGGCTGGTGGATCCCGGCCGAGGACTGCCGCTCGAGGCTGGTGTTGCCGGAGCTGCGCTGGAACTCCGCCTCGAGGGCCGCCCGCTGGAACGCGGTCTGGAGCGCCGCGAGGGTCGACACGGGTGGCCAGGACGCCTTGGGTGTGCGGCTCGCGGGTGGGCAGCGAGGCCTGCGGGAGCGGGGACCCCCTGGTGTCGAGCCGGCCGATGCTGTCGGCCATCGCGTCCTGTGCGTCACTCACCGCGGTCCGCTCCGAGCTGCAGGGGGCAGACTCACAACCTGCTCGAATCCTCGGAGCTGGCGTACGGGGCCGGGATCCGTCGCTCCTTGGCAGCTCCAGCCCAAAGCGGCTTCTGCGGCCACGCTGTACCCGACCGCAGACCTGTACGCTGCACGGCAAAAAGGCTGGGTTGCCAACACCCTGGGGTGGGACATGGAAGATCGTGAGCGGTTTACATTGCTGCGGATCACTGGCAAGTACGGCGGCAGCGTGGCCATTGAACTCGATGAATCCGGATTGTCCGGCATTCCGGACACTAGCGGCGAGCTGATGGTGCACAACGACTTCGTGGCCGGACTCACTCGCACCTACGTCGAGCCGTACGACCTCGCTCCCTGGGAACACGTGCTGGATGAAGTCGAGGCCGGACGAGACTCGGTGTGGCGCGAGCACGCCCGAGTAGCCGCGATTGGCATCCAACTCGTGGACAGGGAACACGACCAGGACCAGATCACTGTCACGGTCGCCGACCAGCAGGCAACACGGGTGGCCATCGGCCTGGAAGTGAACCGCGGTTGGATCGAGGAACAACGTGAGATGCTCCATGGAATCCGCGAGGCGTGGAAGCACGTGCACCCGACCGTACTGCGGTAGCCGCCTCGGTATGGCAGCGGAGTGTGGCTCTATCCACCATTAGTGGCTCTGGCACAACTTCTGCGACCCGGTCACCCTGAGTGACAGCCGGACCTTTTCGAGCCGTCCGCGAAGTCGCCCGAAAATGTCCCGTCGGCCCGAGAGCGCCGAAGCCACCGATGCCACGGCCGTTCACGGGCCCGATGCCACGGCCTGGCGGCGGGCATGCTCGCAGGGGTCGATCTCCAGCCGAGGGCGGCATCGGGCAAGCCGCCGTACGCCACGGGGTCCGCGACGCGATCGTCTGCGCGAGAGCCACCGGTTTGCCCCCGTCGAGGTCAGCTCGACCGAGAGCTCCATCTGATCCTGGACGGGGTGAGGACCTCGGCGGGCAGTGTCCACAGCCCGAGCGCGCCACGCGCCGGGAGGGGCTGGGGGAGGGGCGCGACGTCGCGGAGGATCAGGTGCCAGAGGCCAGAAAGCCCCAGCGGTCGCGGCAGCCGTCCGCGCCCTGGTGGCAGGAGACGGGGACGGCGGCGGCGAGAACGGCGCCGCGGGTGTCTGGCCAGGCACGCCTGCCGAGGTCGGCGGCGGTGGCGTCCGGGGTCTCCAGGAACTGATCCGCAGCCGTCCCGCTCAGTAGCGGTAGTCGGGCCAGTGCGGGTCCTCCCAGCGGGCGGGCCGGTGAGGCCGATGAGGCGGATCCGGTGGAGCGGGTCCTCGTGGGTGCCCTGCGGGCCGAGGCAGGCGGGCGCGTGCCGGACCAGCCACGCGCCGAGTTCGAGGCGGAATACCTCCTCGTTCTCCTCCTCCCAGGCGTGCCAGGGGAGTTCGTCGCCCAGCAGGTCGTAGTTCCAGTGTCCGGCGGCCTCGGCCAGGTGCCGGTGGGCCACGGGGTCGTCGAGTGCCTCCCAGACCGCGAGCCACGGGCCGAGGGCGTCGGAAGCCTCCGTGCACAGGGCCAGCAGTTCATGGACGGGGTAGGCGGGGTCCGGGTTGGTCAGGGCGCCGCTGCATGGGAAAGCGACCGGGATCAGCTCGCTTTGCGGTAGGCGCCGGCGGGCCGGCGACGCGTCGGTCGTAGCGGGTGTTGATGTGGTCGAGGACGGGCTCCAGGGAGAGCCGGGTGCCAACGCGGGCACTTGCCACAAGTCCCGCGAGCTGCGCCGCAACAAATGGCTCAAGGAGCTGTCCAGCCGATCATGCTGGCAACGAGACGGACACCATGCTCTGCCTGTGGGTGGAGCCGTGGGGAACCGATCACTGGATGCGTCCGGGCGAGGAGTTCACCGTCGTGACGCAAACAGCGCCCGAGGAGTCCCCGTTCTATGTCGTCGTTCACAGGTCCCACAAGTGCTTCTCCTCGGCCTCCTCCTCAGAGGTGTAACCGCCCACGGGAGGCCTCCCGGCCGCCCGTGCCTCCCGTTTGCGGATGCGCCGCACCGGGCGGGCCCGGCGGAGGTTCTACTAACCACGGCAGCGTCCGGTACGGGTATCCCCTGTTGTAGGTGAATGCCACCAGTTCTGCCCCGTCCGTGGATAGAGTTCACCTCCGTGCTCATGACACGTGGTCGCCGAAAGGATCTTGAGGTGGGGGAGCTGCCCAGCGGAGCGGACATCCAGCCTTTGGAGGACGATGATCCGGCCCGGCTAGGCCGATTCCCGTTGATCGGCCGCCTGGCAGCCGGTGGCATGGGGCGGGTGTACCTGGGCCGGTCACTCACTGACGGCATGCTGGTGGCTGTCAAGTCTCCCCTGGCACAGGCTGAAGTCAGTGCTGTCGACCGCAGGCGCTTCGCCCGCGAAGTTAAGGTGGCCCGGCGGGTGGAAGGCTTACGCACCGCACGCGTGCTGGGAGCGGATGCTGAAGCTGAACGGCCTTGGCTGGCCACCGAATACATTCCGGCGCCCTCGTTGGCGGAACTGGTCTCAGAAGCCGGAACGCTGGCCGGCACAGCGGCTCGGTGGGTGACGCGCGGAGCTGTGGAAGCGATCGCGGAGCTCCATCGGCACGGAATCGTACACAGGGACGTGAAGCCGCAAAATCTGCTGCTGCCTCTGAGTGGACCACGGCTGATCGACTTCGGGATCTCACACGCGGCTGACCTGACACGTACGCAGCTGACCTTGGGGACGGTGGCCTTCACCTCGCCAGAGCAGGCACGTGGCGAGCCTTCAACAGCTGCGTCGGACATCTACTCCCTGGGTGCGACCCTCTTCCACCTCGTCGTCGGCCGCGCTCCGTACCCGGCGGGTACGGAGATGCCGGCACTGCTCACCTTTGTGGCGGAGGCGAACCTCGACCTGACGGGCCTGCCCGGCGAACTCGCCCCAGTGGTGCGCGAGTGCCTCGCCCTGAGGCCCGGGGACCGGCCGACAGCCGAGAACCTTCTGCACAGCCTCACCACCGAACTGGCCGAGATGCCCACGCTGGCGAGTGCGGAAGGCTGGCTGCCCCGCCCCTGGACCGCGATCATCGAGGCCTACGCACGCCAGGGCCGCGAGCTCGCTGCCGATCCCCGCACAGCCCGCACCGCGCCCGAGGGGTCCGCGACATCGCGGGGCAGCACGCTGCCCTCAGGCCGCCCAGCGGCCCACTTCGCAGGAGCCGCCGCCGAACGCACGGCACACCTGCCCGCCACCCCCGAGGACGACACGCCGCAGCCTGGCGACCGACCCACGGAATCGCGGAGCCGTCGTGAGAGTGTCTTCGTGCGAGCCGTCCAAGGGCTTATGGCGTCCGCACTCTTGTTACTGGGCGGCGTACTGGCCTACGGCTACTACCAAAACCAGCAGGCCGAACAACCCGGGCCGGCCGACCTGGCCTTCGCCGAAATCAGGACCGGCGACTGCATCCAGACCGACCTCGATCCCGCGGGACGCTGGCTCGCCCCTTCACCCGAAACCACGGACTGCGCCGCACCCGGTGCTCACTGGCGCGTCGTTGCCTCCACCAGCAAGGCAGTACCGGACCGCTGCGGAGCCCCCTACTCCGCAGTAGCCTGGACCCGGTCCAGCCGCGCAGCCACCGTCAGTCTCTGCCTCGAACGGCTCTTCCACCCGGGCGAGTGCGTGATCGGCACCGAGCCCGACCCCGCAGCCCTCACCGAGGTCACGCCGCTCAGGAACGCGCCCGTCTTCGCCACGACTGTCCAGTGCTCGGATACGGCCCCCGACACCCTCGCTATCCTGCGCGTGCTGAAGTACGGACTGTCTGATACGACCTGTCCGCCACGGACTCAGGTCCGCTACAGGTTTCCCGAACGGGGACGGATACTGTGCCTGACGACAACCTGATCCTGCGTCCGCTGCACCGGGCAGACCCCACCTCGCTGGGACCGTACCAGCTTCTCGGACGCATCGGCGCGGGCGGCATGGGCCGCGTCTACCTCGCGAACCGGAACGGCGCCGAAGGCCTCTATGCCGTCAAAACTCTGCTGGTCGACGGCCTGACGACCGATGCGGACCGGGCCCGATTCGCCCGCGAGGTCAAGGTGGCCAGACGCGCAGCCGGACCCCGAACAGCTCGCGTGTTCGACGCGGACCCGCACGCCCCGCTGCCCTGGCTCGCGACGGAGTACGTCGCGGCACCTTCCCTGGGCGACCTCGTGGCACGCCGTGGAACCGCTCATCCCGCCGCCGCCGCACGCATCGTCGCCGACTGCGCCACCGCCCTGGAAGCACTGCACTCCACCGGCGTGATCCACCGCGATCTCAAACCGCACAACATCCTGCTGACCTCCCAGGGGATACGACTCATCGACTTCGGCATCTCACACGCCTCCGACCTGACCCGCACGCGTGTCACGCTCGGCACCGTCGCCTACATCGCTCCCGAACAAGCACGCGGGGAACCCGCCACAGCCGCCTGCGACATCTGGGCCCTGGGCGCCACACTCAGTACTCTGGCAGCCGGTCATCCCCCCTACCCCGACGCAGGCGACCCGGTGCGTCTCCTGGCACTTGTATCCCGCGCCACGGTCGACCTCAGCGACCTTCCCGCACCGCTCCGTCCGCTCGCAGAAGCGTGCCTGGTCCCCGATCCAGCCGACCGGCCCACCCCGGCAGAACTGCGCGTCTTGGCCGAGGGATGTGAAACCGCGCACCGGTCGTCCCGAACCGACGCGGCCGAGCCGCCCGATAGCTGGATCGCGCTGATATCCGACTACCAGAACGAAGGGGAACAGCTCAGGGACCAGCACGCCCCCGCTCTGCCAGTACCTGGCTACGAACGAACTCAGCGAATCGCGGGCCTGACGCCACAGGGCTGGAAAGCCGCCATCAGTATGATCTCCAACCTCACCGCGCTGATCGTCCTCGGGGCCGGAGGCCTGCTCACACTCATCACCATTGTCGCGGTCATCGTGATCGCCCTCTTCCCGTAGGAGCCGTCCGGCCGATCATGCTGCTCTTCAAGGGGCTGACGTGGCGAAGACGAGTGTGAGTAACGAGACGGACAGCATGCTCTGCCTGTGGGTGGAGCCATGGGGAACAGGTCACTGGATACGTCCGGGTGACGTGTTCACCGTAGTGACGCAGACAGCACCGAACTCTACTCGGTCGGCGACGACACACTGTGAGGCATCAACCGTCGCCGCAAGGGCATCGACCACACCTGGGCTGCCCTGCGGTCGATCCGATCCGCCGGCCCGGACGGCGCCCCGTGCATCAGGGCAGCAGTCGTGGCAGCCGCAGGTGAGGGCCAGGGCGCGCAGGGCTGCGGCGACGTCGGCGGGTCTGATGGTGGACGTCCGTGCCCGGTTCGGGTTCACCGCGGCGCCGGGTACCACCGACGACGCGCGCATGCGCCACCTCACCCTCGCTCTCCCGCCCGCACAGGCCGCCCGCCTCCATGGGCCGTAGCGCTCTGGCACGTCCCGGTCCGGAACTTCCACACGATCCCGTTCAGGACCCGGCGGTCGTCCAGCCGCTTCCGCCCCGCACCGACTCGGGCAGCAACGGCCGGACGAACTCCCACTCCGCATGCGACAGTTCATGGCGACGTATCACGCCACCATGATCCACCAGACAAGATCGTTTGAAGACACCGCCTAAAGGGTGTTGCAGAAGGTCCGGCTTCGGCAGGCTGAAGCGGCGTCTGATCTGCTGTATCACCGTGTCATGGCGAGGTTGTGCATGGCGGCGACCGCCTGGACGGCATGGTGAAGTCCGTCGCCTCGCTGTCGGCAGTCGCGCAGGTTCTTCCAGTTCTTCATCCGGGCGAAGGTGTGCTCGACACGGGCTCGCACCCTTCGATGCTCGGCGTTGTCCTCCTCCTGCCCGCGCAGGAGGGGGCGACCGGCTCCCCTGCGGTGCGGGACGATCAGGCCGGTGCAGAGGTAGGCGCCGTCCGCGATGACCGTCGTGCCCGACACCAGAGCGGGCAGGTCCGACTCCCGCCAGACATGCGCGTCGGCCTTGTTACCCGGCGCCGGCCGGGCCGCCGCGATGACCAGGCGGGTGTCTGCGTCGATGATGACCTGCACGTTTGCCGAGAACCGGTAGTTGCGGGACGAGGCGCCGACCTTGCGGTCGCGGACCGGAATCAGGGTGCCGTCCACGATCCACAGCCGTTCGGTGTCCGCCACCGGCCGCGGAGCCCGCTCGAGCGCCAGCAGCGGACGGAGCCGCTGGATGACCCGGCACACCGTCGCCGGCGAGATACCGAACAGCGGCGCGAGCTGCCGCATCGTGAGGTTCGTGCGGTAGTACACAGCCACCAGCAGCACCCGGTCCGGCAGCGGCAGACACCACGGCCGGCCGCCGCCGGTCCCGTTCCCGCCCCGTTCGCGTACCGCCTTCACCAGCTTCGCGAACCGATCCATCCGCAAGCCCGTGAACGTCTCAACCCACACAGACTCAGCCCGCAACACCCCACCCATACAGGCAAAATGCCCAGAACCGAGCCTTCTGCAACACCCTTTAGAGGCCATCTCATTTGGGGAGCCGGTAGGGTGCGGGCTCGTGGCGGGGATTGTTGAGCGGCTGGTGCCGGACGAGTTGTGGGAACTGTTCCAGCGA
>NZ_JNZO01000059.1 GCF_000717595.1 Streptomyces flavochromogenes | reverse complement strand
ACAGCCCCACAAGACCGCACTCACACAGTCTCATCGAAACCGGGATACCCCCAGCACAAGACACCACCCGCCCCGCAACTACACCCCCACGAAACGACAACGGCCGCCACGCCGACACCGATCGACGTCGCAAACGCGTCCAGGCCGCCATCACCACCGCCCTCCGGGACGGCAGCCCCCTGACCGCCTCCGCCATCGCGCGCGCCGCGCGCGTCGATCGGACCTTCCTCTACCGGCACCGCGACCTGCTCAACCTCGTACACATCGCCGCCGGCGAGCCGACGGGACCAGCGCCAGGAAGCGGGCCGTCCGTGACCTGGGCGTCCCTTCAACTGACCTCGCCAATGCGAACGCCCGCGCCGCCCGCCTGGCCGCCCGTGTCCAACAACTGGAGAGCCACCTCTCCCGACACCTCGGCGACCGGGCGTGGCACGAGTCCGGACTCGGCGCCCCCACCGACGTTGCCGAGCTCCAGACCACGATCACCCGCCTCGATCAGCGGAACACCGAGCTGACTCGAGGCCTAGAGGAACGGCAGGCCGAACTCGACGCGGCCCGAGCTGCGAACCGGGACCTGACCCGAGCCCTGAACCAGCGCGGATGATGAGTTGCAGCCGCAGGTGTCGGATGCGGTCGCCCGTCGTGTCTCCCGCCCCACTGCCCTGCACCGTTTGCAGTCACAGTGGGGCGGATGCGTTCTGTGCGCGGTGCGTACCGAGCGGCGGGATCTGGATTCCTCCCGGTGACCACTCCGCTGGCCCACTGGCCGGGCATAGCACTCGATCAGTTCACTCCGCGTCCACCGCGGCGGGCTCAATGAAGCTCCTGCCTGGGACCTTCGATCCAGGCCAAACTGCCGCACAGTGGGCGCAGCACCTTTTTTGAACATATTCAAAGAGCCCGTTCTCTTGTGAATCGGTTGACTTACAGGCATGTGGACACGCGTTGCCCGGGCCGTATCGGTCGTGGCCTTCACCGCCTTGATGGTGGTGGCCGCCGCTCCCTTGAATCCTGCGGCGGACAGGACCTGCGCTGCGGCGAAGGGACACCTAGACGTTGGGTCACTCGACCGGGCGAAGAAGCTGTACGAATCCGTGAAGCCGGCCGACGACGAGCGCAACTGTGCCGTGGAGGGCCTTCAGCTCGTGGCAGCGGCGCGGCAGGCTGCGGCGGAGAAGGTCACAGACGGCCAGCAGCTGATTCGCTCGGGAGACCTCAATGGGGCGGAGCAGATGTTCCGCGCCGCACTGATGCTTGATGCGGCCAGCAAGGGCGCTGTGGCGGGTATTGCCCGGGTGGCAGACCTGGAGAGTCGCCCCCTGCCGACGGCCGCATCGAACTGGGACCGGTTCTACGGGGACTGGGTCCTACCCGTGGGCAGACTCGTGCTCTTCAGCGCGATCGGTCTCCTGGTGCTCGGCGCGCTCGCCGGTCTGTCCTCATGGTTCTGGGTGAAAGTGGGCTCAGTTGCCTGGCCAACTGGGGTCAGGCGTATCGCGAAGGGTGTCGGCCTCTCTCTGCTGATCGGCGCGGCGATCATGACGCCTCTGTTCGCCATGTTCAATCCCTTCACCCCGACGTGGATGCAGTGCTGGATCGCAGCGTTGGTCATCTTCGCTATCGGGCTGGTTGCAGGCTGGCTGGTGTGGTGGGGTACTCGCCAGAGCCGCTTCTGGGATTGGCGGGCCTTGCTTGTCTCACTTGGCTTTGTGGTTGTGGCAGCGATCGTGATTCTGATGGCGCCCATCGCCCCCGAGACACGTCTGATGGCGGCCCACATCGCTCTTGCTCTGATCGGCCTTCTTCTGACTTCGGCAGCGTTCGGGCAGAACCTGCGCCTCCAAGTGGAAGTGCAACAGCCTGACGGAAACGTAAACGCGGCTGCCACCGACTACCTGCTGGCTCGAATGAAGGGTCTCGGCACAGAAACACCCAAGGTTCTCGATCGGGCCACCTCCGCTCTGGCCACGAGCCCCCTGAGTAAGATTCCCACCGAAGAGCT
Source organism: Streptomyces flavochromogenes (assembly GCF_000717595.1). GTDB lineage: Bacteria > Actinomycetota > Actinomycetes > Streptomycetales > Streptomycetaceae > Streptomyces > Streptomyces flavochromogenes. The sequence goes on along the minus strand of NZ_JNZO01000059.1, from coordinate 12,453 downwards.
GAGCGTGCTGCCCGCCGGCCATTTCGTCGGAGCACTGTCGCGTCTGTTCTACGCCCTTCGGCCCGATCTCACCTGGAGGGCGCGCGTGACGCTCGTGGACGACAACAGGGTAGCGACCGCTATCTCCCGCAACGGGCGGCACGCGGAAAGCGCGGTGTTCAGCAGGATGGAACTCGGGCTCCCCTTGGACACCGACCAAGACCGAGCAAGGGCGCAGATGCTTACTGGCGCTGCCGCCTTTGTCCTGCTGCACCTCAGCGAAGTGCACCAGGAGCTGAAGGAAGATCTTTGCGGGGCTTCGAAATGGAAAAGCGTCGCGCTGCAAGTCATCGCCAAGAGCAGTTCGCTTCTGGAAGACGGGAATCGAAACGAGCGGCGTGTGGATATTCTGCACCGGGCCACGGACGAGGATCCAGGGAACGTGTTGGCACGCTTCGAGTACCTGTGGGCGGGTTATGCGAACATCCTGCACGAAGAGACGAACTTTGCGTTGTTCGCGCGGACCCTGGATAACGAGTACGAAAGATCAGGCCTGTCAGAAAAGCCCGCCGAAGAGACAGGCTGGGTGCCGCTGAGGATCCGCGTCCTGTACAGCAGCACCACCCAGTGGCTTAATGCTTACGTGGCCGCCTGGGACGAAGGCACCCATGGTGACACCTATCTGCAGAACGCTAGGATCTCTGTGGACGAGCTCTACCGATTGTGTTCGGCCTCCTGGGACCGAAAGCAGCTACAACGCCAAGCCGAGACGATGCTCCCGTTTGCTGTGAACCTCCTGCGCTGTATCGACGCCTTGAAGGGTGTGTACCTGTATAGAGTCCCGAAAAAACATTCTCACGAGGGATCCGATCCGTCACCAAAGCTGACCTACGATCACGCGTGCCTGCACATGTTCTTGGCCGACCTGCGCAGTCTGCCGCGCAAGATTCGAAAGCAGCAGCGTGACCAAGCACTGGAAGATCTGCAATTCGCGCTCGTAACAGACGACGACAGGAAGGACGCCGCGACGGACCCGTGCTTTCGAAAACTACGATCCGACGAAAGGTTCAGGCGGCTGGTACATGCGCAACCGCCTCAGGAATTCCTTGACCTGTCCGCTTTTGTCGAACATCGTACGGAGCTTCAGGAAGCGGGCGTCACCACTGCTGGCGAAGTTGTTCGCCGCACCCACACCACTCAGCTTCAGACGCAACTTGCCATATATCTGAAGGTCTCCGTCGTGCGAATCCAGCAGATGCGCGACGTAGCGCTGCTTGCGCAAGTCCACGAGGACTTGGGCGACCCTCAAATGCTGCACCTGATCCTCAGCGCGGGCATCACGTCCCGGGAAGCACTGCGTGAATTGGCACGCCGCGATGAAAACGAACTCCTGCTTCTCGTTCAAACCCGCGCTGCTAAAGAGCACCTGACCAGCCTCGAGGGCGTTCAGAACCCTCAGCCGTGGCTAACAGCCGCCAAACGCAAACGCCATTCCAGGCGATGCTGACCAGCTCACGTCCGAGTCGCGATACCCCCTGCCCGTAAGTGTCAGGAATCTCCCTACCGGGCGAGACGCCTGGATGCCGGTCTTGGAACAGCAGAGAGTTCTGGTACCGAACCTGCTGAGAGCCGCCGACCCAGCCCCGCGACGATCAGGCCAGACGCTAGGACACCCGACCCTCGTGTACCCCTCCTAGCCCCCGCCCGAGCCGCGCTATAGATCCCTCGGCCAGGTGCTGGCACCACATCTGTTGGCGCCGATACAGTGGGTGACACGGCGCTGAGCTGCACCAACCCTCCACTACGCTGCTCGCGCAACACTCGTTGCCCCAGAGAACCCCCTGTGCCAGCAGCACCAGCGCGAGGCGGCCGGGCTACAGGAGCGGAAGCTCGCGGGTGCCTGATGTCCGAGCTGCCTCCCGACCTCCCGCGGCTCCGGACCCTGGAGCACTGGCTCGTGCTGTCCCTGGACCGCGTCCGGGAACGGATAGCCGATGTCGAGACCAGGGAGGCCGCGTTGCGCCCGGTGCGGCCGCGTCCGGAGGGTCCCGGCTGAGTTCTGTCGTTTCTGCGGGAGGGCGGTCGGCCGGTCGCGGACAGCATCCACATCGGCGACTGCAGCCTCGCCGCCCGGCATCGCAAGCCGCTCAGCCGTGAGGAGGCCCGCCGGGCACTGACCGACGGCGGGATGCGGGCGTGCGAAATATGCCGGCCGACTCCGAACTCGGCATCCTCGACTGACCTGCCGGATCAGTGTGTGGGGAGCCGCCGGGCCAGATCTGCGGCAAGCTAGCCGGCGGCCTGCCCACGGGGCGTGATGTCGAGCGTCTCCAGCAGTTGCAGGTACCCGATAGCGTCCCGGGCCTCCGCCGCCGTCAGCAGGGGGAGGCGGGGCTGGTCCGCGTCCGGGTAGTCGCCGAGCACCGGCTCATCAGTCTCCACACGGCGATCAACCCCTGGCCGCGTCCCCAGGACACGACCCGAACGGGGTCAGGCGCTCTTCCGGCGGGTTGCATTTTCGCCGCGGCCTTCTTCGCGGCCGTCTTCTTCTTCGGCGCCGACACTCTCGCCGCGGCGTTCGCGGGCGTCGGCGACGGACTTCTCCAGCGCGGCCATGAGGTCGACGACCGGCGCGGGGGCCTTCTCCTCGCCCTCAGTGGGCTTCGAGGCCCGGTGCTCGGCCTTCGCCTCGATGACCTCATGGAGCGCCTCGGTGTACGGGTCGGCCACGTCCAGAGGCGACGGTCACCCGCCATCACGCTGTTCGGGAGAGGGCGTGGCTACCTGGCCGGACGGAGCTGGCAGCATGGTGCCGGCGTGAGCGGGGGTTTGATCATCGGCTCGAAGGGTTCCTCGTCGGGAAGAAAGCCAACGCGTTCGTAGAAGGTGACGTCCTCGGGTCCGACCCCCGCGACGAGGCAGCGGTCGGGGTATCGCCGTGCCAGCTCGGCCACCAGTTCCATTGCGACTCCCTTGCCCCGAGCGTGCGGAGCACTGATCAGCCTCTCGATTACGATCCTTCCGCTGCCGCCGAGGTCGGCGTACAGCCAGCCGAGGATCGCGGCATCCAGACGGCACACGAGGACGCACTCGGCCCGGTCGAGCGGGAGGATCCCGCCAGAGTGGCTGACCGCCCAGCCGGTGTCGCTGTACGTCGCGCCGATCGCGTTGATGTCGGGGAGGTCTTCCGGACCGGCATCGTAAATCCTGTAGGACATCCTGCTCAGACTAGACGGATCGGTCGCGGTAGGTGTGAAGCCTGTACAGGAGCTGGTACGCCCAGGTGGCGTCCGGTCCGGCCGACCTGGCGCGGCTGGTTGCGACGGTCGGGGAGGCCGCCGAGGTCACGGTGCTCCCCAGTAGCGGTGTTGACGCCAGCGCAGGTGGCCGCCCAGATCATCGCCGGCTACTCGCTCGGCGAGGCCGCTCCCGCAGGCAGGGGCCCTCCGACGTGGCCGAGCTGCAGACCCGGCTCCCGGAGATCGAGCGGCTCGCTAACCGCGTCGTCGAGAGGAAGGCCAGCCCCTACCCGTTGGAGCTGACGGTCCGACCGCAGCGGACAGGCAGATAGCGACGCGGCGGTGTAGGACCCCACCAAGGAGCCCATCGCCGTCGGTGTGGCCGCAGGTGGAGTCGCACCTACACGCCGGGGCCGGCGGACGGCTGGCGCCGCGGCCCTCGATCCTCCGCGCAGGTCTTGTGCGATGGCACCCCCTCCTCGTCACGAAGGTTCGTGGCCACCGAGCAGTACCGGCACGGCCGTCGCTCGGACGACCAGTGAGCGCTCGACCGCCAGTCGAGCAGGTGCTCCTCGGCGCGGTCCTGCGGCCCCGGCTGCCGAGGGATCGCAGGGGCTGCGGCCGCTGGGGGCGCGGGACGCGGTGCGGGCTGTGCGGAGAAGGACGGCGCGGAGGGCCATGCCCCGACCGGCCGGAACGGCGGCGACGGCTGAATCGGAACCGGCGGCAGCGCGACGGCAGGCTCGGCGGAGGGGGCGGCAGCGGCCTGGACGGACGGCCGGCACGTCGGCGCGCGGTGGCTGGCGCCCGTGGGCAGGTCCCGCTCGTCCTCCGGCTCGGCTGGCGGCTGGACCGGGCGACCGCTGTTGTGGTCCTCAAGCCGTTCCCGGTCGGCGTCCGTCACCCAGAACCGGTGCGTCTTCGTCCCCGTGCGGTGCTCGATGGGAACGATCAGTCCGGCCGCCGTCCCGCGCACCAGGTCGTCGAAGAACACATCCCGCGGCTTCGGGGTCACGTGCGTCTGACCGCACCGGCGTTGCGTCTGCGGGCACCGGTACAGGGCGCGGTCGTCGCAGCGCCAGAACTCGAGCGCCCGGTATCCCGACACGACGCGCAGGTCGCCCGACTTCGCGATCACCTCGGCTGGCAGGTTGTCGCTGCGCGTCCAGTGCGTGTCGCTCCGGCTCGCGTAGTCCGAGCGGTCGGTGTGCCAGGCAGGGATGATCCCGTGCTTCGCCGCCTTCGCCGCACGGGCCTTCACGCTCCGCGGCCCTTCGACGCCGGCGGTCGACAGCTGCACCTCCCACCCGATGCGGATCCCGCCCTCACCCTGGACCAGGGTGTCGGTCTGGATCCACGACCGCGGACCCACCGGCGTACGCACTTCGCTGTCGGCGCGGAACCCCACGCTCTCCGCGGTCCGGACGATCCGTTCCTGGTAGGCCTTGTGCTCGTCCGACAACGCAGCCCGGTGACGCTCCTCGTCCTCGGACCGTTCGTGCACCGCCTCACGGCGCCCATCCCGCTCGCGCAGGTACATCCACGCGACCACGCCCGCCTTCCGGCACACTCCGCCGCACTGGAGCCCCCGCCTGGACACCGGAACGTCCCTGTCGGCGTACAGCCGATCCGTCTGGTACAGCAATTCCCACAGGCCCGGCCTGCTCTCCCAGCCGAGATCCTCGCGGGTCAGATCCAGCTCGATGCGCAGCATCTCGTGCCAGACGATGTTCGCCAACGTGGCCCGCCTCCCGCCCTCGAAGAACTCCTCCCTCGAAGGTAGAACCAGGCACTGACAATCCGGCAGACATAGGATCAGCCATACGAATCCGGACAGCCTGTTCGTGTCGGCCGCCTTCGAAACGACCCGTCAACACTGTCTGGTGATGCCCCTTGAGACCGCTCGGTCTGTGGGCGAAGACGCAGGACCTCTCCGCAGGACAGGCCGAGCCAAGGAGAATTTGAGGAATCGCCCGCTCACGCAGGCCGAACAGACGACGATGAGCTCCGGGTCGGGCTGCAAGGGAGAGCGGCCCCAAGGCGAGGAGCGAACATGGGCGGAGAGCACCTGATTACCGACGACGAGACCCGGAACATCGCCGAGGGCTTCCTCAGCACATCTCCCTGGTTGGGAGACGTCACATGGGACCGGGATGTTATCGGGCCCGGCTCCGCATACCTACGGGACTTCAACGGGATCGTCCAGGACGATGCCGAACTCGGCGAAGGAGAGCGGTGGTCCTGGACGGTCACGTTCTCTGACCCGGCCGGTACGTCGCGGTCCCTCTCTCACGAGCAGGTACTCGAAGGCCTGAAGCGGATCGTGTACGGGGAGCTGCCAAACCCTGAGCTGTGGCAGGCGCTGAGTATCCGGCAGTGGTTCACCGAGCCGCCCAAAGAGCGGACCGGACTCCAGCTTTCCGTGGCGGACCGTTCGATGATCTGCCAGTACGCCCTCTACGAAAAGACCGTCTTCCCCACCGGCCGTGAGGAGCTCTTCGGCAAGAAGCTGGACCTCTTCGAGAGCCAGCGCCCGGATGCCGAGGCGCTCGGCGAGTAGAAGGCAGCGGTACCAATTCGGCTCGACCAGGCTGGTCCACCAGCGCAGGCAGATCCGGATGGAGACCGCACACCACCCGCATCTGAGCCAGCAGCGGGAACACACTGCCTCTGTACGGTCGGCCCCCACCCACCGCCTTCGGGAGTGCGGGCCGAAGGCTCCCCTCAGGGCCCTCTTGCGTACCTGACGATCAAATGCCGGTGCCCCGTCTTCCGCTGGGGACGTAGCGGAAGACGGGGCACCGGTCGGTGTGATCAGCGGCGGTGGTGGCGGTGGCCCCAGGACTCGGTGTCGATGGTGCGGCCGCGGTCGTCGCGCAGGGTCGCGGTGTCGGAGTGGTTGTCCCACACGTAGTTGCGGCGGTCCTGGAACAGGTCGGTGCGGGTATCGCGGCCCTCACCGGTGTGGACGCGGACGGTGGAGCGGCCGGCGAGACGGTAGTCGTTGAACTTGTAGCGGTGGCCGTCCTCGTCCTTGAGGGTCCAGCCGTTGAGGTTGATCGCCTGGCGGGTGTTGTTGGTGATCTCGACCCACTCGGCGTTCAGCGACCGCACGGAGCGGTTGTCGCGTCCGGGGCTGTCGGCCGTCGCCGGCGCCTGACTCCACAACCCAGGTGCGCTGCTTCACCCCCGACCCGTACGATGCCGGACATCCCTCGTCGTCCAGCGGCCAAGGACACCGGTCTCCGGTTCGCCCGGAATCGGAAACCCGGGTTCGAATCCCGGCGAGGCAATCCGCCCGCGTCTTTCTGCGCCACCCGTCGTGCGGTCACGCGCCGGGTCTGCATGGCTTGGGAGCTGCAGGGTCTCGCGGTTTGCGACATGAAACAACACGCTGACCAGTGGATTTCTGAGTGGACTCGCAGTGCGTGTCAACGTCCTGTCTCAAATCCGTGGCACTTCATCAGGGCAGCGCTGGAAGATGTGGGTGTGCAGCTCTCCCACGTGTATCGCGTCACTGAGCTTCTTTCATCCTCTCCTGGCGGGTGAAGCGGGCTGGCCGACGGGTGCAGCGAGGAGGCGGGGTCCCTCATCGTCGGCGTAGTGACCCACTCATCACACCGGCGCCCGGAAGAGCCCACTGCAGCCAATTTTGTGCGCACAGAGAACACTGGGAGGGCGCTACCAGACAAGCATCGTGCGTACGAACCCGTAACTTCTGCATGCAAGGGGCCTGCCTGTGACCGACGGCCCCGCGCACCGCATCGAGGGAGTGAACCATGGGTTCTCAGGTCAAGACGTTCGGGTTCGGCATGCCGTGGGAGTCGTTGTACGGCTACAGCCAGGCCACCCAGGTCGGTGAAACGGTCTATGTGTCGGGGCAGCTCTCTCATGACCGTCACGGCGACTTCGTGGGCGCCGGTGACTTCGAACTGCAGGTCCGCACCACGCTGGAGAACCTGGACCTGGTGCTGAGGCAGTTCGGGGCCGAGCGTGGCCAGATAGTGGAGACCACGGTTCTGGTGAGGAACCTGCGTGAGAACTTCGACACGACAGCACGCCTCCACGCGGAGTACTTCGGGGAGCACCGGCCCGCCAGCACGGTCATGGGCGTTTCCGACTTGGCGCTGCCGGACCAGCTCGTGGAGATCGGCGCGCTCGTGCGTCTCGACGTGAAGGCATAGGGGAGGAGGTCGGTCTGATTCCTTCGGCCTCCTTCATCCTGAATAGCTGCAGGTCAGCAGCGTATGGACAGCCTGAACGATGGTGCCGATGCGGCGGGTGGAGCATCTGGCTCGCCGAAGCAGCCGCCAGGATTTCAACTGGGCGAAGGCGCGTTCGCCGGGCGCTCTCAGCCGGGCGTGGTCGCGGTTGAACTGCTGGTATTGCTGAGGCTGTTCGCGGTGACGGTAGTACGGGGTGCGGAAGGTGGCGCCGGCGCCCTGGTAAGCGCGGTCCGCGAGGACGAGGATCTGCCGGGTCAGGCAGGCCTGGACGATGCCATGGGCGCGGGCTGCGGTCAGGTCGTGAGTGCGACCGGGTGTCGCGCGGGAGAACCACAGCGGTGTGCCATCAGGACGAGTGACGACCTGCACGTTCATGCCATGCTTGCGGTGCCTTTGCGAGTAGTAAGGCTCGTCGGCGTGGATCCGGTCGATGGGGATCAGGGTGCCGTCAACGATGACGTGGTCGCCCTCACCGAGGCCGGTAAGGGCTTCGTGGAGGCCGGGCGCCCAGGAGACCAGGACGTCCAAAGTTTCGTCCACGTAGCGCCAGGCAGTGGCCTGGGATATCCCGAAACCCGCTCCGAGCTGGGAGAACGTCTCGCTCTTGCGCAGGTGGACGAGGGTCAGCAGCGCCTGCTGGAAGCAGCCGAGCTTGCGCCAGCGAGTGTTGCGGGCCAAGCGATGTTCGTACAGCAGCCAGGAAACATGTTCGACGAGCTCATGCGGGACGTCGAGCGTGGCAGGGTACGGAACCAAGAGGGCCCCTCCGATCGCCGGTGTGATGACTGGAATCACCACGCCAACGACGAGGGGCCCTGCCTTGTCACCACAGCCACTGACCAGCTCATTTCATCCTCCAGCACAGGATGAAAAAGGTTCACTCAACGCCGGGTCCAGATGAGGATGGCAGCAAGGTGGAGTGCGGCCTGGTAAGCGATGGCGAGCTTGTCCGTCCGCATGGCGAGGCCGCGCCACTGCTTGAGTCGGGCGATGCACCGCTCGACGGCATTGCGCTCTTTGTATGTCTCGGCGTCGAAACTGGGCGGGCGGCCTCCGGTGCGGCCTCGCCGCAGGCGATGGCCGATCTGGTCGGCGGGCTGCGGGATGACCGCACGGATACCGCGTCGACGGAGGTGCCCGCGAATCGCGCGGGAAGAGTAGGCGCGATCCGCAAGGACGGCCGCGGGGCGGGTTCTTGGCCTGCCGAGTCCGCTCCGCGGGATCCGGATTCCCGCTGCCTCAAAGGCCGGCGCGTCACCAGCCTGACCTGCGGTGACGTGGATGGACAGAGGCCGTGCCCGGCTGTCGCTGGCCAGGTGGACCTTCGTGCTCAAGCCACCGCGGGAGCGTCCAAGCGCGTGGTCCTCTGGCTCGAACCGGCCTGGTGTCGGCGTACGGACTTTTCTCCCCAGTTGCGTACGGACGAACGGGCTCGGTCGCTGATCTTGTGACGCCATGCGGACTTGATCGTTTCGTATAGGTGTGCGTTTCAGGGGGCTTGCATGCGGTCTTGCCGCATCTGGAGGGCGTAGTCGTCGAGCAGGTGCAGCAGGGCGAAGGCGTCCTTGTGCTGCGTGCGCGTTCGCGTAGGCGCACAGCGCGGTGTTCGCGGTGCGGGAAGTACTCGGGTCGAATACATGGCCGGTACGAGCGGCGGGTTGGGGACGCGCCGCTGGGTGGTCTGCCGGTGGTGATCGTGCTGTTGGTCAGGCGATTCAAGTGCCTGACGGCTGGCTGTGCGACAGTCACGTTCGCCGAGCAGATTCCAGGGCTGACGCGCCCGCATGCCCGGCACACGCCGGTGCTGCGGGACCTGCTGGTCCGCGTCGCGCAAGGACTCGCGGGACGGCCTGGTGCACGACTCGCCCGAAGACTGGGCATGTCTGCGGCGAAGGACACCATGCTGCGGCTGCCGCGGGCCAGCCCACTGCAGGAACCGGGAGCCGTGCGGGTTCTTGGCATCGACGAGTTCGCCCTGCTCAGGGGCCACACCTACGCCACGCTGCTGGTCGATCTCGAAGCTCGCCGGCCGATCGACGTGCTACCCGGCCGGGAGGCCGCTCCGGTGGCCCGCTGGCTGGCGGACCACCCCGAAGTGGAGATCATCTGCCGTGACCGGGCCTCCGCCTATGCCGAGGCGGCCAGGCAAGCCGCTCCGCAAGCCGTCCAGGTCGCGGACGCCTGGCACCTGTGGAACAACCTCGCCAAGGCCGTGGAGAAGACCGTCACCGGCCACTACGCCTGCATTCGTGCCGCCCACGCCGCTGTGCACAAACCCGAGGAATCCCCGCCGCTGACAGCACCGGACGGGATTCTCGATGTCCGAGGGCGCCCCCGTCGTATCGTCGCCACGATCCGCGAGCGCCACCGTGACGTTCATCAACTCCTCGCCCAGGGCCGTTCCCTGCGCGGCATCAGCCGCGACCTGGATCTGGACTACTACGCCGTTCGCCGATACGCGCGGACGCCGAACGCCGAAGAGCTGTTGGTGAAGGTGACCCAGCGCCGGACCCTGCTGGACGACTACAAGTCCTACATCTACCAGCGGTTCGTCCAAGGCTGCCGCAACGCCAGCCAGCTCTACCGAGAAGTCCACGACGGACGCCCTTCCACGAACCGAAGTGCTCGGGCAGGTCCGTCCAGGGGATCCCGGTGCGGTACTTGAACACGATCGCGTCGATCACCTGCCGATGATCCCGCCAGCGCCCACCCCGCCTCGGCGTCCGGTCCGGCAACAACGGCTCGATCCGCGCCCACTGCACATCACTCAACAACACGCCCGACGAACGACCCGCACCTTCCGAGGCAACGGCTGCCGCTGCACCAGTCAGACGGGCCGCAGGACCTGATCAGACTCTGCGGAAGCGGCCACGGCGAACTCGGCGAAGCCCATGTTGCCGAGCGTCACGTTCACATGGACCGAGTGCACCGCGGCGGGCGCGGCCCGGAACTCCCGGGGCTCCGGCGACTCGATGAGCTCCTGGTAGTAGACGGGATCAAGGTCGTCGCCCTCGTCCTCCCAGACCGTCGTCAAAGCCAGCAGCGCCCGCCTCGGCGACTGCATCGTGTGATGATCGGCGAGGAAGACGACGGTCAGATATTCGTCTTCGTCCACCGCGGCAAGAACCTCATCAGCTGTCGCTCCCGACCAAGCACGCGCATCAACCACCTGCACACTTCCGGGAAACTCGCCGTCCGGCCCCCACGGCCGGCGAAGCTCCCCGACCACCGCATTCCACGACTCGTCGTCGCTGAAGTCGGTCCTGATGACGAGAGCGTCGAACATGTCGCGTCCGACGATCTCAGGCAGCACTCGCTCAAGGCCCTCCGGCATCGTCATGCCCAGGACTCTCCCACGCCGCACCGACAACCACCCCCTGCGGGAGTGATCCAGAAGAAACGGCCTAGCCGTTCAGCATGTCCTCGGACCGCGTGTCGTCGGTGAGATACCGCCGGAAGAACGCCTCCGCGTAGGCCGCTCCGACGCGGCGCTGGCCCGCTTCGGTCAGCTGGGGCGCGTAGGCGGAGCCACCGGGTTCGGTGCACTGGCCGGGCCGGTCGGCATCGTGTCCGGCGTCGTCGCGGGCGGCGACCTCTCTGCTCTCCGGCGACCACTGCGTGTTGAAGTAGTTGTGGTTCGCCCCGTCTATCGCGACCTGGTGGAAGCCGGCGGTGCTCCGGGCGGTGGCGTCGGCGGCGAAGGAGAGGGCCTCAGTACCGACCTGGCCGTCGCAGGTCCCGCGCAGCACGGCCATGGGAGTCTTCGTGATCTCATACGCGGTCATGTCCTCGGTCATGACGTTGTAGGCGGGGGCCAGGGCCAGGACCGCCCTGACCTTGACTCCGGTGGGCCATTGGTTCTTGTGACGGTCGGCCGCCTGCCACGTCACGCCCGCGCCGCCACGGGAGTGGCCCATGGTGCCGACCTTGTTGAGGTCGACGCGGTGCCGGAAGTCGACGCGGCGCGGCTTGCCCGTGGTCGCGTCGCGGAACGAGCCGACGAGGCCGCCACGGCCCGAGGTGCCGAGCTGCTGCCACAGGGCCAGGTGCCTGTTGATCAGCTCTGCCCGTGCGGAGGCGTTCTCGTCGCCCCATACCGAGGAGGCGTTGATGCCGTTGGCGCGGATGGACACCACGACGAAGCCGCGGCGGGCCAGTTCCTCGCCGAGGTAGTCGTAGCCCCGGTCGTTGGCGATCGGGCGGGTGCCGGGTGCGCAGGGCCAGCTGAACAGCTTCAGGCTCGCGGCTTCGTACGCCTCCCAGTCCTGGGCGAGTTCGGCAGCCGTGCGGGCCTCCGCTGCCGCCCGGTCCGCGCAGGTCTCGTGCCAGCCGTGTAGTTGGACGACGAGGGGCCGTGGCGTGGTTCCGAGATCCGTCGGGTAGTGCACGGTGCCGGCGATCTCGACCGGCTCGCCGGTTCCCGGCAGCCGATAGGCCTGGTCACCCAGGTTGTAGGTAACGGCGGCGACGCCCCGCGGGCCCTGGGCGGCGTCGGGGGTGGCTGCGGTCGCGGGGCTTCCCGTCAGGGTTTGCGGTACGAGGAGGGCCGCCGTGGACGCGGCGAGAGCGCAGGCTCGTATCGGGCGGCGGCGGGCGGCCGTCGTGGTGTCGGCGTGGTTCAAGAGTCGGTCTCCATAAGCCTGAGCGAAACGGTTTGCCGTGCGTGTGGGGTGCCGAGAGCGGCTCCCGGCGCCCCACACCATGGCTTCATCTCGACAGACGTCTGACGGGGCTCGGGGTTGCGTCGTGCCCAGGGGAAGCCGTGACCGGGGTCAGGAGGCGTGCCTGAGGGTCGCGCGGATCCAGTCCGCGTACACGGGCACGTTGACGTAGAGACCCGGCCCGGCCGAGCAGGCGACCCCCGGGGCGCCGGGACCCGAGGTGGCCCCGACCAGCTCCCACCGCCCATACCTGCCCTTCTGGAGCTGCGGCCCGCCGGAGTCCCCGAAGCACGCCATGGCGTCGGGAACCCGGCTGATCGTGCACAGCCGGGTCCGGTCCGCGTAGCC
>NZ_JNZO01000058.1 GCF_000717595.1 Streptomyces flavochromogenes | reverse complement strand
GCATCGCCCGCCTCCACAACCTCGCCTTGACCGGATAGTGGATCTATGCCGACGGCTGATGAGTAGCACGTCTGAGATCACTTGCGGGACAGCCCTTAGTGTGGTTCGGTGAGGTCAGGTTGTCTGGGGCGCTGCTCAGCGGGGCGGATCTCAAGGGCGCGATCCTTCCGGAGGCCGACCTCAGCGACACTTTGCTGGACGGGGCCAACCTCGCCGGAGCGAGCTTGGAGCAGGCGAATCTGGCGGGTGCCCAGCTGTGCTTCTTGAGCTGTGCCAACCTGGATGGAACATTCTTCTCCGGTGCCGACCTGCGGGGGGCCGTCCTGCACGGCGCCGACCTGAGAACGGCGAGATTCTGCGATGAACGGGAAGAGTACGCGCCTGAGGTAAGCGTTGGGTGCGCCAGCCTGCGGGAGGCCGACCTCAGTGGGGCGAAGCTCACCGGAGTCAACCTGCGCAACGTGGACCTCTCATACGCGGTGCTCAACAACGCAGACCTGACCGGTGCAGACCTGACCGGGGCAAAGCTCACAGGGACCGAGCTCGAAGGGTCCAAGATCGCCGGGGCGAAAGGGCTGCCTGATCGGCGAAGCTCTGGGCATCTCCAAGCAGGCGGCGTGGGCGCGGTACGGAAAGGCCCGCCCGGAACGAACCTCGGAATAGGCTCCGGTCTCCTTTCTTTGACCCACGGTGCGAGGTAGAGCCACGTCCAGGACAGCTGCTGCGCCCAGGCCCCGGACGGTACCGCCGACGCTAGGTTCTGTCGTCAAATGTCACGCCCACATCAGGATGACGCGAGGGTGACTGCTGCGTCGTAGGACTCGGCGGTCTTGTCGTAGCGAGTGGCGATGCCTCGCCGTTGCTTCAGCCGGTTGAAGCAGCGTTCTACGACGTTGCGGTGCTTGTAGGTCTCGCGGTCGAAGGCCGGCGGGCGGCCTCCGCGGCTGCCTCGCCGGGCCCGGTTGCCGACCTGGTCGGCCCGCTCGGGAATCGTGTGGGCGATGCCCTTGCGGCGGAGCCAGGCGCGGATCGCCTTCGAGCTGTAGCCCTTGTCGCCCAGGACGTGATCGGGCCGGGTGCGGGGGCGTCCCGGTCCGATCCGGGGCAACCGGATCGCTTCCATTACGGCGGTGAACCGGGTGCAGTCGTTGGTGTTGCCGCCCGTGACGACGAAGGCGAGGGGACGGCCCCGGCCGTCACAGGCCATGTGAATCTTGCTGGTCAGACCGCCTCTGGACCGGCCGAGGGCCGGGTCGCGGAGCCCCTTTTTCTAGCCCCCGCCGCGTGCTGGTGGGCCCGGACGATCGTGGAATCGACCGACACCAGCCAGTCGATGTCGCCCGCCGCGTCCGCCTTCGCCTGCGCGGCCCGCAGCATCCGGTCGAACGTCCCGTCCGCCGCCCACCTGCGGAAACGGGTGTGGAGCGTGGCCCACGGACCGTAACGCTCGGGCACATCCCGCCAGGCCGTCCCGGTCCGGAACTTCCACACGATCCCGTTCAGGACCCGGCGGTCGTCCAGCCGCTTCCGCCCCCGCAACGAAAGCCGCCGACCCGCCCGTACGGTCCGACTGCCCGTAGGCCACGGCCCCGTGTGTGAGAGCGCGGAGTGCGACCCGGCCGCGCGCCGCCCACCCTCCCCAGACGTGATCGTGAGTGTCCCCGGCTATCTGCAACGCCAGTACGGCGGCCACCAGCTCATGAGCTTGGGCTTCGAGCGCCGCGCGCTCGGCGGCGGAGTCCTTCCGGGCTTCGGCATGGCGAGTGCGCCGCGCCGTCTCCAGGGAACCGAGGTACAGGACCGCCACGGTGCCGGTGACCGTGATGCCTGTGGTGAGGAGAGAGATGTCCATCAAGACATGATCCGGAATCCCGGGGTTCCCGCACGTGGATTTCCACGCAGAACTTGCATTCCACCCGTGGCGGGCCTGCGTAGAGCCGGAGTTCAACGAGCGGAACGCCGGTGACGGCGGAAGACGCGCATGTGGCCTCCCGTGGGGAGCCGGGAGGCTGGCGTGGCCCCGCCCTCGCGGGCGACGCAGGACGGGGCCGTGCGGTGTCGCATCCAGGGATATTCCGCACGGCTCACACTGCCACCGGGCGCTGCGGGTGCGCCAGAGCCGTGCACAGACCAAGCCAGAGGCACATGTGGGGTGGTTAGCGGTGCAATGCGAGCCGTTGCAGCTCAGGGCATGGCGTCAGACTGCACCGGTCTTTGGACCGCCTGGGACAACGCCCAGGGACACCACTGTCCGCACACCCTGTGCTGGCGCCGAAGCGCTGACAGGTGAGGTTGATCAGCGGGCATCAGGGGAAGTCTCTGGACTGCTGTCCGTCGGCTGGACGGGGGGCCCTGTGACGTAGGCAGCCGCCGTGCTAGAGCAGGGAAACTTCCAGGGTGGGGTTGATGCATGGTGGAACGGCGCATGTCGGTCGCGACGCATTGGGGCAGTTTTGTCGCGGTGGTCGATTCCGGCAGGTTGGTACGCATTGAGCCGACGAGTGATGACCCTTCACCGTCGCCTATCGGCCCCGGAATGGTGACAGCAGCCGACGACAGTGCTCGCGTGTTGCGCCCCGCGGTGCGCAAGGGCTGGTTGAACGGCCTGCCGCGCGCCCACGACACGGCCAGAGGCGAGGATGCCTTCGTGGAGGTGAGCTGGGACGATGCGCTCACGATGGTGGGCGATGAACTGCGTCGGGTGCGTTCACAGCACGGAGACAGTGCAGTATTCGGGGGATCCTATGGATGGGCGAGTGCGGGCGCGTTCCACAACGCGCAGGGGCAACTCCACCGGTTCCTGGCGTTAGGCGGGGGATACACCGACTCGCGCAATACGTACAGCACGGCGGCGTTGGAGGTGATCCTCCCCCATGTGATCGGCGGGCATCCGTGGAGCTACCAGTCCCGGATGCCGATGTGGGACGAGATCGCCGAGAACTGCGAGCTGGTGGTGGCGTTCGGCGGGCTGGCCCTGAAGAACAGCCAGATCAACCCTGGTGGGCTGGCCAGGCACCAGACGCAGGACCTGCAGCGCCGGTGCCGTGCGGCCGGGGTGCGGTTCGTGAACGTCAGTCCCATCCGCAGTGACGTGGCCGGGTTCCTCGACGCCGAGTGGCTGCCCGTTGTCCCCAACACCGACACCGCCGCGATGCTCGGCATCGCCCACACGATGCTGGTTAACGGCTGGCACGACGAGGACTTCCTGCGCCGGTGCTGCGTCGGGTTCGACCGCTTCGCCTCCTACCTGCTCGGCGAGCTCGACGGTGTGACCAAGGACGCTGCCTGGGCGGCGAGGATCACGGGCATCAGCCGCGACACGCTCACCGACCTCGCCCGGCGCCTCACGACGCAGCGTTCGCTCATCATGGTCAACTACGCGGTGCAGCGTGCGGACCACGGCGAACAGCCGATCTGGATGTCCGTCGTGCTGGCCGCCATGGCGGGCTCGATGGGCCGGCCTGGCTGCGGCTGGGGCGCAGGTTACGCAACGATGGACGCGACCGGCGTTGCCCCGGGCCGCCCCTCCGTGGCGACGATTCCCGCGGTTTCCAACCCCGTCTTGGACTTCATTCCGGTCGCAAGGATCGCCGACACCCTGCTGCATCCGGGCAGGACCATCGACTACGACGGCCACCGCCTCACACTGCCCGAGCTTCGCCTCGTGTACTGGTGCGGAGGGAACCCCTTTCACCACCACCAGGACCTCCATCGGTTGGCCCGTGCCTGGCAGAGGCCCGACACGGTGGTGGTTCACGAAGCCTGGTGGAACACCACGGCCAAGTTCGCGGACATCGTCCTGCCCGTCGCCACCGGCCTGGAGCGAGACGATTTCGCCGCCGGATTCTCTGACCCCCACCTCGTCGCGATGCCGAGGGTGCGCGAGCCGGAGGGCGAGTCGCGCACCGACCACCAGATCTTCGCCGCCCTCGCCGCCCGGCTCGGATACGAGAAGGAGTTCACGCAGTCGCGTTCCGAGATCGAATGGGTCCGGCACCTCTACGAGCAGACAAGGGACCAGCTCGGTGACGAGGCCGCCTTGCCGAGTTTCGAGGACTTCTGGAGCAGCTCCACCGCTGAGCTGCCGGCACTGACCGGACCGTTTCCAGGGAGCTTTGAGGCGCTCCGCTCGGACCCGCGGCGTTTCCCCCTGCCGACGCCGTCGGGCAGGATCGAGATCTTCTCCGAGGAAATCAATTCGTTCGGCTACGACGACTGCGCCGGGCATCCGACGTGGTTCGAGCCGGTGGAGTGGCTTCATGCTGACCGGGCGGACCGCTTCCCGCTGCATCTGATCTCGAATCAGCCCGCCTCGCGGCTGCACAGCCAGTACGACAACGGCGGCCACAGCCTCGGTTCTAAGATCCGTGGCCGTGAGCCCGTGACGCTCAATCCGTCGGACGCCGGGTCGCGCGGCATCGAGACCGGCATGATCGTACGCGTCTACAACGACCGGGGCAGCTGCCTGGCGGGCGCAGTCCTGTCGGACGACCTCATGCCAGGCGTTGTACAGCTGTCGACGGGAGCGTGGTGGGATCCGGTCCGGCCGGGCCTGAGCGGAACGATGGACCGGCACGGCAATCCGAACGTCCTCACAGCGGATCGGCCGTGCTCGCGCTTGTCCCAGGGGCCGAGCGCCCTCAGCGCGCTGGTCGAGGTCGAGCTGTACGAGGATCCCCTTCCTGATGTGCTCGCCTTTACACCCCCAAACCTCGAACATTGACACGAAGTCTTCCTGCCTCGTTGTGCCCATTTCGATGTACCCCCACGTCAAGCGCGTGGCGGCCCGGTCGGACCGCCGAGGCACCCGTACATGCCGTTTGCGCCTGCGTAACGACATGAATACGGTGCGCATTCATGACTGCACTTCAAGACCTCAAGTACGGCCAGTGGTTCAGGGGCGCCGACGTCGACGGCGACGGATTCATCACCCAGCGGGACGTCCGGATGATGAACGAGCGTTACGTCGCAGCCCGCGGTGCCGCGCCGGACTCCGAGACCGCGCGCCTGCTCAACGAGGGGATGGACGCCTTCTGGACGAACGTGATCGCCCCCATGGATCAGGATGGTGACGGCAAGGTCGACCTGCGGGAGATGACCGAAGGGTTCAGGCGGGTCCTGACCGACCCCGCCCTGTACCCGGAACAGATCGAGCCGGTGACCAACTGCTTCTTCGACCTCGTTGACCTCAACGGAGACGGCAAGATCGACCAGGCGGAGTTCCAGCAGATGTTCAACTCGGTCGCCGGCGTTCCCGGCGACGACTGTGCCGCGGTCTTCGCCGCCCTGGACCGGGACGGTTCCGGTGCGCTGGACCGGGCCGAATTTCACCAGGCGGTCACGGAGTTCTTCTACGGCAACGACCCGGAAGCTCCTGCCAACCACCTCTTCGGCAGGGTCGCCAGCTGACAGCCCCATACGCGATCCGGATAACGTCGTGCCCACACCACTGCTGGGGTGGGCATGCGGCGTGAAGGCCTCGTCGTGCGCGCCTCCGGCCGTCGGCGGGGAGGCCTGCTCCAAGGCTCCGTGATGGTGGGGCCCTGCGGGTACAGTTCTTCGCCGCCGCCTCGGTGGCTTCGTTGATCTGTAGGAGGTTCTGGCACAGATCTTGGGAACCGTCGCGGAGCGTGACCTCGGTGTTCGATTGCGAGTGACTGGCTCGTGCGAGACGGCGTACGCCTTGGCGTCTGACGGCCGAAAGTGACGCTCCCTCAGGTGCGTTCCGTTTGCTGCTCTGGCTGGCTGTGAACAGTGATGGTGCTGGTCATGCAGACTGATGCCCGGTTCTGGGATTCGCTGGTGTTCGACGGGGTCGGCGAGGTGGAGGTCGAGGCGGTTACGGTCGCGTTCGGCACGGTCGAGGTGGTGGCGAGAGGCCGCATGGCCGGGGTGGCGTGTCCGGACTGCGGCCGCTTCGCGGACCGGGTCCACGACCGTTACCAGCGCACGCTGAAGGATCTTCCGCTCGCTGAGCAGGGCTTTGTGATCCGGCTGATGGTCCGGCGATTCATCTGCGGGTCGGCGGACTGTCCGCGCCGGACGTTCGCCGAGCCGTTCTTCAGGCTGGCCGCGCCGTACGCGCGGTTCACCACGCGGCTGAACCGCCGCCCTGGAACGGGTGGGGCTTGCCTTGGCGGGACGAGCCGGCGCCCGGCTGGCGGCCCAGCTCGGCTTCGGTGCGGGACGGATGACCTTGTTACGCAGGGTCATGGCGCTGCCCGATCCGCGATTCAGTACTCCCCGCGTGCTGGGCGTGGACGACTTCGCGATCCGCCGCGGCCCGACCTACTCCACCGTCTTGACCAGCGTCGAAGACCAACGCGTGGTCGACGTGCTACCGACCCGTGAAGCCGGGCCGCTGGCCGCCTGGCTGGACTGCCATCCCGGCGTGGAGATCATCTGCCGGGACCGGGCGGGTGCCTACGCCGAGGGCGCCCGCCGCTGTGCAGGTCGCCGACCGGTTCCATCTGTGGCAGGGCCTCGGCCGCGCCGTAGAGACCTGCGTCGCCGCCCACCGCGACTGCCTGCGCAATCCGTCGCCCAGCAGCGTGTTGCCGGAGGCCGGCGTAGGGGCTTCCGGTCGGCCGCAGAACGACGCGGAGCCCGTCGGCCGACGAGCCGAGCGGAAAAAGGCCGCACACGCCCTGGTCCACGAGATGCTCGCCCAGGGCCACTCACGCCGGGCGATCGCCCGGCACCTGGGCTGGGGCCTGAACACCGTGCTCCGGTATGCGAACGCCGCACGCTGGCAGGACACCATCCGCGACAACCGCCCCCGGCCCAGCAGGCTGGACCCCTACAAGCCGTACCTGGAACGGCGATTCGCCGAGGGATGCACCAGCGTCACCCGACTGCACGGCGAGCTGGTCGCCGAGCGCGCCCCGGTCACCTACGGCATGGTCCGCGCGCACATCGCCACCTTGCGCAGGGCTCCGGCCGCGGCCCCACCAAGACCGCCGACCGGCCCGGCAGGTGACCGGCTGGCTCACCCGGCACCCCGCGACCCTGACCGAGGAGGACCGGGCCGGTCTGAAGGACGTCCTGGCCCGCTGCCCCGAACTGGACACGGCGGCCGGACACGTCCGCGATTTCGGCGAGATGCTCACCGGCCGCCTCGGCTCCACACTCCCCGCCTGGATCGACGCCGTCGACGCCAGCCGGCTGCCCGGGCTCACCGGCTTCGCACTCCACCTGCGCCGAGACCTCGACGCCGTGACCGCCGGCCTCACCCTCGACTGGAACTCCGGCAGCATCGAGGGCGCCGTCAACCGCATCAAGAAGATCAGCGGCAGCTCTACGGTCGAGCCGGGTTCGGACTACTCCGCAAGCTGATTCTGCCCCAGTAGCATCCCGTAACTTCTCAAGATCTTTTGCCTATGGAGCCGTATCGCGCAGGTCAGTGCGGTTCCTTGGCAGTCCGAAGCCTGCCATCTTCTTTTCCTCGTAAGACAGGAAGCCCAGGCTCCGGTAGAACGCGTGGTTGCGGCTGCCCTCTGGTGACGCCTCGTGGTCTGTGGACAGGAGGAAGAATCGGCAGTGGGAGTAGCGCCGCATCAAGTGCTCGACCAGCGCCCGGCCGACCCCCTGCCTATGGTTCGCCGGATTGACCACGACGTCCTGGACGTAACAGATGTGCTCGTCGTCGGAGATGGTCCGGGCCAGTCCCAGGAGGGATCCCGATCCGTCTCGTGCCGTGATGACGAGGTGAGAGTTCACGAGACCGCGACAGAGCTTGTCGACATCGCTGGTGTAGCCCTCCCAGCCGACCGAGTCGTAGAGCTCCAGCACCTCAACAGGATCGAAAACGCCCTCTTCCGCTATGAACATGTCGATCCCCTATGTGCTGGTGCCACTTCTCACCGTCAACTCGACATCACACACGTCAGGCACGTCAAGATCGATCCCTGTCGGCCCCGGCCGTCTTTCGTTCGAACACTGGATGACGCTCCGCGACGGCTCCCCAAGATCTGTGCCAGAACCGAGTTGGAGAACCGACAGTAGATGCTCCACTACTTCGGGAGGCACGTGAGCAATCGCAGGAGTCGAACGACTGAGGATCTATGGCGGCTTCTGGGCGGAGGCACATGGTGCACACGCAGGCCAGTCTCGCGGGCCTCCTCGTGTTCTCCTCGCGGATCGCCAGCGCCTCCCTGCGCTGGTGATCACTCCCCTCCTACGCTGTACGTCATTCGAGTGACTGAACCAGGGGTGGGGATCCAGATGACGGAGCGAACGGGCAGCGATTCAAGAGACCGCGCGGTAAGGCCGAACACATGGCGGTCCGTGCTCGGCTGCCTGACCGCCCTCGGGGTCCTGCTGGCGATTGTCGTCGGCCTCGCTTGGGTGTTTCTGGGTAACTCGGGCTACTGGCCGGGATCGTCGATGACGACGGCCTGGGAGACCCCGAGTGACCATCAGGCACCCGAGGACAGCGTCCACCAGGCCTGGCGTGCCGACGATATCCTCGTCCGCGCCCGCTACGACAGCGTCACAGGCTTCGACGCCGGATCGGGCAAGAAGCGCTGGGAGTACGCCACGCCGCTCCGCACCGCAGTCTGTGCCGCCAGCACCACGGCCGACGGTTCCCGCGTGCTGATCGCATACGGCGCGGCGAAAAAGGGCAAGGAGGGCTGCTCCACCGTCGTCGCGCTCGACCTCGCCGACGGCCGTGAACTGTGGCACACCGCACTCGCCCCGGCGGCCGAGGCCTTCTCCGGTGGCAACGGCCCCCTCGACCCCGAGGCCTTCTCCGGTGGCGACGGCGCCCTCGCCACCGGCAACGGGCTCGGCGTCATCCTCGACGTCGGAACCGGAAAGACCGCGCGTGCCATACACGCCCTCGACCTGCGCACCGGCTCCCCGCGCTGGACGGCCACGGTGCCGAAGGGCTGCGTCCCGGGCCCCATCGCCTCCGCAGCGAAGCAGGTCATCGCCGTCCTGGCCTGCGGCAAGGAGATGAAGCTGGCCGCCTTCGACCCGGCCGACGGCAAGGAACGGTGGACCACGCCCCTCGACACCCGCAGCGGTGTCCTCACCGACGCGAGCGTGACGATCACGGCCACCGAGCCGATCGTGCTGCGGGTCGACGAAGGCGACCGGGGCATAGACGCCTTCCTCACCTTCGGGCCGAACGGCAGCCCCGGGGCGGCCGTCCAAGCCACCGGCGACAGCTACGGGTCGATCGGCACCGACGTGGCCGTCTCCGACGGACGACTCTTCGCGCTTACCAACGGCGGCGAGTGGGGATTCCTCGCCGCCTTCGACCTGACGACCGGCCACGAACTGTGGCAGGAAGACCTCGACCGCGGCTCCTCCTCCGTCGTCCAGGGACTGCACGCAGGGGCCGGCCGGGTCATGTTCGTGAAGGTCTCGCGCAAGCACGGGGATAGCCTGTATGTCTTCGACGCCGCCACCGGCGACGAGGAAGAGCACCGCTACTTCCGCGATGACACGGACGATGTGGACGACCTGCTTCCGTACGGGGACCGGATCATCGCTGTCCGCTCGGGCAGCTACAACGAGCCCTTCACCGCGTACGAACGCTGGTGATGGGCGCCGCGATGAGCGACACCGCAAATCGCCGTGACCGTGATCCACACCGTGCGCTCCTCCAAAAGGAGTTCGGCGTTCGCCTGGGACTCTCCGCGACCTCGTCCGCGTGGCCCTACTACCGGGCGCCCCGCCCAGTACCGCGGACCGTGGTGTCCGTCCTGGTCCCTGAGAAGTGATGCTGCGCTGGCCTCGGTTTGTACCCGATCGCCGGAGGACCCGATGGCGCACCTGATCTTCGACGAGGACGAGGCGCGGCAGCTCCGCGAGTCCGCCCGCGAACGCGCGGCTGACGGCGAGGGCCTGCTGGCCTACACGCTGGAGCAGCTGGCGGCCGAAGGCATCGACCCGCGGAGGATGAACAAGCCGTCGCGCCCCGCTATGGAGCCGGAATGACGAACCGGCCGGCCGGTACGCCGGTAGAGGTGATTGGCGGCCGTGTCGTCAGTGCGCCGTGCTTTCCCTAGGGGGGTCCTGCGGGTCGACGCCGGTGGCGGCCGATGCGTCCCGGGTGCCGCTGGGGCGCCGGGATCGGCCGGTGGTGCCGGTGTCGTGCATGCCGTCCTGGTGTCCGCTTTTGTTCTGCTCCTCGCCGCGGTCGCTCGTGCTCTTCACCGGTTTGCCGTGCGGATTGCCCTTCTCTTCTTTGGACACCGTGCGGCCGGGGCCCTTCTGGGGTGCGTACTCGTCGGTATCGAACGAGCGGCGTGCGCTCGGGTTGTCTTGCTGACGGGTCGCGTCGACATCGGGTGACCAGCCGTGCTGCTCGGTGCCCTGGTGCGGGCTGGGCCCTTCTCCGTGCCGCGGCTGGGACGGTTTCGGCTGCTTGGCCATGGCTGTACTCGCCTCTCCGGCGTTGCGTTCCTGGCCCCCGCTTCTCCGCTAGGGGAGAACCACTACCAGCGTAGGCACGATCTCGTTTCGACGCTCTGGCGCTGGGGCCGGCGCGACCCGCCATTGTCCGCCGAGTTTCCCGGGGGAGCGGCAGGGAGCGCCACCGGTACGAGCCCGGGCTACCTCCAGACGCCCCCCGACCCCTGGGCTGCTGCGCACCGCCCCATTGGGAGGACGACACACGCGACAGCCTGGGGCCATTGAACGGCTTCGTCGCCGTGGTGACTGGCGCCGCGCGGCCTTGGAGCCGCCACGGCCCGGGAACTCGACCGACGATCCACATTCATCAGCTACAGCGCGGTACATCCGATCGGATCCGCAGCCGGCGAGTGGTTGAGCGCGCGGGGAGGAGCTCGAGCTGTCGGACATCGTCGATGTACCCGGCCTGCTCGCTCATGTGGCGTTCCGTTGATGCGGTGCGTAGTGGTCGCTAGGGTCCGGCGCAGGGAGAGCAGATACCGGGGGTGGGCGGATGCTTGTGCGGGTGTGGGCGGCGGGAATCGTGGCGCTTGCCAGCCTGGGCGTTGCGCTGGCGATTGTGCTGGCGCTGGCGGGGAACGCTGCCACTGCGACTGCTAGCTGGCCCTGGCTCCTGGATGAACTCCGGCAGCACCCGTGGTGGTCTCTCGGCGTCTCGGCGCCGATGGCGATCGTGGCTGCCGGTATGGCGGCGTGGTTGCAATTACGCCTACCGGCGGCCGTGAACGATCCACCACCGCCCGCGCCCGTGGCTGTGCCGGCCTGGTTCGTCGACCGGGCCCAGACGCGCGCCGCGGCGGCTGCGGTGTGCCGCGGCGGCCGCGCCGTAGGCATCACCACATCCCTGTGGGGGGCGGGAGGGTTCGGGAAGACCACGCTGGCCACCGCCGTGTGCGCCCGTCGTCGCGTGCGGTGGCGGTTCCGGACTCGATCGTTGCCTCCTCTGAGGCCCCGGATCTACACCGTCACCATCGGCCGGGACGTCCGCGGACGTGCAGCTGTGGCGGCCAAGGTCGTCGAGGTCACCCGCTTCATCACCGGCGACAGCACCGAGTTCGACGACCCCGACCTGGCCGGCGCCCACCTGGGCCGGCTTCTCGACAAACGCCCCCGCACCCTGCTCGTCCTGGACGACGTGTGGGATCCCGAACAACTCGACCCATTCCTATCCGGGGGCCGCCGCTGCGTACGGCTGGTCACCACCCGCAACCCCGCGCTACTCCCCCCCGGAACGGGCCACATCGCCGTCGACCAGATGTCCCGCGACCAGGCCAAGACCGTACTGACGTGGAACCTGCCACCACTGCCCGAGCTCCTGGTGGATGCCCTACTGAGAGCAACCGGCCGCTGGGCACTGCTGCTGCGCCTGACGAACCGCCTGATCTCCGAGCAGTGCGCCGCCGGCGCCGATCCCACCGTCACCGCCGAGCGGATCCTTCACCAGCTACGCGACAGCGGGCCCGCCGCCGTGGATGACCCCGCCGCCACCTGGAACATGGACGAGCCGCGTCTGCGGAACCAGGCTGTCAAAGCATCCATCGAGGCCGCAACCACCCTGCTGCCGCCTGGAGGCTCGGAGCAGTTCACCGCGCTCGGCATCTTCACCGAGGACGAGTCCGTACCCATTTCCCTGGTCGCCCGACTGTGGGAGGCAAGCGGTCAGCTGACCGTGGACCAGACACGAACCCTGTGCCGGGATCTCGAGCGCCTGTCCCTCCTCACCCTCGACGCACGTGGTGGCGGCACCATCAGCCTCCACGACGTCATCCGCGACTATCTGCGCAGCGATCTCGGCACTGCAGGCTTGGCCCGGCTCAACGGCCTGCTGATTGACACCGTTGCAGCCACTCTGCCCCCCGCCCAGCCCATCGTCCCCACCGCACCCGACCCCGAACGTGCCTGGTGGCAGCTGTCGGACGGCTATCTACTCGACCACCTCATCGAGCACATGCTCGCGGCCGGACGCACCCGCTCTGCCGAAGCTGTGGCGGGTGACCTGCGATGGGTGGAGACCCGCCTCGCCCAGCGCGGGCCGACCGCCCCCTGGACGGACCTCACCCGTATCGACACCCCCTCGACCCGGCCGCTTGCCCGCAGCCTGGCCCAGACCGCTCACCTCCTCACCCCCACCGATCCGCCCCACGCCCTCACCGGGGTCCTGCACACCCGCCTCGACACCCACCCGCACTGGCGCCCCCAGATCACCGCACGTCAGCACGACCCCTTGCAACGCCCCTGCCTCGCCAACGAATGGCCACCACCCGACGCCCCTTCTCCCGCACTACACCGCACCCTCACCAGTCACACCGGGGGAGTGGAGGCGGTGGCGATCGCGCCGGACGGCACCTGGCTCGTCACCACTAGCCTCGACGGGACCGCGCGGATCTGGGATCGGGCCACCGGAGCCTGCATCGCCACCCTCACCAGTCACACCGGGGGAGTGGAGGCGGTGGCGATCGCGCCGGACGGCAGCTGGCTCGTCACCACCAGCCTCGACGGGACCGCGCGGATCTGGGACCGGGCCACCGCAACCTGCACCGCCACCCTCCATCACACCCACTCGGTGACTACGGTGGCTATTGCGCCGGACGGCAGCTGGCTTGCCACCACCAGCCTCGACGAAACCGTGCGGATCTGGGATCGGGCCACCGGAGCCTGCACCGCCGCCCTCACCGGCCACAGCGACTTGGTGCAGGCGGTAGCCATCGCGCCGGACAGTAGTTGGCTCGCCACCGCCAGCACCGACAAGACCGTGCGGATCTGGGATCGGGCCACCGCAACCTGCACCGGCACTCTCACCGGTCACACCAGCTTGGTGACTTCGGTCGCGATCGCGCCGGACGGCACCTGGCTCGCCACCAGCAGCTACGACGAAACCGCGCGGATCTGGGATCGGGCCACCGCAACCTGCACCGCCTCGCTCCGGCACCCATACTTTGTGGCGTCGGTGGCTATTGCGCCGGACGGCACCTGGCTCGCCACCACCAGCACCGACGCAACGCGGATCTGGGACCCGGCCACCGCAACCTGCACCGCCACCCTCCGGCACACCTACTCGGTGACTTCGATGGCGATCGCGCCAGATGGCAGCTGGCTCGCCACCACCAGCCTCGCCGAAACCGCGCGGATCTGGGATCGCACCAGCGGAACCTGCATTGCCACCCTCACCGGCCACACCGCCACGGTTCAGTCGGTGGCGATCGCGCCGGACGGCACCTGGCTCGCCACCGCCAGCACCGACGCAACCGCGCGAACCTGGGACCGAATGCCCTCTGCACCCGATTCCTCACGCGTTGACCACACCAACCCGGTGGAATCGGTGGCCAGTGCGCCAGACGGCACCTGGCTCGCCATCACTACCAGATACGACGACGCGCAGATCTGGGACCGGGCCACCAGGACCCTCACCGGCACTCTTACCGGTCACACCGGCTTGTTGACTTCGGTGGCGATCGCGCCGGACGGCAGCTGGCTCGCCACCGCCAGCCGCGACAGAACCGTGCGGATCTGGGATCAGGTCACCGCAACCTGCATCGCCACCCTCACCGGCCACACCGACACGGTGACTTCGGTGGCGATCGCGCCGGACGGCAGCTGGCTCGCCACCAGCAGCCTCGACGGGACCGTGCGGATCTGGGATCGGGCCACAGCAACCTGCACCGCCACCCTCACCGGCCACACCCACTCGGTGGAGGCGGTAGCCATTGCGCCGGACGGCAGCTGGCTCGCCACCACCAGCCTCGACGGGACCGTGCGGATCTGGGATCGGGCCACAGCAACCTGCACCGCCACCCTCACCGGCCACACCGACACGGTGGAGGCGGTAGCCATTGCGCCGGACGGCAGCTGGCTCGCCACCACCAGCCGCGACAGAACCGCACGAATCTGGTCCATCTCAGATCACCGCACCGTGGCCATAGCGCGAGCTGAAGGAGCGCTCATCTCGTGTTCCTGGGGGGCCGCTGGAGAACTCGCGGTGGGAGGCGACAATGGCCTATTCGTCTTCCGTTTCGTCACCTGAGAGCGGCCCGGCGTGGAAGCCGCGGGCTGATCTCGCGGACCGTATGGCTGCCGAGGTGCGCCAGCGGTGGCAGCCATACATCCGGGCCAGGGCCCGCAGGGCTGCAGTCACGCCAGCCGGCCTGATGGTGGACGTCCGTGCCCGGTCCGGGTTCACCGCGGCGCCGGGTACCACTGACGATGCGCGTATCCGCCCCCTCACCCTCGCTTTTTCGTCCGCGCAGGCCGCCGTCTCCCTACCGATGTGGCTGCGGCCCGGCAAGCAGTGCCCTGACGGCGTTGCCCTCGCGCTCGTCCGCGGCCGGCCCTTCGCCGCGATCGACCCCCAGCGCTACGCCTAACCGAGCCGGTCATCCAAGAGATGGTCTCGGCCATCGTCGACGTCGCCCACGAGCTGTCCAACCGCCGCCGGGAGTCAGCCGACTACGTCAGCGCGCTCTGGGCCGCGCACCAGTGCCTTCTCGCCGCGGAGGAGAGTGAACTCCTTCACCGACAGGTCGTCCTCGCCCACCACGGCGCCGGAGACATGGAAGCCCTCCGCGCTGCCGCCGCCCGACTGGCTCGCATCAACGAAGGACTCGGCGGAGGAGTGGACATGGAAGCGGAGACAGCCCAGCTGCTGAGCACGCTGCTACCGAAGCCGGCCATCCTGCGCTGACGGCAGACCCCGAACTCGCCCACGGCCTGTCCGGCCTCGTCGACCAGGCCGGACAGCGTCTCGTTCGCGGGTGGAGCGACCTGAACCCGGCGATCGGGATCAAGACCCAGGGGTAACCCGGCGGCGCCGTCAGACCCGCCGCGTCACCGCCCTCACGGGCAAGATCACCCCGTGGCGGGTTTCTGGCGTATCTGGGTCATGCCCATAGGGCCGGTCGGCCGCGACACCGTCGGCCGCCCCTGGTGATCTTCCCGGCGGTCCTCTACGAGGCGGCGCCCGCGCTACGGGGCGGACGCCCCCCGCGTGAGCTTGTCGGCCGCGCGGACCCGATGGAGGTGGATGAGCACGTCGTAGGCCCGGCCGAGGGCGAGGGCGGGC
>NZ_JNZO01000057.1 GCF_000717595.1 Streptomyces flavochromogenes | reverse complement strand
ATCGCCGTCTCGTCGCCACAACCGGCGAGACGACCCGGTTCGCGGTGACGGGACACAACATCACGGACACCATCGACTTCGACAAGAACGGCGGCATCGCCCCCCTCACGTTCTCCACGAACCGGAAGGGCGCGCGCGTCTACTTCGAGATCAAGTACGCCGGTGCCTACTACCGCTACGACTGGCGGGGCGAGGCATCCGTCCTGGACAGCGGGCGCGGTCCCGGTTCGGTCACGCTCCACTGGGACGGCCATCGCCAGGACAGCAACGGCGAGCCGTCGTCGTCACACGGGCTCATGCGCAACGGCCCCGTCGAGTGGACCGCGACCGTCTCACCCGTCGACGGCGTGGGCTGGGGCACGACGTTGAGCGGCAAGAGCACCATCACGCGCAAGCCACATCCGCACGACCTCACCGACGACGGATCGCCCGACCTGCTGATGATGAGCCAGTACGGAGACGTGCACCTGCAGAGCAGTCTGTACTACCCGAAGCATGACGACCTCAGCTGGGAGAACACCGCAGGCGTGCTCTGGATGTACCTCGGCAACGGAGACGGCACCTTCGCCCCGCGCGTGAAGCTCGGCGGCGGCTGGAACGAATACACCCGGATCGTCAGCATCGGAGACCTCAACTACGACGGCCACGGGGACCTGATCGCCTACCCCCCGGGGAACGTGGACATCCTCACCGCCCCGTCTTTCACGAACGGCTATGTGTACTGGGGCACAGGCGACTGGCGAGCCCCCTTCAAGCCGAGGGCCGCAGACATGGTCCCCGGCAAGGGCGCGAAGGACGTGTTCTAACGAGCTCGTGCATGGTTGGCGGTGGCACGTCGAAAGGGCAGGTCGGCCGGGTGGTCATTGCGGTTGGCCGGGCCTGGGGTGGCAGTCTGCTGGTGCGAGAGGAGTCCGGCGACGGCCTGGATTGTGTCGCTCACATGTTCGCGGCGGCCGTAGTGGTGGGCGGGTGCTCTCCAGCTCTTGAGGTGTGCGATGCCGTGCTCGACGCGGATGCGGCGTGAGGAGTGTGCCTTGCGCTGGCGTTCGTGGACTTCCTCCTACCAGTCCGGCGGGTTCTTCGTGCATATGCGGTGCGGTGGTGTCACCACTTGGCCGCCGGTCTGGGCTCCCAGGCTCTGGTAGCCGGCCTCAGCGAGGATCTCCACGAAGGGGGCCGTCGGCCAGGTGCTTGACCAGGCCTGACTGGCGGACGCGGGTAATGTCGACACAGCTCACCGGCTGGGCTGGACTGCAGAACAGGATTCTGTGAAGACCATGGACTTGACGGCGTTCTGCTTCTTCTTGCCGGAGATGCAGGAGACCTCCCCGACGACGGCAAGACCGACGCCGTGGCCCGCGGCACCGCAGGAATCCTGTGGCTGTACCCAGGCACAGGAACCCCCGGTCTCCTCGGGGAGCGGGGCGCGGTCGGCGTCGAAGGCGGCCTGCAGGGAGGTCCGGCACTCGAGCTGGTTGACAGCCCTCGCCCAGTACATCCCGCGGGAAGGCAGAACCGTCGTCGGAAGAGCGCACGTGGAGGTGTTGCCCGACGGTTCTTCGATCAAGCCGGATGTGTTTCTGAGTAACCAGAAGGCGAGGCGATACCGGCTGAACGCTGACCAGCTCGCCGCCCTCGCCGAGCTGGGCTACGCCTGGGCTGCAGGACAGTCCAGGCACATCTGACGCTCGTCCGCTGCCGGGGTGCCCGGCAGTGCCGGCGGGGGGCCTACGGGCAGCATTCGGTAGGGCCGCACATGCCCCCTTACCGGATGGACCGATAAGCCGTTTGGTTCTGTATGCAGGATGCTGGGTGAGACGGAGCGGAAACACGGCGACGTGAAGTCGATTCAGTGGATGCGCTGTTCCAGACTGCGGGCGGGGCCAGTTGGTGCCGCAGAGCGGGCAGTCCGTCTCACCGTTGCCCAAGTCGACGGTGAAGGTGCCTTGGTCGGTCCATGAGGCATTGTCGCAGTTGGGTCCGATCGACGGCGTGTCGACAGGGACGCCGTCGATGACCATGGCGCCCGAGGGCAGGCCTCCGGTCGAGACCGTGCAGTATCGGGCTCGGCGCTCTTCGTGTCGTAGCTGACGGCCGATACCTGCTGCTCGCGCAGTGCGTTCCCTCGTGTCAGTCGGACCCGCCCGGGGCGGTCCCGCGCGGTGTGGCCGGCAGTGTCACGGTGCTTGGGATCGCGGCGAAGGCTGCGCGCAGTTCGCCGGCGAAAGCTGTGCGGCCCGGTTCGCGCGGCAGGTCGACCCAGGTCTCCATCGCGCAGCGGGTGGCCGCGACCAGGAGGTCGAGTGCCAGGCGGGGGCGCGGGTCGCGAGGGTCATCGAAGGCCAGCCTGTGGTGCAGCGTGGCGAGGGATGTGCGGATGGTGCAGTCACAGAAGTGCAGGCCGTGTGCGTCCATCGAAGGTGTCCTGGCGGCGAGGCGACGGCTGAGTCGGACCCGCGTGGGCCAGTCCTGGTCGTTCATGCGGTCCACCGCGGCAAGCAGGGCGTCCTGCAGGAACTCCAGGAGCGTGCCACCGTCGGGGGCGCGGCGGTCCAGTTCTTCGGTGAACGCCATCCACATGTCCTGAGTCGGCGCCATCACCACGTCTTCCTTGCTCGTGAAGTTGCGGAAGAAGGTGCGCTTGGAGACCTCGACCGCCTCGCACAGGTCGTCCAACGTCGCGCCGTCGAATCCGCGTTCGCTGAACAGGTCGAGGGCGGTGCCGATCAGCGCCTCACGGGTGCGCAGTTTCTTGCGTTCGCGCAGGGAGAGGCCCGGGTCGGGGGCATGGGTGGCAGTCATCGTGCGTCGAGTGTAGCGAGGGAGCAAGCGCCCCTGATAGGTTTTTGCCACTGAGTGGCACAATTGATCTCACGAAAGGTCCGCTGCCATGCGCGCACTCCTCGTCGACCGCTCCCGCCCCGGCAACCTGCGACTCGGCGATGTCGCCGATCCGGAACCGGCGCCCCATCAGGCGCTCGTCCGCGTCCACGCCACATCCCTCAACTTCGGCGAGGCCAAGCACGTCCTGGCCGAGGCTCCTGAAGGGTCAGTGCCGGGATGGGACGCGGCCGGCGTGGTCGAGCGCGCCGCTGTGGACGGGTCCGGCCCGCCGATCGGCACTCCGGTCGTCACCCTCGCCTCGGACGGCGCCTGGGCAGAGCTCCGGGCCGTGGACACCGCCTGGCTCGGAACAGTTCCTGCCGGCGCAGACCTCGGCACGATCGCCACCATTCCGGTCGCCGGTGCGAGCGCGCTGCGCGCCCTGCGGCGCCTGGGCCCCCTCCTCGGACGCCGCGTCCTGATCACCGGCGCCACCGGCGGAGTCGGCCGGTACGCGGTGCAACTCGCCCGCCGCGCCGGCGCACACGTCATCGCCTCGACCGGCGACCCGGCCACCCACGGAGCCGGACTGCGCGCCCTCGGCGCGCACGAAGTCGTCGGCGGGCCAGAGGACTTGACCGCGCACGTCGACGGTGTCGTGGACATGGTCGGCGGCCTTCAACTGATCAAGGCGTACGCGCGACTGGCCGAACACGGCACCCTCGTCTCCGTCGGCCGGGCCACGGATACCCCCGAGCAGTTCCCATATGGTGCCTTCTCCGGCGCCCCCGAGGCACACGACCGGTCGATCACAAGCTTCTTCCTCCTCCGCTGCACCAACGTCGGTCCGGACCTCACCCTCCTCGCCGACCTCGTCTCCCAAGGCGACCTGAGCCCTCAGATCACCTGGCGCGCCACCTGGGACAAAGCCGCCGAAGCCGTCACCGCCCTCCTCGACCGCACCGTCCACGGCAAGGCGGTCCTGGACATCGCCTGAACGCGGCCAAGCACCCAGCTCCGACACCGCCCCTTCGCCCGCCCGTCACCGCCCACGAGTGCGAACGCGGGTCCGTCAGGAGCCGGCGCCGAGGACGATCACGTCACACAGGCACTCCCCCAGGTCTTGGCGCTGCCGTCGGGAACAAGATTGGTGGCGACTGGGAGTCTGCAGGTTGTCCGGGGTCCGGGTGAGTGGCACCGGAGCGTTTCCAATTCGGCTCCAAGACGGGGTCCCCCCACCAGAGGAGCACCCCTTGAGCCGGGCTGCGTCCCGGCGGGGGTGCCTGGTCGAGCCGCTCCAGTGGACGCCTGGAGCGGCTCTCGCCCGCGAGGCCCGACCGAGGACCGCGCTCAGCACGAGCCGGCCCGGCCCTCCATCCCCACCTCTGTGTCTGACTCGACAAGTTCGCGGCGGGAGCCCGTCGCACACTGACCTCCTGCTCCCTGCGAGCTCTCGCAGCTCCGACACAAGATCAAGACCCGCACGGCGCGCTGGTGTCACGAACGCTAGTGAGGTGGCGGCACGGCCCGGGCGGCCGAGGCCTGAATCAGAACGCTGCGTGACCCAACTGGGCTCCTGGCCGGAAGGATGTTCTTCGTCAAAGCCTCGGGCGGCTTCCGCCCGGGTTCGATCTTCTGAGTGGGGCATGGGCTCAGACGGAAGCTCAAAGCGCATCCTGGAGTCTGTTCGCGTGCCTGAAGAAGGTCTGGACCCTGCACGAGCCGCTGGGCAGCGGGCCCACCCCCGAGGCGCACTCCGCAGGCCCTGCCCGCATGGAGGCCGGGCCCGCCGGCATCACCGTTCCTTCGGCAGTGCGGCCAGGACGTGGCGTTCCTCGCAGCGTCCGCCACCGACGACCCACCATCGAGACCAAGGGCCGAGGCCGCCTCTCCCGGACGTGCGAGCGGTCCAGGCGGCTGAGCCCCTCTGTGTCGCGTTGCTCATTCCCACAACTGCTGCGGGAGAAGACCAATCCCGGAGCCATGCCGCAGCAAGTGCTGTTCCAGACGCGGTCAAGCCGCTGGTTCAAGGCTCGCCGCGATGGCTCGTCTCCGAAGGGTGCGCCGCCAGGATCTCCATCTCTACGAGCGTGCCGGTGAGACCGGTATGGGCGAGTTCCGTCGCCTGCGTTCGCGCTTCGCCCAGGGATAGTTCCCGTGCGCTTCGGAGGGCCTGCAACACAAATCCTCAGCGAGTGGGATCCCCGCTGACCATGCCCTTCCCTCGGACGCGGGCAGCGCCTCCGACGGGTCACATCAGGTTGTCGCGGGCTGTGGAAAGCAATGGACCCGTCGAAGGGAACCCGGCTTCGCAGGCAGTGGTGGGGATGTCCAAGCTGGGGCAGAGGCTTCGTCTACCAGCGATGCCCGTCGCAGCAAGCCTTCGACGGTCTTTGACGGATGGCCGCGAACAAGGCCCGGTCCTGAGGGCAAGGCCCCCCACCCATGTCCGCGATAGCGTCCTGGACTCCCCGGCCACTGAAGCAACGCAGGATGATAACGTTACGGTTCGAGGTCGACGACCCCCTTGCCGCCCAGGATGTCCAGCGGCACGGAGACCTGGTCGTGCGTGATCAGCCATTCGCCTTCGATCTTCCGGAAGCAGAAGGTGACCCGGACCCACATGCCGCCCGCCGCCGTCCCGTCGGGCAGCGTGCCGCCGAGGCGGCCGAAGCCGTGTGCGAACGCCACGTCTTCGCCCACCGTGGGCATCAGGTCACGCACCTCGTAGGTCACCTCCTGGAAGAACGTGAACACGTTCGCCCAGTTCTTGAGTTTCTCGTCGATCCCCGCGTGCTGTAGCGGCGGATCGATGTCGAAGGACACGACATCCGTCGAATAGAACCGCCTCAGACCCTCGAGGTCCTTGGCCTGGATCGCGTCGATGATTCCGCCGATGTGGCGTCGGATCGCGACTTCGTCCGTCTCGCGCTGCGTCGCAGTGGCTGTCCTTCCTTCCGTGCTCTGGGTGACAACATGATCCAGCAGTGTGTCGAGGGCGCTGACGTGGTGGGCGCCCGGCTTGAGTGTCGCGTGGTCCTCGAAGTCGGTGTGCAGGGACAGCGAGACCTGCGGGGTCACTGCCCCCATCTGGAGGAGCTCACACAGCGCCCGCAGCTGCCGGGCCGCATGGGCGCCGCCGCCAGCGCCGTAGGAGACGAACCCAACGGCCTTGTGGGTCCACTCCGCGTACAGGTAGTCGATCGCGTTCTTGAGCACGCCGGGGATGGAGGCGTTGTACTCGGGGGTGACCATAACGAATCCGTCGAAGCGGGCAATGGTGTCAGCCCATGTCCGGGTGTGCCCGTGCTGGTACCGCCCAGCGAGCGCGGGCAGCGGCTCGTCCAGATGCGGCAGCGGGTGGTCGAGCAGGTCGATCACCTCGAATGCGGCGTCGCCGCGGCGGGCCGCCCGCTCGTGGACCCACCGGGCGACCTGGTCGCCCTTGCGGCCGGGGCGGGTACTGCCGATGAGTATTCCGATCCTTGTCATCGCTGTCTCCTGAGGTGTCCCACCCGGGTTCTCCGGGCCGGTGGCGTCTCTGAGCGGTACGACGACACAACACCGCGGAACGTCAGGGAGAGTCGACACCTGACAATCGGACGGGCTGTCTCGTCGGACCGCCGAGGGACGATCCGAGACCAGGGAGCCACCGGAACCATGACCGATCACGCGAAATCACGGCACGACGAGTCCGACGCGGGCTTGGACGCGATCATCAGCGAGCGGCGGCGGCTGATCGCTCTTGCCTACCGGCTCCTCGGTTCCCTGGCCGAGGCCGAGGACGCCGTCCAGGAGACCTACACCCGCTGGTACGCCATGTCCCGACAGCAGCAGGACGCCATCCAGTCCCCCGGCGCCTGGCTGACGACGGTCGCCACCCGCGTGTGTCTGGACCTCCTCGGCTCGGCGCGGGTCCGGCGCGAGCGTTACGTGGGCGAATGGATCCCAGAGCCGCTGCCCGAGCGGACCGACTGGATCAGCGGGCGCTCAGGCACCGCAGCGACCGATCCTGCGGACCCTGCCGACCGGGTCACGCTCGACGAGTCGGTGAGCATGGCATTTCTCGTCGCCCTCGAATCCATGACCCCGAATCAGCGCGTCGCGCTCATCCTGCACGATGTCTTCGGATACCCGTTCGCCGAGATCGCCGGGATCACCGGCCGCACCCCGGCGGCCTGCCGCGAACTGGCCTCCTCCGCCCGGCGTCGCGTCCGCACCTCCCGGCCCCCTGCGGCCCCGGCAGCCCACCAGGCGCTCCTGGTCAGGGACTTCAAGCAGGCGTGGGACACGCAGGACATCAACGCCCTCGTCGGACTCCTCGCCCCCGGAGCAAAGTTCACGGCGGACGGCGGCGGCGTCGTCGCCGCCGCGCTCCACCCTATTGAGGGCGGCGAAGGGATCGCCCGCTACCTCACCAACCTCGCCGTCCTGACGTCCGGCGGCCTGACGGTCCTAGAGCGCACGGTCAACGGCCGGGCCGGACTGGTGATCGAACACGAAGGTGTCACCGTGGCCGTGTACGCGTTCGACGTCACGGACGACCGGATCACGCACATCTGGGCAGTGCGCAACCCCGAGAAACTCCGCCCATGGACAGCGGGCTGACCAGCTTGACTCCGACAGCACGACACCAACCGCAACCAGACGCTCAGCGGATACGGCATCCTGGACCGCTCAACAGCCTCCACCGAAAACGGAGCCGACGGCCTGGGCGGGGCGCCAGGCCGCCGAGGGGACCCGGCCTGGGCGACCCGTGCCCGCGGGTCAGGACGTAGCCGCCGATCCCCGGGAGGGCGCGGCGAGCGCGCCGCCCACAGCCGTCCCGATCCAGCGGTCGGACCACCAGCCCCAGGGCCACCCGTCCTCGTGAGCACGCGACCGCGGCCGGCTCCGGCGTGCTCACGACGTCTTTGGCAGACATGCCCTCGGCCGTGCACCTGGCGACGTAATCCCTGGCCCGTGAGTCGCATTGCACGCGAAAAGGACGAACGATGGTGTAGAGAGCGCTGTTGGCGTGCCGGTATCCGCCGCGGTTGATGCGGTGGCCGTTGGTGCGGCCTGGGGAAGCGCGGATCAGGGCGGCCGCGCACAGGTGCGCGAATGATGCTTCGGATCTGAGCCCGTGGGGTTGTCGCCTGCGGTGATCAGCAGCTGTCCGGCCGTCTCGATGCCCATTCCGGGCAGCGCGACGAGGCGGGGAGCCACCCGGGACACGAGAGGGGCGAGGTCGGCCTCGGCCTCCTTGATCTCCTGCTGAAGGAACCGGTAGCGGCGTGCGAGACGGCGCAGGGCCGTCTTGGTCGCCAAGGCGGGGTCGGCCAAAGTCCCCGATGGGCCGGGTCCGGGCGAGGGTGGCGATGAGCACGGCGGTGGGTAGTTCCCGCAGCTTCTCCCGCAGGTCAGAGGCGCGGTGACCGTCACAGAGCGGATCAGGTGATGGTCTGCGTGCGAGGTTGACCGCGCTCTGGCGTACCTCGCGCAGCGCGCGGATGGCTTCCACGATCCCGTTGCGGCTCTTTGGCGTTCCACTCGCGCGGCCGGAGAGGACGGCAGTAGCCGCAGCACAGGCATCGACCGGATCAGACTTCCGTGGGCCCGCCTGGCTCTGCGGTCCGGGCGGTCGACCTCGACGGCCGTGATGCCGTTCGCAGTCAGGAACCGGGCAAGCTAAGCGCCGTAGGCTCCGGCGTCCTCCATTCCGACCGCGATGGCGTCGCCCCGGGCACGGAGCCAGACCAGCAGCTGTGCGGAGCCGGCCGCCGTCGTCTCGAACGACTGCGTGTCCAGGTGGCGGCCGACCGAGTCGATCACTGCGGCTTGGTGCATGTCCGTATGGGTGTCGATTCCGCCGATCACCGCTATTCCGGGTGCACTCATGCCTGTTCTGCCGTCCTTCGTACGAGGCGTAGTGGAACAGCGTGTGCGGCCCAGGCAGACGGACGAAACAGTGAAGAGGCTGGTGGCCAAGCTGCTATGAGGTCACGGATGCTTGCGCGGAGGCGGTCCAACAAGCTGTGCGACGCGCACAACCAGCAACGCGCGGCTGGCAAGGAGCTCCGTCCCATCCGGCAGCGGCGACGGACCATCCGGGAATTCTGCACCGGACCCGGGCCTGAGGCCTCGCCGAGGCACTCACAGAACCCTGCGCGGCACTGACCTCAACTCTGCGCACGACAAGGTGGACCCTGCGAGTTCCGAGTCAAGGTGCGAGGGGCGCTGCGGAGTCCGCGGCAACCCTGCGAAACGGCGACTCCGAAACGTCTTCAGCCGAAGGTCCCGTCGGCTCGGGCGACAAAGCGTTCGCAGCCGTCGTGCTCGAAACGCACCTGCCCGTCGAACGGCGAGCCGGCGCGGATGCACACCCCCCAGTCCAGACCCAGCTCGCCGCTCAACGCGATCCAGAACCTGCATCCTCCGCACTGCTCATCGAACCACTCATCCCGGTAGCCGCGGTCCCCGGTGGAGCGGTTGAGCAGCCGCAACCAGCGCTCGTGAATCTCATCCTCGCCTTTCCCCTCGCCGTTTGCCCGCAGCTCGCCTGGAGTCACCGTTCCCCACCCTTCCGCCGGATGCGCAGAGTAATCTGCACGGAGCCGGCTCCGAGCCGCAAGCCGATTCCTGCGAGCCGCAGGCCCTCGGCTCAGCGCGTCGCGGGGATCACCCGCAAAGGGCACTGTTGGCCGCGGGCACGTGCGGTGCCTGATGAGGACGAGAGATCTTGACATCCTCTCCGCCCTGAAGGACGGAGATTCCCGCCTGCCTGCCGGTGGTCACCGGCTGGGGCTTCGGTGGGGTCCTGTTTGTTCACGCGGTGCCGGGACGAGTCCCGGCCTTACCCACGCTCCGCGGGCTGATAACGCCAGTCCGGCGGTCTTGGCGACGTCGACCGCCGCATTGATGTCCCGGTCCAGGACGGCCCCGCAGGCCCCGCACATCCACGATCGGATATTCGGATATACAGGGGCTTGGGCCCGTCCTTGAGGCCGCGGGCCGAGCAAACCTGAGATGTCGGCTCGAACCGACCGATGCGGTGGAAGGCCCGGCCGTGCAGGGCGGCCTTGTATTCCAGCATCGCGGTGAACGCCGACCATCCGGCGTCGTGTACGGACTTGGCCATGCGGGTGCGGGCGAGGCCCTTGACCGCCAGGTCTTCCACTGCAACCGCTGGGTTCTCGCGGATGATCTTCGTGCGCACAGTGTGAACATCCAGGTCGGCAATCCCGTCGACGAAGTGCTGGGGATCTCGCCCATGCTGCCGTGCCGCCCCAAGCACCCACAAGATCATCTGGATCTCCGAGCGGTAGGGCCATACGCGGGTCTTCTTGTACCGGTCCCGTGAGAACGGCGGGGTGGGCCTTTCCCAGTCACCGGTTTGAGGTGAGCGTGTCGCTCCCCCGATTGACGTCGAGGTACCCGATCGGGTGGGAAACCCCTCAGACCGGCGGAGACTGCCCGGCCACCTGCTCTCCTCTTGATCGTTCTATCGCCCAAGAAACGAGGACCCTGATGAACCGTCTCGCTCTTTGCGTCGCCGCGACGGCCTCGGCCACCGCCCTCGCCGCCGGACCGGCCGCGACAGCCGACCCCTCCCCCGGCAAGCACGCAGAATCCGGCCGTCACCACGCTGCTCCGAAGGTCGCAAGCGAACCGACCCGGCTGGCCCGTGCGATCTTGAACACCAAGGGCATCACCTACGCCAAGGCGCACGTGGGCGGTACCGACAAGGCGTCCCTCCCCCGGCAGAACCTGGTCGACGTCTCCAACGAGCACCGGGCCAAGACCAGCCCCTGGGGCCACAAGAAGGGCGCGCGGGTCGCACTCGACAAGCGGATGCTCAACGGCATCCTGAAGCTCAACACCAAGTACCACTACAAGATCGAGATTTCCGAGCTCGTCGGAGGAAGGCACAGCCGCACCTCCAAGCACTATGCGGGCCGCGCAGTCGACGTGGCCTGGATCAACGGCCGTCATGTAGGCAAGAGGGCTGATCACCGCGGGCTCATGAAGGCATGCCGCAGCCTCGGTGCCACCCTGGTCCTCGGGCCTGGCGACAAGGACCACGACACTCACGTGCACTGCCAGTGGTAGCTCGCCGGGAACATCGGGTGCCCAGCGGGAGACGCCCACGGTGAAAGGTTGGACCCACGAGGAAGGCTTGCAGGCGGCTGCGGGGGCCTGACCATCGATGGCCAGGCCGCTTGAGGTGCACGGCTCCGGACGCAGGCTGCCCTGTCGCGTTCAGCTTCTCGTCGCGCTCATCCCGCGCGATCCGGAACCACCTCCGCCGATGCGGGATCCGAGCTGTCATCCCCCAGCCGTCCGACCAGGTCGGCCACCGTGTGCGGCCCGTGCCGTGGCCGATCGTGCTCTCGGCGCTGAGCACGATCGGCCATGGCGATCGACCCCGTCGTAGGGCCGTCCGCCCCTACTTCGTCGGCACAGCCGGCGGAGGCGTCACACCTGGCTCGATCGTTGACCTGATGTAGACACGCGTACGAACTGACTCGAGTGGTTGCGCGAAAAGGTAACCCTTCTGCTGGGGGTGCAGGTTCGGGATCATCTCGGTTTCCTCCGGCCTCGACGGCAGCAGATAGGCATCGGCGTCCTTGGTGGGCAGGGTGAAAGCGAGAAGTCCGACGTCGTAGCGCTCGCCGGTCCTGTACCCGGCACGCCGGTCCGAGGCCTCCGCCGGGACCCCGATGCCGATCTGTTCGCACATCCAGGCAGGCGTGACACCGCTCGACCACCAGCAGCCTTCCTCTTGGTTCACGTGGTCGGAAACTGCGTCCTGCACGACGAGCGCAGCGGCAACGGCCGCTGCGGCCACGGTGAGGACTACGCCTGTGAGGACAGCGACTGGGCGGCGCACTGACTACTCCTGATGCGTGCGGATTCGGATGCGAATGTGCCGCCGGCTGCAGTCGGGTGGTGGGGCTCGTTGGAGAACGCTTCAGCGGTGTCCGCCGTCGTCGCGGACTCCCTGCTGTTCCCGTTCCGGGTCCGTGCGCGTGCCTTCCCGGCCAGGTTCGTCCGGGGCGGGGAGCGGTTGCCCGCTCGGAGTGGAACCGCCCAGGTCGTACTGCTTGACCGAGCTGCTGCCCGACATGTCGAACTCCCGGGCGAGGCCCGTGGTGTGCATTTTCGCCAGCTCCCCGTCCGGGACCCCCATCCCGACTATTGTGACGCCCTTGTCCTTGTCCCAGTTGTAGCGGTCCCACACGTTGGCCTGGTAGTCGAGACGGACCGAGGGCTGACCGTTGGCATCCGGCGTCACCGTCACCACCCCGGTCACGTTGGACCTCGTCGACCCGACCGCATAGAACCAATTCTTGTCCGTGTCCTTATCAAAGCTGAAGTCGCGGTTATCGGTCTCCACTGGAATGGCGACCGGCTGTCCGCCGTTCCTGCGGAATTCTTCCAGCGCCTGCTCACGCCACGCGGGCAGCTCTTCCTTGACCGCATTGTCGATATGGGTCCTGAAGTCTTTGTCGTCGGACATCATCTTGTCCACGGGCAGCTTCAGGGGATCGCCGTCGTTGCCCAGATAGTGCGCCATATGGCGGGAGGCATCGTCGAGACCTCCGAAGTCGGCGCCCTCGACGATCATCTTCATCTTCTCCCTCGTCCACCGGTCCTTCAGGCTCGGCGACTTGACGTCGTAGGGCCCCGATCCGGCGTCCGGCGCAGCTCGCTTGACTGTGGGGTCGAGGAGACCCGCCGCCAGCAGTTCGTTCTTGCGCGCCATCCACAGCTCGCCCCGCGCGGTCGGGCTCAGCGACTCCCAAAGCCGCCGCAGCTCGCCCCTCTGCGGGTTGGTAGCCTTCCCGCCCCGCGAGGCCAGATCCATGGCGCGCGGCAGTTGGTCCTCGTCAAGGGAGGTGTACGTGGCGTGGCCGGCGTTGAGCGGGTCGCCTCCGTGACTTGCCTTGAGAGCGCGAGCGGCGGCGCCGTCGATCTCCGCGGCGTGGGCCACCAGGCCGGTGATCGTGTCGGCGTACCACTGCATCAAGTCTTTGGTGCGCTGTGAGGCCGGTTCCGGCGTGCATCGCAACTCTGTCACCCGCACGACGCCGCCGACCCCGACGGACACCATCAGGGGCGCGGGAGGGGCGCCCCCAGTCCCGTCTCCGCCCTTGGCTTGTTCGGCCAGCGACACGACCTGCTTCTGAATGTGCGTCAGCTCGGCATGCGCGTCCTCCAGCACCCGGTGGATGCTCTGTGCCTCCGCGTGCAGATCGAGGAATTCCTTGGCGGTCCCACGCACGAAATCCTTGGTGACCGTGGCGTTGACACCTTCCCACTCGGCCGAGTCGGACATCTGCACCAAGCCGTCGTAGACCTCGGTCCGCAGTTTGTCGAGTTCGTCGGCCATGGTCTTCCAGCCGGCGACGGCCGTGCCGAGTTTGCCGAGATCCAACTCGACGAGATCCCTGTATGTGAACACCGCTGCTGCGCCCCTTCTGCCCGCTCGCCCTACGACATGTACTTGGAGAGCTCGGACACTGGCATCGCAGAGCCGTCACGGCCACGCAAGGACGCCTCGATCAATTCGTCGTTCTTCGCGTGGGTCTTCTGGGAGTAGTTCAGGTGGTTGGAGATATGGGCGCACATCTGCAGGACGGTCTTGACCTGCGAGTCCCAGACGGAGAGCGTCGTGGATAGCTCGTCTCCCATGGCCATGTTGTGCGCCGACAGCTCCTGCGCCGCCTGGGCGGTCGAGCCGGCTCCGCTGGTGTTACGGCCCGCGCCGGCAATGTCGGCCTTCCTCCGCAGCTCGGCGTGCAGCAGGAAGGCCTGGTTGCCGACCGCGCCCAGGTCGTCCTGGGTGACCACTAAGTCGAAGGGCGAACCGGACCCAGGGGTGCCGGGAGGAGTCTCCCCCGCATTGAGCCGCATCCCGACCGATTGCCGCCCCTTCGCCTCGGACATGAGGCCGGACCACTCCTGATTGAACGTCATGCCGTACCATCCCCCCGCACTGGTTACGCGAAGTAGACATAGTACAGCGCAAGTTGACGATTCATCAGATCAATGCTGCACGTCCTCGTGCGCGTGCCGGGAGCCGGGTGCCAGGTGCCGGGTGCCGGGTGCCCGATGCTGCGCTCGCCATCGCGGTGGACATGCTCGTCGACGCGCCGGTCTCGACCAAGGCGTGCTCGAACTGGCCTGCAGCCTCATGTGCTTCCGCCGCCCGCGGACCTCACTCCGAAACGACCAGTTGCGAGCTGGTGCGTGATTGCGGTTGAGGGGTGATCGCGCGAGGGTGGGATGATCCAGCCCGTGGTGATCACGACCAACCGGAGAATCCTCGCGCGTCAGCTCTTCACCGATATCTCCCAGCAGCATCGGGCTTGTTTGGCGGAGGAGTTGGCCGGCCCGTGGCAGCCGTGGTCGAGGGCCGTCGTCACAAGGCACATGGCGGACGCCTGGCGTTCGTCTCGGGCAAGAAGAAGCAGAACAGCATGAAGGCCACCATCGTCGCCGACCACCAGGGCCGCACGCTCTGGACCGATGCCCTGCGACCAGGGCGGATACACGATGCGACCGCCACCCGCAACGAAGGCATCGCCGTCTGCTTGAAAGGCTTGAGGTCACGGCGGCGTAGAACCCGGTCCACGTCGGTGGCAACCCTCGAGGCCGTGCTCGCGTGGCTCGCCAATCACGTTTCACAGCAGGGCGGAGGCGATCGGCCGCAGCCGTGTCAGACAGGCACGCCGGCGCGACTTCAGGTATCAACTCCCAAACCGCGGATGCGCGGGCGGCGAGCTCGCGACGAGTCGGCGCCCGGGTGTGCCGACGAACCAGTGGCGGACGGGGCTACGAAGCCGGAGGTCGCCCGCCCGCCGGCAGGCGAAACCACCGAGTACCGAAGGCGCTCAGCGCAGCACGGCCGACAGCAGGTTCGTCCCCAGCGTCGTCATCGCGGACAGGTCGAGGGTGTAGTGGACGTAGCGGCCACGCCGCCGGGCCGTGAGCAGCCCGGCGCGGCGCAGGACGGCGAGGTGGCGGGATACCTCCGGGGGTGAAAGTTCCCAGGCGTGGGCCAGCTCGCCGGTGGTGTGCGGGCCGCGGGCCAAGGTACGCAGCAGCCGCAGCCGTACCGGATGGGCGAGCGCCTCCAGCCGCAGCGTGACGGTTTCCAGCGACACCGGCTCTGATGGACTCGGCTCGGCCACGGGGTACTGCACCACCGGCTGCCACCCGGGCGCGTGGACCGCCACCAGGTGCGGCCGACCGAAGACGCTGGGGATGAAGGTGACCCCGGCGCCGTGGGCGGCGGTCGCCTTGTCCTGCAGCTTGTCCACGATGATGCAGTCGCCGTCCGGTGCCAGGGCGAGCGCGCCAGAGACCGAGGCGAGTGCCGCCCCGATGCCCTGGCGCTTCAGCAGATCGTTCTTCAGACGCTGGTCGGTGGCCAGTTGCACGGCGACGCTCCTCCAGGCCGCGTCGAAGAAGGCATCGGCGCACTGCTCGAGGGTGCGGCGCACCCGTGCCCGTACGCCGGCCGGGTCTTCGAGCAGCCGTTCCGCGAAGGTCTCTTGCAGCGGGCCGCGGGCCTGGGCGAGGTCCAGGGCCCGCTCGCGCGCCGTCGCGTCGGTGAGCGGCGATGGCGTGGCGAAGTGGACCCGGTTGCTGCCGCACGTGGTAGTGAGCGCGGAACTCACGTACATTTCGTCGTCGATCCGGTCCACGTCGTCCAACTCCTCGGCGAGGGTCGACCGGGGCCGGGCGGGGACCAGGAAATCGGCTCGTGAGGAACGCCAGAGGAACTCCGCCTCCCGCAGCCGCTCGGCCAGCTCCGGCCGCAGCGTGGCCCAGACGTCCCCGGCCCAGCCGGCGAGTCGCGGATGATGCCCGGGTTCGGCCAGCACGTGCAGCATCGCGGTCAGCTCGGCCAGCGGGGAGGCGGCGAACCGCAATCGCTCGGACGGCAGGCCGCTGATGTCGATCCTCAACGTCACCCCCTCATCATCACCGGTCCGATGGCCGGCGACGGCATCGATTGACGATGGTCGTCAACCGGCGTGGCCGGCCCGGCGGCCCAACGCACCGTTGACGCCATGGCAACCACCACCAAGATCCGGCCTCGCGCCCTCGTCCGTGCCTCCGGAGGGCCCCGCTATGCCGTCGCCCTGGCCGTGGACGCGCTCGGCACCGGCCTGCTGCGGCCCTTTCTGCTGCTCTACGGGGTGACCG
This sequence comes from Streptomyces flavochromogenes, assembly GCF_000717595.1. Lineage (GTDB taxonomy): Bacteria > Actinomycetota > Actinomycetes > Streptomycetales > Streptomycetaceae > Streptomyces > Streptomyces flavochromogenes. The sequence goes on along the minus strand of NZ_JNZO01000057.1, from coordinate 3,205 downwards.
TGCTGAAGCTGTCCGCACCCGCCGCCGGCATTGCCATGACGGCCGGTGTCGTTGTCGGTCTGGTGTGCATGCCCGCGGTGGGCCGGTGGCTGGACCGGGGTGCACGCAGCACGGTAGTGGCGGCGTCGATGCTGGTGCGGGTGCTGGGCGTGGGGCTGCTGCCGGTCACCCCGACAGGGCACGTCTGGCTGTTCGCGACGGCGGCGCTGTTCCTCGGCATCGGCAACCAGGCATGGCCGGCCGCCCACGCAGCCCTCGTGGCCACGGTCGCCCACGGCCGCGAACGCGACGCCGCTCTCGCGGCAGGCCGCGCCCTGCGCAACGCCGGCCTGGGCGCGGGCGCCCTCCTCGCCACCGCATGCCTGGCGGGCGGCACCACCGCATTGCAGGCACTGGCAGCCGTCACCGCTCTCGCCTATCTCACTGCGGCGGCATTGACGTGGTCAGTCCACGTGCACACGCATCCGGCCGCTATCCCGGACAAAGGCAAGAACGACGGGCCGCCACCCCAGATACGCACGCTGCTCGCCGCCAACGTGGTCTACGCCTTCTGCCTCAACGTCCCCGAAATCGCGCTCCCTCTGGTCCTGGTGACCCAGTTGCACGCATCCCCGATGTGGTCGGCAGCCATCTTCGTGGCCAACACGGTGCTGGTGGTCACCCTGCAGGTTCCCCCCACCGTCCTCATGTCCCGCTTCTCCCGGCGGACCGTGCTGGCTCTCGCCGGCATGGTACTCACCGCCTCCTACCTCGGCTTCCTGGCGGCCACCTCACTGGGACGCGGCTGGAGCGCCCCGGCCATCGCCATGGTGTCCCTGGCCTGCACCCTCGGCGAAATCCTCTACGCCGGCAGCGCCACCGCCCTCATCACCGCCCTCGCCCCGACCCATGTCCTGGGACGCACCCTCGCGCGCTTCCAGCTCTCCACAGGCTTCGGCCTCGCCGTCTCCCCGGCAGTCATCACCACTCTCGCACCCCACGGACCGGCCGCCCTGTGGGGCAGCCTCGCCACAGCCACGCTCCTCTCCGCTTCCGCCATCGCCACCGAGAAGACCCAAGACACGACACCGGGTGCAAGCAGGCTCATCAGCTCCGCCATCACCACGGACTAGGTGTATTGACCACGAGCGTTGTTAACAGTGCCGGGTCTTGATCAGGCGAAGACCTCCGGTGTGGTGGAGGTGTCTAGGACTACACCGCACGGAGGTCTTCGCGTCCCACCGTAATGCCCGGCTGACCATTCACGGCAGGCGGCTGCTGGTCGAACGTGTCCGTTCCGGCCGCCCGGTCGCGCATGTCGCCGCGGAGATGGGGATATCTCGGCCCACGGCCCACAAATGGGTCCGCCGTTGGAAGACCGAAGGCGATGCGGGTCTGGCCGACCGATCCAGTCGGCCGCGCAGGACCCCGCACCGGACCCCGGCGGCCGTCGAGACCCGGGTCTGTGACCTGCGCCAGGCCCGCAAACTCGGGCCGGCCCGGATCGGCCCGATCCTGGGACCGCCCACCTCGACCGTCCACCGGATCCTGACCCGCCACCGGCAGAACCGGCCGGCCTGGCTGGACCGGCCGACCGGAGTCATGATCCGCCGCTACGAACGCGACCCGCCCCGGCGAACTCATCCACGTGGACGTGAAGAAGCTCGGCCGGATCCCCGACGGCGGCGGCCACAAGACCAACGGCCGCCAGGCCGGCAGACCGATCCGAGGCATGGGCTTCGACTACGTCCACTCCGCCGTCGACAACCACTCCCGCCTCGCCTACAGCGAGATCCACCCCGACGAGAAGGTCGCGACCTGCGCGGCCTTCCTCAGCCGCGCGGCCGCGTTCTTCCACAGCCACGGCATCACCCGCATCGAACGGGTCCTGACCGACGACGCCTGGGCCTACCGCAAAGGCCTGGCCTGGAAGACCGTCCTGGCCGACTTCGGCGCGACAGGCAAGCTCACCCGGCCCTACCGGCCGTAGACCAATGGCAAGGCCGAACGCTACAACCGCACCCTGCTCGACGAATGGGCCTACCAGCGGCCCTACACCTCCAACACCGAGCGGACCGAAGCCCTGACAGACTTCCTCCACACCTACAACCACCACCGCAGCCACACCGCACTCAACGGACACCCGCCCATCAGCAGCGTCAACAACCCCGCGGGTCAATACACCTAAGGGCTGTCCCGTAAATGATCTTCGGGTCATCTCGGGAATGGCTGATCACGGTGAAGCCCGTTGGCCTATCCGGCGAGAGCGAGGTTGTGCATCCGGGCGATGCCGAGCATCGCGTGATGGACACCGTCTCCCTTGAGGCGGCAGTCGCGGAGGATCTTCCAGGTCTTCATGCGGGCGAAGACGTGCTCGACCCGGGCCCGGACCTGCTTGTGGGACCGGTTGTGCTCTTCTTTCCAGTCCGGCAGTTCGGTCTGGCCACGCTCTCGGCGATGCGGGATGACGAGTCCGGTGCCCGGGTATCCGCCGTCGGCGATCACGAGGGTGTTGCCGACGGCGGCCTTCGCGCCGGACTCCTCCCACGCCCTGCAGTCGTTGCGGTTCCCGGCCAGCGGTCGACCGACCACGACGACGCGCCGGGTGTCGGCGTCGATGACGACCTGGTGGTTGGTTGAGTACCGGTAGTTCTTCGACCGCTCGGCGATGGTGTGGTCCCGGGTGGGAACCAAGGTCCCATCCACAATGAGCACGGCGTCCTTGGCGAACCGCTTGCAGGGCTGGAGCGCGAACATCGGCCCGAGATGGTCGATGATCCGGTCCGCCGCCGACTTCGACACCCCGAAAAGCGGAGCGAGCTGCCGCATGGTCAGGTTCGTGCGCCAGTACGCGGCCACCAGCAGAGCCCGGTCCTCCAGCGGAAGACTCCACGGCCGGCCCTTGCGGACCACATCCGCCCCCTCACGTCGCAGCACGGTCACCAGCTTCCCGAAGGCGCGAGGGCTCAGCCCTGAGAACGGGGCTATCCAGGACGGCTCCGACGCCGTGATCACACCAGTCACACCGTGATCGTTCCACCCAAGGGAGGCTGCGCGAGTCCTCTTCCGCCCCAGCGCCGGCGGCCATCGGGCCTGTGCCTGCCGAGTGATGAGGCTCCCTGAACCTGGTTCTGTCCGCACTTCCGTGAACGATCTCTCAGCACCCTCTCTGCTGGCCGGTCGATACGATCGACGGGTGATGGACGAACCTGTGATTGAGCTGTCA
>NZ_JNZO01000056.1 GCF_000717595.1 Streptomyces flavochromogenes | reverse complement strand
CAGCCCCACCCCCGGCCCCCGCGTCCGCCACGTCCGGATCGACCCCCCGGCCGGACCACGGGGCGAGCCGGACGACCCGTCCCCGTGGGCCCCCGGCACGCCGCCCCGCTTCGGGGTCGTGGCGGTGCCGCAGCCGTCCCGCACGACGGCCGAGCGCCGGAGCGGCACCCCGTCCGTGCGCCCGGTGCGCCTCACGGACACCACGGCCGCGCCCGTACGCCTCCCCGGTGCCACCGAGCGCCCCGCGGCCGTCACCCCGGTCCCGCTGCCCGTACCCCGCCCCGTCACACCCGCCGATCCCGCCGGGCCCGTCACCCCCGCCGTCCCCCCATCGACCGAGAGCCGTACCGAGGAGCCCCAGCCGTGAGCGAAACCCACGCCGAGTACGCCGACGCGTGGGGCGAGCAGGAGCCCCCGCAGCCCCCGGCCGCCTCCACGGGCGGAGGCGCCGCACCCGCCGTCACCCCCGCCGACGCCTCCGACGCGGCCCGCCTCGTCTCCTTCGGATTGCAGCCCAAGCTGCTCCCCGCCCGCGACGCCGAGTACGCGGAACTGCTGCGCCGCTACCGCGAGGACCCCGCCTTCGCGCGCCTCGCCGACGCCGTCGCGACCGGTCTCGGGCTCATCGTCCTGGAGGTCTCCCCGCGCGCGGGGATGGCCGTCACCGCCGGCGAGGACTCCGTCTTCGCCGTCCGCATGGGCGACTACGCGCGCCGCGCCTCCACCGACTCGGCCGACCGCTTCCTGCACGGCCTGGCCCATCTCGCCATCGCCGCCATGGCCTTCCCCCGCCCCGAGGACCTCGCGGACGACGCGTACATCGGCCGTCTCACCGTCAACGGCGTCGACGCGTTCGTACGGCAGGCGTGTCTGCGTCTGGAGCAGCGCGCAGAGGAGCAGGGCGAGAACACCGACCCGGCGTCCGACGCCCCCGGTCTGGAGGCCGCCTGGCGGATCTACGCCCGCCGCAGCGCCACCGGCGCCACCAAGGACGCCCGCCGTCTCGCCGGGTCCACCACCGGCATCGTCGGCAAGGCGGCCGCCTTCCTCACCGACTCCGGGTTCCTCCAGCGCACCGGGGACGAGGGCGGCGGCTCCTACCGGACCACCGCCCGCTATCAGCTCCAGGTCCGCGACATGGCCGGTTCCGCAGCCATGGCCGAGCTCCTCGAACTCGGCGTCGTCCCCGTCAGCGACGGCTCCGCCACGCTCCTGCCGCCGCCCGAGGGCGACGACCTGGAGATCGCGGCCGACGCGGGCCTGCCCTTCCACGCGCCACCGTCGGCGTAACCGCCCCGCGTAACCGTTCTTCCCGAGCACGAGAGCACGAGAGTCCCTCGCCATGTACGAGCTGTCCCGGGTCCGCCTGTACTCCATCGGTCCCGCCGGTGCGCGCTACGCCGACACCGTCCTGGACCTGCGGGGAGTCGGCGCGCCCGTGCCCCACCCCGCCCCCACCCAGGCGGAGTTCTTCGAGGAGGAGCCGGTCGGCCCGCCGCGCCGCCCCGCCCCCGCGGGCGTGCTCTTCCTGGAGAACGGCGGCGGCAAGTCCGTCCTCCTCAAGCTGATCTTCTCGGTCATGCTCCCGGGCCACCGCAACACCCTGGGCGGCGCCAGCTCCGGCGTGCTGCGCAAGTTCCTCCTCGCCGACGACTGCGGGCACGTCGCCCTGGAGTGGCAGCACACCCTCACCGGTGAACTGGTCGTCGTCGGCAAGGCCAGCGAGTGGCGCGGCCGGCAGGTCTCCTCCGACCCGCGGAAGTTCGCCGAGGCCTGGTACTCGTTCCGTCCCGGCCCCGGACTCAGCCTGGACAACCTCCCCGTCGCCGAGGCGACGTCCGTCCGAGCTCCCGTCGAGGGCGCCTCCGGCGCGACCGGCCGGCGCCGCACCATGAAGGGCTTCCGCGACGCGATCACGGAGGCGGGCAAGGCGTACCCGCACCTGGAGGTCTACTGGGAGGAGATCCACGACCGCTGGAACGAGCACCTCGGCGAGCTCGGACTCGACCCGGAACTCTTCCGCTACCAGCGCGAGATGAACGCCGACGAGGGCGAGGCGGCCGGCCTCTTCGCGGTCAAGAAGGACTCCGACTTCACCGACCTGCTGTTGCGGGCCGTCACCGACACCCGGGACACCGACGGTCTCGCCGACCTCGTCGGAGGCTTCGGCAACAAGCTCGGCCGCCGCGCCGAGCTCACCGCCGAGCGCGAGTTCACGGCCGGTTCGGTCGACCTCCTCAACCGGATCGTCGAGGCCGCCGGGACCCGCTCCACCGCACGCGACATCCACACGGCGGCCGAGCGCCGCACCCGTACCCTGGCCCGCCGGCTCTCCGCCCGCGCCGCCGTGGAACGCGCGCGTGGAGCCGAACTCGCCCAGCAGGTCACCTCCGCCGGACACGCCGTCGCCGAGGCCGAGACCGCGCGCGGGCGCGCCGCCCTCATCGCCGCCGAACTCGCCTACCGGCACGCCTCCCTGGCGCTGACCGCAGCCGAGAAGGGCGCCGCGTCCCAGCGCCGCGAACTCACCGACGCCCGCACCGTGCACTCCGCCTGGCAGGCGGCCGAGGTCGTCCTCCGCCACCGCGCCGCCGGCGACCGCTCCGCGCGCGTGGCCGCCGCCATCCGCGAGGCCGAGCGGGACGCCGCACCGGCGCTCGCGGCCCGCGCCGAGGCGGCCGCCGACCTCGTACGGGCTCTCTCCGCCGCCGCCGAGGAGGGCGAGCGCCACGCGGCCGAGGAGGAAGAGCGCTCCACCGCCCTCCAGGAGGCCGGCGAGACCGCTCACCGCGACGCCACGGCCGCCGCGACCGAGGCCCAGCGGGCCCGCAGCGAGGCCGGGCACCTGCGCCAGCGTCTCGCCGAGGTCGAGCAGGAGACCGCCGAGGCCGTACGGGCCGGCTGGCTCGACGACACCGCCCCCGACGCCGACCCCGCACGCGCCGCGCTCGCCGCGAGCGATGCCGAGAAGACGACGGTCGCCGCCTGGGACACCGCGCGCGAGGCCGCCCGCACCGCAGCGGACCGCGCGCGTGAGGCCGCCGGGGCCGAGGCCCGCGCCGAACTCGCGGCGGCCCGTGCCGCGGACGCCGCCGAGGCCGCCGGGAACGCCTACGACGCGGAGCGCCGCGCCGCCGAGTCGCTCGCCGGCGAGCGGCGGCTCGCCGAACTCCTGAGTCTTCCCGCCACCGGCGCGCACCTCCCTGCCGCAGGCTCGCCCCTGCCCGGACAGCGCGCCGCGACCCCCGCCGCCGACACCGACGAATCCGCCGGAACGGACACGAGCGACGAGCCCCAGGGCCCTCTCACCGTCACCGAGTTCGACCGCTACGCCGACGAACTGCGCGGCATGCTCGACCAGTCCGTCACCTCCGCCGAGCGCCAGCTCTTCGAGCTGCGCACCGCCGCGGCGGACGACTCCCGGATCCTCGGCGCCCTCGGCGACGGCGGCCTGCTGCCGCCGGGCCCCGACGTCCTCGCCACCGTCGAGTACCTCGGCGAGCACGGCATCCCCGCCCTCCCCGGCTGGCGCTACCTCGCCCAGGCCGTCGACCCCGCCGACCACGCGCGGGTCCTCGCCGCCCGCCCCGAGCTGGTCGACGGCGTCGTGATCACCGACGCCGTCTCGTACGGCCGCGCCCGCGAGGTCCTCGGCACCGCTGCCCTGCTGCCGCGCTCCGCGGTGGCCGTCGGCACGGCCGCCGCCCTGCTCGCCCCCGTACCGGCGCAGGACACCGCGGACGACAGCGGTGTCCACGGCGTGTTCCTCGTCCCGCCGAACCCGGCCATGCACGACGAGCACGCGGCCGACGAGGAGCGGCACGCCCTGCGTGCCCGCGCCGCCGCCCGCGACGAGGAGATCCGTACCCTCGCCGCCCGCCTCGCGGGCGACCGCTCCCTCGCGGCCCGGATCGGCGCGTGGCGCGCCGACTGCCCGCCCGGGATGCTCGCCGAACTCTCGGCCGTCGCCACGACCGCCCGGGAGACCGCGGAGGCCGCGACCGCCACCCTGGACGAGGCCCGCACCGCGCGTGCGGAGGCCGACGAGGCCGCCGCAGAGGCCGCCCAGGTACGGGACGAGCGCCAGGAGGCGGCCCAGCGCGCCCGCCGGGTCGCCGACGCCCTCGCGGGCCTCGCCTTCCGGCTGCGCGAGCGTTCCGCCTGGCAGGCCAAGCTCCGTGAACTCGCCGACGACGCAGCCGAGGCCGAGGCCCGCGCCCAGACCTGTCTGGAACGCGCGCGTGCCGCCGACGAGGACCGGCGCGCGACCCAGCGCTCCGCCGACGACGCCCACCGCACCGCCCGCGCCCTGCGGGCCGAGCGCGCCGAGATCGCCGGCGCACCCGACACCCTCCCCGAGGGCGACGCGCCCGCGCCCCGCGCCGCGCTGCCCACCCTGCGCGAGGCCTACCGGGCCGCGTCCCAGCTGTACGAGAAGGTCGGGGTCGGCGCCGACCTGCGGGCCGAGCAGGCCCGCGCCGAGGGCGACGAGTCCGCCGCCCTCACCGAGCTCGACCGCCTCACCAACAAGGTCCGCACCCGGGCCGAGCAGCTCCTGGAGTCCACGGACGGCGCCGACGGCCCGTCCCGGCAGGCCGCCGCCGCCCGCGCCGAGTCCCTCGTGCAGATGCTGGAGACCCGCGCGTCGGAGGCCAGCGAGAAGCTCGGCCGGCTGCGCGGCGAGGCCGAGCGCCTCGCCCCCGAGGACGGCGAGGAGCACACCGAGCTGCCCGAGGACCTCGTCCCCGCCGACGCCGAGCGGGCCCAGGCCCTGCTCCGTACGGCCACGGCCGAACTCGCCTCCCGCGCCGACGCCCTGGAGGCGGCCCGCGCCGCCCACACCGGACTGCTCAGGGACCACCGGGCCGCCGAGGACGCGGCGGGCGGCTTCGACGAGACCGCCGCCCTGCTGCGGGACCTGCTCCGGGACCACACCGACGAGGAGCGGGAGGAGACCGAGCCGTACCCCGGCAGCCTGGAGGAGGCCCGTACGACGGCCTCGGAGGCGCGGCGCTCGCTGCGCTCCTGCACGGCCGAGCTGTCGGCGGCCGACGCCGCCGTCCGCGAGGCGAGCGACATCCTCGTACGGCACGCCAACTCCACCCGTTACGAGCAGGTCCGCACCCCGGCCCGCCAGCAGATCCGCGAACTGCCCGCGTCGGCGCTGCCCGAGCACGCCGCCAAGTGGGCCGAGGCCTTCGCGCCCCGGCTGCGGGTCCTCACCGACGAGCTGGAGCAGCTGGAGCGCAACCGCGACTCGATCGTCGACCGGCTGCGCGGCCTGGTGGAGTCCTCGCTCGCGACGCTCCGCTCGGCACAGCGGCTCTCCCGCCTCCCCGAGGGCCTCGGGGAGTGGTCGGGCCAGGAGTTCCTGCGGATCCGCTTCGAGGAGCCCGACCAGGCCACCCTCGCGGAGCGGCTCGGCGAGGTCGTCGACGAGGCGACCCGCGCCGCGGTCAGGAAGAACTCCGACCTCCGCCGTGACGGCATGTCCCTGCTGCTCCGCGGAGTCCAGGCGGCGCTCGAACCCAAGGGCGTCTCCGTCGAGATCCTCAAGCCGGACGCGGTGCTGCGTGCCGAGCGGGTGCCCGTCGGGCAGATGGGCGACGTCTTCTCCGGCGGTCAGCTGCTCACCGCGGCCATCGCCCTGTACTGCACGATGGCGGCGCTCCGGTCCAACGACCGGGGCCGCGACAAGCACCGGCACGCGGGCACCCTGTTCCTGGACAACCCGATCGGCCGCGCCAACGCCACGTACCTGCTGGAGCTCCAGCGGGCCGTGTCGGACGCGCTGGGCGTGCAGCTCCTGTACACGACGGGTCTGTTCGACACGACCGCGCTCGCCGAGTTCCCGCTGGTGATCCGGCTGCGCAACGACGCCGACCTGCGGGCCGGCCTCAAGTACATCAGCGTGGAGGAACACCTGCGTCCGGGTCTGCCGCAGACGGCGGCGGAGGGCGAGACGATCCACGGCGAGATCACGGCGACGCGGATGTTCCGCCGGCACACGGCGGACGACCCGAGCCGGCCGGCGGCCCTCTAGCGCACAAGTGAGCGGCCCGGCCCCCTCGACGGGGGCCGGGCCGCTCACTTTCGTTCTGCCGGGTCAGGCCGCCTCGGACAGCGACGCCGTCTCCGCCCGGCCCTCTCCGCGCTTCGCACGGAGCGGCGGACGCGCCGTGCTGCTCGGCTCCGACACCACACCGTTGCGCTGGCGCCACACCTGACGGGTGATCCAGACGTCGAGCACACTCCAGGTCGCCACGACGGTGGAGACCACCGCGCTGACGGTCACCGGGAACGCCAGCCATGAGCCCGTCACGGTGCTGAAGAACGCCACGACCCCCTGGACGAGCGTCACCGATGTGATCATCACGGCCCGCACCGCGGCGGCGCGCACCGGGTCCGGCATGCGCCGTCGCGCCCGCTCGTCCTCCACCCACAACTGCCGCGCCGACCGCGCCTCGTGTTCCATTGTCCCGTCACTCCCCACCACTGACCGTCTTCAGGAACGCCTGCCCGTCTTGAGCGCCTATACACGGACAGAACCGGCCCCGTACTTATTGACGCACGAGTGAGGGAAAAGGTTTCGTCCGACCTGGGATGAAAGTGAGCGGGATGGGACCGGAACGAATAATTCCAGCCATCTCCGCAGGCCGGAGAAATGGCGCATCGTCAGGTGTCCTACACCACATTGACCAATCCCAACTCCCCGAATACCAGGACATCTCATGATCAAGACTCACTCGACAGGCTGAAAATAGCCCGGACATGCCTTCGGGATGGCCGCGATGCAGTAGTAGGCTCGCGCCGCCGTTTGTTGAATCTCAAGGTTGACGCCGCGTGTTGACGCCGGACGTCACGAACGTGAAGGACCTCCGGGGCCACGGAGGTCGAGCTGGGGGAGGCCATGCGCTTTCGCGGGAAGTCCATCCGCAGGAAGATCGTGGCGTTGCTGCTCGTACCGCTCGTCTCCCTGACGTGCCTGTGGGGATTCGCCACGGCCCTCACCGGACGCGAGGCCGACCAACTCCTCGACGTCGGCTACATCGTCGACAAGGTCGGCTACCCCCTCGAGGACACCGCCCGCGTCATCCAGCTCGAACGGCGCCAGTCCCTCATCTACCTCGCCGACCCCCGGGGCTCCAACGCCCTCGGTTCCCTCAACGAGACCCGCCGGGCGACCGACCGCCAGATCGCCCGCATCCGCGCCAACGCCGCCGACCCCGGCGTACGCGAGGAGATGCGGCCCGTCACCGCCCAGCGGCTCTCCTCCCTCCTCGAAGCGCTCGAAGGCATCGCCTCGCTGCGCCGCTCGGTGGAGAACCGTGACATCGGCCGGATGCAGGCCCTCGAGTTCTACAACCGGCTCGTCGACCCCTGCTACAGCTTCCTCGTCACCCTCCACGCACTCGAGAACGTGGAGATGGACAAGCAGGGCCGCGCCCTCGTCGGCATCACCCGCGCGCGTGAGCTGCTCTCCCGCGAGGACGCGCTCGTCCTCTCCGCGCTCGTCGCGGACCGGGTCACCGCCCGGGAGATCCGCGAGATATCCGACCTCGTCGCCAACCGCGAGCAGTTCTACGAGGTCAACCTCGAACTCCTGCCCACCGCCGAGCGCGACCGCTTCGAGAAGTACTGGCGCAGCCCCGACACCCAGCCGCTGCGCACCGCCGAGAACGCGATCATCGAACAGGGGCCCACCGACAGCCCCCGCGCCGTCACCCCCGCCTACTGGCAGGACAACGCCGGCCCCGTCCTCGACGACCTGGCCAGGGAGAACACCGCGGCCGGCGACCGCTACCAGGACCGTGTCCAGCCCGCCGCGTACAGCGTCCTCCTCAAGGCAGGCGTCGCCGGAGTCCTCGGCTTCCTCGCCCTGCTCGCCTCGATCGTCATCTCCGTCCGCATCGGCCGCGACCTCGTCCGCGACCTGCGCCGCCTCCAGAAGGAGGCCCAGGAGGTCTCCGGTGTCCGCCTGCCCAGCGTCATGCGACGGCTCGCCGCGGGCGAACAGGTCGACGTCGGCACCGAAGTCCCCCACCTGGGATACGGACAGGACGAGGTCGGCCAGGTCGGCCAGGCGCTCAACACCCTCCAGCGCGCCGCCGTCGAAGCCGCCGTGAAACAGTCCGAGCTGCGGCGCGGCGTCTCCGAGGTGTTCGTCAACCTCGCCCGTCGCAACCAGGTTCTCCTGCACCGCCAGCTCACCCTCCTCGACACCATGGAACGGCGCACCGAGGACACCGACGAGCTCGCCGACCTCTTCCGGCTCGACCACCTCACCACCCGCATGCGACGGCATGCCGAGGGCCTCGTCATCCTCTCCGGCGCCGCACCCTCCCGGCAGTGGCGCAAGCCCGTCCAGCTCATGGACGTGGTCCGTGCCGCCGTCGCCGAGGTCGAGGACTACGAGCGCATCGAGGTCCGCCGGCTCCCGCGCCTCGGCGTGGGCGGCCCCGCCGTCGCGGACCTCACCCACCTCATCGCCGAACTCCTCGAGAACGCCACGGTCTTCTCGCCCCCGCACACCGCCGTCCAGGTGCTGGGCGAGCGGGTCGCCAACGGCTTCACCCTGGAGATCCACGACCGCGGCCTCGGCATGAACCCGGACGCCCTGCTCGACGCCAACCTCCGGCTCGCCGAGACCCCCGAGTTCGAGCTCTCGGACACCGACCGGCTCGGCCTCTTCGTGGTCAGCCGGCTCGCCCAGCGCCAGAACGTCCGCGTCTCGCTCCAGACCTCCCCGTACGGCGGGACCACCGCCGTCGTCTTCATCCCGGCCGCGCTCCTCACCGACGCGCCCGAGACCCAGGGCGCCGGCTTCCGCCTGGACCGCAAGACCCTGGAGCGCACCGGCCCGGCCGACGGCGTGACCGCCGAGGACGGCGTCCTGCCCAGCCGCCGCCCGGCGCTCGCCAGGGTCCCGGACGTGACCGAGGCACCGGGCCCGCTCGACGGACCCGTCGAGCTCGAGGGGCCGCTCGGCAGCGAGGAGTTCGAGGTACTCCTCGACGGCGCGGCGGACCTCCTCGACACCGAGAGCGAACGCGGCGGTCTCTTCCGGCCCCGTGGCCGGCGGCGTGCCGGACTCACCCCCGCAGGAGAGCAGCACCAGCAGCCCGCGGACCGGACGAGCGGCCACGGCGAGGAGGAGAAGTCCACCGACGCGGGCGTCCTCGGCCCCGTACCGCTGCCGCGTCGTCGTACGCCGACCCTCGTCGTGGATCACGGCCGCCGCCTCGACGAGCCGAACCGCGGCCGTGGCGCGGACGGAACGGGCCGGAGCCGGGACGCCGAAGGGCCCGAGCGGGCCCACGCGCTCCCCGACCTGGACCAGCCGCTCAACGGCCGGGCGCACCCCGCCCCCGGCCGGGTGACGGACGGCCCCGGCGTCACGGACCACCACGCCTACGGAACCGGGCAGGAGGAGCGGCCGGTGCCCCCGAGCGGAACCGGCCGGCCCGCCGTCCAGCCCGTACCCCCGCGCGGCACCGGCCGGCAGCACGGCCTGCCCATCGCCCCACGAGGAACCGGCCCCACCCTCGTCCCCGTACCACCGGAGGGTCCCGTGCCGCCGCCGGCGAGCCCCGAGCCGTTCGGCGGACTGCCCCGCCGCGTCCGGCAGGCCAGCCTCGCGCCCCAGCTGCGCGCGACCGACGGCCCGGACGACCGCGGTACGGCCGGACGCCCCGACGCCCGTACGAACGGCGGCGCCCCGCCCGCGGACGCCGACTCCTTCGAGCGCGACGCCGAGGAGGTACGCGCGCGCATGGCCGCCATGCAGCGCGGCTGGCAGCGCGGGCGACAGCACAACGCCGACCCTGACGACCCGACAGCACCTGGAACGACACCCGAGGGGGACGGTCGATGACCGCACCGAACGCCGCAGCATCCAGCACCACCTCCGGCCCTGGAAACGGCAACGGCGAGCTGAACTGGCTCCTCGACGAGCTCGTGCAGCGCGTCGCGTCCATCCGGAAGGCCCTGGTGCTCTCCAGCGACGGCCTCCCCACCGGCGCGTCCCAGGACCTGACCCGGGAGGACGGTGAGCACCTGGCCGCCGTGGCCTCCGGCTTCCACAGCCTCGCCAAGGGCGTCGGCCGTCACTTCGAGGCGGGCAAGGTCCGCCAGACGGTCGTCGAGCTTGAGGACGCCTTCCTCTTCGTCACGGCCGCCGGCGACGGCAGCTGTCTGGCTGTGCTCGCCGACGCGGACTCCGACGTCGGCCAGGTCGCCTACGAGATGACGCTGATGGTGAAGCGGGTCGGGGCCCACCTCGCGACGGCGCCCCGGACCGGTCTGCCCGCGGGAGGGTGAGTGGGGACGGCATGAGTGACGCAGCCGAGCGGAACCAGCTGAACCGGCACACGGAGTCGGACCAGAGCCCCACCCCGGCCCACCACCACTGGTTCGACGACGAGGCCGGGCCGGTGGTCCGTCCGTACGCGATGACCCGCGGCCGGACGAGTGCCGCCACCCGCCACCGGCTCGACCTGATCGCGGTGGTCGTGCCCGAACCCGCGGCCGACGACCCCGGCCGGGACCAGACGCTCTCCCCCGAGCACGTGGAGATCGTCGAACGCTGCTCCGAGCAGCCCCAGTCGATCGCCGAGCTCGCCGCAGGACTCGACCTCCCCGTCGGGGTGGTCAGGGTGCTCGTCGGCGACCTCGTCGAGGACGAACTCGTCCATGTGACCCGCCCCGTTCCGCCGGCCGAGCTGCCGGACGTGAGCATTCTCCGCGAGGTGATCAATGGCCTTCGGGCGCTCTAGCCGCAAGAAGCCGTACGTCGAGCCGGTGACCCTGAAGATCCTCGTCGCGGGCGGGTTCGGGGTCGGCAAGACGACGCTGGTGAGCGCGGTCAGCGAGATCAGGCCCCTGCGGACCGAGGAGATCCTCAGCGAGGCGGGGCGGCCCGTCGACGACCTGCACGGCGTCGAGACCAAGACGACCACCACGGTCGCCATGGACTTCGGCCGGATCACCCTGCGCGAGGACCTCGTCCTGTACCTGTTCGGCACCCCCGGCCAGGACCGCTTCTGGTTCCTCTGGGACGAGCTGGCACAGGGCGCGCTCGGCGCGGTGGTCCTGGCGGACACCCGCCGTCTGGAGGACAGCTTCGCGGCCATCGACTACTTCGAGCGGCGCGGCATCCCGTTCACGGTGGCCGTCAACTGCTTCGAGGGCGCACGGCGGTTCCCCGCGGAGAGCGTGCGCGGGGCGCTGGACCTGGACCCGGAGGTCGAGCTCCTGATGTGCGACGCCCGGGACCGCGAGTCCGTGAAGAACGTCCTCGTCGCCGTGGTCGAGCACGCGCTCGTCCTCGCGGACCGGAGTCACGCGACGGTGGCCCCCTGAGGTGACCCCCGGCCGCCGGCCGAGGGGCCCCGGCCCGCCGCCGAGGTCCCTCCCCGCGAGGTCCCTTCACCAGGGCTCCCTCCCCGCGAGGTCCCTTCATCAGGGCGCCCTCCTCGCGAGGTCCCAGGTGTCCCGACCGGAGGTCCCTTCCGATCCCGGGGATTCTCAGCGCACCGCCACCACCGCCGACCCGTGCCCGAACAGCCCCTGGTTCGCGGTGATGCCGACCCGCGCCCCCGGGACCTGCCGGTCGCCCGCCGTGCCCCGCAGCTGCCAGGTCAGCTCGCAGACCTGGGCGATCGCCTGGGCGGGCACGGCCTCCCCGAACGAGGCCAGTCCGCCGCTGGTGTTGACGGGCAGACGTCCGCCGAGCGCGGTCGCCCCCTCCCGCAGCAGCTTGGCGCCCTCGCCGGCCGCGCACAGCCCGATGTCCTCGTACCACTCCAGCTCCAGAGCGGTGGACAGGTCGTAGACCTCCGCGAGGGACAGGTCCTCGGGCCCGACCCCCGCCTCCTCGTAGGCGGCGCGTGCGATGGAGGCGCGGAAGGAGTGCGGGGCGGGCGCGACGGCCACCGCCGAGTCGGTCGCGATGTCCGGGAGGTCGAGCACCGCCTTGGGATACGTGGGGGACACCGTCGACACGGCCCGGATCCGCACCGGGTCGGGGTGCCCGTGGCCGCGCGCGAACTCCATGCCGGACAGCACGAGCGCGGCGCCCCCGTCCGAGGTGGCGCAGATGTCGAGGAGCCGCAGCGGATCGGCGACGACGGCCGACGAGGCGACCTGTTCGGCGCTCACGCGCGCGCGGTAGCGGGCGAGTGGGTTGAGCGCGCCGGCCGCCGCGTTCTTCACCTTCACCTGGGCGAAGTCGTCCGGGGTGTCCCCGTACAGGGCCATCCTGCGGCGGGCGTAGAGCGCGAAGTACGCGGGGTTGGTCGCCCCGAGCACCCGGAACCGCAGCCAGTCCGGGTCGTCGGGACGCTCGCCGCCGGCCGGGGCGAGGAAGCCCTTCGGTGTCGCGTCCGCGCCGACGACCAGGACCACGTCCGCGAGTCCCGAGAGGATCTGGGCCCGTGCGGTCCCGATCGCCTGGGCGCCCGACGCGCACGCCGCGTACACGCTGGTGACACGCGCCCCCTGCCACCCCAGGGCCTGCGCGAACGTCGCCCCGGCCACGTATCCCGGGTATCCGCACCGCATGGTGTTCGCGCCCACGACGGAGCCGACGTCCGACCAGTCGAGGCCGGCGTCGGCGAGGGCGGCCCGGGCGGCGGCTGTCCCGTAACTGATGAAACTCCGGCCCCACTTGCCCCAGGGGTGCATTCCCGCCCCGATGACGGCGATGTCGTTCACGACCGCTCCTCCCGTACGACGGGCCGCCAGTTCCAGGTGGTCCAGATGTGCTCGTCGTCCTCGTCGAGGACCCCGGGCACCACCTCGACCTCCGTCCCGACCGCCAGATCGGCCGTCGTCACCCCCGGTGCGGCCTGCCCGAGGACCACCATCGCCTCGGCCGCCAGCTCGACCGCGACGAGGGTGTACGGCTCCCAGGGCGTGTCCGGATCGGAGACGTACGGGGCGGGCGGACGATAGCGCCCGTCGGTGTACGACCAGACCCGCCCGCGTGGGGAGAGCGGGAACTCGGCGAGCTCCCCGCCCCCGGGGCAGACCGGATTGCGGCAGCCGTCGTCCGCACGCGGGAAGAAGACCGAGGCGCAGGCCGTGCAACGGGTTCCGAGCAGCCGGAACTCCGCCTCCGGCACGGTGTCGTCGGTGAACCAGCCGGCCACCACCGGTGTGCGTGTCCGTGCCATCGAGGCCTCCCGTGCCTGCCGTCGCCCACCCTGATCTGACGAACCGTCAGAAGTGTGGCACGGGAGCCCCGCGGGCGAAAGGTTCAGTGACCGGCCACCGACCTCCGCGCCACCGGAAAGTCGAAGAACGTGCTCGGGAACGGCTCCGGCTTGAAGGTGAAGTGCCACCACTCCTCCGGCAGGTTCACGAAGCCCTGCTCGACGAGCGTGCTCCTGAGCAGCTGCCGATGGGCCCGTTGCGCACCCTGGATCCGGGCATCGTCGGTGTGCGAGAGCGTGTCGAAGCAGTCGTACCCGGTCCCCATGTCCACGGAGTTGTCCGGGAACCGCTCCGCGCGCGGCGCGTAGCACTCCGTCAACCTCTCGCCCGGCACGTACGCGCGCGTGGGCACGGCCGGCAGCCGGACGATCGTCAGATCCACAGTCGAGCCCCGGCTGTGACCGGACTTCTCCGCGATGTAACCGTCCGCGAACAGCCTCGACTTGTCGACGAGCGGATAGAACTCACCCTTCATCCGCTCGTCAGCCAGGTCCTTCGCCCAGCGCACGAAGTGGTCGACGGCCCGCTGCGGCCGGTAGCAGTCGTACACCTTGAGCGTGTAGCCGCGGGCGAGGAGACGCACCTGTGCGCGGTGCAGGGCCTCGGCGGCAGGCCGGGTCAGGATGCACAACGGCTGCCGGTAGCCGTCCACCGGCTCGCCCACGAAGTTGTGCTCCGTCGTGTAGCGCATCTCCTGAATGATCGTCCGGTCCACCGATCCGAGGGCCACGAACTCCCGGGGCGCCTTCGGCTCGGGCGCGGCGGACGCCGGGGGAGCGGGGGCGGCGACGGCGCCCGTGACGGCGAGCAGTCCGGCCGCGGCCGTGACGGCGAGGGTACGTAAGGCGGAAGCAAGTCCTGTCATGCGCACCGTCTATCAGTTCCGGCAGCGCCGGGAAAGGGTGATCGCATACGGTCGGCCCGTGAAGGACTCCCACTGCACGTTCTGCGGCGCGGCCCACCCGGCCGACGCCGGCTGGCCCCGCACCTGCCCGGCCTGCGGCCAGACCGCCTACCGCAACCCGCTGCCCGTCGCCGTCGCGCTGCTCCCCGTCACGGACGGAGCGGACACGGGCCTCGTCGTCATCACCCGCACCATCGAACCCGCGCGCGGCGAGGTCGCCCTGCCCGGCGGCTTCATCGACCACGGCGAGGACTGGCGCGCCGCCGTGGCCCGCGAACTGCGGGAGGAGACCGGGATCGTCGCCTCCGCCGAGGAGGTCCGTCTCGCCGACGCGCTGAGCTCCCCGGCCGGCCACCTCCTCGTCTTCGGCCTCCTCCCGCCCCGCCCGGCGGCAGCGCTCCCGCCCTCGGTCGCGACGGACGAGACGAGCGGCCACCACGTGCTCCACGCACCCGAGGAACTCGCCTTCCCGCTCCACACGGAGGCGGTACGGAAGTGGTTCGCGGGGCAGTACGGCTGAGCGGGAGCCGACGGCGAGACGAGCGGCGTCGGGACCTCCACAGGGAGCGGTCACGCCCCTTCGGGGGCCCTGCTCCGGAGAGGATCACGGCCTCCGGAGCACTCGCCCGCGGCGGATCACACCCCCCGCACCCGCACCGGCAGCCCCGCCTCCTCCACCCCGTCGTGCGTCACCCGCTCGACGACCACCCGGCCGTCCACGAGCCGCGACTGGTACCGCTCGATCTCGGCCGTCTCCCAGCCGTCCCCCGTGTCCCGTACGACGAGCCCGCCCCCCGTCCGCCCGGCGGCGGGCGCCCACACCTCCAGGGCCGGTTCGCCGTCGTCACCCCGCACCGCGAGCACCGCCCCCGCCCGCGCCAGGACCGGCACCCGGGAGAGCGGTGCGTCCAGCAGCACCTGCCCGGGACCCTCGTACGCCTGCCCCGTCACCGTGTCGTACCAGCGTCCGCGCGGCAGCCGTACCGCCCGTCGGTCGGCTCCCCTGGTCAGGACCGGCGCCACGAGCAGCGCGTCCCCGAGCAGGAAAGCGTCCTCGCAGTCGCGCAGCACCCGGTCCTCGGGCGCCCCCCACCACAGTGGGCGTACGTACGGCGCGCCCGTCATCCTGGCCAGCCGGGCCAGGGTCGTGAAGTACGGCCGCAGCCGCTCCCGTTCGGCCAGTGCCGCGCGCGCGTGCTCCAGGACCTCCGGACCGAACTCCCACGGTTCGCGCCGCCCCGCGTCGATCGCCGCGTGCGTGCGGAACAGCGGCAGCCACGCCCCCAGCTGATACCAGCGCAGGAACAGCTCCGGTGTCGGACTGCCGTCGAAACCGCCCACGTCGGGACCCGAGTACGGCACCCCGCACAGCCCGAGCCCCAGGACCAGGGCGAGGGAGGCCCGCAGCCCCGGCCACCCCGTCGACACATCGCCCGACCAGGTGCCCCCGTAGCGCTGCATCCCCGCCCAGCCGGAACGCGAGAAGAGGAAGGGCCGCTCGTCGGGCCGCAGCCGGCGCAGCCCCTCGTACCCGGCCCGCGCCATCGTGAGGCCGTACACGTTGTGCGCCTCGCGATGGTCGCCGCCCCGGCCGTCCAGGTCGTGCCGTGCCGAGCGCGGCAGCGTCGTGTCACCGAAGGGCGCGAAGGACACCGGCTCGTTCATGTCGTGCCACACCCCGGCGAAGCCCTGCCCGAGCCGCTCCTCGTACAGCTCGCCCCACCACTCCCGTACCGCCGGATCGGTGAAGTCCGGGTAGGCGCACTCGCCCGGCCACACCACGCCGTGGACCTCGTCGCCCCGCGCGTCCCGCACGAAGGCCCCCGCCGCCCGCCCGCTGTCGTAGACCGCGTTCCCCGGTTCGACCTTCACCGCCGGGTCCACGATCGACACGAGCCGCACGCCCTGCTCCCGCAGCTCCTTCGCGAGCCCCGGCAGATCGGGGAAACGCTCCCGGTCGACGGTGAACACGCGGTGCCCGTCGTAGTGGTCGATGTCCAGATGGACGGCGGACAGCGGCAGCCCCCGCTCCCGGTATCCGGCCACGATCCGACGCACCTCGTGCTCGCTGCCGAACCCCCAGCGCGCGTGCTGCGGCCCGAGCGCCCAGTCCGGCGGCAGCGCCGGAGCGCCGGTGAGCGCCGCCCAGCCGTGGAGCACGCGCGCGGGGGTGCCGACCACCACCCAGCAGCGCAGCGGACCGCCGACCATGCGGACCTCGCTGGTCCCCGGCCGGTCGTGCCCGGACCCCGCGCCCTCCTCACCCTCGGCGAGGGTGACCCGGCCGTCCCAGGAGTTGTCGTGGAAGGCCAGGTGCGTCCCCGCGTCCGAGACGACGAACTGCACGGGCATGGTGAGGTAGAGCGGATCGTCCCCGGGGCCGAAGCTCCCCTTGGGGTCGGTGTTCCAGAGGCGGTACGAGCCGTCCCGCAGCCGAGGCCCCGCCGACCGGCCGCCCAGCCCGAAGAACCGTGCGTCCGCCGGCACCTCACTGCGCTGCACCCAGCGCGCGGACCCGCCGGACGAGGCCGCGTCGGCCCCCGACCGAGCACCCGGAGCCGGCTTCGCACCCGGAGGAACGGCCTGCGCCACCGGCTCCCACCAGCGCGGTGGCAGGTCCCGGCGCAGCATCACCCCGCCCGGCGTCCGGATCTCCACCGCCCCGTGCCGGGACACCGCCACCGTCACCCGCTCCGACACGATCCGCCAGCCCCCGTCCGTGTCAGGCTCCAGGGAGGCCCGCAGATCCGGATCCGGCGCCTCACCGGCCAGGGCGTACGAGGGAAGCGGCTCGGCCCCGTCCCACCCCCAGAACACCGTGCCGCCCGACGACACCCGGATCCGCAACGAGGAGCGCGCGAACCGGATGGTCCCCCCGCCGGGCGAGGCCTCCGCACCCGTCGCCGGCCCCGGTACCCGGGCCCGCTCCGCACCTCTCGGCGGCAGCCCCCACGCGTCCGTACGACGCTGCCGCCACGCCGCCCGCACCGTCCGCCATCCCCGCACCGAGCCGAACGCCTTCATCGAACGCACCAGTTCACGACCGTCCATGCAGCTCAGCCTGCCACCCACCCGGGGCCGAACAGGCTCCGTTCAACTGGCGTTCACCCGTGGTGGGAGCACATATTCAACTACCCGACCATGGGCGGGCAGACCTGGTGCGAAAGACGATCACATGGCATCGTCCTGTCAGCCGCGTCGCGCGCACACCCCAGCACGTGCGCGGGACACACGCCGACCCCGCGTACAGCCAGGGAGCCGCCCCAATGACATCAGCGCAGACCGAGCCGCTCTGGCAGCCGGACGACGAACGCATCGCCACGGCCGCCGTGACCCGCTTCCAGACGTGGGCCGCCGAACACCACGGCGCCCCGGCCGCGGGCGGATACCCGGCGCTCCACCGCTGGTCCGTCGACGAGCTCGAAGCCTTCTGGCAGGCGGTCGTCGAGTGGTTCGACATCCGCTTCTCGACCCCGTACGAGCGTGTGCTCGGCGACCGCTCGATGCCCGGCGCCGACTGGTTCCCCGGAGCCACCCTCAACTACGCCGAGCACGCCCTGCGCGCCGCCGACGAGCGGCCCCATGACACGGCCCTGCTCCATGTGGACGAAACACATGAGCCCACCCCGATCACCTGGGCCGAGCTCCGCCGCCAGGTCGGCTCCCTCGCCGCCGAACTCCGTGCCCTCGGCGTCCGGCCGGGCGACCGGATCAGCGGCTACCTGCCCAACGTCCCGCAGTCCGTCGTGGCCCTCCTCGCCACCGCCGCGGTCGGCGGCGTGTGGACCTCCTGTGCCCCCGACTTCGGTGCCCGCAGCGTCCTCGACCGCTTCCAGCAGGTCGAGCCCGTGGTCCTCTTCACCGTCGACGGCTACCGCTACGGCGGCAAGGAGCACGACCGCCGCGAGACCGTCGCCGAACTGCGCGCCGAGCTCCCGACCCTCCGCGCCGTCGTCCACGTCCCGCTGCTCGGCACCCCGGCTCCCGAGGGCACCCTCGCCTGGGCCGACCTCGTCTCCGCGGACGTCGAGCCGGTCTACGAGCAGGTCCCGTTCTCGCACCCGCTGTGGGTCCTGTACTCCTCCGGCACCACCGGCCTGCCGAAGGCGATCGTCCAGTCCCAGGGCGGCATCCTCGTCGAGCACGTCAAGCAGCTGGGCCTCCACTGCGACCTGGGCCCCGAGGACGTGTTCTTCTGGTACACCTCCACCGGCTGGATGATGTGGAACTTTCTCGTCTCCGGCCTGCTCACCGGCACGACCGTCGTCCTGTACGACGGCAGCCCCGGCTACCCCGACACCGCCACCCAGTGGCGCGTCGCCGAGCGCACCCGCGCCACCCTGTACGGCACCTCCGCCGCGTACGTGATGGCCTGCGCGAAGGCGGACGTGCACCCCGGCCGCGACTTCGACCTCTCGGCGGTGAAGTGCGTGGCCACCACCGGCTCCCCGCTGCCGCCCGACGGCTTCCGCTGGCTCCACGACGAGGTCCGCGAGAACCTCTGGATCGCCTCCGTCAGCGGCGGCACCGACGTGTGCTCCTGTTTCGCGGGCGCCGTCCCCACCCTCCCGGTCCACATCGGCGAACTGCAGGCGGCCGGCCTCGGCACCGACCTCCAGGCCTGGGACCCCTCCGGCAAGCCCGTGATCGGCGAGGTCGGCGAACTCGTCGTCACCAACCCCATGCCGTCCATGCCGATCCACTTCTGGAACGACCCGGACGGCAGCCGCTACCGCGACAGCTACTTCGAGATGTTCCCGGGCGTCTGGCGCCACGGAGACTGGATCACGATCACCGACCACGGCTCGGTCGTCATTCACGGCCGCTCCGACTCCACCCTGAACCGCCAGGGCGTCCGGATGGGGAGCGCCGATATCTACGAGGCCGTAGAACGCCTCCCGGAGATCCGCGAATCCCTCGTGATCGGCCTGGAAGAGCCGGACGGCGGCTACTGGATGCCGCTCTTCGTCCACCTCGTCGAGGGCGCGACCCTCGACGACGAGCTGATCGCCCGTATCAAGCGGACGATCCGCACCGAACTCTCCCCGCGCCACGTCCCCGACGAGATCATCGAGGTCCCGGGCGTCCCGCACACCCTCACGGGCAAGCGCATCGAGGTACCGGTCAAGCGCCTCCGCAGCCCCCCGCCGATCCGGCCGGATCGGCGGGCCCTTCCGTTCTCCGGTCAGCCCTTCGGCAGGCGGCTCACGCCCGTCGGCAGCACACCGGGCGCCGGGGCGGATGCCTTGGCGAGCACCGCCGAGAGCCCGAGGACCGTCCCGGCCGAGCCGGCCGAGGTGGTCTCGGTGAGGACGGTGCGCTCACCGAGGAACGCCGACGTCGCCCGGTCGAAGATCCACTGTGTCTGCTCGCCGTGGGCGGTGCGGGCCACGGCGACGCCCTCACGACCGGCGGCGTCCTTCGCGGACGGCAGGAGGGTCACTCCGGGGATCCGCGCCGCGGCCCCGTACAGCGCGGCGGTGACCTTCGGCGGGGCCCAGGTCTCGGCGAGCAGGGTTCCGATCGCGGTGAACGCCCGCTGATCGGCGTCGCCCTCGCCCGCGCGCGTCTGGTCCCGGACGAGGCGCAGCAGCGCGTCCGGATCCGTGGGGAGCGTCGCCACGAACGTGTGGGTCGGGTTCATGACGGAGGGCGCCGCCGCCGCGAGGGTCGTCTTCCGGGGTGTGGCCCCGGGACCGTCCAGCTCGTAGACGGGGGCCTCGCCGCCGAGTTCCGTGTCGGCGGCCCCGGCCTCGCGCAACAGCCCCGGACGGCTGCCGTCGACGGAGAGCCACACCTCGCGCTGGTGCGCGGGCGGCAGCGCGGCCGAACCGCCGGCCGCGTCGCGCCCCGCGTGGGCGACGAGGCTCCTGACGTAGACGTACCCGCCCGGCCGGGCGTCCGGCGCGGGAGCGGAGGCGGCGGCCAGCGCGGCACCGGACAGGAAGCGCACGGCCTCCGGGGCCGCGGGCTGCCCGGCCGAGGCGCGGCCAGGAGACCCGGTGGGTCCCTCCTGGGGCGCGAGCACGGCGACACCGGCGACGACCGCGCAGGCGGCCACCGGCGCGGCGATCCAGCCGAGCCGTAGCCCGCCGCGCGACCGGCGCTCACGAGGCGGGTGGGCGCCGGCGCCGTCACCCGAGGCGAGGGCGGTCCGCAGGACGGCGTGCCGCAGCTCGCGGTCCCGCTCCGGCGCGAGCTCGGGCACCGGCGGCGGGGGCAGCAGCTCGGCGAGCTCGGCCCGCAGCAGCGCGTCCGCGTGCGCGTCGGCCTTGCGGTGATGAGGCGTACGGGGGGCGAAGGCGTTCATGCCTGGTTCTCCGGGATCGATCGGGGGACGAGGGCAGGACGGACGGTGGACCGCGCCGAACCGGCTGGGGTCACGGCATCGGGTGCGGCGGTCGGGCTCACGGCTTCGGGGGAGGGGGCCGGGGCATCGGGGAAGGCGGCCGGGCGCACGGCTTCGGAGCGGGCGGCCTGGCGCGTCGCCTCGAACGTGGTGGCCGTACGGGGACGGGCGTCGGTGGCGGGCCCGGCAGCCGGCCCCACCACCCGGCCGGGCGACCGAACGGCGGCAGCCGCCGCCCGCTCCTCCCGGCGGGCCGACCGCAGTTCGGCGTCGGCGAGCTTCCGGAGTCGTTCGCGGGCCCGCGACAACCGGGACCGGACCGTCCCGACGGGGACCCCCAGGGCCTCCCCGGCGGCCGCGTAGTCGAGCCCGGCCCACACGACGAGCGTGAAGACCTCCCGCTCACGCCGCCGGAGCTTGCCGAGAGCGGCGCGGGCGGCGCGTATCTGCTCCCCGTCGGCCATCCGGGCGAGGACGTCGTCGGCGAAGTCCGGCAGGACGCCCCGCTCGGGCATCCGGGCCAGCGCCGCGTCCCGCCGCCGTGCCTCGCGGGCGGACCCGCGCATGATGTTGGTCGCGATGCCGAGCAGCCAGGGGCGCAGACTGCCGCCCTCGGCGTGCACCTTCCCGCGACAGCGCCAGGCCTCCAGGAACGCGGCGGAGACGACGTCCTCGGCCGCCGCCCGGTCCCCGCACACCCGGAAGGCGTAGTGATACAGCACGCGTGCGTGCTCGTCGTACGCCTCACCGAGCGCGGAGGGATCCCCGGCGCGGAAGCGATCTCTCATAGGTGATTCCACACAAAGCACTGGGCGATGGTTCGTCCCGGTTCCCGTGACCCGCGCCACACCGCGTACCGGCTCCGCCCCAGGCCCTCAGTCGCCGCCGATACCGGCGTCCGTTCCCTCGCCGTGTCTCTGTCGACGGACAACGGCACGACCTGGATGGCACCCAGGGCGACACCCGGCGGCGCCCGACGACCCGGAGTCAACCGCCGTACGTCGCCTGCGCGTCGCCCAGGACCTCCGCGAAGTCCGCCGCCAGCCGCCGCGCGTCCTCCGGAGCGAGTGTGGACGTGGTGATCCGTACGGCCGGCGGGGCGGCGATCCGGAACCGCGCCCCCGCGGCCACCCACCAGCCCTGGGTCCGCAGCCCGTTGACGACCGCCGACTCGTCCCGCACCGGCACCCACACGTTCAGCCCGCTCGCGCCGACCGCCCGGATCCGGTGCGCCCCGAGCGCGTCGATCAGGGCCGTGCGCCGCTCCTTGTACGCCGCCTCGCCGTCGGCCACGAGCGCGCGCACCGCGCTGTCGCGGAACAGGCCGGCCACCGTCTCCTGGAGGACGTGACTGACCCAGCCCGACGTCATGAGCATCCGCCCGTCGTGCCGCGCGAGGGTGGCCGCGTCGCACGCGATCCCGGCCCACCGCAGGTCGATCCCGAGGTGCTTCGACGCGGTCCGCACCTGCGCCCACCGGTCGAGCCCGGCGGCGGCGAGGGTGTACGCGGCCGCCCCGCCGACCTCCGCGTTGTGATCGTCCTCGACGACGAGCACCTCGGGGAAGTCCCTTAGCACCGCAACGAGTTCGTCCCGCCGCGACCGGGTGAAGTACGCCCCGGTCGGGCACTGCCCCCTCGGGCTGCACACCACCGCGCGCACCCCGCCCCGCAGCGCCGCCCGCAGCGACTCCGGAACGAGCCCCTCGCCGTCCACGGTCACCGGGACCAATCGCATGCCCAACGCGGGGACCAGGTCGAGGAGGTGGTGGAACCCCGGGTCCTCCACGGCCACCGCGTCACCCGGCCGCAGCTCCGTCGAGAGGAGCCGGGCGATGCAGTCGAGTGCCCCGTGCGCGAACGTCACGTGCCGTGCGGGCACCCCGTCCCGCTCGAACCACTGCCGGGTCACCTCCTCGAGCGCCGCCGTGCGAGGCGCGGCACGGTGGGACCCGTACCCCGGGACGACCGTCGCCGGTGGACGCAGTACGGGGAGGAAGAGCGGGTCCGGGTGGCCACCGGCGAGGTCCACAAGGCCTTCCGGTACGCGCGGCGGGCGCCTGGAGGCCACCGACGGCACCTCCGCGACGACCGTCCCGCCCCGGCCCCGCGTGACGATCAGCCCGCGCTGCCGCAGCTCCCTGTAGGCCGTCGCGACCGTCCCCGGACTCACCCCCAGCTCGTCCGCGAGCCGTCGCACGGGCGGCAGGGCGTCGCCGGGGGAGAGCCCGCCCTCGGCGACGCCCCGCTCCACGGACGCGGCAATCCCCTTGGCCGTCGTGCCTTCGATCGAATATTGTGCTGCCACGTAATCAAGTATGTATCAATACAAAGCAGTTCACAAGGGGGACCCATTGAGCCGCTCCACCCACTCCACCCGCACAGCCCTCACGGACCGCATACCCGGCGGCCGGGACGGCCGCCGCATGCTCGTCATCGGGTTCATCGACAAGTGCGGCACCGGACTCTGGTCCACGGCCATGGCCCTCTACTTCACGTTCGTCACCGGCCTCGACCTCGGCCAGGTCGGCCTCCTCATCGCCGTCTCCGGCGCTGCCGGCATCGCCGGCGCCCCCCTCGGCGGCCGCCTCGCCGACCGCTTCCCCCTCGTCCGCGTCATCATCTGCACCCAACTCCTCCGCGCCGCGGCCCTCCTCGCCCTCCTCACCACCGACGACTACCTGCTGCTCGTCCTCTTCTCGGCCGCCGGCGCCCTTCCCGACCGCGCCACCAACGTCCTGACCAAGCTCTACGCCGCCCGGGTCGCCGGCCCCGACCGCGTCCGCTACCAGGCCATCAACCGCACCACCTCCAACATCGGCTGGACCCTCGGCGGCCTCGGCGCCGCGGCCGCCCTCGCCGTCGGCACCACCACCGCCTTCCAGCTCCTCCTCGTCGGAGACGCCCTCTCCTACCTCGTGATGGCGGTGCTCACCCTCCGCTGCGCCGAACCCCCGGCCCCCGCCGCCTCCCTGATCGCCGCAGCCTCCATCGACGCCACGCCGACGGCCAAGCCCTCCAACCCCTGGCGCGACCGGGGCTTCCTCGGCTTCACCGCCGCGGACTCGGTCTTCTTCCTCCACGACTCGGTCCTCCAGGTCGCCCTGCCCCTCTGGATCGTCCACGCCACCGACGCCCCCGTCGGCCTCGCCCCGCTCCTGATGGTCGCCAACAGCGCCCTCGTCGTGATCTTCCAGGTCCCGCTCTCGCGCTTCGGCTCCTCCACCGAAGCCGCCCGCCGCCTGCTCGCGCCCCTCGCGGTCCTCTTCGCCGTCGGCACGCTCGCCCTGACCGTCTCCGCCCTCGGCGGCCGGACCCTCGCCATCGCCGCCCTGATCACCGCGGCCGTCGTCCTCACCTTCGCCGAGATGATCCACACCATCGCGTCCTGGGAGATCTCCGTGGCCCTCGCCCCCGACGACGCGCAGGGCGCCTACCTCGGTGTCCACGGCCTCGCCCAGTCCACCCAGCGCTTCGTCGGCCCGCTCCTCATGACCGGCCTCGTCTCCGCCGGCCCGCTGGCCTGGCCCTTCCTCGGCGCGGCGCTCGTCGCCACCAGCGCCGCCCAGAACCGCCTCGTCCGCCGACGCCTCCCCGAAGCGTCACTGTCAGTGGCGAAGGTTACGGTGAGTGAGCACTGATCGGACCACATTCCAGGGGGAGACATGACACGGACCGGCACCACCCCAGCGAACCTCCGCCGCGCCCTGCGCCGCGAAGTCCCCAGCACCGTCGGCCTCCTCGCCGACGAGCACGACTTCACGGCCATGCGCCGGTACCGCACCTTCGCCTTCGACGACCACACCACCTACCTCCGTCAGATCGAGGCCCTTCTCAGGACCCTCGCCACCCAGGGCGGCCACACCACCGTCACCCTCTTCGACCCCGAGGAGTACGCGGCCTACTGCGCCGAGACCGCCCTCGACCCCGACCACCCCACGAGCCGCAGCCGCTTCACCGCCCACCTCGCCGCCACCGGCGCCCGGGTCACCTACACCGGGCAGCCCCTCAGCACCCTCCTCCCCGAGCTGGTCGGCACCGCCGTCCGCCACGCCACCTGGGAGTACGCCACCACCGTCCTCGCCACCGCGGGCGACTGCGCCACCTGCGGCAGGGACATCGGCAGCGCCGCCTTCGAGCGCGCCGCCCGGCTCCTCGCCCGACTCCTGGAGGCCGCAGGACCCGGCATCCACCACCTCGTCTGCAGCGTCCCGGCCGCCGACGACCAGCTCCTCGCCGTCCTCCACGCCGACGGCACCACCTCACCCACGGACGTCGAGGACACCGCAGCAGCCGAGTTCACCGCCGTCCTCGCCGCGGGCATCGTCCTCGGAGCACCCGGCGGCCTCGTCCTGCGCACCACCTCTCCCGGCGCCCGCGACCGACTCCACGGCTGGCGCCTCACCGGCGGCATCCTCACCCCCCTCACCGAGGCCGAGGTCTTCGCCGCCTACTGCACCGACGCCCGCACCGGAGAACCCCTCTCCCCGGAACCGGGCGTCGACCACCGGGCAGGCTTCCCCCTCACCCCCGACCCCGACGACGACTGGACCACCCACCACTGACCCCGCACATGCCGAAGGGGCTCCCCGCCACCTCCGTGACGGAAAGCCCCTTCGTCGAACACCTCCGGGAATCACTCCCCGGACAGCACCGCCTGCGCGGCCACGCGTGCCTCGTGCGCCGTGTCCGCGGCACGCGCCGCGGCCGCGGCACGCTCGCACTGCGCCAGCGTGTACTTGGCCAGCGTCGCCCGCACATACGGAATCGAGGCAGCACCCATGGAAAGGGAGGTGACACCCAGACCCGTCAGCACACAGGCGAGCAGCGGGTCGGCGGCAGCCTCGCCACAGACACCACAACTCTTGCCCTCGGCCTTCGCCGCCTCGGCGGACAGCGCCACCAGGTCCAGCAGCGCCGGCTGCCACGGGTCCTGGAGCCGCGACACCGCACCGACCTGACGGTCGGCGGCGAAGGTGTACTGCGCCAGGTCGTTGGTGCCGAGCGAAAGGAACTCGACCTCCTGGAGGATCGAGCGCGCCCGCAGCGCGGCCGAGGGAATCTCGACCATCGCACCGAACTTCGCCCGCAGCCCCGCCTCACGGCAGGCGTCCGCGAAAGCCTTCGCGTCCGTGCGGTCGGCCACCATCGGCGCCATCACCTCGAGGTACACCGGCAGGCCCTCGGCCGCCTTCGCCAGCGCGGTCAGCTGGGTCCGCAGCACCTCGGGGTGGTCGAGCAGCGACCGCAGACCCCGCACACCGAGCGCCGGGTTCGGCTCGTCCGCCGGCGTCAGGAAGTCCAGCGGCTTGTCCGCACCCGCGTCGAGCACCCGCACGACCACACGGCCCTCGGGGAACGCCTCCAGCACCTTGCGGTAGGCCTCGACCTGCTTGTCCTCGGACGGAGCCTTCTCGCTGTCGTCCAGGAAGAGGAACTCCGTACGGAACAGACCGACACCCTCGGCACCGGCCTCCACCGCAGCCGGCACATCCGCCGGCCCGCCGACGTTGGCGAGCAGCGGCACCTTGTGCCCGTCCGAGGTGGCGCCCGGACCGCTGGACGTCGCCAGCGCGGCCTTGCGCGCGGCGGCGGCCTTGGTCAGCTCCGCCTTCTTCTCCTCGCTCGGCTCCACGAAGATCTCACCGGTCGAACCGTCGACCGCGATCATCGTGCCCTCGGCGAGCTCACCCGCGCCCGGCAGCGCGACGATGGCCGGCACACCCAGCGCTCGCGCGAGAATCGCGCTGTGGCTGGTCGGCCCGCCCTCCTCGGTCACGAACCCGAGCACCAGCGTGGGGTCGAGCAGCGCCGTGTCGGCGGGTGCAAGGTCCCGCGCGATCAGCACGTACGGCTCGTCGCTGTCCGGCACACCAGGCATCGGCACACCGAGAAGGCGCGCCACGATCCGGTTCCGCACGTCGTCGAGGTCGGCGACCCGCCCGGCCATGTACTCACCGGCACCGGCGAGCAGCTCGCGATAGTGCGAGAAGGCGTCGTAGATACCGCGCTCGGCCGTGCTGCCCACGGCGATACGACGGTCCACATCGGCGATGAGCTCCGGGTCCTGGGCGATCATCGCCTGGGCCTCGAGCACGTGCTGAGCCTCGCCGCCGGCCAGGTTGCCGCGTGCATTGAGGTCGGCGGCGACAGCCTCGACGGCCTGACGGGCGCGCCCCTGTTCGCGCTCCGCCTCGTCCGCCGGAATCTGCTTGGCCGGCGGTTCGAGAACCGCCGTGCCCATGTGCCGGACCTCGCCGATCGCCACACCGTGGCTGACGCCGACGCCTCGCAGCGTTGTCTCCATCTCACCCGTCTCCGATAGAGCGGCGACACCTGCCGCCGCGTTGAATGTCGAACTCGCGGTCGTCACGGGGACGATCCGGCTCAGCTCCAGCCGAAGAGCTGGTCGCCGGCCTTCACATCGCCGTCCTCGACGACGTGGGAGAGCGAGTCCGCAGTGGCCTCGAGGGCCACGATGGGACAGATGGGGGACTTTCCGGCGGCCTCGACCGCGGCGGGGTCCCAGCGCACGACGGCCTGGCCGCGCTGGACGGTGTCGCCCTTGTTCACGAGGAGCTCGAAGCCCTCCCCGTTGAGCTGAACGGTGTCGATGCCGAGGTGGGTCAGCACCCCGTGGCCCTCACCGTCGACGACGACGAAGGCGTGCGGGTGCATGGAGACGATGACCCCGTCGATGGGGGAGACGGCCTCCGAGGGCTCACGTACGGGATCGATGGCGGTGCCGGGCCCGACCATCGCACCGGAGAAGACCGGGTCGGGAACTGCGGCGAGACCGATGGCGCGTCCGGCAAGCGGCGACGTCACGGTTGTCATGGGAAGCCTCCCAGGGGCGGAGATTGTGTGGCGCCGTCACTACCTGTCCTGGACGGCGTACTGTTCAGAAGCGTAAGTCATAAGAAGTCCCAGTTCCGCCCGGGACGTACCAGTTGGGCGGAGCTAGGGACCACCGGAAACGATTTGCCTCAGCTGACGGTGGGATGTACTGTCGTACTCCTGCCTGACCCCAACGCGGCCTTGAGTCGCGGGTCGGCAGCACCTATCAAGCCAGATCCTAACCCCAGTGGTCTACACCTCTGCATGCTCGCAGGGATGTGGTCGGGGGGACCGAGAAAGCCTGGTAATGTTCAACCCCGCCGGGAACGGAAAGCACGAAAGTGAATTCCTGCCCAGCGAACCCGCTCCAGCGGGTGGCAGAAACGGGACTCAACAGCGTGCCAAAAATCAACGCCAGATTAGTTGATACCCCGTCCATCTTCGGATGGCGAGGTTCCTTTGAAAGTCCTGCCGGCCCTTGTGGCGGTAGGCAACATACACAGCGAGGATGCTGTGGACAGTCGGCCTTATTCCGGTCTGACTGTCCCGCTCAACGCGAGTGTCACCCGATTACGGGTAAACATTCACGGAGAGTTTGATCCTGGCTCA
>NZ_JNZO01000055.1 GCF_000717595.1 Streptomyces flavochromogenes | reverse complement strand
ACTCACCCTCTCGGGCTTTCCTCCGGGCTTCCCTTCGGTCTTGCGTTTCCGACTCTATCAGATCTTTCCGACCCGATTTCCTCGGCGCTTTCCGGTCCCTTTTGTTTTCACTCCGGGGGCCTTTCGGCGGTTCCGACTTTATCAGAATCATTTGGGCCGACCTAATCGGTGGCTTTCTTGATTCGAATAAGAATCGGGGTGACTCCGTGGAATCGAATTCCCGACCGGAGTGAGTGAGACTCTACTTGATCGCTGCCGAACTGTCCAGTTCCAGGCAACCGTTTGAATCTACCTCCCCACGTCCGCCATGTCAATGGCTTTTGTGGGCACCGGAGGACACTAGCAGGTCAGCGGGGCCGTACGCACATCAGGCGGCGGTGGGGAACTGCGCGCTGCGGTCGGCCTCCTCGAGGTCGCCCTGTTCGCCGGCGCGGGCGGCGCGGCCGCCGAGGACGTAGACGTAGGCGAGGAAGAGCAGCTCAGCGGCGACGCCGATGGTGATGCGGGCCCAGGTGGGCAGGCCCGACGGGGTGACGAAGCCTTCGATCAGGCCCGAGACGAAGAGGACCAGGGCCAGGCCGATGGCCATGCCGACGGCGGCGCGGCCGCGTTCCGCGAGGGCTGCGCGGCGGGTGGTGGGGCCGGGGTCGATGACCGTCCAGCCGAGTCGGAGGCCCGTGCCGGCGGCCACGAAGACGGCCGTCAGTTCGAGCAGGCCGTGGGGAAGGATCAGGCCCAGGAAGACGTCGAGGCGGCCCGCGGACGACATCAGGCCGATGCCGACACCGACGTTCAGCATGTTCACGAAGAGGATCCAGAGCACCGGGATGCCCAGGAAGGCGCCCAGAACCAGGCACATGGCGGCGGCCTGGGCGTTGTTCGTCCAGACCTGGGCGGCGAAGGACGCCGCCGGGTTGCTGGAGTAGTACGTCTCGTACTGGCCGCCGGGACGGGTCATCTCGCGAAGGTCGGCGGGGGCGCCGATCGCGGCCTGGACCTCGGGGTGCGTACCGATCCACCAGCCGATGAGAACGGCGAGCAGGGTGGAGAGGACGGCCGTCGGTACCCACCAGTGGCGGGAGCGGTAGACGGCCGCGGGGAAGCCGGCCGTGAGGAAGCGGGCGGCGTCGCGCCACGAGGAACGGCGGGTGCCGGTGACCGTGGCGCGGGCGCATGCCACGAGCTGGGTGAGCCGGGCCGTCAGCATGGGGTCCGGGGCGCTCGACTGCACGATCGAGAGGTGGGTGGCCGCGCGCTGGTACAGGGACACGAGTTCGTCGGCCTCGGCTCCGGTCAGCTTGCCGCCCCGGCGCAGGAGGTGGTCGAGGCGTTCCCACTCGGCGCGGTGGGCGGTGACGTAGACGTCGAGGTCCATGATCGGCTGCTGCTCCAGGCATCGGCTGCGGACGGTTCCGTACTGCTGCGGCGCGCTGCGGGTCAGCTTGGCAGACTGACGTTCGGAGGGGTCGGGAAGGTCGGAGAAGGGTGGGTGCCGTGAGTGACGTGGTGACCGGGGATGCCGTCGTACTGGGGTTGCAGCCCGCCCGGCTTCCGAGCCGGGCGTTGGCGGTGCTCATCGACCTGGTGGTGGTCTGGGCCGTGTATCTGCTGGTCACGCTCGGGATCGCGGTCGCCACCGCGTCGCTCGACGAGGCGGCGGTGATGGCGGTGTCCATCGCCTCCTTCCTGCTGATCCTGGTGGGGGCCCCGATCGCGGTGGAGACGCTGTCCCACGGGCGGTCGCTGGGGAAGCTGGCATGCGGGCTGCGTGTGGTGCGGGACGACGGGGGGCCGATCCGGTTCCGGCACGCGCTCGTGCGGGGGGCGATGGGGGTCGTGGAGATCCTGATGACGTTCGGGGTCGTCGCCTGTGTCGCGTCGCTCGTGTCGGAGCGCGGGCGACGGCTCGGGGACGTCTTCGCGGGGACGCTCGTCGTGCGGGAACGGATACCCGCGGCGCGGGTGCTCGCCGTGCCTCCGCCGCCGCCGTGGCTGGTGGGGCGCTTCGCCGGGCTCGATCTCTCGGCGGTGCCCGAGCCCCTGTGGCTGGAGATACGGCAGTACCTCACGCGGGCGCGTGAGCTGGACCCGGTGGTGGGGCGGCGGCTGGCTGAGCGGCTGGCGGACGAGCTGGTGGCCCGGACCGGGACGCCTCCGCCGCCGGGGGTGCCGGCCGACGCGTATCTGGCGGGAGTGACGGCCGAGCGGCAGACGCGGGAGGCTCGGCGGGCGTTCGGCTCCGCGGGAGTGACCGGGGTGGCGGGGATTCCCGGGGTGAGCGGGATGCCCGGGGCTGTGGGGATGCCGGCGCCGGGCTTCGTTCCTCCTGTCGCGCCTTCCCCGGCGGCCCCTCCGGCTGCCGCGCCGGTCGTCGCCTCCCCCGGGGACGGCGGTCAGGAGGCCGCGGCGCCCGCTACCGGGTTCGCTCCGCCCGCCTGATCGTCAGGGGAAGACCGACGGCGGGGTCTCCAGAGCTTCGAGTTCGATGCCAGGGGCTGAGAGGACCACGTCGCCGGCGATGTGGACGGTGTGCCGTTCGCCCGTGTCCAGGGCGCTGACCTGGTATTCGTCCACCATCAGGGGGCCGTTGTCAGTGGCGTGCGCTTCACTCTTCAGCAGGGCCCAGGACTGGTCGACCGTGAGGGGGGCGAGCACCGGGTCCGTGAAGGCGACGAGCCTGACACGGGTCTCGGGGGAATCGGGGGTGAGACGCAAGAGTCGCGTGAGTGCGACGAGGAACGCCGGGGACGTGCCGGTGAAGGCGTGGGCGCGCACATTGCCTTCGGTGGCGTGGGTTCCGGTGGGGTCCGTGCGGACCCAGGTGACGCCGTCGAGGGCCGCACCGCGGACCTGCCAGCCGGCGGCGTGGAGTTCGAGACGGATGGGGCGGCCGAGTTCGTCGACGGCCAGGTCGACGGAGCCCTGATGGTCGCCCGAGGGGGTGGTGACCTGCGAGACGTAGCGCCAGCCGGAGGGGCCGGGCGCGCAGTGGAAGTGTTCGTCGCCGAGGGGGGTGTGGTCGTGCGGGTCATGGAGCGAATAACGGCCGCGGGGCATGGGTCGGGTCCTCGGGACGGGGGCTTCCGGGTGTGGGGGTAGGGCCTGTCCGGCCCTGGTCTCCGCCGGACGGCCCTGGGACGAGGCAGGCCCCCCGGCACGGGGGTGCGGGGGGCCTGCCTGTTTCCTCTACGGGTGTCCGGGGCGGCGTCGCGTCAGCGCGCGGGCGCCGCCGGCCGGGGCATCAGTAGCGGTAGTGGTCCGGCTTGAACGGGCCCTCGACCTCGACGCCGATGTACGCGGCCTGCTCGGGGCGGAGGGTCGTCAGCTTGACGCCGAGGGCGTCCAGGTGGAGACGGGCGACCTTCTCGTCCAGGTGCTTGGGCAGCACGTACACGTCGGTCGGGTACTCCTGCGGCTTCGTGTAGAGCTCGATCTGGGCCAGGGTCTGGTCCGCGAACGAGTTCGACATGACGAAGGAGGGGTGGCCGGTCGCGTTGCCCAGGTTGAGGAGGCGGCCCTCGGACAGCACGATGAGGACCAAGTGGCCGATGTTGCCGACGATGGCCTGGTGCTTCATCTTGGCCATGTCCGCGGCCATGATGATGTCCTTGTTGCCGGTCGTGGTGATGAAGATGTCGGCCTTCTCCACGACCTCGTCCAGGGTCGTGACCTGGTAGCCGTCCATCGCCGCCTGGAGCGCGCAGATCGGGTCGATCTCCGTGACGATCACGCGGGCGCCCTGGCCGCGCAGGGACTCGGCGCAGCCCTTGCCGACGTCGCCGTAGCCGCAGACGACCACGGTCTTGCCGCCGATGAGGACGTCGGTGGCGCGGTTGATGCCGTCGATGAGGGAGTGGCGGCAGCCGTACTTGTTGTCGAACTTCGACTTCGTCACGGCGTCGTTCACGTTGATCGCCGGGAAGAGGAGGTCGCCGGCCTGCTGCATCTCGTACAGGCGGTGGACGCCGGTGGTGGTCTCCTCGGTCACGCCGCGGATCTCGGACGCCAGCTGGGTCCACTTCTGCGGGTTCTCGCCGAGAGTGCGGTTCAGGAGGCGGAGGATGTAGCCGTACTCCTCGCTGTCCGCGGTGGCCGGGTCCGGGGCGGAGCCGGCCTTCTCGAACTCGACGCCCTTGTGGACGAGGAGGGTGGCGTCACCACCGTCGTCGAGGATCATGTTCGGGCCGCCGGTGGGCGAGTTCGGCCAGGTGAGGGCCTGCTCGGTGCACCACCAGTACTCCTCGAGGGTCTCGCCCTTCCAGGCGAAGACCGGGACGCCCTGCGGGTTCTCCGGGGTGCCGTTCGGGCCGACGGCGATGGCCGCGGCGGCGTGGTCCTGGGTGGAGAAGATGTTGCAGGAGGCCCAGCGGACCTCGGCGCCGAGGGCGACCAGGGTCTCGATGAGGACGGCGGTCTGCACGGTCATGTGCAGGGAGCCGGTGACGCGGGCGCCGGCGAGGGGCTGCTGCTCGGCGTACTCGCGGCGGATCGACATCAGGCCGGGCATCTCGTGCTCGGCGAGGGTGATCTCCTTGCGGCCGAAGGCGGCCAGGGAGAGGTCGGCGACCTTGAAGTCCTGATGGGCGGCAGTCGTCATGACTGAGCTGCTCCTCGTGTGTTCGCGTGCGAGGGTCGGTTGGGGCGCCGGGCACCACGGAGGATCCCTGGACACACGAATGCCCGGGGTTTTCCACGGTGCCGTCGTCGGAGGCCCTCTCTCCCTCGGCCGGTCCGCGAGGACCGCCCGACCGCCATCAGCAGCGACGTCTGGCTGGTCACGAATCTACACCGGACGGCGGGGCGGGCCACAGTCCGCATCGGGCCGCGGGGCGTGATCGAAGCCCCGTACATACGCACGAGACCCCCGGGACCGTGGGGTCTCGGGGGCCTGGTGCAAGGACCGGGGTGAGGTGCGCCGGCGTCGGCCGTCAGCGGTCGTTGTCGTCCGGGGTCTTCGCCAGGTCGGGGCCGGCCGAGGCAGCCGTCTCCTTGTAGATGTCCGGCTCCAGGTAGATGACCCGGGCGATCGGGACGGCGGCGCGGATGCGTGCCTCGGCGGCGTTGATGGCGTTCGCGACGTCGCCGGCCGAGTCGTCGTGCTGAACGGCGATCTTGGCGGCGACGAGGAGCTCCTCAGGACCGAGGTGGAGCGTACGCATGTGGATGAGGCGGGTGACGGTCTCGCCGTCCACGACCGCGGCCTCGATCCGCTGGACCTCGTCGGTGCCCGCGGACTCGCCGAGCAGCAGCGACTTGGTCTCGGCGGCCAGCACGATCGCGATGGCGATCAGCAGGACGCCGATGCAGAGGGTGCCGATGCCGTCCCAGATGCCGTCGCCGGTCAGCAGGGCGAGGCCGACGCCGCCGAGCGCGAGGACGAGGCCGACGAGCGCGCCGAGGTCCTCCAGGAGGACGACGGGCAGCTCGGGGGCCTTCGCCCGGCGGACGAACTGCGTCCAGGTGAGGCCGCCGCGGATCTGGTTCGATTCCTGGATGGCGGTACGGAAGGAGAAGGACTCGGCGATGATCGCGAAGACGAGGACGCCGACCGGCCAGTACCAGGCCTCGATCGGGTGCGGGTGCTTGATCTTCTCGTAGCCCTCGTAGATGGCGAACATGCCACCGACGGAGAAGAGCACGATGGAGACGAGGAAGGCGTAGATGTACCGCTCGCGGCCGTAGCCGAAGGGGTGCTGCGGAGTCGCCTCGCGCTTCGCCTTCTTGCCGCCGAGGAGCAGCAGGCCCTGGTTGCCGGAGTCGGCGAGGGAGTGGACGCTCTCGGCGAGCATCGACGACGAACCACTGAAGAGGAACGCCACGAACTTGGCTACGGCGATCGCCAGGTTGGCGGCGAGTGCCGCCACGATCGCCTTGGTTCCGCCTGACGCGCTCATGGGTGTACGTGGTCCCTTCGTCGATGCACCGGCTCTGTCGCCGCGGTTCGGCCGGTCATTGTCGCATCAGGCCACGACGGTGGCGCGAAAGACCGTCCCCGTACCGGAGAGTTCGGCCTTCTCGCCCGCGGGCACGAAGACGGATTCGCCGGCGGCGAGGGTCACTTCGCCCGCCTTCGGGCGACCCGCCACGGCGAGCAGGATCTGCGGGGTGGGGCTCGTCAGATCCGTCGGGGCCGCGCCCTCCGGCCGTACGAGACGGGAGAGGCGGAACTCGTCGATCGGGGTGTCGTAGACCTCTTCCCCGGACGGGGAGGCCTCGGGGCGCAGGACGGCCGGGTCGTTCGGCTCGAAGCGGACCACGCGCAGGAGTTCGGGGACGTCGATGTGCTTGGGAGTGAGTCCGCAGCGCAGCACGTTGTCGGAGTTGGCCATGATCTCGACGCCGAGGCCCGAGAGGTAGGCGTGCGGGACTCCGGCGCCCAGGTAGAGAGCTTCGCCGGGCTGCAGCGTGACCCGGTTGAGGAGCATCGCGGCGATGACACCGGGGTCGCTCGGGTAGTGGTGGGCGAGGCTCGCGTACGGGGCGTGCTCGCCGCCGAGACGGTCCGCGGCCGCGGCCGTCTCTGCCACGGTGTGCGCCATCTCCTCCGGATCGGCGGTCAGCAGCGCCGTCAGGACCTCGCGGAGGGCGGCCTCTTCGGGGTGGGCGTGCAGGAGGTCGACGTACGGCTTGAGCGAGTCGACGCCGAGGGCGGCGAGCAGGTCCGCGGTCTGGGCCGGCGCGCGGAATCCGCACAGCCCCTCGAAGGGGGTGAGCGCGCAGATCAGCTCGGGCTTGTGGTTGGCGTCCTTGTACGTCCGGTGCGGGGCGTCGATCGGGATGCCCGCGGCTTCCTCGGCCGCGTGACCGGCCTGCGCCTGGGCGAGGTCGGGGTGGGCCTGGAGGGAGAGCGGGGCGCCGGCGGCGAGCACCTTGAGCAGGAACGGCAGGCGCGGGCCGAACTTCTCGACGGAACGCTCCCCCAGTTCGCCGACGGGATCGGCGTCGATCAGCGCGTTCAGCGAGCCGCGCTCGGTGCGGGAAGGGGCGCCGGGGTGGGCGCCCATCCACATCTCGGCCTGGGGCTCGCCGGTCGGGGCGACGCCGAGCAGCTCCGGGATGGCCGTCGTGGATCCCCAGGCGTAGGGGCGAACGGTGTTGACGAGGCGGTCCATGGTGCCTGCCAGCTCCTCGGGGTGGTGACGGAAGGTGAGGTGAGGGGTGTCGGGAGACAGGTGACAGGGGGCGGGTGTCCGGTGGGTAACGGGGTGGTGGACAGGGGCGAGCGGTGAGGGTGGGTCGGGGCTTGTGGTGTGGGGGCCTGCTCTCGGGGTGCGCTCAGAGCGCCGTGCGGCCCGGGGTTGCCAGGGAGAGGTAGACCGCCGCGAAGTCGGTCACCGCGAGCAGTTCCGCCAGGGTCTCCAGGTCATCACCTTCCTCCGGTTCCAGCTCGCTGATCGCCGTCTCGTGGCTCAGCGCCAGTTCGCGGGCCGCGTGGGCGGCGGTCAGGCCGTCCGACGGACGGTCCCTCAGCAGGACCACCCGGGCCCGGAGCGCCTGCGGCTCGTCCACCCGGTCGCGGAAGAAGTCCTCGGGGTCCGCGCCCGCCGCGTAGTCACCCGCGAGGAGTACGCCGTGGGCCGGGAGGGCTTCCGGGAGTTCCGCCGCGAGCGCCGGCAGACCGGCGAGCTCCGCAAGGACGGCGGCGAACCTGCGGCCCGCCGGGCCCGCGGCCGCGCCCTCCGTCCAGATCAGCGGCAGTGTGTCGGCGAGCTCGGCGGCGAGCGTCTTCGCCGGGTTGCTGTACGTGGCGATGGCCGGGCCGCAGCGCTCCGCCATGCGGTCCAGCCGGTCGGCGACCTTCTCCAGGGCCTCGGGCGGCGCCTCCAGGAGACCGACCCGGTCGAGCAGCATGAGCAGCGGGGTGAACAGGGCCCACAGGGTGCCGGGGCTCGCCGCGATGTTCTCGGCGTATTCGTTCGGGGCCTCGTTCGGGGCGACGGCCATCGGCACGAACAGACCGCGTGAGCCGCTGACCGTCTCGGTGAGCGGCGAGGCCTTGGGCGCCACGGCGACGACGGTGATCCCGCGGCGGTACGCCTGCTCCGCGAGCAGTGCCAGGCCCGGTTCGGAGCCGTCCGTCGTCGGCAGGAGGAGGAGGTCCACGGAGCCGGCCCAGCCGGGCAGGGCCCAGCGCAGGGCGCCCGCGGCGGGGGCGACGCCGGTCGGCTGGAGGCGTACGACGGGTGCCGAGGCTCCTGCCAGGGCGCCGATCAGGTCCGCTACGGCCGCGGCGGCGGTGCCCGGGCCGGCGACCAGTACTGCGCGGGGGCGGCCCTCGGGGTGGAGGTCCGCGATGCCGGCCTCGGCGGCGTGCCTGGCCGCCGTCCTTACCCGGGCGCCGGCTTCGGCGGCGCCGCGGAGGAGGCCGCGGCGGTCTGCCAGGGCGAGGTCGTCCGGGGCGTCGAGGAGGGTCTCGTCGAGCATGGGGCGGGTGCCTCCGGTCGCGTCGTCGTCGCGGGCCCCTGCGGGGGGCTTGGGGGTCTTCGTCGTGCGGTGCGGTGCCCTTGGTGCGGGCGGCTTGGGCGGGTGCCTTGTGGTGCGTGCACCTTCTATGGTGCGGGGCTTGCGGTGCTGGTGCGGGGTTGTGCGGGTGTTTGTGGTGCGCCGCGCCCTGCCGTCGGCCGGTTGTCGTTCCCACCCGCACCACTCGTACAGCTGGGATGGCAGAGGTGCGGGCTTCCCCGTGGGGGGCTCGCCGTTGGCGGCGGACCCTCCCGGGGAGGTGAGGCGGGTCCCTCAGGGAAGTGCGAGGGGATGGGGCGGGGTGAGTTGGGGGCTGGGGCGGGGCTGGGCAGCGGATGAAGGCGGGAGCGGGCGGGTCGGTCGGGCGTCCGATGCGGTGCGGGCGGCGGCCACTCCCGTGCCCTGCGGCTCGGCTGGACCACGAGGCGTGGGCCCGCCGGGCGGCGGCCACCCCCGTGCCGTGCGGCTCGGCAGGGCCCGCGGCCTGGGCCGGGTTCCGTGCCGAGCGGCACGGACCGGGGCCCTTGCCTGGCGGAGCGGAGCCGGGACCGTGCCGTCGGGCGCCGGGAGCGAGCCCCGTGCCGTACGGCCCCGGTGCCCTCCGAGCGGACCGGACCTCTGGCCGTGCACCGTGAGCCCGGGGGACTCGCCGTGCGGCGCAACCCTGGACCGTGCGGGCCAGGTCCCGTGCCCTGCGGCACGAGCCGAGCGCCGTACGGCACGAACCGGAGCCCGTGCCGTACAGGCCGGGGGGCCTTGCCGTACGGGCCGGGTCCCGTCCCTCGCCACGTGAGCCTGGACCCCCGTGCCGTACGGAGCGGACCGCTTGCGCCACGGTGCGAGACAGGGACTCGCCGGTGCAGCGCGGGACCGAGCTGGTGCCGTACGGGCCAGGCCCGTGCCCCGCAGCCCGGGCCGGTGCCGTAACGACGAACCGTGCCGTACGCCACGAGCCGGAGCCTGTGCCGTACCGGCCAGGCCCCTGCGATGCGGCCCGAGCCAGTCCCGTGGACGCCCAAGCCGTGCCGTACGGAACGGACCAGCACCACGCGACTCGACCAGGGCCGTTGCCGTGCGGCGCGAGGCCGAGCCGGTGCCGTAACGCCGGGTACGGGCCGTACGAAGTGAGCCGCGTCCCCGTCGGCAGGAGCCCGAGCCCGGTCCGTCCGGAGCGTCTTGGGCGGCCTGTCCCGTCGTGGGGGCCTGCGTCCGTGCGGCGCGAGCCGGGATCCGAGCCGTGCGGTGTGCGCCCGAGCCGTCCGCCATGCCCTGCCCGCGGCGGTGGGGCTGCCGTCACCATCAGGTCGCTCCCTGCCGGCGTCGCCGTGGGGCAGCTCCGTGCCGCCGGCCCTGGTTAGGGGCGGCGGGCCTCGTCCGTCAGGAGGACCGGGATGTTGTCGCGGACCGGATAGGCGAGGCCGCAGTCGGGGCTCGTGCAGATGAGTTCGGGGGTCTCCTCCGCCGTGCGGTCGTTCAGTGGAGCGTGGCACGCGGGGCAGGCCAGGATCTCCAGGAGGCCGGCTTCGAGCGGCATGGGGTGTCCCTTCGAACAAGCGGTTTCGGGCCAGGTCAGCCTACCGCCGGGGGACGGGGGGTGCCCTGTCCCCCGGCGGTGGGGTGGCGCGTGGAGGTCAGGCCGTGGTGCGGACCAGGGCCAGGACCTCGTCGCGGATCCTCGCCATCGTCGCCTCGTCGCGGGCCTCGACGTTGAGGCGCAGCAGCGGCTCCGTGTTGGAGGCGCGGAGGTTGAACCACCAGTCCCGCGCCGTCACCGTCAGGCCGTCCAGGTCGTCGAGGGTGACGTCCTCGTTCTCGTACGTGGCCCTGACCTTGGCCGCGCTCGCCTTCTGGTCCGCCACCGTCGAGTTGATCTCACCCGAGGACGCGTAGCGGTCGTACGCCGCCACCAGGGCCGAAAGCGCGCCCTCCTGGCCGCCCAGGGCCGCCAGGACGTGGAGCGCGGCCAGCATGCCCGTGTCCGCGTTCCAGAAGTCCTTGAAGTAGTAGTGCGCCGAGTGCTCGCCGCCGAAGATCGCGCCGGTCTTCGCCATCTCCTCCTTGATGAAGGAGTGGCCGACGCGCGTACGGACCGGCTCGCCGCCCTGTTCACGGACGACTTCCGGCACCGACCACGAGGTGATCAGGTTGTGGATGATCGTTCCGCCGGGGTGCTTCGCGAGCTCGCGGGCCGCCACCAGGGCCGTGATCGCCGACGGCGAGACCGGCTCGCCGCGCTCGTCCACGACGAAGCAGCGGTCGGCGTCGCCGTCGAAGGCCAGCCCGAGGTCGGCGCCCTCGGCCAGGACGCGGGCCTGGAGGTCGACGATGTTCTTCGGGTCCAGCGGGTTCGCCTCGTGGTTCGGGAACGTGCCGTCCAGCTCGAAGTACATCGGGACCACATCCAGCGGCAGGCCCTCGAAGACCGTGGGGACCGTGTGGCCGCCCATGCCGTTGCCCGCGTCCACCACGACCTTGAGGGGGCGGATCGCCGTCAGGTCCACCAGGGACGTCAGGTACTGCGCGTAGTCCTTGAGCGTGTCGCGATGGGTGATCGCGCCCGGGTTCGCCGCCGCTTCCGGCGCGCCGGTCTCCGACCAGCCCTCCGCGAGTTCCCGGATCTCCGCCAGGCCCGTGTCCTGGCCCACCGGGGCGGCGCCGGCGCGGCACATCTTGATGCCGTTGTACTGGGCCGGGTTGTGCGAGGCGGTGAACATCGCGCCGGGCAGGTCGAAGCTGCCGGAAGCGAAGTACAGCTGATCGGTGGAGCAGAGTCCGATCAGGGTGACGTCGGCGCCGAGGCGGGCCGCGCCGCGCGCGAAGGCGTCCGCCAGGCCGGGCGACGAGGGGCGCATGTCGTGGCCGATGACGATCGCGTCCGCGTCCGTCACCCGTACGAAGGCGGCACCGAAGAGCTCGGCGAGCGACTCGTCCCACTGGTCGGGTACCACTCCGCGGACGTCGTACGCCTTCACGATCTGCGACAGATCGGCAGTCACGGATCCACCCTCCTGAGTTCTTCGGCACGCGTGTGCGGCGCGTGTACGGAACGCCAAAACTACCCGGAGTGGGGACGGGGTACGTGGACGGTGGCCGGTTGCGCTCAGTTGTCGGGGGAGCGGAGCACTCTCAGGTGCCCTCTGCGGCCGACCTCCATGGGGTCGCCGCCGCGGCCTCCGCCGCCCTTGCCGCCGGCCTCGGCCGCGCGTTCCTGAGGGCGGGCCGCTTCCCGTACCGCGTTGGCCAGGGCTTCGAGGTCGTCGCCGCTGGGGCGGGGCGGGGCGGAACCGTCGGTCAGCCGCACGACCTCCCACCCCCGTG
This sequence comes from Streptomyces flavochromogenes, assembly GCF_000717595.1. Lineage (GTDB taxonomy): Bacteria > Actinomycetota > Actinomycetes > Streptomycetales > Streptomycetaceae > Streptomyces > Streptomyces flavochromogenes. Next base: position 12,516 of record NZ_JNZO01000055.1, on the reverse strand, counting down.
GGGCGGTCAGGCGCTCGCTGTGCGGGGCGCACAGGTCGTAGCAGTGGGGCTCGGCGTAGGTGGCGAGCGGGCCGAGGACCGCAGTCGAGTCGGCATAGACGTACGTCAGTGTCGCGACGGCAGGGCGGCCGCACGCAGTGCGCGAACAGCGACGTACAGGGCTCACGACGTTGGACGGTACCGCACTCTTGAGCGGGCCGCGACGACTCTCCCTCAGGTCACTCCACCGTGTCGCGCTGTGACCTCCGCCACCCCCCTTCGCGTGGCGACCGCTCCGACCTGCGGGAGAGGGGGCGCAAGGGGGTGGCGCCGGGAGTCGATCCGGACACTCGGGGGTATGGATCCGGTCAACCACGGCCAGATGGCCGATCGCGAGTGGCCCCCGATTCGGGCGGGCGGTTGGCCGGATCGTTCAGGTTTCGACAGGGGGTGGAGTGGTGCTGCCGGGACACCCGGAAACGTGGCGAGGATGCGCCACGGCGCACGGGCACCGATGAGGGTTACGCTGCGTCAGTGATGGACAGTCCTGTGCCGCCGAGCCCCCCGCACCACTCCACGGAGCCCCCGGCGGAGCCCCGGGTGCGCCGCCGCGACCGGCACGGCCGCGGGATGCGGGGACCCGTCGCCCCGCCCCAGGTGCCGCTCTCCGCGAGCCGGGCCGACACCTTCCGCGATCTCGTCCTCGACTCGGTGGAACGTCTCGAACGGCGCTGGCCGCAGCTCGCCGACGTCGAGTTCCTCGTCATGGAGGTGCCGCCGGCGGTGCCGGGCGAGACGGTGCCGCTGGGCGGCTCGGTGGCCGCGGAGAAGAACGATCCCGCCCGGGTGGTCGTCTACCGGCGGCCGGTCGAGATCCGCTCCAAGAACCGGGACGAGCGGGCGCTCCTCGTCCACGAGGTCGTGGTGGAGCAGGTCGCCGAGCTGCTGGGACTCTCCCCGGAGTCGGTCGATCCCCGGTACGGGCAGGACTGACCCCGCCCTCGCCGCCTAGTCCAGGACTCCCAGGTCCTGGCGGGCCGACGGGACCTCGACCGTGCCCCGGTCGTCGACGAAGGTCTGGACCGTGAACATCGGGGTGCCGTCCAGCGGCACCGCCAGCGTCCTCGACGCGTACACCTTGCCGCCCGAGACCGGTTCGACGGTCAGCGCGTAGGAGCCCTTGAGGCCCGCGGGGACCAGGTCGGTCAGGGCCGTCGTCGTGCCCGCCTTGACGGTGACCGTCTTCGTCACGGGCGTCCCCCCGCCGGAGCCCGCCGAGGCGGTGACCTTCACCTGCGCTGCCGCGCCGACGGCGGTCAGGGCCAGCGTCGTCCCCTTGGCCCGGTTGTCGGCGATCGTCGCGCGGGCGGAGATCGCCCCGGTCGCGGGTACGAAGGCGACCTCGGCGTCGTTGCCCTTGCCGCGGACCACCCTGAGGGCGGCCACGACCGGGGTGGGCTTCTTCGGGTCGCTCGGGCTGAGCATCAGCGAGCCCACCTCGCCGCGGGTGAGGTCCGGCAGCTCGACGGAGGCCGTCATCCCCGACTTCACGTGCAGGGAGCGGGCGCTCGCCGGGACGATCGTGCCGCTCTGGGTGACCAGCTGGATCTTCAGGTCGGCGTCGTCCTCGCCCGGGACGAACGCCACCAGGCGTACGGCGGTGGCGTCGGCCGGGATGCCGGGGAGCACAGCGGTGCTCGCCGGGTCGGCCGAGGCCGCGAGCCAGTCGCTGCCGAGCTTCTCGTCGGCGGAACCGATGGCCGCGCCGACCCGGCCGCTGCGCGTGGTGACGTGGACGGTGACGGACTGCTGCGCGGCCTCGCCCGTGAGGGTGGAGAGCAGGACGGGGACCGTGGAGCGGGCCGGGACCGGGATGCCCTCGGTGAACTGGGACTTGAGGACGCCCTCGGGGCCGTACAGCTCGATGTCGGCGACGGCGGCCGTGTCGTCCGGGTTGGTGAGGTGGACGTAGTCCTGGCGTTCCTTGGCGGTGGAGGCCGCGGGGAACCAGAAATCGGTGTCGGGGGCGCCGCAGCTCAGTCCGAGAAGGCCGCGGGCGCCGCCCGCCGAGACGACGGTGGTCTGCTGCACGGTCCAGCCGGGGGCGAGGGTGCCGGTCGCCGCGCCGGTCAGGGCGGGTGCGGAGGGGCCGTTCGCCTCGGCGGTGACGGGCTTGCCGGGGGCGGTGACGGTGGCCGGGGCCTTCGCCTTCGTGCCGCCCTTGGGGGCGCCGCCGGAGGTCGTCGTGCTCGCGGCGGGCCGCAGCTGGGCGGTGGCGGCGGCCGGCTTGTCGGCCGTGCCCGAGCCTCCCGTGCCGCCCTTCGCCGGGTCCGTACCGCCGCTGGGCGGCGTGTACGAGGTGTAGAGGGTCTCGGCCACCTCGGAGGTGCTGGGCACCGGGCAGGCCAGGCCCGCGCGTTCGACCGGCAGCCGGGTGGGCGCCTTGACCTGGGGGGCGGCGGCGCCGTCCGGGGTGGTGAGGGACGCGAAGCCGGTGACGGCGGCGAGCGCCGTGGCGCCCGCGATCAGGGAGAGGGTCGTGCGCTTCACTGGTTGCTGCTCCCGTCGGGACGCTGCTCGGTCTCGTGGCCCTGGGGGTGCCCGTAGCCGTAGGTGTACGGGTCGTACTGCTGCGGGTCGTAACCCTGGTCGGCGTACGGCTGCTGCTGGTCGTACTGCTGCGGCTGCTGCTCGTAGCCCTGCTGGGGGTACGCGTACGGCTGCTGCTGGTACGGGTCGGCCGCGTACTCCTGGTAGTAGCCCTGCTCGGCGTAGGCCTGGGGCTGGGGCTGCTCCTGGTGGCCGCCCTGCGGCTGTTCCTGGGCCTGTGCGTAGGCGGGGTCGTAGCCGCCGTCCCATTCCTGGGACTCCTGGGTCTGCTGCTCCGGGATCGCCGTGGTCTCCGGCGCCGGGTCCTGGCCGCCGGTCCCGGCGGTCACGCCCTCCGCCTCGGCCTCCGCGGCGGCGCGCAGACGCCGGGCACGGCGGCCGTCGCCCTCGGCCGCCTGGGCGGGGATCGCGAGCTCCTCCTCGGGCAGGTCGTCGTCGATCTCGCGGCGCCGGCCCGGCAGGGCGAGGACGAGGAGGACGACGGCGAGGCCGACCTGGGCCCAGATCCACGCGGTGTGGGTGAGGGGCTGGTCGTACGTGAGGTCGAGGCGGCCGGCCTCGGCGGGGAGTTCGAAGCCCTGGGCCCAGCCGTCGACGGTGGTGCGGGTCAGCTCCTTGCCGTCGAGGGTGGCGGTCCAGCCCTCGTCGGCGCGGTCGGCGAGGCGCAGGACGCGGCCGGTGGGGCCGGCCGGGATCTCGGTGTGCGCCTCGACGGGGCCGGCGGCGACGGCGACCGGGGCGGTCGGCGCCTTCGCGGCGTCCGCGGTCCCCTGCGTCGCGCCTTCCGCGGTCTTCGCCGTCGGCGGGACGATCATGACGCGGGCGATCTCGCGGTCCACGCGCCAGAGCGCGCTGCCGTCGATCTGGCTGAGGCGGCTGAGTCCGGGGGTGGAGTCGAGGACGCGGCTCATCTGGCGCGGTGCCCCGTCCCGTACCAGGACGTAGCGGATCGCGTAGCCGCTGAGCTGCTGGGTCTGGTCGGCGCCGGAGCCGGCGACCAGGTGGGCGACGACGTCGTCGAGGCGCGGATCGTCCTCGGCGGCCACGTTGAGTTCGGCGTCGCCGAGGCGGGCGCCGGAGCCGCGGACCAGGGTGTACGTGACCTCGCCGGGCGAGGTGCCGCCGAGGACGAGGGTGCGGGGCTGGTCGCGGGTGCCGGACTCCTCGGCGACGAACGCCGGGACCTGGACCGGGTCGCGCCGGGTCAGCGGTCCGTCGGCGCCGGCGATCATCCAGCCGACGGCGGCGACGGCGGGGCCGAGGGCGCAGGCGAGGGCGATGAGGGCGGCGACGGGCTGGCGCCAGCCGAAGCCGTGGGCGGCGACGCGGGTGCGGCCGCCCTCGGCGCCGATCATGCCGGCGGCGATGAGGGCGGCGCCGTAGACGAGGGTGGCGGGTCCGGCCCAGCCGGTGCCGCCCGCGCCGTTGGACAGGGCGGCGAAGAGGAGGCCGGCGAGACCGGCGGCCCAGGCGGCGCGGACGGCGAGCTGCCGCTCCTCGCGCAGCAGGCCGGCCAGGCCCGCGAGGACCAGGCCGGCCAGCAGGAGGCCGCCGGTGGTGCCGGGGCCGCCCGGGCTGGTGCCGAGCAGGTCGAGCGCGGTCGCCGTGCCCGTACGGACATCGAGGCCGGCCTCGCGCAGGAACGCGGCCGGGTCGGTGAGCAGGGTCAGCGACCAGGGGGCGAGGACCAGGAGCGGGGTGCCGACGGCGGCCAGGAAGCGCAGCCCGTACGCGGTGATGTCGGAGCGGCGGACGACGAGTACGCCGAGGCCGAGGAGGACGGCGAGCGGCCAGACGACCGGGGTGAACGCGGTGGCGAAGGTCAGCAGGAAGGTGTACGCCCAGGTGGCGCGCCAGCTGCCCCGGTCCGGCCGGTTGAAGCCGTGGGCGGCGACGGCGGCGCGGGCCGTCAGCGGCAGCAGGATCGCGAGGACCGCGGTGCCGAGCCGGCCGGTGGCGAGGGCTCCGGTGGCGGCGGGCAGGAACGCGTACGCGATGGCGCCCCAGGCGCGCAGGAGCCGGGACTCGACGATGCCGCGGGCGGCGAAGTACGCGGTGAAGCCGGCGAGCGGGACCGAGCAGACGAGCAGCAGGGTCAGCGCGGTGGAGGTGGAGCCGAGGAAGAGCGCGGAGAGCGCGGCCAGGACGGCGAGGTACGGCGGGGCGGTCTGGGTGCCGCCGGTGCCGAGGGCGTGCCAGCCGTCGGCGTACCGCGACCAGAGTTCGGAGACGGTGTCGGGCGCGGGCAGCAGGGCGCCGCCGGCCAGCGAGCCGCCGGCGAAGAGGTTGCGGGAGGCGACCAGGGAGATGAGGAGCAGGAGGGCGAAGAGGACCGGTCCGGGCTTGCGGGCGATCTTCTTGAGCCGGGCGAACTGCTCGATCTCCAGGTAGTCGGCGTCGTCGCCGCCGGGTCCGGACTCGGCGACGCCGTGGCGGGAGCCGCCGGAATCGGCCTCGGAGCCGCCGAAGTTGGCGGTGAGCTGTTCGACGGCGGCGCGGACGGTGGCGCCGGGCGGCGGGAACAGCGGGCGGAGTTCGTTCGCCGGGACGACGGGGTTCTTGCGGCGTTTGCGGGCGGCGAGGATCTTCTCGGGGCGCAGCAGGGTGGCGAGGAGGCCCATGACCTCGTCGACGGCCTGCCCGGGGACCTTGCCGACGAGGTAGGCGAGGGTGCGGAGCAGGGTGCTGACGATCAGCCGGACGAAGACGTACGGGAGGGCGGCACCGCGGCTGTTGGCGAGGAGGGTGTAGACGGCGCCGGCCTTGTCGACGCGGTGCGGGTTGGCGGCGGTGCGCCCGGCGCAGTCGACGGTGCGGCGCTCGCGGGCGGAGGCCTCGGCGTGCCGGAGGACGGCGTCGGGGGCGATCAGGACGCGGTGTCCCGCGGCGTGGGCGCGCCAGCACAGGTCGACGTCGTCGCGCATGAGGGGCAGGCGGCGGTCGAAGCCGCCGAGCTCCTCGAAGACGTCGCGGCGGACGAGCATGCCGGCGGTGGAGACGGAGAGGACGGAGCGGACCTGGTCGTGCTGGCCCTGGTCCTGTTCGCGGCGGTCGAGTCCGGTCCAGCGGCGGCCGCTGCGGGCGATGGAGACGCCGGTCTCGAGCAGCTGCTTCCGGTCGTACCAGCCGCGCAGTTTGGGGCCGATGACGGCGGCGTCCGCGTCTGAGTCGGCGACGCGCAGGAGTTCGGCGAGGGCGCCGGGCTCGGGGGCGCAGTCGTCGTGGAGCAGCCAGAGCCACTGGACCGGTTCGCCGTGCGGGAGTTCGGGGAGGTCGTACGCCTCGTCGTTCCAGGTCCGGCTGACCGGGTCCCAGCCGCTTGGGCGCTTCAGATAGGGGAGGTCCTCGGGTCCGAGCACGGGCGCGGTGCGGGCGGCCTCCTCGACGGCGGCGCCGAAGCCGGTGCGGCGGGCGAGATGCAGGACACGGTCGGCGCCGATGCCGTCGGCGAGGAGCTGCGCCGAGTCGTCGGCGCTGCCGGTGTCGGCGGCGACCGCGTTCTGCACGGGGCGTTCCTGGGCGAGCAGCCCGGCGAGGGCGTCCGGCAGCCAGCGGGCGCCGTCGTGGGTGACGATCACGGCGGTGACGACGTGTCGCGGAAACTCAGGAGTTGAGGACATCGAGCTACGGGCCCTCCGGCCGGGGTCGCCCGCGGGGGGCGTGGGAAGCGTCTCGGACGGAGGCCCACACTAACGGCTGCACGCGGAGCGGTCCGCCGCCGCTGTGGACAGAGCGGGAGGAAGGGTTTCCCGCGCTGCGCGCGGAGTTTCCCTCGGTACACGCGGAACGGCCCGGCTTCCGACGGCGGAGGGTCCGCCTCCCGGCGGCGGCCGTTCCGTGTGCCGGCACGCGGAACGGTCCGCCTCCTGGGGGTGGACCACAGGTGGCGGACCGTTCTCGGCGGACCGCGTGTTCTCGGTGTGCGCTCCCAGGCTCGCCGGGCCGGGAGGCTTCGCGCGGGGCCCGTCGGGCCTCACGCGGTGCGGGCGGCGGCTCAGACCGCTGCCTTCTTCAGGCGGCGTCGCTCGCGCTCGGACAGGCCGCCCCAGATGCCGAACCGCTCGTCGTTCTGCAGGGCGTATTCGAGGCATTCGGAGCGGACCTCGCAGGCGAGGCAGACCTTCTTGGCCTCGCGGGTCGAGCCGCCCTTCTCGGGAAAGAAGGACTCGGGATCGGTCTGGGCGCACAGCGCGCGCTCCTGCCAGCCGAGTTCTTCGTCCGCGTCCTCGACCAGCAGTTCCTGGAACAACTCGGTCATGTGCGCCCCTCGTCTGTTCTGTGCGTCCCCGTGGTCTTGCCGTTGCGAACCCGGCCGAACGACACGAGTGAAATTACAAGTTCGTGCTCTGCGCGAGTCAAGCCGAGATCTGCTATTGGGCCTCGTATTCACTCTGCGGAACCAAGCCTATGCGGAAAGTGTTCAAATCACCAAAAAACGAGACACATGCCACCGGCCTGGGCGCACCGTGCGCGACCCTTCACAAGGGAGGACGTCCGAGACTTGGATCTTGTTGCGATCCAGCCATGGAAGCGATCCGGATCACAGTCCGATCACGGACCGGCCGGGATCCGCGTGGTGACCGAGCGTGGTCGATCACGCGGGCGCCGCCATGTTTACGGGCACGGTTGAAGCGCCATCTGTCCTGGTCCGCGGCTGAACAAACCTTTCTCCGCGCACTGTAACCGGATGAGGTGAAACATTACCCCCAAATCGGGCATTGGGTTGACAGTCGGGTGTTGTTCCAGCCACCTTTGGTGGCATGCCAGCGACCGCAGCGCTCTCCGCGACCCACAACCGTGGGTTCCGCAGCGCTGTCCAGGCGCGCTGTTGCTGTTGCTGTCCCAGCTGTTGATGCCGTAGAGCTCCAGCTTTTCTCCCAGCGTCACCCTGCGTCACTCGCGTCACCTCTTCTTCGTGACCCCCACCGCTTCTGTTTCTGCTGAGGAACCTCCCCACCCATGAACATGGACAGCGACCTTCAGATCGCCGGCGACATCCTCGAGGTCCCGCACCTCCTCCAGCCCGAGCGTGCCCACCCCGAGACGGTGGCCGAGTTCGCGGGCCTGGCACGCTCGATCGCCGACGACCGCGCCCAGTGGGCCCCGTACGTCGAGTACGACGCCACGACCCGCTGGTACCACCGGCTGCGCACCGGCCCGGGCTACGAGGTGTGGCTGCTCTCCTGGGTGCCCGGCCAGGGCAGCGGGCTCCACGACCACGGGGGCTCCTCCGGCGTACTGACCGTCCTGGAGGGCGGACTGACGGAGCGTACGGAGCGGGGCACCCGGGCGCTCGCGCCGGGCTCGCAGCGGGTGTTCGCGCCGGGGTACGTCCACGAGGTCGTCAACGACTCCCTCGAACCGGCCGTCAGCCTGCACGTCTACTTCCCCGGCCTCACCGAGATGCCGATGCACGAGTCGCTCCAGGCGCAGTGCGCCCCCGTCTCCGTCCAGGCCCCGCTCGCCCCGGGCGCCGTCGTCGGCTGACGCGCCCGCCCGCCTCCCGGCCACCCCCCTCATGCGAGCAGCCCCCGGCTGACAGACTGTTCGCATGCGCATTGTGGTTCTGGCCGGCGGTATCGGTGGTGCCCGTTTCCTTCGCGGCCTCAAGCAGGCCGCGCCGGACGCGGAGATCACGGTCGTCGGCAACACCGGTGACGACATCCATCTCTTCGGGCTGAAGGTCTGCCCCGACCTGGACACGGTGATGTACACCCTCGGCGGTGGCATCAACGAGGAACAGGGCTGGGGACGTACGGACGAGTCCTTCACCGTCAAGGAGGAACTCGCGGCGTACGGCGTCGGACCCGAGTGGTTCGGCCTCGGCGACCGGGACTTCGCGACCCATATCGTCCGTACCCAGATGCTCGGCGCGGGCTACCCGCTGAGCGCCGTCACCGAGGCGCTCTGCGCCCGCTGGCAGCCGGGCGTACGCCTCCTCCCCATGTCCGACGACCGCGTCGAGACGCACGTGGCGATCGAGGTCGACGGCGAGCAGCGCGCGGTGCACTTCCAGGAGTACTGGGTGAAGCTGCGCGCCTCCGTCGACGCGAAGGCGATCGTGCCGGTCGGCGCGGAGGCCGCGAAGCCGGCGCCGGGTGTCCTCGAAGCCGTCGCCGAGGCGGACGTCATCCTCTTCCCGCCCTCCAACCCCGTGGTGAGCGTCGGGACGATCCTGGCCGTGCCCGGGATCCGCGAGGCGATCGTCGCGGCCGGGGCGCCCGTCGTGGGCCTCTCCCCCATCGTCGGTGACGCGCCCGTGCGCGGCATGGCCGACAAGGTGCTCGCGGCGGTGGGCGTGGAGTCGACGGCGGCGGCGGTCGCCAGGAACTACGGTGCCGAGCTGCTCGGCGGCTGGCTCGTCGACACCGTCGACGCGGGCGCGGTCGCGGACGTCGAGGCGGCGGGCATCCGCTGCCGGGCGGTCCCGCTGATGATGACCGATGTCGACGCGACGGCCGCGATGGCACGGGAGGCGTTGGCGCTCGCGGAGGAGCTGCGGTGACTGAGGTGACTGCCGGGGCTGCGGGGTCGGTCGGGGCGGTTGGGCCTGCTGGGGCTGTGGGGTCTGCGGGGTCGGCCGGGTCTGCGGGGTCGGCCGGGCCTGTGGGCTCGGTCGGGGCTGGGGGCTCGGTCGGGGCTGTGGGGCCTGCTGGGTCGGTCCGGGCTGTCGGATCCGGGCGGGCCGTCGAGTCGGGAGTGGCGCAGGAGGCTCCCTCGTACCGGGTCTGGGCGCTGCCCGGACTGCCGGAGGTGACGGCCGGGGACGACCTGGCCAAGCTGATCGCCTCCGTCTCGCCGGAGCTCGTCGACGGGGACGTCCTCCTCGTCACCTCCAAGATCGTGAGCAAGGCCGAGGGGCGGGTGATCGCCGCCGACGACCGCGAGGAGGCCATCGACGCCGAGACGGTACGGGTGGTGGCGCGGCGCGGCACCCTGCGGATCGTCGAGAACCGGCAGGGGCTCGTCATGGCCGCCGCCGGGGTCGACGCGTCCAACACCCCTGCCGGAACGGTCCTGTTGCTCCCCGAGGATCCCGACGCCTCGGCCCGGGGCATCCGTTCGGGGCTGCGCGAGGCGCTCGGCGTCGACGTGGGCGTCGTCGTCACGGACACCTTCGGGCGGCCCTGGCGCGGCGGGCTCACCGACGTGGCGATCGGCGCGGCCGGCGTGCGGGTCCTCGACGATCTGCGCGGCGGGACCGACGCGTTCGGCAATCCGCTGAGCGCGACGGTGGTCGCCACGGCGGACGAACTCGCCGCCGCGGGCGACCTGGTGAAGGGCAAGGCGGCGGGTCTGCCGGTGGCCGTCGTCCGGGGGCTTCCGCATGTGGTGGCCGGCGACGAGGAACCGGGGGCTCGGGCACTGGTGCGCGACGCCGCCGACGACATGTTCCGGCTGGGCACGTCGGAGGCGGTACGGGAGGCGGTGACGCTGCGCCGGACCGTACGGGAGTTCACCGACGACCCGGTCGACCCCGGGGCGGTACGGCGCGCGGTCGCGGCGGCCCTGACGGCCCCGGCCCCGCACCACACGACACCGTGGCGGTTCGTGCTCCTGGAGTCGGCGGAGTCGCGCGTACGGCTGCTCGACGCGATGCGGGACGCGTGGATCGCGGACCTGCGGCGGGACGGCCGGTCCGAGGAGTCCATCGCGAAGCGGGTCCGGCGCGGGGACGTCCTGCGCAACGCCCCGTACCTGGCGGTGCCCTGCCTCGTCATGGACGGCTCCCACCACTACGGCGACCCGCGCCGGGACACGGCCGAACGCGAGATGTTCGTGGTGGCGGCGGGCGCGGGCGTCCAGAACTTCCTGGTGGCGCTGGCCGGCGAACGGCTGGGCTCGGCGTGGGTGTCCTCGACGATGTTCTGCCGGGACGTCGTACGGGAGGTCCTCGACCTGCCGGACGACTGGGACCCGCTGGGCGCGGTCGCGATCGGACATCCGGCGGTCGCGCCGAAGGAGCGGGCGGCGCGGGTGGCTTCGGGGTTCGTCGAGGTGCGGTAGGACCGGCCCTCCGGAGTGCGGAAAGGGCCTGGCCCGTGACGGGTCGGGTCGCTGGTCTCGCCTCCTGCCGAGTGCGACAAGGGGGCGCCGTGAAGTACCTCCGGTGCCGTCGGGCTGAGGCGGTGTGTCGTCTGCGCGATGCCGGTCAGCCCGAAGAGGCTCGTCCGCGTCCGTGACAACCGGCCGGCGCACCGAGCCTGCCGGCCGGACGGCCGGTGACGGGCATACCCGTCCGGGTCGCGACCTCGGCGGCGGGCGTGCTCGTGGCGCGGGCGGTGGGAAGGCCGGTGCTGCGGGCGAGGGTCGGGGGCGAACGCCCGCGAAGCCCGCGAAGCCCGCGAAGCCCGCGAAGCCCGCGAAGCCCGCGAAGCCCGCGAAGCCCGCGACGAAGGGTGCCGTGCCGAGGGCGGGCGGCTCCGGGAAGGCCCGGCCCGGTCAGGGGCGAACGCCCTCCTCGTCCACCGCCGGTGTCCCCGCCGCCGCCCCTGCCGCCCCCCGCCGGACCTCGGCCGTACTACGGCGTCGAGATGAAGTCCGTCGGCGGGCTCGGGGCGCGTCGGGGGCTTCGCCACCCGCTAGATGCGCGTGATGTTTCCCGGGGTCATGCGGGGGGCCCGGCGGGGTGGGACCCGGCCGCTGAGGAGGATCAGGCGGGCCGCTCGGTGGCGTTGGCCCTCGTAGGGGGCCAGGAGGTCCAGCATCGCCTCGTCGTCGGCCGTCCGGTCCCCCGCCAGGGCCCAGCCCACGATGCCGGGAAGATGGAGGTCGCCGGTGGTGACCTCGTCCGGGGCGCCGTTGCTGCGCTGGATCGTCTCCGCGCTCGTCCACGGGCCGATGCCCGGGATCAGTTCCAGGCGTCCGCGGGCCGCCGGCGGGTCCATGAGGACGGCCTCCTCCAGGCGGGCCGCCACCCGGGCCGCGCGGACGATCGTCGCCGAGCGCTTGCCGTCGACGTTCGCGCCGTGCCACTCCCATGACGGGATCTGCGTCCACGTCCGCGCGTCCGGCATCACGTACATGCCCTCGGGGGCCGGACCCGGCGCGGGCTCGCCGTACTTCCGTACGAGCTGCCGCCACGCCCCGTACGCCTCCGTCGCCGTGACCTTCTGCTCCAGGATCGTCGGGATCAGCGACTCCAGGACCAGGCCCGTGCGGGTCAGCCGGAGGCCGGGACGGCGGCGGTGGCTCGCCAGGACCAGCTTGTGCCGGGGGACGAAGGCGGCGGGGTCGTCGTCGGCGCCGAGCAGCGCGGGAGCGTTCTCCAGGAGCCAGGTCGCGCCCGCGCCCCAGGCCTCGGCCTCGGCCGCGCCGTCCCGGACGGCCACTCGGATCGTGCCGGGGCCGTCGGGCGTGCGGCTCGCCCGCCAGACGGAGCCGTCGGGGGTCACACGGAAGGTGGGGTCGGCGGGGCCGCGGCGGAGGGGGCCGAGGGTGAGGCCCAGGTCCAGGGGGTAGTCGGCGGGGGCGGGTACGGGGGTGTCGCCGCCGCGGATCGTGGTGCGGGTGGTGGGGGTGGTGGGTCTGAAGCGGCCGGCCATGGGTACGAGCGTAGCCCTGTGCGGGGTGGCGGGACGTGGGGCCGTTCTTGGTGGTTGCGCCTGGCGCCGTTGCCTGTGGCCAGGTCTGGCGCCGCGTGCGCGAGCCCGGCGCCGCCCGTGTTGGCCGGGGGCGGGGCCTGGGCGCCGCCCGTGCGTGGCGCCGCGCCCGCCACCCACCGCCGTATGGGCAATCGTCCCGCTTGGGGGCCCCTGGACGAAGTCCTTGAGGGAGGGACGGGTGGGCACACCGGACGGCGCCCTCGGCGGCGCCTCCGCCCCTTGTGCCTGGACCCGCACCCACAGTGCGGCGCGCACCCGGGTGCCGGTCAGGGCGCGGAAGCCCGGGCCCGGCAACGGGCGCCGTTCCGTTGTGCCCACCCTC
>NZ_JNZO01000054.1 GCF_000717595.1 Streptomyces flavochromogenes | reverse complement strand
TGGTGTCCAGTAGTCGCTCATCGAGGCATTCAACAGCGATCGAGACGCTCTCACCAGCAATATTCCCCACTGTTGGCAGCCAAATGAGATGACCTCTTAGTGCCGGGTCCGAGGGTGTGTGGGGCGGCCGGGAACGCGGATGGACCCCGACCCTGGGGGAGAGGGGTCGGCCTTGGCCTGCTCGGCCTGTGCCTTGGTCTTCTCGGTGCCCGACATGGGGACCTCCTCGTGTAGTACCGGGTTGGTCGTGACCACCGCCTGCTCACGATTCCGAGACCTAAACCCTGCGCGGCTCGTCGACGCCGGATCTCCCGATTCACCGAATGGGGGAGGTCGGCACGAGGCGCGACACGGCGGGAAAAGGCAGGCATCGCCGGGGAGTGAGGAGCCGGGCGCGCATTATGCCCGCCTGCGTCGATAAGAAACAAATAAGAATCATATGCATGGGTGGGGGGGGGTGCCAGGGCATCCGGTGCCTCGGAGGTTGATAACTATGGTTCCCCTGCTTCTTGTTCTTCTGCTCGTTCTGCTCTTGTTCGGTGCCGGTTTCGCGGTGAAGATTCTCTGGTGGGTCGCGATCGCCGTCCTAGTGATCTGGCTGATCGGTTTCGTCGCGCGGCCCAAGAACAGCAGCGGCCGCTGGTATCGCTGGTAGCACGACGGCTCCTGGCGTAGTTCAGGGCCGGCATGACGGTGGCCGTCCACCCCTGATCGAAGGGGGTGGGCGGCCACCGTCATGCCGAAACAAGGTCGCGTCTGTGCCGCCGGCGAAATCGGAACCTGGGGGAGGGCGCAAGGAGCCCCGGTCGAGGCAAACTTGCATGCGCACTTTGCGGGTAGCCGTATGAGTTCCGGGGCGGCAACCGTGACGCAGCAGGGAACCTGCTCACCTCCACAGAGCGGCCGTCCCGGCCCGGGCGGCCGGCCGGAGCGGAATGGTCGTGCTGGTCAGCCGAGGAATTCGGACGCAATCGGCTGCCACGGGGGCGTGGGTACCCCGTCTGGATCCAGCCCGTATGGCCACAGCTTGAGGAGCGTATCCCTCAGCCGCTGACTGGTGAGGGACTTGTCACGAGGGTAGCCCTGGTCAGCGAACTGCCGGGCCAGGGCCTCGATCCGGTCTCCGGCTGCTTCTCTCGCTATGACGAGGCGGACCAGGCACGACCTGTCTCCGTGGTCGAGGGCCTTCCAGGCCAGGGCCTCGGCGTCCTCCTTGTTCCCGGCTTTCTCCCGCATCATGGCCAGTCGGGTCAGGGCAATGGTGTCCCCCTGGCCGGCGATGTGCCTGGCCAGGGCCTCGGCGCCGTCGCTATTACCCGCCCTCTCCCGCAATTCGACCAGGTCGGCCAGGGCACGGGTGTCACCGTGGTCAGCGGCCTGTTGGAAAAGGTGCTCGGCGCCTTCTCGATCCCCGGCCTCCTCCCGTAGACGGGCCAGTGGGGTGATGGCGCTTTGGTCACCGTGGTCTACAGCCTGTTGGAGTAGCTGCTCGGCGCCTTCCCGGTCCCTGGCCTCTCGCCGCAGCGCGGCCAGCCGGACCAGGGCAGGGGTGTGACCGTGGTCGGCGGCGTATTGGAGGAAGCGCTCGGCGCCTTTGCGGTCTCCGTTCTGCTCCTGCAGCTCGGCCTGTCGGGCGATGATGTCAGTGTTGCCGCGGTCGGCGACCTGCTGGAGAAGACGCTCGGCGCGTTCGTGATACCCGGCTGTTTCCAGCGCACCGGCAAGGAGTGCCATGGCATAGGTGTTTCCATGGGCGGCGGCCTTCTGAAAGAGCACCGTGGCGCCTGTCCGATCCCCCTCCTTGTACCGGTGCTCGGCCAGTCGGAACAGGGGATCGGTGTCTTCATGGTCGGCGGCGGCTTGCAGAGCCAGGGCCTCGGCGCCTTTCCGGTCCCCTGCGTTCTCCCGCAGCTGGGCCAGCAGAGACAGCAGATGTGTGTCGCCTTGGCAAGCGGCGTGCCGCGCTCGGGCTTCAGCGTCCTCACCGTCGCCGGCATCGTGCCGCAGTTGCACCAGTTGGGCGATTGCGCGGGTGTCGCCGTCATCGATTCGTTGCCCGAGGATTCGCTCGGCGCGTTCCTGATGCTCTGCCCCTTCCTGCAGCTCGGCCAGCTGCAGCACGGCAGAGGTGCTGCCGTGGGCGGCGGCCTGCTGAAGGACAAGCACGGCGCCTTCTCGATCGCCCGCCTGCTGCCGCAGCTCGGCCAGCCGGACCAGGGTATGGGTGTCACCGTGGACGGCGTGGTGCCGGGCAAGGCCCTCGGCACCTTCCCGGTCTCCTGCCTCCTCGTGCGCCATGGCCAGGAACGACAGCACGGAGGTGTCGCCCAGGGCGGCGGCGCGGTGGCGGAGGTGGTACACCCACTGGAGTCGGTGCCGGCTGTCTGCACCCCTGGCTAGAGTCCGCAGGTCCTCGAAGCGGGTGAGGTGGGTGTGGGCGGCGTGCCAGAAGGAGGCGGGCGGGCAAAGACGGCGGCGGACGGTACGGCCGTGTTCCTCGAGGTAGTCGGCGAGCCGGACGACCGGTCCTGCGGGCCGCTGGGCCGCGGCTTCGGCACTGGTAGCAGGAGCGGGCGGACGTCGGGGAGGCCGCAGGGCCGTGCGGCGCAGGGGTGCCTGTTTGCCGTGCACGGGTTCGGCGAGTTCGGCGTAGGCGAGTTCGGCCCAGTCCTCAGTGAGCTGGTCGTAGTCGTGCTCGCTCAGGTAGTCGGGGGCGGCGTCGGTGAGGAAGGCCTGAGGGAGGTGGAGGCCGACACCGAGGCGGCGGGCGTCCATTGCTACTTCGAGCAGTGCTCTGGCAGGCCCGGTAGCCTGTTCGTAACGCCGCAGGAGCTCGGGCGCCCCGGCCAGGTCCTGGGTGATCAGCCCGCTGTCACGGGCACGGGTAAGAGCCTCCGCGAGCAATCGGTCACCCTGCTCCGCGAGGGTAGCGGCGGCTGTCAGGGCCGCCGCGTCGAAGGCGTCGGGGACGGTCTCCATGTGGCCAGCCAGCAGCTCCCGCACCTGACTGTGCGGATCGCCGCTCGGAGCGGCCAGTGAGGTGTACTGGCGGGCGTACTCGGGCCACAGCGTGACCAGCACCAGGACCGGCCTCTGCTCCTCGTCCATCAGCAGCCGGTGCAGAGCCGCCGCGATCCGTTCGCCGAAGGTATGGTCGCCGAAATAGTGCTGGGCCTCATTCAGCCAGACCACTGTTCGAGGTTCGACCTGTCCGAGCTCAGCCAGTGCGGCCTCCGCACGGGTGGGGTCGAACGGATGCCACAAGCGCCATCCCGCGTTGGCGAGCGGCTGCACCGCCTCCCAGCACGCCCGCGTCTTCCCCGTCGACGACGTACCCACCAGCACCACGATTCGGCTCCGGCCTGCCGCGGAATCTCGCACTGCCTCCGCCAGCACCCGGTCATGCCGGCGCTGCACGTACCCCGGCAGCACCCGTGCCCTTGGCGTACCCGGATCGGAGACGTCCTTGTCGGGGCCTGCTGGGTGGACCTCCAGTTCGTGCGGCTCCCACTGGCCCAGCGGACGACCAGGGGCTCCTACTGCCGAAGCCGTGATCCCGACCCGCTGCTCCTCCTCCTTCGCCCTCCACTGCAACTGCAGCAGCTTGCCGAGTGGCAAGCCCAGCGTCCGGGCCAGCGCGGTCACCGTGTCCACCGACGGCACAGGCCCGCGGGGCGAGATCGCCTGGGAGACGGTCGTACGCCCCAGCCCGGCCTGTATGCGCAGCTGCTCCTGGCTCAGTCCGGCCCGTGCCCGGCCCTCATCGATCCTCCTGCCCAGCTCGATCCCTGGGGCGGTCCGGGCGTTCTGTTCGTCCTCCACGTGCACCCCCAAGACGGTGTGTTCACCCTTGTTCATCTTCGTTCTCGCGAACCATGGCGAACAGCTGGTCGGCGAACTTTGACCACGCCAACAACCCATCTCTTACCGGGAGCTTGCCGTGACGGTCGCCGTCGTCCTCCTCACCACCGGCCTTATCACCGTGATTGCACTGCTTGCCGGCGCCGCAGCCGGCAAGCTCGCCCGCATCGACGGCGCCACCTACCCCACCGCCCTCACTCGCGCCGCCGCCGTCTTCGCCGCCGTCATTACCCTCGCCACAGTAGTCACCACGACCCTCACCACGCTCCTCACTTGAAGCGCGCCGAGCACCCGCTCACGCCAGGTTTCCTCGGGTGTCGTTTCGTGGTGGGGGGGAGTTGAGATGCAGGCGTCGTTGTGTGCCCCGCGACTGGACGGCTTTCCGCTCCCGGGCCGGGGGCCGGTCACCACTTGAGGGCTTCCTCCTCGGCGGTGTAGAGCCTGTACCCGGCCACTGGCACCGCTGGGCCGTCCATCGTCTCGTTCTGTGCTAGGTCTTCTGTCTCCTGGTCTTTGTCGAGACCGTCGAGGCTGTCCGCGCCCGCACACGTGGCCCCCGGCTCCGATTGGGGTGCCTGGGCCATCTCAGAGCGGTGTGGTGGGGGAGTGCGGACTGTGGTGGTGCGGCTGAGGAGGTGCTGCTGCACGTCAGCCGGGCAGACGGCGATGGACGCGACCCCGTACCCCCGGCGACACCCCCTCCACCTCGGCTGCACCCGCGTTCCGCGTCCAGGCCGCCACGGCGGAGGCCCCGCTCCGCTCCACCACCACGCCCATCAAGGCGGCACCCCCACCCGGCACGGCCCGCAGCCGCCGGCAGAAGGGCGTACCAGCCAAGGGCACGGGCCGGCCGCGGCCGCTGACACCGAACAACACCTGACGCCCTCCATGGGCGGGCGGAGTGCCGGTGCCCGGGCGGCGCGACGCCACGCTTGAGCAAGCCGGCCGTACCATGCCCGTCGAGGCGTCCCACTCGCTGCGAAGTGGGACCCACCCTGGTTCCAACCGCTGAGCGCCTGGAAGGAGGCCGGTAGCCCCAGCGTCTGCTTCCCGTCCGCGCCCTGCGACATGGGCGCCGACGGGATGGACTCCCGGCCCTCAGCCGGGGTGGTTTGACGGGGCCGGAGTGACAGAGACGGGCGCCGTCAGAGCCGCGAGCTCCAGGGATCTCAGCATCGCTTCCCGGTCCGCCGGCACGTACTCGTCCCCGGCGGCGGCCGCGTCCAGCACCTCCCGGACCTCGGCGGACGTGAGGCTGCGCGCCTCGGCCGCGGCCAACAGACCATCCGCCCGCCCCCGAGGCAGGCCGCGTTCCGAGGCGATCAGCTCCCGCAGCGTTTCCTCGCGCACTGCGAAACGGCTCATTCCACAGTCGAGGCCGTCATCGTCCAACTCGTCCGGATAGGGCGCACGGGCCCAGGCACCGTTCTCGTACCAGTACACGCAGCCCAGCTCCCAGCCCTCCAACAGCCGGCGCAGGCGCTCATACGGCAGCCAGTCCGGCCCCTGCGCCAGCATGTCGATCGAGGGTTCGTGCCATTTCACGGCACTGGACTCGTCCTCGCCGTACAGCAGGTAGCGGCCCTCTCCCACTGGCTGAAACGTCCACCAAGTGCAGCCACGGTCGTCGAGATGCAGACCCTGTCCGTCGATCCACGTGCCGCTGCGGCGGCCGCCCCGGGCCTCCGCCTCCGCCGTTGCCTCCAGTACGGCGACCAGAGCCCAGCGCGCCCAGAGCACTTCGGCTGCCGGCAGGTCCTCCGGCCGGCCAGGCCTGTCGATCGCCATTCCGTCCCCCAGTCCGTCCAGTCCTCGTACGGCGTCCCGCATGATCGCAGAACCGTGATCGTAGAACAGCGCCGGGACGGATCCGGAACGGATGGGGACGGCGGACGGAGTGAGAAACGGAGGGAAGTGGGTTGAATGGGTGGGCAGCCAGGACGGGAAGGCTGTCACCTACCCACTCTGGACAGCTGCCTCTCAGGCCTGCTGTGCAGCCAGAGGCAGCCCTTGGTCGAGAACAGGTCTTCGACGTCGGCTGTGTCGCTCTCAGGGAGCCGTCCAAGACCGTGTCCTATGCGGTTGGAGGCGGACGAGTCGTTTGTAGCAGCAGCGGGCGGCGGCGAGGCCGAGGAAGGCCAGGTCTACGTCCGCAGGGCGGTGGCCGGCGCCGGGCCGGAGACCGTGAAGCCCTGGCTGCGATCATCTTCGTGGCGACCTCGGGCTGCACCTGGCGGCAACTGCCGCCGGTGTTCGGGGCCCCGCCTGGCCCACGGTCTACCGCCGGTTTTCCCAGTGGAACCGGGACCGGGTCTGGGCCAAGCTGTACCGCGTGATCCTCGACGTACTCGGAGCGCAAGGCGAGCTGGACTGGTCGCGGTGTGCGATCGACTCCGTCAGCCTGCGGGCCGCAAAGGGGGGCCACTGACGGGACCGAATCCGACCTACCGTGGCAAGTTGGGATCGAAGATCCACCTGATCACCGACCGGAGCGGGCTGCCGCTGTTGCTGGGCATCTCCGGGGCGAACATGCACGACAGCCAGGGCTTGAGCCGCTTGTGCGCGGCATCCCGCCCATCCGGTCCCGCCGCGGGCCCCGGCGCCGGAGGCCGGCGAAACTGCACGCGGACAAGGGCTACGACTACGACCACCTGCGCCGATGGCTCCGCCGGCGGGGAATCCGTCACCGCATCGCCCGCAAGGGCGTCGAGTCCTCACAGCGGCTGGGCTCCGGCATCGGTGGGTGGTCGAGAGAACCGTGTCCTGGCTGGCAGGCTGCCGAAGGCTCCACCGCCGCTACGAACGCAAGGCCGAACACCTCCTTGCCTTCGTCGGCATAGCCGCGACCCTCATCGGCTACCGCCGACTGGCTGCCCTGCTTACGGCCTGAGCCGGTTCTCCTGCACGTCGAAACAGACCAATCCCATGGACTCCGCCACGGCCGCCGCGTAGGCGGACGCCTCCTCGGCCATGCTCCACCGCATGGGGAAGTAGATCAGCGGCCCACTGGCCTCGCCGATCAACGGCCCGGTCGACCAGGGCGAGGTGTTCTCCTCGTCCTCGGTGAGGTCGCACCACCGCTCAAGCAGCGCGGCCACGTAAGCCGCGATGCGTTCGGATGGAAGCCCTTCTACCTCGCTGTCGATGTAGCGGTCGTACAAGTCGTTGAAGACTCGGCCGGCGGTCTTGTCATCCGCCGGCCTCTCGCCTTCCCAGACAGCCAGGTCGTAGCTCATGCCAGGAGGCTCTCATGCCGCTCTGACAGCCATAAGAAACGACGTCTTAAAGAGCGTTTTATCCCACTCGGGGTGCTTCTTTGTAGTTCAGGTGGCGGACTGCTTCGGGTTGGCTGAGGCAGTAGACGTCTCTTGTGGCAGATGAGGAGCATGACGGCCTTCGGGGGTCTGTTTCGGCCTCTTGGCTCCTGTCTGATCCCAACACGCCCCCGCTCACGCCGGTTTGCGCCCTGTAGCGGGACGGCGGTCATCGGTCCTGTCCGATGCCCGTTGGAAACTGCTGGAACCAACTCTGACGGCCTGGCGGGCCGAGCGAAGAGGGAAGGGCCTGGACATCGGCCGGCCGCCCGAACATGATCTGCGCCGAATCATGGACGCCATCCTCTACGTCGACCGGACCGGGATCCCCTGGCGGTATCTGCCGCACGACTTCGCTCCATGGGAAACCGTCTACGGATACTTCGCCGCCTGGCAGAAGGACGAGGTCTTCGACCAGCTCAACGGCCTCCTGTGGCGTTTGGTCCGGAAGGCCGAAGGCCGCGATGTCGAGCCCAGCGCCTGCGTGCTCGACGCCCAGAGCATCAAGACCTCGGCCAACGTGCCCGCGGCCAGCCAGGGCATCGACGCGGGCAAGAAGATCGCGGGCCGCAAACGCCACATCGGCGTCGACACCCTCGGCCTCCTCCTCGCGGTCTGGGTCACCGCCGCCAGCATCTCCGACAACGCGGCGGCATCCACCTGCTCTCGGACATCGCCGAAGGCCCCCCCCGCATCACCAAAGCCTGGGTCGACACCGGCTATCGCACCAAGGTCATCGACCACGGCGCCCGCCTGGGCATCGATGTCGAAGTCACCCGCCGCGACCCTGCCCAGAAAGGCTTCAAGGTGATTCCGCGACGCTGGGTCGTCGAGCGGACCTTCGGCTGGCTCATGCATCACCGCCGCCTCGCCCGCGACTACGAAACCACCCCCACCGCTCCGAAGCGATGATCCGCCTCGCGATGATCGACCTGATGAGCCGCAGGCTCACCCGAGAGTCGACTCCGAACGGAAGGACTCATAGCCGCCGGGCCACGCTGACCCGCATGTTCTCCCCCCTCATCGCCTGCGGCCAGCGGCCATCGATAACACTCGCCGCTTCCCGACAGGCGCCGCAGGCATCTTCCCGTTCCGGCAGCCACCCGTAGTCGGACGGTGACATGCCGGCTTCCTGAATGCCGCACAGCGTCTTGTCGAAGATGCCGAACGCGTGGGAGACACCAGAGGCAAGGCCATCCGCGACGGCCTCCTCCCAGCGCATCCCCAGGGGCAGATACGGCGGTTGCGGAATCTCGAACCACTCGCCGCCCACATGGGTGACCGCATGGCACCAGGAACAGGACCAAATCTCCTCTTCCCGGGCCGTCGGTGGTACCGGCCACCGCCACATCGACCGCCCGCACACATCACACTCCACAAGCGGATCCTCACACGCCGGCACGGGCCACCCCAAGCGGCCGGCATCTCCCGAGTTATCAAACGCCCCGGCAAGGATAGAACGCCCTTTTAGTACTCCCGTGAGATTTCGTGTCCTGAGCTGGTGGTTGTCGTTGTCCGGGTATGGAGGCGATAGCTGAAGTAGACTGCTGGCAGGCTGAGTTGGAGTCGGTGTTCGCTCGGGTGGCGGGCCGGTTTGTCCGGGCGGATCTGCGATGGCGGATGCGGGAATGTGCGTGGTCTGCTGGCGCCGGTCGGGCGAAAGAACGGCTGGCAGCTGGCTGAGTGGGCCGGTCACCGTGATCCGGCGGGCCTGCAGCATCTTCTCAACGGTTCCCGCTGGGACGTCGAAGCGGTCCGGGACGACCTGCATTACTACGTCGCCGAACGGCTCGGTCCGGGCGGAGTGCTGATCATCGACGACACGGGGTTCATCAAGAAGGGCACTACGTCGGCCGGGGTGGGCCGGCAGTACACCGGCACCTCTGGAAAGATCGACAACTGCCAGATCGGGGTGTTCGCCGCCTATGCCACCGGCTCGGGCCGGGCCCTGGTGGACCGGGAGCTCTACCTGCCCAAAGCCTGGACGTCGGATCGTGACCGGTGCCGGGCCGCGAAGATCCCCGACGAACGCGGCTTTGCGACCAAGGGTGAACTGGCCCGGGACATCGTCCGCCGCTGCCTGGCCAGCGGCATGCCCGCCAAGTGGGTCACCGCGGACGAGGCCTACGGACAGGACTGGCACTTCCGCCGCCTGCTCGAGCAACTCGACATCGGCTACGTGGTGGCAGTGCCCAAATCCCAGCAGATCAAGTCCCTGGCCGGCACCTGCGCATCGACCAGCTCATCGACGAAGCACCGGCTGACGCCTGGCAACGGCTGTCCTGCGGCAACGGGGCAAAGGGACCGCGAATCTACGACTGGGCTGCGGCCAAGCTGCCCGCCAACATCGTCTTCGACCCCGACCCGCCGACCCATCACCGCTGGGTCATGGCCCGCCGCAGCATCTCCGACCCCGGCGAGATCGCCTACTACCTCGCCTACGCACCCGTCGGCGTCGATATCCCGGAGCTGGTCCGGGTGGCCGGCTCCCGCTGGGCGATCGAGGAGTGCTTCCAGGCCGCGAAGAACGAGTGCGGCCTGGACCAGTACGAAGTCCGCCGCTACACGGGCTGGTATCGGCACATCACCCTGGCCATGCTCGCCCACGCCGTCCTGACAGCACTCGCCGCCCAGGACTGTGAGGCCGCAAATGGGGCTGCAGAAACGGATCAGCCCTCGTCCCGCTCACCGTGGCAGAGATACGGCGCCTGCTTGACACTCTCCTGCCCCACCCCCGGCCCCATGACGACAGACGCCTGCATGCCCTGAACTGGTCCCACTGGCGCAGACGCCACCAAGCCACAGCCCGACACTGCCACTACCGAAGAAGAACCAGCTCAGGACACGAAATCTCACTGGAGTACTAGGGGGTGGGTGACGTCGAGGCCACTTCCGAGAGGGTCTTCCAGAGCGTGGCGAGCGCGATGAGTTGTGCCACGAAGAACGCCACAGAGGCGAAGCGCATCTGGTAGATGTAAGCGACCATGCCGGCGTTGGTCGCCCAGTAGCGGCGCTCGTTCTGGAAGGTCTGCAGGTCCATCACCAGACCCGTGCACGTCATGACCGAAGCGAATGCCGCGATCTCGCCGATCAAGGAGGGCACGCTCTCTCCGAGAGCCTGGGCGACGAGGAAGTCGGCGACTTCCGGAACGGCGAACGCGAGCGCGACGAAGAGCGCCTTCGTCGGCCCGTGACGGCCCGGAAGATCACGCCACAGCGCCCCGAGGAAGAATCCCGCGACGAGCCACGCGGTCTGCCAGAAGAAGATGAGGAACGTGA
Source organism: Streptomyces flavochromogenes (assembly GCF_000717595.1). Classification (GTDB taxonomy): domain Bacteria; phylum Actinomycetota; class Actinomycetes; order Streptomycetales; family Streptomycetaceae; genus Streptomyces; species Streptomyces flavochromogenes. Next base: position 10,583 of record NZ_JNZO01000054.1, on the reverse strand, counting down.
TCCCGAGGAATCCCACCGGATCCTCCGCGTTCACCGTCCAGGAGTCATCCTTCACCGCGTACGTCCAGTACAGCAGGCCGGTCGCGGGCAACCCGACGAGAGACGCGATGACGGCCCCCCGGCGAGCATTGCCCCACCACGTGGTCAGAGGGCCACAGGCGAACGGAAGATCGACCGGTCTGACGCCGATCGGCAGCGACTGGTCCAGTCTGTCGATCTCGGCCTCGAGCGACTCCCGCTCGGCATGCTCCGCCGGGTTTGCCGTGCCGAGGTGACTCAGGCGCGCCTGGAGTTCCCGGAACCGGCGCGCCAGACGCAGCACGTCGGCCCGCTCGGTCTGCGAGATCGTCATGCCGAGCGGCACGTTGTCGGCGAAAGGCCGCTCCAGAACGGAGACGGAAGAACCCAGGGCCAGGACGCCCCAGGCCGCACACATGCACAGCAGCAGGGTGAGGGCGTAGGCGGAAAGACCGTAGTAATCCCCCAAGGGCGCGAGAGTGATGGCGAAGAGGACCACGAGGAGGAACTTCTCCGCCGGCGCGGGTGTGAACGCCGACCTCTCGTACTGTTCGACCCGGCAGACCCGCAAGACCCCCAGCACTGCCAGCGGCGCCAGGATCCCCACGAGGCCCAGCATCAGAATCAGAGCATAGTTCGGGAAATACAACCACCAGGTGTCGAGCGTCTCTTCCCACAAGACCTGGAATTCCGGTTGACCGGGGTCGGCGAGCCAGCTGATCCGGTCCCAGTAGCGTGCGAAGGCGAGATAGCCCCACAGGACGGTGACCATCGCCGCCGTGATGGCGGCGGGGACCATCACGCGCGGCGGGATCCGTGTCTCCCTGATCAGCAGGATCCGTTGCCCTGCGGCGATCACCCCCAGCCAGCACACTGACATCAGCGCACAGATGGCGAGGGCCGCCACAGTCCATCCCGGCGGGGACAGCAGAACGTCGGATGTGGGAAGCAAAGCGAACTCGAACACCTCCGACACCACGTACCAGCCGAGGATCCCCAGGGCGAGTACGCTCACGCTCACCCGCAGGCGCTTGGACCGGCTGCCGAGGAGACACAGCGCAAGTCCGAGAAATGCCAGGCTGAACACCGACAGCATCGGCGAGTAGTCGAAGTCCCAGCCCATCAGTCGGCCGAGAAGCCGGTACAGGTTGTCTCCGAGGTAGACGAGCAGGCCCAGGAAGATCAAAAGGAGCGACCACCACCGCAGAAAGCGCAGCGCTGTCGACTCCGCCGGCATCGTCCTGCCTGCCAGGCTGCTCCTGAGTCGCCCAGCCGCGACGAGCAGCAACGCGCCCGAGGCGACATACCAGAACGCTCCAGAAGCGCTCCAGACGCCCCACGTCTCCCACGCCTCCCAGAGCGGCTCCGGCGAAGTGGTGACGATGTTCCACTGCTGTACGGCCGGTGGGCGGAACGTGACCGCGGGATACTGGTCGGGCGTCTTGTGCCGCCAGCTCAGATTCGTTCCGCCTTCGCCGAAGGCCGGCGGAGGCGTGGCCGTCAGTGCGCCCTTACCGCCCAGGTTGACCTGAACGCTTTCCCAGTTCGCGCTCTTCAGAGCGGGCGAAGGCTTCAACTCGACGAACCAGTACTCCGTCGTCACCGTCAGCTCCCACGGGCCGACAGCGGAGAGCGAGGACTGGACCCAGGTGCTTGCCTCGTAGTGGACCTTGACCCACTGGCCGTCGGCCTTCACGGCCAGCGGCGTGAACCGCCACTCCTCGTCAAGGGGTTTGCCCTGCCCCAGCGAGGGTTTGCCCACCAGGCATGCCAGCGCCGATCTGTAGACCGGTGAGTGGGTGTCCAGGAGCAGTTCGGAGGCACGAGCCCAAGTGGCGGGCACGCTGACGTCCATGGTGCTCTTGAGCACGCTGTAGTCGTTGCCGCGGTGCTCGAAGACCGCCAGCGCCGTCACCTTGGCCTTCTTGAGCTGATCGGCTCGGCAATCGGGCGAGGCGTGTTCGGCGGCGTCGGCCCTTCCCATGACGGGGAGGACGAGACAGAGGAGCAGCAACAGTACGTGCAGAGGGCGCGGTGCGGAGCAGCCGTGACTGGTCACCGCCCCAGAATCCCCAAGATCCTCCCTGCGCGACGCGCACCGCACTGACGCTCAGGCAAGTCCACTCCAGCAGCCGACACGTCTGCCGTACCCGTCAGCCGTGGTCAGCGATCGGGAAGACGTCCCCTAACGAGCTCGTGCACGGTTAGCGGTGAGACGTCGAGCCCTGGATGGTTGATCATGGTCGAGTGGTGGGGACCGTGACTCGTGCAGTGATCGTCGGCAATCGCCGGATCACGGGGCTGTCGGCTGATGTGATCGCTGAACTCGTGACCGAGTTGGGTCCGTTGTGGCACGAGCGCCACCAGGCCAGGCTCGCCTCTCGGCCGCGGAGGCGGGCTGTGGGCGCCGGTGCGAAGTACCGGTTCGTGTTCGTCGACCGGCTCCTGGCCGCGCTCGTCCATCTCCGACACGGGGCCACTCACGATGTGCTGTCCTGCTGGTTCGGTGTGGACCGTTCCACCATCACCCGGGCCGTCGGTGAGGTGAGGCCGTTGCTCGCCGAGCGGGGGTGCACGATCAGCCCCGGCGTCCGGCTGCGAACGCTGGCGGAGATCATCGATCACCTCGGAGCCAGTGGGCAGACCGGCATCGTCGACGGCACGGAGATCCGGGTCCGACGGCCGGCCACCGGACGCACGGACCGGGACAAGTTCATCTCTGGGAAGAACAAGCAGAACGCCGTCAAGACCATGGTCCGCACCGACGAGAACGGGCGGGTGCTGTTCTGCAGCCCAGCCAGGCCAGGCAGTTGCGCGGACATCACCCATGCTCGCCAGTTAGGGCTGGTCAAGCTCCTGGCGGACGGCCCAGCGGTCGAGATCCTCGCGGACGCCGGCTATCAAGGCCTCGGCGCCCAGACCGGTGGACGCGTGGTCACATCACCACACCGCAAGTTCAAGAAGGACGCCCCGGACTGGTACGAGGAAATGCACGAACGGCGGCGCAAGGCGCATTCGTCCCGGCGGATCCGCGTCGAGCACGGCATCGCTCACCTCAAGAACTGGAGAGCACTGGCTCGCCACCTCGGCCGCCGCGAGCACGTGAGCGACACCATCCAAGCAGTTGCCGGCCTGCTTTCCCACCAGCAGACTGCGGACCTGGACCCGGAACGGGAGAGGTGAGCACCGGGTCTCACCGAGACCCTCGGCATCTCACCGCTAACCGTGCACGAGCTCGTTAGTAAGCCCTTTCTGACCTGGCGATGCTGGCTCCGCGTGGGACGGCTCTACAGAACGACAAAAGCTCCTGGTAGACGGGTTCACCGTCCGCCGGGAGCTTCGTGTGCTCGTCTACCCGTCGTCGATCGACCTGTCCAGTCGCACCTTGCGTTACCTGACAGGACGGCTCGCTGCCCGGCGAGGGGAGATCGGGACCCGGTGGCGGCGTCTGACCGCCGGCCGTCAGGCTCTCCTCGCCCTGGCCTATCTGCGGTGCGGTGACACCTACGCCCAGCTTGCCGCCGGATTCGGTATCGGCATCGCGACCGGATACCGCTACATACGCGAAGCCGTCGACGTACTGGCGGTCCTCGCGCCGACCCTGGCCGAGGCGATGCGCGTGGCGCGGGCCAAGGCGTTCGTGATCCTGGACGGCATCCTGCTGCCGATCGACCGCATCGCCGCCGACACCCCGTACCACTCGGGCAAACACACGCGCCACGGCATGAACGTCCAAGTCCTCACCAACCCGTTCGGCCGCCTGCTGTGGGCCTCGCCCGCACTGCCCGGCTCCACCCACGACCTGACCGCCGCCCGCACTCACGGCATCATCGACGCACTCACCGAACGCCGACCTCAAGTACTGGGCCGACAAGGCATACCAAGGTGCCGGCGGCTCCATCCGGGTTCCCTTCCGCGGCCGTCGCCACAAGCGGTGGCAGCGCCGCCACAACAGCACACATGCCAAGATCCGCTGCCTCGGCGAGCAGGCCATGGCCGCCCTGAAGACCTGGCGTCTCCTACGGAAACTCCGCTGCAGCACCAACCGCATCACAGCGATCGTCCAAGCCGCCCTCGTCCTTCACCACGCGTCAGCGTGAGGTTGGAAAAGGCTCCGTGACGTGGCGTCGAACAGAGAGCTGCTGCAATGGGGGTCCATCCAGTGATCGGGCGGTACTCCCACTCAGGAGTGGTCTGACTACTCTGACCTGCTCGCCTAAGGGCTGTCCTGCAAGTGATCTCAGGCCGCGTTTGAGGTCTGCCGTAGCCACACGATCTGGGCCTCGCCCTCACAAGGGGACTACAGGCGGTCCGGGCCGGCCACTGTTTCGATCGCCAGAGGTGGGCAGACCTCTTCTTCCCTGGTGAGGTCCGCCAGCTCGTGTGGCGGCTCGGCTCCGTTTCGGACGGCCATGACGTAGGTCCTCGCCTCCCGCAGGCTCAACCGCGGAGCCTCCTTGCGGAGGTGATGCATCGCGGCCACCGTCCCGGCGGAGTTCATCAGCGCGAGCACGGAAGCGGCCAGGGGGTCGGGCGCCCGTACCCCCTTGATCTGCCGGAGGTAGAGCTCCTCCCAGTCCTCGCCCACCCACGTGGTGACAGGGATGTGGTGGACGCTCCCGTCGTACTGGTCCACCAGGTAGGGGCCGCCGCCGACGAGGAGATCGCGCAGATCGCGGGTGCGGGCGTACTCCGCCGAGTTCCAGAAGACGAGCCAGCCCAACGCGTGCTCCTTCACCTCGTGGACGACCAGCTCGTGTGCCAGCCGCATCGTGGCCAGCAACGACTCCACCCGTTCGACGGCACGCTCCTTGGAGATCACGCCTTCATCATCCACATCGGGTCAACCAGATTTCCCACCACGCCAGCACTGCGCACTGAGATGCCAAACGCGGTCGCAGACGCGGTCCTGTAGGCATAGATCCGCTATCCGGTCAGGGCAAGGTTGTGAAGGCGGGCGATGCCGAGCATGGCGTGGTGGACGCCGTCGCCTTTCAGGCGACAGTCGCGGAGGATCTTCCAGGTCTTCATACGGGCGAAGGCGTGCTCGACACGGGCGCGAACGTGGCGGTGAGAAGCGTTGTGGTCTTCCCTCCAGGCCGGCAGTTCGCTCTGCCCGCGCCCGCGGCGGTGCGGGATGACCAGGCCGGTGCCCCGATAGCCCCCATCGGCGATCACGGTGGTGCGGCCGACGGCTTCCTCGGCTCCGGACAGTGCCCACGCCTTGCAATCGTTGCGGTTGACGGGCAATGGCCGACCGACCACCGCGACCAGGCGGGTGTCGGCGTCGATGACCACCTGATGGTTGGTGGAATAGCGATAGTTCTTTGACCGCTCGGCCACGCTGTGGTCCCGGGTGGGTACCAAGGTGCCGTCCACGATCAGCACCGCGTCCTTGGCGAACCGCCGACGAGGGCGCAGCGCAAACCTCGGGCCGAGGTCGTCGACCACCCGGTCCACCGTCGACTTCGACACTCCGAACAGCAGGGCCAGTTGCCGCATCGTCAAGTTCGTCCGCCAATACACGGTGACCAGCAGCACCCGGTCCTCCAACGACAGCTTCCACGGCCGGCCCCGACCCTGGGATTCGACACCCTCGCGACGCAGCGCGGTCACCAACCTGCCGAAGACGCGGGGACTCAGACCGGTGAACGGAGCTATCCATGACGGCTCGGACGCCGTGATCACGCCTGACACGGTCGAGATCATCGCAGAGCAAGATCGCTTACGGGACAACCCTTAGGGGGCGATCCCACTCGGCTGTACAGCTGACTTCCCGGACAATCGGCGCCCCGAGGGGTGACATGCGTGCACGTCGTCGGTGGCGCGGGTCGGGAATCGCCCGGAACGGCCGCCCCTTCCTCGGGGATGGCGAGCCGGGTCTCCGATGACTCTCGCCATCCGGCGGGGAGGCCCTGTGGGGATCTATCGTGACGGGCGACTGAAAAACGTGACCGGTCGTTCCCGCCGTACTCCGTCGACGACGACATCGACGGACTCGTCGTAGAAGGCCACCCGGTCTTTGATGATTCCTACGGAGGGCAGGGGGTCGGGGTAGCTCCAGGCGATGTCGGGCCGCGCGTCGGCGTCGCCGGCCCAGGACCAGTACTCGCTCGCCACACCCTTGTACGGACAGCGGGTACGCCCGTCGGTACGGGTGAAGAGGTCGAGGCGGACGTCCTCCCGCGGGAAGTAGAAGCGCACCGGCAGGCCCGTCTCGAAGAGCAGAACCGGCGTGTGCGTGTCCGCGACGATCGTGCCCTCGATCTCGACCTGGACGTGTCGACTGCTGGGCAGGGCGTCCACCCGCTTGTGAGGGTCACGCGGGTGCACGAAAATCTCTTCGTCCTCCTCGTACCAGTGGTCGAGAACCTCGCGCCCGAACCATTCGAAGCTGATGCGGCCGGCCAGCTCCTCTCCGGGGTAGGTCCAGGCCGCCGCCCTGATGGTCCGGTCAGGGAGCATGAGATCGTAGAAGACCGTCGCTCCCGCGTGACGCCGCCGGTCGGCGGGCCGCTCCGTCCTCCGCAGCAGGTCCGTCCGGACGTCGTCGGTCGGGAACGCGTAGAGGGGTACGGGGCGACCGGGCTCCCACACGAGGACCGGTCTACGGCTGTCCACGATCGTGAGCTCCCCTGCCGTCGCACGCACCCAGCGCTCCGCCGGCTCCCAGAAGACGCTGTCGGACTCGTCCTGGCGGCGTACGACGGGCACGGCTTCCGGGTCGGCATTCGGTGCGGTCATTGGTCTCTCCTCTCGCTCAGGTTCCTGCCTCCGGTTGTCTGGACCTGTGTCGCGGTACGGGTGGCAGTCGGTGTGGTCCACGCTGCTCCGGATCCCGGCCGATGGCAAACGGCCCGCCGTCGCTCCTGCCGGCGCTTCGAAAGCGTCCCTCGGGCCTTGGGTGTCATCTAACCGTGTCGTCATCCGCCATCGGATCTCATTGGATCGGAGCCGCCGTCGGGCCCCAGATCGACTAGCCAGGTGTGGCCACTCTGTGAGCAGCAGATGCGGCGGACTGGCACGTAGCCTGAGCCCCATGGCCCGTCGTACCCCTCCCCGCCCGTTGGACGTGGAGCGGCTGTTTCCCGAGGTCGCCCCTCTTCGCAGGCGGACGGTGCGGCTTCATCCGCGGGCTGGTGCTCCGACGTTCTGGGACAGTTCGGTGGGTGGTCCGCTGCTGTGGCCGGCCGAGGAGGAGTGGCCCGTGTGTCCGGTGCACCACCGGTCTCCGATGGTGCCCGTCGTCCAGGTCCACGCTGCCGACGCCCTCGGGCTCGTACCCTTTCCGGCCGGTTGCGATCTGCTGCAGGTGGTGTGGTGCCCGCGACGTCACGACGGCTGCTGGGTGCTCCCCGAGGTGCGCTGGCGCGACGCGGCGGCCGTCGGTGCCGTAGGCGAGGCGCCGGTGGTCGACGGCGAGGTCCCGTCCGGAAGGGTCCCGCGGCCGTGCGTCGTCCACCCGGAACTGGTCGAGGAGTACCCGAGCTGGGATCTGCCCGATGAGTTGTGGGATCTGCTGGAGCCGCGGTTCGAGCAGGTGGAGGCGGCGACGGGCCGGGACTACGAGCGCCATCTGGCCACCGCGTCCGGGACCAAGCTGGGTGGTTACCCCGGCTGGTGCCAGGATCCGCAGTGGCCGGACTGCGCCGGGTGCGGGGAGCGGATGGAGCACCTGCTGACGGTGGAGAGCTGGGAGGCGGACGCCATGTCCCAGCTGACGTGGACTCCTGTGGAGGACCAGGGCGTTCGGTACGAGGACACCGGTCTCATGCTCGGTGACGCGGGCGGTGACTACCTCTTCGAGTGCCGGCGCTGCCCGGGCCGCCCAGTGCGGGATCGCTTCGACTGTTCCTGAGCACCACGCGCTGCTCCTGCTTGTGGGGTGGCCGGTTCCTTCCCTGTGGACGGTGGGTGGATCCGCCGTGCGAGATACGGAGCGGCCCGACCCCGATCACCATGACAGCCCGTACAGCGCCATAGGGCAACCCCATGCCGCGTGCCTCGGCGAGCGTTGCACCGGAAGGGGGCTGGAGGGTTGCTTCCTCTCGGCAGAACGCCACGCTCCAAGGGGCGCCCGCGCCTACCCCACCTTGAGCGTTGCTCCCGGGCGTTTCCGACGAGGCTGGCCCGGACGTCGGCTGATAGCGACTGAGGAGGGCGAGAGGCGCTGTCCGAGGTCTGGATGGACGCCATGGTCGGCCACGGCTCCCTGCGGCCCGAGCATCGGCTCCGCAGCTGCAGCGCGTGCATCCGCCTGCGGCATGGAGAGCGCCGAAGCGGGCAGCTGCCCGGTGCAACAATCCTCGGCCGCCGCGGCCGAGGCGGCCTCCGGAGGGAGCATCTTGCGGTTCTGGTGGCAGCCGACATGATTGGCGCGCCTTGTGGCTGAGTCTGACAGCCCGTAACCGTGAAGCCGCGGAGCGTTTCTACGAAGCCGTACGGGGGTGAACCTTCCAACAGGGGAGTTTCGGGAGGGCATTCTTGGTTGCGGAGGTCGAGGGCACTGTGGGCGTGGGTCCGGTGTGCTATCCGCCCAGAGGCCGGGCCGCGTTGGTGGCTGACCGCGAAGGCGCCGTCTTCGGCGTCTGGGAGGGAGGCGTTCTCGCCGAATGGAGTATCGGAGGTGAAAGGTCGCCCGCCTGGCTGGAGCTTCGCACGGCTGACGCGTTCGACGCGGCGCTCTTCTACGGCGCGGTCCTGGAATGGGGGCAGGGCGACGGCGATAGATATAGCGACACCTCCTACGAGGAGGATCAGGTCGTGTTGCGTCGCCGAAGGCGACCCGTGGCGAAGCTGAACAGCGGGCCGGTCGAGGAAGCCACGCCGCGACCGCAGCTGAGGCCCCGCTGGCTGGTCCACTTCAAGGTTCCCGATCTGGACCGGGCGACCGCGCTGGCGCTGGAGAACGGTGGCACTACCGCCACGGGCCCGGAATGGGGAGGCGGGGGACAGGTGACCCTCCAAGACCCCGACGGTGGGCTGTTCACCCTCGACCAGGTGAGTCCCTCACCGAACGGCAACGCGTAGGTGTGCCTGTCCGTCGCGTTGTACGAGCGAAATGGTGGTGACCAACTCGTGGGCCTGGTTGCCGGGGGCCCCGCCCCTCTCGGGGGTGAACCCCGCCCAGGCCGAAGAGCAGCCGGGCCAGGCGACGTACCTTGCCCCTGCCTGCGCTTATCTCTTGCGTGCCTTTGTCACCACGAACGCGCCTGCGACGATCACGATCAGGACGATGGCGATGATCCAGAAGGGCGGAGTCCCGTGGCCCGCTCCTTTGGCCAGGAGCTGCATGTGCGACATGTCGTTCCCCAGATATTCGTATCGGTTGTCCTGGGCTGCCGGTCGGCTTCCGGATGCCGCATACCCAGCGAACCCGCCCGACATCGTCGGCAGATCGCCCCATCTTTCTGTCACGGGCAAGATTGATGCCCCATACGGCCTAGGCACTCTCCGGCGGATCAGTGTGAGACCTCCTGCCGACGAGGCAGGTTGGCTATCCTCGCGTCGTGAATAGTCACGCGTTCGAGCTGATGTGGGGAGGCGTCGCTCTCGTGGGCGGGGGGCTCCTGGCCGCTAACGTCCGAGGGGTGGCCGACCGGTTCCAGGCGATGTCCTACGCCTACCGATCATGGCCCGGCAGCGTCACCACGTGCAGAGTGATCGGAGGCGTCTTCGCCTTCGTGGGGGCGGGGATCCTTATGGCCGCCGGACTCTGAACCGCACGTGGTGCGATGGCGCCTGCGTTGTTGCCTGACCTTGATGGTCAGGGCCTGAGCCAGAGCCGAATCGCCGCGGCCGCGACGGTGCCATGGAAGATGTAGGCCCTCTTGTCGTAGCGGGTGGCGACGGCCCGGGAGTTCTTGAGCCGGTTGATCGTCCGCTCGACCTCGTTGCGGCGCTTGTAGATCTCGCTGTCGAAGCCGGTGGGGCGGCCGCCGTTGCTGCCGCGCCGTTTGCGGTTGGCCCGCTGGTCCTTCGGCTCGGGGATGGTGTGCTTGATCTGCCGTCTTCGCAGGTAGCCGGTTGCGACGTGAGCTGTATGCCTTGTCGCCGCCGAGGTGGTCCGGCCGGGTGCGCGGCCGTCCGCCTTGCGGGCGGGGAACGCGGACGCGTTCGAGGACCTCGATCATCTGCGGTGCGTCGCCCCACTGGCCGGGCGTGACCAGGAACGCCAAGGGCCGGCATCCGCCTTCACCTGCGAGGTGGATTTTGCTGGTCAGACCGCCCCGGGACCGTCCGAGTCCTTCGTCAGGGCGGTGGTGCCGGGGCGTCGATGCCCGTGCGCACCCGGAACAGAATCCCGTTGATCACCCTGCGGTGATCGTTCCACCGGCCGCCACGCTGCCCAAACGCCGGCAAGTGCGGTTCCAACTGGACCCACTCGGCGTGCGTCAGATCACCCCGCCCCATGCCAGGAACAACGAGCCTCTGATCCGACAGTCACATGATCCGCCGGACAGTGCCTAAGGGCTGTCCCGCAAGTGCGGCCGTGTCTTGACCTGAGACCGGCTCGATAGGGTCAGGACCGCAGCCGACGGAAGAGGATCGTTCGATGGCGACGT
>NZ_JNZO01000053.1 GCF_000717595.1 Streptomyces flavochromogenes | reverse complement strand
GAGCGGGTCCCACATCGCTGCGCGATGTGCGAGCGAACACCCGCGCTGCGCGCGGGTGTTCGCGCTCCCGCTCCGCGGGAGCGCTGGCGGGACGCTGCGCGTCCCGCGCAACCCGACTGCTGCGCAGTTGGGTTGATGCTCCGTCCGCTGCGCTCCCGGAGCTACGGGACTTCGTCCCGCTGCCAGGCTTCCGCTTCGCTCCAGCCTGGCGAAGCGGGTCCGCTGCGCTCCCCCGCCCCACGGCCCTTCCGGCTGCGCCTTCAGGGCCGTGGGGCCCGCTGTCGCGGGCCTGGCTGGCTACAGGGGGTCAGGAGCGGGACCAACGTCGGCGTCTGCTGGTGGTCGTGTGGCTGGTGCGGGCGGCTCCGATGCCGGCGAGGTGCAGGGCCAGGGCGGTGAGGCCGAGGAGCGTGATGTTCGTGGAGGAGAAGACATCGTTGGTGTCGATGTCTGCTGCGTTGATCAGGAAGGAGATGAAGAACAGGACGGCGGCGGCTATAGCGAGCATGGGTGGGTTCCTTTCCGGAGAACGCTGCTCATGTGTCCCTCGGTGCCCTGGGGCGCACGGGGGTGTGTGAGAGGCAGGGGGGGGTCAGGCTTGTTGGGGGTGGCCAGCGTCGCCTTCGACGACCAGGCGATCGATGCCGGGCTGTTCGGCGCGTTCGACGATGGTGACATCGATCTGTCCGTCGCCGGTGGTGTCGAACTGGTACAGGTCGGCTTTGCCGTCACCTGTGGTGTCGGTCATCCACACGTCGGGCTTGCCGTCACCGTTGGTATCGGCGCTGAGGATGACATGGTGCTCATCGCCCTGAGTCTCGACCGCTTCTTCGGTGTGCGCTGAGGTGTCCATGACCGCCGGATGCCCCAGAGTGAAAGACGGAAACGAGCACGGGTCAAGGCGGCTTTAGACGACGGGAGGGGGGCCCGCTTCGTGGGGGCTGCGCACACGGGAGCGACGCGGCGGGGGGGGGCGGGGCTTTCGCTGCGCTCCAGCCCACGGGTGGCGAGGTCGCTGCGCTCCCCCGCCCTTGGCGGACTCTTCTGATGGTGTATGCGGCTGTTGGTTCGGCCTGCTGACGCGGGCCTGGCTGGCTGCAGAGGTAGGTGCCGGGGGTGGTTATTCAATGTGTCCGGTGGTCGGGTCCACCTGCTTCAAGAAGTCCCGGGCTGACGACTCTAGTTCCGGCTCGCTCAATGCTCTGGCCGGCTGCACGGCCGAAGTGAAGCCGTATCCGGGGTTGGGGCCTGACAGCCAGGTGAAGTCGTATGTACCCAACTCGTCGGGTCGCTCGGTGACCTCGAACGCTTCCCCGTCGACCATCAGTGTCAACCGTCGTGTGCTGCGTCTGTCCATGACTGGCCAGTATGCCGGGGTCCTGCCATCGCTCGTTCGTGTCGATGTTTCAGGGGAACGTGCGACTCAAACTGATGCAGCATGTAGCGTTGGAGAGAATGTTACACACCTTGCAGCCGCCCGGTCGGGGCACGCTCACGTCATCAGAAAAAGGGAAAGCCGTATGTGGAGTACCTTTGGCGAAAAGAGAGTAGGGGGAGATGTCGATCAACGAGGGAATCCCTGAAGGGCTTACTCGTAGAGCGCAGTACTTTATTGGGTGCCATGGCTACTGGACCGGTCGGGGTGATGTCGAGCGGTCCAGGGCCTTTTGGCTGGAGCATGGGATACCTGGCGGGCAGATCGATCGGGTGGCCGCCTTCGAGGCTGTCTGGGGTGGCCTGGTCCTTCCCCCTTCTCCTCACTATGACGGAGGCCCTCGGGCGTTCCGTGGGGGCGTTCCGGAAGGGCCGGCCCCTGACTGGCTCTTCGACGCCGGTGCGCAGCGTACGGCTCTTCCGTATTCGTTCGTGGTGGGTCCGAACGGGGAGTTCGGGCTTGAGGCCGGGGAGTGGGTGCCCTTGCATGCGAGCGTCGGGGGGTGGGTGGAGGCTTTGGCGTTGGTGGATCACGCCCGTAGGTGTGCGCGCACGACCACGGTGCTGACAGGCGCTGCTGTGGACGACCTTGAGCTGAACGGGTTCGAGGTCGTGCCAGAGGTCACTGGCCTTGCGGACACCTGGTGGCGCGGCACCGACTCGCTGGTCGCCGTCTACCGCGGCGAAGCCGAAATCATGGAATCACCGCGTTGCCAGACCGCCACCATCTACGCCGGACTGGACTCGTGGGGGCTCAGAGGACTCGACGACTTCGACACACCCTCGAAATAAGCTCACGCCCCCGGCAACCTGAAGTCCGCCCCGGAAAAGGGAACCAGAAAATGCACGTCATCTCACTCAGGGAACACCAGGTCCATCAGAAATCTGCCTTCCGTGCATGGGTCGGATTCCCTGCAAGGTCATCCGTGCCGCCGCAGGGTGCACGAGGCACCATCGTGTCGGCGACCGGGTCGGGCAAGACGATCACGGCCGCCGCGTGCGCGCTGGAGTCGTTCGCGGACGGCCGGATCCTGGTGACCGTCCCGACCCTGGATCTGCTCGTACAGACCGCCCAGGCGTGGCGTCTGGTGGGCCACCGAGCGCCGATGGTCGCGGTGTGCTCGCTGGAGAAGGACGACGTCCTGGAACAGCTCGGGGTGCGGACCACGACCAACCCGATCCAGCTCGCACTGTGGGCCGGGTCCGGGCCCGTGGTCGTGTTCGCCACGTACGCCTCTCTCGTGGACCGCGAGGACGTCGACGCTCCCGAGGGTCAACGGACGGTTCGCGGGCCGCTGGAGGCCGCCCTGGCGGGCGGAGAGCGGCTCTACGGGCAGCGCATGGACGGCTTCGACCTCGCCATCGTGGATGAGGCACACGGTACCACTGGTGATCTTGGTCGGCCGTGGGCGGCGATTCACGACAACACCCGGATCCCGGCGGACTTCCGGCTCTACCTGACCGCCACCCCGCGCATCCTCGCCGCGCCCCGGCCCCAGAAGGGCACGGGCGGCCAGGAGGCGGAGCTCGCGACCATGGCCGATGACCCGAACGGGACCTACGGTGCGTGGCTCGCCGAGCTCGGGCTCTCGGAGGCGATCGAGCGCGAGATTCTCGCCGGGTTCGAGATCGACGTCCTGGAGATCCACGACCCGTCCCCTGTGCTCTGGGAGTCCGAAGAGGCACGGCGCGGCCGGCGCCTGGCGCTGCTGCAGACCGCGCTCCTGGAGCACGCCGCCGCCTGGAATCTGCGCACGGTCATGACGTTCCACCAGAAGGTAGAGGAGGCCGCGGCGTTCGCGGAGAAGCTGCCGGAGACGGCGGCGGAGCTGTACGTCACCAACGCCACGGACGCCGATCTGACGGCCGCGGAGCAGCTGCCGAAGTCCTCGATCGACGCGGAGTTCTACGAACTCGAGGCTGGCCGCCACGTGCCCCCGGACCGCGTGTGGTCGGCGTGGCTGTGCGGCGACCACCTCGTCAGTGAGCGGCGCGAGGCTCTGCGGCAGTTCGCCAACGGCATCGACGCCGCGGGCCGGCGGGTCCACCGCGCCTTCCTCGCCAGCGTTCGCGTGCTCGGCGAGGGCGTGGACATCACCGGCGAGCGGGGAGTCGAGGCCGTCTGCTTCGCCGACACCCGCGGCTCCCAGGTCGAGATCGTGCAGAACATCGGACGGGCGCTCCGGCTCAACAAGGACGGCTCCACCAAGGTGGCCAGGATCATCGTGCCGGTGTTCCTGGAGCCCGGCGAGGACCCGACCGACATGGTCGCCAGCGCCAGCTTCCGCCCCCTTGTTGCTGTCCTCCAGGGCCTGCGTTCGCATGACGAACGTCTGGTCGAACAGCTCGCTTCCCGCGCGCTCACCAGCGGCAAGCGCACAGTCCACGTCCAGCGCGACAAGGACGGGCGAATCGTCGGCGCCGGCGCCGGCGCCGGGATCGTCGGCGAGGACCAGGAGTACGACGACACCGACGCCGCTGCCGAGTCGGCCCTGCTGCACTTCTCCTCTCCCCGGGACGCGGCAACCATCGCAGCGTTCCTGCGGACCCGGGTCTACCGGCCGGAGTCCCTGGTGTGGCTGGAGGGCTACCAGGCCCTCATTCGGTGGCGGGCGGAGAACGAGATCACCGGTCTCTACGCCGTTCCCTACGACGTCGAGGTCGAAGTGGGGGCCACGAAGTCCTTTCCGCTTGGCCGCTGGGTGCATCAACAGCGGAAAGCGCTGCGGGCCGGGGAGCTGGAGGAGCGGCGCAAGACGCTGCTGGACGCCCCGGAGGCCGGGATGGTGTGGGAGCCGGGCGAGGAGGCGTGGGAGAGCAAGCTCGCCGCCCTGCGGTCCTACCGTCGGGCCACCGGGCACCTCGCACCCCGGCAGGACGCGGTCTGGGGCGAAGGCGAGGGTGACAGTGAGCAGCTGGCCATCGGGCAGCACATCGCGAACCTGCGCCGGAAGGGCGGTCTGGGCAAGGACACGGAGCGGGCCGCCGTACGTGCGGCACAGCTCACAGAGATCGACCCGGACTGGGACTGCCCCTGGCCCCTCGACTGGCAACGCCACTACCGCATCCTCGCCGACCTCGCCGCCGACGAGGCCGGCGGAATCCTGCCGGCCATCGAACCCGGCGTCGTCTTCGACAGCGACGACATCGGACGATGGCTCCATCGGCAACGCCGCAGCTGGACGGAACTCTCCGAGGAGCAGCAGCAGCGGCTGGCGAAGCTGGGTGTGCAGCCCGGCCACGCGCCCGCCCCCGCAGCCAGTCGCGGGGTGAAGGGGCCGAGCAAGGCGCAGCAGGCGTTCCAGCGCGGCCTGGCCGCCCTGGCGCAGTGGGTGGAGCGGGAAGGCGACCGGCCGGTCCCGCGCGGCGCGGTCGTCGAGATCGAGGTCGACGACCAGGACGAGCCGGTCCCCGTACGACTGGGCGTATGGATTTCGAACACGAAATCTAGGAGGGACCGGCTGGACGCCAACGAGCTCGCCGCTCTAGCAGAGCTGGGCATGGCCTGGGCGAGGCCGGTGGCGATCCCCCAGGCCGCCCCCGACACCCCCTGACCGCCGTCTTACGCTGTGACCGGACCCGGGCCTTTTGGGAGCCGGGATCCGGTTCTTTGGCCATGGTTCGCCTGATGTTCTGGCAGGTCAGAGGCACAATGTGGACTCTGCTGCACCCCCCGGTGTTGCACGCTGTGCGGCCCGCACGTCCAGGTCGCGCCCCATAAGGATCCTTGCAAAAGTGCCCGTCAGGGACGGCGAGCACGGGACTGTTGTGGAGTGATCCAACGCCTCGGCCGCCTGCGGACCGCGCCCCTGCCGGGAGAAACGACCTCGTGAGTGATCTGTCGCATCACGGACCACTACGGGCTGTAGGCGAAGGCGTCACGGTCCTGCTGGCACTGGCGCAACCACCAGCCCATACACACGAGTGGAACTCTGCGGGCCGACGCCGAGGTGCTGCTGAGCATGACCAGACGTTGGTGCCTGACATGCCTGTGCGGCGTCGAGGAAGACGTTCTGGCGTGGGCGTTGCCGACCTGGCCGCGGCCGCCCTCTCGCCACACAACCCGCTCACTTGGTGCCGAGCATCAGTCAGCCCGGCCCGCCCCGGTGATCGGTTCTCGATGTGTTCGGGCAGCCAGCCCCTGAACCGGTAGCCCCTGGCGAGGACGCAAATGTCTGATCGTTTCCAGAATTGTGTGATCACTCGGTTACGTCACGCATGCGGACTGTGATACGCCTAAGGATCTTCGGCTCACCGACGCCCTGCAGGGCTCGCGGTGCGTGTACAGCTTGGGGGTGGCTGTGGTCGACGTAGCAGTGGAAGCGGTGGACGACGCCGACGAATTCGTGCATCCGATCTTTCAGCGGGCGCCCGGGGAAGACGCCGGAACCGACACCTCCCGGCTGTATCGGTACCAAGCAGAAGTGGCGGCTCAGGCCTGTCTGGCCATGCTCACGCGGGACGAGATCGAGTACGTCGTCTGCGAGTGGCACGAGGACTTCGCCATCGCCTTCAAGGATGGCTCCGTCGAGCTGGTGTCGGTGAAGCACCGCCAGTACCACCGGACCCTGTGGAATATCGGCGATCTGTGCAAGAACGGCGGCCTGGCGCACCTGTTCAACAGCTGGCGCGCGTGTGGTTCCGCGGGCAACGTTCGGTTGCGGCTCACCACGAACGGCGCCTTGAACACCAGCAAGGGAAACGCGGCTGTACTCGCGAAAATGTGCGGTTCGGATCCTGAGATCACTGCCGATGTCGATGCGATGGCAACGACCATCGCGCGGCACTTCCTGAAGATCCGGTGGAAGCAGCCGTACCCGCACATCCCCGTCGTGGCGGAGACGACGATGGCTGACATCGCCATACCCGACGGCTTCGTCGCCGCGATCAAGCGGTTCCTGGCGGTGCTGCACATCGACTACAAGAGCGTGCCCTCCGCCAGGTTCATCACCGACCACAACCTCCAGCAGCTCCTCAGGCCGGCGGTCCTGGCTCTGGAGCTGGAGCACGTGGACGACGAAGCCACCTACCGGAAGCTCATCGAGCGGATCGAGCAGGCCAACCGCGGCGAGGGCGAGCGCGGCCAGTTGGCCGAGTACATCGCCACGCCTGGCAGGGTCCTCCGGAACGTGCAGATGCAGCAGCGCATCGCGCGCCGGACGCTGTACGCCCACACCGTGCGCGAGCAGTTCGTCTACCGCGAACTCACCGTGCCGACCTTCGCGCCTGGTCGACTCCCCATGATCGCTCCTGGAGGAGGGAACCTCCGCAAGAAGCTGGTGCACGGGCATGTGCCCGATGATGAGGCCGCGCACGCGGAGACCCTGCGGTCGGCCTGGTACGTCGCCTGGGCGCAGCACCGTTCCGGGTTGCCGGGAGACAGTTCCGACCTTGCCAACTTGCGCTTGGAGGTCTTGGACACCGCCTTCGATTGTCGTGCGGACGCGCAGAGCGAAACGGCGGAGGGCAAGCCGTACGGGGCGCGGATGAACCGGCTCCTGAGGCAGCGGCTGACGCCGGAAGCGATGTCGGCGACCCTGCCATTCAAGATCAACGACAAGCATCTTCGTGGCTTGGCGTATCAGCTGTGCGACGACTGCGACTACTACTTCTCCGACCGCTTCACGATCTCCGACGAGGAGGCATCGTGAGCAACGCCTCCGAGCGCCTGGCTTCCGAGACGCGCATCAAGGGGCAGGCTCGTAACGAGGAGCGCCGTGAGGCCCATTACCACGAGGCGAGAGTCCTGCTGCTGATCGGACGCTTCACCACGGCACGCACGGGCCTTGCGGGACTCACCAAACTGGCCAAGCTCGATTTCCTACTTCGCTATCCGGCGATGCTGGAGCGGCTGCTCAACGAGAACGGCAACAGCTGGCCCCGCGGCACCGAGCCCACAGGAGCCGAGCGACGGGCCGTCGAAAGTCGCATGACCCGCTACAAGTACGGGCCGTGGGATCAGCGCTACTACAGCATCCTCGGCTCCCTGGCGGCCCGCGGCCTCATCACGTACGCGGGTGACGACCGGAGCGAGTTCCGCGTCACCGCCAGAGGCGCTGAAGCCGTAGCTGTCCTGTCTGAAACGCCCGACTGGGTGCTCGTCTCGCAACGGACGGCACTCTTGAGGAAGCACTTCGACAAGTCGGGGTCAGCCCTGAAGAACCTCATCTATGAGCGCCTGCCCGACGCGGTAGACAGGCCCTGGCGGACGGAAATCTGATGGCGGTCAACCTGAAGTTCCTCGCCCTGACCCTCACCACCGCCGACGCGGAGAAGACGTACCGCTTCGACCAGCCGGCCACCGTAATCAGCGGACCGAGCGGCAGCGGGAAGTCCAGCCTTCTCATGCTGCTCAAGCACGCTGTCGGTGGCGACGCCATCCTCACGCCTGCCGTGCGCGATCATGTCCACTCGGTGTGCGCAGAGGTCCTTGTCGGCGACGAGCACCTGGCGCTCCGGAGAATGATCGGCGAAGCCGGAAGCAACCGGGTGGACGTGCTCGACCCCGTCACACTGGAGCTGCGCGAGAGCCTCATCATCCGCGCCGAGGCTGGTCAGACAACCCTGTCCGACCGGCTGCTGAGCATCTTGGGGTTCCCCCGCACGTCGATTCCCGTACGCCGGGAAGGCAAGGCGGCCAAGGCCAACGTGACCTTCCAGGCCCTGTTCGCCTACGTCTACCTCGAGGCGATCTACATCGACACCCAGATCGTGCGCCACCAGCAGACCTACTTCGACGGAATGCGCCGAGTCCTCTTCGAGATCATTTTCGGGCTGACGGACAGCGTTCTGCTGGATCTGAAGCAGCGCTCGGCACAGCTCCTGACGGACATGAAGACGAAGACCGCTGAGCACGACAACGTCAGCAACTTCCTCCAAGCATCGGACTCGCGCAGTGACGACGCGCTCCGTGCGGAACTCGTCCAGCTGCGCGAGATGCTTACCCTCGCCGAACGGGCCCTCGACGAGCTTCGCTCGGAGCTGGAGGAGAGCAGCGCGGCAGACGCTGTCCTGCGTCAAGAGCTGCGTCGGGCCGTCGCTGCGGCGAGGGACGCCGGCCAAGAGGTCCAAGCCGCACACGAGCTGCTCGAAGCTCGTGAATCAGTCGTGGCTCAGGTCGAGCTCGATCTCCTGCGCCTGGAGCGCTCCGCGTCCGCGATCGAGAAGCTGTCTCCCTTCGACTTCATTGTCTGCCCCCGCTGCATGCAGCGGCTGGAACGACGGCCGGTCCAGGAAGACCACTGCATTGTGTGCCTGCAGCACGATCCCCCGGACGAATCCGTAGATCCCGCGGCTATCCAGCAGACTCGGGAGGCTCTTGAGAGGCAGCTCCAGGACGCACAAGCTGTTCTCGAAGCTGATGCGCAGGTTCTTGCGACTGCGCGCGACCGCGCCCAGCAAGCCGAATTCCTCACGACCACCCTGCGACGGGAGCTAGACACACAGACCCGGGACGTCGTGGCCCCCCGGTTCGACGCGATCGCCAGCTCCAGCGCCCGCGTAGCCTCGCTCGGAGCGAGCATCGACGCCGTCACCCAACTGCGCGATGCCTGGGCTCGCGCGCGGGCCATCAATCAAGAGGTCAAGGACCTTAAAGCGGACCGCACCCGCGTCCAGGCCGATGTCAAGAGCCGCACCCTGGCCCTCGCAGCCCGCGGCCAACTCGTAGACGACCTGAGCCAGGGGTTCCTCACCCTGCTCGCCGAGCTCCACCTGCCGTGGGTGCGAACGGCAGTCATCGACCCGAAAACCTACCTACCGGTGATCGACGGCGATCCTTTCGAAAGCCTGCAAGCTTCCGGCGGAGGCATTACGACATGCGTGAGCATCGCCTACAGTCTCGCGCTGCTGGAATTCGGGCTCACCCATCCCGACGTCCTCGTCCCTTCCCTGCTGATCATCGACTCCCCGCGCAAGGCACTGGGCAACAACCCAGACGACCAGGAACGCGGGAACCGCATCTACGGCCGCTTCAAGGCACTCGCAGACGCCTACGGCGACCGGGTGCAGCTGATCATCGCCGACAACGACACCGCACCCATCCCCAGCGACACCTTCAGCACCATCCCCCTCGACTACAACCACCCCATGGTCCCCGGCGTCGCGCACCCCGGCCCTGAGCATGCCCACCGTGCCGAACACGGCTATGAGGCATAGGCCCGCGAGACCTTCCACGCTCGTGCGCAGCCCGCAACAGCGAACCATCACGGCCGTTCCGGCCTCTCCCATCTATGAATAACGAAGGTGCGTAATCGTCCACGACGGACTGCAAGGTGCCAGCCTTGCCGCTGGCCGCTTCGAGAGGCGGATATGGGACAGATCGAGCAGGGTTTGGAGCGCTCGATGCGCACCCGGCCCGTTCCTTCAAGCACCGAGGCCCGTCTGCGGTTTCTGCTGGCATCACACGGCGGTTCCACTCGGCGGGTCGCCACCGTCCTGGGGGTGTCGCAGCGCACCGTGCAGCGGTGGGTGACAAAAAAGCCAAGAGCGCGTCGTCCGCCGGGTCCGCCGCAGGTCCGGGCGATCGAGGAAGCGGTCCTGGCTCGGTGGCAGCCCCGCGTACAGGCCCGCCGGCGTGCCCAGGCAGAGGCTGAGGGGTTCGTCTTCCATACCCGTGCGCGATTCGGGTTCGCGGCTCCGGCAGGCTCCTCGGACGATCCGCGGGTGCGGTGGATCACCCAGGACCTGCCGGGAGAAGTAGCCCGGGAGCTGTTCGCCGCCCGGGATGCCGGCGCGGGTGAGCAGCAGCAGACGGCCATACTCGCCCGGGCGCTGGGACACGCCTACTTTCGCGAGTGGGGCCGTCGGGCCCACGGGCTGTATGTGGCTTTCAGCGACATCGAGTTCGCCGACTTCTCGATCGGCTGAGCCTGGTCCGTCGCGCGTAACCACGTCAGAGTGTTCAGCGTCGCAAGGGCCTGACTCGGCCGGCCGGAATCGCTTCGTACTGCTCGGCTTCCTGCCGCTCTCGCCAGTCCCACTCCACACGGCCGACCGAGCCTTTGCGGCGGGCTGCGGGTGGCTGGGGTGGGCGCAGCTTGGCCGTCTCCGCCACGCACAGCAGGGGCGCACGGTCTCCTGGTGCGGCGAGCAGTTCTTGGCCTTCGCCTGATGCGAGCCGCGTAAAGCAGGCCACGGCCCGTAGGAAGACGCTGGCCCAGGGTGGTACGGGGTAGGCGGCGCAGCCGTCGGTGTAGCGGGTGCGGTCGTGCAGGGCGAGCGTGGCCGCGGTGTCGTCGTAGTCGCTATGGCGGGCGGTGGCGAGTTGTTGGAGGGAGGCGCCAGTGAACAGCGCGGCGGCGATAGCTGCAGCCAGGCGGGGATGCGCGGTCGCCGCGTGCAGCCGGTGGGCGACTCGCTGGGCGGTGGACACGGTGAGAAGAGCGGGCGGTGGGCGGTGCCGCCAGACGATCGGGGGCGGCGTGCACAGGTCGACGCAGGGGCGGGGGCTGTCGTAGGAAACGAGGCGGTCCAGAGCGGGCAGAGTGAGCCACCGGCCGGTCGGCCCGGCGGGCTCGTCTCCGAGTGGGGGTTCGGTGACGGGCGGGCCGTAGTAGTGGCTGCGGGCGACCTCGAGGTCGGTGGTGAGGGAGTAGTCGGCCGTCTGCAGGGCTTGGTGCAGGGCGGCGGGAAGGTGGGGACGGTGGCAGACCAGGGTCAGGTGGATACCGGTGAGGGCCTGTAGCTGGAAGAGGCGCATCGCGCGGCGGGCGGTGAGGCGGTGGGCACGCAGGACGGTCAGCCGGGTGACGGGCAGGGCGGTCATCCAGGCGGCAGCGGCTTCCCAGGCGGGCTGACGGCCGCCAGGAAAGCGGCCCGGAAGCAGGGGCGGTTTGCCCAGGGCGGCGAGAAGGTCGTGGGCAAGGCCGGTCTCGCTGGTGGTGCCTGGGCCGGGGTGCAGGGTGATCCGGCCGGACGGCAGATGGTGGGCGGCCAGGGCGGTGTGGGTGTAGATCGCGTCGTCATGGTGGTCGATGACCACGGTGATGGGCGGCGGTGGCGCGGCAAGGGGCATGGATGGCGGTGTGGTGGTCAGGCGAGGCGGCTGAAGGCCCAGCGCAGCAGTTCCTGGTCGACGCGAGGGCGGCCGGTGCGTGCCAGAGCGGTGCGGGTGTGGGCGGTCAGCTGGGCCCAGGCGCGGAAGTTGCCGTGCGCGGCATGCTGGTCGGCGAAGGTGATGTCCTCGGGATCGGCGTCGGCCCAGACCGGGTGGAACAGCGGGATGCTCTCGAGGACCTCGCCGGGGGTAAGGCGGGTGAAGTGCTGCCAGATGAAGATGCGGGAGGAGAGCATCGGTTCGCGGCGCAGCACGGTGTGGCAGCCCGCGCCGCCGACGAAGATGATCGCGAGCTGAGTGGAAGGCTCGTCCCAGAGGTAGCGGAAGTACTCGAATGCCTCGCCGTTGAGCCACTGAGCCTCATCGACAAGGAAGGTACGGGGGCGTTCGGCCAGGGCGGTCTTCAGCAGACGGTCGAACTCGCTGGGGTGGCGCGGTGGCTCGCCGGCCAGGTCGAGCGCGGTGAACAGCTCAAAGCGCACAGCACGGGCGGTGGGCCGGGCCCGGAAGGTGATCTTGCGGACGTCCTCGCCTGGTTCGAGTGCGCGCAGGCAGGTATTGACGGCGAGAGTCTTGCCGAAGCCGGCACCGCCGTGGATGCACATCATCGCGCGGGCAGCGACCGTATCGCCGATGTTCTCCCGGGCAGTGAGCAGAGCCCGGGTGGTGACCACGGACGCGTCAGGCAGGTCGACGTACTGGTAGGTGGCCGCGGTCACGAGGCATCCCCGTCTTCTCTTGTGGTGGGACGTGCGGCCTGTCCGTCCGGGCTGTCCGGGGCTGTAGTGGTGGAGTCACGGCCGGACGGGGCCGGCGTGATCAGCGCAGCCAAGGAAGCTGGGGTGCGCCAGTCGGCCGGGGGCGCGGCAGGCGGGACGACATCGGGCAACGCGAGCTGCGACAGGCCGGCGTCGGCACTCTGGGCGAGTTCGGCGTCGGCCTGCGCACCGGTCAGCGCGCCAAGCCGACGAGGGGGCTCGGCCTGCGTGGCGGCGGCGTAGCGCTCGCGCTGGGCAGCTTCGAGGTCCTTCTTCAGACGGCGGGCACGGGCGGCCCGTGCCCGCCGTACGGCGCTGACCTGTTCCTCGGTGGCCCGGTCGGCCAGGTCCGCGGGACCGAGGTAGCGGCCGGTGGCGGCGTGGTAGACCTCGATGCGGTGGTCGTGGTGGGGCATGAAGCGGATGCGGACCTGGAGCCCGGCCTGTCCGGTCATCCACGGGCCCACGTAGTCGCGTTTCTTGAAGCGGATGCCGCGGGTGGTCAGCATGCGGGCGCCGGCATCCTCCAGGGTGAACGTCCACAGATCCGCCGCGGCCACGTCCCGCAGCGGGGTGGGATCGTCCTGCCACGCCTGAAGCGGAGTCCTACCCCGCAACGGCGCCGGACGGTGCTCGGTGTTCCACCACCGTGTCCACTCCAGCAGCCGAGCGGTGAAGTCCTCGAAGCCCAGCAGTACCTCGTCCTTCGGCCGGGCGGGGCGTTTGCCGGGGCGCGGCTGGCGGGCGTAGCCGGGCAACGCGGCCAGGAACATGCTCTCCACCGCCCGGTTCAGGCCCTCCACAGTGCCCTTGAGGTGCGGGGTGTAGGCGGGCAGGTCCTCCACCGTCACGTCCAGCAGATCGAACGCGGCGGTCACCGTCCTCGACAGGAAGTCCTTGCCACGGTCCACCCGTATCTTCTCGGGCACGCCGCCGAACGGGCCGTAGGGGTCCTCGCGCAGGACCGCGGAGCGCAGCGCGGCCAGCACCGACTCCCGCGACGGATGCACTGGTGTTACCGCGACGCCAGTGATCGCGTTGGTGGCGCAGTCGGTGAACCAGGTGATCCACGGCCGGCGGGCCCTGCCATCAACGTCGACCAGCACCGGCGCCTGGACGTGGTCGGTCTCCCACACCTGGTTACGCCAACCCCGCGGCCGGGCCAGGAACACATCATGCTTACGCGCCGCCCGCTCCCCACCCGCGAGCCCAGCCCGCTCCCCCGGCGACAGATCACGCCGGATCGCCCGGTGCAGCGTCGGAATCGACGGAGGCGGCTCCCCCTCGCCCCCGGCCGCGCGAGCGGTCAGCTCACGATGCACCGCCGCGACATTGCCCTGCCACAACGCGAGCAAAGCCCGGACCTCATCAGTAACAGTGAACCGCCCGGGATACGCCGCTCGCTCCCCCGGTGCCAGGCCCGCAGCCTCGTCCCGCTCGGCGGCCGCCAACCACCGCCATACCGCACGCTCCCGCACCCCCAGCACAGCAGCCGCCGACCTCACCCGCCCAGTGGTGAGCTTCCCCTCCCGGCGCAGGGCCAGCAGACGACGGACCACGGGCCCCCGCAACGCCCGAACCGACACAGCCGGCAAAGCCCCACTCGCATCACCACCCACCCCATCCGGGGCCGGGTCTCGCTCTCCCTGATCCACACCCCGAGCACACCAACCCCCACCGGCCAGCGGATCAGAACTCACAAAACTGAGACAGCATCACCCCTCACGCGATAACGCTCCACGACAGCGATGCCCCACAGATCTCTCACCCCCAGGACAGCGACCCCACCACCCCGAAACAACCCCTGACCAGCAACAACACACCCAGAACCCACTGTCTCTCACCCCACTGTCACAAAACCGAGAGATCGCAGCCGGGGCGTCGCCCAGATCTCCCCGATCAGGATGGAGCTCTCCAGAAGGTCACCGAAGCCGCAGCAGTGGTCCTTGTCCGCGTGGGTCAGGGCGAAGACCGCCAGGTAGGGCGTCTCGCCGTCGGGTCGCGGGAGAGTCTCCTCCAGACGGTCGATGACGGCGGCGACCACCGCGTCGTCCTCGTCGGCGGCCTTCATGTCCCGCAGGTCCACCTGCATGACCAGGTTGTCGCCCAGCACGATCGTGGTGGAGTCCCCCGTGCCCACCGCACTCCGAAGCGCAAAAGGCAGAAGCCAAAGCGGTAGCCCCACCTTCTGAGACAGGCCACGGCCCGGCTCGGCGTCCGGTCGGGTCGATTTCGAGTGGATGCGCCGCCTGGGCTGGATCGCTCCGGTCTCCTTTGACCGCGTCCAGTTCGGCGCGAGCAAGGCCGGCGCTGTCGACGTCCCGCGCTTCGCCGCCAGGCACGTCGACGACCTGCCCCGGGCGCACCCCGAGGTCGACTGTACGCAGCTGCGTACAGTCGGCAAGAGTCGGCGCTCTCTCCTCGCCGGGCTCCAGACGCAGCCGGCCTGAGCTCCGCCGGTCGGACCCTGATGGACGACGCCTCTTCCACTCCGCGATCGCGGGGGAAGGGGGGCGTCGTCCTGGCAGCCCATCAGAAACTGCGCTGTGCGCGAGGGGCTCCTACCGTGGCGGTGGGACGGCGTACAGGACCGCCGCCCCTTGCTGGTCGGCGTCGGCCCCCTCCGCCCCTCCCGAGAGGCCTGGCGCTCTGGCTGTTGGCCCGTGCTGGTGCCCGGCTTCACGAGGGGCCGGGCACCACCACGGAGCCGATCGGTATCCCGCTCACAGCCTGGCGTCTACGACGGCAAGCCGACCGTGCCTAGATGATGCGAAGCTCGGCGCCGATCCCCATGCCGTCGAGGTCGCTCACGAGCCTCCAGTAAACGTCACTCTCGTAGAAGCTCTCTGCATCGCCGTTCCCCTCAGCGGGGTCGATCTTGTCCATCTCGGGGACGTCGTAGGCCACCGTGTAACCGGCCTCCGCGTCGGCCCACTGGACCCGGACCACCATGTCCGCTGTGCCGATGTCGTAGTTGTCGTTCCCGTAGTTCTTGGCGATGTACTCGAACGGGTACGTGAACGTATAGCTGTCGTCCCTTTTGATCGACCGCAGGTAGTCCAGCTCGTCCTCGAAGCCATAGTTGTTCAACTCACTCCACACGGAAGGAGCGTAATGCTCTGCACCTCTGCCAGAGTCGACACCATGAGCCAGCAGACAAAGCGCTAGACCGGTCCGGGCCACACCTGCCTCGAGCGGGCGGCACACTGGTTGGGATGAGACCGCCCACATGACGCGCACCTACGACCGCATGAGCAAGGCAGCCATGACCATGCCCAAGCCGGTACGGGCTACGAGACCCAAGCGGCGTCGCCGCGCAACTACCCGGACTTAAGATCCAACCACAGCCAGGACAGGCGTGATGACGCGTCCATCCGCTCGACGCCCCTCCAGCGCGCGCCCTCTACCGCGCGCTGGACGAACTCGGCGCTGCACCGGTACCGGACCCCGGCCTACGGCCGGACGGGCCCAAGCGCACCGACGGGGCGCTGCTGCTGGGCGTGCTGCTCGCGAAGACAGAACTCGATGCCGCCGTGCGTGCCGACCCCTCGAAGAACCCCCGTCCGGCCTGACCCAGCTCCTGGCCGGCTACCGCTCGACCGTCCCATCAGACGAAACCCGTCTGCGGCTCCTGAGCTTGCGACTGATCCGCAGCTCGATCGAAGCCGCGCTCGACGATGGCTCCAGCCCTCTGGCACAAGCAGCAAGCGACGCTGCCCTTGCAGCTCGCGGGCCTTATCGACGCCGAACGACTCACACGCACTGGAGCTAGCCCCAGAACAGTCACCACCATCGACGCCGCTGCCCAATCACTACAGGAGGCCTCCACCAGTCTCGCACCCGGCCAGAACCAAACACGAAGCCATTGAGGTACCGACCCTGCTACCAGCGGTGGTGTTCAGGCCTGGACGAAGAACGCTGGCTCGTACACCGGTGCCGTGCTGACATCTTCGTACACCATGGTGGGCCCATCCGGTTCCAGCGGTTCCTGTCGTCGGTGCACCTGCTTCTCGTCCGGACGCACCTGGCGCACCGCGTCTGCGTCGGCCTGTGCGGTGTGATCGGGCATACGGGCGGGCGACCGCCTTGGCGAACGCTTGCTGGAGGCGGTGTAGTCGGTCGGCTGTGGGATCGAGATCTTCGACTTCTGTGCGGGATGCCCGCAGGGCTCGCAGGGCCGTCATGTCGATCGTCTCCCGGA
The DNA here is from genome assembly GCF_000717595.1 of Streptomyces flavochromogenes. Taxonomy (GTDB): domain Bacteria; phylum Actinomycetota; class Actinomycetes; order Streptomycetales; family Streptomycetaceae; genus Streptomyces; species Streptomyces flavochromogenes. The sequence continues at coordinate 7,165 of NZ_JNZO01000053.1, read as the reverse complement.
GTCCGGCCTCCGGCTCCGGGTCGGCGTGCTCGACTTCGTCGGCCGAGGGCACGAGGAACAGCTCGGGCATCTCCGCCCACTGGTACCGGGCGACGTCGTAGGCCGGGCCCCGGACTGCGGCGCGCAGCTTCTCCCGCACTACCGCACCGGCCAAGACGGCCCGGGGGTCTATTGGAGCGGGATGCGGAGGTCCTCCACCCCCCTACCGGCTCATACGAAGCCCTGTTTCCCCAGTTCACACGGCCGCTTGGGGCTGGAAGATTGATGCAGGTGGGAAGAATCCCCGCCGAATCCGGGTCCCTGATGGACGTGAAGGCTGGCGGGCGCCTGGCCCTGCACGAGAACCGGCACCGAGGCGGCCGCTGGGGGCTTGATCGCAACGAATTCGGTCGGCAGTGGCGTGGTGGTCTCGGTCTGCTGAACGTCCTTTGCTAAAACGCCCGCCAAGACCGTGAGCACGAGACCGTAGTGGAGTGCCCCCTTACCCCGGCCTCCTGCGGATCGCTCCCCTGCAGGGGGAGACGACCTCGTCGCTGATCTGCCGCACCGCCAGCCGCTACGGGTTGGAGGCGAAGGGGCTGCGGTCGTACTGGCACGGGCTTAGAAGTCATCTCATTTGGCGAGCCTGCGGTAGCAGATGAGGGTGCAGGCAGAATGCTGGTGAAGGCGAGGAAGTGGTCGGCCTTGCGTTCGTAGCGTCGGTGGAGGCGGCGGCACCCGGCGAGCCAGGCCATGGTGCGTTCTACGGTCCAGCGGTGGCGGCCCAGTCGCTGCGAGGACTCGACTCCCTTGCGGGCGATGCGGTGGGTGATGCCACGCTCGCGTAACCATCGCCGCAGGTGGGCGTAGTCATAGCCCTTGTCGGCGTGGAGTTTGCCGGGCTTGCGCCGTCGCCGACCACGGCGCGAGCGGATCGGGGGGATGCCCTTCACGAGCGGTATCAGGGCCTGGCTGTCGTGCAGGTTGGCCCCGGAAATACCGACGGATATGGGCAGACCCGACCGTTCGGTGATCAGGTGGATCTTCGAGCCGTACTTTCCCCGGTCGACAGGATTCGGACCCGTCAGGTCCCCCTTTTCAGGGCCCGCATGTTCACCGAGTCGATCGCGCACCGCGACCAGTCCAGCTCGCCTCGGGCGCCGAGTTCATCGAGGACCAGGCGGTGGAGCTTGGCCCACACCCTGGCCTTCGACCACTCCGAGAACCGCCGGTGGGCGGTCGCTCCGGACGGGCCGAACGATGCCGAAGGCAGCTGCTGCCAAGTACAACCCGACGCTGCCACAAAGACGATCGCGGCCAGCACTTCCCGGTCGCCGTGCCGACGCCGACCACCGCCCTGCGGCCGCGACGGCACCTCCGGCACCACCCGCTGGAACAACTCCCACAACTCGTCCGGCACCAGCCGCTCAACGATCCCCACCATGACTCACAGAATACCGAGTCACCCAAATGAGATGGCCTCTTAACAGCCCAAGCACGAGGGCGGCGCCTGCCGGGCTGACGCCGAGGTAGTGCTGAACGCCGCCGGACGGCGACTTCTGGCGAGCCTGTGCGGCATCAGGGAGGGCGTGGCGGCACTGGCGTTGCCGTCCTGGGAGCTGCAGGACGGCAAGCTGCCTGCCGGAAGGGACGGAGTGCCGGCGGCGGTGTGGCGGATCGGCGGCGTGGTTGTTGGGCCGGTGGCGTTCGGCTGCGGGCTTTGTACGGCGCAGCGCACAGGGACGGTCGTGCGTGTGGTGCGATACGTCCCGCGGTGGGATCGGGTGTGTGTGCGGCACGGGCGGTCCTGGACGCGGACGCCCGACCAGCCCCGTGAGTACCTGGACGTGCGGCGTCTGCCGGAGGTGGTGGCGCAGCGGCGATGGGCGGCGGGCGGTGCGGGCCGGTGCGGAGCCGGCGCGGGTGTTCGCGTTGGCGCGGGCGGTGGTCGCCCGGTGGTGGGAGCAGGCCTATGGCTGGGAGCGGGAGACGGTCTGGCCGCGGCGTCTGCATCTGGTCGCGGGCGGTGACGCTGGGGGTGATCTGGAGTGGTGGCGGATCGTGGGGCGGGACGCGGTTGTCTTCCCGGAGGTGGTGGCGGTCGCCGACGCTCTGCTGGATCCGGGTATGGCCGAGCTGGTGTGGGCGGACAGTGGTGCGGGGCGGCCGCGGGCGCTGCCGGCCGACGGGTTGTTCTGCCGTCGGCTCGGTGAGCGGGTGGGGCGGCCTTGGCTGGGGCCGTTGGTGGCGACGGATCACGGTGGTCCGCTGATCGCGTGGATGGGCGGTGTCATCCGCCGGCGTCGCGGCGTCGGAGGGCCGCCCGGATACGACAACGACCCGTGGTGGCTGCGGCAGGAACACCAGGCCGCCACCATGGCCGGCCGGCTGCGGGTCCTGGGCAAGGAGAAGAAGGCACCCGGCTCGGGGACGATGTGGCGGGCTGCGGTGCCCGTTGAACAGCGCGCCCAGATCGGTAGCCTCGTCGACGGCGCTCAGGAGCAGCTGATCCAGCTGCGCGGAGCGCAGGCCGGTTCGAGTGCGGACGTGGCCCAGCGGCTGCTGCGCATTCTCGGTCACAGTGCCGACCTGATCGAGAAGGCTCTGCAGCACACAGTGGTGGCGGCGGTGAATGCGGGGGTGCCGCCGCAGGATGTGGCCCGGTGGGCGAAGCTGCCCCCTGGTCCTTTGGCCGACGCGCTCAAGGCGTATCAGGGCGCGGGCGACTGATAGGTGCTGGCGCTCGCCGGGAAATGGGCGGTTCGCGCCAGGTCGCTTGGGCGCGCCTGGCGTGTGGCCCGCTGATATCGCATCACGTGGCGCCATGTGATCGGAATGCGTAAATGGCTCCGGCGGGCAGCCGGGCCGGTTTGGCTGGGCGGGTGAGCGGCGAGAATGCGGCGGTCGGGCCTGGCGGCAGGCCCGGGCCGGTGGACATGAACATCGGGGCCGGGTTCGAAGCGGTCTTCCTCGACCCCGTCGGGCGGGCGGTGCAGCAGCGGTGGGCGGACGCCGCCGTGGCAGTGGCGTTCGAAGACCTTGATCCGGTGTCGGCGTTCCCGGTGGTCCCCGGGCGGCGGTGGGGGCCGGGCCTGTGGTGGTCGGCGACCACGGGGCGGCACGTGGCTGCGGGGTCGAACGCGATGCGTATCCAGTTGATGGTCCTGGACCGGGCCCCTGACGTGACGGGTCTGGCGGGGCGGCCGGTACAGCTGCTGTGGCGCGATGGACGGGGACGGGTGCGGTCCTGGGTGCCGCAGCTGTTCGCCCGGTACCGCGACGGCACTGCCCTGCTGGCCGGCTGTCCCAGCCGCCTCGATGCCGGCGGTGAACGCGCCCTGGCCGCCGCCGAAGCGGTGGGCGCGGCGTGTGAGGAGGTCGGCTGGAGCTACCGGCGCCTGGCGCCGCTGGACGAGGTGTCGGCAGCGAATCTGAAGTGGCTGGCCGGCTACCGCCACCCGCGGCATCGGGGACGACCGGGGCTGCTGGAGGCGGTGGTGGACGAATTCGAGTGGCCGCGGCCGCTCGTTGAGGGGGTGGCAGCGGTCGGTGATCCGATCGAGGTGCTGCCCGTCGCATTCCACGCCCTGTGGGCGGGACTGCTGGAGGCGGCGATCGATGTGCCGCTGCACGAACGCGTCCTGGTCCAGGCTTCTGAGTCCGGGGGCGGGCTCGGATTGCCGGGCGCCAGGGACAGCAGCGGAGACGGCCTCAGGGCTGGTGCGGGCATCTGGGAGGCCGGGTGAGCGGGGGGCGGCGCCGTGGCCGGCCGGTGGTGGAGGTCGGGGCGCAGGTCCGTTTCGGCGGAGTGCGGTGGCAGGTCGTGGCCCTCTCCCGGCAGGGCTTCCACCTGGTCGATGAGGGCGGTGCGGACCAGGTGGTGCTCGCCGGGCACCTGTTCGCCGACCCGGGCTTCGCGGTCCTGGGTGCGGAGCCGGTGCAGGCGGTGCCGCAGTGGGGGCTGTTCGAGACCGCCCCTGTGGCGGCGCGGGAGAAGGCGATGGCCTGGCTGCGGCACATCAGGGAGGTCGAGTGCGGCTTGCCTGGCGGACCGGACAGCGGCGGGGTGATGCGGACCGAGTACGACCCGCAGAGGTGGACGCTGGCCCAGCGCGAACGAGCCAAAGCCGCTGAGCTGACGGCGCTGGGCTTTGCACGGGTATCGGACAGGACGGTGCAGAAGATGCGGCTGGCGTACCGCAAACAGGGGCTGTGGGGACTGGTGGACCACCGCTCCACACGGGGGCGAAGCGGCCGCGGACGCCAGGACGAGCGGGTCGTGGCCGCGATCAGAGAAGTACTGCGCGGACAGCGGGGGCGCTCCAAGGGCACCGTCAAAGGGCTGATGCCGCTGGTCGCACGCCTCCTCGAAGACCGGCACAAGGGTGCCGTGACGATGCCGTCACGGGCCACGTTCTACCGCCTCGTCCACGAGATCGCCCACCCGGCGGACCATCCGGCCACCCGGGTACGGACGGTGCCGGTCACCGACGACGGACGCGGATTCACCCCGACCATGGCACTGCGGCCCGGGGAGCAGGTACAGATCGACACCACCCGCCTGGACGTCCTCGCACGGTTCGACGACGGCAGCGTGGGCCGGCCGGAACTCACGATCGCTGTCGATGTCGCCACCAGGGCGATCCTGGCGGGGGTCCTGTGCCCAGCCGGAACGCAGGCGGTTGACGCCGCTCTGCTGCTGGCAGAGATGGCGGTGCCGCATCCAGCGCGACCGGCATGGGCCGATGCCCTGCGTTTCACGCACAGCGCGGTCCTGCCGGCCGAGCGTCTGCTTTCTTTGGACGAACGTCTTCGCGGGGCAGCCGCCCGGCCGGTGGTCGTGCCCGAGACCGTGGTGGTGGACCGGGGAAAGGTGTTCCTGTCGAAGGCGTTCACGGGCGCCTGCGAAACACTCGGGATCAGCGTGCAGGCAGCACCGCCGTTCGCCCCCACAGCCAAAGGCATCGTGGAGCGGACCTTCGGGTCGATCAACACCCTGTTCTGCCAGCACCTGCCCGGCTACACCGGCTCCGACGTCACCCGCCGCGGCAAAGACGCGGCACGCGAAGCCTGTTACAGCGTCGCCGAGCTGCAGGAGTTATTGGATGAGTGGGTCGTGCACTATCACCACCGCCCGCACCAGGGCCTGCGGCATCCCATGCTGCCGAAGATCGCGCTGTCCCCGAACCAGATGTGGGCAGCCCTGGTCGCAGTCGCCGGATACGTGCCCATACCGCTGACCGGCAACGACTACCTGGAGCTGCTGCCTGTGCGGTGGCAGGCCATCACCGAGCACGGCATCCGCCTGCACCACCGCACCTACGACCACGACCTGCTCAGCCCGCACCGCGGGCAGCCCTCCACCGTGGCAGGCCGCGGCGGAAAATGGGAGATCCACTACAACCCCCACGATGCCCGCCAAGTCTGGATCCGCCTGCCCGACGGCCGGCTCACCGAGATCCCATGGATCCACCGCGACCACACCCACCAGCCATTCAACGACCGCACCTGGCAATACCTGCGCACCATCACCGAGCAGCAGGCCGGCCAGAACGCCGGCCAGGCCGAAGCCGCTCTCGCCGAAGCCCTCGACGCCCTGATGCGCCGCGCCCGGGCAGGACAGGCCACCGCCCAGGAGCAGCACCTCCTCAACCGCACGAGCACCGTCCGCACTCCCCCGCCACGCCGCTCCGAGAACCCGTGCCAGACACCCCGACCGCAGCCGGGGACCGCGAGTGCGGGCGAGGACAGCCTCGACGGCCTCGACCAGGACCAGGAAACAGGAAACCTCGCGGTGAGCGGGTACGGGCTCTACGACGCAGAGGAAGAAGCTCTCAAGTGGTGACCAGCCCCGGCCCGCGCGCAGAAAGCAGTCCATCCACACCGCAGGGAAAGGACGCCCGAACAGGGCACGGCATGAGCGCCCCAGACGGCGACGGGGCAACCGGCGCGGCATGGCCGGTGACGACCTGGCAGGGCTGGCAGCACTTCGCCACCACCCCTCCCCCGCAACCACCCGCCCCCGGAGAACCCCAACGAAGTGCGGAAGAACGCCTCGCCTACCACTCCGCGTTCGTCACGGTACGGACCCCGGCCATCGACACCCTCACCACCACCGTGCGCACCCTCATGATCCTGGGACAGCACCAGCAGACCACCGCACGGCCCTCACTGATCGTCACCGGACCGGCAGCAGCCGGAAAGACCACCGCCCTCCTGCACACCGGGCGCACCTGCCACCTCGCCCACACCCGACAGCACCCGCCATCGCACGGGCACGCACCGGTGCCCGTCGCGTATGTACTGGTCCCGCCCGCGGCAAGCGCGAAAGCCCTCGCGACCGAGTTCGCCCGCTACCTCGGCATCCCCGTGACCGGCCGGATGACCCAGGCCCAGATCACCGACGCCGTCTGCCACACCTACAACCACACCGGCGTACGCCTCATCCTCATCGACGAGATCCACCGGCTCAACCCCCGCACCACCACCGGCGCGGAAACCGCCGACCTCCTCAAAGACCTCACCGAACGCATCCGCGCGACCTTCGTCTACGCCGGCATCGACGTCACCACCACCGCCCTGTTCTCCGGAGTACGCGGAGCACAACTCGCCGGCCGGGCCTCCCTAGTGGAATGCGGAGCCTTCCCCGCACGCCTCGGGAAACACGAACCCTTCCGCGAACTCATCACGGGCGTGGAAGCAGCACTCGATCTCCGGGCACACCAGCCCGGCACACTCCCCCGCCACGCCGCCTACCTCCACCAACGCACCGCAGGACGCATCGGCTCCCTCACCCGACTGATCCGCCAAGCAGCCATCACCGCCATCCACAACGGCACCGAACGCATCACCAAACAAACCCTCGACACGATCCGCCTGGACCACCTCGCCGAAACCCACCACCGCCCCACCCCGAACCGGCCCACCACACCCCGCCGCTAACCCCGCACCATCCGAAGCCGACGACCACACAGCACACAACACTGTGACCAGGGAAAACACACACCGGACCTTTAGAACGAAGAACCACACCAGAGACACCGGAAAACTCTCAACAAGAACGAGAGAACCCCACCCCAGTGGGCCCACAGCCCCACAAGACCGCACTCACACAGTCTCATCGAAACCGGGATACCCCCAGCACAAGACACCACCCGCCCCGCAACTACACCCCCACGAAACGACA
>NZ_JNZO01000052.1 GCF_000717595.1 Streptomyces flavochromogenes | reverse complement strand
ACACCGGCACCACGCCCACGGGCACCACAGCACCCGTCGCGTTCACACCGCTCACCAACCGATCGCGCTCGACGGCGTCGAGGACGTCGATGTCGCCGACGGGCCGGTCCGCGTCCATGACCGCGGCACGCAGTACGCGCTCCAGGCGGCGCAGGATCCGTTCGGCCGACGCGTGGTCGAAGAGGTCGGGGCGGTAGTCGAGGCGCACCTGCACGCCGGCCGCCGTCCGGGACACGACGAGGGTGAGGGGGTAGTGGGTGGCGTCACGGCCCTTCGCGCCGACGAGGCGCAGTCCGGACTCGAGCCGGGCGCCCTCGGCGGCCGGGTCCACGGGGTAGTTCTCCACGAGGACGGTGGTGTCGAAGAGTTCGCCGCCGCCGGCCAGCGCCTGGATCTCGGCGAGGCCGAGGTGCTGGTGCGGGCCGAGATCGGCCTGTTCGTTCTGCAGGCGGGCGAGGGCCTTGGACCACGGTTCGTCGTGGTCGAGGGCGACGCGGACGGGGACGGTGTTGATGAAGAGGCCGACCATGGACTCGACGCCGGGCACATCGGCCGGACGGCCGGCCACGGTGGTGCCGAACACGACGTCGTCGCGGCCGGTGAGGCGGCCCAGGACGACGGCCCAGGCGAGCTGGACCACGGTGTTGAGGGTGACGGCGCCGGAGGCGGCGAGTTCCGCGATGCCGTCGCCGAGGTCGGCGGGGAGCAGGGCCTCGACGCGTTCCGGCATGCGGGCCTCGCGGCCGGGGCCGGCCGGGGCCAGGCGGGTGGCCTCCTCGACGCCGGCGAGGGTGCGCCGCCAGACCTGCTCGGTCTCGGTGCGATCCTGCGCGGCCAGCCACTGGAGGTAGTTCTTGTACGGGGTGACCGGCGGCAGGGCCTGTGCGCCCTGCTCGTACACGGTGAACAGTTCGCGCAGCACGACCGGCATGGACCAGCCGTCGAGCAGGATGTGGTGGTTGGTCACGACCAGCCGGTGCAGCGCGTCCTCGCGGCGGATCAGGAGGCAGCGGATCAGCGGCGGCGCGGCCAGGTCGAAGCGCTCGGCGCGGTCCTCGTCGGCGAGCCGGCCGAGTTCGGCCTCCCGCTCGTCCGCGGGCAGATGGGTGAGGTCGGCCTCGCGCCAGGGCAGTTCGACCTCGCGGAGGATGAACTGCACCGGCTTTCCGGAGCGTACGGAGCGGAATCCGGCCCGCAGGTTGGCGTGGCGCCGCAGCAGGGCGGCCATCGCGTCCTTGAGGCGGGCCGCGTCGAGCGGTCCCTCCAGGTCGACGGCGAGCTGGACGGCGTAGACATCGGGACCTTCGCCGTCGTCGAGCAGGGAGTGGAACAGGAGGCCTTCCTGCAGGGGGGACAGGGGCAGGACGCCCTCGAGTCCGGACGGCTTGCGGGCCGGTCGGCTGGTGTGCGTCACGTCAGATCCTCCAGGTCGGCCAGTTCGGCCTCGAGCTCGTCGATCTCGCCCTGGTCCAGGTCTGCCAGGGAGAGGTCGGATGTCGTCAGACTGCGGGGGGTGCCGCCGGCGGGGGCGGCGTGTGCGGTGCTGTACCGCGTGAGGTCGTCGAGGGCCTCGAACCAGAGGCCGGTGAGGGCGTCGACGTCGGCCTCGTCGAAGAGGCCGCCGGGCCAGGTCCAGGTCACGGTCAGCTCGGGTCCGGAGGACCGGTCGTGGGTGACCGCGTTGACCTCCAGGCTGTGGGCGAACGGCAGGTCCGGGTCGGTCGGGGCGATGCGTACGTCCTCGGGCGCGGCGCCCCAGTCGGCGGGGCCGGCGGAGTGGTCGGTGCGGACGCGGCCCAGGTAGTTGAAGCCGATCTGCGGGGCGGCGCCGCTCGCGAGGAGGTCCGCGGTGCGCGGGTTGAGGTGGCGGAGCAGGCCGTATCCGGCGCCCTTGGCGGGGATCGCGCGGATCTGGCCGCTCACCCGGCGCAGGGCCTCGCCGGCGGCCGGGGCTCCGCCGCGGACCTCGTGCCACTTGACGCCCGGGTCGAGACGCAGCGGGTGCATGGCCGTGAACCAGCCGACGGTGCGGGAGAGTTCGACGCCGTCGTCGTCGGTGCGGCCGTGGCCCTCCACGTCGAGGAGCACGGGTCCGGCGCCCGGTGCGCCGCGCCGGCGACCGCGCCGCCATTCGGCGAGGGCGAGGGCGAGGGCGGTGAGCAGGATCTCGTCGGGGCCGGCGTCGGTCGCCGCGGGTACCGCGGTGAGCAGGGGCTCGGTGCGGTCGGCGGGGAGGGTGCGGGCGCGACGGCGCGTGGTGGCGTGGGTGTCGGCGGCGGGTTCGAGGGGGCGGTCGGAGAGGAGCGGGTCGGCTTCCGCGGTCATCCTTTCCCACAGCGGGAGTTCGGCCTCGACGGCGCCGGTGAGGGCACGGTCGGCGAGGCGGCGGGCCCAGGTGCGGAAGGAGGTGCGGGCGGGTGCGATCCCGGTCTCGCGGCCTGCTTCGGCGTCGGTCCAGCAGGTCATGAGTTCGGGGACGAGGATCCGCCAGGAGACGCCGTCGACGACGAGGTGGTGGGCGAGGAGCAGGAGCCGTCCGGCGCGGTCGGGTCCGGCGTCGAACCAGACGGCGCGGAGCATCTCGCCCCGGTCGGGGTCGAGGGCCCTGCGGGCGGTCTCGGCGTGGTCGGCGAGGAGTGGGGCGAGGGCGTCGTCGGGGACGGCGGTGATCTCGACCCGGGTGACGCGGTCGGCGGCGTCGGTCTTGCCGGCGGGCGGGACGTCCAGGGTCCAGGGGCCGTCCCCGGTCCGGTCGAGGCGGGCGCGGAGCAGGTCGTGTCCGTCGAGGACGGCCTGGACGGCGGTGACCAGGGCCCGTTCGCCGAGGCCCGCGGGGGTGCGGAGCAGGACGGACTGGTTGAAGCCCTCGACGGGGCCGCCGAGGCCGCGCAGCCATTCCATGATGGGGGTGGCGGGCACCGTTCCGGTGCCGTCGTCGGGGGCGCTCGCGGTGTCGGCGTCCGGGGCGGTCGCGGCGAGGGCGAGGGCCTCGACGGTCTGGTGCTGGAAGATGTCGCGCGGGGTGAGGACGAGTCCGGCCTCGCGGGCCCGGCTGACGAGCTGGATGGAGACGATGCTGTCGCCGCCCATGGCGAAGAAGTTGTCGTCGACGGCGACTTCGGCGACGCCGAGCAGGTCGGCGAAGAGCGTGCACAGCAGTTGCTCGCGCTCGTTGCGCGGGGCGCGGCCGCCGCCGCCCGTGTACCGGGGTGCGGGCAGGGCCCTGCGGTCCAGCTTTCCGGTGCGGGTCAGGGGCAGTTCGGCGAGTTCGACGAACGCGGCGGGTGTCATGTAGTCGGGCAGCAGGGCCGCGACGTGGGCACGCAGCGCGTCGGCGTCGAGCGGGTGGCCGGCGGCCGGGACGGCGTAGGCGACCAGGCGCTTGTCGCCGGGCCGGTCCTCGCGGACCACGACGACGGTCTGGGCGACGGCCGGGTGGGCGGCGACGGCGGCCTCGACCTCGCCGAGCTCGATGCGGAAGCCGCGGACCTTGACCTGGGCGTCGGAGCGGCCGGCGAACTCCAGGGTGCCGTCGGCGCGCCAGCGGACCCGGTCGCCGGTGCGGTACATGCGCGACCCGGGCGGGCCGTACGGGTCGGCGACGAAGCGTTCGGCGGTGAGGCCGGGGCGGCCGGTGTAGCCGCGGGCCAGGCCCTCGCCGGCGACGTACAGTTCGCCGGTGACGCCGTCGGGGACGGGCCGCAGGGCCGTGTCGAGGACGTAGACGCGGGTGTTGTCGAGCGGGCGGCCGATGGGGAAGGCGTTGCGGGCGACGTCCTCGTCCGTGAGGGCGTGGTGGACGACGCACAGCGTGGTCTCGGTGGGGCCGTAGCTGTTGGTGAGGCGGGCTCCGGCGGTCTGCTCCAGGACCCTGCGGACGGCGGTCGCCGAGGCGGTGTCGCCGCCGACGTAGATGTCGCGCAGGTCGCGGAAGGCGTCGGCGTGGTTCTCGGCGAGGAGCCGGAACACGCCCTCGCTGAACAGACCGACGGTGACGCGGTGCCGGGTCATCGTGGCGGCCAGGGAGGCGATGTCGGTGGCGTCGCCGTCGGAGGCGACGATCTGGGCGCCGCTGAGGAGGGGGCCCCACAGTTCGTACGTGGAGGCGTCGAAGGACGGCGGGGAGTGCATGAGCACCCGGTCGCCGGCACCGTGGCCCCAGTAGCGGTCGCGGGCGAGCCCTGCGACGTTGCGGTGGGTGACGGCGACGCCCTTCGGCTCACCGGTCGAGCCGGAGGTGTACATGACGTACGCGAGCCGGTCCGGATGGATCGCGGGCAGTTCGGCGTCCGGCGCGCCGGCCGGCGGGAGCCCGTCGTCGAGGAGGAGGACGGGCGCGGAGCCGTCCGGGACGCGGGCGACGGTGGCCGCCTCGGCGAGGACGAGGACGGTCGCGGTGCCGTCGAGGATCCGGCGGGTGCGGGCCTCGGGGCTGCGCGCATCCAGCGGTACGTACACGCCGCCCGCCTTGGCGACGGCGAGGGTCGCCACGACGTGGGCGGCCCGGTCGGCGAGGAGCAGCGCGATCCGGTCCTCGGGGCGGACGCCCCGGCCGAGCAGGACGTGGGCGAGCCGGTCGGAGCGCGCGTCGAGTTCGGAGTAGGTGAGGGAGAGGTCGCCTCGGACGAGGGCGGTCGCCTCGGGGGTGCGGGCGGCCTGGTGGCGGAACAGCTCGGGCAGCGACGCCTCGGGGCGCGGGTGGCCGGTGGCGTTGCGGACGACGAGGAGGTCGTGGAGTTCGGCGTCGTCGAGGACCGCGAGGCCGCTGACCGGCAGCTCGGGGCTGTGCGCGGCGGCGGTGAGGAGCCGCTGGAGCCGGGTGGCGATCGCTTCCGCTGTGGAGCGGTCGAACAGGTCGAGGGCGTACTCGATCCGGCCGAGGATGCCGTCGGCGGCGCCGTCGGCGGTGTGCCGCTCCCAGACGCTGACGGACAGGTCGAACTTGGCGACCGGGGCGTCGGCTCCCTCGACCTCGATCCGCAGTCCGGGCAGGTCGATCTCGGGCCGGACGGTGTTGTGCAGGATCAGCATGATCTGGAAGAGCGGGTGGCGGGCCAGGGACCGTACCGGGTTCAGCTCCTCCACCAGCCGCTCGAACGGCAGGTCCTGGTGGGTGTACGCGGAGAGGTCGGTCTCGCGGACCCGGGCGAGCAGCTCGCGGAAGGTCGGGTCGCCGGAGGTGTCGGTGCGCAGGACCAGGGTGTTGACGAAGAAGCCGACCAGCTCGTCGAGGGCGTCGTCGGTGCGTCCGGCGATGGGTGTGCCGATCGGGATGTCGCCGCCGGCGCCGAGCCGGGTCAGAAGCGTGGCCAGACCGGCCTGAAGGACCATGAAGAGGCTGACGCCGTGGGCGCGGGCGAGCGCGGCGAGCGCGGCGTGGGTCTCGGCGTCGAGCTCCAGCGGCACGTTGTCGCCGCGGTAGGTGGCGACCTCGGGCCGGGGCCGGTCGGCGGGCAGGTCGAGTTCCTCGGGGAGGCCGTCGAGCGCGGCCCTCCAGTGGTCGAGCTGCCGGGTGAGCTGGCTGTCCGGGTCGGTCTCGTCGCCCATGACGGTCCGCTGCCACAGGGTGTAGTCGGCGTACTGGACCGGCAGCGGCTCCCAGGCCGGTGCGGCGCCGCGGGTACGGGCGGTGTAGGCCCGGGACAGGTCGGCGAGCAGCGGAGTGAGGGACCAGCCGTCGCTGGCGATGTGGTGGGTGACGAGGACGAGCACGCGGGCGCCGGAGCCGTCGGCGGTGAGCAGGCGGGCCCGCAGCGGCGGCTGGACGGTCAGGTCGAAGCCGCCGAGGACGGTGTCGGTGATCGCCTGCTCCAGCTCGTCGGCCGCGACGGCGTGTTCGTCGAGGACGGCGGCGCCCTCGACGGGGCCGAGGACGTGCTGGCGGGGGACGCCGTCGGTCTCCGGGAAGACGGTGCGCAGGCTCTCGTGGCGGTCGGTGACGTCGCGGAGCGCGGCGCGCAGGGCGGCACGGTCGAGCGTGCCGTCGAGCCGGAGCACGAGGGGCACGTTGTAGGTGGCGTTGGGGCCTTCGAGCCGGTTGAGGAACCACAGCCGGGTCTGGGCGAAGGACAGCGGGACGCGGTCGCCGCGGTCGGCGGGGACGAGCGGGGGGCGCGTCTCGCCGGGGGTGGTGAGCCGGGCGGCGACGCCGGCGACGGTCGGGGCGTCGAACAGCGCCTTGACGCCGACGCGGATCCCGAGGGTGGAGGCGATCCGGCTGAGCAGCCGCATGGCGAGCAGGGAGTGGCCGCCGAGGGCGAAGAAGTCGTCGTCGACGCCGACGCGCGGGACGCCGAGGACATCGGCGAACAGACCGGCGAGGATCTCCTCCTCCGGGGTCCGCGGGGCGCGGGTCACCGGCCCGCCGACGGCCTCGGCGGCGGGCAGCGCGGCCCGGTCCACCTTGCCGTTGGCCGTGAGCGGGAGCGCGTCGAGGACGACGACGGCGGTGGGCGTCATGTACTCGGGGAGCACCCCGGCGACATGGGCGCGGACGCGGTCGGGCACGAGGCGCTCGCCGGGGGCGGGGACGACGTAGGCGGTGAGCCGCTTGTCGTCCCGCTGGTCCTCGCGGACCAGCGGGAGTGCCTGGCGGACGCCGGGGGCGGACAGCAGGGCGGCCTCGACCTCGCCGAGCTCGATCCGGAAGCCGCGGACCTTGACCTGGTGGTCGGCCCGGCCGACGTACTCGAGAACGCCGGCGGCGTTCCAGCGGACCCGGTCGCCGGTGCGGTACATGCGCGCGCCGGCCGGTCCGTACGGGTCGGCGACGAACCGCTCGGCGGTGCCTGCGGGGCGGCCGAGGTAGCCGCGCGCCAGGCCGCTTCCGGCGATGTACAGCTCGCCGGTGACGCCGTCGGGCACGGGCAGCAGGGAGGCGTCGAGGACGTAGGCGCGGGTGTTCCACATGGGCCGGCCGAGCGGGACCGGTCCTGCGGCGAGCGGGGCGCCGGCCGGGACGCGGTGGTCGAGGACGCCGACGGTGGTCTCGGTGGGGCCGTAGTGGTTGACGACGGCGACCTGCGGGTGCCGGGCGCGCCACGCGGCGAGCTGTTCGGCGTGCAGGGCCTCGCCGCCGGTCATCAGCTCGGCGTTCGGGGAGAGTTCGTCGGGCAGGGTGTCGAGGATCGGCAGGTGGCTGGGGGTGGCCTTGAGGAAGGTCAGGCCGCCGGGGACGTCGAGGGTCTCGTCGAGGTCGGCGACGTGGAGGCAGCCGCCGGCGAGGAGGGTGCCGTACAGGGTGGTGAGGCCGAGGTCGAAGGAGAGCGGCGAGTGGAGGAGGGTGCGTCCGCTCAGCCCGGGGTACTCGGCGGCGCAGCGCACCACGTAGTCCACCAGGGCCCGCTGCTCGACGACGACGCCCTTGGGCGCGCCGGTGGAGCCGGAGGTGTAGACGACGTACGCGGCGTCGAGGGGGGTGACGGGCGCGGTCCGGTCGCCTTCGGCCGGGGCGTCGGTGCGGGCGCGGGCGAGGGCTTCTGCGGTCTCGGGGGCGTCCAGGACGAGGACGCGGGCGCCGGTGCCGGACAGGTGCGGGGCGGCGTCCAGAGTGGCGGCGGTGGTGAGCAGGAGGGCCGGGCGGGCGTCGGCGAGGAGCCGGGTGACGCGCTCGCCGGGGTGTTCGGGGTCGAGCGGCAGGTAGGCGGCGCCGGCCTTGCCGACGGCGAGCATCGCCTCGACGGCGGTGGTCGAGCGGGGCAGGGCGAGGGCGACCAGGGTGTCCTGGCCGGCGCCGTGTTCCAGGAGCAGGTGGGCGAGGCGGTTGGCGCGGGCGTCGAGCCCGGCGTAGCTGAGCCGTTCGGCGCCGCAGACGACGGCGGGGGCGTCCGGGGTGCGGGCGGCCTGGGCCTCGAAGAGCTGCGGGAGGGTCGCGTCGGGGGTCTCGTGGTCGGTGGCGTTGCGGGTGACGAGCAGGTCGTGCCGCTCGCTGCCGTCCATGACGGCGAGCCGGGCGAGCGGCCGGTGCGGGTCGCTCAGGGCTGATTCGAGGAGCCGGACGAACCGGCCGGCGAGTGCCTCGACGGTCGGCCGGTCGAACAGGTCGGCGGAGTAGCCGGCGGCCGCCTCGACGCCCTGCGGTTCGCCGTGCTCGTCGTACCGTTCGGCGACGGAGAGAAGCAGGTCGAACTTGGCCATGTCGGGGTCGATCCGGGCGACGTCGGCGCGCAGACCGGGGAAGTCGACCTCGGGGCGGTCGAGGTTCTGCAGGACGAGCTTGATCTGGAACAGCGGGTGGCGGTTGAGCGAGCGGCGCGGGTTGAGCGCCTCCACGAGCCGTTCGAACGGCAGGTCCTGGTGGGCGAAGGCGGCGATGTCGGCGGTGCGGGTGCGTTCCAGGAGTTCGGCGAAGGTGGGATCGCCGGAGGTGTCGGTGCGCAGCACCAGGGAGTTGACGAAGAAGCCGACCACGTCGTCGAGGGCCTCGTCGCCCCGGCCGACGACCGAGCCGCCGATCGGGATGTCGGTGCCGGCGCCGAGGCGGGTCAGGAGGGCGGCGAGCGCGGCGTGCAGCACCATGAACGGGGTGACGCCGTGGGTGCGGGCGAGGCCCAGCAGTGCGCGGTGGGTCTCGGGGCCGAGGTGGAAGGGCACGAGGCCGCCGCGGTGGCTGGGCAGCGCGGGCCGCGGCCGGTCGGTCGGGAGCGCGAGCTCTTCGGGGAGGCCTGCGAGGGCGTCCTTCCAGTAGGCGATCTGGGCGGAGACGACGCTGTCCGGGTCGCTCTCCTCACCGAGCCGGTCGCGCTGCCACAGGGTGTGGTCGGCGTACTGGACGGGCAGCGGGGGCCAGTCGGGGGCGCGGTCTTCGAGGGCGGCGGCGTAGGCGAGGCTGAGGTCGCGGGCGAGCGGCGCGGTGGACCAGCCGTCACCGGCGATGTGGTGGACGACGACGACGAGGACGTGCGTCTCGGGTCCGACGGCGACGAGCCGGGCACGCAGCGGGGCCTCGCGGGTGATGTCGAAGCCGCGGCCGACCGCTTCGGCGACGAGGGCGTCGGCGTCGCGTCCGGCGGCTTCGACGACGTCGAGGACGGGGCAGGCCTGTTCGGGGTCGAGGACGAGCTGGTGGGGGACGCCGTCGGTCTCGGGGAAGACGGTGCGCAGGCTCTCGTGCCGGCCGGCGACGTCGACGAGGGCTCGGCGCAGGGCGTCGTGGTCGAGCGGGCCGGAGAGCCGCAGGACCAGGGGGATGTTGTAGGTGCCGTCGGCCGGGTCCATCCGGTTGAGGAACCACAGGCCGCGCTGGGCGTACGACAGCGGCAGCCTGTCGGGGCGTGCGCGGCGGGCGACGGTGCCGCGGGCGGGTCCGGCGTCGGCGAGCCGGGCGGCCAGGCCGGCGACGGTCGGCGTCTCGAAGAGTGCGGCGACCTCCAGGTCCGCGTCGAGGGCCGTGCGGATCCGGGCGACGAGGCGGGTGGCGAGGAGGGAGTGTCCGCCGAGGGCGAAGAAGTCGTCGTCGACGCCGACCCGGTCGAGGCCGAGCATGTCGGCGAAGACGCCGCACAGGATCTCTTCCTGCGGGGTGCGCGGGGCGCGGCGTTCGACGGTGGTGAAGTCGGGGGCGGGCAGGGCCTTCCGGTCGGTCTTGCCGTTCGGGGTGAGCGGCATCACGGGCAGGGCGACGAGGACGGCGGGGACGAGGTGTTCGGGCAGTGCGGCGGCGAGGGCCTCGCGCAGGCCGCGGAGGTCGTCGGCGCCGACGACGTAGCCGACGAGGTGGCGGTGTCCGCCCGGGCCGGGGACGACCGCGGCGGCGGCGTCGGTGACGCCGGGCAGGGCCCGCAGATGGGCCTCGACCTCGCCGAGTTCGATGCGCTGGCCGCGGATCTTGACCTGGGAGTCGCGTCGGCCGATGAACTCCAGCTGTCCGTCGGGGCGGTGGCGGACGAGGTCGCCGGTGCGGTACATGAGGCTGCCGTCGTCGGCGAACGGGTCGCGGACGAACGCGGCGGCGGTGCGATCGGGGTCGCCGAGGTAGCCGCGGCCGACGCCGACGCCGGCCACGTACAGGTCGCCGGGGGTGCCGGGCGGGACGAGTCGCCGCTCGTCGCTGAGGACGTACAGGGTGGTGTTGCGCACGGCGTGCCCGATGGGGGCGGTGGTCCGCCGCTCGTCGAGGGTGTCGGGGGTGAGGACGGCGTGGGTGACGTCGTCGGAGCACTCGGTGGGCCCGTACGCGTTCATCATCGGGATGCCGGGGAATCGGGCGAACCAGCGGCGGCACAGGTCGGCGGGAAGTTCCTCGCCGGTGACGACGAGCCACCGCAGGGCGGGCAGGGCGGGAACCTCGGCGCCCTCGTCCCAGGTGTCCAGGGCGGCGCGCAGCAGGGAGGGGACGACTTCCAGGACGGTGACCTCGTCGTGGCCGACGAGCCGGAACAGGCCAAGCGGGTCGGCGGCGAGGAGCTGGTTCACGGCGAGGACGCGGCCGCCGGTGAGCAGCGGGGCGATCATCTGCCAGACGGAGACGTCGAAGGTGAGGGGTGCGTTCAGGACGACGGTGTCGGCACCGGTCAGGGCGAGGTCGTCGACCTTGGCGAGCAGGTGGTTGTTCATGCCCCGGTGGTGGACCATCGCGCCCTTGGGGCGGCCGGTGGAGCCGGAGGTGAAGATGACGTACGCGAGCTGGTCACCGGCCGGTGCGGTGGCGTCGGCGGCCGGGGCGGGGTCGGCGGGGTCGTCGACCGGCAGGGCCTTCGCGCCGGTTCCGGCGACGACTGCGTCGGCGGTCTCCTCGTGGCCGGGCCCGGTGAGCAGCCAGGCGGCGGAGGCGTCGGCGAGCAGGGAGGCGGACCGCTCGTGCGGGGCACGGGTGTCCAGCGGGAGGTAGGCGGCGGACGCGGCCTGGATGCCGAGGAAGGCGGTGATCGCGGCGGGGCCCCGGTCGGCGAGGACGGCGACGACGGTGTCCTCCCGGGCGCCGCGGGCGCGCAGCCTGGCGGCGAGCCGGTCGACGCGGTCCATGAGTTCGGCGTAGGTGACGTCGCCGTGGTCGTCGGTGACGGCGACGGCCTCGGGGTGCTCGGCGGCGACGGCGCGGACGCGGGCGACGGCGTCGGTCATGGTCTCCGGCGCGGCGGTGTCGTTCCACGCGACGAGGAGCCGGTGGATCTCCTCGTCCGAGAGGAGCGGGGCGCTGCCGATGCGGGTGCCGGGGGCGGCCGTGGCGGCTTCGGCGAGCCGGGCGAAGCGGGCCAGGAACGCCTCGGCGGTGGTGCGGTCGAAGAGGTCGGTGCGGAACTCCAGGGCGACGAGCAGGCCGGCTTCGTCGCCGCCGGGTGCGCGGTGCTCGCGGATGTTGAACGACAGGTCGAACTTGGCGGCGCCGGTGGGCACGTCGACCAGGCCGAGCGCGAGCCCGTCGGTGGCGGGCAGTGACCGCTCCGAGCTGTCCATGGAGATCATGACCTGGAACAGCGGGTGGTGGGAGGTGGAGCGGGCCGGGTTGAGCACCTCGACCAGCCGCTCGAACGGAAGCTCCTGGTGGGCGTAGGCGTCGAGGTTGCTCGTGCGGACGCGGGCGAGGAGTTCGGCGAAGGTGGGGTCGCCGGAGGTGTCGGTGCGCAGCACGAGGGTGTTGGTGAAGAAGCCGACGAGGGCGTCCAGGCAGTCCTCGGGGCGGCCGGTGACGGGCGTGCCGAGGGCGATGTCGGTCCCGGCGCCGTGCCGGGTCAGCAGGGTGGCGACGAGGGCCTGGACGACCATGAAGGTGCTGGCGCCGCTGGCACGGGCGAGCTCGGCGAGGCGGCGGTGCGCGGCCGCGTCGAGGTCGAGTGCGACCAGGTCCGCGGGGGCTGCCGAGCCGGCGCCGCGGGGGTGGTCGGCGGGCAGGTCGAGGTGGTCGGGCAGGCCGTCGAGCTGCCGCTTCCAGAAGGCGATCTGGCGGGCGGCGGCGCTGTCGGGGTCGCTCTCGTCGCCGAGGGCGCGCCGCTGCCAGGCGGCGTAGTCGGCGTACTGGACGGCGAGCGGGGCCGGCGCGGGGGCGTGTCCGGCGCGGCGGGCCGTGTAGGCGTCGGTGAGGTCGCCGAGCAGCGGGGCGAGGGAGCCGGCGTCGGCGGCTATGTGGTGGAGCAGGAGCAGCAGGACGTGCCGGTCGGGGGCGAGGGCGAACAGGGTGACTCGCAGCGGGGGTTCTCCGGCGAGCTCGAAGCGGTGGGCGACGGCGGCGGACAGCTCGGCGTCCAGGGTGTCGTCGCTCGCGGTGCGGACGGTGAGCGCGGGTGCGCCGCCGGGGGGCAGGATGTGCTGGGCGGCGACGCCGCCGGTCTCGCGGTAGACGGTACGCAGGATCTCGTGGCGGTCGGTGAGGTCGCCGAGCGCGGCGGCGAGGGCGGGCCGGTCGAGCGTGCCGTCGAGGGTGAGCACGAGCGGGATGTTGTACGCGGCGCTGGGCCCTTCGAGCTGGTCGAGGAACCACAGGCGCTGCTGGGCGTAGGAGAGGGCGAGGTCGCCGTCGCGGGGCACGGGGGTGAGAGCGGGGCGCTCGGCGGTCGCGCCTTCGAGGCGGCCGGCCAGCCGGCGGACGGTGGGCGCGGCGAAGAGGGCCTCGACACCGCAGTCCCGGCCGAGTTCGGCGGAGATCCGGCGGGCGAGCCGGGCGGCCATGAGGGAGTGGCCGCCCAGGGCGAAGAAGTCGTCGTCGGCGAGGACGGTGTCGCGGCCGAGGGCGTCGGCGAAGAGGGCGGCGAGGGCGTGTTCGAGCGGGGTGCGGGGCTCCCGGCCCGCACCGGCGGCGGCCGGGCCCGGCTCGGGCAGGGCCTTGTGGTCGACCTTGCCGTTGGGGGTGACGGGGATGGCGTCGACGACGGTGACGGTCGCGGGGACGAGGTAGCCGGGCAGGATCTCGGCGAGGGCGTCGCGGACGGCGGCCGGGTCGAGTCCGGCGGCGGCCGGGGCTGTGGGGACGACGTACCCGGCGAGGGCGGGGGTTCCGTCGGCGGACCGGCGTACGGTCACGGCGGCCTGGGCCACGGCGGGCAGGCGCAGCAGCGCGGCCTCGGCCTCGCCGGGCTCGACGCGATAGCCGCGGATCTTGACCTGCTCGTCGGCGCGTCCGACGAACTCCAGCGTTCCGTCGAGGAGTTGGCGTACGAGGTCGCCGGTGCGGTACATGCGCTCGCCGGGCAGGCCGAAGGGGTGGGCGACGAACCGCTCGGCGGTGAGCGCGGAGCGGCCGAGGTAGCCGCGGGCGAGGCTGGGGCCGGCGACGTACAGCTCTCCGGTGACGCCGGGCGGCACGGGCAGCAGGGCGCTGTCGAGGACGTACACCCGGGTCTCGGCGATGGGGTCGCCGATGGGGGGCGTGCGGGTGCCGTCGAGGGCCTCGCTCATGGTGGCGCAGACGGTGGTCTCGGTGGGGCCGTAGCCGTTGACGAAGAGTCGGCCGGGCGCCCAGCGGGAGACGAGTTCCTCACCGGCGGCCTCGCCGGCGATGAGGATGGTCATGCCCGGGGGCAGGTCGGTGGCGGGGTCCATGACGGCCAGCGACGACGGCGGCAGGATCGCGTGGGTGATCCCGGCCTCGCGGGCGAACGCGGCCAGCGGGTCGCCGGGCAGCAGGCGTTCGGCGGGGGCGAGGACGAAGGTGGCGCCGGCGAGCAGGCCCATGCACAACTCGGGCACCATCGCGTCGAAGCCCATGGAGGCGAACTGGAGGACCCTGCTGCCCGGGCGGACGTCCAGCCGCCGGACGAAGGTGTCGGCGAGGCCCGGCAGGCCGGCGTGGGTGACCACGACGCCCTTGGGGCGGCCGGTGGAGCCGGAGGTGTAGATGACGTACGCGGCGTGCGCGGCGGTCAGCGGGGCGGTGCGATCGGCGTCGGCGAGGTCGGCGCCGGACAGCGACGCCAGCTCGGCGACGACGTCGGGTGCGTCGAGGGCGAGCGGGGTGCGCCCGGCGGCCTCGGCGACGGCGGCCGTGGAGGCGTCGACGAGGACGCGGACGGGGGCCGCGTCGCCGAGGATGTGCGCGATGCGGGCCTCGGGGTAGCCCGGGTCCACGGGGACGTACGCCGCTCCGGCCTTGACCACGGCGAGGATCGCGACGACGAACTCGGCGGAGCGCGGCAGCAGCAGGGCGACCCGGTCCTCGGGTCCGACGCCGCGGGCGGCGAGCAGCCGGGCGAGCCGGTTGGCGCGCCGGTTCAGCTCGGCGTAGTCGAGGACGGTGTCCTCGAACGCGAGGGCGGGGGCGTCGGGCGAGGCGAGGACCTGGCGCTCGAACAGGGCGGCGAGCGTGGGGCCTTCGGCGGCGGGCACGGGGGCGGCGGCGTGGCGGGCGACGGCCGCGTCCCGCTCCTCGTCGCCGAGCAGCCCGATCCGGCCGAGGGGCGTCCCGGGCTCGTCGAGCGCGCGGGCGATCCGGCCGACGAACTGCAGGTAGCGGTCCTGGTGCGCGGCCAGCTCGGCGGGAGCGTACAGGTCCGGGTGGGCGTCGAAGTCGACGCGGATGCCGGCGCCGTTGCCCCGGTCGTAGACGGAGACGGCGAGGTCCTCGATGAGCCGCAGCGACATGTTGTGCGCGTCGGCGCGCAGTCCGGCGAAGCTCAGGTCGTAGTCGAACGGGACGACGTTGAGCAGCGGGCCGAAGAAACGGCGGTGGTCGTTGGGCAGGCCGAGGTCGCGGCGCAGCTCCTCGCCGCGGTAGCGCTGGTGGGTGACGAGGCCGCGCAGCGCGACCCGGGTGCGCTCCAGGAGTTCGCCGACGGTCGTGGCGTCGTCGACCGCGACCCGCAGCGGGACCACGTTGGCGGCCATGCCGGGCGCGGTGCGGGACTCGGGGCCCGGGCGGGCGGTGACCGGCAGGCCGAGCACGATGTCGGTGAGGCCGGTCATGCGGTGCATGTAGGCGACCGTGGCGGCGATGACGACGCGGGAGCGGGCGGTGCCGGCCCGCTCCGCCGCGCGCACCAGGTCCTGCCGGACGTCCTCGGGCAGGTGCGCGCTGCGCCGGACGAAGTCGGCGGACGGCTTCAGCGGGCGGGTGGAGAGGGCGACCGGCTCGGGCTGGTCGGCGTACCGGCCGTGCCAGAACTCCCGGTCGTCGGCGAGGTCCCCGGAGGCGCGGTACGCGGCGTCCTCGGCGAGGAGGGTGCGGACCGAGCCGAAGGGGGTGGGGCCGGGGTCGGCGCCTGCGGCGAGCGCGGTGTAGACGTCGGCGACGCGGCGGACCAGGAGGGCGGCGCCGACGCCGTCGAGCAGGATGTGGTGGTAGGCGTGGTACCAGAACCAGCGGTCATCGGCGGCCTTGAACAGCGCGTACGTGAACAGCGGCGAGCCGGTCAGGTCGATGCGGCGGCGCAGATCGCGGCCCATCCACTCCTCGGCGGCGGCGCGGGGGTCGGCCTCGCCGGAGACGTCGACGGTCCGCAGGGTCCAGGAGGGCTCGTCCCCGATCACCTGGCGGGGGCCGTCCTCGGTGTCGACGAACCGGATGTGCAGGGCGTCGGCCTCGGCGGTCATCCGCCGCAGCGCCCGCTCGAAGACCGCGGTGTCCAGGGCGCCGTGGATCTCCAGGTACTCCGCCGCGCGGAAGATCGGGCTGTCGGGTTCGACGGCCTGCGCGAACCACACCCCTGCCTGAGCCCCGGTCAGCGGAAGCTGCTGCTCGCCGTCGGCAAAAGACTGAGACTGGTCCATGATTCCTCGCCATCCACCTACAGGTGTGCGACGGGGAATTCCCGGCACACCGCAAGAACAGGTCAGTGATTTCTCCGCAGACAGCGTCTGCACACTGCGCAGGACGGTAGTCCGCGGCACGCCGACCCCTCTGGACAGCACCTATACGCCAAGCTGCCTCTTTTCGCGGGCTCTTGGGTGTGCGAGAAAGAGCATGTTGAGGTCTACCCGGTATCAGGAGATCCGCATGTCCACTACTTTCCCGGTGAGTCAAGAATTCACCGGTGTCGCCGCCCGCGAAACACGCGACCGTGTCTTGGCGCGGGTGGAGCGACGTATTCATGAATTCCTCGCCGAGGAGCGCCGTTCCTGGGCGGCGCTCAACCCGGATTCGGCCGAACTGATCGACTGCGTGAGCCGCATGGTGGGCAGCGGGGGCAAGCGCCTGCGTCCCGCGTTCTGCATCGCCGGCTATCTCGCCGGCGGCGGCGACCCGGAGGCGCAGGTCGTCGTCGACGTGGCGGCCGCCCTGGAGCTGCTGCACACCTTCGCGCTGCTGCACGACGACGTCATGGACGACTCGGGGCTGCGCCGCAACGAGCCGACCGCGCACGTCCTGCACTCGACGCTCCACTCGGAGCGGGACTGGCGCGGCGAGCCCCGCCGGTACGGCGAGAGCGTCGCCGTCCTCGCCGGCGACCTCGCGCTGGTGTACGCGGAGCGGCTGCTCGTCGACTGTCCGCCGCACGCCCGGCGGATCTGGGGCGAGCTGTGCACGGAGCTGATGATCGGCCAGTTCCTGGACGTACGGGCCGCCGCCCGGTTCGTGCCGGACCCCGAACTGTCGAGCTGGATCGCGCTGTTCAAGTCCGGGCGCTACACGGTCTACCGGCCGCTGGCCATGGGCGCGGAGCTGGCCGGCGCGCAGGAGCTGCAGCCCGCGTTCGAACGGTACGGTCTCGCGCTCGGCGAGGCGTTCCAGCTCCGGGACGATCTGCTGGACGCGTTCGGCAGCTCCGACGTGATCGGCAAGCCCGCCCAGCTCGACTTCAAGCAGCACAAGATGACGCTGCTGATGTCGATCGCGCTGCGCCACGAGGCGGAGGTACGAGAGCTGGTCGGCGACGACCTCACCGGGGCCGACCCCGAGCGGCTGCACGAGGTGCTCATCCGGACCGGGATGCGCGACCGGGTGGAGGCGGTGATCGCGGAGCGCATCGAGACCGCGCGGGCCGCCGTGCGCGGGGCGCTGGACCCGGACTGGGCCGCCGAGCTCCACACGATGGCGAGGCAGGCCGCCTACCGTGACAAGTGACCTGAGCGCCCCCGGCCCGGCGGCCCCGGGCCGGGCCGCCCCGGGTCCGTCCACCGCGAGCCAGGCCGCCTCCGGGCGGTTGGTCTCCGAACGGGTCGTGGCGGAATGGGAGTTCGCCGTGCCACCGGGCGCGGCGGGGTCGTTCTGGGACGGGGTCGACCCGGTCGAGGGACTCGACGTCTTCACGGGGGCGCTGGCCCGCGGCGCCGGACCGCTCCCCTCCTCGGGGGCGGTCCGGCTGGGGGTGCGGGCGGTGGACGCGTACCGCCCGCCGTCCGGCGAGCCGCCACCGGCGCCGGGCGGACCCTGGGCGGCGTACAGCGAGAGCGGGCCCGTCCGCCGGATCCACTGGCCGGCCCGGGAGGCCTCGGGCACGGCCGGACTGCTGACGGCGTCGCCCGATCCCGCCCACGCCCACGGCGCGGTCGGCGGGACGCCGCGCGCCGACGACGCTCCCCTCCCCTGTGGCGCACCCGGCGCCCTCGTGGAGGTGTCCGCGAGCCACGAGGCGTTCCGGCGCAAGCTGACGCGGATGGCGCTGATCGCCCCGCTGATGCTGAGCGGCGGGATGGCCCTGATCCACGGTGTGGCCGTCACCCGTGACGACGGGTTCACCGTGCTGCTCGCCGGTGCGTCAGGCTCGGGCAAGTCCACCCTCGGTCTGGCGGCCTTCGCCCACGGCTGGCGGGTGGTCGCGGAGGATCTGGTGTTCGTGACCGGGGACCTGGCCGTCGTCCCGCTGTTCCTGAGCGGCGCGTGGGAGTGCCGGGCGCATCCGGACGACCGGGCTCTGATCGAGCGGGTCACCGGGACGCCCGTCGAGGGGCACTCGTCGGGGCTGCCCGCGGACCACCGGGGGCGGGAGTACCTGTTTCCGGTGCGCCCCGGTGCCGGGCCCGCCCCGGCCCGGCCGCTGCCGGTGGACCTGGTGGTCTTCGTGGACCGGGGCGGCGACGCCCCGGTCTCCTCCGGCGGCCGCGCCGGGCAGGTCCTGGGCGCGGGCCCGCGCAGCACGCTGGGCGCGGTGGCGAAGCTGCTGCGGCTGGACTTCGCGCCGGTCGTCCGGGAGACGGAGGAGACACTGCGGCGCGTCGTCGAAGAGCTGCCGTCGCGGCGGTTCGCGGCGACCGGCCGGATCGAGGACGACGTGCCGGCGTTCCTGGCCGCCCTCGACCGGTGGGCGTCCTGACGGCTCCCGCCCTCACCGTGAACGCCTCGAAGGGCCGGCCCACTCGGGCCGGCCCTTCGAGGCGTCTACGGGAGCGGGGCACGGATCAGGCCATGGCGACCAGGATCCGGCGCTGCCCGGTGAACGCGCGGCGGCCGTGCGCGACCGCGACGTTGTCGACGAGCAGCAGGTCGCCGACCT
The DNA here is from genome assembly GCF_000717595.1 of Streptomyces flavochromogenes. Lineage (GTDB taxonomy): Bacteria > Actinomycetota > Actinomycetes > Streptomycetales > Streptomycetaceae > Streptomyces > Streptomyces flavochromogenes. The sequence continues at coordinate 9,651 of NZ_JNZO01000052.1, read as the reverse complement.
CCCAGGCGACGTCCACGGCGGTCTTCATGCCGATCTCCTGGACGTGGGTGATGTACTCGGCAGGGATGGGACTGCCGTCGGCGAAGAACGCGTTCTGCGGGAGCTCGTCCTCGGGTATGAGCTCGGCGAGCGCGGCGGCGTCGTCGCCGAGTCCGGCGATGTGCCACTGGTCGGCCTGGTTGAACCAGACCTCCGTGCCGGTGACCGGGTGCTCCAGCGTCGCGCGGCGGAGCTGGGTGACGCGGAGGGTGCCGTCGGGCTGCCAGCTCCACTCGGCCTCGGCGCCGTCGAGGAACGCCTCGACCTCGGACCGGTCCTCGGTCTCGAAGGTGGCCTGCCAGCTCTTGCCGAAGCCCATGCCGTCGTGGAGGTTCTGGGTGTAGCGGACGCCGGGGGCGAAGGCCGCCCGGATCTCCGGGTCGATGGACTCCAGCCAGAGCCGGCCGTCGACGAGCGGGGTCGCACCGCCGGTGGCCGCCGCCACGTCGCAGAAGAACAGGATCCGCGAGGGCCAGGTGTGCGCGTACGACATCTCGTTGTGCATGGAGATCTCGAACTCGGCCGGGTACTCGGTGGAGGTGTAGAGGTTGCGGCCGACCTTGGTGCGCGGCGAGTTGCCGTGGACGTACGCGAGCCGGTTCGCCAGCAGCAGGTCGGCGGCGCCGTCGTAGCTGTCGGCGGTGATCCCGAAGCCGCGGAAGTAGACGGCGCGCTCCTCGGCCAGGAGCCGGCCGACGTCGGTGGCCCGCAGGTACTCCTCCAGGCCCTGCGGGGTGGCGTCGGCGCCGACGTCGGCGGGGCGCAGGATCCGGGGCTGCCAGGCGTTCTCGGTGGTCACGTGGGGTTCCTTTCAGGAGGGGGGCGCCGACGGGACGGCGTCCCCGGCGTGCTGGGTGTCGGTGGGCCGGGCCGCGGCGAAGTCGGGGGCGCGGCGGGCCCGGAAGGCGGCCACCGCCTCGCGGACGTCCGGCGAGTGGGCGGCGACGACCTGGACGGGGGCCTCCCGTTCGAGGGCGGCCGCCAGCGAGGGCGCGTCCGTGTTGGCCTGGAGCACCTGCTTGGTGAGGGCCAGCGAGACCGGGCTGTTCGCGGCGATCTCGGCGGCGAGGCCGAGCGCGGCGCCGGTCAGTTCGCCGGGGGCGGTCACCCGGCTCACCAGGCCGCGGGCGAGGGCCTCGTCGGCGGCCACGAACCGGCCGGTGAGCATCATGTCGGAGGCGAAGCCGAGGCCGGTCAGCCGGGGCAGCAGCCAGGAGGCGCCCATGTCGCCGCCGGAGAGCCCCATCTTCACGAAGGAGGCCCGGAAGCGGGCGCCGGGCGCGGCGAGCCGGATGTCGGCGGCGAGCGCCAGGGAGAGCCCGGCGCCGACGGCGGAGCCGTCGACGGCGGCGATCACGGTCTGCGGCAGAGCCGTCAGCCCGGTGATCGCCCCGGCCTGCCGGTGCAGCAGGTCGAGCAGGTCGAGCGGGGGCAGCGCGGCGATCCGGCCGACCTCGTCGATGTCGTACCCGGCGCAGAAGGTGTCCCCGGCGCCGGTCAGGACGAGCACCCGTACGGAGGGGTCGGCACGCAGTCCGGCGCAGAGGTCCGTGAGGCGGGCGAACAGGTCCTCGTTCAGGGCGTTCCTGCGGGCGGGCCGGTTCAGGGCGGCCGTGACGACGCCCGGGAGGGGGCGGGTGACCAGGAGGGAGGGTTCAGATGCGTTCATGCGTCCGCTCCTCGGTGTGGCGGGCGACGAATTCCAGCGAGGCGGGCAGGGCGCCGTCGACGAACCGCCAGTCGTGGCCCCCGGGCCGCTCGTGGTACGCGACCTCGTGGCCGCGCTCGCGCAGCGCGTCGCGGACCCGGCGGTTCATGGCCCGCATCCGGTCGTGGTCCTCGGTGCCGATGTCCAGGTAGAGGGCGGGCGGCGGGGTGCGGCTGTCCTGGCCGATCAGGCGGTACGGGTCGTAGCGCCGCCTGGTCTCGCTGCCGGGCGGTCCCCAGACCCGCTCGTGGCTGTCCACCGTGGGCATGGCGAACGCGGGGTCCGAGCGGAGCGTGGCGTACGGGTCCCCGGTCCGCAGCGGCGCCTCGAAGGCCCCGGCGTGCGAGGCGACCGCTCCGAAGACGTCGCGGTGCCGCAGCCCCAGGAAGAGCGCGGCGGCCCCGCCCATGGAGAAGCCGCCGACGGCGCGTCCGGAGCGGTCGGCGCGGGTGTGGAACCGCGCGTCGACCGCCGGCACGAGTTCGTGGACGAGGTGGTCCTCGTACCGCAGTCCGGCGTGGTCGTTGACGAACCAGCGGCGTCCGCTCTGCGGCAGGACGACGATGGTCCGGCTGTCCCTGACCAGGTCGACGAGACGGGTGTTGACGAGCCAGGTGTCCTTGCTGCCGCCGTAGCCGTGCAGCAGGTACAGGACGGGGTGGGCGGGGCCGTCCTCGCTGTAGCCGCCGGGCAGCACGATGTTGACGCCCTTGTCGCGGCCGAGCAGCCGGCTCGGCCGGCGCAGGGTGAGCACGCGGGCGGTCACGCCGCCTCCTGGAGGCGAAGGGCGGCCAGGGCCCGGCGGTCGGTCTTGCCGGTCGAGGTGCGGGGGAAGGAGCCGGCCAGGTGGAAGGCGGCGGGGACCATGTAGCGCGGGAGGGTCGCCATGCAGTGGGCGCGCAGGTCGGCAGGGGCGGGGGCCGCGCCGTCGGCGGGCACCACATGGGCCTGGAGTTCCTGGTTGCCGTCGGCGTCCGGGACGGCGACGCAGACCGCCTCGTGGACGTCGGGCAGGCGCATCAGGACGGCCTCGATCTCCTCCGGCTCGACCCGGTGCCCCCGGATCTTGATCATGTGGTCGCGGCGGCCGAGGTAGAGGTAGCCGCCGCCCTCCAGAGACCGGACGAGGTCGCCGGTGCGGTGGGTCCCCGCTTCCCCGGCGGCCTCGGCGGGCGGGGTGCGGCCCCAGTAGCCGAGCATCACCGAGTCGCCGGTGACGCAGAGTTCGCCCTCGGCGCCGGGGACGTCGGGGACCGGCCGTCCGTCCGGGCCGAGGAGCCGGGCCTCGGCGTACGGGCAGGGGCGGCCGATGGGCGGGGACGCGGTGCGGTCGGGGGCGAGGTCGGCGTCGGTGACGCGGTGGTGGGTGCAGACGTTGGTCTCGGTCGGGCCGTAGAGGTTGTGCAGGGCCGCTCCCGGCAGCGCCGCGCGGAGCCGCCGCAGATGCTTGAGCGCGAACGGCTCGCCCGCGAACAGCACGGTCCGCAGGCGTGAACTCTCCAGCAGGGCGCGGTTCTTGGCGTCGAGCATCCGGATGAGCGCACCGGGCACCGAGTACCAGACGGTGACGCCCTCCTCGGCGACCAGCCGGTTGAGCGCCGGGCCGAGGGCCCGCTGGTGCTCGGGTACGAGGACGAGGCAGGCGCCGGCGCTCACGGCGGCGAAGACGTCGAAGACGGAGAGGTCGAAGTGGACGGGGGCGTGGGAGGACAGGCGGTCCTCGGCGGTCAGCCCGAACTCGGTCACGGTCCAGTCGACGAACGCCAGCGCGTTGCGGTGGGACAGCATGACGCCCTTGGGCGTGCCGGTGGATCCGGAGGTGTAGAGGATGTAGGCGAGGTCGTCGGGGCCTACGGCGGTGGGCTCGAATCCGTCGGGCGCCGGCCGGTCCACGGCCTGCGCCCAGCTCGTCGACCGGAGCGCCGGGTCGCCGGGCGGGACGGGTTCGTCTCCGACGAGCACGGCCGTGCGCAGCGCGGCGGGAACGCCGTGCTCCTGGAGCAGGGCGAGCCGGGGCGCGTCGGTGACCAGGCAGCGGACGGCGCAGTCGCCGAGGATGTACGCGGCGCGGGCGACGGGCGTGGTGGGATCGACCGGGACGTACGCGGCCCCGCACTTGAGGATCGCGTGGAGGGTCACGAGGGTCTCGGTGGACTTGCCGAACCACAGGCCCACCCGGTCGCCGGGGCGGACGCCCTGCTCGCGCAGGGTCGCCGCGAGCGCGGTGGCCGCCCGGTCCAGGCCGGCGTAGTCGGTGGAGCGGCCCCGGTGGCGGACCGCCTCGGCCGTGGGCCGGGTGGCCGCGGTGTGGGTCAGCAGCTCATTCAGCGTGCGCATGGCGGGCTCCTGCGGGGCGGGGGGACGCGGCGCGGGCGCGGGTGGTGAGGCCGAGCTTCTCGGCGATCACCAGCCGTTGCATGTCGGAGGTGCCGGAGGAGATCCGGGTGCCGAGGGCGTCGCGAAGATTCCGTTCGACGTCGGTGTCGGTGGTGTAGCCGAGGCCGCCGTACACCTGGAGGGCGTCGAGGAAGGTCTCGACGGCGGACTCGCTGGTGCGGAGCTGGGCCGCCTCGGCGTAGTGCGAGGCGACGTCCCGCTCGAGGTCCCAGGCGGCCCGGTGGGTGAGCAGCCGGGCCTCGTCCAGCCGGATCCGCATCTCGACGATGCGGTGGGACACGGACTGGAACTTGCCGATGTTCCGGCCGAACTGCTCGCGGGTGCGGGCGTACTGGACGCAGTCGTCGATCTGGCGTCCCATGGCGCCGAGCAGCGGGGCCAGGATCAGCGAGCGTTCCCAGGCCATGGTGGCGGCGAGGACGCGGGAGCCCTGCTTCTCCGCGCCGAGCCGCGCGGAGAGCGGGACGCGGCAGCCGCTGAGGGTGATCTCGCCCCAGGGCGCGGTCCGCAGTCCGGCCTTCTCGTAGCGGGTCTCGACGGTCAGTCCCGCCTGGCCGCATTCGACGAGGAAGGCGGTGACGCCGGTGAACCCGAGGGCCGGGTTGACGGTGGCGTACACGAGGACGACGTCGGCGAGGGGCGCGTTGGTGACGAAGCGCTTGGCGCCGTCGAGGACGTAGTGGTCGCCCTCGCGGCGGGCGGTGGCGGTGAGGGAGAGGGCGTCGGAGCCGGATCCCGCCTCGGTGATGGCATGGGCGCCGATCAGCCGGCCGTCGCAGAGTCCGGGCAGATAGCGGTTCTTCTGCTCCTCGCTGCCGAACAGCAGCAGCGGGATCTCGGCGGCCCAGATGTGCGCGCCGAGCGCGATCATGAGGCCGTTGTCGCGGCAGCCCTCGCCCAGGCCCTCCAGAGCGAGGGCGCAGGTCAGCGGGTTCAGTCCGAGGCCGCCGTACGCGCGGGGCACGGGGAGGCCGAGGACTCCGGCGTCGGCGCAGCGCTGCCAGTCTCCGGGCTGGAGCGTCCCGGTGCGTTCCCGGGCCGGGAGATCGGCGCCGAGGTCCCGGCCGAGCAGGCGGAACCGGTCGACGAGGGCGGTCTGCTCCTCGGTGGGGCTGAGGTTCACGGGCGGCCGCCGACCGGGTCGAGGGCGGGCAGACCGGCCAGCGAGGCGGCGATGTGACTGTCGGAGACCACGTGGTCCTCCAGGGTGCCCGCCAGGTACTGGTCGTACGCGGACAGGTCGAGCAGGCCGTGGCCGCTGACGTTGAAGAGGATGACGCGCGCCCGGTTCTCCTCGCGGGCGCGTACGGCCTCGTCGACGGCGCACTTGACGGCGTGCGCGGACTCGGGGGCGGGGATGAGGTTCTCGGTGCGCGCGAAGAACGCCCCGGCCTCGAACACCTCCTTCTGCCCGTAGGCCACGGCCTCCATCAGTCCGCGGTCGTAGAGGGCGCTGACCAGCGGCGCGGCGCCGTGGTAACGCAGTCCTCCGGCGTGCACGCCGGGCGCGACGAAGGTGTGCCCGAGGGTGTACATCTTCGTCATGGGGGTGGTGCCGGAGAAGTCGTTGTAGTCCCACGCGTAGCGGCCCCGGGTCATCTTGGGGCACGCCTCGGGCTCCACGGCGACCAGCCGGGTCCCGGCTCCGGTGCGCAGCTTCTCGCGGTGGAAGGGGAAGGCGAGACCCGCGAAGTTGCTGCCCGCGCCCATCGCGCCGATGACCACGTCGGGGAACTCCCCGGCGAGCTCCATCTGGAGCAGGGCCTCTTCGCCGATGACCGTCTGATGCAGCAGGACGTGGTTCTCGCCGCTGCCGACGGAGAAGGCGCCGCGGGTCACGGTCCGGGCGTGTTCGAGGGCCTCGGCGTTGGCGATGGCGACGCTGCCGTCGCCGTCGGGCGAGGCGGCGAGCAGGGCGCGGCCCGCCTCGGTGGTACCGCTCGGACTGGGGATGACGCGGGCGCCGTTGAGCTCCATCAGGACCCGGCGGTAGGGCTTCTGCCGGTAACTGCAGTTGACCATGAAGACGGTGCAGGCGAGGTCGAGGGCGTGGCACGCCATCGACAGGGCGGTGCCCCACTGACCGGCGCCGGTGCCCGTGGTGATCTCCTGGACGCCGGCCTTCTTGTAGTAATGGGCCTGCGCGAGAGCCGAGTTGAGCTTGTGGCTGCCGGAGGCGTTGGCGCCCTCGTACTTGTAGTAGATGTGCGCGGGGGTGTCGAGCGCCTGCTCCAGGCGGTGGGCGCGGATCAGTGGCGTGGGGCGCCAGCGCTGGTACTGCGCGCGCACCGGGTCGGGGATCTTCACATGGCGCTCGGTGCCGACGCTGCCGCGGTACATGGAGAGCGGGATGTTGGCCCCTGTGGACCCGCGGTCGGCGGTCCGCGCGTCGCCGGTCGCGTCGGCGTCCGGCCCTGCGGCGGGCCGGGCCCGGCGGACGTCGGAGGCCGGCACGTCGAGGTCGGCGAGGATGTTGTACCAGTGGGTCGGGACGTCGTCCTCGTCGAGCAGGTACTGGTTGCGCACGGCCCTCATGCCGGGGTCTCCGTCCGCAGGCCGGCGACATGCCGGCGGACGAGCTCGATCAGGTCGCCGACGGTCTCCAGGTCGGCCTCCATGACGTCCTCGTCCTCGACGTGGCCGCCGAACTCGGTCTCGACGGCGAGCAGGAGCTGGAGCAGGTTGAGCGAGTCGAGCTGGATCATCGGCGAGTAGAGCGAGACCTGCGGACCGATGTCCTGGGGATCGAGGCGGAGATCGAGGGCGTCGACCATGAGTGCGCGGACCTTCGTGGCCACGTCGTCGTCGGGCAGCATGTCGAAAGGCTCCTTGGAACAGGAAATACGTCGGGTCGGGATGACTTCGTGCGGGCGGCGCCGATACGGCGCCGGAGAGAATTCCCGCGATGGCCGGCGGTCGGGTGCGCGGGGAAGTCGAGGAGATCAAGGGGGAGCCGGGGCTCCGGGAGGGTATTGCGGGGGATCAGTGCGGGCCGGCGAGAACGCGGGCGACGTCCGTGACGATCTCGCTCCCCTGCACGAGGGAGAAATGGTCACCGGAAAAGACCTGCAGGGAGAATTCCCCGGACGTCGCATCCGACCAGGCGGCCGCGTGCGCGACGGGCACGCCCGGGTCGGCGTTCCCCACGTACGCCGTCACCGGCACGGTCACCGGCCGCGCCGCGGCGGGCCGGTAGGTCTCGATCAGGGTCAGGTCGGCGCGGAACGACGGCAGCAGCAGGGCCAGCAGTTCCGGCTCCGCGACCACCGCCGGGTCCATGCCGCCGAGCGCGAGCAGACCCTCGACCATGGCGTCGTCGTCCCGCAGATGGAGGTCCCGGCCGCCGCGGGGGCTCAGCGGCGAGCCGTGTCCCGAGACGAACAGGTGCCGCGGACGGGCCCGGTACAGCGCCTCCAGACGCAGGGTGACCTCGTACGCGAGGGCGGCGCCCATGCTGTGGCCGAGCAGTGCGACCGGCCGGTCGAACAGCGGCAGCAGCTCCCGCGCCACGCTGTCGGCGAGCGGGCCCATGGCGCTGACGCACGCCTCGCCGAAGCGGTCCTGCCGCCCGGGGTACTGCACCGTGACGAGTTCCACGTCGTCCGGCAGGGCGTCGGCCCAGCCGTAGAACGCGCCGGCGGTGCCGCCCGCGTGCGGCAGGCACACCAGGCGGATCCTCGGCGCGGGCACCGGGCGGGGCCGGCGCAGCCAGCGCCCGTCCGGGCTTGCGGTATTCCGGGCACGTACCGGGCTTGGTATCACTGACGGCCTGCTTCCCTGGTCTTCCCGAACGGCCGGGAACTCACCCGTCCCGGCATTTCAAGCACCGCACCTTAACGCCTTTTCACGGGTCGTCACCACCCGATTCGGGCGGCAGTTCGGCATACAGAATTCATCCAGTCCACGGACGGTCGGGCTCCGTACATTGGTCCGCCGTCACATCGTGAATTCTCTTCCTCCTGCCCGTTCGCCGGAGGAATTCAACTCGTTCGATCCTGCCGAAAGAGACCCGTCACGCCATGAATTCGCTCCCCCTGCACCAGGTCTACGTCGGCGGCCGGTGGACCGCCCCGCGCGCCACCGGCACGATCGCCGTGGAGAACCCGGCGACCCTGCGGATCGTCGGCGAGGTCCCGGACTGCGGCAGCGAGGACGTCTGGCGCGCGGTGGACGCGGCCCGCCGGGCGCTGCCCGGCTGGGCGTCGACCGGCGTCGAGGAGCGCGTGGCGGCCCTGACGGCGCTGCGCGAGGCCCTGGTGAAGCACCAGGACGAGCTGGCGGAAACGGTCACACGGGAGATGGGGTCGCCGATCACGTTCTCCCGGCGCGTCCAGGCGGGGCTGCCGGTGCGGGTGCTCGACGGCTTCGCGGCGGAGCTCGCCGCGGCCACGGCCGAGGAGCGGATCGGGCACTCCCTCGTGGTGCGCGAGCCGGTCGGCGTGGTCGGCGCCATCACCCCGTGGAACTACCCGCTGCACCAGGCGGTCGCCAAGATCGGTGCGGCCGTCGCGGCGGGCTGCACTCTGGTGCTCAAGCCGAGTGAACTCGCCCCGCTCTCCTCGTACCTCCTCGCGGAGCTCATCGACGGGATCGGGCTGCCGCCGGGCGTCTTCAACCTGGTGCCCGGCCGGGGCACGACGGCGGGCGCCGCGCTGACCGTCGACGACGGCGTCGACCTGGTGTCCTTCACGGGGTCGCTGGAGGCCGGCCGGGCGGTCGGCGCGGCGGCCGCCCGTACGGTCAAGAAGACCTGCCTGGAGCTGGGCGGCAAGTCCGCCACGCTGGTCCTGCCGGACGCCGACCTGGCCGCCGCGGTCGAGGACGGGGTCCGCAGCGCCCTGCACAACGCGGGGCAGACCTGCACCGCCCGCACCCGGCTGCTGGTGCCGCGGGCGCGGCTGGACGACGCGCTGGACATCGCCCGCGAGGTCGTCGCCGGCTACCTGCCGGGCGACCCCGAGGACCCGGCGACCCTGCTGGGCCCGCTCGCCTCCGCCGGGCAGCGGGAGCGGGTCCTCGGCCATCTGGCGCAGGCCGCCCGCTCGGGCGCCCGTCAGGTCGCCGGCGAGGACGCCGCTGCCGCCCTGCCCCCGACCGGCCACTACGTGGCGCCGAGCGTCTGGACGGACGTCGGCCCGTCCTCGCCGCTGGCCCGCGAGGAGGTCTTCGGACCCGTTCTCGCGGTCATGGCGTTCGAGGACGACGACGACGCGGTGTCCCTCGCGAACCACTCCGACTTCGGCCTCGCCGCGACCGTCTGGTCCGGCGACCAGGACCGCGCCGTGGCCGTGGCCCGCCGACTGCGGGTCGGCCAGGTCGACGTCAACGGCGCGAAGTTCAACGCCGCTGCCCCGTTCGGTGGTTACAAGCAGTCCGGCATCGGCCGGGAGCTCGGCCGCCACGGCATCCAGGAGTTCCAGGAGGTCAAGTCCCTCCAGCTGCCCGGCTGAGTCCGCCCGGCGGATGCGGCCGAGCGAGACCCCCGCTGTTCCCTCCCACCCCCACAC
>NZ_JNZO01000051.1 GCF_000717595.1 Streptomyces flavochromogenes | reverse complement strand
GCATCGCCCGCCTCCACAACCTCGCCTTGACCGGATAGTGGATCTATGCCGACGGCTGATGAGTAGCACGTCTGAGATCACTTGCGGGACAGCCCTTAGCTTGCAGACCATGGGAAACTCAGGCGGATCATTGACGACCCGGTCCACGGGGGAATTGCACCAACTCATGCGGGCAGTCGGATTCACAGGCATTGACGACACGGAGGCGTTGTCGGAGAGCTGGCAGACGACCGTCTTTGCCGACGCCGGACGCCGCAGCCTGGCGAACCTCGTCCAGAGCACAGGGACACCAGCGATCATGGTGTCCTTCCTGGACAGCGACGTAGGTTTCGTCGAGGCCCTCACACCGGGCGGCGGCAGCTGGGAGGGCCTGCTCAACCGCGAGACGGCGGAGAGCTACGAGATCCCTCTGGAGCACTTCCCCGTCGAACCCGCCGTCGCCGGCGCACTCGCCTGGTCGGCTGCCGCAGGACTGACTCCTGACGAGGAGGCCATCCGGCAGACGCTCACCGGGGCGGCCCTGTTCGCGGAACAGCTTTCCGCAGCCCTTCTGGCCGCCCTGGGGCTCCCCGGCGCAACCTAGCACTCCAAGCCACGACCTGGGGATTACGCGAACCTACCGTTGGAGGGAATACGGTCTCTGTCGCGGATTCCGTGTTGCCGCAGGGCCACGGTCGAGCAGACGTGTCGGTGTAGGAGGTTGAGGTCTCCGCGTCCCGCAGGGCCAGGCCGGCGAGGATGTCCGTCCGGGATGAGAGCGTTTCCGGTATGGCCGACACAGACGAAGCAGGAAACGACGTTGAGTACGCCGTCATCGCTCACTACCGACTGGCTGATGCCGGCCTCGGCGATCCAACCCAGCGGGAGGCTGTCCGCCAGGCCGGGGCCCTCCTGACCGAGGTGATCGAGCAAGCTGATGTCGGCGAGTTCGACGGGAACGAGTACGGAGGCGGCGAGGTCGCCATCTACGCCTACGGGTCGGACGCCGACGCACTCTTCGCCGTCATGGTGCCCATTCTGAACGACCTGCCGTTCCGGCCGTCGCACGTCGTCCTGCGCTACGGCTCCGTCGTTGACCCATCGGCTGCGGAGCATCGCGTCGAGCTTTGACGGGACGAGTCACCAGCTCCCGGTCAGACGGGACCTTGGGGTAAATCGGGCTCTGCTGGGGATCGTGGGATGCCGTGGGGGCCATGGGCCCAGGAGTAGGCGTTGGCGGAGGAGGCCGAGGTGGGCTGCTCGGTCGCGCCACGCGCCTGATGAGCTTGGCGCGGGTGACCTGTTCCTCGACTTGGCCGAAGCTCCACGGGCGGAGTCGAGGTAAGGGCAGGCCGTACGGATCTTCTTCCCTTCCGCGGCGTCGGCGGTCGCGAGGGCTGGGGTCGCGTCATGATCCAACCGACGACACGTCGGGGCTTCGGGCCGGCCCGGATGCGGCCGGGGCACCGGCTGCAGCTTCCGGCCTGACCGGCGGGCAGGCCGGAAGGTGCGGAAGGGTCGGCGGAGGCACTGAGACGCCTCCGGTGAATCCCCGCGCGCGCAGTTCGCGGTGGAGCTGGGGACGTCGTGACAGCCCTCCAATCAGCGTGCGTGGAGGTGGGGCCGGCGCTCGTGGAGCACGGACATCCTGCCGGTGGCTTCGGCCAGGAGTTCGTCGAGGCTGGCGGCACGGGCGAGACGGTCGACGGCCTTGCCGGTAAGAAGTCGTTGACGTCTTGGAGGTCTCCGAGCTGCTCTGGTCGTTGAACCTCATATGCGCCTGTTCCTCTTGACTCTCACCGTGGTCCTCGTCCTCGGAGGGCTCGTCCTGCTGGTGTCCTCCAGCGCTGCGGCAGCAGCGATCTGCGCGGTCTACATCGCAGTCGTGATCCCCCTCGCCGTGATCGTCGGCCGGGCCATCAAACGCTCTGGCCCCCCTTCTTCTGACTGACCGACTTCTCGTGCGTGCGCCACGCTTCCTCGGCCGCGAACTGCTGCCGTAGTGGAGAGGACGAACGAGCTAGCGAAGAACATGGAGGAGAGGGGCGCGGCTGGGGGCAGCCGAACGGGCCCGGCTGGATCCGAGGTACGTGGACGAGCTCACTGCGCTCGGCACTCGTGACCGGGTGGTGCTGGCTGCGGGTACGGGGCCCTCGACGAGCACGGCGACAGCGTGATGCCACGGCCCTCTGCCCCTGCCCCCTCCCGTTCGACTGGAGCCCCGACACTGGCGGCCGTACTGCGCGGGTCGACGACGGCCTCGTCCCGGACCCGGACGTCCCTTCATCCCACTCAAGGCAGCGGAAGGCCTGTCCTTGCGCTCCCCGGTCTACGGCGCCAGGCTCCCCGCCCTGCACTGCACGTCTTCCCTCGGGCTCTGGAGGCCCACTCTGACGTCGTGGTCATGCCGCCGGCGTTCCTGATCGTCCAGCGTACGAGCCCGGGACACCGGGATGCGGCGTGCAGACCACTTCCCCTGACGCCCGCCGGACCGTCTTCGCCCTGACCCGGATGAAGCCCCGCCGGCGCGGCTTCATCCCCTGCGACCCGGGCAAGAGGACTACCCACCCACATGTCCTGGTCGCGGAGATCAGCCACTCTGCCGTCGCAGAGCCGGCGGCCATTGCCGACGCCGCGGGTCGAGTCCGCGGAGAGCGGCTCGACCAGGTCGAGTTTCATGGAGCGGTCTCCCAGGCCGTCCGCGTCCGCCGGCTGCTTCGCTGGCGAGCCGCCTCGTGTACGTGCTCTTCGCCGCTCCCGCGGAAGGGAGGGCAAGGGAGCGGTGCCGGCCCGGTTGCTTTCGAGTCCTCGTTCGGTCTCCTCGGAGACGTACACGGGCCTTTCGGCGCTCGGATGGCCACAGGCACCACAGTGACCGGACTGTGGAGTCCTCGCGTGAGCGACCGGCCCGCACAACACCACGAGTGCGGGCCGGTCCTTCACCCGGTCGGGCCCTGCGGCAGGGGAGTCCGCGGGCCCGGTGAGCAGTCCCACCTGCTCTGCATCCGCCTGCCCGCGATCCGGATGACCATGCATACCTTTTCGCTGGAGGATCGGCGGATTGCCTGCGGTGTCCTGGGCGAAGGGGGGTGCCGTCAAGGTGGCGCGGGGAGTCTCGGCGTCTTTGACGGCCGGGTTCGTTGCACGGGTCGCGGAGGTCTGTCATTGCCGCCGGCACGGATGCGTCAGTCCCGCACGCGGCGTTCCGGGATGCCCAGTTGTACCGTTCAGTCCGATTGACAATGCGCCGGCGTGTCCGTGGCCGGTTCCTCGCTTCCCGGCATCATTTCTCGGCGATCAGTGGGTCGATCATGGACCGGAGCTTGTCTTCATCGAGAGCGTGGAGTGCTCGCGAGGCGATCCTGCCGTCTCGGTCGAGCAGGACCGTGGAGGGTATGCCGTTGGGAGCTAGCGTCCCTTTGGGGAATCCCTTGAGGACCAGCTTGCCGTGTGGGTCGTAGAGGCTCGGGTAGGAGACGCCGAATTCGTCCTCAAAGGCCTGTGCCGGCTGCTTGTTGAAGTCGCGGGTGTTGATCCCGACGAATTTCACGCCCTTGCCCTTGAGATCGTTCGAGACCTTGGCGAAGTGCGGTGCCTCGGCCCTGCACGGGGGACACCAGGAGCCCCAGATGTTGAGGACGACGACGTTGCCCTTGAGGCCGGCGACGTCAAGCTGCTTGCCGTCCGATGTCTCGCCTGCCAGTGTCCCCGCCGGTGTGCGCCCGTCTTTGGGAACCGTCGATATGCCACCGTCGTCGGTCACGAAACTCGTGCCGGCCCCGTCGGACGTGCCGGCTCCGCTGGTACTGCAGGCCGACACAGCCAGAGCGGCCGACAGCGTTCCGATGGCTATCAGGGCGCGTCGAAGGGCTCGTCCGAGGCTCATGACGCAAGTCTCGCACGGGTGATCACGGCTCTCTCGGGGGCGGTCTCCTTCGAGGCTGTCGTTCAACATACGGCGTCGTGCACGCTTCGAACTTGACCGGCGTGTTCGTAGGCAGCGGACTTGCGGGCTTCCCTTCGCCTGATCCTGCGGGCCGTCACAGAGGCCATGGGCGCGAAGCCCTTGGCCGTGAGCCTCGTACAACAGCGCATCCCGCGGGACGCGTTCGCGAAGTGCCACACCTCTGGGTCGCGTGAGCGGTCCCCTCACTGCGCAGCCCGGTGCCCGGGTAGGCGCCGTCGGCGATCGTCATGGTCTTGCAGACGGCGGCCTTGGCGCCGGACTCCTCCCATGCCCTGCAGTCGTTGCGGTTTCCGGCGAGAGGCCGGCCGACCACGACGAGCAGGCGGGTGTCGGCGTCGATGACGACCTGGTGGTTGGTGGAGTACCGGTAGTTCTTCGGCTGCTCGGCCACAGTGTGGTCGCGGGTGGGGACCAGGGTGCCGTCAACGATGAGCACGGTGTCTTTGCGGAACCGCTTCCGGGGCCGAAGCGCGAGCATCGGCTCGACGTGGTCGATGATGCGGTCAGCTGGGGATTTCGAGATGCCGAACAGCGGGGCGAGCTGGTGCATCGTCAAGTTCGTGCGCCAGTACGTCGTGACCAGCAGCACCCGGTCCTCCAGCGGCAGACCCCACGGCCGGGCCCCTGCGAACTTCGTCCGCCCCGTCGCGCCGCAGCATCGTCACCAGCTTGCTGAAACAGCGCGGGCTCAGCCCGGTGAACGGAGTTGTCCACGCCGGCTGCGTAGCCGTGATCACAGCAGTCACGGCTGGATCGTTCCAAACACCACCCTTCGCCGTTGGAAATCGTTGTGTGGGTCAAGGCGCCAGCGCGGTAGCCACCTGGGCCAAGCGATCGGCTGACAAGGCGAAGAGGTTGGTGGGGTTACGGAAGGAGTACTCGCCATCGTTCACGGAGAAACCGTGCCCGGCTACCATCCAGCGCGCGGGGCCGGGGCCCCCTTGGTCCTCCAGGAGAGCAGAGGCGAGGGTCTCGGGGTCTTCCACGCTCGTGCGGGCACGTAGCGCACCCGCCAGGCGGCCAACAGCGTCGTCGGGTACTGCGTCGTCGCCGAACGCAGGCAGCAGGAGCAACAGACGGGAGTGGGGATCGGTGGTGCTCCCGCCGGGCAGCATGTTGTCTGCAGCTGCGACGAGTTCGGGCCAGGACAGGCCCGGACCCATGAAGTGCCCGTCATCCCGGGCGAGGACCTCGGCCTGGTCCCAGTCGGGGTGGTGGAGGAGGTAGTCGATTCCGGTGTCGTCCGCGACAGTCCGGTAGACCACGTGAAGACGGTGATCAGCAGCGAGCGGAACCGTGAATGCCGGCCACTCGGCCCGCTCCCAGAGCTGACGCTGGAAGTCGCCGGCCGCGTCATAGTCCGCGCCGAACAGCAGTTCCTCGGCCTCCTCGCTCTGGATACACGAGGAGAGGTGCCCCAGCCAGAAGAGCGGCTCGTCCAGAAGCCTGGCCTGGTACGTGAGGGGGCCACCGTCGTAACCCGCTATCCGGGCAGGCTGCAGGTTTGCACTGTTCATCACGGGGGACATCATGCCGCCCTGGCTCCGCGCCCTTGCGGCCGGGCGTACCAGCCGATCATTGCGGGACAGCCCTTAGTTGCGGGACATCGGGTGTCGCACTGACTGTTTCATCGTGATGCGGGGCCGACCGAGTGATGTTCCACTGAGTGGAGATCCTTCAACCTGGCGGTGCCGATGGATGACCACGACAGAGCGGGTGGCTGGTGGGCGCGTCGCTCGGGGTGGGGCAAGGGCGGCTTCGTAGTCGCTGTACTGCTGGTGGCCTTCCTCGCGCTGGGAGCCGTCATCAGCGCCTGCGAGGGCCCCGTCGAGGGTGAACGCCCCGACCCATCCCCCTCGATTACGGTGACTGAGACGGTGACTGTGTCACCATCCCTGCCGGTCCCGGTGCCACCGCCCGTGGAGACGCCTGAATCGGACCTTCCTGAGTCGGACGTCCCTGCACCTGAGGCTCCCGATCCCGTGACGCCGGACCTGCCGGAGTCGGTCGCACCAGCAGCGGAGTACTACGAGAACTGTGACGCAGCGCGGGACGCCGGGGCAGCGCCGCTGATTCGCGGCGGGCAGGGGTACAGGGAGGAACTGGACCGGGACGGGGACGGCGTCGCGTGTGAGCCGTACGCCGCCCCGTAGCGAAGCCGCGGAAGAAGTCGCCGACGGTGTGTCCGACAGATCCTCGCTGCGCTCCGGCACAAGCACCGTGGCACCTACGGCTGGTTGACACCGCGGTGCTGCCGCTACGACGAGGCAGCACCACACAGCAGCATCTGGGCGCCTCTCCGCACGCCTGGTCGGCCGTCAGGTCCGGGGCAAGCTGGCCCGGGTGACTGGGAACGAGACGGTCCAGTCGCGGGTGACGGCCCGTACCCGTGGCTGTAGCTCCTCCCGCTGCCCGCTCCGTAGTCGTGGCTGGACCCCTCCCACCTTCCGGCGGGGCCGCGGTCGGCGCCGGCCAGGCTGACGCCGGTGTCGAGCAGCTCCGTGCCGCTCGCCCCGTCGTCGGCGCGACCTGCGCCAAGGCTTCCCGCCTGCCTGCCTGCGTCTCCCATGTCAGGGGCGGACTCAGGTGCACAACACGACCGAGGCACGCATCGTGAGCCTGGCCTGTCGTGTCGGACGTGTTCGGTCCGGGAGCGGTGTCCGCTCAGCTTCTGGAGGTCGTCGGCAGGTTGTCGCTGGTGGCCGCCCGCATCATGCTGAGGTCCGAGGACGGTGTCGCCTGGCACCGGTGGTGCTGCGGCGCCGTCGTGCTCCGTTTCCGCCAGCGGGGGCGAGGGGCTCGGCCGTTGCCGTATCGGGGGTCGGGTTGGTCGAGTAGACGGCGTCCGTTCCTGGGAACGAGTGGACGCATGCTGGGCAGGCACAGTGCTGGCCGGCCGTCCCTCACGTGGCAGTGGATGGGGCACTGTGTGCGGTGGGCCGGTCGTCTTCGGTGGGCAGCCAGCCGCCGTGCAGGCCGAGTGGAACCCGGACGGGGACGCGGGCGCGTGCGACCGGTCCGGCGGCTGGGTCTTCGGCGGGCAGGACGAGGAACCAGCTTGTTCCGTCGGTGCGGTCGGTGGCGAAGGTGAGCCAGTGGCCGCGCACCTCGGAGTCGGTACCCGGTTCGGGAGCGAAGACCGGTTCTCCGACCGACAGGTCTCCGGCGTCCCAGACGACGGCGGTCCCTGTCTGCGTGTCGTGGAAGCGTACGGCGTCGTATTCGCCCGACAGCAGGTCCGTCCGGCCGGTCGACGTGGCCAGTGCCGTGTGTCGGTGGCGCCGGCCGATGAGGCGGTCGTCGATGCGGGGGAACTCTACTCGGGCGTCGTCCAGCAGTGAGCGGGTCATGGTGCCTGCCACGGGGTCGATGCGCGCCCGCGCCAGACCGCCGCTGACCGGCTCCTGCTTCGCGCCCGGTGCGCCGCCGACGGTCAGCCGGCTCCACTGCACGTAGTCCAGGACCACCTGGGCGTCGGGGCCGGGGCCGTCGTCGTAGGCGTTCACGGTGTGCCACAGCCAGAAGGCGTCGTCGGTCGCCCAGCGTGGCGGTCCGCCGTCGCGGGGGATCAGGACCACGCGGGTTCCCCGCTCGGGCCGCCAGGCCAGGAACGAGCCGCCTGCCATGGCCGCGTCCAGGTCGAAGAAGGCGGGCGCGAGGATCAGAACGGCGTAGCGGCCGGTCAGGGCCATGTCGTGGATCATCATCGGCTCGTCCACGCCCTCGACGGGGGTGGGCCCGCTCGTGATGGTGCCGTCGCGGCCGATGACCGACCAGGTCAGGTAGGGCGCTTCGAGGCCGTAGCAGAAGACGACCATCTCGCCCGTGACCGGGTCGATCTTGGGGTGGGCGGTGATCCCCGCGGGCAGGGCCCCCTCGAAGTCCTCGCGGCCGAGGGTCTCCAGCCCGGCGCCGATCCGGTACGGGCAGGCCGACTCGGCGAGTGCAAGCAGGCGGCCTCCATGCCGTACGACATTGATGTCAGGCAGGTCCCGAAAGGTCCCCGCAAGCTGCGGTCCGACCTGCTCCGCATCCGGCAGGATCATCGACTCAAGGCCTCCCCACAGGGCCTGCCCGGCCCGTTCCTCGGCCTCCAGGGCCGGGGTGCGCACGAAACGGTTGCGGTAGCGGGC
The DNA here is from genome assembly GCF_000717595.1 of Streptomyces flavochromogenes. Classification (GTDB taxonomy): domain Bacteria; phylum Actinomycetota; class Actinomycetes; order Streptomycetales; family Streptomycetaceae; genus Streptomyces; species Streptomyces flavochromogenes. The sequence continues at coordinate 24,594 of NZ_JNZO01000051.1, read as the reverse complement.
GCGCCCCTGTGAGAGCCACACTCCGTGCAGCATTCCGTCGCCGTCGATGGGGTACAGGTACGAGCCGATCGGCGTGAAGCGGGGATTGGGCCCGTTGCGCAGGTACAGACCGTCCAGGGCGGCCGGGATCTCGCCTTTCACCTCGAGGTCGGCGGCGTCGACCTCCTCGGTCACCGGCGCGAACGAGCCCAGCAGGTGGGGGACGCGGGTGGGATCGAAACGGGGCGGTGTGCGCGTGTTCACAAGACCTCCCGGAGCGCGGGTGCGGCACCTTCCAGCACCTTCCAGTGAAACGCCGCACGGATCCCGATGCCAGCGGCCGGGCGGCCAGTGCGGTGCTCCAAGCGCCCCGCACCGGGCGTCGGGGCCCGGGAACGCCGGTACGGGCCATGGGCGCCGAGATCGATCACGGTCGTCCGGGAGCGTGAGTGAACCGAGGCACCACCGCCCGCGACGAAACACTGCTCCACGCCGGATGCACCTCCGCCCACGGCGGGCCGCTCTCCCTCACTGCCGGCACCCCCGCTTGCGGCGTGACGCTGCCTCCCCGCCCCGCCCTGCTGCCCCGCCCCTGTCTCCGCTTCCCTCCCGCCCCGAGCGGCCCGGGGCAGAGGCGATGCCGCCGACGCGGCGGCACGCCACGGTGCCCTGGCGGTACGGGGCCCGCTGTTCGGGGTTGCTGCCCAGGGCCGGAAGGGTGGCGTCGGTGGCGGGTGGTCGTCGAGGTCACGCACGGCTGTCCGCAGCAGGCTCGCGACGCGCTGAACTCCCTGCTGTGGTTCCGGGCGAAGGACGAAGCGAAGACCAGAGTGGAACGGCGCGCACTCCTGCCGGCGGTCGCCCGGCTGGAGCCCGAGTGCGTCGACGAACTCACCGTCCGCGGAACCCGCTTCCGCGTGGTGCGGGCGGAGGAGCACGCGGCCCTCGACAGTCGCGGCGGCATCGGAACGCCAGGGCCCACCGACCCAGAACCGCTCACCCTCGACTGGACCCCGGCGCAGGCGCCCGTAGTCCGACCGCGCTGCCCGGCCCCATGACGCTCTCGATGGTCCGGCGGGTGGACTCCACCACTTGGATGTGGCGGCGGGTCGGCTCAAGCATCTCCTGGGGTCCGCGTCGTTCGTGCCAACATGATCCCGAGTCCGCCACGGATGCACTCGCATTCGTGGCTGCGGTGCTCCGCACGAGGCGCCAGTGGTGCCCAGAACCGCGCCCGGCTCGTGCAGGTGCACTCCACACGCGGCTGTACTGCCTCACCGAACCCGAACCGGCCGCCGCGCAGTCCGCCGGGGAGCGACCCCGAGATCCCAGGGCCTACTCGCATACCGGTGCGCTGCCCCAGTTCAGAACCCCCGGGCATCGCACCCCAGAGTGTGTAGGTCTGGTACGACGCTGCTGCGGGGGCGACGGCTACCCTCCGGCCGGAGGATGGCCAAGGGGTGCATCGGCGTACCCAACCTGTGCCAACCTAGGTTCAGTTGAGGGGGTCAATTGATGATCAATTACACGTGCACGGAGTGCCCCTTTCGGGCTGAAGGTCTCGACGATCTGCAGCGGCACTCACAAGAGACGGGCCACGTCGGCATCTGCAAGAGCGAGGCAGCGTCACCTGGAGGCAAGCTCTCCAAGCTCACCAAGCGTCTGGTGGCAGCTCAGGGCGTGACCTTTACTGCCCTCGGAGCCTCCATCTGGGCATGCACGTACCTGTACGCCAAATGGCAGACAGCAGAAGCCGAGATCGCCTACCTGAAGTCACCCAGTGGTGCAGGCCGCAATCTCAAGAACCAGGACAAGCGTCGAGACAAGGAGTGAGCCGGGTGAGGGCGAGGCCTGCACCGCTGCTCACCGGCCGTCGGGTGCGCTGCCCACCCACGCGAACGGCTGTCCCTCGCTGTGGTGGCCCCGGTGCGTTTCATCCGTCGAGGTCTCCATTCCTTTCGTTTTCTCTTCTGCCGCAGGAACGGCACCTGCCACCGCCGCAGAGGATCAACGCAGCGCGAGCGGATGTCAACCGCCGCCTCGGACCATGGCAAGCGAATTACTCGGTGTTCGAATTGCCGGTGTGCTGCGGTGCCCCCCGAACTCGTGAACAAAGCCACGAGTGGTTGTTACTCATGCAGCTGGGTTTGTTGTTCCTGCGTGAAGCTGTCACTTCACAGGGACCGAGGGCAAGGAGGCTGAGGCCCTGGACCTCGGCGGCTTCGAGCCCGTGCCCGAAGTACGGGGAGTGAACGACAACTGGTGGCGGGGCAAGGGCTCCCTCATCGCCGTGTACCGGCGTGAGGCCGTTGGTCTTGACGCCCCGCAGTGCTTCGAGGCTCACATCTACGGCGGCCTGGGCGAGTGGGCCCTCCACAGCGGTTGACTCGTGGGGCCGCGTCTGAGCACCTGCTTGGCCACAGGGCCGTCCATCCTGGGCCACGCCTTATGTGACTGAGCGTTTCAGTTGGCCCCTGAGCGTGGTACCTGGCCCGGCTGGGCCTGATGGCTGGCCCAGGCCGTTTTCCGCGTCACTCCACAGCGCGGCCGATGAGTTTGTTGCTCACGTCCGGTCCAAGCTGGTGACCCCAGGAAAGGACACCGCCATGTCGGAACTTCTCGTCGACTTCATCACCTCACTCGACGGCTGTGCATCGGGACAGGGATGGCCCGGGTTTTGGGGCCTCGAGGGCCCGGAGTACCTCGCGTGGCTCGGCGAGCAGCCCGAGGCCACCTATCTGATGGGAGCGAACACCTACCGCCTGATGTCGGGCTTCGCCGCGGGCGAGGTCCCGGATGGCCAGGACGAGTTCAGGCCCGAAGAAGAGGCGTCCGTCGACGAGCTCACGCAAGCGTCCAAGGTGGTGTTCTCTTCCTCGCTCAAGGAGCCACTGACGTGGCCCAACTCCAGGCTCGTCCGCGACGACGCCGTCCAAGCGGTCCGTGCCATGAAGTCGAACGGCTCGGGGCTTCTGAGCACGATCGGCAGCCTCAGCTTGTGCAGGTCCCTTCTACGAGCCGGACTCGTCGACCGCTTCCGAGTGGTGATGTTCCCGGTGATCACCGGGGCGACGGGCGAAGAACGCATCTACGACGGCTACCCGGACGTTGCCCTTGAGATGATCGAGCACCGCACCTTCGACGGCCGCATCCAGCTGGTCGAGTACAAGCCCCGCGTGCTCGAGCACCCGCCGCTCGACGTCCCTGCGTGACGTCGCCCCGTCCGCCGGTCCGGACGTCTGCCAGGCCGGCGCCGACGGGCGCGGAGCAGGACCTCATCAGAGGGCGCAAGGAGAACGGCGCCGGCGACAAGGCCACCTCCTACTCCGCCCGCCGCGCCGACAGCCTCATCCATGCCGTACTCCTGAAGGACCGGGTGCGCGAGTGCACCCTCAAGGATCTCCGCGGCACCTACCTCGACCCGGGGCCCGCCCGCCTAGCCGTCTGACGGCTTCCCATGCGACCCCGACCCCGACCCCGACCGCGGGGCTGGGGCGGTGCGGGACCGGACAGCCCGGCCGGCTCCCTCTGCCCCTGCAGGAGGGGCCGGCGCGTGCGGTCCGGGCATGCCGAAGGTCCTCGCGTGGGGCCCCAGCGTGAAGGCAGGGGACCCAGGTGCGGCCTGGGTCAGTTCGCGTGGACTCCCCACCACTTCTGGAAGTTCAGCCCGTTGCAGGGGAACGCCCGCAGGTCCTCCGCCCAGCTGTCGTCGATGCACCGGCCGGTTTCCCGGTTCCTGAAGGTCGTCCCGCCACTGCTGTTGGTGACCGACCACTGCTGGAACTTCATCCCGTTGCAGGGCCACGCCCGCAGTTGCCCCGCCCAGCTGTCGTCGACACACCGGCCGGTGACCTTGTTCCGCAGCTCGTGGTAGTAGCGGTCGCCACCCCACACGCCATCGGAGTACCGGAACTGCTGGAAGTCCATTCCGTTGCAGGGGAACGACCGCAGGTCCTCCGCCCAGCTGTCGTCCATACAGCGGCGGGTCTCGTTGTTCTGCCCATCGAAGTAGAAGGCCTCCGCACGGGCCTGCGCGGACGTGGGCAGCAACAGCGAGGCGAGTGCGGCGGTCGCGACGGCGAAGGCCCATCGCCGTACCGCAGGTACCTGTGCGCTGCCTTCGGCCGGGTGAGGTACCACATCCGAATGATCGTTCCGGTCGACGGAGTCGTCCTCGGCGGCTTGCGGCTGAGGTTGCTGATCCGTCCCGGATTCAGCGGTGTGAGGAGTTCCGTTCACGGCGTGCTGCCTCCCAAGAGATCAGGACACGCCGCCGGGCCTCGGGCGAGGTACCGGCGGGGCGTTGGAGACCCAGCCTTGGGCCCCAGCTGGTTGTTGCGCTGCCCCTCACCGTCGACGAAACAATCCCAGGCGCGTCCAGCGGGCGTGGCTTCCTCTCGGCGTGAAACGGTCTTGCCGCAAGAGGTTCGGCACGGTTGGGTCGTGCACGACCAGCGTGTACGCGCCCGGGGGAGAAGCAGTGGGACGTCAGGAGAAGCCCCTGAACGTGGCGCCGGGGCCCGCCGCAGACTTCGCACTGGCCCTGCGTCGGCTCCGCAAGGAGGCAGGCGGCCCCACCTACAGCACGATGGCACGACTCGGCCCCTACTCCGTCGCCACTCTGTCCCGCGCCGCCGGCGGCGAGCAGCTACCGACCCTCCCCGTCGCGCTGGCGTACGCGAAGGCATGCGGAGGCGACCTGCAGCAGTGGCAGGCGCGCTGGCAGCAGGCGTCCGAGGACCTGATGGCCGCACAGGCAGCGGACCGCGCCGTTGAACCGCCCCCGTACCGAGGCCTGGCCCGCTTCGAACCGGATGACCACGCACTCTTCTTCGGCCGCGAGCAGGTGATCGACGACCTCGCGACTCTCACCGCCCGGCACCCCCTCGTCGCCGTGTTCGGCGCTTCGGGCATCGGTAAATCCTCCCTGTTGCGCGCAGGACTCATTCCACGGCTCAGGGACACCGCGTCGCAGGATCAGTCACGTCCGGGCGCGATACGCATCCTCACCCCGGGCGCGCACCCGCTCGCCACTCACGCCTCCGCCCTGGAGCCCGCCGACGGGTCCGCAGACACATGGCTCCTGGTCGACCAGTTCGAAGAACTGTTCACGCTCTGCCACAACAAGGTCGAACGGGACCGCTTCATCGACGCACTCCTGCAAGCCCGGAACTCGCACAGACGCCTGCGAGTGGTCCTGGCGGTCCGGGCGGACTTCTACGCCCGCTGCCTGGACCACCCCGGCCTGGCGGCCGCCATCCAGGGGGCCAGCCTCGCCGTCGGCGGAATGACCTCGACAGAACTGCGCCACGCGATCACCAAACCGGCCGCCGCCCGCGGCCTGGTCGTCGAACGCGCCCTGACGCAGACCCTCATCGAAGAAGCCGCCACCCAGGCCGGCGGCGGCCTGCCCATGCTCTCCCACGCCCTCCTGGAGACCTGGCGTCGGCGCCGGGGCCGCACCCTCACCCTGGAAGCCTACGAGCGTGCCGGAGGCCTGCGCGGCGCCATCGCCCAGAGTGCCGAGGCCGCGTACGAGGCGATGGACGACGACCAGGCCGACGCCGCACGGCAGGTCATGCTGCGGCTCATCACCCCCGGCGACGGAACGCCCGACACCCGGCGCCGCACCACCCGTGCCGAACTGGAAGCCATCGGAAGCGGTCGCGAGACGAGCACCGTTCTGGAGGTTCTGGCCCGAGCCCGTCTGATCACCCTCTCCGGAGACACCGTCGAGATCGCCCACGAAACCCTGACCACGGCCTGGCCCCGGCTGCACGGATGGATCGAGACGAACCGCGAGACCCTGCGGCTGCACCGCTGGCTCACCGAGGCGGCCACAGCGTGGGAGGCCGTCAGCAGGGACCCCGGAGTGCGGATCTCCCCGGTGCGCCTCACCCAACTGCGCGACCTCTCGCTGACTTCTCCCCAAGGCCACAGCGAACTCACCGCTCTTGAGAGGGACTTCATCAGGGTCGGGGCCGCGAACCATCTCCGAACCATCCGCCGACGACGGACGGCACGGGCAGCGATCACGCTGCTCTCGCTCATCGCCACAGGCTCGGCCGCAGTCGCCTGGCGGCAGAGCCGTTCTGGTTCAGAAGGTCGATGACTGCTGGCGCGTGCTGACAGGCATGGCCGGGGCACGCTGCCGACCCGCGAGCCGCTCGCACACTCACGGCTTCCACCAGGCTGGAACGCGTCAGATCAGGAGCTCCCGTATCGCGGCCCCGCCTCCTTGCTCTGGCCTTGCCACTGGTGCCGTCTCAGCCCCCATCACCGTGAGGCTGAACCCGCGCCGAGGGCAAGGCCAGACCGGGCAGGCCTCAGGCCCCGCTTCAGAAGGAGACGTGCCTCATGACCGTCGTCACCCTCCGTCCCGCCGTGAGGCACGACCACACCACCGGTGTACCGCTCGCGCCGATCAGCCGCCTCCGCCGGACCGTGGCTGTTCTTCGACCACCCGGCACGACGTCCGCAGTCCGGAAAACGCCGTCCAGGCCATTCTGGGCGCCCACGCCGTCCTGACGTGCTTGTTCCGCACCACCCTCGAAGCCGCCGCTTCGCCCACGAGTTGGACCGGCTGCCCGTCGGCCTGCAACGACGGCCTCGCTCCTACGCGGCGAGCTTCGTACCGGCGGCACGCCTGGGGCCGACCGGCATTGATTCAGGCCGGATCCTGGTCGGTCCTCGCCTTGTCCGATCGCGCGGTCCGCCCCGCCTCCCCGTGCCCTTGTACAGCCACAGCACTGCGGTCTTGTCCCGGGCCAGGAGGTCCATGCTTCCGTTGCGGTCGAGGTCTCCGGCGCCGGTGATGTGGTCGTACATGTTCCAGCCGGCGCCGGCCTCGACGCGGGGCGCGAAATCGCCGCCGCTGTTGCCGGTCTGGCGGTGGTAGTACCAGAGGGTGCCGCCGGTGTCTCGGGCGGCGAGGTCGCCGAGACCGCGGGTGGCGGCGGACGGGGCGACCACGTTCCACAGCAGGCGGCGGCACTTGTCGAAGTCGTAACCACGGTCGGCGTACAGACGCCGGGGCTTGCGGCGGGGGCGCCCCCGCAGGCCCGGATAGGCGGGACCGCATCAAGCAACGGCAAGAGCTGAGTGACGTCGTGTCGGTTGCCGCTGGTGAGTGTGACGACGAGGGGGGTTCCTTGGCGATCGACGATCAGATGATGTTTGGAGCCGGGACGGGCCCGGTCGACGGGCGAAGGGCCGACGTGATCCCCCCTTTGAGCGCGCGGACGTGTGACCCGTCCACGGCGCAATCACTGAGATCCAGCAGGTCAGCCCGGCGCAACTCGGCCAACAGGGAGGCGTGTAGAGGGGGCCAGACTCCGGTCTCGGTCCAGTCCCGCAGCCGGCACCAGGCCGTCACGCCGGAGCAGCCCACTGTCTCCGCGGGGACGTCACGCCAGGCGACGCCGGTCCGAAGCACGTACATCACGCCCGCGAGTGCCGCTCGGTCGGGGACGCGTAGCCGTCCGAGAAAGCGGTGGCGTCGCCTGGGAGCGGGTGGCAGCAACGGTGCCACCCGCTCCCACAGATCGTCCGGCACAAGGTCAGTACGTACCCGGACACCCTGCCGACCAAGATCGCCCAGCAGCAAGTCCCCTGCCGCTCAACTCATTCTGTAACGATCAGTCGAAGCGAGGAGCGGCTCGGACCTTCGAAGGTGGAGTTGCTGACCGACAACCCGGGGCATGTGCGGTTCCCTGATGAGGACGACGAGATCGTGGAGCGGGCTCTCGCGACGTACGCGGTCGCGGCCGGACCGGTTCAGTTGGTCACCTACGACACGGGTACGACCATGCCGGCGAGGTCGGTCAAACTGCCGGTGCTGAAGTTGACGGCGCGTTTCAGAAGTGCCCAGACGCACGCGGTGATCTGACGCGGCACATGGTGATGGCATCCTTGACCAGTGCTCTCATCTGATCACGCAGGTGCCGTGTTCTTCGACGTCGATGGCACCCTCGTCCCGGGGACAAGTTCGTCGGTCTTCCTGGCCGGCTTCCTTGGACATCGCGACGAGTTGGCCGAGGCGGAGGACGGGTACGCCTCTGGCGCCCTGGACAATCGACAAGTCTCGGAGCTGGATGCGGCGGGCTGGGCAGACGTGTCCGAAGAGCAGGTCCTCGGCTGGCTCGACGGGCTTCCCCTGGTCTCGGGCATTTCGGAGACCGTGGCCTGGTGCTGGAGCAACGGGCTGGTGCCTGTCCTGGCGACCCTGGCTTGGTCCCCGGTCGGCGGCTACCTGGCCGACCGCTTCGGCTTCCATTCGTTCAGCGGACCTCAGCTGGAGACCGCCGGAGGCCGGTTCACGGGGCGCGTCGCACGCCACTTCGACGAGTACGACAAGCGGGACTTCGCCCTCACGCAGGCGCGAGAGCTGGGGATGGACCCCCTCTCGTGCGGGGCGGTGGGAGACAGTCGTTCCGACCTGCCGCTGTTTGCCTCGGTCGGGGTGGCCGTGGCATTCAACGCCTCGAAGCATGCGCGGGTGGCTGCGACGGTTGCGGTGGAGGACGACGACCTGCGAGGTGTGCTCCCGCATTTGAGCCGGTTGGTCACAGCCACTCGTTGATGGCCGCGACCAGCACAGTCGCCTCGTAGCGGACGGAGAGCTTGTCGTACCTGGCGGCCACCGCGCGGTGGTGCTTGAGGCGGTTGATCCCGCACTTCACCGCGTGGTGCTCCTTGTAGTCATCCTTGTCGAACTTCGGCGGCCGGCCCTCGTGAGAGCCGCGCTTCTTGCGGTTGGCGATCGGGTCGCGCTTCTCTGGGATCGTGCAGCGAACACCGCGTCTGCGTATGTAGGCGCGGTTCACACGGGAGCCTTACGCGTTGTCCGCGCGAACCTTGTCCGGGCGGGTGCGCGGCCGTCCCGGGCCGAGCTGCGGGACCCGGATACGGCCCAGGGCGACCTGGAACTGCGGGGAGTCGCCGCGCTGCCCGGCCGTGATCACGAGCGACATCGGCTTCTGGGCCTGCTCGACGGCCAAGTGGATCTTGGTGGTCAGTCCACCGCGGGAGCGTCCGAGGCCGTGGTCGTCGGGTTCGGCGAAAACGCCTCCGGGCGGCTCGACCTGCAGATCCCCCCCCAGATACGGCGAGGCGTCCACAAGAGCGTCCAGGCACTGGAGCAGGACATCCGCGACTGGATCACCGCATGGAACACCGACCCGAAGCCCTACGTCTGGACGAGGACCGCCGACGAGATCCTCGCGCGCCTTGCTTCATATCTGAACAGAACTCCTGACTCAGAAGACTAGGACGTCGCTTCTTATGGCGTGATCGTTCGTTGACCGTGCCTGGCGGATCTCGTTGGGCGGTTGGTGCCGGACGAGCAGTGGGTGCTGCTTCGGCGGGTGGCGCCGCCGACAGTGGTGACGCGTCCGCAGGGGGGTGGTCGACGGTGGGCAGGTGACCGTGAAGCCTCAGCGGCGGTCATCTTCGTGGCGACCTCAGGCTGCACATGGCGGCGGCTGCCGCCTGTATTCGGTCCCGCCTGACCCACGGTCTACCGCCGGTTCGCCCAAGTGGAGCCGGGACGGGGTCTGGGCCAGGCTCTACCGCGTGATCCTCGACGGACTCGGAGCGCGGGGCGAGCTGGGCTGCTCGCCGTGCGCGATCGATTCCGTCAGTCTCCGCGCGGCAAGGGGCCACTGACGGGACCGAATCCGAACGACCGTGGCAAGCCGGTATCGAAGATCCACCTGAAGTGACCGGAACGGACTGCCAAGGTCCCTGGGTATCTCGGGTGCGAACATGCATGACAGCCAGGGTCTGGAACCGCTCGTGCGCGGCATCCCGCCCATCCGGTCCCGGCGCGGGCCTCGGCGCCGGAGGCCGGCGAAGCTGCACGTGGACAAGGGCTACGGCTACAGCTACCTGCGCCGATGGATGCGCGAGCGGGGCATCCGCCACCGCATCGCTCGCAAGGGCGTCGAATTCTCGCAGCGACTGGGCCGGCATCGCTGGATGGTCGAAAGAACCGTGTCTTGGCTGGCGGGTTGCCCCGACGCCTCCACCGGCGGTACGAACGCAAGGCTGAACACTTCCTCGCCTTCGTCGGCATCGCGGCACTCTTGATCGGATACCGCCGTCTCAACTAAGCCGATCAGACCGAGAAGCCAGTGAGCCGAGGCCGGGCTTCCTCGCGCCCGAAGGCCAGAACCTTCGCAAGCACCCCGCGCAGCTCGTCAATGCTCTCGGTCGGAACGTCGAGCACTGCCTCGATCTTTGTGTCCTCCAGCTCCAGATCATCCAGACAGTCGGGGGCCAGCGTCACTGTGAGCAAGGTGTCCGTCAGAGCCACCTCGCGGACACAGCCATAGGCCGTGCACTGGTCCGGAGTCATCACGCAGTACGTGTCGAGCCCAAGCGAGATGTCCTGTGAGGACGGCTCACCGACAGTACGCGTGAACAGCAGGAAGAAGCCCTCATCATCCTCCGCCACGCCGGCCTGCATCTCACCGTCGACATCCATCTCGGTCGCAACCGAAGAGGCCATGAACCTGTATGTCACATGCCATTTCTATCAGGAACCCGGCACAGTCCATACTCACCCCATCCACAACGAGTGCTTGCGATTCCCCCATAGGAAACGACGAATAGCCTCGACCTTTCGTGACGGTCCGTCGGTTCTTTCGGCGGGCCGTTTCGGCTGTTCGGGCTGGTGGCAGTCAGGCTGATGGCCCGGCTGTCGCGTGCACGCGCCAGTTACATTCAAGGGAATGCACAGAAGCGTGTGAAGTGGCAATTGCCAGCGCCCGGACGGGGGTCACCGGGCGCAGGACTGGGGGCGCCGGCTACCGGACAGGGGCGCCTCTCGCGCCTCTGGCTGCGCGTCGCACCCGTCGGCCTCAGGGGTATCAGGCCAAGGGTGGAAGACAGTTTGTCTTCGGGTTCGCGCCGTCTCCGTCGGCGGCCGGGAACAGGGGTGGCGTGGGCAGCCCCTCCGGTGTGTGTCACGATCTCCCCAACCTGTGGGGGGTGTTGCTGAATGGCGCAGGACATTGCGCTGCGGCCGGTGGTGGATCCGGCCCTCGAGGACTCGGAGCGCGCGCTGCTGGAGAAGTCCGCCGACGGACTCTTCCCAGCCACGTTGCCGCTGCCCGATGAGCCGGGGTTGGGCGGCCGTACCAAGGCGGACATCTGGACGGCCCTGGGGGTCTCCGCGGTGTGCGCGCTACTGCCGGTGACGATCCTGTGGGCGCTGATCGGCGTGTGGCCCGGCCTGGCCGTCGGGCTCGCGGCGCAGGCGGGGCTGATCTGGGTCGGGGCCCAGTTCGGGTTCGAGGCGTTCATCCTGACCGTCGTGGGCGTGCACCTGCTGGCCTGGCTGCTGATCGTCCTCCTCGGCTGCGGGACCGACGAGCGGCAGCGGGTGGCCCGGCTGCGCCACGGCCGCTACTACCTGGCCGAGGACTTCGGCGACGACTCCCTGCGCGAGCTGCTGGGCCACTCGCCGCTGCGCCGGATGGAGCGCGCCCAGGCCGCCGTGACGGCGGTACTCCAGTCGCAGGTCGATCGGGACGGGCTGCTGGACGACATCGCCAACGACGTGACGCTGCCGGCCCAGCAGTACGAGATCGCCCAGCGCCTGGCCGAGCTGACCCGGCTGGCGCGGAAGGTGCGCACCGCTGCCGGGGACGCCTCCGGCTCGCGGGTGGAGGAGGTGCTGCGGACTCAGCGGCAGGCGCTGCGGCTGTCGTCGAGCGCGCTGGAGGAGCGGGTGGAGGCGCTGGAGCGGTACGCCGAGAACACCCGCGCGGCGGACGCGGCGTACCGCGAGTGGGAGGCCGTACGAGAGCTGGAGCAACTCGGCGAGGACATGTACGAGCTGGTGGTGAACACGGTGCGGGACGAGCTGGCCGTCGCCGAGATCGAGGGGCTCGCCGACCGGTCCCGGCTCCAGGACCTGCACCGGATGCTGGACGAGGCGCGGGAGGCGGGGCTGCTGGCCACGCGGTTCGGCGACGAGCCGGCCGACCGCCGGTCCGGCGACAGCGGCCGGGCGTGAGGGGGAGGACGACATGACGCAGACATCCCAGCCGAGACGCGAGTTCCACTCCGGCCGCGGCAAGAAGACCTTCGACCGGATCCCGGGCGGGTTCTACCTGGTCGGCGCCCTGGTGATCCTCTTCGAGGTGGTCACGCTCGGCGCGGTGGGCCTGGCCCTGGCCGTCGGCGACCCGAGCGACGACGGGGCATCCCCGGACAAGGAATCCCGGCGGCTCGAGGTCACCTACATCGCGACGGGCGACCACCCCTCGGTGAACCTCACCGTCGGGGAGGCGAACGGCAACCACGAGCCCCACGGGGTCGTCATCCTGCCGTACCGCAAGACCGTCGAGCTGGCGGCGGGCGCCGACTTCTATCTGGACGTCAGAAGCCGCGAGGACCAGGAAGGGGGCACTCTCACGTGCACCGTGCTGGTCGGCGGCAAGGTGGTCCAGCAGGCGCACAGCACACCGGACTCCTCGTCCGCCACCTGCACGGGCAGCACCGCGGACGCCCCGCAGCGGGGCATCCCCGTGCCCACTCTCACCCCCGGCGCCTCCCCGCTGCCCGAGGAGCGGCGGCTCACCGGGACCGTCAAGGTGCCGGACTACCCGGGCGAGGGATCTCCGGTCATCGGCAATGTCACGGACTCCTCCCTGGAGTACGCGGAGCTGGGCGGCACGTGGGACCGGAGCAAGACGCAGGATCCGATCTTCGATGGCTTCACCCGCAAACAGGAGGGGCGCCAGCGCGCACTCGTGAAGTCCACGCAGGTGGACGAGGACATCATGGCCGCGGCCGGCGGCACCGGGGAGCTGCGGGGCGTGGCGGGCGCGGTGATGGACGAGCGGCGGCGCTACGAGTACCCCCGCGACCAGGCGATCCTGGTCGACGTCGCCTCGCAGCCGCTGAAGGTCGACGGACATGACGCCTGGCTGCTGGTCAGCGAGATCCACTTCCACAAACGCGGGGTGCCGTCCACGATGGACCTGAACGCGGTCCTCGTGGTCGACACCGGGCGGGTCCGCCCCTCGGTGCTGTGGGTCGTACTGCCGGAGACGAACAAGAAGCTCTGGCCGGACCTGAACACTCTGGTCGCATCCGTCCAGGTCCTCTGACCTGCACCGATACGGGACGGGCCCGGGCGCGCGACGCGTCCCGGGCCCGTCCGGTAGAGCGCGACGCCGGCCGGGCACGGCATCGAGTCGGCGGCGACCAGGTCGACGAGCGTCCCCGACGCACGGGTGCGGTGCCAGACGATCGTGCAGTAGCGCGAGCGGAGCCACTGCTCCACGTGCTGGTACGTGGTGGCGGTGGCCGGCCATCCGAAGAGGCGTGCGACGTTCAGGCGCAGCGCCTCGCGGTCGCGCTGGGCGGGGACTGCCTCGCGGATGTCGGGACGCTGCGGGCCGAGCCCGGCGTGTTCGGGCCGGTGGCCTCCGACCTCACGGTCTCCCGGCTCGTCGACGCCCTCGCCGCAGCCGGGCCGAAGGCCCTGTCCGCGATCAGGACCGCTCGGGCAGGAGTGCGCGAGCACGTGTGGAAGCCGGCCGGCACTGCGGCGCCGGATACCGAGGGGCAGGTGATCGTGGACCTGGACGGGGTGCTCGTGCTGGCTCACTCCGAGAAGCAGGTCGCCACCGCGACCTGGAAGAAGACGTTCGGACACCATCCTCTGATGGCCTTCGTGGACCACGGAAGCGGCGGGAGCGGGGAGCCGGTGGCCGCCCTGCCCGTGGTCGACGAACCCCATCAAAGGGTGGTGCCCGTAGGTCCGCTTCCAGGTGGGTGCGGCGTCCTCCTTGTCGGAGTGCGAGATCACCAGCACCCCGTCGAGGTCGACGGTCACCGTCCCGCCCGCATCAGGTGCACTGCCCTCGGCCAGCTGCCAGACCCGCTCGCGGGATCGGGCCCGTGCGGAACGAGTCGCCTGCAGGGCCTTCTGGCCGGAGGCGGCGAGGGTGTTGATCAGACGGGAGACCGTCGGATCGGAGGCCACCGGCCCGAACACGGCCGCCTCGGCCCGCAGCATGCCGACATCCGCGAGGCAGTCCCCGCCCAATGCGACCGCCAGGGCCACGTCCAGCAGGATCTTGCCCGGATCGTGCACCGCCCGAGCCTTCCGCCACGGCGTGAACGCTGCTGATATCGCGGTGTCCAGGCCGACCTTGCGGACGGTCTCGACCAGCAGCACTTCCCCGGCCTCCCAGACCACCGCCCGGCCGCCGCCCTCGATGCGGACACGCGGGTACGACCCGATACGCTTCCCTGGAGAGTGCTTCTTCCCATGCAGCCAACAGGACCCTCGACAAGTCCCATCGTTGCAGTTCAGGAGCACTCTCCGCTTATTTGATCAAGCCTCGGACACCCCACCTTGTGAAAGCGCGAGGTTAGTACTCCAGCCGTAGATCGTGATCTTCATGGCTGGGCGGCTGCTTGCCGTCGGTAGTGGCAGTCGCGGGCGCGGCCCTGGTGTCGGCATCGCCAGTGTGACCAACGGAGTCGGTGCGCGAGGTCGTCGGCCCGGCTGGTCAGGGTGGTGAACAGGCGTTGGATCTCGTTGGTCGGTATGGACCGAGGCCGGCCTGTGGCGTCGGCTGCACCGGGCGGTGCTGGACGAACTCGGGAACGAACGGCTCGTTGGATCTCGAAGGATGTGAGGGCCGCCGGGAGCGGCCCGGAACTGAACTGGTGCAGCACACGTCTCCCGCACCATGATCTCAAGTGAGCGCCAAGAGCACGCGATCTCCACCAAGCTGGTCTCGCCGTCCGCAGTGAGTGCGGAACCGTCGAAGACCAACGACTACAACAGCTTCGCCGAGGCGTACGCGGCCGCAAACGAAACCAACCTGGTCAATGCCTACTACGAGCGGCCCGCGATGCTGACCCTCGCTGGAGACGTGGCCGGCCGACGGATTCTCGACGCCGGCTGCGGCTCGGGGGCCCTGTTTGCCGCGCTGCGCGACCGTGGCGCCGTTGTGAGTGGCTTCGACTCGAGTGCCGGGATGCTGGAGGTGGCTCGGCGGCGGCTCGGCGACGGTGCGGACCTGCAGGTGGCGGACCTGGGCAGCCCGCTTCCTTACGCTGATGACACATTCGACGATGTAACGGCGTCCCTGGTGCTGCACTATCTGGAGGACTGGGGGCCGGCGCTGGCCGAGCTGCGACGCGTACTCAGGCCCGGCGGTCGACTGATCGCATCTGTCGACCATCCCTTTGCCATCAACCTCATACACCGCGAGGCCGGTCGCGAGGCCGAGCATAACTACTTCGACACCACCAAATGGAACGTGGAGTGGACCATTGGCGGCCATACCGCCCTGGTGAGCAGGTGGAACAGGCCGCTGCACGCGATGATCGAGGCTTTCATCGGGGCCGGTTTCCGGATTACGGTCATCAGCGAGCCGGAGCCTGATCCCGCCGCCCGCGAGATGTTCCCCGAGGCCATCGCGGCCAAGCCGCGCTTCCTGTGCTTCCTGTTCTTCGTCCTGCAGGCCGACTAGGAGTTGTCCGGCCGATCATGTGACTGCTCCGTCCCCGAGTCGTTGCTGTGGGCATGGGGCGGGGTGATCTGAGCGATGCCGAGTGGGAACGGCTGCGGCCGTTCCTGCCGGTCAGCAACGGGCGTTGTGGCAGGTGGCGGGACCATCGGCAGGTGATCGACGGGATTTTGCACCGGGTGCGGACCGGGGTGCAGTGGCGTGATCTACCCGAACGTTTCGGGCCTTGGAAGACCGTCTATGAACGCCATCGACTGTGGTCGGCCGACGGAACCTGGGAACGTCTACTCCAGCAGGTCCAGGCCGCAGCGGATGCGGCGGGTGAGATCGACTGGGACATCTCGGTCGACTCCACCACCGTCCGCGCTCACCAGCATGCGGCCGGCGCCCGCACCGACCCGCCGCCGGTGCCCGCCTCAAAGGGGGCCGAAGGGATGGAACACCAGGACGAGACGCCGTGGCAGAGTCTCGTCGCCCGCCTGGTGGAGGTGGTGCTGAAGGTGAGGGCCTGGGCCGCTCGCGGGGCGGGTTCACCAGCAAGCTCCACCTGAGCGCGGAGGGCCGCTGCCGCCGGCTGTCCCTGGTCGTCACTCCAGGTCAGCGGGCGGACTGCACCCAGTTCAAGCCGGTCCTGGAGAAGATTCGGGTGCCCAGACCTGGCCTGGGACGGCCGCGCAAGAAGCCTGACAGCCTCGCGGCCGACAAGGCTTACAGCAACGGTCCCATCCGCGAGTACCTGCGACGGCGGGGAATCCACCACACGATCCCGGAGAAGACCGACAGCCAGGCCGCCCGCCTGCGCAAAGGCTCCCGCGGCGGACGGCCGCCCGCTTTCGACGAGGACCGCTACAAGAAGCGCAACACCATCGAGCGGGCAATCAACTACCTAAAGCAGTCCCAGGCCGTCGCCACCCGATACGACAAGCGCGGCTACGTCTACCTCGGCACTGCCACTGCCACCGCCGCGGCCGTCACGATCTGCTCCGGACATGAACTGCTATGCAACCCAGCAGTAGAAGCTCTGGTTCTGGCGCCGGGCCCTCCTGCTAACGAGAGCAGCCAAATCACCCACGATTGTCAGCGATCTCCGTGCAGATGACCTCGCCGTCCTCCACACGCAGCCGAGTCCCCAAGGGGGCGACGTCACTCAACCTGGAGTGCGCGGCGTCCGCAAGTGCAGCGGACAGGCGAGGCGAACCTGCTTCCTGGGCCGTCGGCGCCTCGTGTCACACTCCTTCCCTGATCACGGGGGTATTCGTCCCTCGTGCGCTGAAGGGGATGCGTGTGAACAGGGTGGGGTGGGCTGTCGTCTATATGGCGGCAGTGACGATCGGAGTGGCCGGTTGCGGGGGCGATAGTATCGATCGGGATGTGAACGGGACGTCTGCGGCTCCCTCCGCCCCAATTACAGCGAGGCCGGAAGACTCCGGTCCGATCACCAAGGCCAAGATGCGCCTAGTGCTCGACGGCATCACCAGGGACGTCGGGGCGCCGCCGAGCGACCCGGAAGCGGCTTCGATGCCGGAGTCATCCAAGTACCCCATGGCTGCGTGCTTCGTCGCTTACAAGGGGTTCGACACAGCCGCCTCCACGCTGGACGTGGACCGGACCAACGCCCTGGCGGCCGCGTTGACTGGCCGTGGGTGGACAGAGGCCAAGAAGCGCAATGAGCGAAAGGCGCCGGACGGCACAGTCGACGTGGTGGAGACGGTGTTCAAGAAGCGCGGCTGGACCGTAGTCATGGAGTACCGCCTGTTCTCCGACAACCGAACGCTCAGTCTGAACGCCTACGACGATGCCTGCGTTAAGAAGGTCCGGGCGGCCGAGGACGCCACGTCCTCCAACTGACGGAACCGGGCGCGGGTGACGGCGCCCCGCGCCTGCCGTCGCCCGCAGGCAGACGATGCTGTTGGTCTCGTTGCTCACCCTCCTCCCATGATCGGCCGGACAGGTCCTAGTAGTGCTTTGTTAGGTGGTCTTGTCGTGGTGGGTGGTTGGTAGTTCGCTGGCTGTATGAGGGCTGGGGAGCTTGCTGCGGTGCGGGGCCGGCTGGAAGAGCTCGCGGCGGAGGTGTTCGCGCCGTTGGTGCGTCGGGACCAGCGTGCGAAGGGCGCGTTATACCTGCGGAAACTGCTGCTGGACGGCCGCAGGAAGTCGATGCAGCCGATGGCTGAACGGCTCGGTGTCGATCACCAGCAGTTGCAGCAGTTCATGACGACCTCAACCTGGCAGATCAGCGACGTGCGGGCCCGGCTGGCGTGGCGGGCGGCGGCCGTCGTGCGGCCGCAGGTGTGGGTGGCGGACGACACCGGCTTCCCCAAGGACGGCCGTTCCTCGCCCGGGGTGGCCCGGCAGTATTCGGGCACCCTGGGCAAGGTCGGCAACTGCCAGATCGGCGTCAGTGTCCACGCCGCCTCCGAGGAGGCTTCGTGCCCGTTGTCCTGGCGCTTGTTCCTGCCCGTCGCCTGGGACGGTCCCGATGCCCAGGCCCGCAGGCGGGCCTGCCGGATCCCCGACGACGAGTGCCACCGTCCCAAGTGGCAGCTCGCCCTGGACATGCTCGATGAACTCGCCGGCTCCGGGCTGCGGCCCGCCGTCCTGGTCGCCGACACCGGTTACGGCGCGAACGCCGACTTCCGCCACGGCCTGGACGAACGCGGCCTGGCCTGGGTGCTGCAGGCCAAGGGCGAGATGACCGCCCACGGCCAGGACGCGGTGCCGCACCAGCCCGAATGCGGCGGGCTCGGCCCCAGGCCGCTGCCCCGCTACCGCACCCGGCCCGTGTCGTTGCGCGAGCACGTACTGACAAGGGTGTGAGTGGGTGGTGGGGTGGCAGTGGGCGGGCGTCAGCGGCTGGCCGTGATCACGGCCAGCGAACGGGTCGTCCCTCGTGCGAGGTCTGGTCGAACCGGGCTCATGGTTCCTACCTGCGGTTTCCCGCTGATGTCCCGAGCGCCGGACGAAGCGTGAGTCTCCGGCTGAGGGTCCGCCGGGTTCGTCTGCGGGAACTCGGGGTGCGCACGCAGGACCTTCGTCGAGGAGATACCTGGCCTGAGTCCTCACCCAACTCCAGTCTCTGGCCGACGCGAAGGACGTGATCATGTGGGACCTCGGTGTCGACTCCGCGGTCTGCCGCGCCCATCAGCACGAGGCCGGGGCCCGCAAGCAGGGTGACCTGCGGAAGGAACCGCCGGGCGGCATCTTCGCTGAGCCCCATGATCACGGGCTGGGCCGGTCGCGCGGCGGGTTCTCCACCAAGCTGCACCTGGCTGTCGAGCAGGGCCAGAAGCCCATGCCGATCGTGGTCACGGCAGGACAGCGCGGGGACTCACCACAGTTCGAACCCGTGCTGGAGAAGATCCGCGTGCCTCGCATCGCACCGGGCCGGCCGCGCGTCCGCCCCGATCGAGTGCGGCCCGACAAGGCCTACGCCTCCCGCGAAAACCGCGCCTGCCTGCGCCGCCGTGGGATCCGCTGCACCATCCCGGACAAGGCCGACGAGGCCCGCAACCGTCGAAAGCTCGGCTCCCGAGGCGGTCGGCCGCCGTATTTCAACCCGGTCGACTACCGCGAACGCCACGCGGTCGAGTGCGGGATCAGCCGCCTCAAGAGGAACCGGGCTGTCGCCACACGCTACGACAAACTGGCGGTCCGTTTCGAGGTGACCGTGCTGGTGGCAGCGATCAACGAATGGCTATGAACCTGGCTCGCGCGTCATCACGTACGTGCTCCTGGAGTCGGTATCGTCGTAGAAGAACAGCTTCAACTCGTCGTGTTGGCAAAACGTAGCGCTGTGTCCGCACAGGTCCACCGGGGCGACCGGCCGTGCGGGAGGGGTCTGTGGAGTGTTGACGTTTGATCATTTCTGCAGCGGCTCGCCAGGGTGTCCGTGGTCGGCATCTCGAGCCCTCCTGCCCGACTGCGTACAGCGGCACGCCGCTACATTGCCGTGATGGACGTGAACGAATTCTTGGCTCGCCCCTTGGTTGCCCGTGTGGCAACCGTTGGCCCCTCCGTTCGCCCGGTGTGGTTCATCTGGGAGGAGGGGGCATTCTGGTGGCTCACTGGCGCGTACTCCCGGCTGGAGCGGGTCATCGCCGAAGATCCGCGCATGGCGCTGGTCGTGGATACCTGTGAGCCGGCTACGGGGGAGGTGTTCTCCGTGACGTGCCGGGGGAGCGCCGAAACCGTGGCGCTTGACCGGGCGCGGGCGGTACGGAAGCTGAGCAAGTACCTGGGGCCGGTGGAGCTCTGGCCAGCACGATTCTCCAAGCCGTTGGAGGATCCGGCTACGAAAATGGTGCGGTTTGTGCCCGACCACCCTCCTAGGCTGCAGGATCGGTCTTGGTAGGTTCGGATACGGCTTCAGCTCACGCGTGCGCGCCTCGCAGCGGATGCGGGAGCGTTCGCGTCGGTGGGCCGTGCGGACGTCGGCGCAGCGGACGTTCTTGTTGCGCCGGCGCAGGTGGGCATGCGGGGCCGGGCCTGGACCACGCGATTGGAATGGTTCGAGGTGGCAGGGCGAACTGCCGTGAGAGTCCGATGCGGGCTTCGATGCCGCTGCCCCAACCGTACTGAACAAGCCCGGATGACCCACCGACGCTGGCGAGCCCGGCGCGATGCGCCGAGTCTGCCCGATCAGCCCCCTGACCTCCGCCGCGTCACTCACCGACACCCCTCCCGTAGCGTCGCGGTCGGAGCACCGGTACTAGCGAACCGCGTCTGGTACACCCCCGCACGGGAGTTGAGCGCGTTCAAGTCGCAAAATGGTCCTGCGGAAGACAAGGCAGGACGCCTGGAGCCGGCACCGGCCTTGTCGCACCGAACTGCACTTTCACGCAGGCCCTAAGGGCTGTCCCGTAACTGTCAGGAGGGGTGAGAGTCGGGCTCAGACTTCCTCGTGGTCTGCTGCTGCGGCCCAGCGACGGATGTGTGGGTCGGGATGAACCCCGGCGGATGTGAGTGTGCTTTCAAGTAGTTCGTACAGGTGTGGCGGGTATGCCGCGCGGGAGGTAGGCAGGCCCAACAGGACACGGTGGCGCATCCGCAGGTCGGTGGCTTCGGCGAACACCCGCAGGGATGCCTCCAGCCAGGCGGCCTTGACGTCCTGTGACTCGTCCAGCGCGGGATCACGTACCCCGCCGGGTCCGTACGCCGGAGACCGATCTGCACACAACGGCACATGGGCGCTGTACCAGGCCCGCACGGCACCAGCCCGCTCGGCATCCGTGCCGGTCCGCAGATAGTCGACCAATGCCGCCATCACACGGCGGCGTCCGAATGCGTAGACCGCCGGCTCGACGAACCAGCGGCAGAAGCTGGGATCCGGGTCGTATACGGCTGCCGCCATCAGCGGGACGAACCACTCGTCGGGCAGACTCGCACGTCCGAGCAGGGGCTTACGCACCGCATGGGCAAGGTGGCGGGCATGCCGGTCCTCCGGCTCCATACCGACGTCTCCGACGCCCAGCAGCTGGGCCAGCTCTGTCACGCATGTCAGGAATGAACGCGGTTCTATGCCGCTCTGCTCGTCTTCAGCCACGGCAGCATTCTGGACCGGCCACCTCTGAAGCCGATCTCGAAATTTCCCCGGTGTCGCTCTTTGCTCCCCAGTCAGTTGCTGTGTCAACGGACACCGCGGGGTCTACGAAGACAGAAGGGAGGAAGCGGTGATGGCGGTGCGACGGCCTGGCAGCCTCGATGGCATGTCCGAACGGCTTAACGCGGCGGCCGCAGGAGGTCTCTGGGCGGTGGCTACGCGGCACCCGCCGCTGCCAGCACTGCGACTGGCAGGAGCAGAATCCACTGCGGTAGGCGGAGTAGCGGTCTGGGCCAGCCGACGGTCAGCGTGATGATCAAGAAGGCTGCTGCGTACACGATGAAGTGTGCGGCCACGAGCCACGCCACCAGGCCGGTACCCGGCCTACCGTCCGTCAGGGAGAGGTAAAGCAGAGCGATTCCGGAGAGCACCAGGTCTCCGCTCACCATGTGCCACACGGCGTGCAGGACACGCTTGGGTTCGTCCGCGAGACCGCAGGACAGCAGCGGGCGCACCACATCGCGGTGCCCGCCGACGATGTGCACCGCGGCCACGCCGAGCGCGGTGATCCCTGCCGCGAGAAGCCAGCCGTTCATCGGACCTCGATTCCTTTGGCCACGACAGCGGCCAGCTGTGCGGCCAGCTGCGGGTCAGGGTGCTCGCCGACCAGCCCTACATGGAAGAACACGGCTCCTGCCAGCGTGTCCAGGACCAGGTCCACGGGCGTTTCGGCCGCGATCTCCCCGCGCAGCACGGCGCGTTCGAAGACGACCAGCAGCCGCTCCTTCGACGGGGACAGGAAATCACCGCGGATGCGCGCCTTCAGTTCCGGATCGGCGGCGAAGTCGGCGAGCAGCCCCGGGAGTGCCGCCGCGGCGGCAGGCGCGCGGAACTCGTCGACCAGGCCCTGTAGCAGCACGGTCAGATCCCCGACCAGCGTTCCGGTGTCCGGGGGCAGAGCATCGTCGGTGGTCGTGAAGACGGCCTCGAAGACCAACTCCGGCTTGCCCGGCCACCGCCGGTAGATCGTGTCTTTGCCGACACCTGCCCGCGCGGCCACGGCTCCGATCGATGTCGCGGCGTAGCCGACCTCGGCCACCAGCTCTGCTGTCGCACTGATGATCGCCTTGTGCGATCGGGGATCCCTGGGACGCCCCCTGGAGGGCAGCGAGGAGCTCATGGCATTTACTTTACGGGTCGACCCGTAAGGTAAGCAAGAGGGTGGCCTGCCCTTCGGAACCGGAGCCGGCGGCGCCTCTTCAGGCCGCCGGATACCTGACTAGCGGGCCGAAGAACTCCGTCGAGAAAGGTCGACGGTTCTGTCCGCACTTCCGTGAACGGGGTTCGGCTGCCTTGGATGGCGGATCGTTCCTCCAGGGCAGCTCTTGGTGGTGGGGGCTACTGAGCGATCGATCGAAGAGCTGCTGTACCCAGGCATCGACGGCGTTGCAGTGGAAGGCTTCACGGCCGACGACTGCCTCGTCGTAGTTCGAGCGTTCAGCCGGACACCTCTCCGCTCATGCTCCGCATGCGGCGTTCCGTCGAAGCGCGTCCACAGCCGGTACGAGCGAAGGATTTCTGATCGCCCTGTTGCCGGCCGGTCGACGGTCATTCTGCTGACAGTTCGCCGGTTCTTCTGTGACAACACCGGATGCGTGCGGCGTACGTTCGTCGAGCAGATCGCCGGGATCAGTGAGCGATACCGCCAGGCCAGCACCGGGTTGCGGCAGCTGTTGCATGCCATCGCAACCGAGCTCGGAGGGCGCCCCGGATCCAGGTTGTGCCGGAAGATGGGTGTGCCAGCGGGGAGAATGCGGCTGCTGCAACTCCTTCATGCTCCACCCGTCGCACAACGGGCACCGCGCATTCTGGGCGTGGACGAGTTCGCCTTCAGGCGGGGACGCAATTACGGAACGATCCTCGTCGACGTGGAAAAGCGTCGTCCCGTCGATGTTCTTCCCGATCGCACGTCTGAGACGCTCGCGTCCTGGCTCGTCGCCCATCCTGGAGTGGAGATCGTCTGCCGAGATAGAGCCAGTGCCTACACGCGAGCGATCAAGGAAGCGGCTCCGCACGCAGTGGAGGTTGCGGACCGCTGGCACCTGCTGCGGAATCTGTCGCAAGCGGTCGAGAAGACCTGCCAGCAGCACCGATCCTGCCTGCAGAAATACGCCGAGCAGGCGCCTTCCCCGACGCCTACAATGCCCCTGCTGGAGGCGCTGCCTCCCACATTGATCGTGCAACGCGTTCAGCAGCGACACGAACTCATCAACCGCATGCTCGACAGCGGCTACCCGCTGAGCGAGGTGGCCCGCAGGGTCGGCCTGGACCGGAAGACCGCCCGGCGCTATCGCGACACCGAACTCGACGTTCTGATTGCGTCCGCCCGTGACCGGCGCAATGTCCCCCTGGATCGTTACAAGCCTTTCCTCCAGGCCCAGTTCGCATCGGGGGTGACCAGCGCGAAGGAGCTGTACGACCAGATTTGTGCGCAAGGGTTCCAGGGAGGGTACTCAACCCTGTCTCGCTACGTTCTGTCTCTCCGTAACGGAGTGGCTGTCGCAGCACCGGCCCAGATTCCCAGCCCTCGCTCGATTACGGCGTGGATTATGCGCCCCAGAGAAAGTCTGTCGACCAGCGAGGTCACTCGTCTCGACGAGGTCAGAATCGCATGCCCCGACATCACCGAGGCATGCAATCTCGCGCGTGCCTTCACCGATCTGGTGCGGCACCGCCGCGGGACGATGCTCGGGCTGTGGATCCGAGAAGCCGAGCAATCCACGATCGGTCCCCTCCGATCGTTCGGCAGCTTTCTGCGGCAAGACTTCGACGCAGTGACAGCTGGCCTGACCCTGCCCTACAGCTCAGGCGTCGTCGAAGGTCACGTCTGCCGCGTGAAACTGCTGAAGAGGAGCATGTACGGACGCGCAACATTCGCTCTGCTGCGGGCACGCATTCTCGCGAGACCCTGAGCCCGGTCCAGGGTCAGGCCGGGCCCACCGCCTTGCCTGACCTGCGGATCGGTGGGCCAAGAACCTTGTCGACCTCTGTGGCCGCGACGTCGAGAAGTTCCTCACCGAACAGGCAGAGAGACTCTTCCCAGGGGTGTCCGAAGCTGCCGAAGCGGAAGTCCTCCGCAAGGAAGATGAAGTAGTCCCCGTCGGGATACGGGCTCAACGGCCAAGCCGGCTGCCCAGGGCCGCCCACCTCTTGCGGTACGAAGCGGTACGACGGGTGCTGCCAGTCGAGGGCGAACAGAGTGCCCGACGGGCCGACGCAGGAGGACAGTCCTTGCTCGACGACGGCGACCAGGCGGTCCAGACGCTCGTAGTCAGGTTCGTCGGGAAGTGTCGCCAGACTCCATGTGACTGACGCACCGGGCTCCTTGATGGCCGGCCACTTGGACGGACTCATGCTCGGCTGGAAGCTGAACTTCTCGTTGAAGCGGTCCCAGATACGACGCTCCTCAGCGTCTGACAGCTCAATCACAGGTTCGTCCATCACCCGTCGATCGTATCGACCGGCCAGCAGAGAGGGTGCTGAGAGATCGTTCACGGAAGTGCGGACAGAACC
>NZ_JNZO01000050.1 GCF_000717595.1 Streptomyces flavochromogenes | reverse complement strand
ACAGCCCCACAAGACCGCACTCACACAGTCTCATCGAAACCGGGATACCCCCAGCACAAGACACCACCCGCCCCGCAACTACACCCCCACGAAACGACACTGGGGCTCCCGGGAGCGGTTTTCGAGATGCTGGAACCGTCCCCTGACTCTTCACAGCGCGGGCACCGACCCGCCGGAATCTCCCACTGGATCAACATCGCCGATGCCGGCGATCTCGTGGCCCTCCCCCGGCGCCTGGGCGACCGCTTCCCCGTCGACGTCCATCACGAGACGCACATGGCGGCACTCCACTTCCACACCCTCGACACCTACCTCGGCAGCGGGCTGACCGCCGCCGCACTCGCCCCGCACTGCACCGGCTGACAGCCTGCCTCTCCCCCGCTGTCCCGACCTCGCCGCTGAGGCGAGGTCGGGACGCCCCCATGGGCGGTGAGCATGCGAGACGTGACGTCAGCGATGCCCAGCTTGCGGAAGTCCGTCCTGCTCATCTTCGGCTGGGCCGCACCGCTGGGTGAGGCGCTGTCGGGTTCTTACGGATCGTTCTCCACTCGCACGGCCCGCGTGGATGAGCCGAAGCGGTCGCTCTCCGACGGCAGGTCCGCCGGTGCCGGTTCGGTCTGTGTCTTTTCCTCTCGCCGGATCGGTGGGAGGAACGGAGTTAGGCTTGGGAACTTCCGCCGGGGCGGGCTTGTTCCATCAGTAGCTGTGGTGGTGTGAGGTGGATGCGGTCGGGACGGCCGGCGAAGACGTAGAACAGCGACTCGGGGACGTAGCCGGGCCTGCGGAACCAGTTACGTACGCGGTCGCCTTGGCCCTGCTCGTCGGTGATCTCGCCCAGGACGTGTTCAGTGTCCTCGTAGACGTGCGGCAGTCGGATACGGCCGGTGGCCCGGTTACTCATGAACTCAACGAGTACGGGGAGGCCATCGACAGTGGTGCGAGTTGCCCATGCCCTGAGGCTGGGGCTTGCGTCAATGAGCTTCTTCGAGTTGGCCACCGATCGAGTGATGGGCCCTGAAGCGCAACGAGCGAGGCCCCCGAGCTGTTGATCGAGATGTCTGACGTCTCAACCACATTGCTCGGGGGCCTCGTTGGTCATCCATCCTGCCGCACTCGACCTGCCGCATGCACTCGTGGAGTGGGTCACCATGCTGATCGTCACCCGTGAGGGCGACCGGCGATGCAAGCTCCGTCCGTCTCAGCGCGCGATGGTGGCACTGGTGTACCTGCGCGAACACACCACTCTCGCGAAGATCGCCGCCGGGTTCGGGATCAGCGAGTCCACCGCCCACGCCTACACCGGTGCGGTCGTCGACCTGCTCGCCGAACGTGCACCGGGTCTGCTGAAGACGCTGCGCGAGCACGATCCGGACTTCGTCCTGCTCGACGGCACCCTCGCCGAGTGCGACCGGGTCGGTGACGGCCGGGCCGACTACTCTCACAAACACCGGCGCCACGGCGTGAACGTGCAGGTCGTCACCGACCCCGGCGGCCGGCTGCTGTGGCTCTCGCCCGCCCTGCCGGGCCGCACCCACGACCTGACCGCCGCCCGCACCCACCGGATCATCCGGATCTGCGAGCGCCAGGGCGTGCCCATCCTGGCCGACCTCGCCTACCAGGGCGCCGGCCCATGGCTAGCCACCGGCATCAAGCGCAGGCCCCTGCAGGAACTCACCCCCACCGAGCAGACCCTCAACCAGGCACTGGCCGCAGCACGAGCGCCCGTCGAACGCGGCGTCGCGAGGCTGACGTCCTGGCGCATTTTCCGCAGGTCCCGATGCAGCCCCAACCGCATGACGTCAATCGTCAAGGCCGTCCTAACGCTGGAGCGGCAACGCTGAAGAAGCTCAGTGGTCCCCCTGAAAACGCTCCCTGAGCGGACACTGACCCTCAGGTCCTTGGCGATCACCGAGCTCGCCTCGCCCTGGGCGAACCTCTCGACCGCCTTGACCGTTACCTCTCGCGGAACTGCTGCCGTTCGACAGTCAGCCCCTACGCCTCCACGAGCTCAATCTCAGTAACGCCACGCACGAATCCGTCTCGAGCGCCAAGACAAGCGCCACTCGCGATCACATTAACAACCTCACGGGAAATTTGACTGCTTCATTTGGGCATACCCTTAAAGAGCGCTAGAAGTTTCACTTCTCCGTTCTCTTCACCCCACCTAACGAAAGAAGATACCGCCTGCGAGTAGGCCCTCTCCACCTCACCGAGAGAGACCCAAGAATCTGCGACTATTTCTCCGAAATAGTCTTGAGCAGACTCGTCCCAATAGTCCCTGAGAGCCGTCACCCTTACCTTCTGGTCCGTACGGAAGGACTCAGAAGGAGAAAGTTTCACAAAATATGGACCTTCGAAGAAATACATGTCTGCAGGCTCGCCCTTACGAACCCATTGGATCGCAGATCCCAGCGAACCTATTGCTGAGATTGGAGAGTCCGTCCAGTCCCCAGAAGGGAACTCACACCCCCCCACCACTACATGCACATCTCCAGACACAAAAACCGGGTCCACCGAGTCGACTTTCAGAGATCGCACATTAAGCACAACCTTGAAGGACATGCTCCCCACTCTCTGCCGGCGGGGTAAGAATACCCTGCCGGCTCACCAATAGACTTAACCGTTCCTTATCGCCCAGTGGGATAGATAGAGCGCATTTCACCTCCACCTCTTGGGACTTGGAACTGGACCTCCATGCCGTTCACTCTAGCCCGCCCCTGAAGCATGCCGGTGCCTTTGTCAATTCCAACCAGCGTGCCTTGCTTTAGCGCCTGCCGAGCCACGCCCTCGAGTTCATCATCAGTCATGCTACTAGGCCAAAGATCCTTCGTGGAATTGGCGCCCTTGCCTGTTGAGAAATGATTTGCTCGAACATGCGTGATGTCGAGACCATCGTACGACTTAGGCAGGGATACCCCTTTGAGGTCATTACGACCTCGCGCCATGGGGCAGTTGTGCACGAGGACCGGCGTCCTGCCCGCCAGTACATAGTAGGTGTGTAGCCCAGAAACGCTGAGGTTGTAGACCTTGGCTTCCAAGGCCGTCCAGCGATGAAGAGCGTCGATCCGCACATTGGTGCCGGTGCTGGTCTGGAGCCGCTGCCCGGGTCGAAGGTCTGCCGCATCGATCCACTCCCCCAGTTCCGGGACCCAGAAGGGGTGGCCGTCGGTTGCCGAAATCTGAGCAGTCTTCGAGCCTTCCACTCCGTCGATATCTATCGTGATCTTTACGAGCCCCTTGTATCCCTGGCCGTGTATCTCTGCTGTGACGATCTCGGGTCTGACTTCACCGGTCTTTGGGTCGCCGGAAAGAACCTTGTCACCCACCGTCACATATTCGATCGACTTTATCTTGCCATCGGCCATGAGTACCTTTGCACCCGGGACGAAGCTGTTGCAGGGATCCAGCTCTCGGATCCTCTTGTTGTACGCCTTGGTATACGCCTTGGACATGGAGGCGCCACTGAGGCGGCCACCCCCCTCAAAGGCGCCGGCCTGCGCACTCTTTTCAAGTTCAATGAGCTCGAGCTGGTCAATCATTTCCTTCGGGCATCCGAAAGCGTCCGGTCCCGCGCACACGTTGGCGAACATGGAAAGTTTGACGTTTGCTGACACCTCATGGTCCCGACGCATGAACTTGTCAAGTTCAGCCTGATAGATACGCATGAAGTCCCGGTATCGATCTTCCTTCAGATACGTCGCAGCAATCGTCTGGACCAAATTTCCTGCGGCTTCGCTTTCCTTGTTGAACGCAAGGCCAGGATCGTCTTCCGCAGGGGGCGCCGGGTTGTACTTTGCGTACTCACTGGTCTTGCCTACATTCCACGAGCCATCGGAGTTAGGAGAGCAGCTGACTCCGTTGTTGGCGCAGTCGTCGGGGGCAAAGCCTGTGGGATCGCTCTTCGAGACGGGGTTTCCGTTGGAGTAGGTGTACCCGTTCATCTGGAGCGGGTCGGTGATGTCGATGAGGGGGTCGGCGGAGATGAAGCGGCCGGTGTTCTGGTCGTATTCGCGGGCGCCGATGTGGGTGAGTCCGGTGGTGGTGTCGTCGATGCCGACGCCGAGGTAGCTGCGTTTGTTGGGCCAGTTGGCCGGCTTGGGGCCGCGGGTTTCGCCGTAGGGCTTGAAGGCGCGGCGGGTGACGGGCTGGTTGTCGCCGGCTTCGACTGCGGTGTGTGCGGTGCCGAGGTGGTCGGTGAGCAGGACGCTGACGTTGTGAGCAGCGGACCGGTCGACGCTGGTTCGGGTGACCGTGGGTGTGCCGGGCTGGGTGTAGGCGCGGGTGGCGCGGGTGATGAGGCCGACGGTGTCGGTGGTGAGTTCGGTTTCGCCGAGGTAGAGGGTGCTGCCGGTGGGTGAGTTTTCGAGGATGCGGTTGCCGTCGGCGTCGTAGACGTAGGTGGTCTTGGTGGCGCCTACGGTGTTCGACTCGAGTTGATGCTCGGGTGTCCACTGGAG
The DNA here is from genome assembly GCF_000717595.1 of Streptomyces flavochromogenes. Taxonomy (GTDB): domain Bacteria; phylum Actinomycetota; class Actinomycetes; order Streptomycetales; family Streptomycetaceae; genus Streptomyces; species Streptomyces flavochromogenes. Next base: position 67,145 of record NZ_JNZO01000050.1, on the reverse strand, counting down.
CGTCTGTTCCGGGGTGCCGGGTGTGCCGCCGGGCAGGTCGCGGGTTTTGGTGGTGCCTGTGGGGTTGTAGGTGTAGGCGCTGTTCTTGCCCGCGGTGGTGGAGGTGGCGGAGGTGAGGGTGTGGGGCTGGGTGGTGCTGTAGTTGTAGGTGTAGCTGACGTTCTTGGTGGGGTCGCCGGCCGGGTCGTGCTCGGTCATTTTGGCGCGGTTGCCGATCCAGTCGTATGTGAAGGACTGGTGGTAGGCGGCCTGGCCGGTGACGGGGCCGGTGAGTGTTGTGGTGGGGGTGCCGGTGTTGGTGGCGATGGTGCCTGCGGCGGGTGCGGTGTCGGGCAGGCCGGCCGGTTCGGTGTTCGGGGCGTTGGCGGCGTCGGCGACGGGGCCGCTGGAGGGTGTGCCGGTGCTGTTGTAGCCCCAGGTGGTTCCTGATGCGGCTTTGCAGCCGGTGCCGGTTCCGTTGGGCTTGATGTTCGAGGTCCAGGCGTTGACCAGTTCACCCATGGTGTCGTAGGTGAAGCACTGGTTGTCCCAGGTGGTGCTGGTGTTGGTCACCGCGTCCTGGCGTGCGCTGGCGGTGATCATGCCTGCGGTGTCGTAGGCGTAGCCGGTGTCGGAGATGCGGTGGGGGCCAGACGTTTCGCGGTCGGTGACGGTGCGCGTCAGGCGGCCGGTGTGTTCGTCGATGAAGTTGGTCGTCCAGATGCGGTAGGGCTGTGCGCTGGAGACGGAGCGGAGGACTTCGCCGTACGGGGAGTAGGTGACGTCGGAGGTGTACCAGGCCTTGCCGGAGGTGGATTCGGGCAGGCCGTCTTCGTTGTAGCGGGTGATGACCTTCTCGGCCGGCAGGCCGCCCTTGGCGGGAAGGGTGACGGAGAGCGGCTTTCCGGTGGGGGTGTAGGTGTAGTCGTAGGCGTAGGTGCCGGACAGGCCGGTCGTCATCGCATTGGCGGGGATGGTGACCTGGCGGCCGGTGGGGCGGTACTCGGTGTCGTAGCCGGTGATCTTGGTGGTGTAGTCGCCGGTGGTGGTGCGGCGCTTGGACTCCGAGGCCAGGCCGAGGGCTCCGGCCGGGTCGTAGGTGTACGCCTTGACCGGGTCCTGCAGCTTGGATCCTTCGTGAACGGCGGTGATGCGGCCGAGTACGTCGTAGGTGGTGTAGGTGGTCTGGCCGAGGGCGTCGGTGACGATGGTGGGGCGGTCGGCGTTGTCGTACTGGGTCTGGGTGATGCCGGTGTCGGGGTCCTTGGCCGAGGTGACGCGGCCGCGGGTGTCGTGGAGGTAGGTCCAGGTGTTGCCGGCCGGGTCGGTGACGCCCGCACGGTTGCCGCGCTTGTCGTAGCTGTACGTGGTCGAGCGGTACGCGCCGGGTCCGGTGTGGTGCCTGAGCTCGGTGACGCGGCCCAGCGCGTCGGTGACCGTGGTGGTCGTGGGGACGGTGGAGCCGGCGGGGTCGACGACGGTGGTGGTGTCGCCGTAGGTGGTGGTGGTCCACGCTTGGCGTGCCTGTCCGTGGTATGGGATTTGCCTGACGGGGCGTTCCATGCCGTCGTAGACGGTCTTGACCCGGCTCTTGACGAGGGTGGGGGACTTGACTTTGAACAGGTCGGTGGCGGGTTCGCCCTTGACGAGGTATCCGCTGGTCTGTTCGGCGACCAGGCCGTGGTCGTCGTAGGAGGTGTCGGTGACGATGCGTCCGGGGCCGTGGGCTTCGGACTGGGTCTGGACCTGGCGCATCAGGCCGTCGTAGAGCGTGATCTGGCGGGCGTAGCTGCCGTCGTCCTTGAGGGTCATGACGGTGACGGCTGCGGGGCTGGTCTTGCCGTCGGCGGCGACGTTCGCGGTCTGGTAGGCGATCTCGACGGTGGGGGTCTGGGTTCCGGCGGACCGGGAGGGGGACCATCCCCTGGTGAGGCGGCCGAGGGCGTCGTACTGGGTGCGGGTGACGCGGCCGTTGGGGTCGGTGACCGTCAGCGGGAGGGCCCGGCCGGGGTCGAGGATCGTGGTGGTGGGATGGTTCTTGGCGTTGTACGTCTTGACCGAGGTGACCGGGCCCCCTGTCGCCGGGGTGTACTCGGTCTTGGTCTCGCCTGTCTCGGGCGCGGTGATGCTGGTGAGTCGGCCGAGATCGTCGTAGTTGGTGCTGGTGGTGATGGAGTGGGCGGTGCCGGTGCCGTCGATGCCGTCGACGTCGGTCATGAGGCCCTTGGTGGGGGTGGCGCCGTGGCCGAGGTGGTCGTAGCGGCTGTGGACCGAGCCTTTGAGTTCGGTGGCGGTGTCGGCGCCGGCGTGGTCGGCGCAGGTGGTGGCGGTGGTGCGGACGGTGCTGGGCAGTCCGATCAGCCACGCGGTGGTGTTGTGGACGTAGGAGGTCTTGGTGCAGGTCTGCTCGGAGAGGGTTTCCGTGGTGCCGTTGCGGGTGACGACGGCGGTTTCGACGGCGGTGGGCAGGCCGTAGCTGTCGCGGTCGAGGGTGGTGGTACGGACGCCTCGCCAGTTCGCGCCGTCAGCCTGGATGCTGTCCGTCTTCTTGACGCCCGTGCGGTAGGCGCGCAGGGCGGGCAGGTCAGTGCCGTCTTCGGCCTTGCGGGCACGCGACGCGGTCTCGACTGAAACGTCGGGGAAGGTGCGGGTCCGGTGCTTGAAGAGGGGCTTCGTCATCCGGTCGTGGTCGAAGTACGTCGGGGACATACCGGAGTTGAGGAAGGTGATGGTTTCGGCGGTCATGCCGGCGTACTGGGGGGCGTCGTCGGCGAGGAGCACGGTGCCGTCGACGGAGTCCAGTACCTCGCCGCCCACGCCCTGGAAGTAGAGCGTGGTGGATTGCGACTGGGAAGGTGGTGCGTGGGGCGGGTCGCCGGGCTTGGGTGCCGAGGTGGGAGGTGTGGTCCTGGGGCCCTTGGTGACGGTGACGCTGCGGTAGCCGCGCCAGTCGCTGTAGGTGCGCAAGGCGGGGCGGAGGAACTCGTCGTCGCTCTTGGCCCATGCGGGGCCCGAGTAGTCGTAGGTGGTCTTGACGGGCTTGCCGAAGATGGTGGTGACCTTGTCGGTCTCGGTGACCGAGTAGACGACGTACCTGTTGAACCACGCCTTGGCGGGGTCCTTCTCCTCGCCGTCAGGGGACCAGTGGACCGGGTAGCAGGCGCCGTTGGCCTTGCCCTTGTCGATGGCGGGCTGGTACTGGCAGCCGCCGAGGTATTCGACTTCGATGTCGGCGCCGGCTTCGGTGGCGATGGTGCCGATGCGGGGCCGGGTGAAGCCGGGGCGCTTGTCGTCAGCGTCCCGGGAGACGAGGTTGGGAAGCTGCTTGTCGAGGAGGTACTTCCGGAGGGATTCGTGTGACCGCTTCCCCACGGTGTAGTGGTCGAAGCTGACGCCGTCCTTGGACTGCGGAGTCCCGGTGGTGTCGCCGGGGGCGAAGCCCCGGCGGGTGATGGAGTTGAGCCAGAGGCCGGGGGCGGTGTCGTACCAGTCTTCGGGGAAGGAGTGGTTGAGGGTGTAGGTGTCGACCTGGCCGAGACCAATCTGGCCGGCACGGGCGGCGTTGGTGGTGACGGTCTTGAGGCGGAGCTGGGTCCAGAAGGACGGGAAGGCCGGGCAGAGCTTGGAACCGGAAGCGCAGTTGAGGCTGCCGGGAGTGTCCCACCAGGGCCGGTAGGAGGTGGGGTTGCCGGGCTTGAAGTTGCCTGGTTCGCAGCCGGTCGTCTTCAGGCAGCGCTGGTCGGTGGCGAACACGACCGTCGCGGAAGGCTTGGTCAAGTCCGCTGCGCGCAGACCGTACTCGATGCTGGCGGGGTAGGCGGCGCGCTCGTACTGCTCAGGGGCGGCTCCGTCGCGCTTGCCGCGGACTGCGTAGTAGTTCGTCTCCTGTTTCCAGTTGACGATCATGACGTTGCCGTGGACGTCTTCGACCTTGTCCAGACCCCAGCGCCATGCCTGCTGCTTGCCGTCGCCGCAGCGGGAGGAGGCGAAGGCGGTGGCGTGGCAGGGTTCGCCGGGGTGGTTGCCGAAGACGGGGACGGTGGAGACGGAGTTGCTGTCGGCGTGAGCGCCGCCCACCTTGTTCAGGCCGAAGTGGTACTTGGTGCCGTCGGTGGTGGTCACCCGCCAGTGCTCGCCGTTGTCGTCCCCGTTCGTACCGGCGGTGACGATCCGCTCGATACGGGTGCCGTCATCCTTCAGCGGACGGTAGATCTCGGTGTCGGTCGCGGGGTCGCTGTTCGCCGCGGCGTCGCGGACGAGTTCGGTGGTGCTGCCGCCGAGGGACATGACCGCGTTGTACGAGACCCAGCACAGGTCGCTGCTGGTCTTGTCGTCCTTGGCGGTGTTGTTGGGGGTGTCGTCGGTGAGCTTGTGGGTGTCGTCCTTGCAGGAGCGGTAGCGGCGTTCGATGAAGCCGGGACTGTAGTCCCATCCTTCGCCGATCCATGATGTCTGGGGGGATGAGACGGCGGTCTTGCCGTCGACGGATTGCGAGTTGTAGGAGAGCGTGATGCTCGGGGCGGGGCCGGCCGGGGCGGGCGGTATCACCATCGGGTAGGAGTAGGTGAACGCGCCGGAGGATCCGCCCGCGGACCACTTGCCACTTGCGGCCAGCGGTGTGGCCTTGAAGGAGCCACCCGGGCCTGCGCCGGAGTCGACGGCGCCGATGACGGCCTTGTCGCCGCCTGCGGCGGTGGGGGTGACGGTTGTGTAGGCGGCCTGCATGACCGCCGGACCGGACGCGGCGCCGGGTGCTGTGGCGCTGGCGGGAGTGACGGTGCCGTCGGCGGCGGTGTCGACCGTGGCCGTCACGGTGTTGGTGACAGGGTCGTTGACCGTTTCGAGTTCCTCGTACTCCTGGCATGCCGGCTCGAGGGGCGTGGTGAGGTAGCACTCGGGGAACTGGACCAGGCGCAGGCGTGTGGCCCAGTCGGCTCCGTGGAGGTTTTCGAAGGTGGAGTAGTTGATGCCCACGGAGAGAGGCACGGAGCCGGCCGTAGGGGCCTGGACGGTGACGAGGGAGCCGACCTTGAGGGCTTCTTCGCCGGTCTGGCTGATTTCGCTGCTGCGGTCGACGACGGTGAACTGCCACGTGCCGGTCGGGGCGGGGTGGCCGGCGGCCTGTCCGGCGAGGACGGGGATGTTCGGGATCTGTGTGAGGCCGCCTTCCTCCGTCGTCGCCGTCGCGGCGGCCGTGAACGAGGCGGGGCTGAGGGGGGCGGAGCCGAAGGTGAAGGACTCGGTGTCGGCGGCCGGTGGCGTCGTCGTCCCGGCGGGTGCCTGCTGCTGGTCGGTGGGGACCTCAGCCTTGAGCGTCTGAAGGTCCTTCTCGAACGTCTCGCCCTCGACGGGCTTGTCGAGCTCGATCTCTTCGAGCTCGAGCGGTTCGGTCTCGATGGTCTCGCGCCCGGCCTCGGCGTTCGCGGGGTCCGGTGGCATGGCCAGGGACTGGGCAGGCAGGAGACCCACCAGCAGGGCTGCGCCGAGCGCGGGTATGACGGTGCGTCGAACCCGGCGGCGGGCTTGGCGGTGACGAGCGAACAAGGCGAGGTCCCTCCGGACCACCTGGAGCGGGAGCCGGAAGGCGGGCCGCAGGTGATTGCACTTCAGATCCCGCAGATTCTGCGTGCAGTTCGTGAAGGATTTCCAGATGTGATGCGCCGGAGGTGAGTATTGTCACGGTACGTAGTCGACTGAATGCGACCGGATGGTCTGATTCTGAAGTTGGGTCACATTTCCGCAGGTCAAGGACCAAGCACGACGACTGTGCGCGATATGCACATCGCACAATGAAGTGACTGATTGTCGCGATCTTTCGTCCCGTTTTCATGCGTTCTCTCTCCGCTCGAGGGTGCTCTCGGCGCCTGCACACGAGGTTCGCGGCCTCGCGGCCGCTGTCCACGGACGGAACTGAGTTGCCCCGGCGTGCATCAGCTGCAGGGTGACGCGCCGGGGTTGATGGGCCATCATCGGCTCGCCCAGCCATGCGCGCGGTCGTGATCCCCACCCGGAGTCCCTCCCTTCCCTGACGTCATGGCCGGCTTCGTGGTTTCAGCCGGTGCCGTCAGAGCCCGGAATGCTGGGAAGAAGGGTCCTCACCCGATGAGACAGACATGGCAGCGGCCGACGGCACGGCGCGTGGGTGCCATGGTGGTCGCGGCCGCGCTCGCAGCGGGCGGCATCACCTACGCCGGCTTCCAGGCAGGCTCCGGCGACCAGGCGGCGACTCTTCCGGCCGACAGCAAGGACGGCACGGGCAAGCCGGCTGAGCAGAAGGTGGGCGAGGCGTCGGCGGCATCCCTGGCCCGCAAGGCCGGCACGCCCGTCGAAGTCACCGCGCTGCGGACCGCGCGCTCGACCACCTGGGCCCGTCCCGACGGGCTGATGACGAAGAAGCTGTACTCCTCCCCGGTCTGGGCCAAGGCCGGCGAAGAGTGGAAGAAGATCGACACGACGCTGAAGCGGACCGGCACGGGCTGGGCGCCGGCGGCCACGAACACGAGGATGGTGTTCTCCGGCGGCAGTCCTGGCGGCGCGGACCGGGCATCGCGCGGACGAGTGCACCGGGTCTCGCTCGTCAAGAGCCTGAAGGCGGAGGGCGAGGCGGGCAGCCTCCTGGTCACCCTCACCGTCGGCGGCACGGCCGAGATCCCCGAGACCCACGAGATCCAGCTCACCTGGCCCGGGCCCGTCCCCGCGCCGGTCATCGACGGCTCCCGCGCCCTCTACCCGGAGATCCTCCCGGGTGCCGACCTGGTCCTGACAGCCGAGGACGACGGGTTCGCCCAGCTCCTTGTCGTGAAGAACCGCCAGGCCGCGGCCGACCCGCGCGTCGCGCAGCTGTCGTACGGCCTCTCCTCCCCCTCGCTCACGTTCCGGCTCGATTCGTCCTCCGGCATCGTCACGGCCGAGGACCTCGACGGCCAGGAGGTCGCGCTCTCGCCGACCCCGCTGATGTGGGACAGCAGCGGCGCGCCGGCCGTCACCGACGGCCAACTCGGCGCCTCCTCGCAGCCGACCGCCCCGGAGTCTCCCGAAACGCCGGCCGCCACCACCAGCGCCCCGCAACCGACCCCCAGCACCACCGACGTACTCGCCGACGACAACGTCGATCCCGAGGCCGAAGTCCTGCCCACGGCCACGGACGAGGCCGCTCCTACGATCACCGACGCCCCGCTGCCACCCGTTCCCTCGGAGCCGACGCCCGCCCCCTCCCAGACCGGTGACGCCACGACACTGAGCCTGCCGCTGCTCAACGGCCCCTCCCCCGAGTCCCGCGGCGACATCGTCGAAGCCGAACTCGGCGACGGAACGTGGCTGCTCACACCCAGCCAGGACTTCCTCAACGACCCGGCAACCGTCTACCCCGTCTTCATCGACCCCACCGTCAAGAAGCACACCCAGGACTGGACCACCGCCTACAGCCGCCACCCCAACGCCACGTTCTTCAACGGCAAGGACTTCAACAAGGGCGGGACCCACGAGGCCCGGGTCGGCTTCGAATCCGACACCTGGGGCACCTCCCGCTCGTACTTCAACATCGCGTACGACAAGAACCTCAAGGGCGCGAAGATCCAGAAGGCGACCCTGCGGATGCTGGAGACATACTCCTGGTCCTGCAGCGCGCGGGCCATGTCCGTCCACGTCACCAGCCCCATCAACGGACGGACCAACTGGAAGAACGCCCCTCCCCTGACCGACTCCAACCTGGCCGCGCCCTCACGCAGCTTCGCCCACGGCTACAAGTCCCACTGCCGGGACGACTACGAGACGTTCAACGTCCTGGGCGCCGCGCAGAAAGCCGCCGACCAGGGCAAAAGCATGATCACCTTCGGCATGCGGGCCAGAGACGAGAAGTCGCAGCACGCGTGGAAGAAGTTCCAGGCCGACGGTGACAACGCCCCCTATCTGGAGCTGACCTACAACCGGCCCCCCACCGCCCCCACCAACCTCGACCTCGGCCCCGACTTCAAGTGCACCACCACGCCCCCGTATGTCAGGGTGGGTGCCGAGGCCATCACGTTCACCGCCCGGTCCACCGACAGGGACGGCAACCTCGACTACCTCGACTTCGCCATGTGGCCGACCAATAAGTTGCACATCACCGGCGACATGCTCACGTCCACCGGGACGGTGTCCGTGGGCGGCGACACCAGCACGGCCACGCGCACCACCCCGGGCTTCTCCACCAGCGGCCTGGTCAACAACACCATGTACTCGTGGTCGGTCCGCGCGATCGACGCCGCCGGCGCCAGCTCGCCGTACGCGCCGGCCACACTTCCCTGCCGCTTCATCTTCGACAGCGCCGCCCCCCGCCCCCCAAGGGTCGGTTCCAACGACTTCCCCAACGCCGACAGCGGCGAGAACAGCTTCGGAAACGACCCCGAGGACGCCAACTGGTCCAAGCTGAAATTCGGCACCCCCGGCACCGTCTACTTCCGGGCCCTGGACAGCGACGTCATCCGGTACGAATACGGCTTCAACACCAACAGCTACCCAGTCTCGCTCACCCGCGCGAGCGGTACCCCCGTGACCACCTGGGCCACCGCCAGCAACGTCAAGCCCCCCTCGGCAGGCCCCAACGTCCTGTACGTCAGAGCCGTCGACGGCGCAGGCCACGTCTCCGAACCCACGAAATTCCTCTTCTACGTCACCCCCCGCGACCAGGCCGACGCCGCCGGCGACTTCACCGGCGACAGACTCCCCGACCTGCTCGCCCTCAACTCGGCCAGCAACCTGCGCCTCTACTCCTCACACGCCACCACGGACCTCTCCAGAGGCACCGGAGACGTCGACATCTCCATGTCCGCCGCCTACCGCGACAACCCCAACAAAGACCCCAACGGCGGCGACACCGAAGAAACATTCACCGCACCGCTCTCCGGTCACTTCACCGGCGCACTGATCACCCACAACGGCGACTTCTACGGCGGCGACGGCCTGCAAGACCTCATCGCCCGCGTCGGCGACAAACTCTGGGTCTACCCCGGCGACGGCTACGGAGCCGTCAACATCACCAAACGCCGCGAAATCCTGCTACCCAGCAACGCCCCCCAACCCGCCACGCTCAGCCAGATCACAGCAACCGGCGACATCACCGGAGACGGCCTCCCCGACATGCTCGCCACCACCGGCCAGCAGCTCTGGGCCTACATCGGCTACACCGGAGCCGCCTTCAACGAAGCCCGGCAGCTCACCAGCACCGCATGGGCAGCAACCCGCGACATCGTCAGCGTCGCCGACATCAGCGGTGACGGCGTACCCGACCTCCTCTACCGCAGCGAGGAAACCGGACGCGGACTACTCCTGCGCCACGGCAAACCCGCCACCGGCAACGCCGTCGACCTCACCTCGCTAGCCACGGACACCAACTCCAAAACCGGCAAAGACGAGGTCTACGGAACCGGCGGCTGGACAGCAGCCTCCATACCCATGATCACCGGAACCCCCGACGCCAACGGCGACACCATCCCCGACCTCTGGGCAATCAAAAGCGACGGAAAACTCTACTTCTACCCCGGCGGCCGCACCACCCACGGCACCCCCTTCATCGCCGGCGAAGGAGGCTGGACCGCCCTACGCGCCATCGGCTGACACAAGGCCAGGGGCAGGACCCACCACAACCGGCACACCCTGCCCCACGGTCGGCCCTAGACTCGGCCCCCATCGCTGTCGGGACGTCCAGGCGATCATGCAGGAGGGTGGCAACAACCGCCCTGCCTCCAGTCAACGTCCGCAAGCACCATCGCCATCCGCCCCGCCCCTAACGATCAGCCTCATCGCCTGACCCGAGCTCGGAACTTCCAGGCGTTGGTGCAGCTCTCGCTCTACAACCTTTCTCCTGCTCGTGCGTCAAACGGGTGCGGCGCGCTGTGCGCCTGGTGTCTCCTGAGGGAGAACTGATCGTGCCTCGTGCTCACTCCACCCGACGAAGGCTTCTCGTTGCACTGACCACCGTCCTCACGGTCACCGGAGCAGGCGCGCTGGAGGCCCCAGCCAGGGCAGCTTCCATCGTTGCGGAGACGACGGCCGGGGCGGCTCTCGTGGGGGACGGTGTCTCGCTTGTCCGGCACACAGTCCCGCCCGTGATCGAGCTGACAGGCAAGGACTACGTGCCGCTGGAGTGGGAGCTGACCCAGGACGGATGGGCGACTGTCGTCCTGCGTCACAAGCAGACCGGCATCACGACCTCACACCGGCTCGGTAGCGCGGGGCATCCGCGCACGTTCAGGCTGTTCTGGGATGCCTTCGACCCGGTGAACGGCGACGTCCCGAATGGCGACTACACCTGGACGATCACAGCCGAGTCGACCAGTGGCGCCCCTCTGGACTTCACTGCTTCCGGGTCGTTCACAGTCGTCCGGAAGCCCCAGCCGCACGACTTCAACGACAACGGCTCCCTCGATGTGCTCCAGCGTGACCACGTGGGCGTTCTGTGGCGGTCGACACCACCTACTTCGACAAGTCACTGAACCTGATCACCCGCCAGGAAGTGGGCGGAGGCTGGCAGGTCTACGACACGATCGAAGCGACCGGCAACCTGGGCGGGACGGCGGTCGGTGATCTGCTCGCCCGCGACAAGTCCGGCGTGCTGTGGCTCTACCAGGGCAACGGCCGAGGCAACTACGCCACCCGCCTCAGGGTCGGCGCAGGCTGGCAGATTTACGACAAGATCAAAGCCGGCAGCGACCTGACGAACGATGGCCGCCCCGACATCGTCGCCTCCGACAAGGCCGGGGGCCTGTGGCTGTACCCCGGCACGGGCAACGCCTCCAAGCCCCTCCCTCCCCGGAGGAAGCTCGGAAACGGCTGGGGTATCTACAACGAACTGAGTGCCGTCGGAAACATTGCCGGCGCCGCCGCCGGTGACCTGGTCGCCCGTGACAAGAACGGCTTTCTCTGGCTGTACCTCGGAAAGGGGGACGGCACCCTCGCTCCGCGCACCAGGATCGGAGCGGGCTGGAACGCCTACCACCAGATCATCGCCGTAGGCGACGTCACCAAGGACGGCCGCCCCGACCTCATCGGTCTCGGCCTCCACGCCGACTACCTCTACCGGACCACAGGGGACTGGCGTGCCCCCTTCGCCAGCGGCCAGAAAGCCGTCCTGCACCACGTCGGGCACGGCTTCGACCACACCGCCTGACACCGGGTGGCGCTGCTGCGCGAGTGTCGGGCAGCGCTGCCAGTCACCAACGAGTGTGGGATGCGCGCCGTGCCCTGCCAGCTTCGGGCTGCACGGCACACCCGGCCGCCATCTGTCACCCCGGCACTGCCCCGCAGCCCCGCAGCGTCGCGGGCCCGTCGTCGCACGCACACCTGTGAAGGATTCATGAGAGACATCACCCGTCGCGCCGCCGCGCTCAGCGCGGCCGCCGGCCTGTTCACCGCCGCGACGCTTCTCGCCCCGTATTCCGCAACCGCCGCAGGCGAACTGCGGCTGGCGGGGTACGACGTCGTCGCAGCGCCGGGTTCGGCACCCCGCTTCTTCCCCGTCGTCCAATCCGGGCCCGTCTCCGGCAGGGTGGTCATCGCCGTCGGCACGAAGCCGATGACCGACCCTGCCGGCGACGGCGCAGGCTTCCCCCAGGGATACCGCGCCCGCGGCAACGAGTGCGAGCAGCCCGCCGGATACATCGGCGTCTTCGTCTGCGACGGCGCGCCGTATCAGCAACCCGACGCCCTCGTCCCCGCCGACGCGAGCGACGCGACCCTTTACTGGGGCTTCGCCCACCTCTCGGCCGGCGGCGACCTGAAGGCTGCCGTGGAGGCGGCCCGCACCGCCGGTGCGCGCCCGGCCGACGGCCGGCACGGCACGGGACAGGTCACCGTCACGTCCCGCGCTCACGCGCTGCTGAACACGGGCGGCTTCCACGCCGAATCCGTCCCCGACGGAGGCACCGCCCACCAGCAACTACGCGTCCACGCCAACGACGCCGGACAGCTGACCCTCCGCTTCGACCACGCCCAGGGGCAGCTCACGCGAAACGCGCCGCCCATCCGGATAGGCCGTGTCACCACCGACTCCGGCGCAACCTGCGAAATCCGCCACGCGACCCTGCCCGGCAGCGTTCCCAACCTGGCCTGCGACCTCGAGGCCGGAGACCATGTCATCGGCTACGACCTGGCCGGCGATCCGGGCCAGTACGCCCAGAGCTTGCAGGCGCACACCCGCTACGACATCTACGACCTGGGTGTCTGGGACGAATCAGACGTCAAGCAGAGCAGCCGGCCGTTTGCAGTCCAAGGCCGCACCATCCTGCCCTGGCACGGCCTGCACGCCCGCGACACCACCGGCACGCTCTGGGAGTACGGCGGCACCCGCCGCGCCACCGCGCCCCTGCACGAGCGCACCGGGACCGGCCCCGGCTGGCAGGCCTACACCGCCGTCACCTCCCTCTCCCCCTACAGACAAGGCCCCTACTTCCGGAACGTGGTCGCCCCGTCTGCCGCCACCCGCGGTCTCGGCGACCTCGTCGCCCGTGACACGGGCGGCACCCTCTGGTACTACCATCGCCAGACCGGCAACAGCGGCGGCGATTTCGCGCCCCGCGTCAAGGCCGGCGCCGGCTGGAACATCTACGACCGGATCACCGGCGCCGGAGACCTCGACCGCAACGGAAGCATGGACCTCCTGGCCCGGGACAAGACCGGAGCGCTGTGGCTGTACAAGGGCACGGGCAGTTTCACCGGGGCGCGGTTCAAGGACCGGGTGAAGGTCGGCGGTGGCTGGGGTGGCTACAACCAGCTCTCGGGCGGGGCCGACCTGACCGGTGACGGCCGATCCGACCTGCTGGCCCGGGACAGGGCCGGGATCCTGTGGCTCTACCAGGGTTCGGAGAGTGGAACGTCCCTGTACACGACTCGCACCAGAATCGGTGCGGGCTGGAACGCCTACAACCAACTCGTCGTCGCCGGAGACCTCACCGACGACGGCAACGCAGACGCCGTCGCCCGCGACACCACCGGCATCCTGTGGCTGTACCAGGGCACAGGCAAGACGACCACACCGTTCGTAGGCCGCGCCAAAATCGGCACCGGCTGGGGGACGTACAACCTCGTCTTCTGACCGACAACGCCCCGGGGCGGACCGCGCGATCGGACAAGGCGAGGACCGACCAGGATCCGGCCTGAATCGATGTGGTCGGCCCACAGGCGTACCACCGGTACGAAGCACCTCGGCGTTCTCCCGACTGCCTCGCCGAACGCTCCTGCCAGGCCGTCGACAGAGGCGAGCGCGTCGTCGGCGGCCAGACCCCTTGCGACCGCCGAACGAGCTGCCGCCAGCGGCACGACAGAGCTCAATCGCGGTCCGCGGTGATCCCGCCGCACACCCCCCGCAAGCGGACCCACCTCATCGCGTTCGTCGCCGACCTGCTCTTCAGCGTCGTCCTGCTCACCGCCGGCACCCCCGCCGCCTCCCCGAATCGTCGCCCCCGCAGGTCTCTCCCAGCTCTACGACGCCTCAGCACCCACAGCCGCTCAAAAGGCTGACTTTCGTCAGGCTCGTCCGTCACGGGCAATGGGGCAGTTCTAGCGGCTCATTCCGTATACCGGCGGGTTGGAGACGGGGCGGGTTCGGGAGCGCTTCACGGCCGTGGCGCGGGCTATCTCGAAGGCGATGGCCGCGTGCTCGTACTTGAACCAGGGCTGGGCTCCGCACCACGGCCCGATCAGACGGAACTGCTCCAGGGCGGCCGTGTAGAGCATCGACTGAAGCATGTAGTGCGCGAGCAGGTGGCGCAGGGCCGGCAGGCGCTCGTCGTCGGGCGGGACCTGTTCGAAGGACGCGGCGACCTGCTTCAGTGTCTTCCTCGTCAGCGGCGTGAAGGGCATCGCAACGACGAGGTGGCGTTCGGTGAGCTCGTTGAGTGCGTGCAGGTAGATCCCGGCGAGTGGGCTGCCGGGCGGGGCCTTTCGGACCGTCTGGCGGGCGAAGCGCATCATCCGCCGGTCACTGCCGTACCACTTGGCGCACCAGTACTGGAGGGCCTGCCAGTGCCCCTCGTAGTGGTGGGGCGCGCGGGCGACGAGTCCCTCCCAGAGCGGCTTGAAACGCGCCCGCCTGTACTTGGCTCCACGCGCTGCCGTGATCATGACGACCCAGGGGCCTGGGTTCGCTGGGTCGAGCAGCGCGGCCCGCTGTGCCTCCTCGATGGCGGCGGGGAGCATCGCGCGGAAGCGGTCCATGTCCGAGGACAGGACCTCGTGGGCGTACCCGCTGCCCCGGACTTCCCAGGCACGGTGGACCATCAGGCTCGCGCGGAGGGTTGCCGCGTCGCAGTTTCCAGGCTCGGCAGCGTGCCAGGCTTCAAGCCAGGCGTCGTCCTCCCGGGCGACGTGCTGCAGCAGTTCCAGGCGGGCCCAGCGTTCGTCCCAATCCTCCCCCGCCGCACTGACGTACCGCTCGGCGGTCTCCCAGTCCCCTTCCCATGCTGCGTCGGCCACGGCCTGCCGTTCCTTCGTCCGGTACACCGGCGGGGGCGGCCCGGGGCGCCGAGAGTCGAGCTGCTCACGGGGCGGGAGGCCGTAGGAGGACGCGACAAAGTGGTCTGCGGCCCTGCCGTCGACGTGGCGAGGGGTGCTGACGACGCGATAGAGCACGATGAGGAGCACGCCGAGTGCAACGGCGCCGGAGATGGTCACGGCGGGGAATCATTCCCGAAGCGATCACTCCCTGCAATAGCTCAGGGCAACGATATGGCGAGGTCAGAGGGATCGCGCCCTCACATCGCATCCCGTCTGACCGGCACGACACCCCCAGGCGGACGGCCTGGCTGTCGGTCTTCTCCGGGATGCTGTGGCGGATCCCCCGCCGCGGTCACCGGCATGCCGATCTGCTGCACGCTCTCGGGCAACTCGCACGACACTGGCGTGACCGGACCCTGCAACGCTCTGCGCCATCAATCGCCGGACCGCTCGATGGCGCATGCCGTGGCCCCAGCACACGGCGCGGCCCCAGCGCTCCGTTGCCGGAGTGCCGGGGCCGAAGACGGTCCGGTCGTACTGCCCCAGAGCGCGCTGGGCACCGGTCCTGACCCGCGCACCCATGTCGGCGCGGACTGCCTACGACCCTAACGCCCCGCCGGGGCGCGGCGGGCCCGGCCTGGGCAAGGCCGGCTGATGCCCATCTCGAGAATCAGTCACATCGTGCCCGGCTCGAACCAGCGCCACCGGACCTACAGCTCGAACTGGATCTGTTCGATGTCGGTCAGCTCGACCAGGAGGTCAGCGGCGCGGCGGCCGCCGTCACGGAAGTACACCTCGCTCAGGGCGTCGGCGGTGGCCTGCTGAAGTTCGCGGTCGGTGGCCCCTTGCTGGCGCCGCGGTGAACCCGAACCGGGCACGGACGTCCACCATCAGACCCGCCGACGTCGCCGCAGCCCTGCGCGCCCTGGCCCTCACCTGCGGCTGCCACCGCCGCCGAACCTCAGCACCCATCCTCTCCGCAAGCTCAGCCCGCGGCTTCCTGATCTGATCACGCACATACCGCTCCACAGTGCGCTGAGAAACACCGAGCAGCAGCTGCGCGACGTCACGAGTGCTGCCCTGATGCTGCTTAACGAGATAGCGAACCTGAGCGCCGGACGGGATCGCGCAGAGTCCCAGGCGAACGCCAAGCTTCTCCTGCAGGAGCGCGCGGCGCGTATCGCGGCCGTGGCTTCTGCGTGCTGACGCGGTCCGAAGGCTCCCGATCGTGACCAGCCCGCGCCCATATCCGCTGGCACTCTGGGCCAGGCCGAGAGACGTGAGGGACACGCGCAACAGTGCCAGCCCGGGCACCACCGGGGTCCGCTAATCGATTAGCGGACCCCGGTGTCTGGCATGAACGCCATAAATCTCTTACGCACGCATCAATGGAGACTCTGATGTGTCGCGTCCCCGTATCCCTTACGGTTCAGCTCGTTCGGCGTCCCGCAGGCGCGACCGGCGGGTCTTCCACAGGGAGCGCACGACGCCCATGAGGGTGAGCACGGTTCCGTTGAGGATGAAGCTCGCCACCAGCGCCAGCGTGAGGGGGGATCCGGTCAGCATTCCCGCCAGTACCAGCAGGGTGTTGAGGATGATCACGATGAGCGCGACGGTCTCGTTGCCGATCCAGGTGAGCCGCCGAGAGTGCGGGGGCTCAGCTGCCACCTGAGGGGAGGGGATGTCTACGGAGACGGAGTTGCCCAGCCGCAGACTGATCGGCGTGACACCCCCGGCTTCGATCGATCTGTGGACGGCGACCTCGGCCAACTGCAACCGACGGAGCTCCAGTTCCGTTTCCCGATGCTCTGCCTGGTCCTGGAAACCCTGGCGTGTGCGCTCCCTCTCGTCCTCCCGGGCCCACATCTCACGCCGCTCGTAGTGCCTCAGCTCTTCTTTCCTCAGCGCCACCATCTCGGGGGTGAGGCGCTCCTCGGGGGAACTCGGAGGCGCGGTGTAGGACGCCCCGCTGGTGTCGTCGGTGAGCCTCTCACGCTCTTCAGGACCCGGCTCGCCGAGGTCGTCATCGAGGGCCGGACGAGCGAGGAGCCCAGCGTCGTGCACCGCGGCGTTCAGCCTGTCGATGCGTGCTGTTTCGTCGGGGTCGATGGCGAGCTTGTCCAGGGCGAGCCCGAAGCGCCGGATCCTCTCCCGCTCCAGCGTCGCGGCGTTCAGTGCGTCGATGCGTCCTGCCTCGTCGGGGTCGAGGGCGAGCTTGTCCAGGGCGAGCCCGAAGCGCCGGATCCTCTCCCGCTCCAGCTTTTCGGCGCCGGCGGTGTTCCGCTCCTGTGCTTCGTCCATGGTCACTGGTCACCTCCTCGCCCGTCGGGCTCTTGCTCGAGCGCTCGTCGTAGCGCCCTCAGTCCGTCGTGGCAGTGGCGCTTGACGGTGCCTTCCGCGATGCCCAGGGTCGTGCTGACCTCTGCGACGCTCAACTGGTGCAGGTGGCGGAGCTTGACGACGGAGGCTTGACGTTCGGGCAGCATCTGCAGTGCCTCGTGGACAACGATGGAGGCGATCACCTCCTCGTCGGCCGACACTCTCGCCTCCTCGTACTCGCGCGCCAACTTCTGGGCCAGTTCCCTGTCCTGGTAGACCGTCTTCCAGTAGGCCTGACGCAGGTACCAGGTGACCTTGCGCGCGTAGGCCTCGGGGTGCTCGTCACGAATCCGCGCCCACTGGCGCCGGACAGCGAGGAACGCGTCCTGCAAGATCGTCTCGGCCTCGTCCGCCGGGACCCCGGATGTCAACAGTCTGCGGTGCATGGAATCACCGTGCAGGGCGAAGAGAGCGATAACCTCGCCGTCGAACTCCTCGTCGCTCACGAAGTGATCTCCCCCGCCGTGGGGCTCTGCCGGCTGGGCTCGAGCGGCGCCGGACTCGACGTCCGGCGGATGACCCTCGTGCGCCCGCCCGGTTCCGACTCGAAGAAGTCCATGCCGTCCTTGACCTGCGTAACCAGGTCCACGCTCGCCTTGTTGCGTTCGCGTTCGAGCTCCACAGCGGTCCGGGCACGGACCCGCTCAGTGAGGTACACCCACATACCCCCCAGGCCGCGAATGCCCCTCAACGCCCCCCGGACCGCTGCCGCCGCTTCCATCATGTCGCTACCCCTCCGCTCCCTCAGGTGGACCATTGACAGCTATATGGGTCAAGCGAGGGAAAGGGTTGGGTCCGTTCACCAGATTCTTTCCGGTTGTCCGCCTCTGCCATGGCCTCTGAGTGCTGATGCGGTCCGCGGCCTGCCGATCATGACCAGCCCGCGCCCACAGGCTTCTGCCGTGTCGGACGATGACATGCCGGTGCCCCGCCTTCCACTGTGAGCGAGGTTGATCGCGTGGCGGGTGTTGTTGGTGATCTCGACCCACTCGGCGTTCAGCGACCGCACGGTGCGGTTGTCGCGTCCGGGGCTGTCGGCCTGGACAGCGCTGATCTCCGCCTTCGGCGTCCGGTGACGGTCGCCCTCGTGAGCAGAGGCCGGCAGGGCGACGATCGAGACCATGGCGCCGGCCGCGAGGACGGTCGCGGCGATACGGCGAGCGGTCGAAGAAGCAGACATGGGTGATGTCTCCTCAAGAACAGTGCCCCACAGGCCGAAAGAAGCTGGTGAAGCGGTGCGGGTCCCGGCCCGGTGCTGGGCCGAGGACCCGAACTCTGCCGCCGTGTCGGGCCGGCCGGAATGCCGACAGAGGCCCGTTACCGGGTACGGACATTTCCGTCACAGTCGCCTGCACCCGGCACGCATATGCCGCAGACGTGACCCTGACATTCACTGACAGCTACACACACCCGGCCGGTGATCACCGGCAAGCCCTTGCGCGCTCCGGCGCCCCACCGGTCGCAGTAGCCGGGGCACTCCGCCAGCAGAGTGTCTGCGCGTTTTTTCGCATACCAGGCCATCACTCGCACAGAAGAACGAAGCCGGGCAGCTGCTCGATCGGCAGAGGGTCCAGGGCTCGTGCTGTCAGTGGTGGCTCGTAGCGTCGAAGACAGGGGCGCGGGATCCACCGGGCCCACGGAACGCCGGGAGCGGTCATGGGTGAGATCACCGTCAGTGCGCAGGACATGGACCACCTCCTGAGCGACCCCGCGAGCGCCTACGGCGCTCCGTATCAGCAGGCCTACGCCCAGCTCGCCGTCTCGCACCGCGGTCGGCCGGTCACCGAGATCGTGCCGCTGCTGCGCTCGGCCGCCGACGCCGCGCTCCTCGGCTTCACCGGCGCCGACCTGCTCGAGCAGGCGCAGGCGATCAGCAGTGGCACCCCGTACGAGCTCCGGGTCCGCGTCACCGGGTAGCCGCAGGGGCGCGCGATCACGGGCGGGGTCTGCCTAGCCTGGGAGCACGTCCAGGGGGCCTGGAGGAGCGTGAGATGCCCCGTCCCCTGTGGTCCGGAGCGATCTCGTTTGGCCTGGTCACTTCTCTGAACTAAGGAGCTGGCCGAGTGCTCTGGCCACCGCTCGCTTCCGCTCGCGGTGGTGGTCGCCGACGCACAGGATCGCGCCTTGTCGGATGCTCGCGGAAAAGACCCGCGAGTACACCCTCCTCAGCAAGCGTCTGAACTCAGCGGCCACAGGCATCGCCGCCCTCCACCCCGACAACACTCAACTCCGCCAAGAACTCGCGTCTGCCTCTGATGGCCGCGTCACTTCACTCCGCCCCCGAAGCCCATCCCCACACCACGAACAGGAGGGCACGCCTCATGAGACATGCGGACTGCGAAGAACAAGGCTTCCCCCTCGGGGTCACGGCCGAGGCGAACACTCCAGGATCCGGCCGTCGACGGTCCCAATAAGCAAGTGTCCTTGGGGCGCCACAGCCAGGGACAGTGCGGTGGTAGGTGCTCCGTCGACCTCGAGCTCGGTGTGCCAGCACACCGAGCCGTCGGCGGCGTCCAGTGCTGTCAGGGCGCCGGAGTTGTAGGCCACGTAGACGGTGTCCCCGTCAGTGTCGAGGGCGGTGGCGGGATGATCGGTGCGGTGCTGCCACTGCACCGAGCCGTTTAGGGATCGCCGCACGACGTAGGCGCCACCAGGTTGGAGCCCGTGACCATGGTGGACGGCGCCGCCATAGACCAGGGACTGCCCGAATTCGACCGCGGGACCACCGAAATGATGCTCCTCCGGTACCCAGGAGTGCGCGAAGAGCCGCCGCAATGTCCCATCGGCGCCCAGGGCGGTGACCCACTTGTCCCTGTGTGGCTCGTCCGGGTCAGTGCCTACCAGGACGTACGGGCGGCTTGCCCGCCGGACGGCGAACGGGTGATTGAACAGGTCGAAGTGGCCGACCTCCGGACCGTTCACCGGACCGTCGAGGTCGAACATCAGCAGCCGTTCGGGACGCTTGCAGCGGCCGTCCAACGGCCTCAGGATCGTCCCCTGGCCGCCTGAGACGAGAACCGTGCACACGCCCGGACTCACGGTCTCCAGCACCTGCCCCGTGTCGATGGCGATCCGGGCGACTCGGGGTGCAGACGTCTCCCAGCGTCTTCCCTTGCGGCGACCGCGGCGTTCGGCGTTAGTCCAAACCGATGTGCCGTCGGAGGCCAGAACCAGCTGCCGGCCGCCTTCCTCGTCCTCGACCGCCCATTGCAGGTCTCCCGATGGCAGCCACGACTCCGCCAGGACCCCGTCCAGAGCGGCCAGCACACGGCCGTCCTTCATACCTTCGACAGCCCACACCCGCCGGCGCACGGACCAATGTCGGCCGGCCGAGGCCGCAAGGTCCGCGAGGATTCGGCGGGCCTCCCCGCTGTGATCCGGCTGGACGACCGGCTCCGCGGGGGCGGCCAGCTCCTCGGCACTGATCGCCCCCTGCCCGACGGCACCCCAGTCTGAGCGAGCCACAACGACCGCATGCCCCTGCTCGTGTGCCTGCGGGTTCTCCCAGTCGTCACACGGCGCCAAGACCAGACGAAGTGCCGTCTCGCTGCGCCATTCCACGCCGAGCACCTCCCGCGGGTACGGCAGGGCAGACACCACGTCGCCGGAGTCCAGGTGGATCAGCAGCAGCTCGCCTTCGAACGAGTAGCCGCCGTCGTAGCGCCCCGTACCAACGGCCAACAGGGGAAGAACGGGGTGGAAGGCGAGAGACCGAACGGGGTACCTCGACCGCACCAGGTGCCGACACCGCAGCCCGTCCTGCACATAGACACCGATCCGGTGCCCCGCCCATCGGGAGTCCGCGGTCCCACTGCCACTCCACTGGACATGTCCGAGGTCCCCACCCACAGCGACCGTCCGCAAGCGCTCGTCAGCGACGGCCAGAGCGGGTTCTCCGATCTCGGAGAATGGGCCGTCGCCGAGTACGCGTCGGACTATCGGCACGAGGGCCATACAGGGTTCCTCCCAGGGCGGCACATGAATGACCGCCGTCCCGGGCTCGGCACGGCGGCAGCTCATGATCCCGTCGGGCGGCGGGGTAGACCAATGGATTTCATTGGGGCAAGGCGCTGACCGTACAGCCCGGGCCCGTCTGAGTGAACGTGACGAGCTGACGGCATTGAATCCCCCGGTCTCGGGAGACACCCAAATCGCGAAGAACACCTGCACGGCCACCACACCCACCGAACTGGGACGTGCTGCGGTTCACATGCAGATCCGTCCTCGGCGTCGGTAGCCCGAGCAAGACCGGCTGGCCCGGGGCCGCCGAGTCGATCTGGCTGATCTTGGATTCGGCACCAGCCAGACTGACGCGGAGCCCTTCGATCTCGCCGAGCCAGCTTCCGCGAGGTCGTGAAGGGTCCAGTCCGCGCAGAAGGTGGCGTTTACCCGCTCGAAAGCTCCGAGGCCCGAACTCCGCTGGAGATCCAAGCTGTTCATTGAACGTCGGCTTGAGACCTTCGCTCTCCAGCGGGATGCGTGGATCGACAGTGGGGCCCTCAAGCCCCGCGGCCAAGCGGCGGCCGGCCCGCACCGTCGGCGTTCTCGGTGCCTGGCGCGCTCCCGTTCCACAGGTGGAAGACGACCATCGGCTGGGCTCGTACCGGTCGCCGGTCTCCACCAGCCGACCCCACCGAGGAACGGCCAACCTCGACAGATCCCGCTCGGGCCCCCTGCCCGGCGCAATGTCCTCCCGTGAAAGTACCCAGTGCTCCAGGTCTTCGGACGCGGTCCGCAGGGGCCGGCCGTGGAGTCTTCCGCTGGAGGACAGGGCCCAGTCGCGGTGTTCTTCCAGGAACTGCTCGCAGCCGGTAGCCTCGGGCTTTCACGAGCGGGCTTGTGCGGGTCTT
The DNA here is from genome assembly GCF_000717595.1 of Streptomyces flavochromogenes. Taxonomy (GTDB): domain Bacteria; phylum Actinomycetota; class Actinomycetes; order Streptomycetales; family Streptomycetaceae; genus Streptomyces; species Streptomyces flavochromogenes. Next base: position 45,468 of record NZ_JNZO01000050.1, on the reverse strand, counting down.
GATCAGATAGGTGGAGAGTGCTGCTGAGCTGCAGCGATGGGACTTGCCAGCCCCGTTCACCGGGCTGAGTCCGCGGCAGTTCGGGAAGCTGGTGACGGTGCTGCGACGCCTCTTACTGATCGTTTCAGAATGAGCCTGACCGAGCGCTTCAGTTGGCACTTGTGCAGCCGAGTTGACACCTTGGCCCCTGGCTTTGTGCATGTAGCAGCAGATCCGGTCGGGCGTAGGAGTGGGTGGATGAGCGTAGATGTGGAGCGGGAGTGCTGGGCAATGCGACCCGGAGCAGGTGTGGGGCCGTTGCGCTTCGAGATGTCTCCAGCCGAGGTTGCCAAGGCACTGCATGCCTCTGAACCGCAGGAACGGGTCGGTGGTCCGTATGAGCAGGAGGACTTCCCAGATGGGGTGAAGGCGTTCTACGAGGCGGGCAGGCTCGCCTGCGTCGCGTTGGATGCGGTCACCGGTCCGCAAGTCTTCCTGTCTGGCTTCCCGCTGGCAGGGAGCGATCCCGAGCAAGGCCATCAGTTCCTGCTGGACCACGCTGCGGAGCATGGAAACTGGGTGCTTTACACGCCCGACGACTCGGTTTCCCTGACTGATCTCGGGCTTCTTCTGCGTTCTCAGCTGGTCGGGGAAGCCCGCCTCACGCGCCCGCTCTTCGTGAAGGAGGAGTGGCTGGAGTCGCAGTACTTCCGAGACCACCTCCCGCTGGAGGCTGTGCCAGGCTGAGCGCGAGATGAGTCGTGGGTCTTGTGCTCGACGATCTTGATCAGCAGGGTGTCCAAGGTGCGTGCTGATCTTGTCCCAGATGACCTGTGGGAGCGGGTGGCCCCGCTGCTGCCGCCCACTCCAGAACGGCGCCGTCGCCACCCCGGGCGGCTGCGTGTTCCCGACCGAGTGGCGCTCGCCGGCGTCATGTATGTGCTGCGGACCGGTGTCGCGTGGCGCGATGTCCCCGCAGAAACCGTGGGCTGTTCTGGTGTGACGGCCTGGCGCCGGCTGCGGGACTGGACCGAGGCCGGAGTCTGGCCACGCCTGCACACCGCCCTGCTGGCCGAGCTTCGCCGCGCCGGCCTACTCGACCTGGACGACTGCTCTGTGGACGGATCGCATGTCCAGGCCCTCAAAGGGGGGATCACGTCGGCCCCTCACCCGTCGACCGTACCCGCTCCGGCTCCAAGCACCACCTGATCGTCGACCGCCACGGAACCCCACTCGCCGTCACGCTCACCGGCGGCAACCGGCACGACGTCACCCAGCTCCTGCCACTGCTCGACGCCGTCCCACCGGTCCGAGGACTGCGTGGACGTCCCCGCCGCAAGCCCCGGCGCCTGTATGCCGACCGGGGCTACGACTTCGACAAGTATCGGCGCCTGCTGTGGAAACGCGGCATCAAACCCCTGATCGCCCGACGCGGCGTCGCCCACGGCTCCGGACTGGGCACAGTGCGCTGGGTGGTCGAGCGCACCTTCGCCTGGCTGCACCAGTTCAAACGGCTCCGCACCCGCTACGAACGACACGCCGATCTCCACCAGGGTCTGCTCCACCTGGGCAGCCGAGATATTGTCAAATCCTGTGGACTGATCGGGCCGCCCAATGACCGGGCGGTCAAGCAAGCGGCTTGCGGTAACGGACGTACTCGTTCTGCCGCCGGAACCCCACACTCTCGTAAAGATCGTAGGACCGGTGCGGGTTTGACGTGCCCGTGAACAGCCGAGCGGTCGTTGCACCCTGTCCGCGAAGGCTCCGCAGCCCGTCCAGCAGCAGGGCCCGGCCGATTCCGAGGCGTTGCTGGTCCGTCCGGACACTCAGCTCTTCGACCTCGCCTACGGTGTGGTCGTGACGGCGGATGCTGCAGAGGGCGACGCCGACCATGTCCTGCCCGTTCCATGCAGCCCTCCAGCATGCCGGATCGGCGGTGTCGACGAAGTCCTGGAATGGCCATTTCTGCGTGAAGCCGGTGTTCGCATACTAATCGACGACCGTCCTCCAGGCTGCGCGGTAGTGGCTTGACTCGATCGAGCCCGTCCGTATCCCGGCTGGCAGTTCGCTGCCCCGCTCGGGCAACTGCTGCAGATCGCCCAGCTCCAGCTCGACCAGGCTGAAGACACGTCGGTAGCCGGTTGCGAGCAGAAGCGCCGAGGCGTCCTGCTCGGAGGCCATGGCGTTCGCGCCGATCACTGCCGTCCGCGCCGTTCCATGCTTTTTGACGAGCCGGCGGATCCGTTCTTCGGCCCAGCTCAGCATGGCTGAGCCGATGCCCTGGCGGCGATGCTCGGGCAAGAGGTAGCCGCGGTGCAGGTACAACCACGTGTCGTCCCGCTCTTGCCACCATCGGATCGTCGAGTAGCCGACGACGCTCCCGTCATGCACCACCAGGATCTGGTTCTTGGACGGCTCCTCCAGCCTGGCAGAGGCTTCGGCGATCTCGGTCGCTGTCGGGAGCCCTTCCACAACCGAATGGGCGTCGGCCTGGTCCCGTTCAGCACAACCCAGCCGCACCGCGGCCATGGGGCCGTGGTCTTCGTCGCCGCGATACGGCTGGAACCCGAAGCCGACCGGAAGGTCCTGTCCTGGCGCGCTATTCGACATGGTCGGATGATCTCGAACTTCGAGGCAGGCCTGCCACCCTATTCATGCCGCGGTCGTCTGCGGCCGTTCGACGAGTTGGCCGCGTTCGAAGCGGGCCCCGGCACGGACGAGGGCGACGAGGTGGGGTGCGTTCACGGCCCGCCAACGCTGCTGGGCGGACTCGACGAGCTTGAACACCATGGCCAAGGCGGCGGCCGCGCTGCCGGCGCCCTTGGTGACCTTCGTGCGCAGCCGGACGGTGGCGAACGTGGACTCGATGGGGTTCGTCGTGCGCAGATGGATCCAGTGCGCGGCGGGGAAGTCGTAGTACGCCAGCAGTTCGTCCACGTCATCGGTGATCTTCTTGACGGCCTTGGGCCACTTCGCGCCGTAGGTCTTCTCAAACGCCGCGACCGCCACGAGCGCATGGTCGCGGTCCTCGGCGTTGTATATCTCCTGCAGGGCCTTCTTCGCTCCCCGCTGGGCGGACTTCGGGAGACTGTCGAGCACATTTGCGATCTTGTGAACCCAGCACCTCTGATGGCGGGTCTCGGGGAACACCTCGGCCAGAGCCTTCCAGAAACCGAGCGCGCCGTCGCCGACCGCCAGGACGGGAGCGCGCAATCCTCGCCGCCGGCAGTCGCGCAGCAGGTCGGCCCAGGAGTCGGCTGATTCGCGATAGCCGTCGCTCATGGCGATCGGCTCCTTGGTGCCGTCCGAGCGCACACCCATCAGCACGAGCACGCACGACTTCGCCTCCTGCAGGCGTATGCGCAGGTGGATGCCGTCGGCCCATGCGTAGACATAGTCGCTGCCGGACAGATCTCGCTCGCCGAACGCTTGGTGGTCGGCCTGCCACTGCTGGGTCAGCCGGGTGACCGTCGCCGGTGACAGACCCGCCGAGCTGCCGAGAAACTGCTCCAGGGCGGGCACGAAGTCGCCGGAGGACAGGCCGTGCAGGTAGAGCAGCGGCAGCACCTCGCTGATCTTCGGGGACTTACGGCACCACGGCGGCAGGATCGCGGAGGAGAACCGCTTGCGCTCGCCCGTGGCCTCATCGACGCGCTTGTCGTTCACCCGTGGCGCCTTCACCTCGACCACGCCGGCCGCGGTGGTGACCTGCCGCGGCTGGTGGAAGCCGTTGCGCACCACCAGACGGCGTCCGTTGCCGTCGCGCTCACCGGCGAACTCGGCTATATAGGCGTTTACTTCGGCTTCCAGCGCGGCGGCCAGCATCCGCCGCGCGCCCTTTCGGACGATCTCGTCAATCAAGGAGGAGCCCTTGGCGGTGGTGCCGTCATCGTTCACTACGCTGAGCACGGATGTGCCTTCCCGGCCGGCGCTGCGAACACCGGTCTTGCTCGGTGACCTATCGATCAATCACCCGGGAAGGTACGTCCTCCCGAGCCGATCCACAGGTCCTGAGCATTGCTCCCCGTCATCTGTCGTAACGGGACTACAAGGCAGCGGCGAGCCGCACGCTCCAGCTCACGGATGCATCGGGCGCCTGTCGGCAAACGATGGCGAGCTCAAGCGGTCAGCGCATCACCGCTGTTCAAGAGGTCAGCGTAGACCTCTGCTGGGGTGCGGTAGCCATGGGCCTTGCACGGGCGGTGACTGAGTTCGTGGGCGATGGCATCCAGGTCGGCCTGGCAGAACGTGCGGAGGTCCGCGCCCTTGGGGAGGTACTGGCGCAGCAGCCGGTTGGTGTGCGCGTTCTCCGCGATGGACCTCACCGCCCGCCAACCGCGTACCGGCGAACTGCCGTCCACCGTGAAATTCATGGTGCAGACCCTCGCAGCGGCCGCCGCCGGTGAACTCCAGCGTGAGCTCCAGCGCGAGCTCACCTACGACGAGCTGCGGGCCGCCGAGGCCAAGGGCAGCCGTCGCCCCCCGATCATGCGGAAGGTCCGCACCTGGGCAGCGGTGCGGGCTTCCGGTCGTACGGGCTCGGGCCATGTCGCGGTGGCGCGGTCCTTGCCGGACGGCTCACACCAACACCGCGGGGGCCAGCCGCCGCTCCGGGCTACGTTCCGGACGAGTCGAGCTCCCACTTGCGCTCGAAGTCCTCACGGTTGACCTGTACCTCGCGCAGCGCCCGCTCGTCGAGCCGGCGGGCCGCCGCTCGCCGCTCCCCGGGATCACCAGCGAAGGAGACCCGGAGGACCCCGAGGTCCAACTCCTCGTCTGTCACAGGCCCCGGTTCCGGTTCCAACGCGAGATGTGCATGGCGTAGAAGACGTTCCCGATCCCGCAGGTAAGCATCAGCAGGACGCAGTGGAGCCCGAACGACTGGCGCCGGCGCCGGACCATCCCGTACCCGCCCGCCACAGCCGCCGAGGCGGCGACGTTGTTGTTGATGATGATTGGCGGCTGCCCGACCGGAGCGGGAGACTGACCCGGAGTCGTCATGGAGTTGTCCTTCGTGCGCAGTGATCAGGAAGACTCGCACGATAAGGCCACCCCATCCGCAGTGAATACGGAACGCCCAGCCATCACACTGACCGGGGACCACTCGATCGCCAGTCCCGCAGCTGACGGCTCGTCCGGAAAGACACAGGGGCAGAGGAGCCATGGTCGCGTTCCACTCATCCGCTCTGGACGGAGTCGCCGGCAATCCGGCGTTGCCGACACCGCTGCTGCTCCGCCTGCTCGCCGTCGACGACGTCGGTCATGGTCCGCCCCGTCACGCCCTCCAGCGGTCCGGACTGCCCGAGCCGGCCGTCGCGATGATCCTGGCCCACCCGGCCCCGGGCGCACGGATCCACTTCGCGACGAGCGCCGGGGCCGAGCCCGCCCAGCGGGCCCGGCTCGCGGACGATCCCTCCCCCAAGGTGAGGTCCGCTCTCGCGTACGGACCCGACGTGTACGACCCGCGGACCAAGGTCGCGCCGCTGCCGGACGCCGTGTGCGCCCGCCTGCTCGACGACCCCGCCCCTTCCGTACGAGCGGCGCTGCTGGACTCGCCCCATCTGACGCCGTCGTTCGTGGCCTCGCTGGCCACGCACCACGATCCGGCGGCGCGCCTGAGCGCGGTGCGCGCATGGGAGGTCCTGCCGTCGGGCGAGCGGTCGGCGCTGTCGGCCGACCCCGACCCGGAGGTGCGCCGAGCCGCCGCGCTGAGGGAGTGCCGGCGGGACGCACGCGTCACCGCCGCACTCCTCCGCGATCCGAAGGCAGCCGCCGAGGCTCTGCGCCACGGGCGCCTGCACCGCGCCGACGCCGAGCGGTGCGTCGCCGAGCGGACGTGCCTGGTGGCCCTGGGGGGGGGAACCCGTCGCTGCCCGCCGACCTCGTGGAGCGGCTCGCCGTCGACCCCGACGAGGCCGTGCGGCTCGCGGTCTCCCTTCGGCCCGAGCTGGACGAGACACGGCGCATGGCGATCGACTTCACGGTCGGAGACCTCGACAGGGGCGACGGCGTGCAGTGGGTACGCGACGGGCTCGCCGACCCTGAGGTACTGCGCCGGGCCGCGACCTCCGCCCACCCACTGCTCAGGCGCACCGCCGCGCGGAGCCCTCACCTGCCGCCCGACCTGCTGCACCGGCTCGCACGCGTCGAGGACCCCGTGGTGGAGAACTGCCTGGGCATCCACCACCCGGACACCCCGGAGGAAGTTCTGATGCGCGTGTTCGCGCGGCTCGGCGGGACGTTCTCCGCCTGGATGGCGGAGACGCATCCCCGCTTTCCCCGCGAGGGTCTCGCCGCCCGCTACGCGGACCACCCGGACGGGAACTACCGTCGCCTGGCCGTCCGGGACCCGGCCGCCACCCCGGCACTGATCGAGCGGCTCAGCCACGACCCCGCCGTCTGGACGCGCCAGGCGGCGGCCCGCGATCCGCGCCTCAACGGACTCGGGACCGGTGATGAGGCTCGTTGAATTTGGCTCTGACCGCGCTTGCGTGAGAGCTGTTGATCTCGATCGTGTTGTGCGGCTGGTGGGGCATCCTGGTGCGATGGATGATACTGAGGCGAAGTGGCAGTCGTGGTTGTCCGGGCTCGCTCCGTCGAAGCGGGCCGCGGCGGAGTCGCTCCGAACACAGTTCGAGGCTCTCGGCGCGACTGATGCGCCGGATGGGGCGAGGTCGGAGATCGATGAGAACCAGCCGCAGTTGGCTCGCTTCGTGCTGCTCCGCTCCCTCTGGCGTGGTGCGATCGACGGATGGGCAGGACCGGGAGCCTTGGAGCAAGTAGCGGCGGCTCGGCGCTTGCTGGATGCGGGTGCGGACAGGGATGACCTCGAACTCATGGCTCGGGCGGTTGCCTACGAAGCGGTCTTCGCGACGGTCGACGAGCTTGATTGCGGTGCGGATGTGAACGTGTCCGGCGTCGACGCCGGCTGGGTGGTCGTGGAGTCCGGCAAGGATGGGTCCCCCACCGGCCGCCGCCTCTCGGGTCTTCACGAGGACCTGCTGACGATGGATCCGAGTGGCCGTGAAGGGGCGGACCTCTGGCGGTAAGCCATCCCCGACCTGAGAGAGCTGCGGGTCGGCGCCGTCACCCGTCAGTTCGGACAAGTTAGGCGAACCCCAGCAAGATCGTTCTCGCCGGGGATATTCTGTACCTCAACTACTCACCCGGGGTCTCCCACTGTCCTCTGGCCACCCCGTCCGTGTCCGGTACGACGGCGCACCAGTCACCCAGCGCCGCATCGGCCAGCATGAGGGAGAAACCGTCATCCGTGACCTTGGAGAGTGTGTCGGCTCCACCGGGGTAGTTCCGGTGGGCCAGTTCGCCGTGCGGCAGCGGGGCCACGAAGGCGGTGAAGTCGTCTTGCAGCAGCTCCGCTCTGGGGTTCAGCTCCGGCTCGATGGCCACGCAAACCAGCGAGCGTGGCCGCAGTAGTCGGGCCACTTCGGCTGTGCTCTCTGGCGTCACGCGGAACCATCTGCACCCCTGAGCGCCGTACGCCCAGCGCTCGCAGACCATGGTTAGGCACTCGGACGCTGCCGCCACCCTCGCCCAGAAACCCGCGTCCGCGACGGCATCGACGGGGTCCGAGACCTCTATGGGTTCAGGAGCCGCGTCTCGCCACAGGAACGTCACGCCCTCACCATGGAATCCCGCCAGCTCGGCGGCCACCGCTGGTGTGGTGTAGAGGTGTACTGCTCCGTCCCATCCTGACTCGATCTGAAGTCTCCCGGGTGCGGCGAGCTGACAATACGGCCCGTGCCCGGCTGCCATTCCCTCGGCGAGACCTATCGCTTGCGGCGGCCGGACCCCCGCACCATTGCGCAGGCCGCGGTGCTCTTCGGGAAGGGGCTCGCTCACCAGCAGCCCGCCCACCTCCAAGAGGTCTGCGCCACTCTTCTCAATCGCGGCTCCGAGTACCTCGCGAAGCTCCGCCGCGTACGCGCTCCAGGCAGCGGCTTCCGCCAGCTCCTGTCGCACGCGCTCGCTGCGGGGGCCGATGATCAGCTCTTTACTCACTTCGCCAGCCACTTGAGTCCTCGCAGCTCTCCGTTCGCCCCGGCGTCCAATCGTACGTTCCGTCTCGGGCGAGCCCCCAACGACGGCCGGGCAGCGAAGGCGAGTTTCCGTGGCCGCCGCTACCTTGCACCCTGGGCCGGGGATGGAAGACCGGGGCCGACATCGATCAGGCGACCTACATCGTTTTGGTTCGGCCAGCGACGGCAGCGGCGTAGGTGGCCCAGAGGCTGTCGACTTTCCACCGGTCGACGGAAGTGATGCTGATTCCGAGCAGCCGGTTGATGACACTCTGGGGCAGGTCCTGGCCAAGGTCGCGGAGTGCAGAGTGCTGGGTGGGGCGGCTGTAGATGCCGAGCTTCTTCAGCCGGGCTCGCAGGACCTGTGGGCTGCGATGCTGGTCCGGGAAGCGGCCTGGCAGAAGCCAGGGGCTGGACCGGTCACGGCCAGCCATCGTCGTGCGGGACCCACGCGCGTCGTCGCCGGCCTGTTCGGCTGAGCTAAACGGGATCGGGTTCGTCGTGGATGGTGAGTGCTCCGGCGAGGTCGAGGTCGGCGACGGTGCCATGTGCCCCGGCGCGGACGAGCAGCACCGCGCCAAGCGCGGTGCTCCAGAACGTCCTGGCTTCCACGTTGAGCGGCCGGCGAGCCCTCCAGCCGCGACTGTCGATGAGCCGGCTTACGAAGCGTTCGGATTGCCGGAACAGCAACTGGAGATGCTGGTCGACCACGGGGGCGAGTTCGGGCTTGGAGATCCCGGCGGCGAGTGCTCGTGTGACTGACGGGAGCGAGGGCATGGCCAGCACGGCGCGGGCGATGTTGCGCCGGAACGTCGCCGCATCGGGGGCTTGGCGACCGATGCGCTCAATCCGTCGGGCGTCGCGCAGCAAGCCGAGAAAGGCGGCGTGCACGAGGAGCGAGTCCTTGGAGCCGAAGTGGTAGGTGACCTGGTTGGGGAAGACACCCGCCGCCTTCGCGATCTCCGCGACACTCACCTCGGCGCCGGGCCGTTCCGCGCACAGCCGTGCAGTCGCCTCGATCAGCCGGTACCTCGTCGCGCGACCTCGATCACGCGACCGAGCCGACGTCGATCGGGCTTCGGTTCGCTTCTTTTCCACACCCGAATTGTATGTGATACAACAAAGACATTGACTTGTATCGCATACAAGAAGGTAGAGGGGCATGCACGGGACTCAAGTCGTCGTGACCGGACTCGGCGCGATCACACCACTCGGGGCAGACGTGGCGTCCACCTGGGACGCCCTGCTTGCCGGCAAGTCCGGCATCCGTGGCGGCGTCCTCCGTAGCCACGAAGATGTCGGCCTCCCCGACATCGTCGCGGGGACGATGGCGGTCGACCCCGCGGAGTCGCTGCTTGCGGTGCAGGCCAGACGGCTCGACCGTTCGCAGCAGGCGGCTTTGGCCGCAGCGGCCGAAGCCTGGGCCGATGCCAGCGCCCCAGAAGTGGACCCGGACCGGCTCGCAGCGGCGATCGGTACGGGTATCGGCGGCGTACGCACGCTGTTGAAGGAAGACGACGCACTGGAAGCGGCCGGGGCGCGGCGCGTCTCACCACGCACGGTCCCGATGCTCATGCCCAATGCGGCGGCGGCGCTGATCAGTATCGAATTCGGTGCACGGGCAGGGGCCTACACGCCCGTCTCCGCCTGCTCCTCGGGTGCCGAGGCGATCGCCCTGGGAGCCAGGCTCATCCGTGCCGGCGAGGCGGACGTGGTCATCGCGGGCGGGACCGAGGCCGCCATTACACCGATCACCGTTGCCGGCTTCGTCCAAGCACAAGCACTGTCGCGGCACACCGTCGAACCCGCGTCCGCGTCACGGCCGTTCGCCGCGGACCGCAGCGGATTCGTCCTCAGCGAAGGCGCGGCTGTCGTGGTGCTGGAAAGCGCCGAGCACGCCGCAGCCCGGCACGCGCGCGTCCACGCAGTGCTCGCCGGCGCCGGCATCGCAGCCGACGCCCACCACATCACGGCACCCGCCGCGGACGGCTCCGGTCAGATCTCGGCGATGCGGAAAGCCCTCGCGCAAGCCGGTCTGGCTCCCGAGCAGATCAGCCACATCAACGTCCATGCCACCGGGACTCCGATCGGCGACATCGCCGAGGCGCGCGCCATCGGGGAGGTCTTCGGCCGCACCACCGTGACAGCCCCCAAGGCGGCACTCGGTCACCTCTTCGGCGCCGCCGGCGCGATCGAAGCACTCATCGCCATCCTCAGCGTGGAGCACGGCGTCATCCCACCGACCCGGAACCTCACCGCGGCCGGCATCGCTCCCGACATCGATCTCGATGTCGTCACAGAGCGACGAGACGTCCCCCAGAATGCCGTGCTCAGCAATTCCTTCGGCTTCGGCGGGCAGAACGTCTCGCTCGTAGTCACCGGCGCACGGCCTTCGCCGACCGGGTGCCGCTGAGAGCGGCGGGCGGCGGGCGACGCCCGGCGGTACCTTCTGCCGGTCGCCCTGCTTGCGGGCCCCGGCCGCATGCTGGTGGGCGCGGCAGACCGTGGAGTCGACATTCAGGTCCCACGTGATCGCCCCTGCGCCTCCGCCAGGGCCTGGAACCGGGTGAAGATCCGTGCCAGGCGCCGCTCCGCTGCCACCGGCGGAACAGGTCATAGACCCGGTTGCATTCAACACTGTGTCACCACCACCGGGTGGCCGTTCGCCTTCGTTGCCGCTCCCTGGGACGACGCCGGACAGACAGCCAGCGGGCCGCCCGGCGCGTCCGTGATCAGAAGTGTTTTCCTCACACCGACTCCCCTGGTCCGGGGCCAACGCGAAACCCTCACCCTGGAGGCCGACTTCGCGGAGGCCATCACCGGGGGTACGGTCCGCGTCGCGCTGAAGTACGGCTCAGGGACGCCATGGTCACTCCGGTACGAGGAAGAAGGGACAGCGACGGCCCGGCACAGAAAACACCTGCGGGGGCGGGGTGAACTCCACGCCGGTGCCGCCGCAGTCGGCCGCGATGTCGAAGAGGCGGTCCTGCTCGTCCTGGTCGACGGCGAGCTACCGGCGGAGTTTGGTCGCGGTCCACTCCGTCGCCTACCGGCACAGGGCGTCAGGGGCCGGGGGCAGCCACTCGAAGGGGTCCTGGTCGGCCTTCTGCCGGTTCGAAGCGCGCGAGTTCGCGGATTCTTTGGATGCGGTCACGTTCCAACCCGCGCATCGATTGGAGCTATGAAAGGACCTGTGCGCACGTTCGCCGCTCCAGCACTCGGACAGACTCGATTGTGCGAGTCAAGGGTGACGGTCACTCGTTCGGCCGGTCAGGGCCCTTTCGCGCGGTCAGACTCCCGGGAGGGAACGCGCCGGTGGGACGCGGGCGAAGCGGGAGCGGCAGAGTGGGCGTGACCGAGCGCGGTACGGCCGGTCGGGCCGCTCCGGACGGGGCGGGGCCGGGCGTGAAGGACCACGGTGGGCCGCGCGCACGCGCGGTGACGGAGGACCGGCTGGGCGGGCGACAGTACGGTGGCGGACCCGGCGGGCAGCGGCGGGACGAGGGGGCGCGTGCGGGGCCGCGGCACGTGGCCTGCCGTGGTTGCAGGCGAGGCAGAGGATGAGGTCTTCGGGGTCGTCGGAGTACCGGTTGGCCTATCCTGGCCGGCCGCTGCCCAGGCCGACCCACCACGCTGACATGGCGCGATCCAGCCACTGGGGCCAGCCTGGAGGAAGGAAACTACTCCCCCGTAGCCCCAGGGAATGGAGACGGCCATGCCGGCGACGACGCGGGATGACACTCCGGTCGTGATCGAAGGTGGAGGCGTCGAACTCCGTACACGAGCGATCGGAGAAGATCTCTCCGTGGCCTTCGTCCGGTTTCCGAAGGGCACCGATATGCGACCGGCCCTGACCGGCCTGCCCGACGGCCTCTGCGCCTCCCTCACTGGGGCTACATGCTCAAAGGGAGACTGAAGATGGTGACGAAGGACGGGGAGGAGATCTACGAGGCGGGCCAAGCCTTCTACTGGCCGCCCGGGCACGCCCCCGTGGCCCTCGAGGACTGCGAATACGTGGACTTCTCACCCACCGAAGCCTTCACCAGCGTCCTCGAACACATCAAGGCACAGGGCTGACCCGACCCGATTCTGGGGCCTTGGCCCGGGGCAGGCACGGAACGGACGTGGTGGCACGAGGCCTTTGCTGTGCTCGGCGATCCACAGGCCGGTGCCCCGTCTTCCGCTGGGGACGTAGCGGAAGACCGGCTACCGGGTGGGGTCAGCGGTGGCGGTGGCCCCAGGACTCGGTGTCGACGGTACGGCCGCGGGCATCACGGAGCGTCGCGGTGTCGGTGTTGTCCCACACGTAGTTGCGGCGGTCCTGGAACACGTCGGTGCGGGTGTCACGGCCCTCACCGGTGTGGACGCGGACGGTGGAGCGCCCGGCGAGACGGAAGTCGTTGAACTTGTAGCGGTGGCCGTCCTCGTCCTTCAGGGTCCAGCCATTGAGGTTGATCGCGTTGCGGGTGTTGTTCGTGATCTCGACCCACTCGGCGTTCAGCGACCGCACAGTGCGGTTGTCGCGGCCGGGGCTGGCGGCCTGGACAGCGCTGATCTCCGCCTTCGGCGTCCGGTGACGGTCGCCCTCGTGAGCAGAGAGCGGCAGGGCGACGATCGAGACCATGGTGCCGGCCGCGAGGACGGCCGCGGCGATACGACGGCCTGCCTCCCGCCCGGCAAGCCAGATGCAGAGTCGAGTGATTGATGTCTGTCTCTGTGGGCACAGGCGAAGGGCGACCCTGTAGGCGTCGTAAGCCAGGCATCCGGCACATCACGGAAGGTAACCGTCATGCCTCGCGGATCGAGTTCCAAACGGGAACGGCAGTACGAGCACATCAAGGAGAGTGCGGAGGATCGCGGGGAGAGTACGAGGCGGGCCAAGGAGATCGCCGCCCGCACGGTGAACAAAGAACGGGCGCGTTCCGGCGAATCGAAGACCGCGAGCAAGTCTTCCACCCAGGGCAAGTCGTCGTCGAAACGAGGCGGTCAGCGGTCCTCGAGCGGCTCGGAAGGCCCGACGTACAACCAGCTGTACGAAGAGGCGAAGCGCCGGAACATTCACGGCCGCTCGTCGATGAACAAGTCCGAGCTGAAGCAGTCGCTCGGCCACTAACACTGTCGGCCAGTCCGTTGAACGGTCAAGGCCTTCGTATACCGAGCGGCACCCGGAGGTGGCAGGGTCGCTCTTCGGTTGGACGAGCCGTTCTGACACGCTCTTTTGGGCAAATGGCAAGCTCAGCACGGGCAGAGGGCGAGCGAACGGGGTGCTCTCCGCGCATCATGGTCAGTGATCCCGTCGAGCCGCCGCTGTGCCGACCGGGTGTCCCGCGCGGTGGGTCGCTCCCCTGGAAGGAGAAGTCATGGTCATCAGTCACGTCCTCACAGACGGAATCCTGCATGTGACGCTCCCGTGCGACCTCGATGTCACCCACCGGGCCGCGGCCGCCCTGGAGACGGAAACGCTGGTCCACGCCCACCGACCCCGGATCGTCCAGCTGAAGGTGGTGGGGAGCCACCCATCGCCGGCCTCGCTCAGCGCCCTCGCCCGCGCCCGCAGAATGTGCACGAGCCTCGGCATCCCACTTGCCGTCGTCGGGCCCGCGGCAGCCCAACAGGACGCCTCTGCCGAGCCCACCGCCGCATGAACGCCGTAGCCGGTGCCCACACCGAGCCTGTGCGACCGCGGTGACGCGGATACGGTGCTGGGTGAGCGTTGCGCCCTCGCGGACGACGGCGCGGGCAGACAGTCCTGCCGGTCCCGGAATCGTCATCGGTGACGACGGGCCCTCGGTCGACGAGGACCTCGTGACCCCGGTACAGGGGATGCGGTAGCCGGTCACCCGATCGGCAGGCCGGCCTCGTCGACCGCTCCACGAGCACCGGGGTGTGAAAGTGAGGTGCGCCGACAAGGTCCGCTCCCGTGCTCCTGCGAAGGCCGCCTCCCCTGCCCGGGTGTCGGTTCGTTTCTGACATGGCGGAGGCTTCACGCCGTCCCGGAGGCTTCAGGCTTCGCGTCCTGAGGCGCGACCACGGTTAAGCGTGCCCCTCGGGTTCGGTGAGGTCGACCTACCGGCTCGTCTTGGACGGCCGGGTGACAGCCTCGCCTCCCAGTCCGTTCGGCTTCACCGTGCTGCGTAGCTGCGCGAACTCAGCGACGTACACACCTGGCGGCAGAACGGCACTGCGTACGGCACCCGCGAAGCCGTGCGACGGTGAAGTCGTGTGCCGTGGCGCGGTCAGTCGGGGGCCGGCCCGGGGGCGTGGCCTGGCTCGGCGAGGAGTGCCAGCAGGTCGGTGATCTCATAGCCGGCTTCGGCGGGATGCCGGAAGTGGGCTCCTTGGACGATGCGGTAGTGGTTGCGGCGCCCGTCGTACCCGCGGCTGCGGGTGAGGTATCCGGCTTCTTCGAGGTCGGTGACGATGGTCTGTACCGTCCGCTCGGTGATGGCGCAGATCGATGCGACGTCGCGGAGCCGTATGCCCGGATCGCGGGAGATCGTCAGCAGGACCCGAGCGTGACTGGTGAGGAACGTCCACTCTGAGTGATTTGCGCCGTTTCGACCCATAGGTGGGGTCTGCCCGGGAGGGAGGATGCCAGTCATCGTACGGGGTAGATTTCCGGCAATTATTGACGCATTTCACATCAAAGAGGAGACTCGCAAAGGAAGGCTCCGTTTCGCCCGGGAGGCTCTCATGTCTCTTCTCTCCGAAGTCCAGCTTGAGTTCCCAGCGGACGCCGGACAGGGCACCCGCGTCAGCGTCCGCGTACAGAACGCTCAGGGCGGCCCCGTCGTGAGCATCGCCGGGGAGCTCGACCTCACCACAGCCCCCCATCTGCGGGCCGTCCTGCTGAAGGTCACAGCGGTGTGCCCCCGTGGGTGCGGGATCAGTTTGGACCTGTCCGGGGTCACCTTCTGCGACTGCACTGGGCTGCACGTCCTGCTGAGTTCCCGCCAACAGGCGCTCGGCGCCGACCGCCCCCTGGCCATCACCGCGGGCAGTCCCCGGGTGGACCGACTGCTGGAGATCACCGGGACCGCTCCCCTGTTTACCCCAGCGGGGTAAAGGGACAGGTCCATGCCGGAGACAGGGAGCACGCGATGAGCCGCGAACTCGTCCGCGAGATCGAATCACTCCTCGCCGACGCCGGCTACGGCCCCGCCAGCGGGGTGACCACACACAAGCACGGTGACCTCGTCGTCGTCAGCTGGCAGACGAAGCCTGCCGGCCGGGCCGCCGCCTCGGTCTGCCCCGCACGGATCGACGATGTCATTTGTCTCCGCGTCGCCGTGGACGTCGCCCTCACCACGCTTTTCCGCGCGGCCGGATACGCCGCAGTCGCCTCCCCGGACGGATTCGTCCTCGTCTCCCGGCAGCCCGTGCCGTGGCCCGCCGCACACCGAGACCGGGCAGCGTGACCACCGGATTGCCCGAACCCGCCTTGTTGCCTGAGCAGTCGAGGTACAGCCGTGGGTGCATGCCGCGGCCAGAAGGGGTGCCGGAATTGCTGTCGTACGGCGGGTGTCAGCGGCTGTGCTCGGGGATGGCGGCAGTGGAGCGAGCGGCTCTTGCTCCTGTCGTCGCCTGCGGGCTTCCCCCTTTCCCGCAGGCGACGACAACCGTCCCGGCCCGGCGCGCGCGGGAGGGCATCGGTGAAGGGCGGAGCGCAGCGTCGAAGGGATGTTGTGGCATCGGTATGAGGTCGGGGGTGAGAACCGTGATGGGCGATCGGACCACGGGCACGGAGGGCGAGTACCTCCGTCAGTTCCTCCATGCCGGGGCCCCGGCGTGGGAATCGGGTGACGGAGCGGCGATGGTCCGCTGGCCGACCGGATCGCTGGCAACCGTCCTGTTGTCCGCGACCGGTGAGTTCGACGTCGATTCCGTGGCCTGCCTGCGTGAGGCGTTCGACTGCGCGTGGACCGGGCAGACCGAGCGGATCCTGCTCGATGTGACCCGGGTTGAATTCGCCGACGCAGCCTTCATCCACGAGCTCCTCGACACCCGGCATCGTGCCGGGCGGCTCGTGCTCGTCGGCCCGGTCCCCCGGCCGGTCCGCAAGCTGCTGGAAACCACCGGACACGCGATCTTTTCCATATCTCCCTGGAGATCTCCCTGGAGCAGGACCACGCGCCCTGCTCCGGTCTACGTACCCCTCTGCAAGCTGCCGTCGGCCCCACACCTGCGCCCCCTGCTTGAAGCCCTGGACAGCAGCGCCCCCGCCGGCCTCAGTCGGCGCCCGCGTACACCCTGCTCGCGAACTCGGAGATCTGCGGGCCGGTGAGGTTCTGCGCGATGCCGGCCTCCGAAATGGGTCGGCCACGGCGCGGTGCTGCGCCGCATCAGGAGGCATTCCGCCTCGGACTCGGCGCGTGGCTGGTCCGGCACGCGCCCACCCGCCTCGACCCGCAGGGCACCCACGAGGACCTGCTCCACAGGATCCGCCTCATCGGCCCCGCCCGCCGGGGGGACCGCACTGGCCCGACTACCGCCACTGAGCGGGCCGGCTGCGGATCGATTCCCGAAGACCCCGGACACCACCGCCGCCGACCTCGGCGGGCTCACCGCCGGGCTCCGAGCCTGGATGGCGCCGGACCAGGTACAGGCCGTCGACGCCCCGCGGTCAGCACCACCCCGGGCGGGGTCAGCCTTCGATGCCGGTGGCGGTGTGGGCGGCGCCGACCGGCTTGGACTCGGGGGAACCGCGCTGGCGTAGATAGATGGACAGGACGACCATGGCGGCGACGGCGAGGAGTTCGGACTGCCAGTTCTGCAGGGTCCTGTTCCAGAAGTCGGGCGTGGCCACATAGCCGGCCCAGCTGACGGTGTCCTCGAGCTGGCGGAGCTGCTGGTCGTTGTAGGCGGCGGTGCCGGCAATGGACTGCGCCAGCCAGGACAGGAGGAACAGAGTGCCCATGACGGTGCCCAGAGAGCGGGCATAGAGGCTCTGGCGCCAGTCCTTCGTCCCCGCCCACCGCGGCGAGTCGGAGCGCGCGTGGTCGCCCATGCGTTGCTGCTGCTCGTCCTCGATGCCGGCTTCGTGGACCTTCTTGGATTCGGGAGAGCCGCGCTGGACGAGGTAGACGGTGCCGAAGATGTAGAGGAAGAACTGCAGGAACTCCGACTGCCAGTTCTCGCTGACGTCCACGGCGAAGTCCGAGGACGTCAGGTATTCGCCGAAGGTGAGCGGCTGAAGGCCGTCGACCGTCAGCTGTTCGTTGAACTCGGCGTGACCGGCAACCGCCTGCAAGGCGAGGACGACCAGGAAGGCGATGCCAAAGGTGAGGGTGAGGCTGTTCTCCCGCCAAAACCCCCTGCGCTGCTCGCGGCGCTCGGTCATCGTTGGAGCACTCCGATGGTGATGAAGTAGCCGAGGCCGCCGAGGATGGTCACCAGGACGGCGACGAACAGGGCCCGCATGCCTCAGGCCCCCTTGATCAAGCAGTCGTAGGGCTGGTCCGGGCGGCGGGTGCAGCCAGCGGCCACCACCTTCCAGCCGCCGGTGAACAGCGACAGGAACAGAGTGTCGCCCGCCATGCGGACCATCGCCTGCCTACCGTACGCCTCCACACCTTCGACGCCGTCCGCCGTCGGCAACTGCTGCGAGGCGAAAGCCGCGGGGCAGGTCTTCTGTTCGTTCTGCTCCAGCTGCCGGCGGGACTGCGGTGCCAGCAGGGCGCAGGCCCGTACGTGATCGCCCGCCGCGACAGCGGCCTCGAAGGCGGTGCCCGCTGCTGCGGCGGCGTCCTTCCGTGCCGCCGGGGCCCCGCATCCGGCCGCCGCGAGTACCGTCGCGGCCACGATGAGTATGCCGAGACGCGCCGGTAGCCGGGGCGGTGACAGCCTCATTTCGAGTGTGCGCTGGGGACGGCCAGTGGGTCGCGCGGGGCCTGCTTCTTCCCTGTCTGCAGCTCGCCGCCCGGTTCCGTGAGCCGGTTGCGGCCCATCGCCTTGCGGACCTCGGGGAACCAGTCCTGCTCCTCCTCCTCGACGTGGTGGCGGACCTGCTCCATCAGCACGCTCATCTTCGCCTTGAACCGCTCGTCGCCCGGATCCATGTCCTTGATCTCCGACAGCATCCACACCACCGCGTGGTGCTCCTCGATGCTCTCCAGGATGTGGTCCTTGGTGTCCGGTGCGGCCTCGCGGGCGGCCGGATAGAAGATCTGCTCCTCGATCCAGGCATGGACGGTCAGCTC
Organism: Streptomyces flavochromogenes; assembly: GCF_000717595.1. GTDB lineage: Bacteria > Actinomycetota > Actinomycetes > Streptomycetales > Streptomycetaceae > Streptomyces > Streptomyces flavochromogenes. The sequence continues at coordinate 27,254 of NZ_JNZO01000050.1, read as the reverse complement.
TTCGACCACCTCGTCGGCGATCCGCCGACGCTCGGAACTCTGGTCGTCGGAGGTCTTCTCGAAACGCTTGAACAGCTTCTCGACCGTTTTGTGGTCCTCGCGCAGCAGCACGATCGCATCCATGCGGTGGAGCCTTTCGTCAGGTGGTGATACGGCTGTTGGTGCCGTCGTGGCCGTCGGCCTGCTCGTCGTCGAACCAGTAGTCCCCGGCCGCCAGGTAGCGGAAGGAGTGAGCGCCACGCGCGGGCAGGACGACCGTGGCCGCGCGCGTCCCGTCACCACGTGCCCTCAGCGGGTGTGCGGCAGGGTCCCACTCGTTGAAGTCCCCCACGACGCTGACCGGCCCGTTGGGGCAATCGGCGGGAAGAACGAAGGTGACCTGCGTACGGCCCTTGAGCTTCTTGCGTTCGAGCACCAGAACTCCTGACATGCGGGGGCAGGGCTCAAGCACCCTGGCACGGTGCGGCGCGCCGCGGCCCAGCACACGCCGCAGTGCGATGCGAGGGTCACTCCCCCGGAGTCCCAGGCGAGACCCCTGCGGGCGCGGTGCTTCTGAGCGGAGGTCTTCCGGGCCGCAGTCAGTGACCCAGGGCATTCTTCAGCTGCTGCTTGGTCATGGTGGAACGGCCTTCGATGCCGCGCTTCTTCGCCTCCTGGTAGAGCTCGTCCTTGGTCCGCTCGGACGAACCACCGCCGCCGGAGCTCTCGCCGCCACGCTGCGAGGCGGACTTCCCCCGGGTCGAGCTGCGGCTCGCGGTCTTGCTCTCACCGGCCCGCGCGCGTTCCTTGTTCACGGCGCGGGAGGCCATCTCCTTGGCACGGGACTCCGACATCCCGCGCTTCTCACCGGATTCCTTGATGTGCTCGTACTGGCGCTCGCGCTTGGCGCTGGATCCCCTGGGCATGACGATTCCCTTCATTGACCGTGTGTACGAAGCCATCGTGTGCGTCTCGCGAGACACCCGCATCTCGCACTCATCCCCGCGGACATAGGCGGCTCACCCCCTGCGGGCGGCGTGGGCGACTGTGTCGGTGTCGGGCCCCCTCGACCGGTTGCGGCGCCGGCCTGTGAAGGCCGCTGTGAGCCCGCGGGCGAGGATGAACGTGTCACCCGCTGGGGGCTTCCCGGAGAGGTTGTGAGCGGTGCCCCAGCCGGGATCTGGATCCTCACTCCGCTGCGAGGCCGGGTCGGGACCCGGCTGACAGGGATCCGCAGGTCCTGCTCCGGCATGTCGAACCCGAGGTCGGCCAGAGTCGCGGACAAGGTGGCCAGGAGGTGGACGGTGATGTCCTCGCCAGGGCAGCGGTGCCCGGTGTGCGCGTCCCCGCCGCCTTGCGGAATCAGCTCGCCGGGGCCGGGATCCCTGCCGAGGAAGCGGCGCGGGTCGAAGCGTTCCGGGTCGGGCCACAGAGCCGGGTCGCGATGGTGACCGGGCACGTCGAGGAGCACCAGCGTGCCTTCGGGTACTTCTTGGGCACCGAAGTGCAGGTCGCGGGCGGCGAGGCCGCCGACGAACGGAACGAACGGGTAGCAGCGGCGTACCTCGTGGGCGAAGGCCCGCGCATAGGCGCCGTCGTCCGCACGGAGTTGTTCGCGGACGGCGGGGAAGCGGTGCAGGGCGTGGGCGGCGAAGGTGGTGAACCAGGTGATGGCCACGGTGGGACGCAGGACGTTGAGCAGCTCCACCGCGGCGGTGTGAAGGTCGAGCAGGCTGCCGTCGGCATCCCTGTGCGTGGCCACGGCCTCCAGCACGCTGTGCTGCTTGCCTCCGCGGGTGGGGGCTGAGTGAGCTCGTGTGTCGTCGATGGTTCGGGCGAGGTCGTGTTCCTGGCGCGTGCGGGCCCGGCGGGCTTTCCAGTGACGGGGGCCGGGCAGTCCGTGGCCGCCGTGCGCGAGCCGCTCACCCGGGCCGCCAGCGCCGCCGCCCCGCTCATGCGCTCCTCGGACCCGGCCGTCGTCACCGCCACCGAGCAACTGCTGAACGCCCTGTCGGATGTGGAGAACACCGCGCGCCTGGAGGCTGCGCTGGAGGCGTTCGGCCGGGCCGTCAACGCCGCCACCGCGCCGAGGCTGTCCTGGTGGGCACGGCGCCGTGCCGCACGTACGACCTGACCGTGCGTGCCTTTCGTAGGATGCGAAACGCCTCGTCTCTGGCAGCTTCCAAGCGATTGTACTGAGCGTTCTTGTTGGCCGGGTGAACACGGGCCCTCGGTGTCCGGCAGCACAGCGGCCCGGCGCCCGGTGAGGACGAGTCGGGCCGCAGCATGCCGAGGCTGGTGCTGGGTTCAGCAGGTCAGATACCGAGGGCCTCGATGGCTGCTTCGAGACGGCGGCGTTCGGCATCGGCCTCCATCAGCTGCAGGTTTGCACCGGCGAAAATACCTTCGTCGCTGGCGGAGGGGCCCGCATTGATGGTGTTCTGCAGCGCCTTTGCGTAGTCCTCTTCAGCCTGGTGGTAGTCCCTCAGGAGGGTGGTTTCGGTGTCGCTGTAGGTGCTGGCGGGGGCGTGGAGCTGATGTTCAGCCACGGGGTTGGGGAAGCCAGGGGCCTGGACGGGGACCCGCATCGGGTAGATGCCGAACTTGTCACCGCCGGGGAGGGGATACCTGAGCCAGCCGGAGTAGACACCGGCGCAGGCACGCATGTCCAGCTTCGTCCACTGCCCTTCTTTGCCCGGGATGGTCGTGGATTCAGTGTGGCTCTTGCGGACCTCGGTGGTGTGCGTGGTGGTCTTCGACCAGCGGAACGAGGCGGTCGCCTTAACGCCTGGACCGTCTTTCTTTTCCATGCCGGCCTCGGCGGACAGGCCGAACTCCCATCCTTCCGTGGTGGAGTCGGTCACCGTGATGCTCGCCTCATCCACGTAGGACTTGTTCTGCACGCCTTCGAACGGGGTCGATCCGCAGATGAACGGCGCAACCGCCACACGCCTCCCAGCGAAGTGGAGAAGGTCCGCTTTCGCGATCGACATGAGGGCGACCGGCCCGTACGGCGCGGCCCAAGATGCAGACTGCTTGTAGCGCTCATCCGTTCCAATCGCCCACTCGGTCCAGTCCTTGTGGACTTGGGCGACCTGGCTCTCGTCGATCCCGAACTTCTCGTACGCCTCGGACCTCGGAAACTCGGCCTCGATCTCGGACGTCGTCACCGAGTAGTCCCAGCTCGCCCGGAACGCGGGGCCCGCCCTGAAAAACTCGACCTTGGGGCACCGCTTGAGATAGATCTCCTCGGGTGCGGTATAGCCGACTTGGCGGTCGGGCTGTAGACAGTTGTAGATACCGACGCTGATCTGGCCGTAGCCGTCGGGCGTGTAGCCCATGTGTGGAGTCCTTCCGCATGGTTGTCCAGCCCGCGGGATGCCCGTGCGGGCCGACTTGGACCGCGTCGATCGCGCTCGCGGCATCGTCCGCACGACTCACACTTCCACGGGCTGGTTGTGTGGCGCGGATCCACCCTCCCGCAGGGCCGCGACATCGGCCGGGCTGGCCCGCCCTGGTTCACCCACGCGCCGGAACGCGCGTTCCACCGCGTGGGTGAACCAGGGCGGGCCCTGGAGCCCGGCACGGTGAGGCAGAGTGACGGACAGCCGACCAGACTGACTGTGGGTATGGAGAGCGCCGACGGGCGACCCTCCCTCGCTTGTTGCCGCCGTGCCACGCGTAAGAGCTGACCGCGGCGGACCTTCCGTAGGATGCGAAGCGCCGCGCCCCCGGCAGCTCCAATGCCGGTGTGACTGAGTATTTGATACGGCGAGTCGAGCTGAGTCGCGGTACAGCCCGCCTCCCGGCTGCCAGGTCGTGCGCGAGCTGCTCGGGCCTCCCGCCCCCTTGGGCCGCGTCGTCCACTCCAGAGGCAGCACGGCTGCCTGCGCAGCCGGCGTCTCCGCGGATGCGCACGAGGTTCCGGGGGAAGTCCTTGCTGAACACGCGCCGTCGATCAACAGGGAGTCTCCCTCCAGCCTGTGACAATCCAATCCCGAATCGTCACTTTCTGCTACGGGAGGCATCGTCATGATTCCGTCTGACCTCAAGTACACGAAGGACCACACGTGGATGAGCGAACGTGGCCCGGAGTTCAGAATCGGCATTCACCGAGTACGGCCAGGAGCGGCTTGGGGACGTTGTCTTTGTTCAGTTTCCCGAGGTCGGCAGGCACATGATGGCCGGGGAGGCTGTCTGCGTCGTGGAGTCGCCCTCTGGCGAAATGCGCGTGCAGACCCCCAGGAGCGGTGTAGTGACCGCGGTGAATAGCGCCCTGGACGACCAGCCTGAATTGGTGAACAGCGATCCGTATGGCGAAGGGTGGCTGTTCTCCATCGAGCCGGACAGGGGAGCGCCCGCCTACGGGATGATCGACGCGGCTACGTACGAGGAGATGTTCGGCTAACAACGGCGAGTTCGTACCCTGGCTCGCCCGATCGAGAATGATCGAGGTTAACCCCGAGCCGTGGATCACTCCCACTCAAGTCGCCATCTCGCACGCTCACTCGCCAACTGAAGCGCCCAGTCACAGCCGGGGGCGCGGCGCTCGTGCGGGAGCCGGCCTACAGCTCGATGTCGAGCCGCTCCACGTCGGTGAACTCCACGTCCAGGCCGTGGGCGCGGGTGTTGTTGGCGCGGAAGTACCTCTGGGCCAGGCCCTCGGCGGCGATCTGCCGGAGCTGGTCCTCGCCGGCGCCCTGCTCCCGTGCGCTGAACAGCTGGTCGGCGTACTCGGGCGGCAGGGCCTGGGTGATGTTACGGATCCGGGCATCGTCGGTCGTGCCCCCGGCGGCTTCGAAGCCGAAGCGGGCGCGGGTGGAGACGACCAGCCCGGTCGTGGTCGCCGCCTTCTGCCTCGCCTTCGCGCGGACCTGCGGCTGCCACCTCTCCGATACCCAGCCCCCGCCGCATCACGACCTGGATCATGCGCCGCCCCGACAGTCTGACCGGCAATCAGCTCGAACAGCTCGACCGGATCCTGGATGCCTGTCCCGACCTGGCCACCGCCCGTGACCTCGCTCATGAGTTCAGTGCCATCGCCCGCGAACGTCGAGGTCACGATCTCACCGACTGGATGGCCCGCGCCCTCGGCCAAAGGTCCACAGCCGGTCGAGGGCTTCGCAGCATTCCTCCAGAACGACTGGGACGCCGTCGTTAACGACCACGCTCCACTGGAGCTCCGGCGTCGTCGAGGGGCAGGTCACACGCATCAAACTGATCAAACGCCGGTCATACGGCCGCGCTTCCTTCGCCCTCCTACGCACCCTCGTCCTTGCCCAACCACCTTGATCTTCAGAGCATCAGACGCGTCGCCCGCGCTTGGTCTTCGCATGCACCCGGTTGCGCAGCTCGGTCTGGTAGAAGGCGGCTTTGTCACCGCCAAGCCCGACGGACTCACAGATGTCCGCCACCGTTTCGGCGTCCTTCGCCGTACCCGTGAGCCCGATCTGGACAAGCCTCCCTAACCCCTCCTGCACGTGGTGCCTGCACCCCTCGCCCAGACCCTCACTTTCCGCAGTCGGCCCGTCATCGCCCGAACCCGCTGCCACGAACCACAACGTCTGCAGCAGCACGTCCCGGGCCAGTGTGGAGAGGTCGCCCGCCAGCGCGGCCATGATCACGCCGACCGCTGGCGGAGTGCACTCGAAGATGATCGTGCTTTCCTCGACATGGCCATCGAGGGTGTATCCGATCATGTCTTGGGGTGTCTCAGCGGTGATGATCGCCTCGATCAGGAGCGGCACATGCTCCGCAGAGTCACCGCAGCCGCACTTCAAGGATGCCCAGTCGACGCGTCGCAGTTCTGTTCGTACCAGTTCACCGACCACCACCGCGGGCCCCCTCAAGGTATGCCGGGCCCCCGGGCCCCGGCGCTAGCGATCAAGCATGGGCCAACCGTCGGCCCCCTCGCCATCGCGTGCGTCACGAATTATCCGCCACAGCCGTTTTCAAGAATCGCCATCACCCCGCGCTCGCCGGTCCACCAGGGCCGATCTGCCCAGCCTTCCGGGTGCCCGGAGTGTCCGGGCTGGCCGCCGGAGCGGCCACAGCCGCGTCCGGAGTGGACGGGGCCATGGCCCCCCGTGTGGCTGGGGTCTGGGTGCCCGTCAGGGCGCCTCGCTCATCCCGGCAGTCTGCCCCCTGCCGACAGCGACCGGAGGACCGCCCCTCACATTCGGAGCGGAGCCGGGCGCCCGTGATGACCTCGAGTGGGCGATGCGGAACCTTCCTCCCGGAGCACAACGGGACCTGGGCCGACTGATCACACGCCTCGATGCGGAGCTCGAGCGCCGAACCCTGCCGGAACCCAACAACATCGAGTTGGTGATGTTCGGCTGGTGGTGGACCAGGATGCGGGAACGCTGACGGGCTGGCGCCCCCTGCAATCGAACGAAACCGTCACTCTCCGCGACGACTCCCCAAGATCTGTGCCAGAACCGAGTTTCGACGGCGCTTCGCGTCAGTGATCTTGGCCTGGAGTCCGTGCGGAGCAGTCGTGTCCGTCGCCGGGCAGGCCCATGACGTTCAGCACGGGTTCCTGGCCCTCGGGGATCTCGAAGGTGAAGTTCGCTCCTGACGCGATCGCCGTGATCGAGCACTGGTCGCCGAAGGTCAGCGGAGGATAGGGCTCCCAGGAACAGCCGGCACTGACCAACGCGGAAACGACGTCCGCATGCTTGAGCCCTGCCGGGAAGGTGCCCGTCCCCCCGACAACCGACGGAGGGAGTTCGACGACGTCACGCCAGGTCTGGACGCAGATGAGGGAGACCCTGCGGCAGCGGCAGACACTCAGTTCAAGGTCTCCGTAGGCGAAGAGCCGCGGCCACTTTCTGTGCCGGCTCATTGTTCCGATGTCCCACGGCTCGCCGAGTGTTGCGGTCACATCGTTCCAGTCGGCTCCGCTGAACACCGAGCCCAGCCGACCTGTCTTTGCCATGCTGGTCAGGACATCGAGTATCTCCACGAAGCGGAGCCTGACAGGTGCCCTGACCAGCAGTCCAGCGGTTTCAGGGGTCAGCCCGCTGCAGGTTGTTCGGTTCGGGCTCGGGTGCTGGCGAGGCGGTAGGAGTCGGTGCCGGTCTCGATAATGGTGCCGTTGAAGGTGAGTCGGTCGACGATGGCCGCGCAGAGGCGGGGTCGGGGAAGGTCTTGGTCCAGCCGCCGAAGGACTCGTTGGCGAGTGCTGATACTGCGGGCAGCCATCCAGGTGGTGAGGTCGCGGGCGATGTCGTTGATGCTGCTCGCCGTGGTGATGTCGTGCTCGTTGCGGGTGGTGTCGCGGCGGACGATCTCGTAGCCGCCTTCATCCAGGACGGCCACCGAGGCGAACCAGTCGAAGGACTCTACGCGGCGGCCCGCAAGGGCAAGCACGGGGGCCGGCCGCCCGTCATCACCGACGACATGCTGCACACCGTGCTGCGGCGCCGCGCGAACGGCGAATCGGGCGAGGAGATCCAGCCCGACCTGATCATCCCCACCGGCGAGCGCAAGGGCCTGGCCCTCAGCGTCTACCGGGCGTGCGCCGAACACGAGAAGAAGGAAGGCGGACCCCGAAGCCGTCCAGGCGGCGCACGCCGACTTCGCCGACCTTCGGGTCGCCGACGACATCCCGCGCACGCGCCGACACCCGTGAACCCCAGCGCAATGCCCCGGACCTGAGGATCAGGTCCGGGGCATTCACCGGCGACTCGCCCGCGACGCGCCTCATGGTGCGTCTACAGCTGCCTCATAGGCGGTTCGAGGGGTCGGCGTAGTAGCCGCCGACCTGGCGGTGGTAGTCCTCGTTGCCGAGGTGCTTGTCCTTCTCGAACTCCGGGGCGGCCTTGATCTGGTCCTTGGTCCAGCCGACGTAGACCTTCTCCTCCTGCGCGTCGACCCGGTCGATCGTGCCCGCCGGCAGGAGAACCTCCTTGCCGAAGATCCACGGGCCGGTGTCGACCACGATGTACGAGGAGCCGACCTCGTCGGAGTGCTTGTCGACCTTGCCGATCGAACCGTCGACCGCCTCGACCTTGTAACCCGTCAGGTCGGCACCGGCCGTACGGCCGGACGTCTCGCGGTAACCCCACACATTCTCAGTCATTCGAAAGTCCTTCCGTGAACGGGAGCCGATCGGGAATGGAATTCTCGACCGGCCTTCATCAGGTGCATCACGTATGCAGCGGAACTCGCGTTCCGTCCTGAACTCCGCCTGCCCCGTGTCCGCGCCGCCACACATCGAATTCGGTTCGGGCCGGAACGGCAGCCGTTTCGGGAAGGTGAGCAGGTTCCCTGCTGCGTCACGGCTGCCGCCCCGCAACGCATACGGCTACCCGCGGGATCCGATTTCAATGGGAGCAGGAGCAGAACTATTTCCCGGCATGGCGGTGGCCGTCCACCCCCCTTCGTTCGGGGGTGGACGGCCACCGCCATGCCAGCCCTGAACTACGCCAGGAGCCGTCGTGCTACCAGCGATACCAGCGGCCGCTGCTGTTCTTGGGCCGGGCGACGAAACCGATCAGCCAGATCACCAGGACGGCAATCGCGACCCACCAGAGAATCTTCACCGCGAAACCGGCACCGAACAGAAGCAGAACGAGCAGGGTGGTCACGACCAACCCGGTACTACACGAGGAGGTCCCCATGTCGGGCACCGAGAAGACCAAGGCACAGGCCGAGCAGGCCAAGGGCAAGGCCAAGGAGATGACGGGCCGGGCACTCGGCAACGAGCGGATGACCGCCGAAGGACACGCCGACCAGGCCAAGGGCAACGCCCGCCAGGCCAAGGAAGACGTCAAGGACACCCTCCGCCACCACTGACCACACACCCGCCGCCGGCCACGGCCCCCGGCTCGGATGGACCCCGACCCCTCTCCCCCAGGGCCGGGGCCCAGCCACGTTCCCGGCCCACCACCCTGCACCTCCTCGTCAACGATCACCATCCGGCACGCAGCACACCGGCGCGTTGAACATCATCGAGCAGGACCGCATCGTGGTGGCTGCCGGCGTGTCGGACCCCGTCATGACCAGCATCGACACGTTCGACCCACGCCGCTCGCGTCAAAGGGCAGTCTCGCCGGCATCGGCAGAACGTTCGTCCTACGCACCGAACCCGACGAGTCCGTCACTCTGGCCGCCCTGCAAACCGGGGCCGATGAAGTCGCGGGTTACCTCGCTCAGGCTCTGATTGCGCACCACCCTTCCGCGGCCTGAGGCTTCGTCGCCTGCCAGCGCTCAAGATCAGCATCTGCGTAGTTGTTGAGCTAGTGCCGGGTCAGAGAATCTTTGCCCTGTTTGGTCGTCAGGCGGGGCAAGCTCCAGGGCACGGCGGCGCGGCGGGGAAGAGGTTTCCTAACGCGACGCTACTGTTATGAGGGTGGCGGGAATCAAGGCCGACCGACGGTGGTCCGAGTCCATGCCGGCGGCCTATGAGCAGTACCTCGTGCCGGTGGTCTTCCAGCCTTTCGCCGGGGACCTGGCTGCCAGGGCGGCGGTACTCCGCCCTCAGCGAATCCTCGAACTGGCTGCAGGGACTGGAGTCTTAACGTCTGCCCTGCTCGTGGCGGCACCGTCCGCCAAGGTGACGGCCACCGACCTGAACGAGGCCATGGTCGCTTTCGGGTCGGCTCGATCACCGGGCGCAGTATGGCGGCAGGCCGACGCGCAGCGGCTGCCGTTCCCGGACGGGGGCTTTGACCTGGTGGCCTGCCAGTTTGGTGTGATGTTCTTTCCTGACCGCATCGGGGCCTTCACCGAGGTCCGCCGGGTCCTCGCTCCGGGCGGCCGGTTCCTGTTCAACACCTGGGGCTCGCTTGGGGCGCACGCCTTCGAAGTCGCGCTGCAGGCCGGGCTGGAGCGGGCCTTTCCGGTCGACCCACCGCAGTTCTTCCGGACGGTTCCGCACGGCTACGCCGACCCCGCTGTCGTGGCCGCTGATCTGGCAGCCGCCGGGTTCGCCGTCGAGGAGGAGCAGGAGCTGACACTTCAGGGCTGGGCCGCGTCGACCGCCGACCTCGCCACCGGATACCTCACCGGAACACCGGTGCGCGCGGCCGTCGAGGAACGCGGCGACGGACCGACCGTCCGCGCCGCCGTCATCGAGGAGATGACGGCCCGGCTGGGCCCGGGGCCGGTCACCGCCTCGATGACGGCGTTTGTCTTCCGCGCGGCGGCCTGAACCGCGGCCCGCGCCCTTGCAAAGGTTGGGAGTGAGTCGATCTCGACGGGGTGTGTCCCACGGAGGCCATGCTCATCAGGCGACGTTGGCCCTGGCCACGACATTTCGTAGCCGTTGATCGGCTGCATGCTTGTTCCGCCCGATGATGTAGCGACGGATCATGCTGCCCTGTTCCGTGTGACTGACGTGGTCGGTACCGTCGAGCGCGAAGTAGCGCAGGGCGGTGAACTGGGCTTCGATCCGTTTGAGCCAGGAGCTGTTGGTCGGCATGTAGGCGATCTCGACGTTGTTCGCCGCGGCCCACCTTCCCACCCGCTGGCACCGCTTCGTGGTCAGGTGGGGTGAGTAGTTGTCGCAGATGATCGCGATGCGCACATCCGCCGGATGCGGCGAGCGCAGATAGCGGCAGAGCTCCAGGAACTTGGACCGATTCTTGGTCTTCGTGACGTGGCCGTAGAGCTGGTCCTTGGCAAGGTCGTAGGCGGCGAACAGGTGCCGGACCCCGTGCGATCGGGTGTAGGTGGCCGCCGCCGGGGCCTGGGCTCTCGGTCAGGGTCTTTGCCCCTGCCTCCACGCTCGGCCCACTGCCGACCGGCGTGCGGTTGAAGGTTGAGGGGGCCGAACTCGTCGAGGCAGAAGACGACTTCGGGCTCGTCTTCCTCGGGTACGACCTCGCCGTCGGCGATCGCGCAGAGGTGTTCGACGCGAGCCTTCTTGGCCGCGTAGTCGGGGTCGCGGGAGGTCTTCCAGGTCTTCACGCGTTGAGCGAGACGCCCGCCTCGCGGAGCAGGACCCGAAGGCCCTCGTGGCTGATGTCATCGACCACCCCCTCGGCGACCAGGAAGTCGGCCAGCTTGGCCAGGCTCCAGGTCGAAAACGGCAGGCCGTGCTCAGCCGGCTTGGACTTGGCGATCTTCTTGATCTCCCGACGCTCCGGAAGGGTGAACGTCCTCGGCCGTCCGCCCCGGTACTTGGGGTAAAGCGAGTCGAAGCCGTCGGCGTTGAAGTTGTGGATCACATCGCGGACCCGATCCGCGCTGGTGAACGTCACCTCGGCGATCTTCGCCACGGGCATGCCCTGTGCGGACAGCAGCACCATCTGGGCCCGCCGCCCAGGTCACCACCAACCCAGTGCCCCGGCGGACAATCCGCAGCAGCCGTCTTCCGTCATCCTCATCGAGCTCACGGACCTGCACGCGTTCAGCCACATGATCATTCTGATGGACGGATGCCGCCCCGCACAGCGACACGTCACGGCAGGGCGAACGTTGCCTGATGCGGCACTAGTCGCTGGCCGACGTCCGGCGGGGGCCACGGCCCCGGCCGGGGAGCACACCTAACCGTGGGGGCTCTCCTCCGCCTCGACAAATCCCACGGCGCCAATGCGTAGCCCCTCCTCCCACCCGGCTACGCCACACACCGACAGGCCCCAAGAGAAGTCAGGTTCCGGCGATGTCCGGCGACGTGAACCGTCGGTGTTCGTGCTGTTCAGAAGGGGGATGATGACGATTCCGGAGAAGTCCTCCGCGGACGGTGGCGGTGGTGGGCCGGCGGACGGTTCGGAGTTCGAGGAGGAGCTGAGGCCCTCTACTCGGCCGCTGGCGGAAGCCAGGCGATCGGGTACAAGCGCCTCGTCGCTCTGGGCAGGACGCACGGCTTCGAGGTGTCCACCTCCAGCCTCGGGGAGTGGCTCGGGAGCGGGTCGCGAAGATCCGTCCCGCGGGATCCGGCCCCTGTCCGTTATACGTGTTGCGGCATCTGATCCCCTTTCTGGAGGCACAGGCGGCCGTGCGGTCTCCGGACGGACACCGGACGGCCGGCTTCGACACATGGAAGGCCCGTCTCGAGGCCGCCCAGGCCGTCAGCAGGAGCGGGCAGGGAGGACGGGGGGCCAGGCCGCCGTCGCATCCGCGTGGTCGCGCCTGCACCTCCGGGCGTCCGACAGGACTGGGTGGATGATGCGACATCCTGAGCACTTGGGCGACGAAGAAGGCCAGCACTTCACCGCCGTCCTCGCCCGGTGCCCGGAACCGACCGCCCTCCATGGACACGTCCGCACCTTCGCCGAGATCCTCACCACCCGCTCCGGCCAGCACCTCAAAGACTGGGTCACTGCCACCCGCGCCGACGATCTGCCAGGACTCCACACATTTGCCACCGGCCTGGAGAAGGACTGGGACGCGGTCGTCCAGGGCTTGACTACCTGCTGGAACTCCGGTCCGGTGGAAGGCCGGGTCAACCACATCAAGATGATCAAGCGCCAGATGTTCGGCCGGGCCAAACTCCCCTGTGTCCGGCGCCAGCCGCGTCGCCCGATCCGGTGGCGGCCGGGGACGGCCACCGAGTATCTGGAGGAGCCTGGCCTCACCAGTCGGGGACCTCAGGGCAGCACTTCAGCGTGACCCGGGGCACGGGGTGCCCGGGTCGGGTCGGACTTGGCGGACCTCCGTCTTGGATCGGGGCCCGGCCGCATGCCCAACAGCCGCACTAAGCTCCGACGTTCTGCGGCAGGAGCCCACCTGAGCCTTCGATTCCAAGACGCCGGGGCGCATCATCACCTTTGACTGAGCGGCGGCAAGCAAAGGGGCCCTTGTCGCGATCGGTGGCTACCTCGGTTTCCGGGCAGCTGGCGGCGTCGAAGTCGGCCAGGCCGGTGAGGCGGCCGGGCTGATCCTCAAGTCGCCACGGCCGACCGTAGTCCGTCGGACGCGTTTGCGGTGGGTGGACATGACCGCCCGGGTCGGTGGCGGGGTTCAGTCGCCGCCCGGCCGCCACCCGGTTGCTGCCCGTAGCGCCGTGGCTGCCCCCCACACCGTGAGCGCGAGAGCGCACACCAGCGCGCCCGAGGTGAGGGACGCCAGGCCCAGGGGGTCGCTGGGGGCGACGCTCCTGACCGGCGCGGCCAGCCACCAGGCCAAGCCGACCCCGGCGAGCGAGGCCAGGGCTGCCGGGAGCAGGAGCGACCAGCCCGCGACCGCACCGTAGAGCCGCCTTCCGGGCGCTATCACGGACAGTGGCGCGAGTTCGCGTCCGAAGCGCAGGAAGTCCGTTATCGCGCCGATGCCCGCGCTCAGACAGACGATGGTGATGCCGGCCGTGGACAGTAGACGCAGCCAGCCCGCCGCGATGGTCAGTTTGCCCAGGCCGCCGCCGTTGAGTACGTAGTCGACTCTGGCGGTCATGGCGAGGTGGCGGTGGGCAACCCCGTTCAGCGTGGCCAGCGGAAGTTGCTGGCCGCCGGTGCCGAAGAGAACCAGCTCGCGTCCGGCATCGGCCGCCGCGGCTAGCTGCGCGATATCGCCAGATCGCACCACGACCTCCATGCCGTCGGCTGCGCCGACACCGCCGAGGTACTCCCGCAGCCGTGACTCGGATGTTGCGAAGGAGATCGGCTGCGGACGCTCGTTGCAGGATATGCGCAGCTCGCGCAGCGCGGGACAGTCGCCGACGAGTTCAACCTGGCCCTTGCCTTCTGCGTGCACCTGCACCGCGAGTGCGTGCACTTCCGGCGGTAGCGCGTCGTGGAACGCTTGCACCTTGGCGGGTTCTGCGTAGGGGGCGACCCGCAGCACACTGGTGCCCAGCCGCTCGCGCGAGTCGACCGCTCCCTGGCCTGCCGCGGTCAGGGACGCCGTCCACACCTGGATCTGAACGGCGATGCCGATGGCGATGACGAGGGCGGCGACCAGGCGAGTGACCGTGTGGGGCGCCGCCGCCATCCGCCGCCCGGCGAGTAGCGGGCCGGCGGCGCCCCTCCGGTAGCCGAGGGTCGCGAGATGCGGTCCCAGCAGGCTGACGCACGTGCCGATGGCGCTGGGGAGGGTGACCAGGACGAGCAGGTACCCGGTGGCGTAAAGGACCACGACTGTGTCGGGAGGCGCCAGGTCGACGACCCGGACCGTGAAGAGCAGCGCGACGGGGAACAGCCACAGGCTCCAGGTGGCTCTGCGGGTGCGGACTGCCGTCGGGCGGGTGGCTTGCGCGCGGCGGCGCGGTTGCGCGAGGGCAGTCACGAGGAGGATGGCGGCCGGGACGGCTACCAGGATGCCTGCCACCAGCGGGGCTGCCGCACGTACGTCCCGGGCGGCCAGGATGAACGTCGTGGAAGGGAGGGGGATGTCGATGATGAGGGCGGGCAGCATGGCGACCGCTCCTGCGGCCGCGCCCAGTGCAACCGGTCGGGCCGCCTCGCCGGCTGTGCAGCAGGCACGCGCGAACCGACTGCTGCCGAGTGCCGCGAGCAGCATGGTCCTGCGGTCCCGGGCAGTGGCTCCCGTGCGGACGGCAATGGCGACGAGCAGGGCCACGGGCAGGAGCACGAACCCGGCGTAGGCGGCGAGGAACTCGGCCTTCCCGAAGTAGTGCAGGTGCTCGCCCAGGACGCCGGTACCGGTCGTCTCGCCGAAGCCGCTGATTCCTTGCATCACAGAGCGGTCCAGCATGGCTGCGGTGGGCCGGGTGTAGACCAGGAACTCGCCGGGGGCTTCCAGACCGGCGGGCTCGATCACACCGGCGAGGCGGCCGTACTGCGCGGCCACCGCGTCTGCGCCGGAGGCGTCGAGCAGTGCCCGGGATGCGAAGGCTTCACCGGGCAGGGGCCAGCGTGGCAGGCCGGGTGGGGGCGTCAGCCGGTCCGTGAGCGGCTCGAGGTGGATGACGTCGTAGGCCAGGCCGTCGGCCTCGGCGGGATCCCATCTCCACAGGGCTCGCATCGGCTCGTCGGGGTAGGCCGCGGTCAGACGGGGAGAGCGTTCCAGAGTGCGTTGTGTGCGGCCGTCGAAGGAGGCGTCGGTGACCGCCAGCCCGCCGACGGCGAGGGTGAGCAGGGCAGTGGCCAGGGCCAGGGCCCAGGAGCGGATGCGGCCGGCTTCCGCACGGTGTGCGGTCGACGCACCGATCCTCCACAGCTGCGACGCGAGCCTGCCTGTGGTCATGAGCGGGCCCTGGAACGGGAGGTGGAGCGAGCGCCGGGCAGCCAGTTGAGCGGCGCGGTGCGTTGTCGGCCGGTGGAGGTGTCGGGTGGTTGCGGTGTGGCGGTGGCGTCTTGCGGCACCAGGCGCCCGGCATCGAGGGCGACGCGCCGGTCGGCGCGCCGGGCTACTGCCTCGTCGTGGGTGACGAGCAGCAGGGCGCACCCTCGGGTGGCGGGGAGATTGTGGAGGAGTTCTGTGACGGCGTGGCGGTGGGCGGGGTCGAGCGAGCCGGTGGGTTCGTCGGCCAGCAGCAGTGCCGGTTCGTTCATCAGAGCGCGGGCGACCGCGGTGCGCTGGCGCTCGCCGCCGGACAAGGTGTCCACGGGTCCGTCCACCGGGTGGACGCCGAGCTCGCCCAGCAGATCCGTCGCGCGGCGGTCGGCCTCCTTGGGCCGCATGCCGCCGAGCAGGCCGGCCAGTGCCACGTTCTCCAACGGGGATAGTTCGGGGAGGAGTTCACCGAACTGGAAGACCATGCCCATGTTGCGGCGCCGGTGCCGGGCGAGCGCACGTGAGGACATCGCGCCAAGGTCGGCGCCCGCGACTCGTACGGTGCCCTCGGCCGGGCGGATGAGGCCGAGGATGCTCATCAGGAGCGTGCTCTTGCCGCTGCCGCTTGGTCCGGTGACAGCCACGGACTCACCTGCCCCGATGCTCAGGGTGACGTCCTCGAAGAGCGTCCGGCCTGGCACGTGGCAGGTCAGCCTCTGGATGTCGAGTACCGGTGGGTCGTCTTGGCCTTGCACTGCGCGGTCTCCCCGTTCTTCTCGATGGCGGCTGCATACACTGCACGTCGGCGCCGGGAGGCGGCCTGTGAGAGAGGTCGCCTCCCGGCGCGCGACGAGCGGTTGTCAGGTCCTGCGGGGTGACGCCCCGGTAGGGCAAGGGCGTTCACGGGCCGCAGGGCGGCCGGCTCAGAAGGACTCCATACCGCCGCAGAGGTCGGGCAGGTTGTTGCGGACCTCGCAGGCCTGGCCGCGGAAGATGGTGGAGTGCTTGCCGCTCTCCACCGTGCCCGGGTTGCCGTCGTTGTCGGCCGGGCCCTCAGCGCCGGCCTTGTTCCACAGCGTGAGCTTGTCGGCCGGGTGGGCGTTGCGGTAGTACTCGGCCTTCACGGAGTTGCCGTCCGCCTCCAGGTCGCGGATGTTCATGACCGTGTCGGACTGTTCGGTCCACGCCTTGGCCCCGTAGTGCGTCTGCGACCAGGCGAAGGCCGGGGACGAACCGGCGATCGCCGCGAGAGCGAAGAGACCAACAGCGGCACGACGCATGCCCATCTTCATGGGAGCTCCATTTCCTTGACTGACACAGGGATCCATACCGGACTCGGCGGGCCCCGCTCGAACGTGAATCATTCTGTGAAGCGGAGCCGGCCGAGTCGTTGGCCAGGAGTCGACAGCGCCTTGACGATCCGTCTACTCGCCGCCCCCGGTGGCCGTGGGCGTCGTCTGGCGGTAGGCGGTGGGGGTCATCGCGTAGGCGTCGCGGAATGCGCGGCTGAAGGCAGCCGCGTGGCTGAAGCCACGGCGTGCGGCGATCACGTGCACGGGCATTTCCCGCAGCAGCGGGTCGAGCAGGTCACGACGCGCGTGCTCCAGGCGCTGACGCAGCAGGGCCCTCCCCACCGTGGTGCCGTCCCCCTCCTGCTGGAACAGCCGGTGGAGGTAGCTGACCGAGATGTGGTGCGCGGCGGCAATCGAGGGGACATCCAGCCGGGAGTCGTCGGCGTTCTCCCGGATGAAGGTCCTGATGCTGAGAGCCAGTGTCCGCCGGTGCGTCTCGTACGGCAGACTGCGCTCTGCGTCGAGGGCACCGGCGAAGACCGCGGCGACCAGATCGGCCAGTACGGTCCGTAACCGGGGTGCCTCAGATGGCCGGTACGACCTGCTGTCCGCCACCATCCGGGTCAGGAACTGCGCCAGCAGCGCCCCCGTCCCCTCTCGTGCCGACAACCTCCCACCGATCACGCGGTCGGCTTCCCGCGCGGGCAGGGGCAGCACCGCCTTGGGTATCTCCACGCCGATGAAGCGGAGAGGCTCACGGCCGGTTTGGATCTCCCAGACCCTGGAAGTGTCGCTGGTGTGCAGGTCGTACGCGCGGTGCGTACGGGTCTCTTTGCCGAGGGTGACGTGTCCTTCCCCGCGCTGGATGAGGGAAAGGTGGTACGCCTCGGGATCAGCCTTCCGGATGAGCTTCGCGGTGCGACGGAAGACAAGGGGTTGGCATTCCGCTGGGTAGACCGCCACCTCCCCCAGAGAAATGACGCGCTGGTTCACTTGGAATTCAGTGGCATAGTCGCTTTCCATTTCCATCGGTGCGTGCGTCTCGGCCATGAGGGCCGCGAAACAGTCGAATCGGTCACCGGGTGCCAATTCTTCACTGCGGAACGATCTCTCGGGCAACATGGCCAAGGGTTTACAGCGACACGAACAGCAGGCGCAAGTGACCCTGGCGGCCCCGAGCGGATCCCGGGCAGGGCCAGAACAGCAGGGCCGGCGCTACACACCCCTTGATCACCTTCCGGATACCACGTTCCAGCGGACGCACCGAGACAACGCCATGGAATATGCTTTTCCGGATGACCCTGCAGCGATCACCAAGGCGCACATATAAGCGCCGATTCGCCCGGCTGATCCCCCGCTCTCGCCTTAACCGAAAACATCATAAAACGCCGGGTGTGCACCCACGCCTGGCCCTGTCACGGCACCGGCCCAGCGGTTCCGCTTTCCGGCAGCAGGACCACCGCATCAGGAATCCAGCCTCCAAAGGAAGTGTTCGCGCGTCCTGGGCAATGTGGCGGGAACCCACGCACAGGGGCGTGTACAGGCGTAGGCGTCGAGCCGGAGCCGGGATGACGTCACCCCCACTCTCGTCCAGAGCGCTGGCACCCGGCGCGCATCATCGGCCGGCACGATCACACCGTGGCCCCAGCCACCAGCCAGCAGTGCGGCGCACATCGGCGGGCAGCGGGACGGGAACGGAGCGGGGGCCGGCGCCTCGGTCGTCGTCGGTGGTGACCTATCCGATCAAGTGGCCGAGCTCGGGTAGGTCGGCGCCCGATCCGTCGCCGACCGTGTCCTACCCGATCAAATGGCCCGCGTGGAAGCAGACCGCTCCGCGGCCGGCTCCAACGGTGTCATACCCGATCAAGTGGGACCGGAGCGGGGGCGCCAGGTGAGCCGGCGCCCTGCGCGACGCCGCCCGGCGAGGCGACGCTCACGCAAGAACGCAGGTGGTGAGCAGCTTGTCCTCGTCGGTGGCGGTGTTCTTCTCGTGTGGCTGCTCCTGACGGGCGTGGTGAGGTTCCTCGCCGCCCATCCATGGGTCCCGGTCGTCCCGGTGCTGCTCGCAGGCGGGGTGGTGGCTGTCCGGATGGTCCGGCGGCAGCGGGCGGTCCAGTGGGAACGCGTGCGGTCTCAAGGGCTTCGGTACGCCCTGGCGCAGCTGGACGCGTTGCATCATCGGCAGTTCGAGCACGCGGTTCGGGATTTGATGCACCGTGACGGGTGCGCGGATGCCGTGCAGGTCGGCGGTGCCGGGGACAACGGTGCGGATGTGAAGGCAACCGATCCTTTCGGGCGGCGGTGGGTCATCCAGTGCAAACACCGCCGGGACGGACTGGCCGGGGCCGCGGTCGGTACCCCGGACCTGCAGGTCCTCAACGGCACCGGCCGACCCGTCCACGGAGGCGACGTCGTCGTTCTCGTCACTAACGGCAGGTTCACCAGGCCGGCCATCGAGTTCGCCCGCGACCAGCGACTGCATCTGGTCAACCGCACAGTCCTCGCCGAATGGGCCGGCGGCTCCAGACCTCTCTGGGAGCTGCTGCGGGCCGTACCACCCCCTCGACGACCCACACCCCTGTCCTAGGCATCGCCGGAAGACGGCGGCGGGACCATCCCCGCGCGAGCGGACGTGTTCCGCATCTCGGCGCCAGCCTGCTGAAGGTAGCGGCCCGGCCCCCGCGCGAGCGGGGGTATTCCGACAGAGATGGTGGTCGGTCGACTCGACGATCGTGCGAGCCCACCAGCACGCCATGGAGGGCTTCCGAGGGCGCTTCGGATCGGTCACCCTGGAGGTCCGTCAGCGAGCCGAGGGTGGGGATGAGCGAGGGTGGGGATGAGCGAGGGTGGGGACGTTCTGGACGGGCAACCGGAGCAGGTCGGACCTGCGCCGTGGCTGGCGCTGGCCTGTCTGTTCGGGCTGTTTCTGGCCTACGTCGTGCTGACGAACTTCACCGGCGAGCTGCGGGCGGCGCTGTGGGGCGAGCCCGGGACCGTGACCGAGGTCAGCTGCCGGACGTACGACAACACCGTGGCCAATGCGGGAACGTCGACGTCCTGCTCGGGCGCCTTCACCCCGGACGACGGCGGCTCGTCGTCCGACGTCCCCGTCGAGGGCGACGTCGCTTCGCAACCGGTCCGTGCGTGGCTGGTGGACGGTACGTCCGGCACCGCGTACGTCTCGCCAACGGTGTGGGCGGGGGTGCTCCCGGTGGGACTGTCCCTCCTCCTGGCGGGTCTGCCGGCGGCGGTGACGGTGAAGCGCGTGCGCCGCGTCCACGCACGGCACCTTGGAGAGCCTCTTCGAGGATCAGACCCAGAGTCGAGTGCGTGATCGACGACGGGTACGGCGAACACGTCACCTGACTCGGCATCGACAAGCCGGGCTTCTGGCCAGGGGAGCGGCCTGCGGCTTGTCACACATGCTCCTGCAGCAGCCTCTGCCACCAGCACCGCGAGGGGCCGTTGACACGAAGCGCTGCCTGCCGGCTACGGCGGCAGTGATCATTCCACTGTCAGCAGGAAGATCACTGTGCCCAGGATGAGGAGGAGCCCGCACAGTGCGGCCACGAGCAGGAGCGTGCCGGCGACACGGGCAGTCAGTGCGCCCCAGAACTCCGTCCGCCGGCCGTCGGGAGTGTCGGTGCGCCAGTTCGACGGGATGTCGACGCGTCCCTCGGCGATGGCCGGCGCGGCCCTGCGTACGTCCCCCGGGTGGAAGGAGTAGAAGGTCGGCTCCGCCCCCCACGTGCCCCGGCTTGCTCCGCCGTGCCTGCGGACCCGGACATCCGCGCGATGGGCGGCACCCGGCAGCCAGTCCCTGCGCACCGGCCACAGCTTCGCGACCTCGTCACTGCTGAGCCAGCGCTCCTCGTGGGCTGACTCTGATGTTCCCGGCTCCAGGGTGTCCGACATGCCTCCCCCTCGACACAGCAGGCATCCAGTACACATCAGCTGCCCTGTACGCCGATAGAGCACCTGCCGACGAGGCCGCGGGGGCGGGGAGCAGATGTGCGCGTCCGGCTGGCCACCGAGACGGGCGGGGCCTTCTCGCCCGCCTCCTGCTCCGTCCGGGGGCCTGGGCGCCGCCGACCTGTGCGCGTCACCTGTGAATTGCGAGATGGGGTTGACCTTGACCCGGGGTCAAGGCGGCAGGCTCCTCGCATGGCGGTTCGAAGGGGCGGGAACCCACCGGGGCCGCCGTGAGAACCCACTCTGTGAACGGGAGATGCATCATGGCGACGAGCAGCACCGGTTTCTCCGGCCAAGGTCTGCGCCGGCTGCGCGAGGTACTGGCAGGTCACGTCGAGTCCGGGAAGATTCCCGGCCTCGTCGCCCTCGTCAGCCGCGGGGGCCACAGCCACGTCGAGGCGATGGGGACGATGCGCCATGACGGCGGCGCTCCGATGCGCCGGGACACGATCTTCCGGATGGCGTCCACGTCCAAGCCTGTCACGATGGCCGCCGCGATGGTCCTGCTCGACGAGTGCCGGCTGAGGCTGGACGATCCGGTGGATCCGTGGCTGCCCGAACTGGCCGACCGGAAGGTGCTGAAGCGGCCCGACGGACCTTTGGACGACACCGTGCCGGCCCTGAGGCCGATCACCGTACGCGACGTGCTGACCTCGACCTTCGGGCTCGGAGTGGACTTCGAGTCGATGGCATCCCCGATCAGGGCCGCGACCTTCGAGCGTCTCGACTACAGCGTGGCGTCGGGGCCCGCGCCCGATCCGGACGAGTGGATGCGCCGCCTCGGTGAGCTGCCTCTGCAGTACCAGCCCGGGGTTCGCTGGCAGTACGACCTCAGCAACGAGGTGGCCGGCGTGCTTGTCTCCAGGGTCGCGGGACAGTCGTTGGAGACGTTCCTGCGCGAGCGGATCCTCGACCCGCTGGGGATGAAGGACACCGCCTTCCACGTACCCGCCGACAAGATCGACAGGCTGCCGCCTCTGTACGGGCCCGACCCGCAGACCGGTGAGTTCGCCGTATGGGACCAGGCGGCAGGAGGGCGGTCGAGCACGCCGCCCGCGTTCCAGGGCGCCGGAGGCGGCCTGGTCTCCACCGCCGACGACTACCACTCCTACTTCCGGATGCTGCTGAACCACGGACTGCACGGCGGCGAACGGATCCTGTCCCGCACCGCCGTCGAGCTGATGACCACCAACCGTCTCTCACCTGGGCAGCGGGCAGCACGCGACACCATGTTCGGCGGCGTCGCCCACCTGTCCTGTGGCCAGGGAACGAGCGGCGGCTGGGGCTTCGGGATGGCCGTACGCACCGCTCGCAGCGACTACGCACCGATCGGCCAGTTCGGTTGGTTCGGCGGCACCGGCACCACGGCCTACGCGGACCCGGCCAACCAGCTCACCGGAATCCTGCTCACCCAGGTCGGACTGTCCACCCCGGACTCCCCGCGGGCGATGAACGACTTCTGGACCACGCTCTACCAGGCCATCGACTGACAACAGGCCGAGCCCCGCCCCAGGCGCTCGCCGCCCCGGGCACGAGGGCGGGGACCCGGCCGTGCGTGACAGACAGAAGAGGCACGCCGGTCCCTTTGGCAGCAGCCTGTCTAGCCCTCCTCACACGCGTGCCGCCGGGCCGTCCACGGGTCAGCGATGTGGCAACCGCGCCCCTTTCGAAAGCCACGCCGGTCACGGCGCGTGTACTCGGTCGAAAGGACAGGGACAAGGCGTGGGAAGACGGCGAGAAAGGTCGCCGTGTGATCGTGGTGACGACGACGGCGTCCCCGGCCCCCCTCTGCGGCCGCCGGCGCCCGCCACCGCGGTGTGCGTCCCACACAGCGGGGATCGGGCGCCACCCTGGATCCCGTCGCCGGCGGCGACGGGACCATCCCCGCGCGTGCGAGGAGCAGGCCACTGCCTGGCGGGGGCTTCGCTGATGGGGGGACCATTCCCGCGCGTGCGGGTGCATATCCAGAGCGGTCCCAGGCGCTCGATCCCCGCATGCCTCGGGCACCGTGATCCACACCCCGGCTTTCCCGGACCCCGGGGCCGTAGCGCCTACCGCCAGGTGGCCGCGTCCGGGTCGATGCCGTGGGCGCGGGCGCTCGCGTCCACGACCGTGCGGAACCACGCTGCGAGACCCGGGCGAACGCCGTCGTAGTGCGCGGCGAAGCCGGGATCCGACGCGTACGTGCGGGCCAGGCAGACCTGCATCTCCCTCGTCAGGGGGAAGTACGTGGCGAAGACGGCGCGGTGGCGGTCGACGAGGGCGTTCGCCTCCGGGCTGCCCGGTGCGACGCCCGCGTCCAGCGCGGACGCGAGCTCACCTTCCAGGGCGGCTACCGCGTCGTGGACCGCCTGCCACTCCTCGGGCGTGCGGGCTGCCGAACGCTCGGCGTACTGACGCCACTGCAGGGTGTCCCCGTACCGCTGCCGGGCCTTCACCGGCCCCTCCGGGTCCCAGTCCGCGCCGAAGATCGCGGCCTGCTGTTCGACGGTCAGCAGCAGACCGCGCTCGTGCGCCTCGATCATCCGGTCCAGGCCGGCGCCGAGCCGCTGGAGCCGCTCGACGCGTTCCGCGACCTGGGCGCGCTGGGTGCGCAGCGCGGCGGGGACATCGGTGCCGGCGTCGTCCAGGACGGCCTGGATCCGGTCCAGGCCGAGGCCGAGCTCGCGGTAGACGACGACGCGGTGCAGGCGTTCGAGATCGGCGGCGGTGTAGAGCCGGTATCCGGCGCCCGTACGCAGCGAGGGCCGGGCCAGGCCGATCTCGTCCCAGTGGTGCAGCGCGCGGACGGTGACGCCGAGGCGTGCGGAGACCTGGCCGACGGTGAGGCCTTCGGTGTCCGTCTCTTCGGTGCCGGTGCCGGTGCCAGTGCCAGTGTCGGTGTCGGTGCCGGTGTCAGTGTCGGGCATGCTCCTCATTCTCGTCGGGGTGAGTGGTCGGCCCGGTGATGCCGATCTCGGCGAGGTTTCGCGCCTCCTGGCTCGCGGGGTCGTACGGCTTCGCCGCCGTGAGGACGACCCGGGCCTTCTCCGGGGTGATCACCTCGACGTCGCGGGTGTTCCAGAGGGTGTCCCGGGGACTGTCGGCCGAGACGGAGTCGGGGCGGACCGCCCGGCAGGCGTCGACGATCCCGTCGATCTGGCCGAGCACGCACGCGAAACTGACGCTCATCGCCGGGGCCTCGGCGGAGGCCGAGTCCGCCGCGACAAGCAGGACGTCCTGGAACGCCCAGCGGCGCAGGTGCACCAGGGTGCCGGGGACCGAGAACAGCTCGAAGAAGCCGAGGCCGCGGGTCCAGAAGTCCAGGGAGGCGGCCAGGTCGGTGGTGGGGACGGTGACGAAGGCCGGCATGCCGTAGATGCCGTGGAAGGGCTCCGGCGGCACGGCATCGGGGCCGGGGGCGGGTACGGGACTGACCTCGAAGGCGTCGTAGTAGTCGCCGTTGGTGTTGGTGTTGGTGTTCTGGTCGGTCATGTCCTTCACCTTTCAGCCTCACGCTGCGTGAGGGTCAAGTCCGAGAATGACCGGCCCCGTCCCCCGCCTGTGTGGATGGCTGCCGGGGTGACTCCGGAGCTGGAGACCATGGCATTCGATTCGGCCGAGGGGTTCACGGCGTGGCTCGCCGAGCACCACTGCCTCCGGCCCGGCATCTGGCTCAATGTCCTGCCAGTGGTCTGCCCGCAGGCAGTCCCCGTTGTCGCCTCTTCTTCTGAACGGCGGAAGTCGGCCAGCTTTTCGATGCGGCCTTGACCCGCGATCCCTTGAGGGAACGTCACGCGCAAGGTTTTGCAAGTGGTGCGCCTTGGGAGGGTGTTGTGGAACTAGAGTTCACCGGCATCGACCTTGTTTGCGAAGGAGCGCAGGTGTGGTCGGCAGCGGTTCCTCAGCGGCCTGTATAGCCGGCGTGACGCCGGCGTGACGTTGCGCGATCTGGACGCGGCCGCAGATCGGCTGGCCAGGGGGCGTTGCCGGATCAGGCGCTGCTCCAGCGCAGAACGGTCTCTCCGTCGGCGGTGAGCCATGTGCCGTCGCCGAGCGGGACGGCGCAGACCCCCGACGTCTCCGGGTAGTCGACTTCGGCGAGAGGCGTGAGCGTGTGGGCGTCGAGCAGGAGGTGAGTACCTTCCTCCGCCCACTGCTCCTCGGCCACAACGACCAGGACCCGCTTCTCGCCGACGAAGCCCGGGGTGCAGCCGGCGAAGACCCACTCCTCGGGAAGTACCTCACCGGCCTCGATGATGACGTCGTCGACACCCTCCTGTGTACGGCAGAGACAGCCCCCGCCGACGTCCTGGCCGACCAGCACCCCGTCTGCACCCAGGCCGACGTACGGCTCCTCGGCGGTGCCCGCCGCCCGGACGTCGAGTCCGCCGGTGGTGCAGGTGATCAGGAGACAGTGCGTACCGTCCTGGCCCATGGACGCGGTGAGCAGAGTCTCGGGGCGTGCGTCCGGGAACTGCTGGAAGGCGTACGTCGCTGAGAAGGACGGCAGGACGTGCTCGGCCAGCACCTCGCCGCCTACGCCCACAACGTCGCCCAGACCGCCGCCCGCGAAGGCGTCTCCGCCGGCCGCATGTACGAAGCAGGGCCAGGGGACGGGGCGGCCAAGGCACGCTCGACGGTGAACGCTCGGCGGAGACCTCCTCGTCGACAGCCACATCGCCACCACGGGCAGCACCACCGACCGCATCCGGATAACCGTCCAGGGCCGCGCGACCTCCCTCTTCCCCGGTATGGGCGGCTGGCCGGTCACCGCCTCCGCGTCCGGCCCCGTCGAACGATGGACCACCACAGGAGGCCGATGATGCGCCGCCCACTCGACTCGCCCCGGCCAGCCGTGCAGCACAACTCGGACCGGGGCGACGCCGCGATCGAGGCGGTGGTCGTCGTCCCCCTCCTGATCGCGATCGCGCTGGTCTTCATCGCCGGCGTCCGCCTCTCCCTCGCCGCGCAGAAGACCGACGCCGCCGCTCAGGCCGCCGCCCGCGCCGCGTCCCTCGAACGCACCCCCACCGCCGGGCAGTCAGCCGCCCGGGCCGCGGCCTCCGACGCCCTCGGCGAGCGGAATCAGGCTTGCACCTCCACCCGCGTCACGGTCGATACGAGCGGCCTGGGCGCCCGGCTCGGCCAGGTCTCCTCGGTCACCGTGACCGTCACGTGCACCGTCCCCCTGGGCGACCTCCTCCTCTTCGGAGGCGGGCCAGGAGTCCGGACCATGACCTCCTCGTTCACCTCCATCGTCGACGCCTACCGGGAACGCGGATGAGCTCGAGGCCCCCGCAGGACGGCGGAACGGGAGCGACGACCGGGGCGCGGTCTCCCCTTTCGTCGCCATCATCACCGTCCCTCTTCTCTTCCTGGGCGGCCTGCTCGCCGTCGCCGCCTTCGGAATCACCCGCGCCCACGAACGCACCGACGGCATCGCCACCGAAGCGGCCCGCACGGCCGCCCAGGCCATCGATCCCGCCCGCGCCGTCACCGGCGAGGGCGTCGTCGCCGACCCCGAGTCCGCCGCCTTGGCCGCACGCGCCTACCTCAACAAGGCCGGCGCGCGCGGCACGGTCACCGTCTCCGGTGACGGCCGCCGCATCACCATCCGCGCCGCCGGCACCTACCAAGGCGTGTTCGTCCCCCCATACCTGGACCGTCCACGCCAGCAGCTCCGCGACCCTGCTGCACAGCACGACCCGACCTGTGAAGGACTGACCCCTGATGCCCGCTCCCCGCTCCCTCGGGCGGCGCCTGCTGCGCGCCCTGGTGTCCACGGTCGTGCTGACGGCCCTCCTGGCCGGCCTTCCCTGGCTGCTTACGCCACCACCACCGCCGTCTGGGCCCAGGGCACCGACGCCATCGCCCACCTGTTCACCCGCCAGGACACCGGCGCCGCCTTCATGCTCGCCCTCTGCGCGATGGGCTGGATCGCCTGGGCCGCCTTCGCCCTCTCCGTCTGCTGGAGATCCCCGCCCAACTCCGAGGCCGCAGCGCACCAAGTCTTCCCGGACTGCGTCTGTCCCAACGTGCCGCCGGCACGCTCGTTTCCGGGATCCTCGTTCTCTTCGCCTCCAGCACCCTTGACTCCGCAACACCCACCCTCGCAGCACCCATCACCGCCACCACGACTGTTGAGATCGTCCACCCGGGCTCTGCGGCGACGGCCACGACGGACGAGCGCGCCGCCGAAACGACCGGTACGAAGCGAGCGGCAGCGCCTGCATACACCGTCCGCGACGCACGTCCTGCCGAAAGCCTATGGAGCATCGCCGAGAAGCTCTACGGCCACGGCGAGCTCTACACGAAGATCGCCGACGCGAACGAGGGCCGGCGGATGGCCGACGGCACCCTCTTCCATGCCGACACACCCATCCAGCCCGGATGGACCCTCACACTCCCCCACGCCCACGCCCCCACAGACACCACGCCCCCGACTGCCACAGCAGATCACTCCGTGCACTCCACGGGTCCGGCGGCCCGAGACGACATCGGCAGCCGCCCCGCTCCCGGGTGCAGCCAGTGGCGAGCAGCCGGTCGAAGTGACAGTTCGCGAGGGTGACAGCCTCTGGACGATCGCTGGCGCGCACGACAACCCCGAGGACTGGCCCGCCATCTACGAAGCCAACAAGGGCGAACCCATGCCGGGCGGCGGGCACCTTCGACAACCCCGACGTGATCCTCCCCGGCCAGGTGCTGGACCTGCCCGGGACCAAGGCCCCCAGCAAACGGGCCCCGGACCGCAGCACGACCAAGCCGAAGACACCCGCTCCGCCCGAGGAAACCCAGCCCTCGCAGAAGCCGTCGTCCCCGAGTACTCCCGGCGCGGGCGCCGAGGCCGGCCAAGACGCCCCGCCCGCCGCCACCCCGTCTCCCTCCCCCACTGCCCAGCCCCCGACC
>NZ_JNZO01000049.1 GCF_000717595.1 Streptomyces flavochromogenes | reverse complement strand
CCCCGCCCCGCCCCGAGCCGCCTCCGCCCGCCCCGCCCGTCCCGCCAAGGAGAGAACACCGTGAGCAACCAGACCCAGACCCCCGCGGGTGCGGCGACCCCGCCCGCCCGCGGCCGCTGGGCGGGCGGCGCCCCGCCCTTCCCCGGCAGCCGGCCCGCCGTCCTCGGCACCCTCGCCACCGTCGTGTCCCTGGTGATCCTGGTCGCCCTCGGCGAGGCCACCGACCAGCTCCTGATGATCGCCCCGCTGGCCGCCACCGCCATGATCATCTGCAGCACCCCCGTGCTGCCCCCGGCGCAGCCCCGGGGCGTCATGCTCGGACAGGTCGGCTCCGGGGTCCTCGGCCTCGTCGCCGTCGCCCTGTTCGGCCGCTCCCTCTGGGTGGCCGCCGTCGCCGCCGGCCTCAGCGTCGGCCTCATGCTGCTGCTGCGGGCCGTCCACGCGCCCGCCGCCGCCACCGCCGTGCTCGCCGTCCTCCAGGACCCCGCGCCGCTGCGCTTCCTCGTGCTGCTCGCCGTCGGCAGCGCCCTGCTCGTCCTGGTGGGGATGCTCGCCTCCCGCCTCGGCGTGATCGGCAAGTACCCCGCGTACTGGTGGTGACGGGTTCCGCCGGTGCCGAACCCCCCTTCGTCCGCCCGCACTTACGCGTACTCACCCTCAACGGAGCTCCCGTGAACCGAGACAGACTGCTCGTCAGCTGCGAGCAGATCATGGAACAGCTGCGCAACCCCGCGGCCGGGGACGAGAACACGGTCCTCGTCGAGATCACCGACGGCGGCAGCCCACTGGGCCGGATCCCCGGCTCGGTCCGCCTGGACTGGACCGGCGACCTCCAGGACCCGGTACGCCGGGACGTCATCGGACCCGAGGCCTTCGCCGACCTCCTCGGCCGGCACGGCATCTCCGCCGACCACACCGTCGTCCTCCTCAGCGGCAACAACAACTGGTGGGCCGCCGCCGGATACTGGCAGTTCACCCTGTACGGCCACCGGGAGCTGCGGATCCTCGACGGCGGCCGGCTCCGCTGGGAGGCGCTCGGCGCCGACCTCACACAGGACGCGCCGGAGCGCGCGCCGGTCACCTACCCCGTACCGACCGTCGACGAGACGATCCGCGCCCGCCGCGAGGACATGCTCGACCACATCGGACGCCACCAGCTCCTCGACGTCCGCTCCCTGGAGGAGTACCTCGGGCAGAGCAACACCCCGCCCGGTGTGCCCGAGGACCTCGGCGTGCGCTGCGGCCACGCCCTCTCCGCCGAGCACATCCCCTGGCACACCGCCGTCCGGCCCGACGGCACCTTCCGCGACGACGTAGAGCTGGCCGCCGCCTATGCCGGGGTCCGCACCGACGCCCCGACCGTCGTCTACTGCCGGGTCGGCTGGCGCTCCGCGCACAGCTGGTTCGTGCTGAGCGAGCTCCTCGGCCTTCCCGACATCCGCAACTACGACGGCGCCTGGCGCGAGTTCGGCTCGCTCATCGGCGCCCCCATCGTCAACGGGCCCGAGCCGTGGGGCCCCGACGGCATCCCGTCCATCGTCGCCCAGCGCGACGCCGCCTCGGAGGTCCGCGCCCATGCCTGACGTGACCGTCTTCCGCAACGTGCTCCGCAACGGCTTCGACCAGACCGACCTGCCCTGGGTGCCGTGGACCGAACCCGGACGCGTCGGCGTCGAGTTCGTCGTCCTCTGGGGCCCCGACCCGGACGAGGACGAGGACTCCGCCTCACTGCTGCTGCGCTTCCCGCCCGGCGCGCACGGCGACTTCCACGAGCACCTCGGCCATGAGCTGATGCTCGTCCTCGACGGCACCCTCGACCACAGCGACGGGCGCCGCTTCCACCGCGGAGACCTCGTCGTCGAGGAGCCGGGCACCCGGCACCAGATGTCCAGCGCCGAGGGCTGCACCGTCCTCGCCGTCCGCGCCCGTCCCGCGGCCGCCCGCACCCCCGGGGCCGGAGAGATCACCACGGGCGTCGGCGCCGGGGTCCCCGGCGCCTGAGCCACCGCCGGGCCGTTCCCGGGCACGCGCGAACGCCCGGGCCCCCGCGCGGTCACGAGGCCACCGGGTCCCACGAGGGGCCCGGCGGCCTCGCCCCCCCCCGCGCGGCACGGCCCCGCGTGCCTCGCACGTCTCGTTCGATTTCGCACGCGCCCGACGCCCGGCCTGTACGCGCCGCGCCCGACCCGCGCCCGGCAAGGGGCCGCCCCGTACACGGCCGCATCCCGCACACCGCCTCGCCCGCGCCCGTACACCGCGCCGACCGCGCCCGTACGGACACGCCGCCCGCACCGTACGACGACCCGCTCGCGTCGGTACGGCCGGGCCCACGTCCTGCCGCACGCGGACCCGCCGGCCACCCCGCGCGTGAGCCGAGGCGCGCCCGGCCCAGGCGCACCGGGCCGAGCCGCCCGCGCGGTCCGAGCTCCACGTGTTCCCCCCGGTCCGCGCCGTCCGCGTCGCGCCCGCACCACCTGCGTACACCCGCCCGTCCGCCCGCACCCCTTCCGGAGAGAGACGCCATGACCCCGTCCGCACGGCCCCAGCCCCTGCGCAGCAGTCCCGAGCCCTCCCGCCGGGTCCTGCTCACCACCGGTTCCTCCGACGCCCACACCTGGAACCTCGTCCACCTCCAGCTCTTCCTGGAGGAGCACGGGCACTCCGTGCTCAACCTGGGACCCTGCGTTCCCGAGCAACTGCTCGTCGACACCGCCCGGATGACCAGCCCCGACCTCGTCGTGCTCTCCTCCGTCAACGGTCACGGCCACCAGGACGGGCTGCGCGCCGCCCGCGCCCTGCGCGCCGACCGCAAGACCCGCACCCTCCCCATGGTCATCGGCGGGCTCCTCGGCATCTCCCCGGAGGGCGCGGCCACCCGCACCGCCGAACTCCTCGACGCCGGATACGACGAGGTGTACGCGGACGGCACCCCGCCCACCGCCCTGCTGCGCCGGCTGGCCGACCTCGGCGGCGCGTGTACCGGGCGGGCCGCGGCTTGACGACCTCCGCCCCGCCCCCGCTCGCCCCCGGCGACCTCGGCGCCTTCGTCCAGGAGTCGGCCGCGGCCGGTGAACTGGTCGTCCAGCCCCGGATGGGGATGGTCGCGCCCGAGGTGATGGCCGCCGGAGTCGCCGCCGTCGCCGCCCTGCCCGAAAGGACCGTCGCCACCCTCACCATCGACAGCTACACCCGCGTCGGCGACCATGCCGCCGCCACCGCCGCCCTGCGCGCCGGCCGGCCACTCAACGGGTTCCCGCTGGTCAGCCACGGCCCGAAGACCACCGCACGGGTCGCCGCCGCGGCCGGACGCGCCACCCCCGTCCAGGTCCGGCACGGCTCCGCCGACCCGCTGGCCATCTTCCGCACCATGGCCGCCGCCGGACTCTCCGCCTCCGAGGGCGGCCCCGTCTCGTACTGCCTGCCCTACGGCCGCACCCCGCTCGCCGAGTCCGTCGCCGCCTGGCGCGACTCCGTCCAGTTCCTCACCGAGGAGAGCCGCGCGCACGGCCGCCGCGCCCACCTCGAATCCTTCGGCGGCTGCCTCCTCGGCCAGCTCTGCCCGCCGTCGCTGCTCGTCGCCGTCTCGCTCCTGGAATGCCTGTTCTTCGCGGCCAACGGCGCCACCAGCGTCTCCCTCAGCTACGCCCAGCAGACCCATCCCGCCCAGGACACCGGCGCGCTCACCGCGCTGCGGCTGCTCGCCGACGAGTTCCTGCCGCCGTCCGTCGACCGCCACATCGTGCTCTACACGTACATGGGCGTCTACCCGAGGACCGTGCCCGGCGCCCGGCTGCTGCTGCGCCGCAGCGCCGAACTGGCCGTACGGGGCGGGGCCCAGCGCCTGATCGTGAAGACCGAGACCGAGGCGCACCGCATCCCGACCGTCGAGGAGAACCTGACCGCCCTGCGGATCGCCGCCGACGCCGCCCGCTCCGCACCCCGGCGCGGCACGCACCAGCGCGCCAGGTCCGCCGCCGAGGCCGAGGCCGAGGAGACGCTCGTCGAGGCGCGCGCCCTGGTCACCACCGTCCTCGGGCTCTCCGACGACCTCGGCGTCGCCCTGCTCAAGGCCTTCGACCGCGGCCTGCTCGACGTGCCGTTCTGCCTGCACCCCGACAACCGGGGCGCCGTCCGGTCCACCGTCGCACCGGACGGGCGCCTGCAGTGGACGGATCTGGGCGCGCTGCCGCTGCTCACCACCAGCAGGAGGACCATTCCGATGACCTCACGCCAGCTCTCCGGCATGCTCGGCCGGGTCGCCCGTGAGCACGACCAGGCCGCGGCCGGCAATCCGCCGCCGGAGCCGATGCCGCGGGACGCCCCGGAGCCGTCCGCCGAGCCGCTGCGGATCGCGTTCGTCGGCATGGGCCCGCGCGGTCTCTCCGTACTGGAACGGCTCGCGGCCCGCTGCGCCGAGACGCCGCCCGCCCGGCCGATCGAGGTCTTCGCCGTGGACCCGTACGAGGCGGGGGCCGGGCGGATCTGGCGGACGGACCAGTCGCCGTGGTTCCTGATGAACACCCCGGCCCAGGAGGTCACCATGTTCTCCGGGCCGGCCGACGACGGACCGCACCGGCCCGGCGCCGGACCGTCCCTCGGCGAGTGGTGGGCCGAGGACGACCCGGCGGGAGCCGAGCCCGAGGGCTACGCACCCCGGGCCGTCTACGGCCGCTACCTCACCCATGTCATGCGGCGGATCGAGGAGACCCTGCCGCCCTCCCTCAGCGTCGTCCGCGTCCCCGCCCGGGTGATCTGCGCGGACCGGGGCCGCGGGGAGGGCGGAGCCACGCACCGGCTGAGGCTCGACCGGGGTGACGTCCTCACCGTCGACCGGGTGGTCCTCGCCACCGGCCACCCCGTCAACGAGCCCGACGGGGAACAGCGCGCCTGGACGCGCTTCGCCCGCGAACACAGCACCCCCGCCCGCCCCGTCCGCTACATCGCCGGCGGCTCGGCGAGCGAGATGCCGCTCGCGGAGATCCCGGCGGGCGCGAGCGTCGGCATCCTCGGCATGGGGCTCACCTTCTACGACATCCTCACCGAGCTCACTCTGGGGCGCGGCGGCACCTTCACCGAGGGCTGCGAGGGTCTGCTGTACCTGCCCAGCGGCAAGGAACCCCGGATCCTCGCGGGTTCGCGCGGGGGAGTGCCCCTGCTGACCCGGGGGGCCAACCAGAAGGGGCCCGAACACCGTTATCAGGCACGGCTGTTCACCGCCGAGCGGATGGCCGCGCTACGGGCGGAGAAGGCGCCGCTCGACTTCGAGGAGTCGGTCCTGCCGTGGCTGCTCGCCGAGGTCAACCTCGTGCTCCTCGCCACCCGGATCCGCCAGGTCCACGGCCCGGAAGCCGCCGACGAGTTCACCGAGCGGGGTACGCATGCCCTTGCCGACCGGCCCGACCCCCGGCCCGATCCGAGAGTCCTGGAACGGCTCGCCGCCGGATACCGCGTCGACGCCCGGCCGATCACCGGACTCGACGCGCTCGCCCGGCCGTTCGGCAGCCGGCGCTTCGGCTCGGCGGCCGAGTACCACAAGGTGCTGACCGAATGGCTGCGCGCCGACCTCTTCGAAGCGCGTCAGGGCAACGCCGACGGGCCACTGAAGGCGGCCGCCGACGTCCTCCGGGACGTCCGGCAGACGATCCGCACCGTCGTCGACTTCGGCGGACTCACCCCCGCCTCGCACCGCTGGTTCCTCGCCGAGTTCGGCCCGGTCGCGGCGATGGTCTCGACCGGACCGCCGCAGTTGCGCTCGGAGCAGTTCCTCGCGCTGCTCGCGGCCGGGGTCCTCGAACCGGTGGGCCCCGGAGCCCGGTTCGGGGCGGACCCCGTCGAGGGGCGGTTCGCGGTGGAGTCGGCGCAGGTGGAGAACTCCTGGGTGCCGCTGGACGTGGTCGTGGACGCCCGGGTGCCGGGCACCGACCTGACCGCCGACCGGGACCCGCTGATCCGGTGCCTGATGGCGGACGGGGAGATCCGCACCTTCACCAACGCGGTCGACGGGACGGAGGAGTTCGCCACCGGAGGCCTGGACTGCACCGACTCCCCGTTCCACCCGGTGCGGGCCGACGGCTCGGTGGACACCAGCACCCATGTCCTGGGCATCCCGAGCGAGTTCACCCGCTGGTTCACGCAGGTGGGCAGCGGTCGGCCGGGCCTGTGGGGCTCGTTCACGCGGGACGCGGACGCGATCGCGGCAGCGCTGGCGGAGGCCGCGGCGGACGCGGGAGCCGTGCGGACGAGCCGCCCGGAGGCCGGCCGTGCGCTGCTGGGAGGCGTGGGGTGAACGGCGCCGCCGGGGCATCGGCCCATGAGGAGTACCGGGCCGCACGGGACCTGCTGCTCCGGCTGCGCGGCGACCGGGAGGCGGCCTGCGCCGCCTTCCGGTGGCCGCGCGCCGAACACTTCAACTGGGCACTCGACTGGTTCGACGTGATCGCCGAGGGCAACGACCGGACGGCCCTCGAACTCCTCGGCCACCCGGGGCCGGACGGCGGCGTCCCCGTCGTCGACCGCGTGTCGTTCGCCGAACTCTCCGCCCGTTCCGACGCGTTGGCGACGGAACTGCGCGAGCACGGGGTCGTACGGGGCGACCGCGTCCTGATCCTGCTCGGCACCCGCGTCGAGCTGTGGGAGACCCTGCTCGGCTGCATCAAGCTCGGCGCGGTCGTCGTCCCCGGCTACCAGGACCTGACCGCCGCCGAGGCGGCCGACCGGATCGGCCGGGGCGGCATCCGGCACGTGGTGAGCGCACCCGAACTCGTCGCGCTGCTGGACGAGTTGCCACGGTCGGGGTCGGGGTCGGGGTCGTCGTCGGAATCGGGGTCGGGGTCCGGGCCGGTGTCCGGGTCGGGATCGGTGCCGGGCGTCCGGATGGCCGTCGGCGGCGCGGACCGGGCCGGCTGGGTCCCGTACCCCGACACCCGTCGACCGGGGCGACCCCGCTTCGTCCCGGACGAGCCGACCCGCGCCGCCGACCCGTCCTTCTGCTACTTCACCTCCGGCACGACCTCGCTGCCGAAACTCGTCGAACACAGCCACGCCGGATACGGCGTCGGACACCTCTCCAGCCTGTACTGGAGCGGCCTGCGCCCCGGCGACCGGCACCTCAACCTCTCCGCGCCCGGCTGGGCCAAGCACTCGTGGTCGAGCTTCTTCGTCCCCTGGGCGGCGGAGGCGACCGTGCTCGCGCCCCCGGACGGCGGCCTCCCGCCGGCCGTGCTGCCGGGTGTCCTCGCCGCACACCGCGTCACCAGCTTCTGCGCGCCGCCCAGCGCGTGGCGGTCCCTGGTCCCGTACGTGAACGGGGACACGGCGGCACCCCGGCTGCGCGAGGCGACGGCTGCCGGGGAACCCCTGACCGCCGAGACGGTGCGACGGATCGAGACGGCATGGGGCGTACGCGTCCGTGACGGCTACGGCCAGACGGAGGCGACCGCCCTCATCGGCCGTGCGCCCGGCGGCGCGGAGCCCCTCGCGCCGCTCGGCCACCCCCTCCCCGGCTACCGGATCGTGCTGCGTGATCCCGAGACGGGGGAGCGGGGCGAATCGGGCGAGGTCTGCGTCGATCTGACGGAGCGTCCGCCCGGCCTGATGCGCGGGTACGCGGGGCTGCCCGGGCGCACGGCGGAGGCGTTCGCCGACGGTCTGTACCGCACGGGGGACCGGGGCGAGCGGTGTGCGGACGGCTCGATCCGGCTGCTGGGACGGATGGACGAGGTCTTCAAGTCCCATGGCCACCGGGTCTCCCCGATGGAGATCGAGGCGGTGCTCCGCACCCACCCGGAGGTGGCCGACGCGGCGGTGGTGCCGTGCGAGGACCCGGAAGGCGGTCTCGCCCCGTACGCGGTCGTGGAACTCCGCCCGCAGCGACGTGATTTGATCACCGATGTGCAGGGGCGCATCGGCGCTGAGCTGCTCGCGCTCGCCGCCGAGCGGCTCGCGCCGGTCTTCGTGCCGCGCGGGGTCGAGGTGATCGCCCGCCTTCCGCGCACCCGCTCGGGCAAGGTGCGGCGGAGCGAACTGCGTCCGGGGGCGCCGGCCGCACACTGACGGCGACACCCATGAGCGGCGGGCCGGGCGCCGACGCCCGCCCGCATGCCGGTCCTGTGTCGCCGCCGGGCCCCGAGCGCTGGGCCGGCCCTCCATCAGCGGCGGGCCGGGAGCCGGGAAGCCGGGCCGGGGGCGGGCGGGGCGCCTTCCTTCGGCCCCGAGCGGCAGGCCGGGCTCGATGCCCGCCCGAGCGGCAGGGCCAGGCGACGCCCGCCCGAGCGGCAGGGCCAGGCGACGCCCGCCTGAGTGGCAGGCCTTGCCCGACGCCCGCCCGAGCGGCAGGCCGGCCCTCCACCGGCCGTGGCCGGGCCCCGTCGCCGGTCCCGGCCGCGCCCTACACCCGCGCCGTCTCCCTCTCCGCCGTCCGGAGCAGGATCTCCGCGACGCCCCTGGCCCGTACCGCCGCCTCCGGCGTGCCCTCGCGGAGGGCCGTCACGATCGCTCCGTCGCCGAGCAGGGCCAGCTGGCGGGCCAGGGCCTCGTGGTCGCGGTAGCCGCCCTCGGCGAGCAGGCGGTCCAGGACCGCGATGACCTTCTCCTTGTGCTCGGCCGCCACATGGTGGGCCGGGCTGTCCGGATCGGCTGTCTCGACCATCGTGTTGATGAAGGCGCAGCCGCGGAAGGAGGCCGCGGCGAAGCGTTCCGCGAGGCCGTCGAAGAGTGCCAGCGGCAGTTCCTCGGGGGAGCGCTCGCTCACCGCGATCCGTCCGTCCAGCCAGGCGCGCCACATGCCGTCCCGGCGCCGCAGCACCTCGACGACGACATCGTCCTTGCTGGGGAAATGGCGGTAGAAGGAGGCGCGGCCCACTCCGGACTCGGACAGGATCCGCTCGATGCCGACGGCCCGGATCCCCTCTTCGTAGAACAGACGCTCCGCCGCGCTGAGGAGCCGTTCTTTCGCGTTCGTGGCCATACCAGACGGTACCACTCGGTGCCGTATAGGTGATCCTGCAAGCAAAAGGGGAGTGGTTGCCTCCCGTTGCGCCAGACGGAACCGATCGGTACCGTCTCGATGGTACCGATCAGTTCCGTCTTGGTCCGGCTCAAGGAGAGCTCCATGCCCCGCCTGCCCCAACTGACCGTAGAGACCGCCGACGAGGAGCAGCGCGAGCTGCTCGAAGGCACCCTCAAGCAGCTCGGCAAGCTGCCCAACCTGTACGCCGCCCTGGCCAACGGCCCCGCCGCCCTCCGCGGTTACCTCGCCATGCGCGAGGCCCTCGTCGGCGGCAGCTTCAGCGCCCGGCAGCGCGAGCAGCTCGCGCTCTTCATCGCGCAGCACAACGACTGCACGTACTGCGTCTCCGCGCACACCCTGCGCGGCGGCAAGGTCGGCCTGAGCGAGCAGGAGCTGCTCGACACCCGCCACGGCACCGACTCCGGCGACCCGCACATGGACCAGGTGCTGCGCTTCGCCGGCGCCGTCATGGCCACCGGCGGCCGCGTCACCGACGCGTCCCTCGTCGACGCCCGCGCCGCCGGCGTGACCGACGCCGAGATCGCGGAGATCGTCGGCCACGTCGCGCTCAACGTGCTGTCGAACTTCTTCAATCACGTTGCGCAGCCGGACTTGGACTTTCCGTTGGTCCCGGCCCAGCTCGCCGAGTAGAGTCTTCGCGGCCGAGCAGGGGTGCCGGGCGCGAAGGGGCGTCCGGCACCCCTGCGGCTTGTGTGACAACCGACTGGGGCGATCGAAGCGGGTGGACGACCAACCACCTGGTGCGAGGAACTGCCGCCTGCGCGGCAGGGGGGAATTTCACGTGGACATCGACGCAAGAACCCTTCGGACCTTCCGGGAGGTGACCTTGACCGGGTCGTTCACCCAGGCGGCGCGACGCCTCGGGTACTCGCAGTCCAGCGTCACGGCACAGATGCGTGCCCTGGAGAGGCAGGTCGGCGAGCCCGTCTTCGAACGGCTCCCCAGCGGCGTCCGGCTCACCCACGCCGGTACCGTCCTGTGCGACTACGCCCGCCAGATCCTCACCCTCGTCGGTGAGATGGAGACCGCCCTGCGCAGGCCCGCGGCCAACCCGCCACGGCTGACCGTGGGCATCGTCCCCGCCCTCGCGTACGGACAGCAGCTCGCCCGCGTCACCCACATCGGGCGGCGGCTCCTCTCCGGCGTCCAACTCGCCCTGCGGGTCATGGGAACCGCCGAGGTCCACGACGCCTTCCGGGCCGGCGCGATCGACGGCGCCCTCGTCCTCACCGTCGTCGACGCCGAGGACCCGGCCGTCCAGCTCGCCGACCAGCTGCACACCGAACGCTCCGACGAACTGACCGAAGTGCGCCTCCAGGAAGTCGAGTTCATCCCCGTCACCAGCGTCGGCCACCGACGCGGCAACCTCGGCCGACAGGTCGTCATCGCCGACCCGGACTGTCCCTCCCAGCGCTGGCTCCCCGAATTCCTCCGACTGCGCTGCGACAGCCCGCCCGAGATACACGAACTCGGCTCCATGGCGGGCGTCCGCGCCGCCGCCCAGTCCGGCCTCGGCTGCGCCATGCTCCCCATGGCCCTCGCCGCCTCCCACCAGGAGGCCGGGGGGCTGCGCCCGCTCCCCGGCGTGCCCCGGATGCGCTGGAACGCCTCCCTCGTCCTCGGCCGCCCCGACACCCGGCCCGCCCTCGACTGGCAGAACCTGACGGAGACCCTCCGCCAGGCGACCGCCCTCTCCTGCGCGGTCCTCCCCGGCGAGCCCGGCCCGGCGAGCCCGGTCGACGTGCTCGGCGACCCGGCCCCGGCCCTCGACCCGGACCCGAGCATCGCCTCGTAACGCCCCACCTCACAGACCGGTGCCACGGCGCACCGCCGTCTCCCCCCGGCCCCACCCCCGACCGGGTCCAAACGGGAGCGACGGCGCGCCGTGGCACCTCCCTGCCCCGGCTCCTCAGTGCCCGGGCAGCCCCAGCGGGACCCTGCCCGTGGCCCGCCCGTGCTCGTCGAGGAGCCAGCTCATCCGCTTCGGGGAGTGCAGGGCCACCGTCCGGTCCCGTACCTCCAGGGCCGGGAAACGCTCCGCGAGCAGCGCCTCGAAGGGGTCCACCGCACCCAGACCGTGCAGCCAGACGAGGACGAGCAGGTTGTACGGGCCGCTCACCGACACGCACATCCGCACCTGCTCCAGCCGGGCGAGGGCGTTCCCCGTCTGCTCCAGGAGGGCGTGCGGCACCGACGTCCGGTAGACCACCATCGTGGAGAGCCCCGCCATCGGGTGCGCCAGGTCGCAGCGCAGGGTGATGTCCCCTTCGCGGATCATCCGCTGGAGCCGGCGCCGCGCCGTGTGCTCGCTCATGCCGGTGAGCGCGCCCAACTCCCCGTACCCGAGCCGCCCGTCGGCGCCGAGCGCGGTGAGCAGCGCCTGGTCCTGCGGCGACGGCCGCTCGTGGAGATGGGTGCTGTAGGTGCGTGGCCGGACGGTCGGCGCCCCGCCGAGGCCGGCGCGTTCGGCGGGGTTCATCGCCCGCATCCGCCAGTCGCGCCCTTCTCCGTACAGCGTGATGCCCAGCCGGGTCCGGGTCGAGCGGACCCCGCGCAGTCCGCCGATTCCCCGGTGCACCGCGCGCCCCAGGGACGGCAGGTCCGGGGCGGCGACGGAGAGGAACAGGTCGAAGTCCCCGGCCGTCTCGTCGACGCTGAACACCCAGGGCAGCGCCGTCACCGCCGCGCTCACCCGGTCGAAGGCGCGCGGCCGGCACCGCACCTCCACATAGGCGACCGTGGCCGTCTTCGCCGCGTCGTACGCGGTGACCCAGGCGAGCCCCTCGGCGCGGAGCCGTTCGAAGCGGCGGGCGGCCGTCGTCGCGTTCACGCCGAGCGCCTGGCCGATCCGGGTCCACGGGGCCCTGGGGGCCGCCTGCAGCGCGTCGATCAGTGCCAGATCCAGCTCGGAGAAGCC
Organism: Streptomyces flavochromogenes; assembly: GCF_000717595.1. Classification (GTDB taxonomy): domain Bacteria; phylum Actinomycetota; class Actinomycetes; order Streptomycetales; family Streptomycetaceae; genus Streptomyces; species Streptomyces flavochromogenes. Next base: position 19,906 of record NZ_JNZO01000049.1, on the reverse strand, counting down.
GGCGACGGCACTCGCCGTACCGGAATCCGGCCCGGAGAGGCCTCCTCTGATGCTTTCCGGCGATTCGGAAGGGATCTCGCTCACGGACCGGATCGTAGGGGCACTTCCGGCCGACCACCAGATTCGGCCACCGGTGAGAGGAGTACCGTGCCTGCTCCGCCCCTTCCCGCGTCCCCGGCGGCGCCGTCCGCGCACCGCGGAACCGTCCGTGTCACGGTCGTCCTGCTCTTCGCGGCCTGGCTGGTCGACTACGCGGACCGGCTCGTGATCAACCTCGTCCTGCCCTCCCTCGGCGCCGAGTTCGACCTCGACCGCACCCGGCAGGGTCTCGTCGTCTCGGCCTTCTTCCTCGCCTACGCCCTCTGCCAGATCCCCGGCGGCCTGCTCGCCGACCGTTTCGGCGGCCGGCGGGTGACCCTCTGGGCGCTGCTGACCTGGTCGGTCTTCACCGCCCTCACCGGCTTCGCCTGGTCCTTCGCCGTGCTGCTCGCCCTGCGCTTCGCCTTCGGCGCGGCCGAGGGGATCTTCCCGCCGGCCGCCATGAAGGTCCTGGTCGAGCGCACCCGGCCCGAGGAACGCATGAGCGCCAACGGCACGGTCATGAGCTCCAACGCGCTCGCCGCCGTCATCACCCCGCTGGCCGTCGCCCCGCTCGTCGCCGTCTTCGGCTGGCGCTCGGCCTTCTGGTCGACCGCCGCACTCGGCGTCCTCGCCCTCGTCGCCGTACGCCTCTGGCTCCCGGCCCCGCTGCCCCGCACGGAGAGCGCCGAGGACACCGTCGGGGAGACCGCCCGTCCCGCCCTCCGCGCGGTCCTGCGCAAGGGTGTCCTGTGGCGCTTCGCCCTCATGATGTTCGGCTACAACACCATCGTCTGGGGCCTCAACACCTGGGTCCCGTCGTATCTCAGCGAGGAACACGGCGTCTCCCTCACCTCCGCCGGAGCCCTCATCGCCGTCCCCGCGCTCGGCGCCGCGCTCGCCACCTTCCTCGGCGGACGGCTCGCCGACCGGCTCGGCGGCCACCACCGCAGGATCATCGTCCCCGGCATGGCCGTCGCGGCCGTCGCCCTCCTCCTCATGGCGAACGCGCCGTCCGTCCTCGGCTTCGTCCTCTTCGGCACCGTCGCCGTCTTCGCCGCCTCCCTCGCGTACATGCCGATCTTCGCCGTCCCCCTCGCCGGTCTCTCCCCGGCGTACGTGGGCGTGGGCAGCGCCGTCGTCATCTTCGGCGGTCAGGTCGCCGGAATGGTCGCCCCGCCCGTCATGGGCGCCCTCGCCGACGCCTTCTCCTTCCAGGTCGCCTTCGGCTTCCTCGTCCTCGGCGCGCTGATCGCCGCCGTCATGGCCTGCCTCACCCCACAGGACGCGGCCGCCTTCCGCGCCGCCGCCGACGAACCGCCGGCGTACACCTCCCTCCGCACCGCAAAGGACTCCGCATGACCGTCGAGACCGTCGCCCCGCCCGTCGCCCCGCTCCTCTCCGGGCTCGACGCGCGGCTGCCCGCACTGCTCGCCCTCTACGAGGACCTGCACGCCCACCCCGAGCTGTCGTTCCAGGAGTTCCGCACCGCCGGTGTCGTCGCCGGGCAGCTGCGGGCCCAGGGCTGGGAGGTCACCGAGGGCGTCGGACGCACCGGAGTCGTCGGCGTCCTCGCCAACGGCCCCGGCCCCGTCGTCCTGCTCCGCGCCGACATGGACGCCCTCCCCGTCAGGGAGGAGACCGGACTCCCGTACGCGTCCACCGCCACCGGCACCGACCCCGACGGCAACGAGGTGCCGGTCATGCACGCCTGCGGGCACGACATGCACGTCACCTGTCTGCTCGGCGCCACCGCCCAGCTCGCCGCCCACCGGGAGGCCTGGCACGGCACCGTCGTCGCCGTCTTCCAGCCCGCCGAGGAGATCGGCGGCGCGCCCGCGATGATCGAGGACGGCTTCCTCGACCGCTTCCCGCAGGCCGAGGTCTGCCTCGGCCAGCACGTGGCCCCCGCACCGGTCGGCTTCTTCGGGACCCGGCCGGGACCGGTGATGGCGGCGTCCGACAACTTCCGGGTGACCCTCTTCGGCCGGGGCGGCCACGGCTCGTCCCCGGAGACGGCCGTCGACCCCGTGGTGCTCGCGGCGGCGGTCGTGATGCGGCTGCAGACGGTGGTCTCCCGGGAGATCGGGCCCGCCCAGACGGGTGTCGTCACCGTCGGCTCGCTGCACGCCGGGACGAAGGAGAACATCATCCCGGACACCGCCGAACTGTGGATCAACGTCCGCTCGACGACCCCGGCCGTACGGGACCGGATCCTCGCCGCCGTCACGCGCATCGTGCGGGCCGAGGCCGTTGCCTCGGGCGCCCCCGAGGAGCCCGAGTTCAGCCCGCTCAACTCCTTCCCGGTCACCGTCAACGACGCGGCGGCGACCGCCGTCGTGCAGGAATCCCTGACCGAAGTCCTGGGAGCGGAAAGGGTCTTCACGCTCACTCAGATCATCACCGGAAGCGAGGACTTCGGCACCTTCGGCACGGCGCTCGGCGTCCCCTCCGTCTTCTGGCACTTCGGCGGCGCCGACCCCGCCCTCTACGCGGGCATCGACCCCGGCTCGCTCCTGGAGGACGGTCTCCCCGACACCGTCCCCGCCAACCACTCGCCGCACTTCGCCCCCGTCCCCGGGCCGACGATCCCGCTCGGCGTGACCGCCCTGCTCGCGGCCGCCGCTCCGTGGCTGACGAGGACGAGCACCCCCGGCGCCTGACACCGGTCGCCGGGGGTGCGAGTGGGCTACAACCCGGGGCCGTTGTAGGCGCCGCGGTGCGGCTTGGTGGTCGCGGAGACCGGGTTGCCCCAGTAGTCGCGGCCCCCGCTGCCGCTGATCACGGAGCCGTTGTTCAGCGCCGGCGACGTGGCGCGGAGCCTGTACCCGTCGGCGGAGCCGAGCGACTCGCCGCCCGTGCCCGGGTTCACGAAGTGCGGGTCGCCCACGATGCCGTTCGCGGTCGGCCTCGGCACGCCCTGGAAGACGTTCCAGAGCCAGGAGATCCCCGCGGCCGTCGGCAGCCGGGAGTCGGTGGTGCCCACCCAGATGTTGTTCTCGACGACGCTCTCGTCGGGGAGCGTGATGCTGAACTTCCGGTCCGTGCAGTAGAGGACGTTGTTGTACATGCGCAGCGCGGACCGGCCCGCGCTGACGCTGCTCATCCGGCAGTCGTTCTCGGAGATGTTGTAGCGGATGACCTGCTGGGCGCCGCCGATGGTGCCGCACCCGTCGCAGTCGAGGAAGAAACCGCCGATGTTGTCGCGGCTGAAGTTGTACTGGATCAGACAGGTGCCGGTGTTGCCCCAGTCGCAGTCGAAGGCCTGGCTGTCGGCCACGGACATCCTGGTGATGCCGTACACGGCGTTCTTCTGGATGGTCGGGTTGTGGTCGCCGAGCACCCAGATACCGGCGAAGTTGCCGCCGGAGAAGGGGTAGACGCCGTTGCCGACGCCGGAGGCGTTGTTGTACTGGATCATGGGCGCGTCGGCGTAGCTGGCGATGATGCCGTCGCCCCCGACGTCCTTGACGACGTTGTGCTCGATCAGGACCCCGGAGCCCTTGACCGCCATGGCGCCGACCCTGATCTTGAGGCCGCCCCCGCCGGTGTTGGTGATCTCGTTGTGGTGGACGTGGACGTCGTGGAGGGTCGAGGCGGTGCCGCTCGCCCCCGTGACGATGCCGGCGGACTGGACGAAGTCCTCGGTGGTCGGGCTGTTCTTGCTCGTCTGGCCGGCGACCCGGTCGACGACCAGGTGACCGACGTCGAAGCCGCGGTGGGCCCGTCCGTCGGTCGCGGAGATCCGCAGTCCGGTACGGCGGGCGAGGGAGGCGGCGGGGTTGGTCAGCTTCAGGTCGCTGATCCGCCAGTGGTCCTGATCGGTGAGGGAGACGGCGTCCGGAGCGCCGCCGCCGTCGATCACGGGCAGCGCGCCGGTGCCGTACCTCGTCAGCGTGATGGGGGCGGTGGCGGTGCCACTGCCCTTGGGGGCGAGGGACCCGGTGCAGGTGGTGCCGGACGCGAAGGCGAGGGTGTCCCCGGCCGCGTACGTCCTCCCGTTGGCCTGGGCGACGCTGTTGAACGGCGCGGCCTGGCTGCCGTCGCCGGCGTCCGGACGCGAGCAGTCCACGTAGGTGGTGCTCCCGGCGGCCGAGGCGGGCGCGGTGGGGAGGGCGACGCTGCCGGCGAGGGCGAGCGCGACGGCGATGAGCCCACCGACCGTCGCACGCCGCCCCGGGAATGCCTCCATGGTCATGACGCGACACCTTTCTCGAGGTCTGGTGACGCCAGAAGCTAGGTGTGGCCGATGAGCGAGTCAATGCAAAGGTGTCGAATGATCGAATATCGATCAACCCGCGGTTGATTGGTCGACTTCAAGATCGGGGCGATCGACCGGTATCCGGCGAGGAGGCGGGGCCCGAGGGGCGGTTCCGGGCCGTGCCCGATCGCTGAGGTGGGGGCACGGTGACACGTTTTCGGGAGAGCGTTCGGTCCCTGCTGCGCGAGCAGGTGCTCGACGCCGCCCATCGCCTCGTCGCCGCCGACGGCTGGGGTGTGCCGCGCACGACCTCCATCGCGCGCGCCGCCGGCATCAGCCGCCAGGCCCTCTCCAACGAGTTCGGCTCGAAGGAGGCCATCGGCAAGGCCCTGGTCCAGCGCGAGCTGGAGGGCTTCCTGCTCGGCATCCAGGGCGAACTCGACGCCCACCGGGGTGAACTGGAGGCCGCGGGCGCCGCAGGGGTCGGCTGCACGCTCCAGCAGGCCGTGGACAACCCCCTCGTCAAGGGCGTCCTGCTCGCGGACCGCGGCGGGCGAGGACGACCTCCTCGCCTATCTCACGCCCCGCCCGGACCCGTCTTCGGTACGGCGATGACGATGCTCGACGCGTACGCGTTCGAGGCCTGGCCCGATGTGGACGAGGGGTCCCGCGGACTCGCGGTCGAGACGATCGTGCGGCTCACCGTCAGCCACATCGTCCAGCCGGTGGCGTCCCCGGAGGAGTCGGCGCGGCGCATCGCCGCGATCACGGGGAGGATCGCGTACCCGGGCGGCAGGGCCTGACGGAAGTCGGCAGGAAGAGGCCCGGTGTCGGACACGGGGGATCTCCGGCACCGGGCCTCTGTTGAATATTCTACGAGACGTGGGGGAGTGGTCTGCACCACCCGCGCCGATCTCCCCCACGGCCGAGAGCGCGTACGGACCCGGCCCCGGAATCGAGGCCGCCAGAAGGTCCGGCAGGGGAGCGAGGGCGCCCTGCCGACGGGCGGAGAGCGGCCGCACGGGGTACAAGTCCCCTGAGACGCGGTTGCGGTCGACCGGGGTCCTCGCCCCTCCGCCGCGCCATCCGTGACGACGACGAGGAGGTCGCCGTGGAAGGCAGAAGCAAAGGGTTCGTGCAGTCCTTCAACCGTGCCGGCGGGTACGGGTTCGTCGTTCCCGTGGGGTCCGAGGAGCAGGTGTACTTCAGCGCCGAGGACATCGAGGGGGAGGGGTGCACCCTCTCCGAGGGGCAGCAGGTCTCCTTCGTGCTGGTCCTCGGTGACGGCCGCTTCGAGGCGAGGGAACTGCGCGTCTGAGGTGGCCGCGTGCGGGTCGCTCCACCGGCGACGCCCCGGATGGAGGCACGGGCCCGGGGCGGGCGGCGGCCCTCCCGCATCCGCTCCCGGGCTCGGGCAGGCGTACGGTCCCGGCCCCGGGCGACTGGGGCCGCCCGTCCGCCTGCCTACGATGGGCCCATGTCTGAGCGCGTTGATCCCGCGGCCGCGGCCGCGTCCCGGCCGCACGAGCGGACGCCGGGAGCGCTCGAACTCTCGGCGGCGGCCGAGGTGTTCGGCCTGCTCTCCGACCCCACCCGGCTGCACCTGGTCTGGCTGCTCACCCGCGGCGAGGCCGATGTGACCGCCCTGACGGAGGCCTGCGGGGCCGCGCGCCCCGCCGTCAGCCAGCACCTGGCCAAGCTGCGCCTGGCCGGACTCGTCCAGTCCCGCAAAGACGGACGCAGGGTCGTGTACGCCATGCCGGACGGGCATCTGAAGCGTCTCGTCGTCGAGGCGATCAGCCGCGCCGATCACGAGGTGAGCGGCGAGCCCTGGCACGACTGAGAGCCACACTCCGACCCCCCCTGGCGCTCAACGTGTGCGCAAGTATGCACATGTCCGCTACGTTGGTGACGTCCGCTGTCCGCCGTGGCCGACCGGGGGCGTCCTCATGCTGTCCGTGCTGCGCAACCCCACCTATCGCCGCCTGTTCGGCGCGCAGGTCGTCGCCCTCACCGGCACCGGCCTGGCGACCGTGGCCCTGAGCCTCCTCGCGTACGACCTGGCGGGCGCCAACGCCGCCGCCGCCGTCCTCGGCACCGCCCTCGCGATCAAGATGGCCGCGTACGTCCTCCTCGCCCCGCTCGTCGGCGCCCTCGCCGACCGCGTCCCCCGACGGGCGCTGCTCGTCTCCATGGACCTCGCGCGCGCGGCGGTCGTGCTCGCCCTGCCGTTCGTCACCCGTGTCTGGCAGGTGTACGTCCTGATCCTGCTGCTCCAGGCCGCCTCGGCCGCCTTCACACCGGCCTTCCAGGCGACGATCCCGCAGGTGCTGCCCGACGAACGCGACTACACCGGCGCCCTGTCGCTCGCCCGGCTCGCCTATGACCTGGAGAGCCTGGCCAGCCCGGCGCTCGCCGCCGCGCTGCTGACGGTCGTCCCGTACGCCTGGCTGTTCGCCGGCACCGCCGCGGGATTCGTCGCCTCCGCCCTCCTGGTCCGCACGACGGCCCTGCCCGACGTGGACCCCGCCCCCGACCCCGGCCCGGAGCCGAGACCCGCCGGTGGCGCGGCCCCGCGCCCCCGTGCGTACGCCAGGGCGGTCTCCGGGATCCGGCTCGTCCTCGCCGCCCCGCGTCTGCGCGCCCTCCTCGCCCTCGACCTGGCCGTCGCGGCCGCCGGGGCCGTCGTCCTCGTCGACACCGTGATCCTCGTCCGCGACACCCTCGGCCGCCCCACCGGGGACGTACCCCTCGCCCTCGGCGCGTACGGCGCGGGCTCCATGGCGGTGGCCCTGCTGCTGCCGCGCGTCCTGGAACGGGGCGACGACCGCGCGGTCATGGTGCGGGCCGCCTTCGTCCTGCCCGCGGCCCTGGGGCTGCTCGCCCTCGGCCTCACGGCCACGCCCGGAGCCTGGTCCTGGCCCGCCCTGCTCCTGGTCTGGCTGGTCACGGGCGCCGCGGGCTCGGCGGTGCTCACCCCGGGCGGCCGGGTGGTGCGCGGCTCCGTACGGAGCGGCGACCTGCCCGCCGCCTTCGCGGCCCGGTTCTCCCTCTCGCACGCCTGCTGGCTGCTCACCTACCCGCTCGCCGGCTGGCTCGCCGTGACGACCGGCCCGGCCGCCTCGGCGGCCGTGCTCACCGCCGTGGCGCTGGCGGGGGCCGTGGGCGCGGCGAGGCTGTGGCCGCCCGCGGACCCGGCCACGGGCCGGCGGACGCCCGCCGCCGCAGCGGCCTCCGCCGCACAAGTGCCCGCCCCGGAAGCCCCCGCCTCCTCGCCGACCCGGTGATGCGGGACGGCAGGCCGGCGAGGTCGCCGCCTGACGCGGCCGAGCCCGCCCCCGCCTTCGCGAGGGAGCCGGTACCCCCGAGGGGGTACCGGCTCCCTCGCGTTCCCGCGCCCGGCTACTCGCCCGGCGCCGGCGGCAGCGCGTCCATGAACGAGCTCACCGAGAACACCGCGCGCCCCGGACCGGCCGGCCCGTACCCGGGGGGCGCCGTCAGGCCGTACTCCTCCAGCGTCGCGGTGTACGCCTCAAGGAGCCGCAGGTGGTACTCCAGGGGAGCCCCGTCCGGGTTCTCCCGGCCCAGCGGGGTCGTCGGCTCCGGGCACCAGGTGGTGAACCGGGGCGTGATCCCCTGCGACATGAAGAACCGCAGGCCCTCCCGGGTGGAGGCGATCGCCTCGTCCACCGTCAGGAAACCGGAGGGCCGGGCCATCTCGACGCCCGCGACGAAGTTCGGGATGACGTTGCGCGGCCCGAAGATCTCGGCGGAGTCCAGGATCCGGCGGTGCCACTCGTCCCGGCCGATGTAGCGCTCCTTGCCGGGGCAGTACAGCTCGAACAGCCGGCGGTCCCACACCTCGTAGTTCGGGTGATAGATCCGGATGCCGTAGTCGTGGAACCGCTGCACGTCCTCCTTCGGCAGCGCCTGCGCGACGACCTTGCCGATCCAGCGGCCGGGGAACCGCTCCTCGATCGCCCGCGCGTACTGCCCGTAGAAGTCGGCCTCGTCCTTCCCGCCGACCTGGGACGTGACCGCCCCGCCCGTGAGGGTGTAAGCGGTAGACGTACGGGCCGTGTCGTGGCGGTCGATGATCTCCAGCGCCTCCAGGACCTCGTCGACCGGCTTCACCCCGGTGTACGGGCGGCCCGCCGCCTTGTGCTGGCGCCAGTTGTGGTTGATGTCGCAGTACTGGCACTCCTCCTTGGCGCCGAAGTACTGGCAGACCCGGAAGACCGTCAGATAGATCAGGTAGCCCCACTGGATGGTCGGCGCGACCTCCATCACGGACTTGCCGTTCGCCAGCGGGTGCCGGTAGTACTCGGGCATCGGCGGCAGACCGACGTCGGCGATCCTGACGCCGTCGAGGAACAGCGCGAGCGCCCCGTCGCCGTCCGGTGCCACCCGGTAGGGGGACGAGGGGTTGACCCGTACCGACACCACCGTGCGGCGGAGCCCGTACGGCCCGCCCGTGAGCACGATCTCCTCCGGCGGGCGGTTCAGCGCCGCCTCCCCGAGCTCCGGCAGTGTGCGGTGGTCGAAGGAGAAGATGAAGTACGACTTCGGCTTCACCTCACCCCCCTCGTTCCCGGACAGCGCGGACGGGTCGAAGGCGAGCCCGCCGCGCAGCAGGTCCTCCTTGAACACGGCCTCCGGAGGGACTCCGGGGAAGCGGTCCATGAGGGATTCGACGACGGCGGTACGGGTCGGGGCGGCGCTGGACACAGGCGGATCTCCAGGTGAGAGACGACGACGGAGCCGACGCACCTCACGCTACGCGCGCGTGCGTCGGTCTCGTCGACCGGGACCCGCCCGGCGGCCGGGGAATGCGGCTGCGCGCCTCCGGCTACTTGTTGACCGTGAAGCCCTGGTCGTTGCCGTACGTCACGCCGGCCTCCTGCCACTGCTTCAGGCCGTCGGTGAGCGTGGTGGGGGAGACGTACGCCTTGCCCACGGTGTCGTTGAAGATCGAGTTCGCGTACACCTGGTACGGCAGGTAGGACCAGTCCTCGCCGACGTTACGGGCGGACTCGGCGAAGATCCGGTTGGCCTGCTGGCCGCCGAAGTACGGGAAGGCGGTGTCGAGGAACGCCTTCGACTCCAGGTCCGCGCGGGTCGCGGGGAAGGCGCCGGCGGTGACCCGGGCACTGGCTCCGGCACCCGTGGTGGCGAACTCCGTGAAGGCGTAGGCGAGTTCCTTGTTCTTGGCGGCCTTCGGCACGGCGAGCGAGCTGCCGCCGTTCTCCGCGCTGGTCTTGTCGCCCTTCGTCCACTGCGGCAGCGGCGCGACCCGCCAGTCGCCGGAAGCGGAGGCGACCCCGGACGTCAGGTTGGCCGGCATCCAGGCGCCGATGGAGAGGGTGGCGAGGGATCCGTCGGCCAGGCCCTTGTACCAGGCGTCGCTCCACGAGCTGATCGGCGCGACCAGCTTCTCGTCGAGGAGCTTCTGCCAGGTCGCGGTGTACTTCCTGGTGCCCTCGTCGCCGAAGTCGATCGTGACGTCCGTGCCGTCGGTCCGGTACGGACGGCCGCCGGCCTGCCAGATGAGGCTGGTGGTGGCGCCGGCGTCACCGGTGTCGTTGGTGATGAAGATCTTGGGGTCGGCCTTGTGGAGGGCGCGGGCCGCCTCCACGTACTCGTCCCAGGTCGTCGGCACCTTGATGCCGTGCTTGTCGAAGACCTTCTTGTTGTAGAAGAACGCCATGGGGCCCGAGTCCATGGGCAGGGCGTAGACGGCCTTGTCCTCGGTGACGGCGTTCCACGGGCCGGAGGTGAAGGTCGTGCCGTACTTCTGGGCGCCGTACGAGGCGAGGTCCTCGACGGACTTGCCTATCGTGAACTGGCCGAGGGCGTAGTACTCGACCTGCGCCACGTCGGGGGCGCCGGAGCCCGCCGCCATGGCGTTCTGCAGGGCGGTGTACTGCTTGTCGCCGGTGCCCGCGTTGACCAGCTCGACGTCGACCTTGGGGTACTTCTTCTCGAAGTCCTCCGCCACCTTCTTGAGCGTGGGCTCCCAGGCCCACACGGTCACCTTGCCGCCCTTCTCCAGTGCGGCCGCGACGTCCTTCGGTCCGCTGTCGCCACCGCCGTCCGAGGCGTCGGAGCCGCAGGCCGTGGCGGTCAGCGCGAGCGTGGAGACGACGGCGAGGGCGCCGAGGAGTCTGCGGGTGATGTGCGTTCTCATGGGCTGTGCTCCTGGTCGAGGGTACGGCGGAGAGGAGGGAACGGAGAGCGGGGGAGAGGTGAACGGGGGAGAGGCGAGCGAGAGGGAGGCGGGGAGGGGGCGCCGTGGCGGGGCGGGGGCGCGGAGGCGCTATTCCTTGACGCTGCCCGCGGCCAGGCCGGACTGCCAGTACCGCTGGAGCAGCAGGAAGACGGCCACGATCGGCACGATCGTCAGCAGGGATCCGGTGATGATGAGGTCGAACACGGCCTCGCCGCCCGCCGTCTGGGCCTGGGCGTTCCAGGCGTTGAGGCCGAGGGTCAGCGGGTACCAGTCGGGGTCCTTGATCATGATCAGCGGCAGGAAGTAGTTGTTCCACGTCGCGACCATCGAGAACAGGAGCACCGTGACGGTCCCCGGCATCAGCAGCGGCAGCGCGATCGTGAAGAAGGTGCGCAGTTCGCCGGAGCCGTCGATGCGCGCGGCCTCCAGGAGTTCGGTGGGGACGGACTCGGCGGCGAAGACCCACATGAGATAGAGGCCGAAGGGCGAGATCAGGGACGGGATGATCACGGCCCACGGGGTGTTCGTGAGGCCCATGTTGCTGAACATCAGGAAGGTGGGGACGGCCAGCGCGGTGCCGGGCACGGCCACCGCCCCGAGGACCACCGCGAACACCGCCCGGCGGCCCGGGAAGTCGTACGTGGCGAGCGCGTACCCGCCGAGGACGGCGAGGACGGTGGCGCCGCCCGCGCCGGCGACGACGTACAGCAGGGTGTTGAGCAGCCAGCGGACGAAGACGCCGTCGTCGTACGAGAGGGTCCGGCCGATGTTGTCCCAGAAGTGGCTGTCCTCGGCGAACCAGAGCCCGAAGGAGTCGAGCAGTCCGTTCTGGTCCTTGGTGGCGTTGATGACGAGCCAGGCGAGCGGCAGCAGGGTGTAGACGAGGACCAGGCCGGTCACGAGGGTCAGCGGCACGCTGGGGCGGGGGTTGAGCGGGGTGTGCGGGGGACGCTTCCGGCGTTTCGCGGTACGGGTTCGCGTACCGCCGTCCGCGCGGGCGTCCGTACGGGTACGGGCTTCCGGGGCGGCGCCGGGTGTCCGCGGGGCGGTCGGCGTACCGGATCCGGAGGCCGCGCTGGTGAGGGAGGTGGTCATCGGCTCAGCCCTTCCGCATGCCACGCAGCTGGACCGCGTAGGCGATGATCGCGGTGAGGACACCCATCACGATCGCCACGGTCGCCGCGTAGTTGTGCTGCTGACCCGAGAAGGACAGCGAGTAGGTGTAGAGGTTGGGGGTGAAGTCGCTGGTGATCGCGTTGGGGGCGAGTTTCTGCAGGATGCTCGGTTCGTTGAACAGCTGGAAGCTGCCGATGATCGAGAAGATGGTGGCGATGACGAGCGCGCTGCGGATCGCGGGCAGCTTGATCGAGGTGACGACCCGCCACTCTCCGGCGCCGTCGATGGCCGCGGCCTCGTAGAGCGAGCGGGGTACGACCTTGAGCGCGGCGTAGAAGATCAGCATGTTGTAGCCGACGAACTCCCAGGTCACGATGTTGCCGATGGCGGCGAGGACCAGGGAGGGGGAGAGCGGGTCCGGCAGGGAGATGCCGAACGCGTCGTTGACGTTCCCGACGAGTCCGAACCGCGTGCCGTACATGAAGCCCCAGATGAGGCTGGCGACGACCGCGGGCACGGCATAGGGGAGGAAGATCGAGACGCGGAAGAAGGTCCTGCCGTACAGCCGGCCGCTGTCGATCGCGAGGGCGACGAGCAGGGCGACGCCCAGCATGACGGGCACCTGGATGAGGAGGAAGAGGCCGACCCGGGTCAGCCCCTCCCAGAAGCGGGGGTCGGTGAGCGCCTTGCCGTAGTTGTCGAGGCCGACGAAGGAGGTGCCGCCGATGAGCCGGTCCTGGAAGAGGCTCAGGTAGAGCGCGTATCCGATCGGCGCGAGGAAGACGAGGCCGAAGACCGCGACGAACGGGCCGGCGAATCCCCAGCCCACGAGGGCCTCCTTACGGAGACGGAAGCGGGCTCGTGGGCGGGGCGGTGGTGCTGCCGTAGCGCGCGTCGACAGGAGCGTCATGGCGGGGTTCCTTGCGTCGGTGACCGAGCGGGTCCGGAGACGGGGAGTGGAGTGGGGCAGGAGAGTGTGGAGGGGGGTGGGGGCGGAGACGGTGGTGAGGGTGAGGACGGGGGTGAAGAGGACGTGCGGCATGAGCGATGCGTGAGCGGTGGCGTGGGCGAGGCGAGAGGGCCTGGCGGCCGTGAATCGGCCCCGCGTGGGCTGGCCGACGAGAAATGTTTACGTAATCATCGGTAGCGTGATGGTGACACTCCCACTGGGGGGCGTCAAGCGTGAAGCAGCGGTGAATGAGAGGGATTCGGGTGGCGGAGAAGAACACGGCAGGCGGCTCGGCGACGGCCGGCGGCGAAGGCCCGCGAGGAGCGCGCGGCAGGCCGCGCCGGGTCTCCATGGCGGACGTCGCCCAGCTCGCGGGGGTCTCCTCGCAGACGGTCTCGCGCGTCTCCAACGGCGACGCGGCCGTCGTCGAGAGCACCCGCGCGAAGGTTCTCGACGCCATGAAGGAGCTGGGCTACCGGCCCAACAGCGCGGCCCGCGCCCTCAAGCGCGGGGAGTTCCGGGCCATCGGCGTCATCACCATGGGCCTCTCCAGCACCGGCAACGTCCGCACCCTGGAGGCCATCGCCGGATCGGCCTCCCGGGCGGGATACGCGGTGACCCTCATCCCGCTCGACGCGCCCACCCAGGACAACGTCAGGGGCGCCTTCACGCGGCTCGACGAACTTGCCGTCGACGCCGTCGTGCTCATCATGGAGGTCCACCTCCTCGACACCGCGTCGCTCACCCTTCCCCCGCACGTCAAGGTGGTCGTCGTGGACTCCGACGCCACCGGCCGCTTCCCCGTCGTGGACACGGACCAGCGGCAGGGCGCCCGCACCGCGGTGCGGCACCTGCTCGACCTCGGGCACGAAACGGTCTGGCACGTCGCGGGCCCCGAGGAGTCCTTCGCCGCCGGCCGTCGCGCGGAGGCCTGGGAGGCGGCCCTGCGCGAGGAGGGACGGAAGGTGCCGCCCGTCCTGCGCGGGGACTGGACGCCCGAGTCCGGTTACGAGGCGGGGCTCCGGCTCGCCGACGAGCCCGGCTGCGGCGCGGTGTTCGTGGCCAACGACCAGATGGCCCTCGGCGTGCTCAGAGCCTTCCACGAGCGGGGCAGACGGGTGCCCGAGGACGTGAGCGTCGTCGGCTTCGACGACATCGCGGAGGCGGCCTCCTTCATCCCGCCGCTGACGACCGTGCGCCAGGACTTCACGCAGGTGGGGGAGTTGTGCGTGGACGCGGTGCTGAGGGAACTGCGCGGCGAGACGGTCACGGGGGTACGACTCGTCCCGACGACCCTGATGGAGCGGGCGAGCACGGGGGCGCCGGGGAGGTGACGCCGGAGTCCCCGGCGGTGGCGGGCGCGGGGAGGACGGGCCGAGGTCGTCGGTGACGGCGGGTCCCCGGTGACGGCGGGTTCGAGGAGGTCGTGCCGGTCCGGCGGGTGCGGGGGAGGTGCTGCCGAGGGCCCTGGCGGTGGTGGGTACGGGGGAGCCGGACCGCCCGCCGACGGGTGCGGGGAGGTCGGGTCGGCCGCCGGGGGTTCGGACAGGCCGGGCCGGGCCGGCCGGTCTGGACAGGCCGGGCCAGGCCGGGCCGGCGGGTTCGGGCGGGCGGGCCGGCCGTCGGCGGGTGTGGGGAGCCGCGGTCGAGTTCCGCGGCGGTGGCGGGGCGGGTACGAGGGAGGTCGGGCCGCGGTCCTCGGCGGAGTGCGGGCCTCAGGCCGAAGCCCCCGGCGGTGGCGGGGCCGTACTCGAGCGGACCACCAGGACCGGCTCCACCGCCCTGCGGCGGGGGCCGTCCGTACGGCCCTCGATCTGGTCGAGCAGCAGGGCGACGCAGTGTCGGCCGACCACCTCGAAGTCCTGGTGCACCGTCGTCAGCGGGGGATGGAGGTACGCGGCCTCGGCGATGTCGTCGAAGCCGGCCACACTGATGTCCCCGGGCACGTCGCGCCCCGACTCGCGCAGGGCCCGCAGCATTCCGAGCGCCATCTGGTCGTTGGCGGCGAAGACGGCGGTCACCTCCCGGCGCCGAGCGATGCCGAGGCCGGCCCGGTAGCCGGACTCCGCCGTCCAGTCCCCGTACAGCACCGGGGGCACGGGCGCGCCCGCGGCGGCCAGCGTGCGCTCCCAGGACTCGGAGCGCCGTCGCGCGGCGAACGAGTCGCGGGGGCCCGCAAGATGCCACACGGTCCGGTGTCCGAGGCCGAGGAGGTGGCTCACGACGCTGTGCGCGCCGTGGGCCTGGTCGAAGTCGACGTTGGGGTACCGGTGGCCGGTGTCGCCGTCGGCGACGACCACCGGCATCGACGGTGGGAGGTGGAGGGACGGGGTGTCGAGCATCTGCGACTCGACGAGCACGATGCCGTCGACGGACTGCAGCATCAGATGCTGGAACGCTCGCCGGACGGCGGCCTCCGTCTGGGCCCTGATGCCCATGAAGTTGACGGAGAAGTCGGCCTCGCGGGCGGCGTCGGCGATCGCGGCCAGGGTGCGGGCGTTGCCGTGCGCGCCGACGTCGAAGCTGACCACTCCCAGGGCGCCGAACCTGCCCGTGACCAGGGCGCGGGCCGCCGTGTTGGGGCGGTAGCCGAGCGTCTGCATGGCGGAGAGCACCTTCTCGCGGGTGCTCGCGTCGACGTTCTCGCGGTTGTTGGCCACGCGTGACACGGTCTGCGAGGAGACGCCCGCCATCGTGGCTACGTCCGCCATGGAGGGCCACTGCCGGGCCGGCCGTGACCGCGGGGACTTCGTTTTCCTGTCCGTCACCACGCGCGGGACCTTCCGGAGGGACTGGAGGCCGCCCGCGCGCGCGGGCGGCCGTACTGCACGTACTGCGTGCATGTTGACGCAAACATCAGGGGCGGTCAAACCCCCTTGGATGTTGTCCGATTCCTTGACAGTCCGATTCGCCCCTCCCAGACTCTCCTCCGAACCGCTCGTGTTTACGCGAACATCGAAGGGCGACACCTCCGCGCAACACGGCGGTCGTCCAGGCCTCGGCGTGCGCGTTCGCGCCCCCGGTCGGCTCCCCGCACCCCCGGTGCGTCCGGCCGTCCCGCATCGCCGGCTCCTTCTCCCTCCCCACAGCCACGAGGTACGCGATCATGCGACGCACTCCCTCGGGGACGTTCACGGTGCTCACCGCACTCTGTGCCGTCCTCTTCTCCCTTCTCGGCTCCCTTCTCGGCCCGGTCGGTACGGCCCAGGCAGCCACGGCGACCGTCACCAACGCCACCCGGTTCACCGACGCGGCGGGCAACCCCGTGCACGCCCACGGCGGCGGAGTCGTCAAGTCCGGCTCGTACTACTACTGGTTCGGCGAGAACCGGAACGCGGACAACACCTTCCGGTACGTCTCCGCCTACCGCTCCACCGACCTGAAGACCTGGGAGTTCCGGAACCACGTCCTCACCCAGAGCACCGACCCCGAACTGCGGTCGGCCAACATCGAGCGCCCCAAGGTCATGTACAACGCGGCCACCGGGCAGTTCGTGATGTGGATGCACAAGGAGAACGCCACGGACTACGGCGAGGCGCGCGCCGCGGTCGCCGTCTCCTCGACCGTCGACGGCGACTACACCTGGCTCGGCAGCTTCCGCCCGCTCGGCCACATGTCCCGTGACATCACGACCTTCGTCGACACCGACGGAGCGGGCTACATGATCTCCGCCGCCAACGAGAACGCCGACCTCCACGTCTACCGGCTGACCGCCGACTACACCGGCATCGCCTCCCGGGTCCAGAAGCTCTGGCCCGGACAGTGGCGGGAGGCCCCCGCCCTCTTCAAGCGCGACGGCGTCTACTTCCTGCTCACCTCCGGCGCCACCGGCTGGTCCCCCAACCAGCAGAAGTACGGCACCGCGACCAGCGTCACCGGAACCTGGAGCGGTCTGCAGGACATCGGCGACGGGACCGCGTACGGCTCCCAGACCGCGTACGTCCTGCCCGTCCAGGGCGCCGCCGGCACCTCGTACCTCTACCTCGGCGACCGCTGGGGCAACTCCATGGGCGGCAACGTCAACGACTCCCAGTACGTCTGGCTGCCGCTCCGCTTCCCCACGAGGACGACCATGGCCATGGACTACTTCCCGCAGATCACGGTGGACACGGCGGCCGGCACGGTGGAGGGCCTCGGCAGCTGGGAGACCCTCACCGCCGCGCACAGCGGAAAGTGCGCCGACGTCGCCGACCGCTCCACCGCCGACGGCGGCGCCGTCATCCAGTGGAGCTGCGGCGGCAACAGCGTCAACCAGGAGTTCTGGCTCCGGAGCGTCGGCAGCGGCCAGGTCCAGATCGTCGCCCGTCACAGCGGCAAGTGCCTCACCGTGAACGGTGGTTCGACCACCGACGGCGCCGCCGTCGCGCAGTACGCCTGCGACGGGAGGGCCGGGCAGCGATGGAGCGTGACCGGTCCGAGCACGGGCGTCCAGCTGATCGCCGTCCACAGCGGAAGGTGCCTCGACGTCACCAACACGTCCACGGCCGACGGCACCGCGCTCGTCCAGTGGACCTGCAACAGCGGCACCAACCAGCGGTGGAGCCGCGCGGCGGTCTGATCCCGCCGTCCGAACATGCCCCCGTCGGGTTCGCCTGTCCGGGCGCGCCTGTCCGAGCCCGCTCCATCCGAGCCCGCTCCATCCGAGCCCGCCCCTCCGGGCACGCCCGGCCCCGCACGTCCGACCCACGCCATCGCACCCCTCAGGGAGTGACCACGTGCAGCCCCTCTCCGCCCGCAGCGCCTCCGGGCGCCGACGGAACACCCGGCTCGGCGCCCTCGTCGCCACCGCCGCGCTCGTCCTGCCCACCGTCGCCGCGGCCCCGGCGATCTCCGCGCCCACGGCGGTCGCCGCCGCGGCCGACGCGCTGACGGTCCGGCCCGACCCCGGTTACCAGCAGCCCGCCTTCGAAGGGTGGGGAACCGCCCTCGCCTGGTTCGCGAACGTCACCGGCGGCTGGCCCGACGAGCGGCGCAACGCCCTCGCGGACGCCCTATACGGCGCGGACGGCCTCGGATTCACCGTCGCCCGCTACAACATCGGCGGCGGCGACAGCCCCGAGACCCTCCCCTACATGCGTCCCGGCGGCGCCGTACCCGGCTACTGGAACCGGCCGGGAGCCGAGTCCCCCGACTGGTGGGACCCGGACAACCCCGCTCACTGGAACGACGCGGCCGACGCCAACCAGCGCTGGTGGCTCTCCGCCGCCAAGGCCCGCGGCGCCGACACCTTCGAGGCCTTCTCCAACTCCGCCCCGTACTTCATGACCCGCAGCGGTCTCGTCTCCGGCGCGACCGACCCCCGGCAGGACAACCTCCGTGCCGACCAGTACGAGCGGTTCGCCGCCTACCTCGCCGGGTCCCTCCGGCGGGCCGAACAGGGCTCAGGCGTCACCTTCGACTCGATCTCCCCGGTCAACGAGCCGAACACCGACTACTGGCGGGCCGGCGGCCGCCAGGAGGGCTCCCACTGGGACCCCGCCTCGCAGGCCCGGATGATCAGCACGCTGCGCGCCGCCCTCGACGCCCGGGGCGACACCACCCCGATCGCGGCCATGGACGAGACGAACCCGTCGACGGCCCGCGCGAACTGGGAGCAGTACGCCCCCGCCGTCCGCGACTCGGTGGGCCGGATCAACACCCACACGTACGGGACGGGCGGGCGCACCGGGGTCCGCGACATCGCCAAGGGCGAGGCCACCCCGCTGTGGATGTCGGAGGTGGACCTCGGCGGCAGCGTGCCGCAGAGCTTCACCGACATGAGCCCGGGGCTCGACCTGGCCCGCCGGATCAACGACGACATCAGGGAACTGGAGCCCAGCGCCTGGGTGTTGTGGCAGGCCGTCGAGGACTACGAGAACATGACGCCGGGCCGGGAGAACTCCAACTGGGGCCTCATCCAGACCGACTTCACCCCCGCCGACGCGGCCACCGAACCGATCCGCAAGAACAAGAAGTACGGGGTGATGGCCCAGTACAGCCGGTTCGTCCGGCCCGGCGCCCGTGTCCTCGCCACCGACGACCCCGACACCCTCGCGGCGGTACGGCCCGGAGGGCAGGGACTCGTCCTCGTCCACACCAACAGCGGCGGGACGGACCGTGAACTCACCCTCGATCTCGACGGTTTCGGCACCGTCGGCGGGACCGTCGAGCGATACACCACCGACGCGACCCGGGACGTCCAGCGCGGTACGGACCTCACCACGGCGGGGAGGTCGCTGAGGGCCACCGTCGGCGCCGGCTCCGTCACCACCTTCGTCCTCCCGGGCGTCACGGGAGTGAACACCGCCGCCACGAGCGCGCCCGTCGGCGCGGCCCGGCAGATCCTCAACGACCACAGTGGGATGGCGCTCGCCGTCACCACCGTCGCGGGGCAGGACATGCCGGTGCAGCGCACGTCGAACCCGGCGGACACCGCACAGCAGTGGACGTTCACCAAGCTCTCGGCGACGGACTGGGGCAACACGGCCACGTACCGCGTGACCAACGCCAGGACGGGCAAGGCGCTCGCTGTGACGGCCGGGACCCTCGGCTTCGCGGCCCCCGGAACCGGTGCCGAACAGCGGTGGATGCGTTCCAGTACGGGCGACGGCCATGCCACGCTCGTCAACAGCGCGTCCGGCCTCCTCCTGGACGTCTTCGGTGCGGCGACGCACGACGGGGCCGAGGCGGGCGTCTACCGGCCGACGACCGGGGCCAACCAGTCCTGGACCTTCCGCCCGGCCGCACCCGACGCATGGCGGACGTCGGTGTTCCGGCACAGCTCCAAGTGCCTTGACGTGGTGGGCACTTCGACGGCCGACGGCACGTCCGTCGTGCAGTACGGATGCAACGGAGGAGCGAACCAGCAGTGGGCGCTCCGGCCCGCCGCGACCGGATACGTGAGCGTCGTCGCGCGGCACAGCGGCAAGTGCCTTGACGTCAGCGGCGCTTCGACCGCCGACGGTGCCCAGGTGTTCCAGTACACCTGCAACGGCGGCCGGAACCAGGAGTGGGCCGTACGGCAGGCCGCCACCGGCCACGTCACCCTCGTGGCGCGCCACAGCGCCCAGTGTCTGGAGGTGGCCGGGTCTTCGAACGCCGACGGGGCGGCCCTGCGCCAGTCCACCTGTACCGGTGGCACGAACCAGCAGCTGCGGTTCGGCTGACGGACGGGGCGCGGCCGCGAACGCCGAAGGGGCGGCGTCCTCCGACTTCCGGTCGGAGGGCGCCGCCCTCGGGCGGTCCGCATCAGAGGCTGCGGGCGGTGATGTCGCCGTAGGAGGTGGTGGCGTGGAGGGTCAGTCCGGTGGTGCCGGTGTTCGTGAGGGCGTTGTGGACGCGGCCGTAGGCGGTG
>NZ_JNZO01000048.1 GCF_000717595.1 Streptomyces flavochromogenes | reverse complement strand
GGGAAACGCCCGGTTACATTCCGAACCCGGAAGCTAAGCCTTTCAGCGCCGATGGTACTGCAGGGGGGACCCTGTGGGAGAGTAGGACGCCGCCGAACACCCGCCCTTTTAGCTCAGTCGGTAGAGCGTCTCCATGGTAAGGAGAAGGTCAACGGTTCGATTCCGTTAAAGGGCTCAAAGTGAAAAGGCCCCCGCCTAGTGGCGGGGGCCTTTTTGCGTTCCCGGGGGGACGACCGGCCGGCGATCCCCCTACGGGGATCGCCGGGAGCGTCAGCGGTCGTCCGGTTCGCGGAGGCGCATGGCCAGGATGGCCATGTCGTCGGAGGCCGGGGCCTGGGCGAAGCGTTCCACCGCGCGGAGCACTCGGGAGGCGACCGCACCGGCCGTCAGGCCCGTGCAGGTCTTCAGGACTTCGGCGAGGCCGTCGTCGCCCAGCATGCGGGTGCCCTCACGGCGTTCCGTCACGCCGTCCGTGACGCAGAGGAGGACGTCGCCCGGGTCGAGCGTGATGGTCTCCTCGTACAGTTCGAGGTCCTCCATCACACCCAGCAGCGGCTGGGGTTCGGCCGCAGAGGTCACCGTGCCGTCCGGGCGGAGGCGCAGGGGGAGCGGGTGGCCGGCGCAGACGACCTTGAGGATCGCCGAGCCGTCCTCCTGGGGGCGCATCTCGCCGTACAGGAGGGTGAGGAAGCGGCTGCGGGCGCCCTCGTCGAGGATCGCCGCGTTCAGGCGCTCCAGGACGGCCGGGCCGCCGAAGCCCTCGCGGGCCAGCAGACGGAGGGCGTGGCGGGCCAGGCCGGTGACGGCGGCCGCCTCGGGGCCCGTACCGCAGACGTCGCCGATGGCGAAGCCGTAGGCGCCGTCGCGGATCGGGAAGAGGTCGTAGAAGTCGCCTCCGACCTCGTTGCCCTCGCCTGCCGCGCGGTAGATGACGTCGACCTCGACACCCGGGATGTGGGGGAGGCCGGGCGGGAGGAGGCTGCGCTGGAGGGACTGGCTGATCGCCACGCGCTCCGAGTACAGACGGGCGTTGTCCAGGGCCAGGGCGGCCCGGCGCGAGAGGTCCTCGGCGAGCTCCAGGATCTCCTGGCGGAAGTGGTCCTCCGAGGGCCTGCCCAGGGTCAGCATGCCGATGACCCGGTTGCGGGCGACCAGCGGCAGGACGACCGTCTCGCCGGCGACCGTGCTCGCTGTGGCCAGGGTGGTGTCCACGCCGGAGGAGAGCGGGCTCGTGGGGTGGTCGAGGGCGCGGACCGAGGCGGTGAGGGCCGCGCGGTGGGCGGCGTCGCCCGGGGCGGTCCAGACGCGGGCGCCGGGGGTCGGCACCGGGTCGGGCGGCGAGATGGAGGAGAGCAGGTCCTTGAGGCCGTCGATGCGGTCCTCGTCCTCGTGGAGCACGTACGAGAGGTACGGGTCGGAGGACTGGTCGGCGATCGTGTAGACCGCGCACCAGGTGGCGAGGGTCGGGACCGTCATCTGGGCCATCAGGGCCAGGGTCTGGTCCCGGTCGAGCGTGCCCGCGAGCAGGTCGGAGGCCTCCACGAGGAAGCTGAGGGAGCCGCGGCGGAGGCGTTCGAGCTCGCCGAGGCGGGCGGATTCGACGGCCAGGGCGATGCGGTCGGCGGCGAACTGGAGGCGGAGGGCCTCCTCGTTGGAGTAGCGGTTCGCGGTCTCGGCGGCCACGCCGAGGGAGCCGGTGAGCCGGCCCTCGACCTTGAGGGGCACGGTGACGACCGAGCGCATGCCGGTGCCTTCGAGGAGGGGGACGGCGCCGGGGACGGCGGCCAGGTCCTCGTGCACGGCGGGCATGCGGGCGGAGCCGTACCGGCTGGCGCCCGTCTCGACGGGGACGCGGGCGAAGCGCTGGCGGGCGGCCGGGAGGCCGGTGGTCGCCCGTACCTCGAGTTCGGTCTCGTCGTCGGTGGCGAGGAGCAGGAAGGCGGCGTCGCCGTCGAGCATGTCGCGGGCGCGTTCGACCGTGCGCTGGAGCAGGCCGTCGAGGTCGTCGGGGGCCGGGGAGCCGATGAAGACCTCGAAGGGGTCCGTGGCGCGGCTCTCGGAGCCCGGCTCGGAGGCGGGGCGCTGCGGGGTCTGGAGGATCGCCCGCTCGTGCTCGCGTACCAGGAGGCAGACGGTGGAGGGCTCGCCCTGGGCGTCGCGGACGCGGAGGTGGGCGGCGTAGACGGGGATGACGCGGCCGTCGGCGCAGCGGATGCCGTAGCTGCCCTCCCAGCGGGAGAGGCGGAGGGCCTCGGCGAGGCCGGTGCCGATGCCGGGGGTGTGGGGCCAGGCCGCGAGATCGCCCAGGGGTTTGCCGGTGACCTGCTCGGAGGCGTAACCGAAGAGTTCCTCGGCGTCCTCGTTCCAGGCGGTGACTGATCCGCCGCGGTCGATCTGGACGACGGCGACGCGGACGCGGCTGTCGGTGACCGGGAGGAGGGCGTCGGGGAGGACGGGGCCCGCGGAGCGGGTGCCGACCGGGCGCTGGGCGAGGTCGAGGTGGAACCAGACGTGCTTGCGGGTGGGGGTGTAGTCGACGCCCCAGCGGTGGGCGAGGGCGGCGCAGAGCAGCAGGCCGCGGCCGTTCTCGCGGTCGGGGCTGCCGAGGGTGCGGCCGCCCTGGACGGGGATCTCGCGCTCGGGGTACCGGTCGGCGACCTCGACGCGGATGCTGTCGTCTGCGCGGAGGCAGAGGACTTCGGCGGAGGTGCCGGCGTGGATGACGGCGTTGGTGACGAGCTCGCTGGTGAGGACGACGGCGTCGTCGACGAGTTCGGGGTGGCCCCAGCCCTGGAGGGTGTCCCGGACGAAGGCGCGGGCGGCCGCGACGGACCGCCCGACGGGCTCGAAGCTGGCAGTCGCCCGCGCGGTGATCACAGCACTCCTCGTACGCGTCTCGACGCCCGGCTCTGCCATGCTCGGTCTGTCCCTCCCGCTGCCCGGTGGTCGTGCGCGCACCACGCCGCCCCTGCCGGGCGGACCGGGGCGGTTGGACAGTCGGAAGCCAGGTTACTTACCTTCACTGTCCGAGCGGGTGCCGGTCATCGCTGAATCCGTCCCCAGGGGGTAGGGACGCTGTGCGAAGCTGCCGAACTGTTATCGCCTGGTTCGGTGGCGGTGAAACACTGGGCAGGCTACCGGCGAAAGCCGGAGCGGTACGGTCGACCCCTTTCGGGAGGGACACGGTGGAACCTGGCACGGCGGCGCGGCGCGGCGGAGGCAGCGGTACGCGCGCGAGGGGCGGGCGTTCCCGTGGGGGGACGGTGCAGGTGGACGCGGCGGCGCTGGAGCGGCTGCTGGCCGCACTGGTGTCCATGCGGGACGGAAACCTGCGCAGGCGGCTCACGGTGTCCGGCGACGGGGTCATGGCGGAGATCTCCGCCGTGTTCAACGAGGTCGCGGACCGGCAGATGCATGTGACGGGCGAGCTGTCGCGGGTCCGCCGGGTGGTGGGGCGCGAGGGCAAGCTGTCCGAGCGTCTCGAGGCGGGGGCCGGTGAGGGGGCGTGGGCGGCGGCGATCGAGGCCGCGAACGCGCTCGTCGACGATCTGGCCCGGCCGGTGTCCGAGGTGGGGCGGGTGCTCTCGGCGGTGGCCGAGGGTGATCTGGACCAGCGGATGGACCTGCGTTCGGAGGGTGCCGACGGGGCGGTCCGGCCGCTGCGCGGGGAGTTCCTGAAGGTCGCCCGTACCGCGAACAACCTCGTCGACCAGCTGTCGGTGTTCGCCTCCGAGGTGACCAGGGTCGCCGTCGAGGTGGGCACGGACGGCAAGCTGGGCGGGCAGGCGCAGGTGCGCGGGGTGTCCGGTTCGTGGAAGGACCTCACGGACTCGGTCAACACGATGGCGAACCGGCTTACGGCCCAGGTGCGGGACATCGCTCTGGTGACGACGGCGGTCGCGGACGGTGACCTGTCGCAGAAGGTCACGGCGAACGTGGCCGGCGAGATGCTGGAGCTGAAGAACACGGTCAACCGGATGGTGGACCAGCTGTCGTCGTTCTCCTCCGAGGTGACCAGGGTCGCCCGTGAGGTGGGTACGGAGGGCGAGCTCGGCGGTCAGGCCGAGGTGGCCGGGGTCGCCGGTGTGTGGAAGGACCTCACGGACTCCGTCAACACGATGGCGGGCAACCTGACCAACCAGGTGCGGGGCATCGCCGAGGTCACGACGGCGGTCGCCAACGGCGATCTGTCGCAGAAGGTGCGGGTGTCGGCGCGTGGTGAGATCGCGCAGCTGGCGGACACCATCAACCAGATGACGAAGACGCTGCGGATCTTCGCCGACGAGGTGACCCGGGTGTCGGGCGAGGTCGGTGCCGAGGGTCTGCTCGGTGGTCAGGCGCAGGTGCCGGGGGCGGCGGGGACGTGGAAGGACCTCACCGACTCGGTCAACACCGTCTTCCGGAACATCACCACGCAGGTGCGTGACATCGCGCAGGTGACGACGGCGGTGGCCAACGGCGATCTGTCGCAGAAGGTCACGGTCGACGTGGCCGGCGAGATGCTGGAGCTGAAGAACACCGTCAACACGATGGTGGACCAGCTGTCGGCCTTCGGTTCCGAGGTGACCCGGGTGGCCCGGGAGGTCGGTGTCGAGGGTCTGCTCGGCGGCCAGGCCGAGGTGAAGGGCGCGGCGGGCACGTGGAAGGACCTCACCGACTCGGTGAACACGGCCTTCCGGAACCTGACCGGTCAGGTGCGTGACATCGCGCAGGTGACGACGGCGGTCGCCAACGGCGATCTGTCGCAGAAGGTCACCGTGGATGTGGCCGGCGAGATGCTGGAGCTGAAGAACACCGTCAACACGATGGTGTCGCAGCTGTCGTCGTTCGCGGACCAGGTGACGCGGATGGCGCGGGACGTGGGCACCGAGGGCCGGCTGGGTGGTCAGGCGCGGGTGGACGGTGTGTCGGGTCGCTGGCGGGAGCTCACCGACTCGGTGAACTTCATGGCCGGCAACCTGACGTCGCAGGTGCGGCAGATCGCGCAGGTGACGACGGCCGTGGCCCGCGGTGATCTGTCGCAGAAGATCGACGTGGACGCGCGCGGCGAGATCCTGGAGCTGAAGAACACCATCAACACGATGGTCGACCAGCTCTCCGCGTTCGCCGACCAGGTGACCCGGGTGGCGCGTGAGGTGGGCACCGACGGGCGCCTCGGCGGTCAGGCGCAGGTGCCGGGTGTGGCAGGCGTGTGGCGCGACCTGACGGACTCGGTGAACGGCATGGCCGGGAACCTGACCACTCAGGTCCGTAACATCGCGCAGGTCGCCACGGCGGTGGCGCGCGGTGATCTGTCGCAGAAGATCGACGTGGACGCGCGCGGCGAGATCCTGGAGCTGAAGAACACCCTCAACACGATGGTGGACCAGCTCTCGAACTTCGCCGAGCAGGTGACGCGGGTGGCCCGCGAGGTGGGCACTGAGGGCATCCTGGGCGGGCAGGCCGAGGTGCAGGGGGTCTCCGGTACCTGGAAGGACCTCACCCAGTCCGTGAACTTCATGGCGAACAACCTCACCATCCAGGTGCGGAACATCGCCGAGGTCACGACGGCGGTCGCCAAGGGCGACCTTTCGAAGAAGATCACCGTCGACGCCCGGGGCGAGATCCTGGAGCTGGTGACGACGGTGAACACGATGGTCGACCAGCTGTCGAACTTCGCGGACGAGGTCACGCGGGTGGCCCGTGAGGTGGGTACGGAGGGCATCCTCGGCGGTCAGGCGCGGGTCCGGGGGGTCACCGGTACCTGGAAGGACCTGAGCGACAACGTCAACCTGATGGCCAACAACCTGACGAGTCAGGTGCGGAACATCTCCCGGGTCTCGGCGGCCGTCGCCAACGGCGATCTGACGAAGAAGGTGACGGTCGAGGCGCGCGGCGAGGTCGCCGAACTCGCCGACACCGTCAACACCATGGTGACGACCCTGTCGTCGTTCGCCGACGAGGTCACGCGGGTGGCCCGTGAGGTGGGTACGGAGGGCGAGCTGGGCGGCCAGGCCCGGGTGCCGGGTGTCTCGGGCACCTGGAAGGACCTGACCGAGTCGGTGAACTCGATGGCCTCCAACCTCACCGGTCAGGTGCGCCAGATCGCGGCCGTCACCACGGCCATCGCCAAGGGCGATCTCACCAAGAAGATCGACATCGACGCGCGCGGCGAGATCCAGGAGCTGAAGAGCACCATCAACACGATGGTCGACCAGCTGTCGAACTTCGCCGAGGAGGTCACGCGGGTGGCCCGCGAGGTGGGTACGGACGGTCAGCTCGGTGGTCAGGCCCGGGTGCGTGACGTGGACGGCACCTGGCGGGATCTGACGGAGTCCGTGAACGAGATGGCCGGGAACCTGACCCGGCAGGTGCGGGCGATCGCGGCCGTCGCCACGGCGGTGACCCGGGGCGATCTGAACCTCAAGATCGACGGTGTCGACGCGGCGGGCGAGATCCAGGCCCTCCAGGAGAACATCAACACCATGATCGCCAACCTGCGCGACACCACCCTCGCCAACGAGGAGCAGGACTGGCTGAAGGGCAACCTGGCCCGTATCTCCGGCCTCATGCAGGGCCGGCGGGACCTGGACGACGTCGCCTCGCTCATCATGAGCGAGCTGACGCCGGTGGTCTCGGCCCAGCACGGTGCCTTCTTCGTGGCGATGCCGACCGGCTCCGCCCACAGCGACGCCGAACTCGTGGGTGAGGGAGAGGGCTCGTACGAGCTGCGGATGCGCGGGAGTTACGGCTACTCGACCGGGTCCATGCCGACCTCCTTCCGCCCCGGCGAGACGCTCATCGGGACGGCGGCCGAGGAGAAGCGGACCATCCAGGTCAACGTTCCGCCCGGCTATCTGAAGATCTCCTCCGGGCTGGGGGAGGCCGCTCCGGCGCATGTGATCGTGCTTCCGGTGCTCTTCGAGGGCAAGGTCCTCGGGGTGATCGAGCTGGCCTCCTTCCAGCCGTTCACGCAGATCCAGCGGGACTTCCTCAACCAGCTCGCCGAGCTGATCGCCACCACGGTCAACACGATCAGCGTCAACACCAAGACCGAGGTGCTGCTCCAGCAGTCGCAGGAGCTCACAGAGCAGCTCAAGGAGCGTTCGGCAGAGCTGGAGCACCGGCAGAAGGAACTCCAGGGCTCCAACGCCGAACTGGAGGAGAAGGCAGAGCTGCTCGCCCGGCAGAACCGCGACATCGAGGTGAAGAACACCGAGATCGAGGAGGCCCGGCAGGTCCTGGAGGAGCGAGCCGAACAGCTCGCCGTCTCCATGCGCTACAAGTCCGAGTTCCTGGCGAACATGTCGCACGAGCTGCGCACCCCGCTCAACTCGCTGCTGATCCTCGCCAAGTTGCTCGCGGACAACGCCGAGACCAACCTGACGCCGAAGCAGGTCGAGTTCGCGGAGACCATCCACGGCGCCGGTTCCGACCTGCTCCAGCTGATCAACGACATCCTGGACCTGTCGAAGGTCGAGGCGGGCAAGATGGACGTCTCGCCGACCCGGATCGCGCTCGTCCAGCTCGTCGACTACGTGGAGGCGACCTTCCGGCCGCTCACGGCGGAGAAGGGGCTCGACTTCTCGGTGCGGGTCTCGCCCGAGCTGCCGGCCACCCTCCACACCGACGAGCAGCGGCTGCTCCAGGTGCTCCGCAACCTGCTCTCCAACGCGGTGAAGTTCACCGACACGGGGGCGGTGGAGCTGGTGATCCGGCCGGCCGGGATCGATGTGCCGCAGTCGATTCGCGAGCAGCTCCTGGAGGCCGGTTCGCTGCGCGATCCGGAGGCCGATCTGATCGCCTTCTCCGTCACGGACACCGGGATCGGGATCGCCGCGAGCAAGATGCGGGTCATCTTCGAGGCGTTCAAGCAGGCCGACGGCACGACCAGCCGGAAGTACGGCGGTACGGGCCTGGGTCTTTCGATCAGCCGGGAGATCGCGCGGCTGCTCGGCGGCGAGATCTTCGCGGCGAGCGAGCCGGGCCGCGGTTCGACGTTCACGCTCTATCTGCCGCTGAGCCCGACGGAGCTGCCGCCCGGCTACGGGCAGGGGGCGTCCGACGACCCGCAGCAGGGGGCGGAGGAGGGGGCCGCCGGGGCCGTCCACCCGTTCCCGCACTTCCCGCCGTCGCCCGTACGGACGGAGGCGCGGTCCGGGGCGGGGGCGCTCTTCCGGCACCGGCGGAAGGCGGCCGCGGAGGCGACCGGGGCGCGGACGGCGGTGCCGGGGCAGTCCGGGCAGCAGGTCGCCGCCGACCGGGCGGAGCAGGAGGTGGAGGCCGAGCCGCGCCGTACCTTCGGCTTCTCCGGCGAGAAGGTGCTCATCGTCGACGACGACATCCGTAACGTCTTCGCGCTCACCAGCGTCCTGGAGCAGCACGGACTCGCGGTGCTGTACGCGGAGAACGGGCGGGAGGGCATCGAAGTCCTGGAACAGCACGACGATGTGACGATCGTCCTGATGGACATCATGATGCCGGAGATGGACGGATACGCGACGACGACCGCGATCCGGCGCATGCCGCAGTTCGCGGGGCTGCCGATCATCGCGCTGACGGCGAAGGCGATGAAGGGCGACCGGGAGAAGGCGATCGAGTCCGGCGCCTCGGACTATGTGACCAAGCCGGTCGACCCCGATCACCTGCTGTCCGTGATGGAGCAGTGGATGCGGGGGGAGTGACTCCGGGCGGGGCCGTGGTGCGGAGGGAGTGCACTCCGTGCCACGGGCCCGGCGCGGGCCGCGGCCGGGCGTTCGGCCTTCGCTGACGGGCTGTCGCCACGGGGGTGTGAGAGGCCGGGATACGGGGAACCTTCTGGTCTCCCACCGCGTTTGCGGTACGTGCACAGTGACATCGCGGTGACAGGGTGTGGCGACGGGCGGGGTGCGGCTACGATGACCGGCACAAGGACGGACGGCGTTAGGGAGTCGTCTTCTGGGGCGGCGCCCGGTGCTTCCCCCGGTTCGGGGAGCCGGGGAGAGACGTTGCCGGGGCGAGGAGGACGGGGCATGGTGCAGAAGGCCAAGATCCTCCTGGTCGATGACCGGCCGGAGAATCTGCTGGCGCTGGAGGCCATTCTCTCCGCGCTCGATCAGACGCTGGTGCGGGCATCGTCCGGGGAGGAAGCGCTCAAGGCGCTGTTGACGGACGACTTCGCGGTCATCCTGCTCGACGTCCAGATGCCGGGTATGGACGGCTTCGAGACAGCCGCGCACATCAAGCGGCGGGAGCGGACCCGGGACATTCCGATCATCTTCCTCACCGCCATCAACCACGGTCCCCACCACACGTTCCGTGGGTACGCGGCCGGGGCGGTCGACTACATCTCGAAGCCGTTCGACCCGTGGGTGCTGCGCGCCAAGGTCTCGGTCTTCGTCGAGCTGTACATGAAGAACTGCAAGCTGCGCGAGCAGGCCGCGCTGCTTCGGCTGCAGTTGGAGGGCGGCGGCGAGGGCGGTCACGGCAAGGAGGCCGCCGGTCTGCTCGCCGAGCTGTCGGCCCGGCTCGCGGCCGTCGAGGAGCAGGCGGAGGCGCTGTCCAAGCAGCTCGACGACGACTCCGCCGACGCGGCCGCCGTCGCCACCGCCGCGCATCTGGAGCGCAAGCTCACCGGGTTGCGCCGGGCGCTGGACGCGCTGGAGCCGGGCACAGGACCCGCGCCGACGCTTCCGACCCAGGGCTGACGTACCGTCACCGAGGCGTCGGGCGCCCGCTGTCCCGCGTGATGCGGCGTCAGCTTCGGGTCGCGGTGGGAGCGACACGAACGGGTGAGGCGGACAGCCGGTCTTCACACCGGTAACCTCGGCATCATGGCTTCACGTACGTCCGGCAAGGGTTCCCAGGGCACGGCGGGCACCGCAAAGCCGCGCGCCGGCCGTACGGCGGGCGCCGCGAAGAAAGCGGCACCCGCGAAGTCCCCCGCCAAGCCGCCCGCCAAGAAGGCGGCGGCCAAGAAGGCCGCGCCCGCCAAGCGCGCGCCCGCGCGGAAGACCGCGGCGAAGAAGGCCCCTCCCCGGCCCGCGCCGTCCCCCACCGGGGGCGTCTACCGGCTCGCGCGCGGCGCCTGGCTCGGCCTCGCGCACGCCGTGGGCGCGATGTTCCGGGGGATAGGGCGCGGCGCCAAGGGCCTCGACCCGGCCCACCGCAAGGACGGGCTCGCGCTGCTGCTCCTCGGTCTCGCCCTGATCGTCGCGGCGGGCACCTGGTCCAACCTCCGCGGGCCGGTCGGCGACCTCGTCGAGATGCTGGTCACCGGTTCCTTCGGCCGCCTCGATCTGCTCGTTCCGCTGCTCCTCGGCGCGATCGGCGTACGCCTCATCCTCTTCCCGGAGAAGCCCGAGGCCAACGGCCGGATCAGCATCGGCCTCTCCGCCCTTGTCATCGGCGTCCTCGGTCAGGTCCACATCGCCTGCGGTTCACCCGGCCGCGGCGACGGCAGCGAGGCCATGCAGGACGCCGGCGGCCTCATCGGCTGGGCCGCGTCCCAGCCGCTCGTCTTCATGATGGGCGAAGTCCTCGCCGTCCCCATGCTGGTCCTGCTCACGGTCTTCGGACTGCTCGTCGTCACCGCCACCCCGGTCAACGCGATCCCGCAGCGGCTGCGCACCCTCGGCGCCAGGCTCGGCATCGTCGAGCCCGCCTACGACCCCGCGGAGGACCGCTCCGAGGGCCAGGGGAGCCCCTCCGGGGAGTACGACGAGTACGACGAGGAATGGCGTGAGGCGCGGCCGCAGCCCCGCACCGCCCGGCCCGCGCGACGCCGCGGCCCCGTGGATCCCTACGACGTGGACCGGGCCGAGGCCGAGATGCTCGACCGGCGCAGCCGGCAGGCCCGCCGTCCCACCCCGGAGCCCGCCTTCGACCACGGCCTGGACCCGGTGGACGTCGCCGCGGCCGCCGCCGCCGCGCTCGACGGCGCGGTGCTCAACGGCATGCCGCCCTCCCCGATCGTCGCCGACCTCACCAGGGACGTCACCGCCGACCGCAAGGCCGCCGTGGACGCCGCCGCGAAGGCCGCGGCCGAGGCGGCGGAAACGGCGGCCCCCGCCGCTCCCGTGCCGCCTGCCCGTGGCGGGGACCAGCGGCCCGGCGGAGGCGTACCGGATCTGACCAAGCCGGCGCCCGAGCCGACCGATCTGCCGCCCCGGGCCGAGCAGCTCCAGCTGTCCGGCGACATCACGTACTCCCTGCCCTCGCTCGACCTCCTGGAGCGCGGCGGGCCCGGCAAGACGCGCAGCGCCGCCAACGACGCCGTGGTGGACTCGCTCTCCAACGTCTTCACCGAGTTCAAGGTCGACGCCGCCGTCACCGGCTTCACCCGGGGGCCGACGGTCACGCGGTACGAGGTCGAGCTCGGCCCCGCCGTGAAGGTCGAGAAGATCACGGCCCTGACCAAGAACATCGCGTACGCCGTGGCCTCCCCGGACGTGCGGATCATCTCGCCGATCCCCGGCAAGTCCGCGGTCGGCATCGAGATCCCCAACAGTGACCGGGAGATGGTCAACCTCGGCGACGTCCTGCGGCTCGCCGCCGCGGCCGAGGACGACCACCCGATGCTCGTGGCGCTCGGCAAGAACGTCGAGGGCGGCTACGAGATGGCCAACCTGGCGAAGATGCCGCACGTCCTGGTCGCCGGTGCCACCGGCTCCGGAAAGTCCTCCTGCATCAACTGCCTGATCACTTCGATCATGATAAGAGCGACCCCAGAGGACGTCCGGATGGTGCTCGTCGACCCCAAGCGGGTCGAGCTCACCGCGTACGAGGGCATCCCGCACCTCATCACCCCGATCATCACCAACCCCAAGCGGGCCGCAGAGGCCCTCCAGTGGGTGGTGAAGGAGATGGACCTCCGTTACGACGATCTGGCGGCCTTCGGCTACCGGCACATCGACGACTTCAACCAGGCGATCCGGGACGGCAAGATCAAGCTGCCCGAGGGCAGCGAGCGGGAGCTCAACCCGTACCCGTACCTGCTCGTGATCGTCGACGAGCTCGCCGACCTGATGATGGTGGCGCCCCGGGACGTCGAGGACTCGATCGTCCGCATCACGCAGCTCGCGCGGGCTGCGGGCATCCACCTCGTGCTCGCCACCCAGCGGCCGTCCGTCGACGTCGTCACCGGACTCATCAAGGCCAACGTGCCCTCCCGGCTCGCCTTCGCGACCTCCTCGCTCGCCGACAGCCGGGTCATCCTCGACCAGCCGGGCGCCGAGAAGCTCATCGGAAAGGGTGACGGACTGTTCCTGCCGATGGGCGCCAACAAGCCCGTCCGCATGCAGGGTGCCTTCGTCACCGAGCACGAGGTCGCGGCCGTCGTGCAGCACTGCAAGGACCAGATGACCCCGGTCTTCCGGGAGGACGTCACCGTCGGGACCCGGCAGAAGAAGGAGATCGACGAGGACATCGGCGACGACCTCGATCTGCTGTGCCAGGCCGCCGAACTGGTCGTCTCCACACAGTTCGGCTCCACCTCCATGCTCCAGCGGAAGCTGCGCGTCGGCTTCGCGAAGGCCGGCCGGCTGATGGACCTCATGGAGTCGCGGAACATCGTCGGGCCGAGCGAGGGCTCCAAGGCGCGCGACGTGCTGGTCAAGCCCGACGAGTTGGACGCGGTCCTTGACGTGATCCGGGGGCAGACGGGGGAGTAGCCCGGGGCCGGACCGGCCTGCGGGGGCCCGATCGGAGCAAGAGCGGGGTCCGGTTGGAGTAAGGCGGGATCCGGTTGGAGTAAGGCGGGATCCGGCCGGCGTACGCGGCCGGGGAGCGGGTACCCGATCGAGACCGGGCCGAGACTCACTCGTAAGGGAATGGAGGGCAACCGTTTCCCCTGGCCGTACGTCAAGTTGAGCGGAGGGACAGAAGGATGTCCCAGCCTCATGGCGTACAAACAGCACCCGCCCGGTTGCCCCACCCTTTCGTACCACCCATAGACTGAACGTCCAGCAGGTGGCTACACGCTCGAAAGGCGCTCTCGTGTCCATCGGCAACTCCCCCGAAGACGACCGGATCTTCCCGGCAGACGACCGGGACTCGATCGGTCGCGCTCTCCAGCAGACCCGCATCGCCGCCGGTCTCACCGTCGAAGAGGTCAGTGCCTCCACCCGTGTCCGGATTCCGATCGTGCACGCGATCGAGGAGGACGACTTCTCGCGCTGCGGCGGCGACGTCTACGCCCGCGGTCACATCCGCACGCTCGCGCGTGCCGTCGGCCTCGATCCGGCCCCGCTGATCGAGCAGTACGACGCCGAGCACGGCGGTCGCCCCGCGCCCACCCCCGCCGCCCCGCTGTTCGAGGCGGAACGCATCCGCCCCGAGCCGCGTCGGCCCAACTGGACCGCCGCGATGGTCGCGGCCATCGTCGCCGTCGTCGGGTTCGTCGGCTTCACGATGTTCAACGGCAACGAGGCGCCCAAGGGCACCACCACCGCGGACGGCGGCCCGGCGCCCGCGCCGGAGAAGGCCACGTCCGCCGGCAAGCCGAAGCCGGTCAAGCCCGCGCCGCCGAAGCCCACCGAGAGCGCGATCGCCGCGGTCCCGCAGGACAAGGTGACGGTGAAGATGACCGCCACCGACGGCAAGAGCTGGATCTCGGCCAAGGACGCCAACGGCAAGCTCCTCTTCGACGGGCTCCTCCTGGACGGCGAGTCCAAGACCTTCCAGGACGACGAGCGCATCGACCTGGTCCTCGGCAACGCCGGAGCGATCGAGCTCTACGTGAACGGCAAGAAGATCGACGACAAGTTCGAATCCGGCCAGGTCGAGCGGCTGACGTACACCAAGGGTGACCCCGAGGCCGGCTGAGCCGCCCCCTCCGGGCACGTGATGTGGCCCCTGTCGCGCAGGTGAACCCTGCGCGACGGGGCAACGGCCGGGACGAAGTAGTCTTGAGTCCATGCCCGAACGCCGTACCGTCGCCCTTGTCACTCTTGGCTGCGCCCGTAACGAGGTGGACTCGGAGGAGCTCGCAGGCCGCTTGGCAGCGGACGGCTGGGAGCTCGTCGAGAACGCCGAGGACGCGGATGTCGCCGTCGTCAACACCTGTGGATTCGTCGAGGCCGCCAAGAAGGACTCCGTCGACGCCCTCCTCGAAGCCAATGATCTGAAGGACCACGGCCGCACCCAGGCCGTGGTCGCCGTCGGCTGTATGGCCGAGCGATACGGCAAGGAACTCGCCGAAGCCCTCCCGGAGGCCGACGGCGTCCTGGGCTTCGACGACTACTCCGACATCTCCAACCGCCTCCAGACCATCCTCAGCGGTGGCAGTGTCGAGGCCCACACCCCGCGTGACCGGCGCAAACTGCTGCCGCTCTCGCCGGTGGAGCGCCAGGCGGCCGCCGCCGCGGTCGCCCTCCCCGGTCACGGCGTCGTGGACGCTCCGGCGCCCGCTCCGGCCGCCACCCCGGCCTCCGCACCCGAGGACGTGCCGAGCGACCTGCCGGACGGTCTCGCGCCCGCCTCCGGGCCGCGTGCGCCGCTCCGCCGGCGTCTGGACACCAGCCCGGTCGCCTCCGTGAAGCTGGCCTCCGGCTGCGACCGCCGCTGCTCCTTCTGCGCCATCCCCTCCTTCCGCGGCTCCTTCGTCTCGCGCCGTCCCTCGGACGTGCTGAACGAGACGCGCTGGCTCGCCGAGCAGGGTGTGAAGGAGGTCATGCTGGTCTCCGAGAACAACACCTCGTACGGCAAGGACCTCGGTGACATCCGGCTCCTGGAGAGCC
This sequence comes from Streptomyces flavochromogenes, assembly GCF_000717595.1. Classification (GTDB taxonomy): domain Bacteria; phylum Actinomycetota; class Actinomycetes; order Streptomycetales; family Streptomycetaceae; genus Streptomyces; species Streptomyces flavochromogenes. Next base: position 18,565 of record NZ_JNZO01000048.1, on the reverse strand, counting down.
TGCTGCCCGAGCTCGCCGCGGTCGACGGCATCGAGCGCGTCCGCGTCAGCTACCTCCAGCCCGCCGAGATGCGCCCCGGCCTGATCGACGTCCTCACGTCGACCGACAAGGTCGTGCCGTACTTCGACCTGTCCTTCCAGCACAGCGCTCCCGACGTGCTGCGGGCCATGCGCCGCTTCGGCGACACCGACCGCTTCCTGGAGCTTCTGGAGACCATCCGCTCCAAGGCCCCGACGGCCGGTGCCCGCTCCAACTTCATCGTCGGCTTCCCCGGCGAGACCGAGGCGGACTTCGCCGAGCTGGAACGCTTCGTCACCCACGCCCGGCTCGACGCCATCGGTGTCTTCGGCTACTCCGACGAGGACGGCACCGAGGCCGCCACGTACGAGCACAAGCTCGATCAGGACGTCGTCGACGCCCGCCTCGCCCACCTCTCCCGGCTTGCCGAGGAGCTCACCGCGCAGCGCGCGGAGGAGCGGATCGGAGAGACCCTTGACGTACTGGTCGAGTCCGTGGACGACGAGGACGGCGTGATCGGCCGCGCCGCGCACCAGGCGCCCGAGACCGATGGTCAGGTGGTCCTCACCACGGCCGGCGGTACGAGCCCCGACCTGGCTCCGGGCCGTATGGTCATGGCGAAGGTCGTCGGCACGGAGGGCGTCGACCTGGTGGCCGAGTGTCTTTTCGAGGAGGCAGGCAGATGACCGGAGTCCCGGCATCCGCGACGGGCGGGACCGGTAGGCCGGCGCCCCGCGGCAAGCTGGGCACGGCGGCCGTCAACCAGGCCAGCCTGTGGAACATCGCCAACATCCTGACCATGATCCGGCTCGTGCTCGTGCCGGCCTTCGTGCTGCTGCTCTTCCAGGACGGCGGTCACGACCCCGCATGGCGGGCCTGGGCCTGGGCGGCGTTCGCCGTCGCCATGATCACGGACGTCTTCGACGGGCACCTCGCCCGTGCGTACAACCTGGTCACGGACTTCGGGAAGATCGCCGACCCGATCGCCGACAAGGCGATCATGGCGGCCGGGCTCGTCTCGCTGTCCACGCTCGGGGACCTGCCCTGGTGGGTGACCGGCGTCATCCTGGCCCGCGAGCTGGGGATCACCCTCATGCGGTTCTGGGTGATCCGTCACGGGGTCATCCCGGCCAGCCGCGGCGGCAAGATGAAGACGCTCGCCCAGGGCACGGCCGTCGGCATGTACGTGCTGATGCTCACCGGGCCGCTCGCCACCCTGCGCTTCTGGGTGATGGCGGTGGCCGTCGTGCTGACGGTCGTCACCGGTCTGGACTACGTCCGCCAGGCGGTCGTGCTGCGCCGCAAGGGGCTCGCCGCCGAGCGGGCCGCCGCGCGGCCGGAGACGGCGACGCGATGACCGAGGCCGCCCGGGTGCTGGCGCTGCTCGCGGAGCGTGGTCACACGCTCGCCGCGGCGGAGTCGCTCACGGGTGGACTGGTGGCCGCGGAGCTGACCGGAGTGCCCGGTGCCTCGGCCTCCTTCCGGGGGTCCGTCACGGCCTACGCCACAGCCCTCAAGCAGGAGCTGCTCGGTGTCGACGCGGCCCTGCTCGCCGAGCGCGGAGCGGTGGATCCCGAGGTCGCGCTGCAGATGGCGGCCGGTGTACGGGTTCGGCTCGGCGCCCACTGGGGGATCTCGACGACCGGGGTCGCCGGGCCCGATCCGCAGGACGGACATCCGGTCGGAACCGTCTACGTGGCGGTCGCGGGACCCGCCGCGACGGGCGCCCGCGCCGGGAAAGTGCTCTCGTTGAGGTTGAACGGCGACCGCGCGGACATCCGTAGAGAGAGTGTGCGGAGCGTGCTGGAACTGCTCCACGAGGAACTCTCGGGAAATGCGCGGGCACAGGATACGGAACACAACGGGGGGAATTGATGTTTGCAGCCCTGAGTGAACACGACATCGCTCCCCGCACGGCCGCAGCGCGAGGCGGTACGGTGGGGCGTGAAGGATGCGGCTACGCGGTCCGAGGAGGGAGCCACCGATGATTCTGCTCCGTCGCCTGTTGGGTGACGTGCTGCGTCGGCAGCGCCAGCGCCAAGGCCGTACTCTGCGCGAAGTCTCCTCGTCCGCCCGAGTCTCGCTCGGCTATCTCTCCGAGGTGGAGCGGGGGCAGAAGGAGGCTTCCTCCGAGCTGCTCTCCGCGATCTGCGACGCGTTGGACGTACGGATGTCCGAGCTCATGCGTGAAGTGAGCGACGAGCTGTCACTGGCCGAACTGGCCGAGTCGGCAGCGGCGAGCGAACCGGTGCCGACGCCGGTACGCCCGATGCTCAATTCGGTGTCGGTGACGTCGGTGGGCCGTGTGCCCACCGAGCGGGTGACCATCAAGGCGCCCGCGGAAGCGGTGGACGTCGTCGCCGCCTAGTCGTCGCCGTACGAAGCGATACGGGGTCGAGCCTCGGTCGGTGTCCCTTCGGGGGCGTCGGCCGGGGCTTTTCTCCTGCTCCCACGAGGTGGGGCGCATTGCCTGAGATGCCGGGTTCCGGTGCCTCGTGCCATGGTGGGGGGAACGTACGACTGGGCCGTGTGCGCCGGGTTTGCCTCCGGTGCGCCCTCCCGCAGGGTGATCCTGCCGGTCTAGCGTCGACGGCAGGAGGCGGCCATGGTACGGCGACGGATGCCGCCGGCGACGCTCGCGCTGGTCGCGATCGGGCTGGTGGCCGGGGGGCTCTGGTGGTGGGCGGTGCTGCGCCTGCTCCTGATGCCGGGGGAGGCCGGCACGGTCGAGGGCGCCGTGGCCGCGGGCGGCTGGGGGCTGAGTCTGCTGCCGGTGCACGTGGCCGCCTCGTCGGGACGGCCGGGCGTCCTCGCCCGGCGGATCACCAGGGCATCGCGACGCCGCCGTTGGGGCGCAGGATCTGGCCTGTCGTGAACGCGGACGCGTCGGACGCGAGGTGCAGGACGGCGTGCGCGATGTCCTCGGCCTCCCCGACCCGGCCCAGCGGCGAGTGACGGATCATCGCGGCTTCCGCCTGTTCCTGGGCGGCCGGCTCGTGGCGGTCCGTCATGGGGGTGCGGATCCATCCCGGGGCGACCGCGTTGACCCGGATGCCGTGCCGGCCCGCTTCCGTCGCCAACGTCTTCGTCAGCTGCACGACGGCCGCCTTGGTGACGCTGTAGCAGAGCAGGCCGGGGCTGGCGGTGTCCATCGCGCCCGAGGCCATGGTGACGATCGAGCCGGGGACGCCGGCCGCGATCATCGAGCGGGCCGCCTCCTGGCAGGCGTAGAGCACGCCCTTGAAATTGACTGCGAGCACGCGGTCCAGGTCCTCGTCGCGGGTCTCCAGGACCGAGCTCGTGTGCATGATCCCGGCGACGGCGGCCATGACGTGGAGGGGGCCGGCCGCACGGACGGCGGCGGCGAGGGCGGCGCGGTCGGTGACGTCCAGCGGGTGCGCGTGCGCCGTGCCGCCCTCGCGGGCGATGAGGGCGACCGTCTCCTCAAGGCCGGGCTCGTCGCGGTCCGCGCAGTGCACGGTGGCGCCCGCCTGGGCGAGGAGGACGGCGGTGGCGCGGCCGATGCCACTGCCGGCGCCGGTGACGAAGGCCGTGCGGTGGGTGAGGTCGTAGGCGAGGAGGGGTGGCCTGTTCGTCGCGGTGGCGGTGGCGGTGGCGGTCGCGGTCGTCGTGGCCGTGGCCGTCGTCGTGGCCGGAGCGGTCGTCGTGTTCGCCTTGTCCGTCATGGTCGGACCGTACGACTGGATCTGACGGGTCGTCAATTACCGGGTGGGATCGGGTGAGGCCTCGTTGGCGGGACCTTGTTGGCAGCCGGGGCACCAGAACGTGACCCGGTCGCCGAGTTCCGCCTTGCGGATCGGGGTGCCGCAGCGGAGGCAGGGACGACCGGCGCGACCGTAGACGTGCAGCGGAGTGCCCGGGCGGCGGGTGGTCGTCGTGCGGCGGTCGGGGCGGTCCTTGTTCGCGTCCAGGAGACGGTGGGCGGTCGCGACCAGGCGGGCGGGGACGTCCGGGCTGAGATCGCCGACCGCGAGCCAGGGCGTGACGCCGGCCAGGAAGGCCAGCTCCGACTTGTACACGTTGCCGATGCCGGCCAGGTTCCGCTGGTCCAGCAGGGCCTCGCCGAGTGCGCGAGCGGGGTCCGCCGTCAGTCGGCGGGTCGCCTCCTCGGCGGCCGTCGCGCCCCAGTCGGGGCCCAGCAGGTCCGGGCCCAGGTGGCCCACCGTGTCCGGCTCGTCGGCGGTGCGGATGAGTTCCAGAACCGGGAGACGGTAGCCGTACGCGGTGTGCTCGGCGTTTCCGAGGATCGCGCGGATCTGGTGGTCCGGGCCGCCGTGTGGGCGCGCCCCGGTGGCGTACACCCGCCAGGCGCCGTCCATCCGCAGATGGGAGTGGAGGGTGAGACCGCCCTCGATGCGGGCGAGGAGGTGCTTGCCGCGGGGGGTGACGTCCAGGAGCGTGCGGCCGGTCAGGTCGGCGGTGGCGAAACGGGGGACTCGGAGGTCCGCGCGTGTCAGTGGCCGGCCGGCCAGGGCGGTGTGGAGGCGGTGGGCGGTCTGCCAGACGGTGTCTCCTTCGGGCACGGTTCCATGATGCCGGGTGGCTGGGTCTTGTGCGGGTGCGGGTGCGACGTGTGGGTGCGTGCGGGAGCTGGAGCTGGTGGCTGTGCTCGGGCGGGGGAGCTGCCTACGCGCGGAGGCGGAGGCCTCTCGGGGTGGCGACGAAGCCCGCCTTTTCGAGGGGGGCGGCCAAGGGGGACGTCAGGGACGTCGCTCCGTTGACGCGCTCCACCGTCACCGTGCCCAGGGTGCCCGCCTTCGCGGAGGTCGCCAGGGCTTCCGCGGCGGCCTTCAGGGCCGGGTCGTCCGGGTCCGCCGGCCAGGACAGGAGCGTTTTGCCGCCGCGCTCCATGTAGAGCGTGAGTTCGCCGTCGACCAGCACCACCAGGGCACCCGCCTTGCGGCCCGGCTTGTGGCCGGCGCCCGTCGGGGGCTCGGGCCAGGACAGAGCCGCCCCGTAGGCGTTCGCCGGGTCCGCCGACGCGAGGACCAGCGCGCGCGGGCCCGCCGCGGCCTCCGCCCCGCGGTCGCGGGCGGTCGCGGCGGCCCGGAGGCGGTCCACCGCCCCGTCCATCGCGAACTGGGCCGCGCCCAGACCCTCGACCACATAGCCGCGCCGGGCCTGCCCGCTGTCCTCGAAGGCGGCCAGGATCCGGTACGTGGCGGAGAAACCGCCCTCCACGCCCTCGGCCGCCACCGCGCCCCGGGTGACCACGCCGTGCCGGTCGAGGAGGGTGCGGGCGAGGGCGTGCGCCCGGTGGGTCGGCTCCGGTTCCGGCGGGGGGAGCAGGGACCAGCGGCCGGAGACGGTGGGCGGGCCGGTGCGGGAGGCGGTGCGGGCGGCCGCGGTCAGCGTGCCGTACCGGCCGCGCGGGACCGTGCGGCGCGCGCGGTGGGCGGTGGAGCCGGCCGTGCGGCCCGAGCCGAGGAGCGAGCGCAGCGGGGCCAGGGTGTCGTTGGTCAGACGGCCGGACCAGGCCAGATCCCAGAGGGCGTCGGCCAGCTGCGGGTCCGTGGCGTCCGGGTGGGTGGTGGCCCGGATCTGGTCGGCGATCTGCCGGAAGAACAGGCCGTAACCGCCGGAGAGGGTCGTGAGCACAGACTCGTGCAGTGCGGAGAGCTCCAGGGGGTGCGGCTGCGGGAGGAGCAGCGGTGCCGCGTCCGCCAGGTACAGCGAGACCCAGCCGTCCTTGCCGGGCAGCGCCCCGGCTCCCGCCCAGACGACCTCGCCGGTGGTCGTCAGCTCGTCGAGGAGCGCCGGGGAGTAGTCGCGGACCCGGGACGGCAGGATCAGCTTCTCCAGGGCGGAGGCGGGCACGGGTGCGCCCTGGAGCTGCTCGATCGCGCGGGCGAGGCCGTCGATGCCGCGCAGGCTGTTGCTCCCCAGGTGCTGCCACTGCGGCAGGAAGGTGGCGAGCGCCGCAGGGGGCACCGGCTCCAGTTCGTGGCGCAGGGCGGCGAGGGAGCGGCGGCGCAGCCGGCGCAGGATGGTGGCGTCGCACCACTCCTGGCCGATGCCGGAGGGATGGAACTCGCCCTGGACGACGCGGCCCGAGGCGGCGAGCCGCTGGAGGGCGCCGTCGGTGACGGCCGCGCCCAGGCCGAAGCGGGTGGCGGCCTGGGAGGAGGTGAACGGGCCGTGCGTCCGCGCGTACCGCGCGAGGAGGTCGCCCAGCGGGTCCTTGACCGGCTCGGTGAAGGCCTCCGGCACGCCGACCGGCAGGGCCGTGCCCAGGGCGTCCCGGAGCCTGCCCGCGTCCTCGACGGCCGCCCAGTGCTCCCGGCCGCCGATCCGCACCCGGATCGCCCGGCGTGCCGCCCCGAGCTCGGGCGCCCAGCCCGCCTCGGCGCCGCGCTCGGCCAGCCCGGCCTCGGTCAGCGGGCCCAGGATCCGCAGCAGGTCGGCGACGCCCTCCATGTCCTTGACGCGGCGGTCGTCCGTCAGCCACTGGAGCTCCCGCTCCAGCTCCGTCAGGACATCGGCGTCGAGCAGCTCGCGCAGCTCCGCCTGGCCGAGCAGCTCGGCGAGCAGCCGGGAGTCCAGGGAGAGCGCGGCGGCCCGCCGCTCGGCGAGCGGGGAGTCGCCCTCGTACAGGAACTGCGCCACGTAGCCGAAGAGGAGCGAGCGGGCGAACGGGGACGGTTCGGGGGTGGTGACCTCGACCAGGCGGACCCGGCGGGCCTCGATGTCCCCCATCAGCTCCGTCAGACCGGGGAGGTCGAAGACGTCCTGAAGGCACTCGCGGACGGCCTCCAGGACGATCGGGAACGAGCCGAACTCGCTCGCCACCTGGAGGAGCTGGGCCGCGCGCTGCCGCTGCTGCCAGAGCGGGGTGCGCTTGCCGGGGTTGCGCTTGGGCAGCAGCAGGGCGCGCGCGGCGCACTCGCGGAACCGGGACGCGAACAGTGCGGAGCCGCCCACCTGGTCGGTGACGATCTGACCGATCTCGCCCTTGTCGAAGAGGGCGTCGGCCGCGCCGACGGGCGCCTTGTCGGCGTCGAACGTCGTGTCGAGGTGCCGTCCGGGGTCGACCGGCTCGTGGTCGAGGAGGTCCAGGCCCATGTCCAGGCCCATCAGGTCGGCGTCCGGGAGGCGCAGCACGATGCCGTCGTCCGCGTGCATCACCTGCGCGTCCATGCCGTACCGCTCGGCCAGCCGCGCGCCGAGCGCCAGCGCCCACGGGGCGTGCACCTGCGCGCCGAACGGGGAGTGGATGACGACCCGCCAGTCGCCGAGCTCGTCCCGGAACCGCTCGACCAGGATCGTCCGGTCGTCGGGCACGTGGCCGCAGGCCTCGCGCTGCTCCCTGAGGTACGCCAGGACGTTCTCCGCGGCCCAGGCGTCCAGACCGGCGGCGAGCAGCCGCAGCCGCGCGTCGTCGTCGGAGAGGGCGCCGACCTCGCGGAGAAACGCGCCCACCGCCCGGCCCAGTTCGAGTGGACGGCCCAGCTGGTCGCCCTTCCAGAACGGCAGCCTGCCCGGCACCCCGGGGGCCGGCGTGACGAGCACCCGGTCCCGGGTGATGTCCTGGATCCGCCACGAGGTGGTGCCGAGGGTGAACACGTCGCCGACCCGGGACTCGTACACCATCTCCTCGTCGAGCTCCCCGACCCTGCCCCCGCCCTTCTTGGGGTCCGAGCCGACGAGGAACACGCCGAAGAGGCCCCGGTCCGGGATCGTGCCGCCCGAGGTGACGGCGAGCCGCTGCGCGCCCGGTCGCCCCGTGACCGTGCCGGCGACCCGGTCCCAGACCACGCGCGGGCGCAGCTCGGCGAAGGCGTCCGACGGGTACCGGCCGGCGAGCATGTCCAGCACGCCCGTGAACGCCGATTCGGGCAGCGAGGCGAACGGCGCCGCCCGCCGCACCAGGGCGAGCAGGTCGTCCACCTGCCAGGTGTCGAGCGCGACGAGGGCCACCAGCTGCTGGGCCAGGACGTCCAGGGGGTTGGCGGGGATCCGCATCGACTCGATCGCGCCCGTGCGCATCCGCTCGGTGACCACGGCCGCCTGCACCAGGTCGCCCCGGTACTTGGGGAAGACCACGCCCGTCGACACCGCGCCGACCTGGTGCCCCGCGCGGCCCACGCGCTGGAGGCCGGAGGCCACCGAGGGCGGCGACTCGACCTGCACGACCAGGTCGACCGCGCCCATGTCGATGCCCAGCTCCAGGCTGGAGGTGGCCACCACGGCGGGCAGCCGGCCCGCCTTCAGATCCTCCTCCACCTGGGCCCGCTGCTCCTTCGACACCGAGCCGTGGTGGGCGCGGGCGAGCAGCGGCGGGGCGCCCTGGGCCGCGCCGGACTGGGCCATGATCTCCGCGGGAGGAGCCCCGTCGGGGAGCGCTTCGCCGGTCGCCCGCTCGTACGCGATCTCGTTGAGCCGGTTGCACAGGCGCTCGGCGAGCCGGCGGGAGTTGGCGAAGACGATCGTGGACCGGTGGGACTGGACGAGGTCGGCGATCCGCTCCTCGACGTGCGGCCAGATCGACGGCTTGTCGCCGCCGTCCTTGCCTTCGGAGGCGGGGGAGCCTCCCAGCTCGCCCATGTCCTCGACGGGGACGACGACGGAGAGGTCGAACTCCTTGCCCGACCGCGGCTGCACGATCTCCACGGCGCGCCCCGGCGACAGGTACCGGGCCACCTCGTCCACCGGGCGGACCGTGGCCGACAGGCCGATCCGGCGCGCGGGGCGGGGCAGCAGCTCGTCGAGCCGCTCCAGGGAGAGGGCCAGGTGCGCGCCCCGCTTCGTGCCCGCGACCGCGTGGACCTCGTCCAGGATGACCGTCTCCACGCCCGCGAGGGCCTCGCGGCCGGCGGAGGTCAGCATCAGGAACAGCGACTCGGGCGTGGTGATCAGGATGTCCGGCGGCCGGGTCGCAAGCGACCGGCGCTCGGCCGGCGGGGTGTCGCCGGAGCGGATGCCGACCCGGATGTCCGGCTCGGCAAGCCCGAGCCGCACCGACTCCTGCCGGATTCCGGTCAGCGGCGAGCGCAGGTTCCGCTCGACGTCCACGGCGAGGGCCTTGAGCGGGGACACGTACAGCACGCGGCAACGCTTCTTCGGCTCGGCCGGCGGCGGTGCGGAGGCGAGCCGGTCGAGGGAGGCGAGGAAGGCGGCCAGGGTCTTGCCCGAGCCGGTCGGAGCGACGACGAGCACGTCGGAGCCCGCCCCGATGGCGGTCCAGGCGCCCTCCTGCGCCGCCGTGGGCGCGGTGAAGGCCCCGGTGAACCAGCTGCGGGTCGCGGGGGAGAACGAGTCGAGCGCGGACCTGACCATGTCCCCCATCGTGCACCCCCGCACTGACAACCGCCCGGACCTGGGGATATCCGGACCGGCATGTCCGCGCGCACCATGACGGCCCCCTCGGCCCTGCCGCAGAATGGAGACATGGCGAGTGGGGAGCGGGCACGGTACTGGCAGTACTCCGAGCTGCCCGGGGTCGACCTGCTGCACGCCCACTACATCCAGAAGGCCTTCGCCCGGCACACCCACGAGACCTTCGTCTTCGCCGCGATCACCGAGGGCGTCGAGGCCTTCCACTACCGCGACGATCTCGTCCACGCGGGCCCCGGGCAGATCGCCCTGGTGAACCCCGACACTCCGCACACCGGCCACGCGGGCGTGCCCGAGGGCTGGACGTACCGGACGATCTACCCCGACGCGGAGATCGTCCGGTCCATCGCCGCCGACACCCTCGCCCTGCGCGGCTCGGTCGGCTTCACGACGCCCGTCGTGGACGACCCGTACGCCGCCCGGCTCGTCGTCGGCGTCCACCGGGCCGCGGAGGAGGGCAACGCGCTCGCGGCCGACAGCCTGCTCCGGCTGGTCACCGCCCGGATGCTGCGCAGCCACGGCGGGATCGTCACCCCGCTCCCGCCGCGCTCGGCGGGCGCCCGGAACGCGGCACGCGCGCGTGCCGTCCTGGAGGACCGCATGAGCGAGCCGCCGACCCTGGAGCGGCTCGCCACGGACCTCGGCACCAGTCCCTTCGCCCTCCTCCGGGCCTTCCGGGACGCGTACGGGATGCCGCCGCACACCTGGCTGACGGACGCGCGCGTACGGCGGGCCAGGCAGCTGCTCGACACGGGGACGCCGCCGGCGGAGGCGGCCGCGGCCGTCGGCTTCACCGACCAGTCGCACCTCAACCGGCATTTCACCCGCAGCGTCGGGGTGCCGCCGGGGGCGTACCAGCGCGCAAGAACGTACAAGACCGGGCCGCCGGGGCTGCCGTAACGTCCCTGACGTGGCAGAACAGACAGCACCTCCCGTCATACGCGACGGCACACCGACCAAACCCGACGCGGCCGTCGTCCGCGACGCCCTCGGGGTCGGCGTCGCCGTCGGGCTCTCAGGCTTCGCCTTCGGCGTGACCTCGGCGGGCTCCGGCCTCAGCGTCCTGCAGACCTGCGTCCTCAGCCTGCTCGTCTTCACCGGCGCCTCGCAGTTCGCTCTGGTCGGAGCGCTCGCAGCCGGCGGCAACCCCTTCACGGCGGCCGCCGGTGCCTTCTTCCTGGGCACCCGGAACGCCTTCTACGGGCTGCGCCTCTCCCAGCTCCTCGCCGTGCCGAAGGCCGTCAGGCCGTTCGCCGCGCACTGGGTGATCGACGAGACCACGGCCGTCTCCCTCGCGCAGCCGACCCGCCGGGCCGCCCGCATCGGCTTCACCGTCACCGGACTCACGCTGTACGTCCTCTGGAACGCCACCACCCTCCTCGGGGCGCTCGGCGCCGAGGCGATCGGCGACACCGCGGCCTGGGGCCTCGACGCGGCAGGACCCGCCGTCTTCCTGGCCCTGCTCGCCCCCATGCTGAAGTCCGCGACCGAGCGGGCCACCGCCGGGATCGCCGTCCTGCTCGGCCTCGGACTGCTGCCCGTGCTGCCCGCCGGCGTCCCGGTCCTCGCGGCAGCCCTCGCGGCGCCCCTGGTGCTCTGGTTCCAGGGCCGCCGGATGGGCCCCACCGGACGAGAGAAGGACTCCCGATGAACGTCTGGATCGCGATCGCCCTGACCGCCGCCGGGTGCTACCTGGTGAAGCTGACCGGCCTGCTCGTACCCGCCGGAGCGCTGGAGCGCCCGCTCGTCCAGCGGCTCGCCGCCCTGCTGCCCGTGGCGCTGCTCGCCGCGCTCACCGCGCAGCAGACGTTCGGCATGGGCAGCACCGTCGTCCTGGACGCCCGCGCCGCCGGTCTCGCGGCGGCGGCGGTCGCCCTCGTCCTGCGGGCACCGTTCCTGGTCGTGGTGGGCGCGGCCGTCGCCGTCACGGCGGGGGTACGGGCCCTGGGCTGGTGACCTCCGGCGAAGCGTCTCCGACCGAGGGGGCCGGTGTTCGGACCGCCTCCCGAGGTCATTCGAGCGGGCGGCCGTGGGCGCGGAGCGTGCGGAGGGCCTCGACCGTGATCATCGGACGGCACTCCAGAGCGGTGCCGGGGGCCCAGGTGCGCCAGCGGATCGGCCAGCCGCCGTCCTCCTGCTGGTCGGCCGCGAGCCGGTCGAGGGAGCGGGTCATCTCCTCCTCCGTGAACCAGCGGGTCGCCAGCGAGTCCGGCACGCGCGCGTAGTCGTGCGGGAAGTGCCGCTCCCCCGGCGCGTACCCGTCCGCCACCGGGTAGTCCTCCTCCCGGCCCGGGTCCAGTACGGCGAGCCGTTGCTCCCGGACCATGCGCCCGAGGCGGTCGGCGGCCGCCTCCGCACGCGCGCGGTCCGGGGCCCCGTCGAGGAAGGCGACGGCCGCCTGGACCTCGTACGGGTGGGACTTCTCCAGGGACTCCACCGCCGACCAGCAGAACTCGGTGGCCCGGAACAGCCACGCGTGCCAGACCTGGTTGCGGTGCAGCACCCCGACCACCGGGCCGGTCGTGAGCAGCGCGCTCGGCGGGGAGTCGACGACGGGGACGAACGGCGCGGACGGGTAGGCGCGCTGCGACGGGTGGATCGCCGGGAGCGCGCCCTCGTGGGTGGAGACGTCCGTGAGGTAGCGGCAGATCCGCTCCACGCGCAGCCCGCCGCAGCGGCCGATGGAGTCCAGCACCCGCAGCGCGTGCGCGGTGTGCAGGGGCTGGCTCACCGGTCCGCGGAGATCGGGTTCGAGCGCGTGGCCGTAGCCGCCGTCCTCGTTGAGGTACGCCGAGAGCGCCGTCTCCACCGGATCCGCGCCACCGCGCAGGAAGTGGTAGGCGAACCGGCGCTGTTCCAGGACCCGGGCCGTCAGCCAGACGAAACGCTCGGCGCGGGCCAGGGGGGTCGCTGACGGGGAGGAGAGTGGTTTTTCGGCCATGCTCCGACCGTAGGGCGGAAAGTCGCGGTGACAAGGGCTACGGAGCGGGCTGCACTCTTGGGAGCGGGATACTGGGGTCATGCGGTTGACGATTTTCTGGGAACGGATGGCGGACCACTTCGGTGCGTCCTACGCCGAGTCCTTCGCGCGTGACCATGTGATGGCCGAGCTCGGAGGCCGGACGGTGCACGAGGCCCTGGATTCCGGCTGGGAGACGAAGGACGTGTGGCGGGCCGTCTGCGCGGCCGTCGACGTACCCGCCGAGAAGCAGTGACCGGACGGTCGCCGGGCGCTCTCCGTGTGCTCTCCGGGCAGTCCGCTCCGCCGCTCCGCCGCAGAGCGCACCTGACCGTGCCGGTCACGGCAGGTGACCGAAGGGGATGTGGGGGGTCCGGGGTGGAATGTCCGTGCGGTGCGCGAGACTGACGGGGTGGCTCCTCCGACTGACGACACCGATGACACCGACGGCTCCGGCCTGACCGCATCGACGGGTTCGACCGGTTCGACCGGATCGAGTGCCGCGACCGGACCGACCGGACCGACCGGACCGACCGGACCGACTGCACCGGGCGCACCGGCCGAATCGACCGGACCGACCGGCTCCGCCGTGGCGACGGCGCCGGGCGGCAGAGGCGACGGCGGCGGTCCCGCGCCCGTGTCCGCCGCCCAGGCGGCCCGCATGCCGCGGTGGCTGCCGCGTGCGATCGTCCTGGCCCTCGCGCTCTACTCCGTCTTCCTTCTCGGCAACTGGGCCTTCCACCAGCTCGTCGGCCTCCTCGTCAACATCCTGCTCGCCTTCTTCCTCGCCCTCGCCATCGAACCGGCGGTCGGGCGCATGGCGGCGCGCGGGATGCGCCGGGGGCTCGCCACCTTCATCGTCTTCTTCGCCGTCCTGATCTTCAGTGTCGGCTTCGTCGTCCTCCTGGGGTCGATGCTCGCCGGCCAGATCGTGGACATGGTCGAGAACTTCCCCAAGTACATCGACTCCGTGATCAACTGGATCAACCAGACCTTCGGCACGGATCTGTCGCGGGTCGAGGTCCAGGACAGCGTCCTGAGCTCGGACTGGCTGCAGAAGTACGTCCAGAACAGCGCGTCCGGCGTTCTCGACGTCTCCGCCACCGTCCTCGGCGGCCTGTTCCGGCTGTTGACGATCTTCCTGTTCTCGTTCTACTTCGCGGCCGACGGGCCCCGGCTGCGGCGCGCGCTCTGCTCCGTCCTGCCGCCGGCCCGGCAGGCCGAGGTGCTGCGGGCCTGGGAGATCGCGGTCGACAAGACGGGCGGCTATCTGTACTCGCGCGGACTCATGGCCCTCATCTCCGGTGTCGCGCACTTCGTGCTCTTCGAGATCCTCGACGTGCCGTACGCGCCCGCGCTCGCGGTGTGGGTGGGCCTGGTATCGCAGTTCATCCCGACCATCGGCACCTATCTGGCCGGCGCGCTGCCGATGCTGCTCGCCTTCACGGTGAACCCCTGGTACGCGCTGTGGGTGCTCGGATTCGTCGTGATCTACCAGCAGTTCGAGAACTACCTGCTCCAGCCGAAGCTCACGTCGAAGACGGTGGACATCCACCCGGCGGTGGCCTTCGGTTCGGTCATCGCGGGGACGGCGCTGCTCGGTGTCGTCGGCGCGCTGATCGCCATCCCGGCCGTCGCCACCCTCCAGGCCTTCCTCGGCGCCTATGTGAAGCGGTACGACGTGACGGACGACCCGCGCGTCCACGGTCACCGAAGGTACGGGGAGGCCGTGGTCGCGCGCTTGCAGAAGGCCCTTCACCACAAGAGGGAGAAGGAGCAGGAGGAGGAGAACGCCCGGTCCCGGCCCGAGGACTCCTGAGCCTGCCTCTCAGAGGTACGACGGCCCGGCGACCCGGTGCCGGAACGTATGCCAGATCCATGCCTGGACGGCCACGAGCAGCGGTGTCACGACCAGCAGGGCGGGCACGAGCAGGCCGAGCGTGGCGGGGGACGCCGCCCGCTCGGCCAGCGGCAGCGCGGTGCCCGCCCAGAGCGGAAGCCCGCCCATCAGGACCGCGGTGAGCGCGAAGGACTGCCAGGGGCGCCCGGCGCGTCCGACGAGCCGGCGGGCGCGCTCGTACGGCAGTCCCGTGAGCCGGAGCGTGGCGAAACCGAGCCCGTGCGCGGTGAACAGCGCGGCCACGGCGAGCGCGGTGAGGAGGGCCGTCGCTCCGGTCGCCGGCACGTACGGGCGCCCGGTGAGCAGGGCCGCGAGCAGCCACCCCCAGGACAGTGCGACGGTCCAGCTCCCGCAGGTCACGGCCGCGTCGCAGGTGGCGCGCCAGCGCGGACCCGGACCGCGGCCGCGGGACCAGAGGCCCGCGTCGCGGACGATCCAGCCGGTCAGCAGGGCCACGAGGACCGGGAACTGGCCGCTCAGGAGTTCGCCTTCGAGAGCGGGGAAGCAGCCGACGAGGACGCCGACGGTGGCCACGAGCCAGACCTCGTTGCCCAGGAAGAACGGGGCGAACGAGGCGAGGACCAGCCGCCGCTCACCGTCGCTCCGGCCGAGCCAGGGCGTCAGCATGCCGGTGCCGATGTCCGCCCCGGCGAGGACGAACCAGCCCGCCGCGAAGAAGGCGAGAAGGGCGATGGCCAGGGTCTCCACGGGGGCTCCTCGGGCTTCCTGGGGGGAGGGGGAACGGGCGTTCAGTAGCGGGGGGCCGGGAGGGTGTCGGCCGCGTCGGGTGTTCCGCCCTCGCCGGTCGTCCCGTCCCCGTTCCCGCCCTCGCCCGCGGTGGGGCGTTCGTCGCGGCCGAGACCGGCGTCGACCGGGCCCCGGCGGGCGTGGCGGGTGAGGAGCCAGGCGTTGAGGACGGCGAGCAGGACGAAGACCGTGGTGAAGACGGTGAGGGAGAGGCGCATGGTGCCGGGGGAGAGGTCCGAGACCGCGTCCTCCGTCTTCAGCAGTCCGTAGACCACCCAGGGCTGCCGCCCGGACTCCCGGAACACCCAGCCGCTGATCATCGCGAGGTACGGCAGAGGGACGGCCGCCATCAGGACGAGATGCCACAGGCGGAACCGGAAGACGACCTTCCTGAAGGCGGCCAGGATCACCCCGGCGAAGCACAGGTACATCATCAGCGCGAAGCAGATCAGCATCACCAGAGCGCCGCCCCGGGTCCATGCCTCCGAGGGCACGTAGTCACCGGGTCCGAAACGTTCCGTCAATTCTGCCTGGACCCGTGCGATCTCCGCTGTCTTCCCGCTGAACACGGCCGACTTCATCGGCTGGAAGGCGTCGAGGACGGCGAACTGCACGCCGCCGAAGACGGCGGTCACCATCAGCGCGGGCGCCGAGAGGAACACCCCGATGCGCAGGCTGCGGCCGAAGAACTCCCACTCGGGACTGCGCCGGAACAGGTGGTACGCGCTCACCCCGGCCATGAAGAACCCCGCCGTGAGCAGCGCGCCCGCCACGATGTGCCCGAAGGCGAGCAGCGCGGAGGGGTTGGTCAGCACCGCGACCGGGTCGTCCAGGACGAGCTCGCCGTTCTCGGAGCCGTACCCCACGGGGTGGTTGAGGAAGCCGTTGGAGACGAGGATCCAGTACGCCGAGACGTACGCGGTCAGGACGACGATCCAGATCGCCGCCAGGTGGGCCCAGCGGTTGAGCCGGTTCCAGCCGAAGATCCACAGGCCGAGGAAGGTCGACTCGACGAAGAACGCCACGATCGTCTCGACGGCGAGCGAGGCCCCGAGGATGTTGCCCGCCTCGTGGGTGAGCCCGCTCCACGTCATGCCGAACTGGAACTCCATCACCAGACCGGTGACGATGCCGACCGCGTAGTTGATCACGTACAGCTGGCCCCAGAACCGCACCATGCGCGCGTCCAGCGGCTTCCGGCTGAAGGTGGCCCGCGTCTGGAGCACGGCCACGACCGTCGCGAGCCCCAGGGTGAGGGCGACGAAGAGGAAGTGGCCGCCCGCCGTGAGGGCGAACTGCAGCCGCGCGAGATCGAGTACGTCCTGGTTCACCCGATCAGCGTCGGCGTACGGTCAGGGGCCCGGCGTCACCCCCGGGTGGACAGTGGCCGTACCCCAGCGGTTGTGCCTGCCCACGCGCGCGTACCCCGTGAGTTGTGCCGAGCGGTTCCCGCCACCTAGAGGTCGGGCCGACGCCGAGAGGGCCCGTCCTCGGTCAGGCCAGCCAGCCCGGCGTGATCATCCCGGACTCGTACGCCAGGATCACCAGCTGCGCCCGGTCCCGTACGGCCAGCTTGGTCATGATCCGGCTGACATGGGTCTTCGCGGTCGCGGGGGACAGGACGAGGCGGCCGGCGATCTCGTCGTTCGAGAGCCCGGCGCCCACCAGACCGAGGACCTCCCGCTCCCGCTCGGTGAGGGCGTTGAGCCGGGGGCTGGGGTCCGGCTGCCGGTCGGCCCGGCCCGCGAACTCGGCGATCAGACGGCGCGTCACGGCCGGGGCGATCAGGGCGTCGCCGCGCGCCACGACCCGTACCGCGTGGAGCAGTTCCATCGGCTCGGTGTCCTTCACCAGGAAGCCCGACGCGCCCGCGCGGAGCGCCCCGTACACATGGTCGTCCGCGTCGAAGGTGGTCAGGATGACCACCCGGACCCCTTCGAGCCGCACGTCGGCGGTGATGCGGCGCGTGGCCTCCAGGCCGTCGAGGACCGGCATGCGGATGTCCATCAGGACCACGTCCGGGCGCAGTTCGCGGGCGAGCGCGATCGCCTGCTCCCCGTCCCCGGCCTCGCCGACGACCTGGAGGTCCTCCTCGTCGGAGAGGATCGACCGGAAGCCGGCCCGGACCAGGGTCTGGTCGTCGGCGAGCACGACGCGGATCATCGGGGGTCCCCCTCGGAGGCGTCGCTGTCGGACGCGGTGGGTTCGGGTGCGGTCGGTTCGGACGCGGTGGGTCGTCCGGGCGTGCCGGGTTCCGGCAGCGGCAGTCGCGCGTCCACCAGGAAACCGCCGTCGTCCCCATTCTCGGCGGTCAGCTCGCCGCCGAACGCACGGGCCCGCTCGGCCATGCCCCGGATGCCGCTGCCCAGGGGACGACCCTCCGGCGCGCCCTCGCCGTCGTCCGCGATCCGCAGCCGCACCGCCTCCGCGCCCCAGTCGAGGGTGATCCGGACGGTCCTTGCGCCCGCGTGGCGGGTGACGTTCGTCAGCGACTCCTGCACGATCCGGTACGCGGCCAGGTCGACGGGCGGCGGAAGGGGCACGGGCGTGCCCGTGACATCCGTGCGGACGTCGAGGCCGGCACTACGCGCGCGTGCGGCGAGATCGCCGAGGAGCGCGAGACCCGAGGACGACGGCGCCGTAGGCGTCGCCTCGTCGGCACGCCGCAGCACCCCGAGGGTGGCCCGCAGCTCGCGCAGCGCGTCCTTGCTGGTGGACTTCACCGCCTCCAGGGCCTCGGTGGCGGTGGCGAGCCCCGCCTCCGGAGCGGGCCCCTTGCCGAGGCGGTGGAGCGCGGCACCCGACTGGACGTTGATCAGCGAGATGCTGTGGCCGAGCACGTCGTGCACCTCCCGGGCGATCCGCAGCCGCTCCTCGGTGGCGCTCTGCCGGGCCCGGGCCTCCTGCTCGCGCTCGGCGGCCAGCGCCCGCTGCTCCACCTCGTGCAGATAGGCGATCCGGGTGCGCTGGGCCCGCCCCACCGCGACGAGGCTGATCAGCCAGCCGGCCAGCATCACGAGCGAGGTGTCGTCGATCTGCCGGTGCCCCGGCCGCTGCCGGATCTCGCCGAGCCCGACCGCGAGGAGGGTCACGGCGGCCAGCGCGACGGCGGCGGCGAAGCGGCCTTCCGCGGCGGTCGTGTACAGCGCGAGCGCGAAGGCGATCATCAGCGGGCCGTCCTGGGCGGACAGCGGGTAGTAGACGACGCAGGCGAGCAGCGTGACGACGGAGACGGCGACCGGCTGTCGCCGCCGGAAGTACAGGGCTCCGCACCCGATCAGGATCAGCACCCAGCCGAGCACCGTACGGACGGTGGGCTCGCTCGCGTACTGCGCGGAGACGAGCGTCCAGACGGCGACGACGAGCAGGACGGCACCCGCCACGACGGCATCGGCGGCCCGTGGCGAAAGACGCCCGCCGCCCGGGGAACGGAGGGGGAGGGGCATGCGTCGAAGGATAGGCGGGGGACGGTTCGTGGGGGCGGCAGTGCGCGGGCCGGGGGCCCCGCGCGCGTCCGGCGAGGGGAGGAGCGCCCAGCGGCCGAGGAGGAGCAGGGCGCCCCCCGCCACGACGGCATCGGCGGCCCG
>NZ_JNZO01000047.1 GCF_000717595.1 Streptomyces flavochromogenes | reverse complement strand
GAAGGCGGAGGAGGAGATCGCGATCGCGCAGCGGACCCTCTACCTGAAGCAGGCCGAGATCAAGGCCCAGACGGACGAGGCCGCCGCCCAGGCGAACGCCGCGGGCCCGCTCGCCGAGGCCGCCCGCCGGCAGGACATCCTGACCGAGCAGGAGAAGGTCGCCGCGCGCCAGGCCGAGCTGACCGACCGCCAGCTCGACACCCAGGTCCGCAAGCCCGCCGACGCCGCCCGCTACCAGGCCGAGCAGGAGGCCGAGGCCCGGCGCATCGCCCTGGTCAAGGAGGCCGAGGCGGACGCCCAGCGGGCCAGGCTCACCGGTGAGGGTGAGAAGGCCCGCCGCGCGGCCCTCGCCGACGCCGTACGCATCGAGGGCGAGGCCCAGGCCGCGGCGATCGCCGCGAAGGGCTCCGCCGAGGCCGAGGCCATGCAGAAGAAGGCCGACGCCTACGCCCAGTACGGGGACGCGGCCGTCCTCCAGATGCTCGTCGAGGTCCTGCCCCAGGTCGTGGCCAAGGCGTCCGAGCCGCTGTCGGCCGTCGAGAAGATGACGGTCATCTCGACCGACGGGGCGAGCCAGTTGTCCCGTACGGTCGCGGACAACGTCGCCCAGGGCATGGAGCTCCTGTCCTCCACGACCGGGGTGGACCTCGCGCAGCTGCTCCAGGGCATCACGCGGAAGCAGCCGGCGGGTCAGCCCGCGGAGCGGACCGCCCCGCAGGGGGAAGCGATCGAGATCGCGGGCTGAGCCGGCTCGGGGGGCGATACGTACTCAGCGGTCCAGGAGGGCCGGGCGGTCTCGGCGTTCTCGGCGTTCTCGGCGTTCTCGGCGTTCTCGGCGTTCTCGGCGTTCTCGGCGGCCTCGGCGGCCTCGGCGTTCTCCGCCGAACGCCCCGGCCGCGACAGGCCTCCCGCGTTCACACACGGTCGGAGGCGGACCCGGGCTCGGGTACGCGCACGGGCTCGGGTCCCGTCTCCGGCTCCCGTACGGTCACAGCCTCCGGGGCCGACGGCTTCCGTCGTCGCCCCCGGAGGAGGTACGCGGCGACCGGCTCCGTGTAGCGGGCGGTGAGCGGCCCGATCACCACGAGGATGAGCACGTACGCCGTGGCGAAGGGCCCGAGCTGGGGCTGCACCCCGGCGGTGACGGCAAGGCCCGCGATGACGATGGAGAACTCGCCGCGCGCCACCAGCGTGCCGCCCGCCCGCCAGCGCCCCTTGACCCCTATGCCCGCGCGCCGCGCGGCCCAGTGACCGGTGGCGATCTTGGTCAGTGCGGTGACGACGGCCAGGGCGAACGCCGGGAGAAGCACCGGCGGGATGCTGGCGGGGTCGGTGTGCAGTCCGAAGAAGACGAAGAACACCGCGGCGAAGAGGTCGCGCAGGGGGCTCAGCAGGGCGTGGGCTCCGTCGGCGACCTCCCCGGAGAGGGCGATGCCGACGAGGAACGCTCCGACGGCCGCGGAGACCTGGAGCTGCTGGGCGACGCCGGCGACGAGAAGGGTCAGGCCGAGGACGACGAGAAGCAGCTTCTCCGGGTCGTCGCTGGACACGAACCGCGAGATCAGACGTCCGTAGCGGACCGCGACGAACAGCACGGCGCCGGCCACGCCCAGGGCGATGGCGAGCGTGGCGCTGCCGGCCGCGAGGCCGACGCCGGCGAGCAGGGCCGTGATGATGGGCAGGTAGACGGCCATGGCGAGGTCTTCGAGGACCAGGATGCTGAGGATGACCGGTGTCTCGCGGTTGCCGAGGCGTCCGAGGTCCCCGAGGACCTTGGCGATGACGCCGGAGGACGAGATCCAGGTGACTCCCGCCAGGACGACGGCGGCGACCGGCCCCCAGCCCATGAGCAGCGCGGCGGCGGCGCCGGGCAGGGCGTTGAGGGCGAAGTCGACCAGCCCGGCCGGGTACTGGGTCTTGAGGTTGGAGACGAGGTCGCTCGCCGTGTACTCCAGGCCGAGCATCAGAAGCAGAAGGATCACCCCGATCTCGGCGCCGATGGCGACGAACTCCTCGCTGGTGCCGAGCGGCAGCAGGCCGCCCTTGCCGAAGGCGAGCCCGGCGAGGAGGTAGAGGGGTATCGGGGAGAAGCTGAACCGGCCGGCGAGCCGCCCGAGCAGGCCGAGACCGAGGATGATGGCGCCGAATTCGATCAGGAAGACCGCGGAGTGCACGCCGCCCTCACTCCCGACCGAGGATCGCGGCGGCCGCGTCGACGCCCTCGCGGGTGCCGATGACGATGAGGGTGTCGCCGCCGGCGAACCGGAAGGCGGGCGTCGGGGACGGTACGGCCCCGGAGCGGCGCAGTACGGCGACGATGGAGGCGCCGGCATCGGTGCGCATCCGCGTATCGCCGAGCAGCCGTCCGTTCCAGTACGAGTGGGCCGACAGCTCGATGCGTTCGGCGACGAGCCCCAGGTCGGTGGTGTGCAGGACGTTGGGGCTGTGGTGCGCGGGGAGCAGCGCGTCGATCAGCGAGGCGGTCTCGGCCTCGGTGAGGTGGAGCGACTGCGCGCAGGCGTCGGGGTCGTCGCCCCGGTAGACGTTCACGGTCCGGGTTCCGTCGCGGTGCGCGATGACCGACAGCTGGCGGTGCTCCCGGGTGGTGAGGTCGTACTGGACGCCTATGCCGGGCAGGGGTGTCGTTCTCATCCGCGGAGCAGGCAAGGGCCCGTCCCTTCTGTTGTCATGTCAAAGGGTGATCAGGTCGGTGGTCGGGGGCCATGGTGCCACCCGCCGGGACGCCCGGAACATGGGTGTCGGCACGGATGGACAAGACACCGGAAACTGGTCAGGATGAGGCGGGGACATGGATCCCGCCGCAGGTCAGAGGCCCGGAGCGGGCAAGGGAGAGAGTCGCAAAAGTGTCGCTGTACTGGCGCATCTTCCTTCTCAACGCCTCGGTGCTGATCGTCGCCGTCCTGCTGTTGCTGGGCCCTGTCACCGTCTCCACGCCCGTCCTCCTGGGTGAGGCGATCGTGCTCGTGGCGGGCCTCGTCGCGATGCTCCTCGCGAACGCGTTCCTGCTGCGGCTCGGACTGGCGCCGCTCCAGCGCCTCACCCGGGCGATGCGGACCGCGGACCTGCTGAGGCCGGGGCGGCGGGCCGCGGTGACGGGACGCGGCGAGCTCGCCGACCTGACGCGCACGTTCAACACGATGCTCGACCGGCTGGAGGCCGAGCGGACCACGAGCACCGCCCGGGTCCTCTCGGCTCAGGAGGAGGAGCGGCGGCGGATCGCGCAGGAGCTGCACGACGAGGTGGGGCAGACCCTCACGGCGGTACTGCTCCAGCTGAAGCACGCCGCGGACCACGCTCCGGAGGAGCTGCGCACCGAACTCCACCAGGCGCAGGAGACGACCCGGACGAGCCTGGACGAGATCCGCCGCATCGCGCGCCGGCTGCGCCCCGGGGTGCTGGAGGAGCTGGGGCTGCACAGCGCGCTCAGGTCGCTGGCCTCGGAGTTCTCGACACCGCGCCTGACGGTACGGGCCCACATCGAGTCCGGCCTCCCGAGGCTCGACCACGCGACGGAGCTGGTGCTCTACCGCGTGGCGCAGGAGGGCCTCACCAACACGGCCCGCCACGCGGGCGCGACCCGGGTGGATCTGCGTCTGCGCCGCCTGCCCCGGGGCGGGGTCGGCCTCCTGGTCAAGGACGACGGCCGGGGAATCGGCCGGGCGCCGGACGGCGCCGGCCTCAGCGGCATGCGGGAACGCGCCCTACTGATCGGCGCGGAACTGACGATCCGCGGAGGCGAAGAGGGCGGTACGGAAGTCCACTTGAGCACACCGAGCGCTAAGGCGACGCCATGACGGCCCCCACACCTCCCACGGCCCCGGCAACCCCGTCCCCCACCCGGATCCTCCTCGCGGACGACCACGCGCTGGTACGCGGAGGAGTGCGCCTCATCCTGGACGCGGAGCCGGACCTGACGGTCGTCGCGGAGGCGGCGGACGGCGCGGAGGCCGTGGCCCTGGCCCGCTCCGAATCCGTCGACCTGGCCGTCCTGGACATCTCGATGCCCCGCATGACCGGCCTCCAGGCGGCCCGCGAACTCAGCCGCCTCCAGCCGGAGCTGAGGATCCTGATCCTCACGATGTACGACAACGAGCAGTACTTCTTCGAGGCCCTGAAGGCCGGCGCGAGCGGCTACGTCCTGAAGTCGGTGGCGGACCGCGACCTGGTGGAGGCCTGCCGGGCGGCGGTCCGCGACGAGCCCTTCATCTACCCCGGCGCCGAGACGGCCCTGATCCGCACCTATCTCGACCGCGCCGAGCAGGGCAGGCCCCTGCCGGACAAGGCCGTCACGGAACGCGAGGAGGAGATCCTCAAACTGGTCGCGGAGGGCCACAGCTCCAAGGAGATCGGCGACCTCCTCGTCATCAGCCCGAAGACGGTGGAACGCCACCGCGCCAACCTCCTCCAGAAGCTCGGCATGCGTGACCGCCTGGAGCTGACCCGGTACGCGATCCGGGTGGGGCTGATCGAGCCCTAGGGCCTGGTTCCAGGGAACGGGTGTCTAGGGGTTGGCGGTCGGGGTGAGGGCGGTCCGGTGCTGGTAGAGGAGGACCGGTGCCGGATCCGGGGGCTCGTCGGCGGGGAAGAAGCGGGCCAGCTCGTGCCGTCCGCTGATGCGTAACTTCCGGTACGAGTGGGTGAGATGGGACTCGACGTTCCGCAGGCTCACCTGGAGCAGCCGCGCGATGTCACGGTTGCTCATCCCGCGCGCGGCCAGTTCGGAGACCTGCCGCTCCGTGGGGGTGAGCAGCGACTCCGTCGAGTCCTTGCGCGGGTCGGGGCGGCCGCCCGCGTCCCGCAGCTCCCGCTGCACCGCCTCCACGAGGCCGTCGGCGCCCAGGGAGATGCCGACCTCGTTGGCACGGTGGAGCAGTTCGCGGGACCGGCGGGGCGTGCCGCTCTGCCGGTGGGCGCGCCCCGCCGCGTACAGGGCGTGGGCGAACAGCAGGGGCGCCGGGGTGGGTTCGAGGAGGTCCACGGCCCGGTCGGCGAGTCGCAGCGCCTCGCGGCCCGAGCTCGCCGCCGCCTCGGCGACCAGGGCCCTGCCCAGCGCGAAGGGGGCGCCCCAGCGGTGGGCGAGCGCGGTCTCCTCCTGGGCGGCGCGGCGGGCCGCGGCCACGTTGCGCCGGGCCAGCTGGAGCGCGGCGCGGGTGCTGCGCCAGGGCAGGATCGCCGGGTTGACGATGCCGCGCCGGGCCAGCTCCTCCTCGCAGTGGGCGAGGAGGACCAGACCGCGCCGCGCCTCGCCGAGCCGGCCGAGGGCCCGCCCGGCGCTGTGCAGGAGGTGCAGCCGCCACCAGGTGACCGGCCGGTCGCCGGGCAGCGGCGGGGCGTCGTCGAGGAGGGCCCCGGCCGCGGCGATGTCGTCCCGTTCCATGGCGACGTCGATGAGCACGCTGCGGGCGAGCGGCCCCACGTGGAACCGGCCGGCGCGGATCCGGATGAGCAGGTCGAGCGCCTCGCGGGCGTCGTCCTCGGCCCGGACCAGCTGTCCGCGGTGCAGCTGCACCAGACCGCGTACGGCCAGCGCCTCGGCGATCCGGGTCGTGCTGCCGTCGGCGCGGGCGAGTCCGACCTCGGTGTCGATGTGCCGCCGGGCCTCCTCGACGTCGCCCGCCCACAGTTGGGCGAGCAGTGCCTGGTACCAGCGGGCGGAGCCGTACGGGGCGCGCGGGACGGACAGGAGCCGGTCGGCGATCCGCCGCGCCGCGGACGCCGAGTCGCCGGTGGCCGTACGCAGGAGCAGGACGCGCAACAGCCGGTCCTCCTCCCCGGGGTGACGCCCGTGGCGGGAGGGGTGACCCGCGTCGCCGTGAGCGCCGCCGTCATGAGCGCCGTCGCCGTGGAATCCGCCGTCGTGGAGTCCGAGGCTCTGGGATCCGTCGTCATGGCCCCAGGACCCGTGGCCGCCGCCCTCGGGGCGGCCGCCGTCGTGGAACCGTACCTGCGCCATCGCCTCGCGCAGTCGCGCCGAGGCGGCCGGGTCGAGCGTGCCCGCCGTCTCCCGCCGGGCCTCCTCGAGGATCTCCAGCGCGCCCGCGGTGTCGTCCAGGCGCAGCCGGAGATCGGAGAGCCGCAGCGCGTGCCGGAACCTTTCGGCGGGCGCGGTGACGGTGGCGGTGTGTGCGGTCAGGGCGCGTGCCGCGGCAGGCAGGTCGAGGCCGCTGAGGGCCTGGATCCGCAGGGCTTCGGCCCGGTCCTCGTGACCCTCGGGCACACCGTGCAGGACGGCCTTCTCGATCAGCCGGCGGGCGCCCGCCGGATCGTGCTCGACCACGCCCTGGGCGACCTCCATGAGGAGTTGCGCCATCCAGGGTTCGTCCAGACGGTGGGAGCGCAGCAGATGGGAGGCGACGTCCTCGCTCGGATCGCCGCGGTGCCGCATCCTGCGGGCGGCGAGCCGGTGCAGTTCGGCGCGCTCGGCGCACGGGATGTCCTGGTAGAGCAGCCCCGCGAGGAGGGGGTGGCGGAACTTCATGTCGTGGGGACAGAGCAGTCCGGATTCCGTGAGTCTGCTGATACATCGACACGCGTCCTCGGTGGGGACGCCGCAGAGGTCGGCGAGGAGGGCGGCGTCCACCGGCCCGCACAGGATGCTGGCGGCGCGGGCGATCTCAAGGCCGTACGGGTCGATCCGCCGGAGCATGCAGAGGATGCGCTCCTTGACGGCCTGGAGCCCCAGTCGATCGTCCGGCGGGTCGCCCGGCGCCCGGCCGGCGCGCGCCTCGGTGGAGTCCGCGGAATGCGCGGGGTCACGCGGATACCCGGGAGACGCGGGATATCCGGGAGACGCCGGATGGCCTTGCCGCCCCGGCAGACCGGGCCGTCCCGGCAGCCCCCCGATGTGACCCGCGCCCGCGGGGACGAGGGGGCCGGAGCGGCCCGTCGGACCCGTCCGTATCTGCTCGGTCAGCAGGTACGGGTTCCCGCCGGTCCCGGCGACCAGGGCGTCCACGGCCTCGTGACCGTGGCCGTGACCGCACAGCGACGTGGCCAGATCGAGCGCCGCGCTCGGGCTGAGGTCGCTCAGATGGATGTGGCGGTCGGGGCGCAGCCCCTCCATGAACTCGACCAGAAGGTGCTGGTCACTGGCCGGTTCGCCGCAGCGCTTGGTGGCCAGCAGGACGACGGGGAGGTTCTCCAGACGGCGGCTCAGGAAGCCCAGCCACAGCAGCGAAGGGCAGTCGACGTGCTGGACGCTGTCGACGGTCAGCAGGATCGGGGTGCGCCGCGCGGCGCGGCCCACGCTCGCGCACAGCTCCGCGAGGAGCGGGTAGTCGGGCTCGGTCCGGCCGCCGCCGTGCGGGCCGCCGTAGGCGGCGAAGGTGCGGTCCCAGCCGTGCGCGGTCTCCGGCAGCGTCCCCAGCAACTGGTGCACGACCCCGAGGGGGAAGCGCTGCTCGGCCGGGGAGGCGGTGGCGGAGAGGACGATCATGCCCTGGTCACGGGCCGTCTCCTCGGCCCAGCGCAGCAGCGAGGTCTTGCCGGTGCCGATGATGCCCTCCACCAGGGCGACCGCGCCCGCACCCGCTCTCGCGGCGTCCAATATCTCGGTGATGGTCTTCGATTCCTCGCTCCTGCCGAACAGCTCCTTGGGCACCGCCCCACACCTCCCTGCCGAACAGTGGAATGACTCGGACGAGGTCGCCACTTCGGCAGGGGGAGGCCATGCGGAAAAGCTGTGGAGCCGGCGCCGTCAAGGCCCTTTTCAGGTCATGGCCCGAACCGCCGCCGTCATGCTGGAAATGCCTTCTTCAGACTGCGTGGAGACCGGTCGAAGTCCTCCACGCCGATCCCCCGAACACCGGTGAACGGCCCACACCTCCGAGGATCCCGACGCTAACACGGGGGCGGCGATATTTGTACAGCGGATCTCGCCGCACGGATTCCGAACGTATTCCTTCGGCCATTGCTTCGGTGCCCCCGTATTGAGGTGAATGGGGACCGCACAGGTACGGTCGGCACCGATGTGCGGCGGTGACCAGTGAACGGCCCGGAAAGCGGTTGCCCCCGATCCGTGAGTTCACCACCGGCCAATTGGCGTAAACCTGATGGAGGGAGCGGTACCGCGTGTCCGCGATCAGCGAGGAGCTCCGCACCGAACAGTTCGTCATGTCCCTGCGCGGAGTCGTGCCGTACGTGTACGAGCAGGCGTGGCAGTCCGTCCTGGACGGCACTCCCCTGTCCCGCACCACGCTCCACCGCGGGCCGGACGGCCTGCTGCGCCGCACGCTGCGGCCCGAGGCCCGCTTCCGGCTGCAGATCGTGGACTGGCGGGCCACCCGGGCCGAGGTGCAGGACACCCGGCTCGCCGAACGCCTGGCCGGGGAGTCCGCCGCCGGACTCCCCCTCGACCGGGCCCCGTTGATGTGCGCCACCCTCATCCGTCGTTCCGACCGCGACTGGACCTTCGCCTGGCGGTACGCCCGCGAGCTGATGGACCGGCGGGCGGGGCTCCGGATCCTCGAGGAGGCCGCGGACGCGTACGCGGTCCTCCTGCGGGGCGGAATCCCGCGCCGCGCGGCCACCACGGCTCGGTCGCGGGCGACCCCGCCGGGCACGGCGTCACCGGTCGCGGCGTTACCGCGCACGGCGTCGGTGGTCACGACTCCACCGGTCACGACGCCGGCGGTCACGGCGCCACGGGCTACGGCGTCGGCGGTCGCGACACCCCCGGTTACGGCGTCGGCGGCCGCGACACCACCGCTTACGGCGCCGGTCGCGGCGCTACCGGTCGTGGCCCCACCGGTTACGGCGCCACCGGTCCCCGCGCTGCCGAGCAGCCCCCTGACCGGCGTTCGGACCCGGGGACCGGTGGCCCGATGACCGGCGACACCTCCGTGCGGCTGTTCTGTCTCCCCTTCGAGGGCGCCTCGGCAGGCGTCTACCTGCCCTGGGCCGAGGCCCTCGGAACCTCGGTGGTCGTCACCCCCGTCGAACTGCCGGGCCGCGGCCGCCATCCGCGCGGCCGCCCCTGCGGCCGGCTCGAACCGCTGCTCGCCGAGATCATCCCGTACGTGGCCCGCATGCGTGACCGCCCGTTCGCCCTCTACGGGCACGGATTCGGCGCCCTCCTCGCCTACGAGATCGCCGCCCGCCTGGAGTGGGAGTACGACGCGGTGGCCGAGCGGCTGTACGTCTCCGGGGCCGGCGTCCCGTACCGGCCCGCCCCGGAACACGCCGTCTCCCAGCTGCCGGACGCCGAGCTGCTGCGCAGGCTCGCCCGGCGGGGCCGGATCCCCCCGGGCGCCCTCGACCCCTCGCGCGCGCCCCGCGTGCTGCCCGCTCTCCGTGCGGACCTCGCCGTCCTCGAGTCGTACCGGCGCGACCCGCGCCATGTCGTGCACTGCCCGGTCACCGCCATGGGCGGCAGCGAGGACCGGAGTGTCAGTGGGGCCGATCTGGCCGGCTGGCGCCGGTGCACCCGGCGGTCCCTGCGGGTGGACACCGTCCCCGGCGACCACTACTTCCCGCTCACCTCCCGGTGGGAGCTGCTCGACACGTTCAGCCGGGACCTGTTGCGCCCCCGGGTCCGTGTGTCGCGCGGCGTCGGGGGCGGCCGTCCCCGCGTACCGGCCGGTTCCCGTCCGTACGATCCGGCGGTCGGTCCCGGAACCGGCAACAAGAGTTGTCCGGTGTCCCCGGCGTCCCCATCCTGGCCGGCGGAGGTGACCGTATGACACCCACGCATGGCACCGGAGGCCTCGCCGGTGACGCCCTCGGCGCCGCAGACAGAGCCGGGCACGAAGCCGGGCACGAGACCGGGCGCAATGGCGAACACGGAGCCGAACCCGCAGGAGGAGGCCTGGGCGGGCCGGCAGTCGGGCCCGCGGGCGGGCCCGGGGCCGAGTACGAAGCGGAGGACCGCGACGGGCACCCGGCCGAGCAGGAGGCCGAACTGCAGGCCGGCTTCCTGGCCGAGGCGGCCCACTGGCTGCGCGGCCTTTTCGGCCCCGCGGACCGGGCCACGGCCGCCGTCCGCCGGATCCTCGACGTCGGCAGCGGCCCGGGCGTGGCCTCCCACGCCCTCGCCGACGCCTTCCCCGAGGCCCATGTCCTCGCCGTGGACCGGTCGCCCGCCCTGCTCGCCCGGGCCGAGGCCCGGGCCGCCGAGCACGGGCTGGCCGACCGGATCACCACGCAGCGGGCCGAACGGCCCGAGGAATTCGCCCGGTCGGGCCCCGTCGACCTGATCTGGACCGGGAACGTCTGCCGCCACCTCGGCGACCAGCAGGCCGCCCTGCGAAGCCTGGCCTCCGCGCTGCGCCCCGGCGGGCTGCTCGCCGTCGCCGAGCGGGGCCTGCCGCCGCGCTTCCTGCCGCGGGACATCGGCATCGGCCGGCCCGGGCTCCAGGCGCGCCTGGACGCCGCCGTCGAGGAGCAGGTCACCGCCCGGCGGTCCCGGCTCCCGGGCGCCACCTCCGTCGTCGAGGACTGGCCCTGCCTGCTGGCCTCGGCCGGGCTCGTGCCCGCCGGGACCCGTACGTTCCTCATCGAGTTCCCGGCACCGCTCGACGTACCGGTCCGCCGGCATCTCCACACCCGGCTGCACGGGCTGCTCGCCGACCTCGGTGAGCGCCTCGACCTCGTGGACCGGCTCACCGTGGAGCAACTCCTCGACGGGGACGCCTGCACCGGGGTCCTGTGGCGTCCCGACGCCTTCTATCTGACCGCCGTCACGGTGCACACCGCACGGTTGTGCAGGCCTCTTGCGTCGGCTTGAATCCGGCCGGTGAATTTGTCACCTTGGCGAAAAGCGGACCTGAAAAGGAAAGACAAACGAATTAACTAAGGAGATTAGCAGCCCCGCGGTTCCCGCAATGCCCCCGAAGCGCGTCCCCCTCGCCCTCGGGGGCTTCGGCATGCCCTGAGTCCGCACCCCTTACTCGTCGCCCGCCACCCGTAGGGAGCCCCCTCCGCAGATTCTTCGGTCAGCCCTACGGTCCCACCGTATTGAGGCTCTCACCCCCGCACTCCTACGTTCCTTCCCAGAACAGCCGCTTCGGAAAGGGACCGATCCGGACGGCACTCGGGCGATGGACGGAGGACGCGTGAAGATACGGATTCTCGGCCCGCTGCACGCCGAGACGGCCGGAGTTCCGGTCGTCCCGAGTGCGGCGAAGACGCGACAGATTCTCGCGCTCCTCGCGCTCCACCCCGGCCGGCCCGTTCCGGTGGCCACGCTCAAGGAGGAACTCTGGGGCCCGCTGCCGCCGTGCAGCGCGCACAGCACCCTCCAGACCTACATCCTGCGGCTGCGCCGGGCACTGGCGGCCGCCCTCGGCGGCCCGTACGGGTCGGAAGGGACGACCGGGACGGCGAGCGGGTCGACCGGCGCCACCGGTCCGGCGCGGGCCCGGGATCTGCTGGCCACCGGTCACGACGGCTATCTGCTGCGGATCGCCGACGAGGACGTCGACGCGCTCGCCTTCCAGCGCGCCGCGCAGTCCGGACACACCGCCTTCGCCGAAGGCGACAGCGCCCGTGCCGCCCGCTTGCTCCGCGAGGCCCTCGCCCTGTGGCAGGGACCGGCCCTGGTGGACGTACGGGCCGGGGCGGCGCTGCGGATCCACGCTGCACGCCTCGAAGAGAGCCGGCTGCTCGCCGTCGAACGCCGGCTCGACGCCGAACTGCGCCTCGGTCTGCACGGCGAACTCCTCGCCGAACTCGTCGAGCTGACTCGCCTCCACCCCGCCAACGAGCGACTGCACGCCCAGGCGATGGTGGCGTTCTACCGCGCCGGGCGGCAGTCCGAGGCCCTCCAGCTCTACCGCGGCCTCAGGCGCCGGCTCGTCGAGGAGCTGGGTCTTGAGCCCGCCCCGCAACTCCAGCGGCTGCACCAGGCGATGCTCTCGGTCGATCCGCGCCTGGACACCCCGGCCCACGGCGGCCGGCCGACGCCGACCTTCGACCTCTACGCGGCCTGACCCCTGCCCCTGCCCCCTCCCGCACCCCACCTGAGCCCCACCTCCAGCTCCACCTCGACCCCCACCGCACGAGACACCCGAGAGAGGCGACACAGTGACGGACCAGCACCAGGACCCGGCGCAGGCCCCGGCGCAGGACGAGGCCCGGAACCAGCAGCAGGTACCCACCCTCTACGAATGGATCGGCGGCACCGAGGCGCTGGAGCGGCTCACCGAGGCGTTCTACGCCCGCGTCCGCAAGGACGAGCTCCTCGCCCCGCTCTTCGCGCACATGGACGACGACCACCCCCAGCACGTCGCGACCTTTCTCGGCGAGGTGCTCGGCGGGCCCACGCGGTACACCGAGCAGCACGGCGGTTACCCCCACATGGTCTCCCGCCACCGGGGCCGGGCCATCAAGCCCGAGCAGCGGGCCCGCTGGGTGGAGCTGATGCTGACGGCGATGGACGAGGTCGGGCTCCCCGAGGACGCCGAGTTCCGCTCGGCCTTCGTCGGCTACATCGAGTTCGGCTCGCGCCGCGCGATGGCCAACTCCCAGCCGGACGTCGGCCCCACCCGTCGCACCACCATCAAGAAGTGGGGCTGGGGTGAGGGCGTACCGGGTGAGGAGTGATCCACCGGCCGACGGCTCCCCTCCGCGTCCCGGTATCGGCAACAAATGTTGTCCGTCCGCGGAGCCCGGTTCCAGCATGGGGGTCACTGGTGATCACCACGATCCGGCGGACCGCCGAGGCCGGCAGACCGGCGCGCACCCGCCCTGATCCGTATGCCCGAACCGTCAGAACGAGGAGTCCGCTCATGCGTTTGGCCACCCCCGGGGCTGTGCGACGCGTCCCCCCGCGCCCCGCCGCCGCCCCGCGCCCCCGCACCGTCCCGCACGTCACCCAGACCCCGTACCCCGCCGCCACGCAGCCGGGAGGTGGCCACCGATGAGCGTCCAGACCGAACCGCAGGAGGCCGCCGCCCCGAAGGCCAACGGCAGGCTGCCGCTCGCCGTCTATCTGCTCGCGTTCAGCCTGTTCGCGATGGGCAGCGCCGAGTTCCTGCTCGCCGGTGTCCTCCCCGACATCGCCGACGACCTCGACATCTCGCTGTCGTCCGCCGGTGCCCTCATCTCGGCCTTCGCCATCGGCGTGGTGATCGGCGGCCCGCCGCTCGCGGTGCTGACCCTGCGCTGGCCGCGCCGTACAACCCTGGTGATCTCGCAGGCCGTGTTCGCCGCCGGGGTGGCCGTCGGTCTGCTGACCGACGACTTCACCGTGCTGCTGGTCACCCGCTTCCTGATCGGCCTGGCGTACGCCGGGTTCTGGGCGGTGGCCGCGGTCACCGCGATCTCCCTCGTCACCCCCGACCGCACCGCCCGGGCCTCCGGTGTGGTGGTCAGCGGCCTCAGCATCGCGATGGTCGCGGGCGGCCCGGCCGGCGCCTTCCTCAGCCACTTCACCGGCTGGCAGGGCGGGTTCTGGGCGGTGGTCGCGCTGACCGTGCTGAGCGCGATCGCCACGATCGTCGCCGTGCCCGCCACCAAGGCGGCACAAGAGCCCAGCGTGAAGCGTGAGTTGCGGACGATGCGGCAGCCGCAGCTGTGGGTGGTGTATGCCGCGACCCTGCTCAGCACCGCCGCGTACATGATCTCGTACAACTACCTCGCGGCCTTCCTCACGGACGTCACCGGCGTCGACTCCGTGTGGGTGCCCGGCATCCTCGTCCTCTTCGGCATCGGGGCCTTCATCGGCCTCTCCATCGGCGGCCGGATCGCCGACGGGCGCCCCCACCACGCCCTGCTCATCGGGGCCGGCGGGATCCTCGTCTGCTCCGTGCTGCTCGCGCTCCTCGCCGACTACGCCGTGGCCGTCGTCCCTCTGGTCCTGCTCATGGGCGTCGCCGGCTTCGTCCTCAACCCGGCGATCTACGGGCGGGTGTTCACCGTGGCGTCGGGCGCGCCGACGCTGGCCGGGGCGACCGCCGTGTCCATGTTCCAGCTCGGCATCAGCGTGGTCCCCGTCCTCGCGGGCGTGGCGCTCGGCGCCGGTGCCGGTCTCACCTCGATCCCGTGGCTGGGTGCGGGGCTCGCCGTCCTCACCGTCCCGGTCGTCCTGGTCGAGCGCACGATGGCGCGCAACCGGGCCGCCCGTGACGCCGGGCCCGCGAGCGCGACAGCGGGAGCGAGCGTCCCCACGAACGCCCAGGCGGTCGCGGACAACTGATTCATCGTCATGACACATCACCGGTAGCCGCGGAGAGCTCCGACCCCCGGGACTCTCCGCCGGCTCCCCCACAGGGAGGACCTCATGGACAACGAGCTGGGCTACGAACTCGGCACCTGGGTCGTGTCACAGATCCAGAGCCCCGACCGCCCCACGCAGTCGACCTTCTCGCTGCTCGGCAGGGAATGGGAGCTGCTGCCCGAGGTGTTCCCGCCCTACACGGACCCCGGCCCCGGCCTGT
Source organism: Streptomyces flavochromogenes (assembly GCF_000717595.1). GTDB lineage: Bacteria > Actinomycetota > Actinomycetes > Streptomycetales > Streptomycetaceae > Streptomyces > Streptomyces flavochromogenes. The sequence goes on along the minus strand of NZ_JNZO01000047.1, from coordinate 21,957 downwards.
TCGCCTCCTGGGTGCCGTACGAGCGGGGCGGCCGCTTCCTGGAGCTGGGCTGCGGCGCCGGTGTCGCGGCCGTGCTCGCCGCGCAGCACGGGGCGGCGCGGGTGCTCGCCACCGACATCAACCCGGCCGCCGTGGAGAACGCCCGGCGCAACGCCGAGCGGCACGGAGTCGCGGACCGGTTCACCGCGCTGACCAGCGACCTCTTCGACGCCCTGGACCCCGACGAGCAGCTCGACACGGTGTTCTGGAACACCCCGTTCATCGAGGCGCCCGCCGGCCGGCCGTACGCCGGGCACATCGAGCGCGCGGTCTTCGACCCCGGGTACGGGCTGGTGAACCGGTTCTTCCGTGATGTGGTGCGCCATCTGGCTGCCGACGGTCGCGTCTACCTGGGCACCAGCGAGGCCATGGGCAACCCGTTCAAGATGCTGCGCGCCGCCGACGAGGCCGGATTCGAGGGCAAGCGGCTCCGTACCGAGTCCGTCGAGCTGCCCGCCGCCGAGTTCGGCGACTCCCCCGTGGTCAAGGAGCACACCGACGAACACGGCATCGTCCACATGGACTTCACGCTCTACGAGTTCCGGCGCCGCTGACCGCCCGCGCGTCTTCCGCGCACCAAGACCCCACACGCACCACACGCACCAGCAGTTCCGACGCCATCGACCCACCCACACCCATCGGGGCGACCTGACAGCGCCCCGGGAGATTGGACATTGATGAACGCCAACAGGAACGCAGACGCGGACGGTACCGGCTACGACACCGTCATCGCCGGAAACGGAGTCCTGGGACTGTCGCTCGCCTGGGTCCTGGCGCGACGCGGACAGCGCGTCGCCGTGCTCGGCCAGCCCCACCGGCCCTGGGCGGGATCGGCCGCGGCCGGCGCCATGCTCGGCTGTTTCGGCGAGGTCACCACCTCCCTGCTGGCCACCGAGCACGGCCGCCACAAGCTCGAACTCGGCATCAAGGCGACCGAGTTGTGGGGACCGTGGCTGGAGGAGCTGGAGGAGCAGACGGAGGGCGCACCGGTCAGGACCGCCCAGGGCACCACCGTCGTCCTCAACACCATCGGCACCGCCGAGATCGACGACGCCAACTACAACGCCATCCGCGCCGAACTCACCCGCTACGAAGAGCCGTTCGAGGACGTGGAGCCCGCCGACCTCGACTGGGTCGACGCCGAGCCCATCTCCCGCCCGCTGAAGGCCTTCCACATACCCGGCGAGCACGCGGTCAACGCCGCCGCCCTCCTGGAGCGCCTCGAATCGGCCGCCGTCCGGGCCGGTGCCACGCTCGTTCCCGAGTTCGCCACCCGCGTCGAGTACCGGGGCGAGCGGGTCACCGGAGTCGTGCTCGCCTCCGGCCGCACGATCTCCGCCGACCATGTCACCCTGGCCGCCGGCGCACGTACCCAGGAACTCCTCGACAGTCTGCCCGTGGGCCCCCGCATCCCCCGGCTGGTCAGCGGCTACGGAGTCTCCTCGCTGATCAAGACGCAGGACGGCACGAGCCCGGACAGCGTCATCCGTACGCCGAACCGCTCCTTCGCGTGCGGCCTGCACGTGGTGCCCCGCGGCGACGGCCACGTCTACGTCGGCGCCACCAACGTCATCGCCGTCGAGCCCCGCGACACCGCCGAGATGCGCGACCTGGTCTTCCTGCTCCAGTGCGCCCACCGCCAGGTCCGCCGCAACCTCTGGAACAGCGAGGTCACCAAGGTCCAGGTCGGCAACCGCCCGGTCTCCATGGACGGCTTCCCGCTGCTCGGCGACGGCGGCATGCAGGGCCTGACGATCATGACCGGCACCTACCGCGACGGACTGCACCTGTCGCCGCTGATCGCCCAGGACTTCGCCGCCCGCATCCTCGGCGAGGAGCCGCAGGCCGACCTTGACCGGTTCGCGCCGCTGCGGCAGCCCTATCGGACCGGGACCCGCGAGGAGATCGTCGACCTCCTCATCGACCACCAGATGGGCATCGGCTACGAGCAGGACTGGACGATCCCCGTCGAGTGGCACCAGTGGATCGAGATGGACCTGCGCCCCGCCACCCTCGCCTGGGCCGACGAGCTCGACCCCGAGTTCACCCCGCCGGCCGAGCTGCTCTTCGCGTCCCGCTTCGACCCGGAGCTGGTCAGCCTGCTGCGCAAGTACTACGCGACCTGCCGCGAATACAGCTGACACCCCGCCACGCCGGGCGCAGCAGCACCGCGCCCTGTCCCTCCCTCCAGAAAGGACACCCCATGGCTGTCGAGAACATCGACCCGCCCGGACTCACCAAGCCCTACGGCTGGCGGCAGCTGGCGGTCGGCACCGGAAGCCGCGTCATCTTCCTGAGCGGCCAGACCCCGCGTACCGCCGACGGCGAACCGGTCGGCATGGGCGACCTGGCGGCGCAGACCGAGCAGGTCTACCTCAACATCGCCACCGGTCTCGCCGCGGCCGGCGCCACCTTCGACGACGTGGTGAAGCTGACCATCTACGCGGTGGACTGGTCGCTCGACAAGTGGGACGCGATCACGGCGGGCGCCGAGCGCGCGGCCGCCAGGCTCGGTGCCGACGTCATCCGGCCGACCACCCTGGTCGGGGTCGCCACCCTCGCCGAGCCCGACTTCCTGATCGAGATCGAGGCCACGGCGATAGCGGAGTAGCCGCTCGCACGAGACGCCCCGCACGACACACGTCAGGGCCCCGCCGGATCCGGCGGGGCCCTGACGTGTGTGTCACCGAGGTCAGGACAGAGGGTGCCGCTTGGCCAGGAGGTCCTCGATCACCGTGGCCACGGTCTCCGGCGCGGGCAGGGCCGGATGCCGGCTGACCGTTCCCGTCGTCGGATCGAAGCCGTCGTGCCACTCCGGCTCGTTGACGAGACCGCCGTCCTCGCGGATCCGCGCGATGTTCCGCTGCACGGCCGCCTTGTGCCACATCCTGGCGCCCATCACCGGGAAGTGGACCACGGGGTAGTCCACCGACAGCGCGACCGTGAGCAGCCGGTTCGGCGCGGCGCCGGCGGCTGCCGAGGCGAGCGTGTGGGCGGTGGCCGGCAGCACCGCGAGGATGTCGTGGTCGGCGGCAAGCCGGGAGGGCTTGTCGGTCGGCCAGTCCGCCGGGGATTCCCCGCTCACCACCCTTTCGGCGAAGAGCGCGACGCTCTCCGGCGAAATGAAAGAGGTCGCCGTGTGGGTCAGCAGAACGGTGAACGTGCTGCCCTCGATCTGTCGGCGCATCGCCTCGACATACGCCGGAAGTCCGGTCACCGCGATGGATCCTGTGGCACCGATGAGTATGCGTTTCCCGGTCGACTCCGGGGAGTTTCGAATTCCCATGAGCCGATGATGTCGCCGCCGTCCCGCCGCAGGTCAAGTGGCCCGACAGGGCGCTCCAGGGCGGGTCCAGGGCCGGTCCAGCGGTGGTCCAGCGGCACCGAAATCCTTCGGTCGTCCCTACGGTCCCACCGTATTGAGACCGTTTACCCCCACTGCCTAACGTCGCTTCTCGCAAGGGAATTCGAAAGCCCGGCAGGGCGGCCGAGGACCCGGGCACGGCATCCGAAAGCCCGGCAGGGCATCCGAGGAAAAGGGACGGACGACGATGGAGGATCTTTTCGCAAGGCTGCGCGGCGGTGCCGGTCACCCCCGCCTGGACGAGGACCGGCTCCTCGAGCTCAAGCCGCAGCCGGAGCACCGGCACGACCCCTTCCCGCTGACCGACATCCAGCAGGCGTATCTGATCGGCCGCCACAAGGGGCTCGAACTGGGCGGCGTCTCCAGTCAGTACTACCTGGAGTTCGACTGTCCCGCTCTCGACCCCGGCCGGCTCACCGAGGCCCTGCGCACCGTGATCGACCGCCACGAGGCCCTGCGCACGGTGGCGGGGACCGACCAGACCCAGCGCGTCGTCCCCGTGGCCGAGGTGGAGCCGTACGTCATCCGTGTCACGGACCTGCGCGGCCGGCCCGAGTCCGAGCGGACGGCGGAGCTGGAGCGCGTACGCGCCGAACTGACGGAGCAGGTGCTGCCGTTGGACCGGGCGCCGCTCCTCGATGTCCGGGCCACCCGGCTCGACGACGACCGCATGCGCCTCCATGTCGCCGTGGACCTGCTGTTCCTCGACATGCGCGGGCTGTACCGGCTCATGGACGAATGGCGCCGATGTCACGACGACCCGGCGTGGCGGCCCGAGCCGTCGGAACTCTCGTTCCGCGACTACGTCCTCGCGCGGGAGGAGCTGCGCGGGGACGCCCTGGGCCGGGAGTCCGCCGCCTACTGGGCGGACCGCCTGGACTCCCTGCCGGGCGCCCCCGAACTGCCCCTGGCCGCCGCGCCGGAGCAGCTCGGCACCCCCCGCTTCGTACGGCACCGGGCGCAGCTCGCCCCCGAACGCTGGGCCGCGCTGCGGGCGGCGGCCGAGCGGCACGGCCTGACCGCGTCCGGCGTGCTGCTCGCCGCCTACGCGGAAGTCCTCCGCACCTGGTCGAGGCGGCAGGAGTTCACCCTCACCGTCACCCAGTTCCACCGGCTCGGCCTGCACCCGCGGGTCGAGGACGTCATCGGGAACTTCCTCGACCCGAGCCTGCTCGCCGTCGGCGGCCGCCCCGAGGAGAACTTCGCCCGGCGGGCCCGTGACCTGGAGCAGCGTCTCCTGGAGGACCTGGCGCACCCGCACGGGGGCATCCGCGTGCTGCGCGACCTGGCCCGCCGCAGGGACGACGGCCGGGCGTCGCTGCCCGTGGTCTTCTCCAGCACCCTCGGGGCCGGGGCCGGGAGGGGCGCGCCCGGCGCCGGCCGCCTGGAGTCCTTCGGGGCCCTGGTCCACGACCACAGCCGCACGCCGCAGGTGTGGCTGGAGAACCAGATCCTGGAGCTCGACGGCCGGCTCTCGGTCAACTGGAACGCCGTCGAGGGCCTGTTCCCCGCCGGCACCCTGGAGGCCATGTTCTCGGCGTACTCGACGCTGCTCGACCGGCTCGTCGACGAGCCCGAGCTCTGGGACGCCACCCGCGGCATCGTGCCGCTGCCGGCCGCGGAGGCCGAGGAGCGCGCCCTGGCCAACGCCACCACCCAGGACATCCCGGCCGCGCTCCTGCACGAACTGGTCGCCGAGGCGGCCCTGCGCACGCCCGACGCGCCCGCGGTGATCACGCCCGGCACGGAGACCACGTACCGGCAGCTGACCGAGTCCGCCCACCGGATCGCCCACCGGCTGCTCCGCAGCCCCGGCGCCGCCCCGAACGAGATCGTCGCCGTGTCGATGCGGCCCGGCGCCGCCCAGTACGCCGCTCTGCTCGGCGTCCTGCACACCGGCGCCGCGTACGTGGCCATCGACCCCGAGCTGCCCGAGGAGCGGCGCCTGAAACTGCTCGCCCGCTGCTCGGTACGGGCCGTGGTGACCGACCCCGAGCTGCGCGAGTCGCTTCCCTGGCCGGACGGCGTGACCGTACTGACCCCCGAGGACGCGGAGACCCTGGCCTGCCCGGAGTGGTCGCCGGGACGCCGTCAGGGACCCGACGACCTCGCGTACGTCATCTTCACCTCGGGCTCCACCGGTGAGCCCAAGGGCGTGATGATCACCCATCGCAGCGCCGCCAACACCGTCCAGGACATCAACCGCCGCTTCGGCGTCGGCCCGGACGACCGCACCATGGCGCTCGCCCCGGCGGGCTTCGACCTGTCCGTGTACGACCTCTTCGGTGTGCTCGGCGCCGGTGGCACCGTCGTCGTCCCCGACCCGGCGCGCGGCAACGACCTCGCCCACTGGTCCCAGCTCGTCGGGCGCTACGGGGTGACCATCTGGAACAGCGTGCCCGCGCCCATGCGGATGTGGATCGACGCCCTGGGCGACGGCCCGGTGCCCCGCGGCTGCCGGCTCCGCCTCGCCCTGCTCAGCGGCGACTGGATCCCCGTCGACCTGCCGGCCCGGATCCGCGAGAAGCTCCCCGCGATGCGGGTGATCAGCCTCGGCGGCGCCACGGAGGGCTCCATCTGGTCGATCCACCACCCCGTCGAGACCGTCCGGCCGGAGTGGTCGAGCATCCCGTACGGCAAGCCGCTCGCCAACCAGACCATGCACGTCCTCAACCAGTGGCAGGAGCCGTCGCCCGTCGGAGTCACGGGCGAGATCCACATCGGCGGCACCGGCGTGGCCCAGGGCTACCTCGGCGACCCCGGGCGCACCGCCGAACGCTTCCCGGTCCACCCGGTCACCGGGGAGCGGATCTACCGGACCGGTGACCTCGGCCGCTACCTGCCGGGCGGCGACATCGAGATCCTCGGCCGCGAGGACTTCCAGGTGAAGATCAACGGGTATCGCGTCGAGCTCGGCGAGATCGAGGCCGCGCTGCTGCGCCGGCCCGAGGTGCGCACCGCCCTCGTCACCGCGCCCGCCCACGCCCGTACCGGACAGCGGCAGATCGCGGCGTACGTGGTGCCCGAGGCGGGCGCCACGCCGGACCCGGCCGAGCTGCGCGAGGCGCTCGCCGCCGCACTGCCCGGCTACATGGTGCCCAGCCGCTTCCTCACCCTGGAGACCCTGCCGCTGACCACCAACGGGAAGATCGACCACAAGGCGCTTCCCACGCCGTGGAACGACGACGCGGAGACCACCGGCACCCGGGTCGCCCCGCGCAGCCGGGTCGAGGAGCGGCTCTTCGCACTCTGGTCCCAGCAGCTCGGCCACGGCGACTTCGGCGTCGAGGAGGGTTTCTTCGACATCGGCGGCGACTCGCTGCACGCGGTCGGCCTGCTCACGGTCCTGCGCGCGGAGTTCGGGATCGAGGCGGACATGGAGCAGGAGATGGTCGAGGGCCTCTTCATGAACGCGTCGATCTCGTCCTTCGCCGAACTGATCGCCCCGGCGGCGGAGTCGGAGGGGTCCACGGTCTTCGAGGAGCCCGTCCGATCCGAGGAGTCCAAGGGGTCCGCGGCATGACCACGACGCCCGCCCCGACCCCGGACTCCACCGTGGCCGAATGGGACCACGTCGTCGTCGGCGGCGGCTCCGCCGGCGCGCTCGTCGCCGCACGGCTGGCCGCCCGCGACTCCGGCACCGTCCTGCTTCTGGAGGCCGGACCCGACCAGCCGGTCCCCCGCGACCGTGCCCACCCGCTGGCCGACGCCGGACGGCTCGTCCTCGCCGGGTTCAACTGGGACTACCGGGCCAACCTCCGCAGCAGCGGCCGTCTGGAGGACCTGCTCAAGGGCGGTGACGGCACCGGGAACCCGGCCCGGGCCCTCTGGGAACGCTTCCCCTACCAGCTCGGCAAGGTCGTCGGAGGCGGCTCCGCCGTCAACGGCGCCATCGCCCTGCGCGGGCTGCCCCGTGACTTCGCCGCCTGGGCGGAGCAGGGCAACCCCGACTGGTCCTGGGACAAGGTGCTGCCCTTCTACAAGGCCATCGAGAACGACGTCGACCACCCCGACCACCCCCGGCACGGAGACGGAGGCCCGCTCCCGATCCGACGGACCCCGCGCGATCGGGTCCACGCCCTGGACGCCGCCTTCTGGGGGGAGTGCACCCGCCAGGGCGTCACCGACCTCCCCGACCTCAACTCCGGGGAGGAGGCCGGCGTCGGCCCGATCCCCGGCAACACGGTCGAGGGCGAGCGCATCGACGCCGCCACCGCCTTCCTCTCCGACGCCCGCGACCTGCCCCACCTCCACGTGCGTCCCGGCGTACGGGTCACCCGGGTGCTGTTCGACCCCAAGGACCGGAGCCGCGCCGTCGGCGTGGAGACCGAACGGGACGGGCGGCTCGACACCGTCCGGGCCCGGCACGTGATCCTCGCCGCCGGGGCCGTCGGCACCCCCGTGGTCCTCCAGCGCTCCGGCGTCGGCGACGCGGCCCTGCTCGGCGCCCTCGGCATCGACCCGGTCGTCGACCTTCCCGGCGTGGGCCGCGACCTGGTGGACCACCCGTCCGTCGTCATCTGGTCCCGGCCGGCCGACGGCGTGTGCACGCCGGGCCTGCCCTGGCGCCAGGTTGCGGCCCGTATGAGCAGCGGCTTCGACGACGACGTCGACGTCCAGATGGGGCTCCTCAACAACGTGGAGAGCCACACCATCCCGGGTTTCGTCGACCGGCTGGGCTGGCCCCTGGTCGTCGGCATGTCCGTGATGCTGCTCCGTCCCCGTTCCCGCGGCCGGGTCTTCCTCGACAGCGCCGACCCGCTCGCCTCCCCGGTCATCGAACTCGGCCTCGGGACCGACCCCGAGGACGTCGAGCGTCTCTGCCACGGCGTCCGCAGGGCATGGGGCTTCCTGCGTTCCCCGGGGCTGTCCGCCCGGCTGACACGCACGCAGTTCTGGAGCGACCGCATGGTCGCCAACGACGGCGTGCTGCGCAGCGGGGTCCGCCACATCATGAACCCCGGCTGGCACGCCGCCGGTTCGTGCCGGATGGGCCCGGACTCCGACCCGTACGCCGTCGCCGACCAGGAGGGCCGGGTCCACGGCACCGAGAACCTGCGGATCGCCGACGCCTCGCTCTTCCCCGTCATCCCCAGCGCCCCCACCAATCTGACCACCCTGATGCTGGCCGAGAAGCTGGCCCGGAGCATGAAGGAATGACCGTGCACCCTGTCACGAGCCCTCCGGTGCGGCTCTACTGTTTCCCGCATGCCGGGGCGACCTCGCAGGTCTACCGCGGCTGGCAGACCCTCGGCGAGCCGCAGCTGCGGATCCGGGGCGTGGACGCGCCCGGCCGCGGCGCGCGCCGCCAGGAGCGCAAGGCGGTCAACTACCACGGACTGGTACGGGCCATGGCCGAGCAGGTGGTGGCCGATCTGCTCGCCGAGCGCGAGCGGTGCCCCGGGCTGCGCTGGGCGACGTTCGGGCACAGCTTCGGCGCCACCATGAGCCTCGCGGTGGCCGAGCACGTCGCCCGGCAGACCGGCGTGGCGCCGGTGCGGTCGGTGCTCTCGGGGGCCGTACCGCCGGCGCTCCAGCGGCCGGGTGCGCTGCTCGCCGCCGTCCCCGACGACGAGCTCCTCGCCCGTACGGCGGCCGACGGCGGGACTCCGCCCGCGGTGCTCGCCGAACCGACGATGAGCCGGATCCTGCTCCGGATGCTCCGCGAGGACGACTGCGTCCGGGCGGAGTTCGCCCGCGAGGCGGCGGGCCTGCGGGTGGACTTCCCGCTGACCCTGATCGCCGCGCGCGAGGACGTGCACGCCCCACCGGAGCGGGTCTGGCCGTGGTCGGCGCACAGCTCCGCGCCCGTCCGCCGGGTGGAGATCGAGGGCGGCCACTTCGCCGCGGTCCAGCACCCCGAGGAGACGCTGACGATCATCGGCGACGACACCGACCCCGGGAAGGGCTGAGTCATGGCGCGGAGCACGAGCGGCCCGCGGTCGCGATACCAGCCGGAGCACGAACAGTTCCGGGAAACCTGCCGGGAGTTCCTGCACCGCGAGGTCCTCCCGCACCACGCCCGCTGGGAACGCGAGGGCATCGTCGACCGCTCGGTGTGGCGGGCGGCGGGCCGGGCCGGACTCCTCGGCATCGGCGTCGACCCGGCGTACGGCGGAGGCGGCGAGCCGGACTACCGCTATCCGGCGGTGTTCCAGCGGGAGATCATGTGGGCCCGGGCCACCGCGCCCGGCTTCGTGGCGCACAACGACGTCATCGCCACGTACCTCGCCGACCGGACCACCGAGGACCAGCGCAAACGCTGGCTGCCCGGACTGTGCGCGGGCGAACTGATCGCCGCCATCGCGATGAGCGAGCCGGACGCCGGCTCCAACGTCGCCGACATCCGGACGACCGCGGTACGGGACGGGGACGCGTACGTCCTCAACGGGCAGAAGACCTTCATCACCAACGGCGAGAACGCCGACGTCGTCGTGGTCGCGGCGAAGACCGCCCCCGACCGCGGCGCCCAGGGCATCAGCCTGCTGGTGGTGGAGCGCGGCACGCCCGGGCTGACCCGCGGCCGGCGCATGGAGAAGCTCGGCTGGCACGCCAGCGACACCTGCGAGCTGTTCTTCGACGACTGCCGGGTGCCGGCCGAGAACCTGATCGGCAAGGAGAACGCCGGCCTCGCCTACATGATGGCCGGACTGCCCCGGGAGCGGCTCAGCATCGCGACCGTGGCGGTGGGGGCGGCGGAACGGATGCTCGCCGACACGCTGGAGTACGCGAAGACCCGCGAGGCCTTCGGCCGGCCGATAGGCACCTTTCAGCACAATCGCTTCCAACTGGCGACGATGGAAACCGAGCTGACGATCGCTCAGGTCTTTGTCGACCACTGCATCACGGAGCTCGACGCGGGCCGCCTGTCGGTGACGGACGCCGCGAAGGTGAAGTGGTGGACGACCGAGCTCCAGGTGGACATCGCCAACCGCTGCCTCCAGATCCACGGCGGTTTCGGCTACCTCAAGGAGAGCGCGATCTCCCGGGAGTGGGCCAACAGCCGGGTGCAGACCATCTACGGCGGGACGACGGAGGTGATGAAGGAACTCATCGGCCGCTCACTGGGCCTCTGACGCACGGCCCCCGATGCGAGGCCGCCGGCACCAGGCCTCTGACGCAGAACCTCTGCAGCGGGACCCGCCCCGTCCGCCGCGCGCCCCACCCCCGGCGCGCGACGGGCGGGGCGCACGCGTGGGGCAGGCGTGGGCCACGCGAAGGGGCGTGCCTGGACGGCCGCCACATCGACGTCCGAAAACAGCACCTCCCTTTGCAAATTCCGGAACAAGTGCATGTAATGACGGCGTGGAGCAGCCCTCGCCCATCGCCCAGGCCCTGTCCGCGGTCGGTCCCCGACTCAAGCGGTTGCGCACCGCCCGCGGTGTCACCCTCGCCGCCCTGTCGGAGGTCACCGGAATCTCCAAGAGCACCCTCTCGCGCCTGGAGGCCGGCCAGCGCCGCCCCAGCCTGGAACTGCTGCTGCCCATCGCCCAGGCCCACCAGGTCCCGATCGACGAACTGGTCGGTGCCCCAGACGTGGGCGACCCGAGGGTCCGGCTCAAGCCGCACGCGGTGAACGGCAACACGGTGCTGCCGCTGACCCGGCAGCCGGGCCCGCTGCAGAGCTACAAGATGGTCCTCCCGGCCGGCCGCGACACACCGGAGCTGTGCACCCACGAGGGATACGAGTGGCTGTACGTGCTCTCCGGACGGCTCCGGCTCGTCCTGGCCGACCACGACATCGTCCTGGACCCGGGTGAGGTGGCCGAGTTCGACACCCGGCTGCCGCACTGGTTCGGCAGCACGGGACAGGGCTCGGTCGAGGTCCTCAGCCTCTTCGGACGCCAGGGCGAACGCATGCACATCCGCGCCAGGCCGACAGGCCGAACGCCCGCCTCCGGCGACTGAGCCGGAGACGGGCGAGGAGGGGGAGGCGGCGCACGGACGGACGCCGGAAGGACGGAGAATCAGGCCGCGGGGACGGCCCCTTCGTCCTGGGAGGCCCGATGGGCCAGGAGATCCCTCTGGATCTCCTCGTCGACCAGGTCGTGGTTGAGCGCGAACGCGGCCGCGGCCCCCATGCCGGCCGCGGTGACGGCCTGGGCGCGGGAGTCCACCACGTTGCCGACGGCCCAGAGGCCGGGGCGACTGGTGCGCCCCGCACGGTCGGTGACCAGCCAGCCCTGCTCGTCGCGCTCGCAGCCCAGCCCGTCGAGGGCGGAGTCGTTCGGACTCATCTTCGGGAAGAGGAAGACACCGGCGCAGTCGACGGTGCGGCCGTCGGTGAGCTCTACGGCGTGAAGGCGCCCGTCCTTGCTGAGCAGGGTGGCCACGGACCCCTCGACCACCTGAACGCCGCGGGCGTCCATGCGCTCACGCTCGTCGTCACCGAGCGGCCGGTCGTGGGAGACGTACACGACGTCGTGCGACCACTGTCGCAGCAGCAGCGCCTGTCCGGCGGAGGCCGGATGAACACCGAGCACGACGATCCGCTGGTCCCGCACCTCGTAACCGTGGCAGTACGGGCAGAAGTGCACGTCCCCACCCCACAGCGCCCGCACTCCGGGGATCTCGGGCAGCTGGTCGCGCAGTCCCGTGGCGAGCACGACGTGCCGCGCGTCGAGCGAAGCACCGCCGTCGAGCCGCACGACGAAGCCGCCCTCGTCACGCGCCTCGACCTGGTCGACGCGCCCCTCGATCCGCACGGCCCCGTAGCGCGCGATCTCGGCCCGCCCGGTCTCGAGCACGGTCAGCGGCGACACTCCGTCACGGGAGAGGAAGCTGTGCATGTGGGCCGAAGGAGCGTTACGGGGCTCCCCGGCGTCGACGACGGCGACACTGCGCCGCGCCCGCGCGAGCACGAGCGCGGCATTGAGCCCACCCGCCCCGCCGCCTATGACGATCACGTCGTACGAGGTTCGAACACTGTTTTCCTTGTGGGCGCCGGTCATGGCGATCACCTCCGCCGCCAGGGTGCGGCCCACCCGGAATCCAGAACAATCTTTGTTGCCGTTTCCGGGACGCAGCCGTCGCCTTCCGGGCCCGCCGATCGTTGGTCGAAAGGCTCGTCGACCGATGCACCGGCGCTGAAGGGAACGGCAGTTGCTGATCGAGGCAATCGGAGCCGTGCTGCCGGCGGCGCTCGCGGTGGGACTCAGCCCGTTCCCGGTGGTGGGGGTCGTGCTGCTCCTGGCCGGGCGCCACGGCCGCCGCAACGGACCTCTGTTCGCCGCCGGTTGGGTCGCCGGGCTCGCCCCCACGCCCAGCCGGGCCCGGTCACCGTCCTCACGTCCGACGTCGAGGATTTCACATCTCTTCGTGCCCGTGGCCCGGGCGCTCGCGTCCCGCTCCGTGGCCGGGAGCGGGACGCGCGAGGCACCTCAGTGGGCCTCGGCGGCCTGATCGGTCCAGACGGCGTACATCTGGGTGTACCTGCCGTCTGCGGCGACGAGCTGGTCGTGCGCACCGACCTCGACGATGCGGCCCTCGTCGACCACGACGATGCGGTCGGCCTTCATCGCGGTGGAGAGCCGGTGTGCGATCAGGATCGCGGTGCGACCCTCCAGCAGCACGTCCAGGGCCTGCTCGATCTTGGTCTCGGACTGAAGGTCCAGGTTGGACGTGGCCTCGTCCAGGACCAGCACCCGGGGCTGGGCCAGGAAGGCCCGTGCCAGGGCGACGAGTTGCCGCTCGCCGGAGGACAGCGACTGGCCCCGCTCCTGGACGACCGTGTCGAGGCCGTCGGGCAGCCGCTCGACCACGTCGACCAGGCCGACCACCCGCAGCGCCTCGCGGACCCGGTCGTCGGAGGCGTCCGGGACGGCGAAACGGATGTTGTCCCGGAGCGGCCCGGCGAACAGGAAGGGTTCCTGCGGAACGACGCCGATCTGCCGGCGGAGGGACTCCATCCGCACGTCCCGGAGGTCGCGTCCGTCGATGAGGATCCGGCCGGACGTCGGGTCGTAGAACCGGGTGACCAGTTTGGCGAGGGTGGACTTTCCGGCACCGGTGGGGCCGACGAACGCCACGGTCTCACCGGCCCGGATGTTCAGCGACACCTCGGAGATCACCGGCCGGTCGGGAACATAGCCGAAGGTGACGTCCTCGAAGACGATCTCGCCCTCGACCTTCGGCAGGTCGACGGCTCCGGGAGCCTCCTCGACCTCCGCCCGCGTGCTCAGGAGTTCCCTGAGCTTCACGATCGACGACTGTCCCTGCTGGTAGGTGTTGTAGAGCTGCACCAGTTGCTGGATGGGCTGGAAGAAGGCGCCCAGGGAGAGCAGGAACGCCACCAGCTCGCCGATGGTCAGCTCCCCGTCGGCGACCATCCCGGCACCGATGGCCAGCAGCGCGAGCTGCCCCGCGACACCGATGACCTGGGTGCTCGGCGTGTAGATCGAGTTGATGCGTCCGGTGCGGACATTGGCGTCGTAGTAGGTGCCCGTGACCTGTCGGTGTTGCTCGATGTTGTGCCGCTGCCGGTTGTGCGCCGTGACGATGCGCACCCCCTGCAGGCTCTCGGAGAGATCGGCGATGACGGCGGCGATGGTGTCCCGCACCCGCACGTAGCCCTTGCCGGACGCCCGGTGGAACCACACGGACAGCGCGGTCAGGACGGGCACGACCAGTACGACGGTGATCAGTGCCAGCCGCACGTCGAAGGTGAACAGCACCACCGTGACGACGACCATGGTCAGGCCCTGGACGGCGAACTGTGCCAGACCGTCCTGCAGCAACGCCTGGAGGTTCTCGATGTCGCTGGTCATCCGGGTCATGATCACGCCGGACTTCTCGCCGGTGTAGAAGTTCAGCGAGAGCCGCTGCAGCTGGGTGAAGACCCGCACCCGCAGGTCGTTCATCACCCACGCGGCGATCCGCCCGGTCACCTTGACCCGCGCGGCCTGCGCGGCACCGGTGACCACCAGACTGATCAGGTACGCGACCGCGACCAGCACCAGTGTGCCGAAGTCCTTCGCCGTGATGCCGTCGTCGATGCCGATCTGGGTCAGCTTCGGACCTGCCTGGAGCGTCAGCGCCTCCAGGGCCACGAACACGCCGGCCAGCAGCACGATCGGCCAGTACGGGCGGATCAGCCGCCGCAGACTCAGCCCGGCGCCGTCGGGATCGGGCCGGCCGTGCTCGAACACGACCTGTGGCTCGGGATGTTCCGGCTCGGTCTTCAGCAACGTGTCGACGCTCGCCTGCATCTCCGGCGGCACTCCGGCGAAGGGCAGACCGGGCGCGGTGGCCCTGCCGCCTCCGTTGAACGCGGCGCCACCTCCCGTGGGAGACGTCATCGGCCCACACTCCCCAGTTCCTCGATGCTCTCGTCCGCCTGCGCCAGCACTTCCGCGTACAGCGGCGTGCTCGCGAGCAGTTCCCTGTGCGTGCCGTCCGCGACGATCCGGCCGCCGTCCAGCAGCACCACGCGGTCGGCCAGGCTGATCGTCGACAGCCGGTGCGCGACGATCAGCGTCGTCCGGCCGGCGAACAGGGACCGCAGCCCGGCGTGGATCTCCTGCTCCACCTGGACGTCGATGGCACTGGTTGCGTCGTCGAGCACCAGTACCGGCGGATTCACCAGCAGTGTCCGGGCGATCGCGATGCGCTGCCGCTGCCCGCCGGACAGCGTGTAACCGCGTTCGCCGATGACGGAGTCGTAGCCCTCGGACAGTTCGGTGATGAACTCGTGGGCCCCGGCCAGCCGGGCCACCCGCTCGATGTCGGTGATGTCAGCGTCCGGCCGCCCGTAGGCGATGTTGTCGCGGACCGACGCGGAGAACAGGAACGGCTCGTCCAGTACGACGCCGACGGCGTCCCGAAGGCTGCTCAGGGTCAGGTCCCGCACATCGTGCCCGTCCACGCTGACGGAGCCGGCGCGCACGTCGTAGAAGCGCGGCAGCAGTCTGGCCACGGTGGACTTTCCGGTGCCGGTCCGGCCGACCAGCGCCACGGTCTCGCCGGGGCGGAGCCGCAGCGAGAAGCCCTTCAGCACGTCGAGGCCCTCGCCGTAGCCGAAGGTGACCTCGTCGAATCGGACGTCACCGCGCGGCCCGGTGATCTCCCGCGCGTCGGGGGCGTCCGCGATCTCCGGCTTCTCGTCCAGCACCTCGTACAGCCGCTTGGCCGCGGCCGACGACCGCTGTCCCAGCATGATCAGGTTGCCGATCACCTGGAACGGAACCTGGAGCATCATGAGATAGGCGTTGAAGGCCAGGATCGCGCCGACGCCCAGCTCCCCGTGAATGACCAGGTATCCGCCGTACAGCAGCACGATCGCCATGCCGACGCGGGGCAGGTTCTGCACCAGGGGCGTCCACCGCGCGCGCAGATCGGCGTCCTTCACGTTCGCCCAGGCGACGCTCGTCGCGGTCTTCTGCAGCGAGGCGAGCTGGCTCCGTTCGGCCGCGAACGACTTGACCACGCGGACGCCGTTGACGTTCTCGTCCACCACGGTCGCGACATCGGCCAGCCGGGCCTGGATCAGCCAGGACACCGGGAACAGGGACCGTTGCATGCGCCGGCTGGCCACGAACATCAGCGGCATCGGCAGCATGGCCAGGATGGCCAGCGGCACGTCGATCGCGAGCATGTACACGAACGACACCAGCGAGATACCGGACTGCACCAGCAGGTACGGCGCGAACGCCAGATACATCTGTACCGCGCGGATGTCGGAGTTGGCACGGGAGATGAGCTGACCGCTCTGCATCCGGTCGTAGAACGGGAACGACATGGCGGTCAGGTGCTCGTACACGATGTTGCGCAGGTCGTACTCGATCCTGGCCGCGGCGCGGAAGAGCAGTTGCTTGGACAGGTAGCCGACGACCAGCATGATCACCGTCATCCCGACCAGCCACCACATGTAGTGCGACAGCGGCACCCTGTCCGACACGATCGAGTCGTCCACCGCGTCCTGGATCAGCCTCGGCACCTGTACGGCCACCAGCATGCTGGCGCCGGACATCACCAGGGCCGCGCCGAACATCCACCGGTGCGCCCGGACCAGCGGCCACGCTCGCCGTAACCAGGACCTGCTCGGGTCGGGGTCGATCGCCGCGCTGGGCGGCGGATACGTCTTGTTCACCTGATTCCCCTCTGTGCACGCCCTCGCGGGCGACCCACTCGGCCTGCTCAAGGCAGCATCAACTGCGCATGGAGCAAGGCGTGTTCGACGGTCCACGTGTGGGCCCCACGGATTCAGGATAGCAAAAGACGGTACGGCGTACGCAGTTTGTTTTTTTCGGCGACCCGTGCAAGCCTCGGTTGCCCGGCGGCGGCCGACGAGCGGACCCCTATGTCGCGGAACGCGCCCTTCCCGCCCGCTCGCAGACCTGAACGGTCGACGCCTGCTCCACCCGCACCATCAACCACGCGGAGGTCGGATCATTGGTTACCGTTGTCTTCGGCGCACGTGGAAACGTCGGCCGCAATGTCGCTGCCGGCCTGCTGGCCGTCGGCGAGAAGGTCAGAGGTACCAGCAGGGACCCGGAAGCGGGCGGCTTCCCGTCCGCGCTGGAGGTCCTCCGGGCCGACCTGGAGCGCCCCGAGACCCTGCCCGCGGTGCTGGCCGGTGCCGACAAGGTGTTCCTGTACGCCAAACCGGAGGAGATCGAGGCCTTCGTGGCGGCGGCGCGGTCCGCCGGCGTCCGGCAGGTGGTCCTGCTGTCGTCGGTGTCGGTGGTGATGGCCACCTCCGAACAGAACCCGATAGCCCGGATGCACCGGACGGTCGAGCTGGCCATCGAGCGGTCGGGGCTGGACTGGACGTTCATCAGGCCGGGCATGTTCGCCACCAACGCCCGTTGGTGGTGGGGGGACGCGATCCGCGGGGAGGGCGTCGTGCGCCTTCCGTACCCGGAAGCGCAGAACGCCCCCGTCCACGAGAAGGACATGGCCGCGCTCGCCGTGACCGCTCTGACCGAGACCGGTCACTCCCACCAGGCGTACACCGTCCACGGATCCGAGTCGCTGACGCTGCGGCGCCAGGTCGAGCACATCGGTGAGGCCCTCGGGCGCCCGATCCGGGTGGAGACGGTCTCCGTCGAGCAGGCGCGGGAGGAATTCGCCGAGAAGGCGCCGTCGCATGTGGCCGAAGCGCTCCTGCGCATGTGGGCCGCCTCCGACGGCGTTCCGGCCCCCATCTCGGTCATCGTCGACAGGATCACCGGCAGACCCGCGCACACGTTCGCGCAATGGGCCGCCGACCACGCCGACGACTTCCGCTGAGCCGACCTCCCCGGCTGACCGCCCTGCGGTGGTCAGCCGGGGAGGAGCGAGATGCCCATGGGCGGACTCCGATGTCTACGACTGCGGCCAGGGCAGGTCGGTCTCGACCGGGACGGTGTAGTCGACGCCGGGGACGTCGAAGCCGTACAGGGCACGGCACTGGGCCCTGAACCACGCGGTGTCGGCCAGCGCGGTGACGGTCTCGGGAGTGATCGACCGCCAGCGCTCGGCCACCGCCGCCTGGACCGGCTCGGACAGCTCCCAGCCATCGAGGCGGATGCGGCCGGAGTCGTCCACGTCGGGCCGGCGCGCGGTGAGCTGGTGCCACAGGTCGAGCGACTGCGCCACGGGGGACGGGAAACGGTCGCCGAGAACGCCACGGAGCAGACTCACGTAGAGCGGGATGCCCGGTATGGCCGTCAGCGCCTGGGTGACCAGAGCGCCGTTCACCGAGGTGAAGGCGCGGCCGCCCACCGCGGCCAGCCGCTCGGTCAGGGCGCGCGCGGTGGACTCCAGGTCGGCCTTGGCGGCGCCGATCGTGCCGCCGCGGTAGATCGCCGAGGTCAACGGCGAGCCGATGTACGTGAGGGCGACCGTGCGAAAGCCGCTCCGCAGCAGCCCGCGCTCGGCCAGCGCCGTGATCCAGCGGGACCAGTCCTCACCGCCCATGACCCCCACGGTCGCGGCGGCCTCGGCCTCGGTCGCCGGGGCGACGGTGACCTCCCGCACCTGCGCGGCCCCGTCGTCGCCGAACTCCAGGTTCCGGGTGGTGTGCGGCGCGCCGAGCGGCTTGAGCACCGACTGGTAGGTCGTGCCTCTCCTCGGGTCGGTACGCCGGGGCGCGGCGACGCTGTAGATCAGGTGGTCCACTCCGCCGAACCGCTCGGCCAGCAGATCCAGCGTCTCGGTCTTCGTGGTGTCGGCGAAGGCGTCGGCGTTGCGGAACGAGAAGTCCGCCCCGAGCTCGCGGGCGATCGCGTCGGTGGCGACCGTGCGGTACCACCCGGCGCTGGCGCTGCGATGCCCTGCCGGCCGTTCGAGGCCGATCCCCACGCCGTCGATGCCGTACCGCACCAGCCCGGCGATCGTGCTCGCCAGACCGTAGCCCGAGCTCGACCCGATGACCAGCGCCACCGGCCGCCGCGCCGGTGACCTCCCCGGGACCGGCACCTCGGCCCGCATCAGCTCCACGCTGCGGAAGCATCCGGCCGGATGCGCGTCGAGCAGAAGATAGCCACGTCCTGTCGGTTCCACGACGCGCTCAGACCGCGTCATCGGTGGGTGCATCATCGGCTCCTCCGCCGGATCGGTTGTCGAGCAGTGCCTGCTTGAGGTGCTGGACCAGGTCGTCCGGTGTCGACCGGTGGAACATCGACGCGGTGTCCAGACGCACACCGGTCGCCGAGGCGAGGCGGTTCCGCAGCGTCAGGATGGACAGCGAGTCGAAGCCGAAGTCGAGCAGGACCTGGTTCGGCCGCACCACGTCGGCCGACTCCAGCCCGAGCACCGCCGAGATCTGTGCGGAGATCAGGCCGTACAGCGTCCGGTCCTGTTCGGCCTCCGCCATCGACGTGAGCCGTCGCCGCAGCGATGTGACCGAGACCGCGCCTCCGCTCGCCGTGCGTTTGGCGGTGGTCCTGACCAGCGACCTGAACAGCGGCGGCAGCGCCTCCCCGGCCTCGGCCTGCCGGGTCAATTCGGCCAGGTCCAGCCTGGCCGGGATCCACACGGGTTCGTCCGCGCGGCAGGCGGTGTCGAACAGCGCGACGGCCTCCCGCGCCCCCAGCACGCCCACTCCCGCGTTCCCGCCACGGGACGGTGCGTCGCCCGGCGTCCAGGGCCCCCAGGCCAGCGACACCGCGGGGGCGCCGCGCGCCCGGCGCCGTCGCGCCAGCGCGTCCAGCGCGGCCGCCGAGGCGGCCGTGGCAGCGGTTCCGGCACCACCGACGGTTCCGGCGAACGACGAGCACAGGACGAGGGTGGCTTCCCCTATCTCCTGGTCGAGGACCTCCGCGGCACCGACCATCGCGCCCACCACGTCGGCGACCGCGTCCGGAGCCTGGGACGGTGGAGCCGACAGGGCCCTGTCGTGCGGCGGAGTCCGCGGAATGTGCACGACCATCGTCAACGGATGCTCCGCGGGCAGACGGCCGATCAGCTCCCGAAGCGCCGTGCGGTCGGCCGGATCGCACGCCGCGGTGGTGACGGCGGCGCCCGGCACGGTGGGTTCTACGGTCGGCTCGGGGGCTTCGGCGCCGGTGAACAGCAGATGCCGTACCCCGTGCACGGCGACGAGGTGCCGCGCCAGCCGCTCGCCCATGGGTGTGGTCCCGCCGGTGATCAGGACGGTGCCCTCGTGACCGGCGAACCGCTCCGTCGTGCCCGCCGGTGCGCCCGGGATGAGCCGTGGCACCCTCACCCGACCCTCCCGCAGGGCCATCTGCGGCTCGCCGGACATGACGGCCCTCGGCAGCGCACGCCAGGACGCCTCGTCGGCGTCCACGTCGGCGAGGACGAACCGTCCGGGGTTCTCCGCCTGCGCGGACCGGACAAGCCCCCACACCGCTGCGCCCGCGAGGTCGGCGCCGGCAGGGTCGAAGGCCGGCACGGCGGCGGTGGTCAGGAACACCACGGTCGCCGTGGCGAGCCTCTCGGCCGACGGCACCGCGTCCAGCAGGCTCAGTGTCTCCCGCACGGTGGCGACGACCTCCGCGCCTGCCGGCGCGGTGAGCAGCAGATACTCCGGCGCGTCCCCGTCGGCTTCGGCCAGGGCGTCGAGTCCCGGGTATGCCCGGGCGTACACGCCCGCGGCCGTCAGCCCCGCCGCTGCGCCGAGCGGATCCGCTCCCACGACGGCCCAGTTCGCCCTCCGGGGCGACGACTTCGCGAGGTGGTCGACCCATGCCTCCCTGTGGAGCAGGCCGAGTTGCGCGACTCCGGCGGCCCGCAGGCCCCCGGGTTCGACGGGCGTGGTGCCGACGGTGAACTCGGCGACCGGATCGCCCACGGTGTCGGCCAGCGTCACCGACACCGAGCCGGCGCGGTCCGGGCCGATCCGCACCCGCAGGGCGGACGCGCCGACCGCGTGGACGGCGACTCCGCGCCACGATGTCGCCAGCCGGGGGCCCTCGGTGCACGCGGCGTGGAGGGTGGCGTCGAGGAGGGCGGGGTGGAGGGCGAAGGCGTCGGGCTCGGTGGGGAGGGCGATCTCGGCGTAGACGTGGTCGTCGCGGCGCCACATCCGGTGCAGCCCCTGGAACACCGCACCGTAGTGGTACCCCTGCGCGGCCAGACTCTCGTAGGAGACGTCCACGGGCCGCGCCCCGGCGGGGGGCCAGGCCGTGAGGTCCCAGTCCGGGGACGGCGCCCCGGCATCCAGGACACCCGTCGCGTGACACGTCCAGGACGTGGCCGCGCCCGTGTCCGGCCGGGCGTCGATACGAATCGTTCGCCCGCTCTCGCCGGCGACCGGCTCGCTCACCTCCACCCGCAGTCGTACGGCGCCGTGCTCGGGCAGGACGAGCGGAGTCCGCACGGTCAGCTCCCGGACGCTGCCGCCGCCGACCCGGTCGGCCGCGTACACCGCCAGCTCCACGAACGCGGCACCGGGGAACACGAGGGTGCCGGCCACCTCGTGATCAGCCAGCCAGGGATGCGTGGCCAGGGACACCCGGCCGGTGAAGACCGTGCCGGCCGCACCCTCGACGACCGCGCCGAGCAGGGGATGGCCGGCCGCGGTCAGCCCGACCGCACCGACGTCACGACGGCCGGTGTCCGGGGTCAGCCAGTACCGCGCCCGCTCGAACGGATAGGACGGCAGGTTGACATGACCGCCACGGCTCTGGCCCGCCGGGTTCCAGCGGTCCACGGCCCCCGCCGTGAAGGCCTCCCCGGCCGACCGCAGGAAGCTGTCCGGGCCACCGTGGTGGCGGCGCAGCGTCCCGAGGCCGCGGGCGGGAACGTCCGTACTGTCGATGGTCTCCTGCACACCGGCGACCAGAACCGGGTGGGGGCTGCACTCGATGAAGGTGTCGAAGCCGTCCGCCAGCAGCAGCCGGGTGACGGCCTCGAACTCGACGGTTTCCCGGAGATTGCGGAACCAGTAGTCCGCGTCGAGTGCGGTGGTGTCGATCGACTGCCCGGTGACGGTGGAGTAGAAGCGGAGGTCACCGGCTTGCGGGGTGATCGGCGCCAGCAGGTCCATGACGTTCTCGCGCAGTCGGTCGACGTGCCAGGAGTGGGAGGCGTAGTCGACGGGGATGCGCCAGGTACGCACCCCCTCGGCCTCGAACACGGCCTGCAACTCGTCCAGAGCCCCCGCACTG
>NZ_JNZO01000046.1 GCF_000717595.1 Streptomyces flavochromogenes | reverse complement strand
CGCGTGGCTCATCGCCGGCGTCGCGACCGGCATGGGCGTCGTGTTTCTCGTCCTCGGGGTGGCGGTCGGGCTTCCGGTCACCGACTCCCTGACGTTCGCCATCGGGCTGCTCGTCGCCAACGTCCCGGAGGGGCTCCTCCCGACGATCACGCTGGCCCTGGCCGTCGGCGTCCGAGCCCTCGCCCGCCGGGGTGCCCTGGTCAAACGGCTCAGCGCCGTGGAGACCCTCGGTTCCACGAGTGTCATCTGCACGGACAAGACCGGCACACTCACCCGCAACAGGATGCGTCTCAGGGCGCTGTGGACGGTCGACCACGGGTCGGAGCCGGGCCCCTGGGCGGACGATCTGGCGAGGGCAGGAGCCCTGTGCACCACGGTCACGCGAGAAGCCGACGGCGAACTGCACGGCGACCCCACCGAGGCCGCCCTCGTCGCCGGGGCCGCCGCCCACGGGGCTCCGCTGGACCTCGGTCGGCGCGACGCGGGACGGCGGGCGCTGTTCCGCTTCGATCCGCGGCTGCGCCTGATGTCGGTCGTGCAGGGAGGCGAGACGCAGGGCGGTCAGGCGCGGGGCGGGGAGACGCGGGGCGGTGAGACGCAGGGCAGGGAGGCGCGGGGCGGGAAGATGCGGGGCCCCATGCGGGTCTTGGTCAAGGGTGCCCCCGAGGCGGTGCTGGACCGCCTCCTGCCCGGAACCGCGGCGGACTCGGCCCGCGCCGCGGCCGAGGAACTGGCCCGGGACGGCATGCGGGTCCTGGCCGTCGCCGTACGCGACGTGCCGAGTGGCGCGGAGCTGCCGTCACGCCGTCAGGACGCGGAGTCGGGGTTGACCCTGCTCGGACTCGTCGGGCTGTACGACCCGCCGCGCCTCGAGGTGGCGGAGGCCGTACGCCGCTGCCACGAGGCCGGGATCCGGGTGCACGTCGTCACGGGCGACAACGGCGCCACCGCCGCGGCCGTCGCCCGGGAGGTCGGCATCGGAGTTCCCCGTCTGCACGTGGTCGCGGCTTCGGAGTCGCTGGGCGACGACGAGCTGGACCGGCTCCTCGTGGAAGGCGACGACGAGATCGTCTTCGCCCGCTCCTCGCCCGAGACGAAGCTCAAGGTGGCCGACACCCTGCGGGAGCACGGCCGGATCGTCGCCATGACCGGCGACGGTGTCAACGACGCCCCTGCTCTGCACCGCGCGCACATCGGGGTGGCCATGGGGCGCTCGGGCACCGACGTGGCACGCGAGGCCGCCACCATGGTGCTCACCGACGACGACTTCGCCACCATCGTGACCGCGGTCGAAGCCGGGCGCCGCGTCTACGACAACGTCCGCAAGTTCATCGTCTACATCTTCGCTCACGCGACCCCGGAGATCGTGCCCTTCCTCGTCTTCGCGCTCTCCGCCGGCGCGATACCGCTCCCCCTGACCGTGCTGCAGATCCTCGCCATCGACCTCGGCACCGAGACCCTGCCCGCCCTCGCCCTCGGCCGGGAACGCTCCGAGCCCGGCATCATGCAGCGGCCTCCGCGGCCGCGGCACCAGGGCGTGATCTCCCGCGACATGCTCATACGGAGCTGGGGATACCTGGGCCTCACGTCGGCGGTCCTCGTCATGGCGGGCTACTTCTACGTGCTGTGGCGCGCGGGCTGGCAGCCGGGCGACCCCACGGGGCCCGGCAGCCCGTTGCACCACGCCTACGTGACGGCCACCACGGCCACGTTCGCCGGCATCGTCACCTGCCAGGTCGGCACGGCGTTCGCGGCCCGCACCGACCACGCGGCGCTGCGCGACATCGGGGTGTTCTCGAATCGGCTGCTGCTCGCCGGTATCGCCTTCGAGCTCGTGTTCACGGCCGCTCTCGTCTACGCGCCCCCGCTCCAGCATCTCTTCGGCACGGCCGCCCTTCCTCTGGACGTCGTCCTGCTCGTCGCGACGTTCCCGGTGCTGGTGTGGGGCACGGACGAGCTGCGGCGCGGCCGGCGGCGCCGTCAGCGGACGTCGGCCGTCCCCGGTTCGTGACCGCCCTGGTCGAGACGGAAGGGCGGGTAGGCGTCCGTCATGAGGCTCGCGTAGGCGGCGACCCGCAGGACCCAGCGGTTCAGGCCGACGATCAGGGCGAACAGGTCACGCGGATACCGGTCGGTGAAGGCCACGGCGAAGCCCGCGATGAGCGACAGCAGGGTGATGAGGCCGCTGCTCCACCATCCCGCGTGCACGCCACTGGTGAAGAAGGCGATCACGAGGTATTGGGGGATGGCGAGCAGCCACCACTTGACCAGGACCATCGAGCGCGAGAGCCGCTCCGGGTAGGCGATGTCCAGCCGGGCCGGATAGTCCGGCTCGGGGCCCAGGCTGAAGGGCGGGTAGCGGTCGGTGCCGAGAGCCCCGTACGAGTAGTACGAGACGCGCCAGGACCAGCGGAGCACGCCGAGGTTGAAGTCGAACAGGCCCTTGGGGAAGCGCTCGGTGAAGAGGATGGCGAAGAACGCGATCACCGTCACCACGAAGAAGGCGATCCAGAGGAAGAACAGCACGATCCAGTGCGGGATCACCAGGATCCACTTGACCAGCCACAGCCAGCGGGACAGCCGGCTGTCGAGTTCGGCGGATACCGCCACGGGACCGTACGGGACGCCAGGGATGTCCATGATCGTCACTTCCTCGACAGGTCGTCGTCTTCGTACCTGAGCCGGTCGACGACCCCCACGACACCGTCGACGCTGTTGCAGAGCCTGAGGAGCACCGGCACGAGGCTGCGACGGCGTACCGTGCCACTGAGGGTGACCAGGCCGTCCTCGACCT
This sequence comes from Streptomyces flavochromogenes, assembly GCF_000717595.1. Lineage (GTDB taxonomy): Bacteria > Actinomycetota > Actinomycetes > Streptomycetales > Streptomycetaceae > Streptomyces > Streptomyces flavochromogenes. The sequence goes on along the minus strand of NZ_JNZO01000046.1, from coordinate 39,501 downwards.
CGACCGAGAGGGCCGACGGGCTCAGCCCCAGGGTGTGGGTGACGACGTCCTCGACGATCTCCTCCTGGATCGCCCGGTCCCGGCGCAGGAAGAGCTGAACGAGGTCGCTGCGGCTGAGCACACCCACGAGGCGCCCGCCGTCGTCGACCACGGGCAGACGCTTGACCCCGGCCCGGTCCATCACACGGGCGGCCCGCACCACGCTCCACTCGGGTCGGGCGACGACGGCGGGGCTCGACATGAGTGCACCCGCGCTGTCGAGTACGGCCCTGGCGGAACGGCGACGTACCAGGTCCGCCTCCGAGACCACGCCCAGCGGGCGGTTCGACTCGTCCACCACGCACACCGCAGTGATGTCGAACTCGTCCAGGAGCCGTGCGATCTCCTTGAACGTCGTGCCCGGAGCGACGCTGACCGCCGTGGGTGTCATCAGATCCGCGACGCTGCGGTGCCTCATCGCTCGTCACCTTCTCGTGCGTTCGACCGGCGGCCCCCACGTTCAGGATCGCCCCCCGCCGCCGTCTTGGGGAGGGCCGTCCGGCCCCTGGGGTTGCCCGTGGTCGTCGGCGTAGGCCGCGAAGACCCCCTCGGGCCCCTCGCCCGTGCGCAGGAAGCGCTCGTCGAGCACGACGGCCAGGTCCTCCAGTGCCCTGCGCAGTACCGACGCGGAGAGCCTGACGTCCGGGTGGTGCGCCCGCTCGGCCTGGTCCGTGACGCCGAGGGAGTAGCGGAGCTGCCCGGGCAGGGACGTGTTCTCGTCCCCGTCGTGGAAGTAGTACGACTCGGCGTACTGGAGGAAGTCGACCGTGATCGTGGAGAGGGCCGAGGCGAGTCCGTCCAGGAGGGCGGCGCCGCCGTCGGAGTCGAAGGCCTGGGCGGTGGCCCGGCTGCGGCGCACGTGCGACAGCCGCAGGGCCAGCGCTCGGCGCCGGGCCAGCGCGGGGTAGATGCCGAGGATCCACGCGACGGTCGCCGACAGCAGGACGAAGCCCACGAGGGCCTCCATCGGGGCGAGTACGCGCAGCCATCCGGAGGCCGGCGCGATGTCGCCGAGGCCGAGTGTGGCCAGGGTGACCAGTGAGACGTAGAGGGCGTCGAGCGGGCCCGCGTGTTCGGACGGGACGAGTCCCGCCGCGTACGAGAAGTCCTCCGGCATGTGGGGCCAGTAGATGAGACCCCAGCCCACGGCCACGGTCAGCGCCCACGCGGCGACGACCGTCACCATGCCGAGCGGGCCCGCGAGACCGGCGGGCCTCCGGCGTTTGCCGAGGCGCGGGGACAGCCACCACAGCGACACCATCACGAGCCGGCTCAGACCTCCGTGGCGGGTCGGGTGCCACAGGGTGTGGAACACGTCCCGGAGGATGAACAGCACCAGGACAGCGCCCGCGGGCGTCGCAAGCCAGGTCATCCCGGCAGCTTTCCCACGAGCAGTGACGGCGTCCCGCCCTCCGGCGTCGATCTCAGTCCCCTGGCGGCGCCCGCTCGCCCCTTCGGGTGCAGCCTCCGCTGCGTGCCCCGGTGCTACCGTCCGGCTCGCGTCCGCTCCTCGATCCGGTGCCGTACGACGGTCGTCAGAGCCGACAGCCGGGTCGACACGACCGGTACCGGTGGCACAGGGTCCTCGATGCGGCGCGCGGCCTCCGGCAGTGCGGCGAGGTCCGAATCGAACCGGGCGCGGGCGGCGGCCAGGGTGTCGGGCGGTTGCGTGCGGAGCCCACCGCGCATCACGGTTCGCAGCAGTGGCTCCGTGCCCTCGGGCGGCTCCTCGTTCGCCAGGCCGATGACGTCGCGGAGGCCGGGGCCGCGGAACACCTGCTTCGGGGCCGGAGCCGTCGCCTTCGCCGACGACAGCTTCATGACGGGGCGGCCGTCGTACTCGACCAGCTTGTACGCAGCATCCAGATACGGTGCGTCGGCGGCCGTGCCGACCTTCGTCCCCACGGCGAAGACGTCGATGGGTGCCCCGTCCCGTACGAGCGTGGCGACGGCGTACTCGTCGAGGCCGCCGCTCGCGATGATCTGCACGTCTCTCAGCCCCGCCGCGTCGAGTGCGGAACGGGCACGTCGGGCGAGCGTGCCGAGGTCGCCGCTGTCGAGGCGGATCCCGCACCCCGGGCCGAGCCCCAGGTCGCCGAGGACGCGCGCGGCCGTCGCGACCCCGCGATCGGTGTCAAACGTGTCGACCAGGAAGGTCACGGGACCCGGATGGGTGCGGGCGAAGGCGCGGAAGGCGTCCTCCTCCGAGGCGAAGGCCTCGATGTAGGAGTGGGCCATGGTGCCGGAGGCGGGAATGCCGTACCTGGTCGCCGCGGCGACGTTGCTGGTGCCCGCGAACCCGACCAGGGCGCAGAGTCGCGCCGCCTGCATGCCGGCCTCGGGTCCGTGGTTCCGGCGCAGGGAGAAGTCCACCAGGGGCCGCCCGGCGGCGGCGAGCACACACCGCGCCGCCTTGGAGGCGACCGCCGTCTGGTGGCAGACGAGGGACAGCAGGTAGGTCTCCACGAGCTGGGCCTGTGGCAAGGGCGCGGTGACTTCCAGGAGCGGCTCACCTGCGAGGACGAGCCGCCCTTCGGGCACGGCGCGAACCTGGCCGTCGAACGACAGGCCGTGCAGCGGTTCCAGGTCCTCGGCCGGCCGGCGCAGCGCCTCGGCGAACTCCAGGACGTCGGAGCGGCCCACCCGGAACCGGGAAAGGTAGTCGAGGGCCGGCTCAAGTCCCGCCGCGACGAGGAATCCGCGGCCCGGGGGGAGACCACGGACGAAGAGGCTGAAGGTGGCAGGGGCCCGCATGTCCTCCCGCAGGTACGAGAGCACCATCGTGACCTCGTACAGGTCGGTGCTGGTCACCTGGGACATGCTTCGAGCATGTCGGGTGGCCTCGTGACCCGCACCGGAACGGCCGCACATGGTTACGTCCGACCCTGGGCGGTGAGCTCGCACTGTACGTCCACCACGCCTTCGACAGTGCGGGTCAGGCGAGCCGCGAGCGGGATGAGCGCGCTGTCGCGGACCTCGCCCGACAGCGTCACCACGCCGGCGTCGACACGCACGTCGACCCGGCCCTGAGAGAGCGGGAAAAGGTGCTCGACCACGTCGCGGCGCACTTCGGCGGCGAGATCCCCGTCCGGGCGGAGGAAGACCTTGAGGAGGTCGGACCGGCTCACGATTCCCTGGATCGTTCCGTTCGTGCCGACGACCGGGAGCCGTTTGACGTGGTGGGAGGCCATGAGGCGGGCGGCCTGGGGCAGGGACGCCTCGGGAGCGACGCTGACGGCGGGCGAGGTCATCAGGTCCTCGGCCCGGCGAGAACCGGCCTTGGCCGTGGCGTCCAGTCGTCGCATCTGTTCGACGAGACCGAGTCGGTGGTCGTGGAACTCCTCCTTGAGGAGCAGATCGGCCTCGGAGACCACCCCGACGACGCGGCCCTCGCCCTCGACGACCGGTACGGCCGTCACCTTCCACCGCTCCATGGCGGCGGCGATCTCCTTGAACTCCGCGCCGGGCTGGACGGCGACGACCTTCTTGGTCATCACATCGGCGACGGTGAACGGCTGAGGTGTCATCGCTCTTTCCTTACCTGAGGGATCGGCGCACCAGTGCTGCCGCAGGGCACAGCCGGGGACCCGTGGGACCGGGTCAGCGGACCAGGACGGCCTCCCCGGAGCGGGGTACGACGGCCGTCCAGCCCAGTTCGCGGTCGATGCGATCGCGCAGCGCCTCGGACGCGGCCGGTTCGCCGTGGACGAGGTAGGTGGTGTGCGGGGGAGGAGCGCCGCGGAGCCAGTCGATGATCTGTCCGGCGTCGGCATGGGCCGAGAAGTGGGGTACGTCGGCGATCTCGGCCCGTACGGGCACGTACTCGCCGAACATCTTGAGCGTCCGGGCTCCGTCCACCAGGTCCCGTGCCCGGGTGCCTGCAGCGGCGAAGCCGACCACGACCACGGCGTTGCGCGGATCGGGGAGAAGGCGGTGGAGGTGGTGCAGGACCCGGCCGCCGGTGGCCATGCCGGCCGAGGAGACGATCACGGCCGGCCCGTGCGTGCTGCTGATGTCGATGGACTCCTGCACGGTGCGCGCCGCGAGGAACGGTTCCGGGCTCAGCGCGCCCTCGCCCCGTGCGAGGATCTCGGGCCGCAGCTCGACGGAGTGCTCGCGTACGGCGTCCCGGTAGACGTCCAGCGCGGCGAGGGCCATGGGGGCTGTCCACGTACACGGGGGCCGAGCTGGGCAGGACGCCCGTGTCGCGCAGGCGGCCCAGTTCGTGCAGGACGACCTCGGTCCGGTCGATCGCGAAGGCCGGGATGACGACGGTGCCGTTCCGCGCGAGGGTGAGGGTGACGATGGAGGCGAACTCCGACCGGGCGGACTCCTGGTTGTGGTGCCGGTCGCCGTAGGCGGACTCCATGAGGAGCACGTCGGCACCCGTGAACGGCTCCGGCGGCAGCAGCAGCGGGTGCCCCGGGCGGCCCAGGTCACCGGAGGTGGCCAGGGTGGGGCCGTCCTCCAGCGTCAGGTGGGCCCCGGCCCATGCCGAGCCGAGGATGTGTCCGCCGTGGTGGAGCGTGAGCCGGGTGCCGGCCATGATCTCCACGTCCTCGCCGGCCACGGGGTCGAAGAACGCCAGGGTCTTCTCGACGTCCGAGTCGTCGTAGAGCGGTTTGGCCGGGCGGTGCTTGGACCAGCCGTGTGCGTCGGCGTGCCGGGCGGCCTCCATCTGGAGCCGCGCGCTGTCGCGCAGCACGACCCCGGCGAGCCGGGCGGTGTGGGCGCTGGTCAGGACCGGTCCCCGGAATCCCTGCCGCACCAGGCGGGGCAGATAGCCGCAGTGGTCCAGGTGGGCATGGGTGACGACCACGGCGTCCACGTCCGCGGCGTCGCGGGCGAACCGCTCCCGGTTGCGGTGCCGCAGCTTCGCGAAACCCTGGAAGAGACCGCAGTCGAGGAGGATCCGCGCATGGTCGCTCTCGACCAGGAACCTGCTGCCGGTGACCGTCCCCACGCCACCCGGGAAACTCGGCAGGGCCGGCCGCGGGGGCGTGGGAGCGGGATTCGGGGCTGCCTCGGACATGGCCGTCCCTCCTTCGGAACGTGTACCGGTCTCCACCCTCGCATCCTGACCCGGCACGCCCCGAGAGTCCGGACGGGCACATCGGGGGGCCGACCGGCCCATGCGTCGCCCGGGTACCGGACGCAGCCTGGTGGACGAGGACCGCAGCGACGTGCGACAGGAAGTGGGTGGGCGCCATGAAGGCACTCGTCTTCCATGAGCCGGGGCGTATCGCCTGGCAGGACATGCCCGACCCGGTCGTCGAGGATCCCGCCGACGCGATCGTCCGGGTCGACGCCGTCACCATCTGCGGCACGGACCTGCACATCCTGAAGGGAGACGTCCCGGAGGTGACGCCCGGCCGGGTCCTCGGACACGAAGCGGTCGGCACGGTGGTGGAGACCGGGGGCGACGTCCGCACGGTACGACCCGGCGACCGCGTCCTGGTCTCCTGCATCACGGCCTGCGGAAGGTGCCGCTTCTGCCGTGAGAGCAGTTACGGACAGTGCCGGGGCGGAGGCGGCTGGATCCTCGGCCACACCGTCGACGGCACCCAGGCCGAGTACGTCCGGGTGCCCTTCGCCGACCTGTCGGTCCACCCGCTACCGGAGGCGATCGACGACTTCGACGCCGTCCTGCTTGCCGACATCTTCCCCACCGCCTACGAGGTAGGGGTCCTGAACGGCGCGGTGCACCCCTCCGACACGGTGGTCGTGGTCGGCGCGGGCCCCATCGGCCTCGCCGCCGTCATCACGGCGGGCCTCTACAGTCCCGGCCGTATCGTCGTCGTCGACCTCGCCGAGTCCCGGCTGAGCGCCGCCCGCGCCCTCGGCGCGAACGCCACCGTGAACGCCGGGGAAGGCCCCGAGCAGCTCGTCGCGGATCTGACCGACGGCCTCGGCGCCGACGTCGTCATGGAGGCCGTCGGTGTCCCTGAGGCGTTCGAGATGTGCACGCGCATGGTCCGACCAGGCGGCAGGGTGGCCAACATCGGAGTCCACGGCAAGCCCGCGACCCTTCACCTAGAAGACCTGTGGATCAAGGACGTCACGATCACCACCGGGCTGGTGGACACCTCCTCCACACCCATGCTGCTGCGCATGATGGCCGCGGGGCGGCTGCCGTCGGCGGCACTGCTCACCCACCGCTTCGAACTGAGGGAGATGGAGGAGGCGTACGACGTCTTCGGCCGCGCGGCCCAGACCGGCGCCATCAAAGTCGCGCTGGGCGGCCCGCGGCACACGGCCGTGAGCCTCCCCGACACGTCGGCGGCCTGATGACCGGCCGAGGCGGCCTGGACTCTCGGCCTCCGGAGAGCATCGTCCTCGACACCGACGGTGTACTGCTCGACTCCGCCGTCGTGCACGCGGCGGCGTGGAAGATCGCCTTCGACGCCTGCCTCGACCGACTCGCGCCCGACATCGGGACGCAGCCACCCTTCGACGCGGACGTCGAGTACCGCCGACTCGTCGACGGAAGGTCCCGGTACGACGGCGCCGTGGCCTTCCTCACCGCCCGCGGCCTTCGCCTCCCACCGGGAGATCCCCACGACGCCCCCGGCCTCGGCACGGTCTGGGCCGTCGCGGCACACAAGGAACGGGCGTTCGTCGATCTGCTTCGTACGAAAGGCGTCACGGCCTTCGCCGACGCAGGGCCCGCCCTCATGGCTCTGCGCACGGCGGGCGTGCCCTGCGCAGCCGTCTCCGCCTCCCGGCACGCCCGGACACTGATCCGTGCCGCCGGGCTCGCCGGTCTCCTCACGGTGATCGTGGACGGCGAGGACGCCGCCGGGCTCGGCCTCGCCGGCAAGCCGGATCCCGCACTGTTCCTGCGGGCGGCCGCTCTCCTGGGCAGTCGCGCCCAGGAGAGCGCAGTCGCCGAGGACGCACTCGCCGGGGTCGAGGCGGCGCGTCGCGGCGGCTTCGGTCTCGTCGTCGGAGTCGACCGCACGCCGCTGCGGAGCACCACTGCCCTCCTGCGGGAGCAGGGCGCCGACCTGGTCGTTCCCGATCTGGCCGCGCTGGTCCGGAGCGTGTGGGGTGAGCGCGGATGACCACGGCCTGGACGTGGAAGTACGACCGTTACGACCCGGGACGCGAGCCGCTGGTCGAGGCGCTCTGCACCCTGGGCAACGGCCGGTTCGCCACCCGCGGCTGCGCTCCCGAGTGCACCGCTGGGGGCGCGCACTATCCGGGCACGTATCTGGCCGGCGGCTACGACCGGCTCACCTCGACGGTCGCAGGGCAGCAGGTCGAGAACGAGGACCTCGTCAACCTTCCGAACTGGACGCTGCTGCGCTACCGCTGTCTCCCGGACGACGGTCCGCCGGGCGTGTGGCTCACCCCCGACGCCGGCGAACTGCGCCACTACGACGTGCACCTCGACCTGCGTGCGGGGGTTCTCACGCGACGTCTGTTCTTCGAGGACTCTCACGGGCGGGGCCTGCGCGTCAGCCACATCCGCCTCGTTCACATGGGAGAACCCGGACTGGCGGCCCAGTGCACCCTCTTCCGTGCCTACGGCTGGAGCGGCGCCGTCGAGGTGCGGTCCCTGCTCGACGGCGCCGTCACCAACGCCGGAGTCGAGCGCTACCGGCATCTCGACGGGCGCCATCTCACCGAACACCGGACCGGATTCGAGGACGACGGCGTCGCCTGGATCTCTTGCCGTACGTTCGCCCCGGGCATCCGGATCGCCATGGCCGTGCGCACGGTCACCCACCCCGCGCTGTCAGCGCGGGAGGTCGCCGGCTCGACCGGCACCGAACAGACATACCGCCTGCCGGTCGTTCCCCGCCGCTCGGCGATGGTCGTGAAGACCCTGGCGCTGCACACGTCGATGGACGGGCCCGCTGCCGACCCGCTCACGGCAGCCACTGACGTGATCGCTCGCACTCCGTCCTTCCCCCGGCTGCTCTCCGCCCACAGGGCGGCCTGGCAGCGAGTCTGGGAGGCGGGGGAGCTGCATGTGCCCGGTGAGGCCGGCCGCATCCTGCGGCTGCACGTGTTCCACCTGCTGCAGACACTGTCCCCGCACACGGCGGAACTCGACGTGGGCGTGCCCGCGCGCGGACTGCACGGTGAGGCCTATCGAGGACACGTCTTCTGGGACGAGCTCTTCGTCCTGCCCTATCTCGACCTTCACTTCCCCGAGGTGGCCCGTGCCCTGCTCATGTACCGGCACAGGCGGCTGCCGGCCGCCCGTGAGGCCGCACGTCTCGTCGGTCAACGAGGGGCCATGTTTCCCTGGCAGAGCGCGAGTTCGGGCCGCGAGGAGACCCAGGTCCTGCACCTCAACCCGCGCTCAGGACGATGGCTGGAGGATCGTTCCCGGCTTCAGCGCCACGTGGGCTCCGCTGTCGCCTTCAACGTCTGGAAGTACGCGCAGGCCACCGGCGACCGAGGATTCCTCCATTCCGCCGGCGCGGAGATCCTCCTCGAGGTGGCCCGCTTCTGGGCCGGGGCCGCCACGTTCGACCCGGCGCTCGGCCGCTACCGCATCCGTGGGGTCGTGGGACCGGACGAGTACCACGACGCCTATCCCGATGCCGCGGCGCCGGGGATCGACGACAACGCCTACACCAACGCAACCGCCGCCTGGGTGCTCGCCCGCGGCCTCGACCTGCTCGGCGAACTGCCCGAGGCCCGAGGCGCGGAACTCTCGGAGCAACTGTCGCTGGACGACGATGAACTCGCCCGCTGGGAGGACGTCTCCCGCCGTCTGTACGTGCCCTTCCATCAGGGCGTGGTCAGCCAGTTCGAGGGGTACGGAGACCTGGCGGAACTCGACTGGCAGGCGTACCGGGCCCGTTACGGCGACATCCGCAGGCTCGACCGGATCCTGGAGGCCGAGGGCGACACGGTCAACCGCTACCAGGCGTCGAAGCAGGCCGACACCCTCATGCTCGGCTACCTCTTCCGGCCCGAGGAGCTGTACGGCCTGTTCGGCCGGCTCGGCTACGCGCTGGACGACGAGATGTGGCGTGCGACCGTCGCGTACCACCTGCGGCGCACCAGCCACGGCTCGACGCTGAGCAGTCTCGTCCATGGGTGGGTGCTGACCCGGCAGAAGGGCGCCGACGCGTGGCGGTACTGCGAGGAGGCCCTGCTCGCCGATGTGGCCGACGTCCAGGGCGGAACGACCGGCGAGGGTATTCATCTCGGCGCGATGGCCGGCACGATCGACCTCGTCGAACGGGGGATCACCGGCCTGGAAACGGGACCGGAAGGACTTCGAGTGGCTCCGGTGACGCTCGCGGAGATCCCCCGGTTCACCTTCACTCTGTGCTGCGGCCGCCATCGAGGGGTGCGCCTGCGGATCCTCCCCGGACGGTTGGCCATCCGTGTTCCCGCCTCGCCCGAGGGCCCGCTCGCCGTCGCGCTCCCCGGCGGACGGCGGGTGACCGTGACACCCGGGCAGGAGTGCTGGTTCCGTCTGTGAGGGGCGGCTCAGTCGAAGGTGAGCACCTCGGCGACGGGCCGACGCGGCGTGGCCCGCCCCTGGGGGCCGTAGCCCAGGCGGAGCACCATGTGGACGAAGGCCGTTGTCGAAGCCGGATCGCGTATGACGGAGCGGAGTTCGGACCACTCGAGGGGTTGCGACATGAGGGAGGTGGACAGACCGTCAAGGGTGGCGCGGAGCAGGACCCGGTGCAGCGCCTGGCCTGCCATCAGCCACTGCCGCGGACTGTCCTCGACCGTGCCGAGGAGGGCTATCTGCGGCCGCTTTTCGAAGCGTGCCGAAGCGCGGTCCGGGACGTGCCGGGGTGAGTCGAAGTCCCGGACCGGAGAGGTGACGTCGTACTGCCGAGGGCCGAAGGCGTACGAAGGGATGCCTTCGGTCTCGGAGCCCTCGCCGGACGCACCCGTGCGCGTCCATGCGGCGATCTCCGCGCGAACCGCCGCGTCCGCGGCCTCGAACCTTTCGGAGTCGTGGACGATCTCGAGGACGGCGTCGGTGTGCCAGTCGCCCGGCACGACCAGCTGGCAGCCCTCCAGGAGGGCCGAGGCCCGCAGACCGTCGATCACCTCGGAGGGGATTCGCTCCTCGGTGAAGGGGAAGCGGCTGGTGTGGCGCCGCGACAGGGCGGCGTGGAGCGCGACGAGACCATGGTCGACGTCGTCCGCGCCATGGAGTTCCACGTCGGCGAAGTGCCAGCGGTCCTCGGAGCGGGGCAGCAGCCGGACCGCGGCATGAGGGCCTCTGTACGCGGCGGCGACCCGCAGACCGAACAGGGCGGCGCCGCAGCCGAGGTGGAGGGCACGGTGGTCCGGGTCCTCCACCGGCATGCCGCGCAACGGATCTCCGTGCAGCTCGATGACGCCGGTACCCGTCTTGCAGACGAACTTCCACGGCTGTGCGTTGTGCATCGAGGGAGCCGTGACGGCGTCTTCGATCAGCGACGTCACGAGTGATCGGGTCAGAGCGGTGGTAGACACGGTTCCTCCTGTCTGCGGTGAGTCACCAAGAGATGTCGTGCGGAGTCCGGGTCAAGGACGCGAGGCGGGTGTCGTCTTCATGGAAGGACAGGCGGTCCACGACGGCGACGACGCCGTCGACCCGTTCGGCGAGTCCGACGAGCATCAGGGCCTGACTCCGCCGCCGGACGCCGCCTCCCAGCGTCACCACGCCGTCCAGGACGTGCACATCCACGGCGTCCGCGGGAAGATCCATGGCATCCGTGAGGACGTCCTCACGGATGCGGCGCCGGATCTCCGCGTCCGGGCGGAGGTAGACACAGAGAAGATCGCGGCGGGTCACGATGCCGACCAGCCGTTCCTCTTCGTCGACCACGGGCAGGCGCTCGACTCCGCGGCGCACCATCAGCCGGGCCGCGTCCGCCACCGTCTCCTCGGCGTGGATCGTGACGGCCGGGGTGTTCATGAGCTCCCGCGCGGTCAGTTCGTGGCGGGCCAGGAGATCGCTCTCGGAGACGACTCCGACGACATGGTCGTCCTCGTCCACGACGGGAACCCCGCTGATGTCGTGCTCGGCGAGCATCTTCGCCACCTCCCTGAACGACGCCGCAGGGACGGCGGAGACCACCTCGTCGGTCATCAGACCCCCGACCTTCATGTGCTTCATCACCGCGCCTCCTGTTCGAGGGTTCGGCCGGTGTGCTGTCCCGTGACACCACCCTCCATCGCACGCCCGGGGGCGGCGAGGGCCGAACGGTCCACCCTCAGGCCCGAACGGGCTCGTAACCGCCGGCCCGCGCCATGCCCCGGCCTGTAGGACCTTTGGTCCCGTCCTTGGCCCCAGCGGCCCTGCGGCCGCTCGGGGCCGGCTGTCAGGGTGGAAGGAGTCCCCCGGACCGCGTGAGGAGGAGCAATGGACGGAACCCCAGCCCGTCCCGGCCCCAGCAGGGTCGTCGTCGGCGTCGACGGATCTCCGTCCGCACGCACGGCGGTGATGTGGGCGGCAGCGGAGGCGGCCCTGCGGGGCAGCACTCTCTTCCTCGTCCATGGAGCGGACACGGACACACGGGCCCCGTTCCTGTCCCGTGCGGAGGTCGTCAGGAGCCGACAGGAGGGAAGGGAACTGCTCGACCGGACCGCCGAGGCGATCACGGCGCGCCACCCCGAGCTGACGGTCGTCACGGAACTCACCGACGGCGGGGCCGCCGAGGGGCTGCGCGGCGCCGCCGCCCTGACCGGCACGATCGTCGTCGGACACCGGGGCCTCGGCGGGTTCCCCTCGTTGTTGCTCGGATCCGTCGGCCTTCAGGTCGCGGCCGGCGCCACCACGCCCGTGGTCGTGGTGCGCGGTACCGCGGAGCCCGTCGAGGCCGGCGTGGTTGTCGCGGCGGTGCGGGACGAGGCCGACGTGGGATGTGCCCGCGTGGGGGCACGCGAAGCCCTGCTGCGCAAGGTGCCCCTGCGACTCCTGCACATCCGGAGTGCCGGGCTGTCCGCCCGCTCACGGGCCGCGCTGCCCCATGGTGACGACGAGATCGCCCGCGATCACGTACGCGTACTGTCCTCGCTCTCGGAACGGGTTCGGGAGGAGTTCCCGGGACTCACCGTGCACGCCGACGGACAGAAGGGCCGCAGTGTGCCCGGGGCCCTCGTGGACGCGTCGCACCACGCAGACCTTCTGGTCGTCGGTGGCCGGCGTTCGCCCGGATACCTCGGACCCACCCTGGGCCGGACCACGCTCAGCCTGCTGCAGCACGCCCACTGCCCTGTGGAGCTCATCCCCCGGCAAGGGCCCGGACACGGGAGCACGTCATGACCAGCACCACGGATCGCCGTGACATCGTCGTCGGCATCGACCCGGTCAAGAACTGGCACATGGCCCTCGCCTGGGCCGCGGACGAGGCTCACCTGCGAGGCGCGGGACTGCGCCTGGTGGTCGCGGTGCCCCCGCAGCACGACACCCAACACGTCGACGACACCCCTCGTCACCTGGCCCAGCGGCAGGCCGGCGAGGAGGCTCTGCGTACGGGACTCGCCTGGGCGCACGCCCGGCAGCCGGACGTCGGAACCACCTCCTCCCTTCTCGACGGGTTTCCGGCGGCATCCCTGGCCGCTCTGTCGAACCGGGCCGGCCTGATCGTGCTCGGATCACGGCACCTCAGCCGCCCCGAGGAGTTCCTGAGCGCCGGCTCCCTGGTCGTCCCGGTCACCGCGAAGGCGCACTGCCCGGTGGTCGTCGTGGGCGACGCGGAGCACGTCACGCAGGAGACGCGCTACCTCGTGGTCGGCGTCGACGGCAGCGAGTCCTCACGGGCCGCCCTTGCCTGGTCCTTCGAGGAGGCGGACCTCCGGCGCTGCGCCCTGCGGGCCGTCGCCGTCTGGCAGCCCCCCGTCTTCACCCTGCACAGAGGTGACACGCTGTTCTCCGCCGAACGCCGCCTGCTCTCGGAGACCACCGCCGGCTGGACGGAGAAGTACCCCGACGTCCGGCTCACCCACGAGGTGCGCATCGGTTCGCCCGTCGAGACGCTCGCGGACGCCGCCGAACACGCCCTGGCCGTCGTCGTCGGCCGCCGGGGCCGGGGCGGGTACTCCGGGATGCGCGTCGGCTCCGTCGTCCACGGGCTGCTCCACCGCGCCCACTGCCCGGTGATCACCATCCCCGTGGGGTGATCGGACCATGACCGCGTCGGCAGCGGACCGGGCACTCGCCTCGCTTCGGGACGCCACGGGGCTCACCGAGGAGGAGGCCGCCCGTCGGCTGGCCGACACCGGCCCCAACGAGGTCACCGCGAGAAGGCCCGCCGTACGGCTCCACAGCAGGGTCCTGGCCCAACTGACCGACCCGCTGATCATGGTGCTGCTCGGGGCCGTCGTACTGACCCTCGCGATCGGTGACCATCCCGACGCGATCGTCATCGGACTGGTCGTCCTCGTGAACACGACCGTCGGTGTGGTGCAGGAGATCCGGGCGGACAACGCCGTCGCCGCGCTCTCGGCCCTCACCGCCCCGCACGCGCGCGTGCGGCGCGACGGCGTGGTCCGCGACCTTCCGGCGGCGGCGATCGTCCCAGGCGACGTCCTCCTGGTCGGTGAGGGCGACATCGTCGCCGCCGACGCCGAGCTCGCCGAGGCCTCCGCCGTCCTGGTGGACGAGTCCATGCTCACGGGGGAGTCCGTGTCCGTGGACAAGGACCCCGGTGCTGCCCTGAGCGCGGGCACGGTCGTCGTCCGCGGCCGGGGCGTGGCCGTGGTCGAGGCGACCGGGCCATCGAGCGCGCTCGGCCGCATCGCGGCTCTTCTCGACGAACGCCGCGAGCCGACCCCGCTGCAGCGCCGACTCGCCGCCCTCGGGCGCGTCCTCGCGGCCGTGACGCTCGCCCTGTGCGTCCTGGTCTTCGCCCTCGGCCTGGTCCGGGGGCTCCCGCTGGGCACGATGGCCGTCACCGCCATCAGCCTGGCCGTGGCGGCGGTCCCCGAATCCCTTCCCGCCGTCGTCACCCTGGCCCTGGCGCTCGGAGCCCGGCGCATGGCCGCCCGGCACGCTCTGGTGCGGCGGCTGCCCGCGGTGGAGACGCTCGGCTCGGTGTCCGTCCTCGCCACCGACAAGACCGGCACCCTGACCGAGGGCCGTATGGTCGTCCAGCACGTCTGGTCACCGCGGGTGAGCGCCGAGCTCACGGGCGTGGGGTACGAACCCGAGGGTGAGGTCCTCGTCGCCGGGAGACCGGCGGAAGCGGACGAGCTCGAACCGCTGACGGAGCTCCTGACCGTGTCCGCCCTGTGCAATGACGCCATGCTGCGCCCGGCGGACGACCGGAGGCCCGACGGCCGCTGGACGGCCTTGGGCGACCCCATGGAGGCCGCCCTGCTGGCGGCCGCTGCCAAGACGGGCTGCCCGGAGCCGGCGGAACTGTCGGTGACCCGCCCCCGGATCGGAGAAGTGCCGTTCGACAGCCTCCGCAGACGCATGACAACGCTCCACGAGACCGGCGGAGACGAGGTGCTCGTCTGCATGAAGGGCGCACCCGAGGCCGTGCTCGATCCGGCCGTCCTGCTCGATCCCCCGGAGTCACTCGCGGCGGCTCGCCAGGAGGCCGCACGCCTGGCCGCCCGCGGACACCGCGTGCTCGCGGTGGCCTCGGGCGTGCGGAACGACCTCCCGAGCCCGCTCACCGAGGCGGAGTCGGGGCTCGCGCTCCTCGGCCTCGTCGCGCTCAGCGACCCGCCCAAACCGCACGCCGCGGCGACCCTCGCCTCCTGTCGGGCGGCCGGCATCACTCCCGTCCTCATCACCGGGGACCATCCGGCGACGGCCCGGGCGGTGGCGTCCCACGTCGCACTCCTGGGTGACGGCGTCGAGACGGAAGGCCACGTCGTCACCGGGGCGGAGGTGGCCGCAGGCCGAGTCGCCGACCTCACTTCCGTGCGGGTCTTCGCCCGGACGGACCCCCAGCAGAAGCTCGACATCGTGGAGGCATGGCGTGCCGGGGGAGCGGTGACAGCGATGACCGGCGACGGGGTCAACGACGGTCCCGCCCTGCACCGCGCCGACATCGGCGTCGCCATGGGCGCACGGGGTACGGAGGTCGCCCGGCAGGCCGCCGACCTCGTCCTCACCGACGACGAGCTCTCGACGGTCGTGGCGGCCGTCGAGGAGGGAAGGCGTGTTTACGACAACATCCGCCGTTTCCTCGTCTACGGGATGGCCGGCGGCGCGGCAGAGATCCTCGTGATGCTCATCGGCCCGCTGCTCGGGCTGCCGCTGCCCCTTCGCGCCGGCCAGATCCTGTGGATCAACCTGCTCACACATGGCCTCACGGGCGTCGCCATGGGCGCCGAACCCGCGTCCCCGGGAGCGATGCACCGCCCGCCGCGCCCACCCGACCAGCACATTCTCGGCGGTGGCGCCTGGCAGAGGCTGCTCCTTCTCGCGGCGGTCGTCACGGCGGCCTCCCTCGGCGCAGGCCTCGCCGCCCAGGGACTGGACCTGGCCTGGCAGAGCGTGCTCTTCCTCGCCCTGCTCGCCGCGCAGCTCGGCGTCGCCCTGGGACTGCGCACCCGACTTCTGACCAAGGAGAACCCGTTCCTGCCTCTGTCCGTCCTCGCCTCCGCCCTTCTGGCGGCGGCGGCGCTGTACGTGCCCTTCCTGAACTCGATCCTGGAGACCGAGCCACTCGGCTGGGCGGGCGCCGGGATCGCTCTCGCGTGCGCGCCCGCCGGATTCGTCGCGGCCCGCGTCGTACGGACCGCCTTCCACCCGGGGGGCCCGACAGGAACGGGTGGCTCCTCCGGACTACGGTGAGAGTGCGCGCTTCGGGTGTCGCCCGTGCGCTCGACGCAGCCGGAGGTCTCGATGGGCCGGGAGGACACCAAGCCCGCAGGTACACGGCTGCCACGGCTGCGACTGGACGAGCTGCTCGACGAGGTCCAGGTGCGCATCGACGAGGTGCGTGGCACCAGGGACCGGCTCAACGGGCTCCTTGAGGCTGTCATGTCCGTGGGCCGTGAACTGGAGCTGCCGCAGGTGCTGCGCGGCATCGTGGAGTCCGCCGTGACTCTGGTGGACGCCGAGTACGGAGCCCTGGGCGTCATCGGTGACGACCGGAGGCTCTCCGCGTTCCTCCCCATCGGCATCGACGACGAACTCCGTGAGCGGATCGGCGCGCTACCGTCCGGACACGGCATCCTCGGCGAGCTGATCCGCAACCCGAAGGCGCTGCGCCTCGCCGAGCTGTCCGAGCATCCGGCCTCATACGGCTTCCCGGCCCATCATCCGCCGATGCACACGTTCCTGGGCGTCCCCATCCGGGTCCGCGACGAAGTGTTCGGCAACCTCTACCTCACGGAGAAGCGCGGAGGAGCCGACTTCGACGCCGAGGACGAGGCCGTCGTCACGACCCTGGCCATCGCGGCCGGCATCGCGATCGAGAACGCCCGCCTCTACGAGGAGGGCCGCCTGCGCCAGCGTTGGCTGGCCGCCAGCTCCGACTTCACCAGTGCCCTCCTGTCCGGTGCGGAGGAGACCGAGGTCCTCGGCGGGATGCTGGAGCAGGCGGTGGACATAGCAGGGGCCGACATGGGGGTCTTCTACCTGGTCGGACCGGGCGGCGAGCTGCGGGGCTCGCTGGCCAGCGGCGAGGGCGCAGAAACGCACCGGGGCGTCGTCCTCCCGAACACCGAAGGGACCCTGATCGAGGCCGCCCTCGCGCAGGACGGTCTGGTCACGGTCGCCGATGTCGAGAACGAACCGACCATCGCGATGCAGACCGAACGGTGGAAGGGGTACGGACCGGCGGTGGCCGTCGCGGTCGGCACCAAGGAGCAACTCAGAGGGGTGCTGATCCTCGCGCGGTGTCACGGGCGGCCGGCCTTCACGACGGCCGAGGTCACCGCGCTTCCCGGATTCGCGGGCCAGGCGGCACTGGCCCTCGAACTGGCCGACCGCCGTCGTGACGCCGAGCAGGTGAGCCTTCTGGAGGACCGCGACCGGATCGCCCGAGACCTCCACGATCTGGCGATCCAGCGCTTGTTCGCCACGGGGATGACGCTGCAGAGCGCCCGGCGCTTCGTCGAGCACCCGGAGGCCGTGGACCGATTGACCCGGGCCATCGACGACCTCGACGCCACCATCAAGATCATCCGATCGACCATCTTCGGCCTCCGGGACCACGACACCCCGGGAACCGCCCCGAAACTGCGAAAGCGCCTGGTCAAGGCCGTGGATTCGGCGGCGACGACGCTCGGATTCACTCCGGCGCTGCGTATGGAGGGCCTGATCGACACCGACGTACCGACGGAAGCGGCCGAGGAAGTGCTCGCCGTCCTAGGGGAGGCCTTCACCAATGTGGCACGGCACGCCCGGGCCCGAAAGGCGGAGGTGTCGGTCGTGGTCGACGACGGCGTGCTGGCGGTGACGGTGAGTGACGACGGCGTCGGCATACCGCACGGCGGAAGCCGCAGCGGACTGAGGAACCTGTCCGAGCGGGCCGAGCGGCTGGGCGGCACGCTATCGGTCCATGCGCGAGCGGCCCCGGGCAGCGGCACGGTCCTCGACTGGAGGATCCCACTCCCGACCGAGCGGGAATGAGGGCTCCTACGTCCCCTCGGCGTCGTGCTCGTGGACCTGCGCGGCGATGACGGCCGCTTGTACGCGGCGTTCCACGCCGAGTTTGGCGAGCAGCCGGGAGATGTGGTTCTTGACGGTCTTCTCCGACAGATAGAGCCGCTTGGCGATCTGCCGGTTGGTGAGACCCTCGCCGATGAGTTCGAGCACCGACCGCTCCCTGTCGGACAGCACCGCGAGCCGCTCGTCCTCCGGCGGCTTCGCCCCCTCGGGGTCGCGCAGCGAGTGCATCAGCCGGGCGGTGGTGGCCGGGTCGAGCATCGACTGCCCGGTGGCCACGGTCCGTACCGCCGCCACCAGATCCGACCCCTTGATCTGCTTCAGGACGTACCCGGCCGCCCCAGCCATGATCGCGTCGAGGAGAGCGTCCTCGTCGTCGAACGACGTCAGCATCAGGCACGCCACGTCAGGCATCCGGGACCGCAGCTCCCGGCACACGGAGATGCCGTCCCCGTCGGGCAGTCGCACGTCGAGGACCGCCACGTCCGGGCGTAGAGCGGGGCCCCTGGTCAGTGCCTGCTCCGCACTCGCCGCCTCGCCGACCACTTCCATGTCGGGTTCGTCGTCGATCAGGTCACGAAGGCCCCGGCGGACGACCTCGTGGTCGTCGACGAGGAACACCCGCGTGGGTGTGGCGGCTGTCGGCAGATCTGACATGGCGACCCCTGCGGTCGGTGGGTTCGTTCCGCCCCCACAAGGATTGTCCGTCATGCGGCGTCTTCGTGGGCACCGAGATCCATCCGCACGTCGACGACGCCCTCCACCGCCCGGACAGCGCGGGCGAGCAGCGGAACCAGCGACCGTTCGGCGAGCGCACCGTGCAGGGTGGCCACACCCTCCACTACGGACACCTCAAGCCCTGCCGGGGCAACCGACTCGCCGAGGACGGAGCGGCGGATCTCCGCCTCGATCTCGCCGTCCGTACGGAGGAACACCTTGAGCAGGTCGCTCCGGCTGACGACCCCCTCCAGCATCCCGATCCCGTTCACCACCGGCAGCCGCTTCACCTTCCGGGTGGCCATGATGCGTGCCGCCTCGGCGAGCGTGGCGTCCGGGTGGACGGTGATGGCCGGACTCGACATGAGTTCCCCGGCCCGCAGGGCTCCGGCCTTGGCCGCCTCGGCGAACTCGTCCGGACGGGGCTCGTCGAGCCGGAACTCCTCCTTCGGCAGGAGATCCGCCTCCGACACGACTCCGACGACACGGCCCTCCCCCTCCAGGACGGGGACGGCGCTCACTCTCCACTGGTCCATGAGGGCGACGATCTCCTTGTAGGGCGCGTCACGGCCGATAGCGATGGCGGTGTGGGTCATGACGTCGCTGACGACGTAGTGCGAGGCAGGCATGACGTTCTCCGGGAGGTGGACGAGGGTCTACAGGCCGCTGCCGTGCGGGGCGTACAGATCGAGCAGTCGTACTCGGGCGGAGACCAGGCGACGAGCGAGTGTCTGGCCGACGAAATGCCCGAGGGCGGAGCCGAGGGCAGGATCGGCGTCCATCATCATGCGCACGGTCAGTGCGTCGAACTCGTATGCCCGCACACGCGTCATGGCCTCCGCACCGAGGTGCCAGCGATACGGAGCGAACAGCCAAGACCATCCGAGCAGCTCACCCGCATTCACGGTGCCGATCACTGCCGGCTGTGCGCCGGGCACGGCGAAGTCCAAGGTGACCGTGCCCGTCCGGAGGATCCAGAAGCGCTGGGCGGGATCGCCCTCCTCGAACAGCCGGGTGCCTTCGGGGAGGTCCACCGGGCGGGCGCACGCCATCAGCCGGTCATGCTGGTCGGCGGACAGAGCTGTCGTGAGCCGAGGGGAAGAGAGAGAGCTCATCGGGGACCTCCTCGTCGGTGTCCGCCTCCAGTCTCTGCTCCGCGTCACGGGGAGAGGGAGGGCCGGATGGCCCCTCTTCGTACCTCTCGGTCGCCTCTCCCCCTATCGACCGGCCGTTCACGTCAACGGGTTTCCGCGGAGGGTGGTCCGGGGGATTCCTCAAGGACGCTCCAGGCGACCGGGCCCAACAGATCGGCCAGCCGCTGGAAGACGTCGATGAGCATGTCGTCCACGGTCAGCACGCCCACGACCCGGTGACCGTCGAGTACGGGCAGGCGCCGGAACCCGGATCCACGGAAGGTCCGGTAGGCGGTGTGGATGTCGTCCGTGACGCTCACGGTGACGACGGGCGAGGTCATCACCGAATCCACCGCGTCGTTCGCGTCGAGGCCCCCGGCGAGGGCACCGAGCGCGAGGTCGCGGTCGGTGACGATGCCGCGGAGCGTCCCGCCCTCGGTCACCAGTACGGAGCCGACTCCGTACTCGGCCATCTCACGGGCGACCTGGCGCAGCGGTGTTCCTGTCGATACGGACACCGCCGGATGGCTCATCGCCTCGGACACGGTCATCGGCCGCCTCCTACAATCCCTCGGACAGCAGGAGTTCGTGCGCCAGCCGGGCTCCGCGAGCCGCCTGCTTCTCCCTGTCGGAGTCCTGGGAGGGGATGTCCTCAAGCCCTTCGGCCAGAGCTCTGACAGCCTGCGCCAGGACCTGCACCTGGGCCTCCAGGGTGCGCAGCTTCTCGTGATCGTTCGGGACGATGTTCTCGGTCATCACGGTTCGACTCCCTACGAGGGTGGGGGATGAGAGGAGCGGAGGACGACGGGGTGAGTGGTGGCGCGGGCCTGGTAGTGGATGGCCGCATCCGCGTCGTCCGCTAGTCCGCCGTCATGTAAGGCCGCCGGAAGACCAGGGGGCTGGAGCCGTACGGGCGTACCGCCGACAGCGCTTGGGCGACAGCGGCCTCCAAGGGGCCGCTGGTGTCGACCGCGACAGCCTCTGCCCAGGGCGGCTCCTGCTCGGCCATGGCGGTGGCTACGCCGAGATCGGCGTCGGACGGTCCGGCGGCCCGGGTGCCGAGGCGGGCCGCCGTCATGTCGTACGGGACCTGGCAGTGCAGGGCCACGAGGTCGGCGCTCGTTCGCTCGGCCACGAGCCGGGCGGCTTCGCGCTGCCTCCCGTCCGACCAGCTGGCATCGAGGACGACGGATTCGCCACGGGCGAGCAGGGCGGACGCGCGCTCGAGCAGGGCCGTGTACGTGTTCTCGCTCCGTTCGGGTGTGTAGAGGCCCTCGCCGAAGGGGGCGGGAGCGGGGTGGTCGGCAGGGAAGCCCGCGAGTTCCTTGCGGAGACGGTCGCTGCTGAGCAGGGTGACACCCAAGCGGTCGGCCAGCGCGCCGGAGAGCGTGGATTTCCCGCTGCCGGGGAGTCCTCCCACGAGCGTGAGGCCGATGACGGAGGAGCGTAGGTGACGCAGAGTCGTCGTGATGAGGTGCCGTGCGGCGGGGGCGGCGCCGGGCGCGCCCTGGCGTGCTTGGATCAAGGCCACCTTGGCGCGGACGAAGGCGCGGTAGGCGACGTAGTGATGGCGCAGTGAGGGGGGTGAGGGGTCGCCGGAGTACTCGATGTAGCGGGCGAGGAAGAATGCCGCGGCTTCCGGTGCGTCGAGCTGTTCGAGGTCCATGGCGAGGAAGGCGGCGTCGTCGAGGGCGTCGACGTAGCGGAGGTGGTCGTCGAACTCCAGGCAGTCCAGCACCCGAGGGCCGTCGTCGAGGCAGAAGATGTCCTCGGCGAGCAGGTCGCCGTGTCCGTCGGCGACACGGCCCTCGTCGATGCGCATGTCGAACAACGCCTCGCGGCCGGCGAGGTACCGGCGGACCAGCTCCTCGATCTCCTCCACGCCCTCGGGCGCCTGGCCGTCGGCATCGAGCGCACGAACCTGCGCGAAGCTCGCCTCCCAACGGGATGACAGCGCGTCCCGCGTGCCCTGCGCGTCCACGTCCGGCGTGCGGACCGCCTTGGCGTGGTGTGTGGCGAGCAGTCGGGCGACGGCCCGCAGATCGTCGTCGACGACCGCGCCCTCCCGTACGAGCCGGGACAGGCGGCGCTCCGCCGGCATACGACGCATCACGACGAGAGGTTCGGGTGACGAGTGCGGGACGCTCAACTCGCCCACGCCGATGTAGACGTCGGGGGCGAAGCGACAGTTGAGGGCGACCTCCCGCTCGCATGCCGCTCGCCGCGCCTCGACGGTGGTGTAATCCAGGAACGTCAGGTCCACCGGCTTCTTGAGCTTGTAGGCCCGCTCGCCGACGAAGAACACCACCGCGGTGTGGGTCTCGTACACCTCCGCCCGCGGGAGAGAGCCGGCGCCGGTGCCGGAGGCGGCGGTCCGGAGCACGGACGCGTCGTCTTGGCGCACTGACGAGATCGCCTCCCCGAGGCGGTTGGACTCAGTCATGGTGAACGACGGCGACAGGGCGGCCGGCGTGGTGAGGGGACGCCTGGGGCACCGAGCCGAGGGGCGTCGCGAGGGCGGGACGGCGCTCGCGTCGGCCGACGACCTGTGGCTCGGCTCCCTCTGCGGCACTCACGACAGCCTCGGCCGGGCCTTTCAGCCGCACGGCATCGGTCGGCTCCGCGTTCGGGAACCTCTCGTGCCAGGGACGAAGGCCCTGCCCCGGCTGCCTCTGCGCGTCATCCGTGACGTCGTCGGTGATGTCGTGGCCCGGGCCCGACGGCGTGTGCGCACGAATCGGCCGGCTCCGGCCGTGGACGGCCTGGAAGGGAATGCCGTGTGCCGAGGCGGCGACGATGGCGAGCAGGTCGTCGCACGAGCCGTACCGTTGCAACGCGACCACGAGGCCGGCCCGAGCGGACGACGGCGCGGCTTCGCGGGCCTCGCGGCCGCCCGGCACCGCGGGCCGTGCGGCACGTGCCACGACGGCCGGGCTCACGGAGCCCAGGAAGGAACTCACGGAGCCCAGGAAGGTCACGGCGGGAGCCCGGCCGAGCGTACCGAGCATCGTCTGCTCTTGGAGCACGAGGCGTTTCGCCCAGCCGTCGAGGCCGACCGTGAAGACTGGCTCCATGGCGATTGTCTCCGTCTCGTACGACTCCGGGTAGGACGGACGGGCGGACGTCGGCAGCTGACGGCCGAAGCTCACCGTTCCTCTCCTCCGAGGAGTACCGCAGATCATCGTGCGGCGCACGCGGGCGGCGTGGTGACCGCCTCGGAACCGGGGTGGGCCCGGTCCCGTGCGCCGCCCGTGTTCGGCGACCTTTCCCGCTTGCCTCTGCGAGGCACGGATTTCGGCCGGCACGCCATCCCGATCGTGTACTGACGGCCAGGTCACGGCGGTACGCACTGCTTTTGGCCCAGCAGCCCTGGCATCACCCTCGCCGGCAGCGTCGCTGACGCCCGGGCACCCTCCACGGGACGGAGGACTCCGGCACGGGCCAAAGGTGTCTGGTCGATGTGTGATCACGAAGGTCGGTGGCGTCCCTGAGGGGGGACCGGTCAGGCGACCTGGAGGGCCGCTCCCCACGCCCTCGCGCGATCCCTTTCGCCCTCGCGCAGCGGCCCTTCGGTGTCCTCGATGATGAACCCTTCAGGTTCCGCGACGAGTTCATAGCCATGGCCGCGCAGCCGGCGCGCTATGCCGCCGGCGGCGGCGCCGGCCAGACGCATGTCCGCCCGGGTGTCGAAGGCCGCGGCAGCATGGGTACCGGTGTGGGCCTTCGGGAGCGTGTCGTGGAACCAGTCGCGGACGCCAGGGCCCTCGGCGCCCTCCTCGGGGACGAATGCACGCTCCTCCTTCTCGGCATCCTTCTCCTCGGACTTCAGCCCCATCTTCCGGCTCATCCCGGTGGTCATGCCCCGCATATGGGTCGGTCCGCCGACGACCAGGAGGTCGGTGGGACCGATGCGTTCGGGCAGCGCGTCGGCGACTGCCACGCACTCGACCTCGGCATCCGGGTGCGCCTCCTTCACTCCCTCTCCGATCGCGTCAGCGATCTCGCGCGTGTTGCCGAACAGGCTCTCGTACACGATCACAGCACGCATCACGCGTCATCTCCTTCGAGTGCTTCCTTCTCCGGCCCCGGCGGCCTTCTCGATCGTCCGCAGTGCCCCGCGCAGCACGATGCCGACGCCCGGGGAGACCAGCGTCCAGTAGCGGCCGAACCGTGCGGTGGAATCCGGGTCGGTGCAGGCTGTGCGTGCCTCATAGGTCAGGAGGGACTGCCGAGCCCCGTAGGGGTGGACGACGAAGGCGGCCGCCATCTTCGCCCAGCCGGGCTCGTCGAAGCCCGGGTAGTCGCCGGGTTCGACGCGGCGCCACTCGATGGTGGGCTTCCACACCTTGCCGACCGCCCCGAAGACGATCTCGCGGCCCGCGCGCTCGCCGAGGGGTACCCAGGGCTGGGCCTCGGGGTCCCCCTGATCCCCACCCGCGGCGGTGTCGAACAGATCGGACACCCGCATCGAAGGCGGTGTGACCACGGGCCGACGGCGTATCCGGTCCGGCACCCCACGCGCCCACATGACCGCGTCGAACAGCGGCGAGTGGATGGACAGCATGTCCAGATCACGGGTTGCGCCGTACACGACGTCCGGCGCGGCGGCGATCACCGCGCACTCCAGGCGGGAGAACCGGAAATCGGGTAGAACCGCGTCGAGCAAGAGGGGCTCGGCGACGCTCAGGTCGGCATTCATGAGTACCTCCCGGAATCCGACACCACCAGTCTGATCCACAGGCCGAGTATCTGGCTGGGGTCGAACGGTCCCCCCTTGCATCGCGATCGTCGCCACCTCCACGGCGGCGACGGCTTGGCCCTGCCTGACCCGGCCGTAAGATGGTCGGCGAGCACCGCCTGCGAACAAGCGCTCGGTAAGCACGACCTCAGCGGCTACGACGGAGTCGTCCTCGGCGGAGCCCTCTACGCCGGGCACTGGACCGGCAAGGCACGACGGTGCGCCCGGCGCAACGCCGAAGAACTGAGGCAGCGGCCTGTCTGGCTCTTCAGCAGTGGTCCGGTCGACAGTTCCGCGGAGCAGCACGACATCCCGCCCGTATGAGGAGTCGCCCGGCGGATGAAGAAGCTCGGTGCCCGTGAGCACGTCACCTTCGGTGGCGCCGTGACCGCCGAGACGTCGGATCCGGTCGTCCGGCACATGGTCAGCCGGGGCAAGGGCGGGGACTTCCGCAACCCGGAACGGATCCTGGCGTGGGCGCATCAGATCGGAATCGAACTCGGCGCCACCTCATGAGCGGTGCCGCTGGTACGTCCGGCGGTCCTGCACCGTTCACGGTCCTCCGCGGACGCCGGAGGGTCACGCCCTGATGGGTCGGCGTCCTCTTCCTCGTACGACGGAGCTGTGAAGCGGACAGCCTCAGTGCTTGCCGCCTGTGATCCGTGCCGCTTCGGCGAGGGTGGCGTCCGGGTGGACGGTCACGGCCGGGCTGGACATGAGTCCCCCGGTCCTGAGGGCTCCGGCCTTGGATGCCGCGGCGAACTCGTCAGGGCGTGGATCGTCCGCGCGGAACCCTCCTTCGGCAGCAGATCGGCTTCCGACACGACCCCGATCACCCGTCAATCTCCGTCCAGGACGGGCAGGGCGCTCACCTTCCACTGCTCCATGAGCGCGACGATCTCCTTGCAGCACGCGTCCGCCCGACGGCGATGGCGGGGTGGGTCATGGCGTGGCGGGGCGGTGTAGCGCGAGGCGGGCGTCACGTTCTCCCAGAGGGGTGAGGATCTACAGGCCGCTTCCGTGCGGGGCGTACAGATCCAGCAGCCGTACACGGGCGGAGTAGAGACGGTGGGCGAGCATCTGTCCGACGAAGTGGTCCAGGGAGAGGCCGAAGCCCGGATCGGCGTCCATCATCATGCGCACGGTAGACGCGGCGACCTCGTGGGCTCGCACCCGCGTCATGGCCTCGGCCCCGAACTGCCAGCGATACGGCTCGAACAGCCACGACCATCCGAGCAGTTCGCCCGCGCTGACGCTGTCGACCACGGCAGCCCGCTTGCCGGGCACGCGGACGTCCAGGGTGACGGTTCCCGGTACGGATGATCCAGAACGGATCGGCGTATCCACCCTCCTCGAACAGTCGGGTCCCTTCGGGGAAGTCGGCCGGGCTGGCGCATTGCAACAGTCGGTCACGCTGGTCGGCGGAGAGAGCTGCAGTGAGCCGTGGGTGAGGGGGAGTACTCATCGGGGGCCCTTTCATCGGTGTCACCACTCCCAGTCTGGCCTCGTTCTGTGAGGGGAGAGGAGGGCCGGATGACCCTTGGGGCACCGCACGGCCCGTGCGAGGCCGGCCGAGCCCGCCACCCTCCACGCGCCGTGGCGGTCGGCTGTAGCCGGTGCCAGATCCGACAACTGCGCGGCATGACCTTCTGGCCGTGCGGCGTCTGGCCGGTGCCCGTCGCTTCGGAGAGGAGCGGTGGCCCGAGGCTGCTCGGCGGTCGCGGGCGGAGTCGGGCGAGACGCCGTCGTAGGTCGTACGGCTGTGAGCGGTCATTCTGCAGCCGCTTCGGCGCTGAACTACCGCACCGGTACCGTCGGCCCGAGGGCGACAAGTTCGCCTGGGGCACGCTGGTCGCACTGCCCGTCACCCTGGTGCGAGGCTGGTCAGGGTGCTGACGAAGGCGGTGGCCGGCTGTCCAGCCCATGTGCGGGAAGGCGCGCGGGGCGCCGGGGACGACTGCGGGCCGGTACGGCACTCATGGCACGCGACCAGCTCTCACGCACGGGTCTGGAACTTGGTCTTCACCTCTGGGCGGAGTGATCGAGCCACTTCCGGGTCGAAGGGCTCGGTGCTGGGGGTGAGCATCGCTGCGGCGGCCACGGCCACCCCCAGCGCGCTGGCGCTGACGGGATCGTCGCCGGCGGTCAGCCGTATGGCGATGGCGGCCACCATGCCGTCACCCGCCCCGGCATCGCTCAACGGCTCGCCGGGCAGCGGTGGCGCGTGCAGCTCGGTATGGCCGTGACCGGTCGAGCACACCGCGCCCAGCGCTCCCACCGTGGTGACGGCGACTTCGGCGGCTCCTGTGGTCAGCAGGTGCTCGTTGACGGCTCGGGCGTCGTCGAGGCTGAGGACGTCCCGGCCTGTCAGGCTCGCGGCCTCTGTCCGGTTGCACCTGAGGAGGAAGACGCCTTCCGCGAGTGCTCCGCTGAGGGCCGCCCCGGAGGTGTCCAGAATCAGCCGGGCGCCGGCTTCCTTGATGCGGCGGGCGACGACCGCGTAGAAGTCGGCGGGCAAGCCGCCGGGCAGGCTGCCGCTGGCCACGACGTACGGGTGATTGCCGGCGGCCTGCTCCAGGGCGTCGAGGCATCGCAGTCCCTCGTGTTCGCGCAGTCCTGGGCCGGCCGGCACGATGTGGTAGCTGTGGCGCGATGCGGTGTCGAACAGTACGAGTGCTTCGCGGGTCTCGTCCTCGATGTCGACGGCGACGTGGTCGACGCCCTCTTCGTCCAGCAGTCGGTTCAGGCGCAGGCCGACCTCGCCTCCGGAGGTATGGACGGCGGTGGCCCGTCCTCCGAGCCGTACGACACCACGTGCGACGTTGATCCCTCCGCCTCCGGCGGCCACCGACCTGACCCGGGCACGGTTCTTGCCGATGCCCGTCAGGTGCCCGACCTCCCAGGCGAGATCGACGGTCGGGTTGATCGTGAGGGTGAGCACGGACGGCCCGGCGGCCGTATTCCGCGAGCCTCTTGCACTCCCGGTCTTCCCGGCTGGGGTGGGGGTCGGTGTTGCAGGGGCGCTCATCGCGGCACCCGGGTGGTCGCGCCCATCCGGGCTCGGTGTGCCGTCTGCTGGACAGGGTCTTGGGTCATCGCGCCCACCTCCGCGGACAGGGAGACCACTCGCTTCCCATGCTGGGGCAACGCGAGGTCACCCGCATACCGGCCCGGCCCGCACCGTCCCGTATCCGGTGCCGAGAGCCCCCGACCCCGGCGCCGGGAAGGCGGACCGTAGCGGACTGTCGTCCGGACGGTTCCCGTTCAGACCCTCGGCCGGGCTGGTGCGGGGGTGGTGGCGGAGCAGCGGTAGCGGTCAGTCTGATGCGGTCGTTGATGAGGAATCAGAGCAGCGCGTGGGCCCGTGCACTCCCTCCCCCGCGGGCCCATCCGAGCGAATGGCCCTTGGCTGGACGGCGCACAGGTGTCCGAACGGGAGGTCGTGTTTCCTGCGAAGTGTTCCCCACGACCGCGGGGCCCCGGCGGCTGGCAGCGGATTGCGCCGACCGGTGGAAACCCGCTCGCCGCCGGCGCCACGTGCGGTCACGCTCGACACGGGCAGGTGAGTGTTGAAGCCGCCCACCTGC
This sequence comes from Streptomyces flavochromogenes, assembly GCF_000717595.1. Taxonomy (GTDB): domain Bacteria; phylum Actinomycetota; class Actinomycetes; order Streptomycetales; family Streptomycetaceae; genus Streptomyces; species Streptomyces flavochromogenes. Next base: position 11,733 of record NZ_JNZO01000046.1, on the reverse strand, counting down.
AGCTTACCGCCGAGGAGCGGGACGAGACGCGAACCAGGAGGACGCCCTCATGGACATGCCTGTCGTCAACGAGTGCGCGGTCGGGGACTGCGCCTACAACCGGGATCACGCCTGCCACGCCCTGGCCATCACCCTGGGAGACCCCGGGCCCGGGCACGCACACTGCGACACCTTCTTCACCGCACCGTCCAAGGGCGGAGACCCGACCGTCACCGGCCGTGTCGGCGCCTGCAAGATGTCCGACTGCCGGCACGACACCGACCTCGAATGCCGTGCCCCGGGTATCATCGTCGGCTACCAGCAGACCGATGTCGACTGCCTGACCTACGCACCCGCCTGAGCCGACGGCCGTGGGCGCATGGAAGACACCGTACCCGCGTGCACGGCTCCCGAGCTTTCCGGCGTTCTCCTCGGGCAGTGTCCTCCCTGACGCCATGCCAATCGCTCGATCCCGCGCATGCCAAGGCGGAGACTGACGTGCAGCGCCGCGTCGAGGCGAACACGGAGGCGCTGCCGGGGGTCCGGTTCCCGGCGTCCGAGTACAGCACGGGACCGGTCCACGCCGGCCGGTTCGACTCGCTCGGGCTCGACGCGAGCGGGGCTCCCGCCGTCGGCGAGTACAAGTGCGGCACGGTCCGGGCTCCCATCCCTTCGACCGCAAGCAGGTGGAGCGAGAGAGGGTGCGCCCTGTCGGCGATCTGCGCAAGGCGATGATTCAGGATCCGCGAGAAGCGGATGGGCCCCTCCTCCCTTCGTTCCCGCGTAAGGACGTCCGGGGAGGACCGCGGCCGGGACCGACCGGCCCTACCCCGCCTCCCCTCTCCCGTGTGAGCGTGGCAGCAAGGCATCTCACATCCCGAAAGGCGGTGGGGGCCATGGAGACGCCCTTCGTGGTCGGAGCCGACGGCTCCGACGCCAGCCTCACGGCGACCGACTGGGCCGCGGACGAAGCCGTCCGTCTGAGAGGCCCGCTGCGTATCGTGAACGCCTCGCGGTGGGAGTGGTACGAGGGCTCTGTGCCGCCCTGGAGTCTGAATCGCCCTTCCGGCCAGGTGCTCGCCGAGAACATCGCCGCCACCGCGGCCGAACGCGCCCGGCGTCGCGCCCCGGGACTGAAGGTCACGACGGACGTCCTCATCGAAGACGCGGCGAGCGCTCTGGTGAAAGAAGGACGCTCGGCCGCGGCGGTCGTCGTCGGATCCCGGGGCCGCAGTGAGCTCGCCGATCTCCTGCTCGGCTCGGTCGGACTCATCGTGGCGGCCCGCTCCCACGGTCCTGTCATCGTCGTGCGCGGCGATCGGCATGCCCTGGAAGCGCGCCATCGGAGAGTCCTGCTCGGTATCGGCGAGCACGACGTGGACTCGCCGGCCGTCCGCTTCGCCTTCCGTGAGGCCGCTTTCCGGCAGGTCGAACTCGACGTCGTCCGCGCCTGGCGGCGCCCGGCCCACGAACCGGTCGATCATCTCTTGCTCCCCGGGGGTGCCTCGCACTACGAGGAGCAGCAGGCGACCATGCTCCTCGACAAGGCCGTGGAGGCTGCTGTCCGGGCCCATCCAGAGGTGCGGCTGCGACGCACCACGGTCGAGGGCCCGGCGCACAAGACGCTCGTCGAGCGGTCGGTGGCGGCGGACCTGCTGGTCGTCGGAGCACGGCGCCTCGAGGTCCACGTCGGCATGGAGCTGGGCCGGGTCGCCTATCGGGCCCTCCACCACGCCGCCTGCCCGGTCGCCGTCGTCCCGCAGGGCCACGGCGCTCCGATCCGGGGTGAGCGGTGATGACCGGCGCCACCCCGCACGCTCGCGGCGACATCGGACGCCGGGTCGTCGCCCGGCGTGAGGCTCTCGGCCTGACCAGGGAGGAGGTGGCCGAACGCGCCGGTTCGGCACCGAGCTACATCCAGTACGTGGAGGAGCGGGGGGCCACGCCTGGCGTCGCCTTCATGGCCCGCCTCGCCAACGCCCTGGAGTGCACCGTCCAGGACCTGACCGGGTACACGGCCGAACTGCCGGACGACGTCGGCCGAGCAGGGCGCGATGCGCGGCTCGTCGAGCTGGACGAGCCGGAGTCCCGGCGCCTGCTGGGCACCCACGGGGTCGGGCGGATCGTCTTCACCACCGAGGAGGGTCCAGCGGCCTTCCCCGTCAACTACCAGATCGAGCACGGGGAGATCGTCTTCATGACGGCGCCGGGCGCGGCGGTGGTCCGTACGACCGGGACGGAGATCGCCTTCGAGGCCGACCACGTGGACGAGGCCTTCAGCCAGGGCTGGAGCGTGCTCGTCGTGGGCCAGGTCCGCCGCGTCACCGAAGCGTTCGCCACCCGACGGCTGCAGAATGCGATGTCCACCGGCCCGTGGGCAGGGGAGGGGCGGGACGTGGTCATGGCCCTGGCGCCGCGTCGTGTCACCGGCCGGCGCATCGTCGTGGAGGGCGCTCCCGGAGTCGAGAGTCATTCGGACGGACCGGCGTAGCGGCCCGGCGCGGCGGGGCGCCGGGCATCCCGAAGTGGTGCCTGCGTGGAAGGTGTCGCACCTGGGGGCGGGCGTATCACCGGCCCCGAGACGTACTGCCGAGGAGGAGCGATGAGCAGTGACTTCCCCGTCCACCCGGGGCTCGGCACCGTAGCCGTGGGGGTCGACGGTTCCCCGTCCACGGCCGTCCTGTGGGTCGCCGCCGAGGCGGCGCGGCGCGGCCGGTCCTTGTACCTCGTACACGCCGCCGACACCGACCGGCGCGCCGTGTTCGTCCGGGCGGAGACTCTTCGGGCGATACGGGAGGCGGGGCGTGACGTCAGCCGTACGGTCACGTGGCTGATGACGAGCGTCCCGCGCGGTGGCGGCGGAGGCCGGGGTACATGATGCCCCCACGTCGGCGTGCAGAGGTCCGGCGAACGCGTGCACTGTCCTGCCGATGCATCAGGCAACGCCGATCACTTCCCGGAGATACTTCTTCCGCTTCGTGCCGCCGCCTTCGCGGCGGCCCCCGCATACGGAGGCAGAACCATGGTATTCGTACGCGTCCTGTACGCCTCCGAGCATCACTCCACGCAGGAGATCGCCTCACGGATCGGCACTCGGCTGAGAACTCACGGCCACCACGTCGAGGTGCGGGCGCTGACCTCGGCCCTCGGCGGGCTCCCGCGGGCTGACGCGTTCGTCATGGGGAGCGCGGTTCATGACGGAGCCTGGCTGCCGACGGCGGAAGCCGCCGTCCGGGTCGGCGCCGAGGGGTTGCGTGGGCAGCCGGTGTGGATGTTCAGCGTCGGGATGTCCGCCGCCCTGCCCAGGCTCTTGCGCCTGCTGGCCGATCGCGTCGTGCAGCCGCGTGTCGCCGCGCTCGTCGACGTCGTCAGTCCCCGGGAGCATCGACGCTTCTCGGGCGTGATCCGGCGCGAACACCTGGACCGCAAGGGGGCTGTGCTCTTCCGTCTGCTCGGCTGTCGCTACGGAGACCACCGGGACTGGGCGGCGGTCGAGGCATGGGCGGACGACATCGCAAGGCAGCTCACAGCCCTGCCCGCACGCGGCCCCGCAGACTGATGGCCTCCCACGGCCGACCGGCCCTCGCGGAGGGCAGGTCGGCCGGCACGGCGTTGGCCCGCTCACGAACCGCCTTCCGCGAGGGAGGCGAGTGCGGCGTCGAGGCGGCGAGTAGCCTCCTCCGCGACCGGGGCCATGGCGTCGACGCCGGTGAGAGCGACCATGGTCGAGGGGTCGATCGCCTGGACGATCACCCGGTCGCCGTCGGTGCGGACCACGACATTGCAGGGCAGGAGCAGCCCGACCGAGCGGTCGGCGTCCAGCGCCTGCCGGGCGAGCGGGGGATTGCATGCCCCGAGGATCAGATAGGGCTCCATGTCGTGGCCGAGCTTCGCCTTGAGCGTGGCCTGGACGTCGATCTCGGTCAGGATGCCGAAGCCCTGCTCCTCCAGTGCACGGCGAACGGCCTCCACGGTCGCCTCGAAGGTCCCCGCCGGCTTGACGGTGCGGTCGTACGGCATGCTCTCCACCTCACTGATCCGATGATGACGACCTCGCCGGCACGTGTCCGGCCCCGGTCGTCGTGCTGCTGTACGGGCGGTTCGGGCCGGGCCGCGACCAACAGCATGATGCCCTGACCGCACTCGTCCGGAGGCGAACCACCCCGGCGGTGTCAATGCGGTTCGCTCCGGCTCTTCTGTTCGCCCCCTGCCTGTACGCGGACTCGAAAGGGGCGCTGTTCATCGGTGGCGTACGGCGTGATCCGGCGCTGCCGCTTCCGATGTGTCGGACCGCCGCCGCACGCCTTTCCCACCGGCGGACCAGCGAGGTGCGGGTCGCGGTTCACCTCCGCGGAACGATGATTCTCAGGACTGCTCATGCTGCGCGTCGTCGTCGCGCCGATCCGATAGGCGGACCTGTCAGCCCCCGGGAAGGGCCGTTCGGCCCGCTGCGAGTCCCGTGGATCGAAGGAAGACTGGATGACGAGTGGGGGCTGGTGGCTGGAACCGAGCTCCCTGGCCTGGTGGCATCGGCCGGTGCTCGTGCACGTGGAGCAGACCGTACGCCACGCGGTCGACATGATGACGTACACCGGCGCCGATGCCCTTCCGGCGCTTGCCGAGGACGGGCGTCTTGCCGGGGTGCTGATGGCGGTCGACATCGTTGCTCCCTGGCCGGTCATCCGGTGCGGGAGGAGCCGGCGGATCGGCGTCCCCAGGCCGGCACGGTGTTGCCCGGGCTGCCGCCCCGGTGGGGCTACCGTGGCACGGCTTTTCTCTGACCGCCGGACGCGACGCGCGAGGGGGGACAGGGGCGTGAAGGGACCGGACCGTGCGGCTGGCCGCAGTGGGTTTCGCGATGTGCCGCATACGGCGGATTTGCGGGTGGAGGCATGGGCCCCCACCCGGGAGGAGTGCCTGGCACAGGCCGTACGAGGCGTCTGCGCGTCGTTCCTAAACTTGACGGGGGCGGCGGGTGTCCGCCGCCGGGACGTGGAAATACGGGCGGAGCGGGACGAGGACGTCCTCGTCGCGCTCCTGGACGAGGTCGTCTACCGGCTGGACATGGTGGGCGAGGTCCCGGTCGACGTGGAACTCGCCCCCGTCGACCGCGGCGTGAAGGGCGTATTCCAGATGGCCGACGCCGGGTCGCTTCCGGTGACCGGCGCCGCGCCGAAAGCCGTCACGCTGCACGGACTGGCGCTGAACCGTGGTCCGGACGGCTGAACCTGCTCGGTGACGCTCGATGTGTGAGTGCGCACTCAGCTCACTCGGTCCGTTCGGCCTCTGCGCAGGAATCGCCGCAGCCGCCGCAGCGGCCAGGTGTTGATGACGTCGTCGGGGGTGAGCCATCCGTTGCGCCGTGCCGACGCCGTAGCGGAGGTAGGCGAGCTGGGGGATGGAGTGGGCGTCGGTGTCGATGGCGGACTTCACCCCGTGACTTCTTGCGCTGGGGATGTCCTCGTCGCCCAGGTCGACACGGTCGGGCTGGGCGACGATCTCCGGGGCGGTGCCGGTGCGGGCGCAGGCGGCGAACACCTCGTCGAGGTATGCGTCGATGCCCGGCCGCTTGCCGATGAGGTGGGTGGTGGGATGGTCGATGATGTCGACTTGGGGGTCCTCGCAGGCGCGGACGAGCCGACGGGTGTGCAGGTCGCCCTTGATGTCGCCCTCCGTAACCACCTCGGGCAGCTCCCCCGCGGAGAGCCGCTTCGATCTCGCCGCAATCCTCGCCCAGCGTTGGCGGGATCCACGGCGGGCCGAGCCGGGCGTACACCTCCTCCTCGGTGCGGGAGGCGATTCGCTTGCCATTCCCCGTCTCGAACAGGCCGTACTCGGAGAGCTTCAGCCCCGAGTTGACGGCGATCGTGGGGGTGTGGATGGTATGCGCCTTCGAGCCGGTTAAGCACTGCAGGGCGGCGCCTCACGCGTCCGGCCGCCGTTCGTCCGCATGCTTGTCGCCCACACAGAGAGGTTCGGCGTGGAGCCGGATGGTCGCCTGTTCCGGAACCGGTAAGGGAACTACGTGGAGGCATCGGCCTACGGTCTGACGTGGGCGCGGGCTAGGAAGCATGCCTTGACGCGCATGGAACTTGCCTCAGGCCTGGCCAAGCGGCCCTACGACCTTCGCCATGCCGGCATCTCCTTCTGGCTGTACTCCGGTGTGGACCCGGCTGAATGCGCTCGCAGAGCCGGTCAGAGCATCGAGGTCCTCTTCCGCTTCTACGCCAAGTTCCTGGACGGCGTTCGACGGCAGGCGAACCGTCTGATCGAGCAGTCCATGGAGGAATGGGATCGCGTCAGTCGGGTGCCACCCCGTCAGCCGGACCGGAATTGGGCCGGAAATAGACCGGAAGAGCTGGTCAGGAGTGGGATGGCAGTGGGAGAAAATGGGAGTCACACCGCATAACCATCTCGTGCTGGCTGACGTGACTGATGGGCGCGCCTGCCTGGGTATAAGCCCAGTTCAAGCGCCCTTCTCTGTGCCCCTAGAAGAAGCCGAGCCTCTTCGGCGAGTAAGACGCGAGAAGATTCTTGGCCTGCTGGTGGTACACCGGCAGCATCGGTGTTGACCTGCAGAAGCGATCGCCGTCGTACCGTCGGTCAGCGTCACGGTCCGGGTGTGGTCCGGATCTTGGTCGGGACCTCCACAGGTGGCCTGGAGGCGGGGCTGGCTGCCACAGCTCCACGAGGGTTCTGCTGCGGGAAGGTGCCTGCGTCGGCCGTCCGGGGCGGGACGTCGGTGACCCGGGTGAGGACTTCGGGGCTGCTTGCTGGCTGTTCGACGCCGCCCATGGGACCGCCCCGCCGGCGCGGTCCCTGGCCGGAGTCCCGACGGGAGCGCCGAGGGACATGGGCGCCGACAGGCAAGAACGGGGAGAGGCGCATGCGACGTGACTACTGGAGTGCCTCCCCAAGTTGTGGCCATCGCACTACAGCTGCCGTTTCCTACTGCCCTCACGTCGCCGTTTTCGCTGGAATTTGTGTTCGAAGCAGCGGCGATGGCACTGCTCGTTCATGGCCGAGCCCTGCGCCGTTCCGCCTCGGCGTGTCCGTCGTAGAAGCGGTGTCCGGCGCTGTTTGAATCGGCGCATGACCAAGCGTGATGACATGGCTCTTTTTGGCAACCGATTCCTGACCGTTCCCGCTCCCTCGGAGGCTTTCCCCGCGGAGGGCATGTCCGCGACGGATGCGATGAGGCTCGTGGATGTGGATCTCGCCATGGAGGGTGACCCGCAGCGCAACCTCGCCACGTTTGTCACCACGTGGATGGAGCCGGAGGCGCAACGGCTGATCGCCGAGAACCTCCACCGCAATTTCATCGACCACGCGGAGTACCCGATTTCCGCCGAGATCGAGCAGCGTTGTGTGCGCATGCTTGCCGATCTCTTCAACGCGCCGGGCAGGACGACCGGATGTCGGACCCAGGGTTCGTCCGAGGCGATCATGCTCGGTGCGCTGTCGCTGAAGTGGAAGTGGCGGGAGCGCCGCCAGGCGGCCAAACTGTCGGTCGACCAACCGAACTTGGTCTTCGGCGGGGACGTCCATGTCGTGTGGGAGAAGTTCTGCCGCTACTTCGACGTCGAGCCGCGGATCGTGCCGCTCGCCGAGGGTAAGTACACGATCGGCCCGGAGGACGTGGAACCTCACCTCGACGAGAACACGATCGGCGTCGTCGCCGTCCTCGGCACCACGTTCACCGGCCACAAGGACGACGTGGTCGGGATCGACAAGCTCCTGCGGGACATCCGCAAGGAGCGAGACCTCGACATCCCGATCCACGTCGATGGAGCCAGCGGGGCTTTTGTGTGGCCCTTCCTCTACCCGGACTCGAAATGGGACTTCCGGCTGGAGCAGGTCCGCTCCATCAATGTCTCGGGGCACAAGTACGGCCTGGTCTATCCCGGTATCGGCTGGCTGGTCTTCCGCGAGGAGTCCGACCTGGCCAAGGATCTCGTTTTCGAGGAAAACTACTTGGGCAAGACCGACGCGACGTTCACCCTGAACTTCTCCACCGGCGCGTCGATGGTGCTCGCGCAGTACTACAACTTCGTTCGGCTCGGTCGCCAGGGCTACACCTACGTCATGAAGATCATGCAGGAGAACGCCCACGCGTTGGCGGACAACCTGCGCAGCGGCGGCCGCTTCGAGGTGATCGGGAGCGACCTCGAGCAGCTGCCGCTGGTCGCCTTCCGCCTCGCCGGCCAGCACGCCTACGACGAGTCCGACGTCGCCTGGCAACTTGCGGCCGAGCGCGGCTGGATGGTGCCGGCGTACACGCTCCCGCCCAACGCGGAGCGGGTGAAGATCATGCGTGCTTTGGTCAAGGAGACCCTCAGCCGCGAGCAGATCGATCGCCTGGGTCAGGACATTGATGACGCGTGTCGCACGTTGGACGAAAAGGGTGCGACCCATAGGACCGAGCGGGCCCAGGTCAAGCGCGGCACCGGCTACTGATGCGCTCCGCCCCCAGGTGCACGCCTGTGCACGCCCTCCGTACACGCTGTCTCGGCGGGCATCACCAGGCCCGGGCTGGAAGTACCGTCCCAGGCGCCCTGCCGGTCCATAACGTGTGTGTCATTCGCGGTCAGGCCCTCGGGCCCAGGAGAGTCGGGCCTGGTAATCAGAGTGGCGCGTGAGACGACGAAGCCTCACCAGAGAGAGCGAACTCCGGTGAGGCCCCGTGCGAGATCGGCTCCGACGGCGCATCCGGTGCGGCTGGTGTCCTGCTGCACTCCGACAGTTTCGACGCAGACGCGAACCGTTCCCAGGTGGAGTGAGCGAGAGGCACCTGGCGGGCAAAGCCCAGGTCGGGCGCCTCTCATGTGCCCGAGCAGCCTGCTGGGTGTCGAGCGGATCCTATACTGCCGGGCCATGTGCATGCGCATCTCGCTGTCCGCGTCGACGATGAGTTCGCCGGACAGGTCGACGGTCACGGTGTGGATCGTGGCGCTGAAACGGAACGGTGCCTGATAGTCGGGGTGTGACCGGCTGGCCGGGATTGGCGCCGCATGTCAGGCCGCCGGGGTTGAACATGACGGGGGTGGTCACCGGGAGGTCCGCCTCTGCCACCAGTTGGCGGTCGACGTAGAGCCGGGCGCGCCCCGGCGCGCCCTTGCCGGCGGAGAGATCGGGCTTGCCCGTCGGTTCGAATTCGAAACGCAGCTCGTGGCGGCCTGCGGGCACCGCATCCGTCGAGGTGACGGTGTAGAAGCCTCGCCGCAGGTAGTTGTGCACGTATGTCAGTCTGCCGTCCTTGATGTAGAAGCTTCAGCCGCCGGCCATCGAGCCCTGACTCATCAGGACACCCTCGGCGCCGTCGGCGGAGATCTCCACGTCGGCGGTGACGCTGTGCGGACGGTTGAGAGCACCCTCGGAGCGACGGGACGGCGGCAGGGACTGGGTGCCGGGCCGGAAGGTGTAGCTGGTCCGCGCCGTGGCGATCGTCGGTCGTTCGACGGTCATCTGCGCGAGGGCGCTCCCGTCGATGGGCAGCACGCCGTACTTGCCGGCCTCCACGTACCACAGGGAGATCAACTCGATGGCCTTGTCGCAGTGTTCGGCGGCGAGGTCGCGGGTCTCCGCGAAGTCCTCGTCGATGTGGTGCAGCTCCCAGGAGTTGGCATCCAGTTCGGAGAGGGTCTCCGAACTGATGGGGGTGCCGAACGGCTGGCGCGCCTCGGTGAAGGACGGGCCGGGCCAGGGGCATACGGCGCGCCATCCGTCGTGGTCGCGATGGGCAGGCTCAGTACATGGGCGGTGTCGGCGCGGCCGTCCGAGGCCAGGTTGGCCACCCGCGCCGTGCACACCGCCCGTGGAGCTGTAGCGGCCTGACCATTCATGGGTCGGTTCCCACTTCTGCGTCATGCGCATCGACCTTCCACGGGCTGCGATGCGGATCTTCCTCCCCCATCGTCACTGGCTGCCGTCGACCGTGCCCACCCATCGCGCCGACGGGGTGCGTACTGCTCGCGCGGCGAGAGTGGCCCCTTGATCCCCATGTGCAGGGGGAGCAGCTTGTGAGTGGGGCGCTCAGCAGGGAGGCGCGGCGATCTGGTCGCGGTGGCTGTCGGTGTCCGGGAGGAACGACAGCCAGCGCCCGCCGGTGCGTGGCGACCGTGGTGCGGTCGTGGGGAGAGGGGCGTAGCGGTGAGGGCCGCGGGAGCGAGTCCAGGGCTGGCGCAGCCGCCGTCCGGTGTCACGATGGAGGGAAGGGACTTGTTGCCAGGCGCTCCAGGGAGGCGATCATGGGCCGCGAGTATCACTTTCATTGCGAGCACGCCGGCTGCTCGGTCACCGTGGGCTTGCGGATGGGCGGGAGGCGGGAGCTGGAGCTCCTCGTGGACGGGAAGCAGGTCGCCGCCGCCCGCGCACATGGCCACCACGCCCAGACGACTGTGCTGACCACGATCCTGCCGACCGACCCGCCTCGCGGCATCGCGGTCGAGGTGACGCTCCCGGGCGCTCTCGGTGGCGACCCGACGAGCACCCTGCTCGCGGGTGGCGAACGCAGTCCCATGGTCGCCCGGGAGGTGCCCCGGCGGGCGCGGCCGGCGGAGGCAGACTGGTACTCCTGACCGTGTTGGGGCGCCTGAGACGGCGTGTCCGTCAAAGACTCCGCAGCCGGAGACGTCTGTGGCCGGGATACGGGTCGGACAGCCACGGCGCTCTGCCGTGACACGCATGCGCAGCGCCCGCAGGCAGGTGTCGTGCAGGCGGATCCGCACGACTCGGCTTCCACGCCAGGGGGCGCGCTGAACCACGGCAGTATCTCCGGCAACTCCGCTTGTTGGCTGGGTGGCGACGTTGTCGTGGTGCTTATCGCGGTGGGCCAGTTCGGCTCGACTGGGGTGCGGTCGCCACAGGCATCCCTGCAGGCCGGGATCTTCACGCGTGAGGCGCCAGCGGCTCCACCGCACGATCGTCGAGCTCCTGGAGCAGCACCCGCCGAAGGCATCCGGGTTCACATATGCCCGACCAACCGTCAGGATCTGTCCAGGCAGGACTCGTTCACACTCTTCGCCACGCACAACTGCTTCACGGGGCTTCCGTGACAAGCCGACCGGAGTCGACAGCCTCGACCAGCGCCCATGTGGTCGCGCTCGTTCTGGTCCGCGTAGGTTTCCGCGAAGTCGGTCAACGCCCGGTCGAAGGAGTCGCCGCCGCCCAGGTATGCCGCGATGGCGATCCGGTCACCCGACCGGGCATGTGCCCGGGCCAGCGAGAATCCGCACAGCTCGCCGAGAATCCGCACGCCTTCGGGCAGCATCACGGCGGTGTCGACGCTGCCCTTCCAGTCCCGCAACTGCCGTACGTAGAAGTCCCGCTCGCGGCCGTCGATGCCGGCGGCGCGCTCCCAGCCGAGGACGATTCACTGGCGGCATGCATCAGCTGCTGTCGACGACCACGCGCTGACCCTGGTTGTCGTACTCGCTCTCTCCGGTGTACTCGGCGAGTACCGACCGCTCGGCCTCCTTGACCTGGACGGGCAGCGGATCCTCCTTGTCCCTGCCGAGCATGAGGACGATCCAGCAGCGAGTTCCCACACTGCCCACGCCGACCACCTTGCGCGCCATGTCGACCAGGCGGAACTGCGAGAGCAGCGGCCGGTGGTCCGGCCGCAGCGTGCCCGCGTACCGTTCGATCAGCTCGCGGCCTCCCCCCAGGCGCTGCCCTTCGACCCCAGTGAACCGCTGCCCCGGCTGCGTCGTGAACTCGCCACGGGCCCGGACGGTCTCTCTGCCCGCGAGGCCG
>NZ_JNZO01000045.1 GCF_000717595.1 Streptomyces flavochromogenes | reverse complement strand
CTTCACACCGCGCAGGGTGACCGCGCCGCGCACCGCGACCGGGATGTGCCGGCTGGACAGGTCGAGCGTGAACTTCTGCTGCACGAAAGGCACGACGAACACACCGCCACCGACCACGACCTTCTGGCCGCTGTTGTCGGTGAACACCCGCCCCGTGGCCGGGTCGGTGGCCTGCTTGCCCCGGCGGCCGGTGATGATGAACGCCTCGCTGGGCCCGGCGACCTTGTAACGCGTGACGACGACGAGGCCGAGCAGGACCACGAGGACGACGATGCCCACCACAGCGGTCAGGACAGGGCTCATGAAGAAACCCCCTTCGATCAGAATGAGAAGGACAGAACGTGGCGCCGGGTCAGCGTTCGACCGGGCGGACGGAGACGGACGTCGGTGAGAGCACGGACTCCACCCACACCTCGGTGCCCCGCGTGACGGGAGTCGCGGCCTTCGCCGCGTACTTCACCGGCTGGCCCGCGAGGTACAGCAGTACCTCGCCGTAGCCGCCCACGGGGATCGCCGTCACCACCGACCCGCTCGTACCGGTCAGGTCCTCGCCGCGCGGTGCGGGCGTGACGCCGTCGCGGAGCAGCGCCCGGCTGAGCCGCCAGGTCCCCCACCCCACGACGCCCCCCGCGACCACACCCGCACCGGTGGCGACCCCCGCCCCCGTACCGACGGCGCCCATCGTGATCGCGCCCGTGAATCCGAGCGCGGACACGAACCCGGCGACCACCGGCAACGACAGAAACCCGTCAAGCCCCGCGCCGATCGAGTCGAGGACCCCCTCCAACACCCCGTCGAAGACCAGCGCCAGGACGAGCAGCACGAGACCCGCGATGCCGAGACCGAGAAACCAGCCCATCTGCGCCACCTGTCCCATGCGGGGCTTCATCCGTTGTTCAAGGATGTTTCCACGTAACGGCATAGATGGTCACTGCCTGGTTCCGGCAGTCTTTACGCGTTCTTAATGCCGTCTGCACGCGTCCGTGAACTCGGCCACGAGGGCGCGCCCGCGGGCGTCCGAGCCGCGCGCCGCAACCCCCGCGTCGTGGCGGCTGCCGTCCTGACCGTCACCGCGCTGCTGGGGCTGATCCTCACCGCCATGCTGGACAGCCGGTCGCCCCCGGCGACGGGAGAGGACGGGGGACCTGCGGCGGTCTCGGGGGCCTACGAAGACCGCGCTCTCCCGTAGCCGGGAACGGCAGCACACCGGTCGGGAAACACCTTCGCGGGTCCCTACGCGGGCAGGGCGGCTCATGCTCGCTGTCGACCGAAGGAGGCCTCGTATGCCGTGGTCCGCAGGAGACGGATCGCCCGCCACCTCGTTGGTCAGCACCGTCCCGTACAGCATGACGCCCGCGGCACCCAGCAGGCGGGTGGGTTCACCGGGCCGTACAAGGCAGCGCGGCCGCCAGCCCAGGAGAACGGCGACACTCGGCGCCAGGAGCAGCACCGCACCGCCGATCAGCAGGACCCAGCTCGCCCAGAGCTGATGCGCCCCTTCCTCCTCCCAGTCTGGTCGCTCAGCCTCGTGATCACAGGGGCTGGTCGGGCCAGTCCAGGAGCCTGGCGCCGACGACGGCCGTCTGGAGCGTGTAGCGCTGGACGGGATCGCCGGGATCGGCGCCGGTCAGGCGGTGGATGCGGTCGAGGCGGTAGGTCATGGCCCGCACGCTGAGGTTGAGGCGGCGGGCCGCCTGGGCGGTGACGCAGCCGGTGTCGAAGTACGCCGTGAGGGTGTCCAGGAGGGGCTTCGCGCCTCCTCGTGCCTGTTGCAGCGGGCCGAGGACGGTGCGGACCAGGTCGGCCATGGCCTGCCGGTCGCGGGTGAGAACGGGGTAGACGAGGAGGTCGGCGGCGTGCAGGACCGGCTCGTCGAGGTTCATGCGGGCGGCGAGGTCCAGGGCGTTGAGGGCTTCCTCGTAGGAGTGGACGACGCCGCCCGCGCCCGGGTGGGCGCGGCCGATCGCCACCTGGCCGCCGTCCGTGGCGGCGTGCGCCTGCTTGGCGAAGTGGGCGAGCACGGCGGGTTCGTCCGCCGGGGCGACGCAGATCAGCCGCCCGTCCTTGGTGGTGAGCAGGATGCGGCGGTTGCCGAAGCGGGCGGTGAGCGAGGACTCGACGGCACGGGTGACCTCGTAGCCGTCGCTGTACGGTTCCCGTCCCTGGGCGACGGCCACCGCGTGGGCGTGGGACAGGAGCAGCCCGAAGCGTTCGGCGCGCTCGGCCAGCCTGCCGAGATCGCTCCGGCCGTACAGGAGGTCGTCGATGAACTCCCGCCGGGCGGCCTCTTCCTGGCGCATCGCCAGGTGCTGTGCCCGCTCGTGTCCCTCGGCGAAGGCGTCGACGGCCTGTTCTACGGCGGACAGGAGGTGGTCGGCGGCTGCCCTCGGCAGCCCCGGGTGTACCCGCTGTGCGGCGGAGAGGTGGGCCCGGATGAGGTCCCGCAGCCCGATGCCGGCTTCAGCGGCCCGCTCTCCGAGGGAGCGGAGGGCCGCGCGCTCCTCCGGAGTGAGCCTGCGGCGGGTCTCACACACGCCCGTAAGGATCTCGGCGTACCCCTCCAGGTACCCCTCGACCCGTTCCCTCTCCGCCACGGTCCCTCCCCGTTCCTGACGCGTCTGATACGAGTTCCTGACGCGCGGGGACCAAGACTGACACGCCGCCCGCCGGGGTTCGCAACCGGCATCAGGAAGACGTCAAAGACTGCATGGTTACGGCAATGCCAAGGCGCCGATTCTGAAGCAGGATGGCTCCACGGAAAGGCATGGGCACGGGCCTGATGCCGGAAGACGGAAACCGTGATGTGCAGGGGGAGAGGGCCATGGGTGAGTTCCTGAGCGCCGCCTTCGGGTTCCCCTCGCTGTCGTTCAGCGCGGCCCTGGTCGCCGTGGCGGTGTTCTGGCTGCTCGTCCTGTTCGGGGCGGTGGAACGGAAGGGCTTCGACGGCGACGTGGACGCGGAGAGGCTGCGTCTCGGCCGGGTGCCCGTCTCGGTGGCGGCCTCCGTTTTCGTCGTCGCCGGCTGGGCCATGAGCGTCACCGGATCCGTACTCCTCGGCCTTTCCGATGTGCCTCGCCCGCTGTCCGCTCTGCTCTCGCTCGCCCTGCTGGTGCTTGCTCCCGTCGCCTCATGGTGGGCGACACGGCGCCTCGTGGGGCCGCTTGCGAAGTTGTTCCCCGACGAACCCGGGCCGTCCCGGCAGGACGCCGCAGGTCCGGCGGTGCTGCCCGAACGCGACCGAGCTGCCGCCTTCGGGCAGCACCGTGCCGCTGTGCGCACACCCCGACGCAGGTAGCCGTCGCTCCGGGAGCGCCCGCCGTCCGGTGCTCGCTCTTCCACAACGCCGCCTGAACGTGCGGCTCCCCCTTCTTCCATCGACACGGGGTTTCTCATGGATGCCATCACCGTGGGCATCGGCGTGCTCGTCGCCGCTGTCCTGCTCATCGTTCTCACGCTGCTCTTCGTGGTCAGCCGGCTGTTCCGCAAGGTGGAACAGGGCAAGGCGCTGATCGTCTCGAAGATGCGGAAGGTCGACGTCACCTTCACCGGGCAGGTGGTCCTGCCCGTCCTGCACAAGGCCGAGGTCATGGACATCTCGGTGAAGACGATCGAGATCTCCCGGACCGGCAGGGACGGCCTGATCTGCCGCGACAACATCCGCGCCGACATCCGGATCTCGTTCTTCGTCCGGGTCAACAAGACGGTCGAGGACGTCATCAAGGTCGCGCAGGCCATCGGCACCGCCCGCGCCAGCGACAAGGAGACGCTGCAGGAGCTGTTCAACGCCAAGTTCTCCGAGGCGCTCAAGACGGTCGGCAAGCAGCTGGACTTCACCGATCTGTACACCAAGCGCGAGGAGCTGCGGTTCCGGATCATCGAAATCATCGGCATCGACCTCAACGGCTACAGCCTGGAGGACGCCGCGATCGACTACCTGGAGCAGACCCCGCTTACCCAGCTCGACCCCGGCAACATCCTCGACGCCCAGGGCATCCGCAAGATCACGGAACTGACCGCCGTCGAGAACGTCCGCACGAACGAGTTCCGCCAGCACGAGCAGAAGGAGATCACCCGGCAGAACGTCGACGCCCGCGAGGCGATCCTGGAGCTGGAGCGGCGCCAGGCCGACGCGGAGATCAAGCAGAAGCGGGAGATCGACACCGTACGGGCGCGTGAGGAGGCCGAGACGGCGCGGGTGGTGGAGGAGGAGCGGCTGCGGGCGCAGAGCGCGTTCCTGAGGACGGAGGAGCAGCTCGGCATCCAGCGGGAGAACCAGGCCCGCGAGGTGGCCGTCGCGCAGAAGAACCGCGAGCGGGTCATCGCCGTCGAGAACGAGCGGATCGAGAAGGACCGCCTGCTGGAGGTCATCGCCCGTGACCGGGAGACCGAACTGACCCGCATCTCCGCCGAGAAGGAGGTGGAGTCGGAGCGCCGTGACATCGCCGAGGTGATCCGGGAGCGGATCGCGGTGGACCGTACGGTCGCCGAGCAGGAGGAGTCCATCAAGCGGCTCCGTACGGTCGAAGAGGCCGAGCGCACCCGGCAGGCCGTCGTCATCGCGGCCGAGGCTGAGGCGCAGGAGAGGCTGGTCAAGGACATCAAGGCGGCCGAGGCGGCCGAGCAGGCCGCCGTGCACCGGGCCGCCGAGGAGCTGACCCTGGCGGAGGCCCGCAACAAGGCCGCCGACATGGACGCCCGCGCCAAGATCCGCCTCGCCGAGGGAGTGCAGGCAGAGGCGGCCGCCGAGGGGCTGGCGGCAGTGCAGGTCCGGGAGAAGGAGGCCGACGTGATCGAGAAGACCGGCCGCGCCGAGGCCGAGGCCACGGAGGCACGGCTGCGCGCCGAGGCGGTCGGTACACGAGAGAAGGCGCTGGCCGAGGCGACCGCGATCGGCGAGAAGCTCAAGGCCGAAGCGGCCGGTCTGACCGAGAAGGCTGCGGCGATGGCCGCGCTCGACGAGGCCTCCCGTACCCATGAGGAGTACCGGCTGCGCCTGGAGGCGGAGAAGGACATCCGGCTCGCCGGCCTCGACGTGCAGCGGCAGGTCGCCGAGGCGCAGGCCACCGTCCTCGCCACCGGCCTGGAGAACGCCGACATCAACATCGTCGGCGGGGAGTCCGTCTTCCTCGACCGTCTCGTGCAGTCGATCGCGCTCGGGAAGTCCGTCGACGGGTTCATGGACCATTCCCAGACCGCGCAGGCCCTGGCCGGCCCGTGGCTGAACGGTGAGGGCTCCTTCACCGAGGACCTGACCAAGGTGCTCGGCTCGCTGTCCACGGGCGACGTGCAGAACCTGAGCGTCTCGGCACTGCTCGCGAAGGTCATGAAGTCCGGCGTGCTCGACGCGCACGCACCCGGCCAGGCCACCACCGCCCCGGCCGAGAGCGCCGCGCTGAACGGCGCGGTCACGAACTGACCGCCCCGGGGGGAGAGCGGTCACAGCGGGTCCGGCGCCGGCATACGGGGGTTGTCGGCGCCGGACCCGCATCCATCACGGGACAAGGAGCGGATCGACATGAGCACCGGAATCGACCAGGACACGTACGCGGTGCTGCGCGACCGTCTTTCGGCGCAGGCGGCCGAGCTGGCCAGGCGTGCCGAGGCGCTCAACACCGCCCGTACCGCCGCCTTCGGTGCCGGTGGTCTGTCTCTCACCGGCACCGACAGCGTCCGCACCGAGGGCGCCCGGGTACTGCTGGACGTCGCCGCCGTGGGGGACGACGTCCTGTTGTTCGGCTGCCACCCGGCCTCCGCGGTGAGCGCCGAGCCGTCGGTCGCCGACGTCTTCACCCTGCATGACCGCGACCTGAACCCGCTGCCCGAGGGCGCGGTGCCCGGACTCCTCGACGACGCCGGCTTCGTACGGGAGTTCTCGGCGCTGCACCGGTACTTCCGAGGCGCGCGCCTGCTCCGGCTGAGGCGCGTGGAGGGCCGGCTCCTCGCCCTCTTCCGGACCGGGCAGAAGGCCGACGACATCCGCGTCCTGCGCTGGTCGATCGGGCCGTCCGGCGAGACGCGGTTCCTCGACGCCCAGGGAGAACGCGACCACGTCGTCCCTCCCTCGCACGACGTGGACTGGGTGGAGACGACCCGCGGCGACCACGTCCAAGGGCGGCACCCGCACATCTCGCTCGACGGCCGCCTCTTCGTCTCCACGGTCGGCGGAACGCTCACGGTCAAGACGGAGAACAACGCCGAGACGGCCGAGGGCGTGTACGCCGAGCCGGTCGACGAGCCGCTCCAGGCGCTGGCCGACGCCGAGGTCGCGCACGCGGCCGTGGGCACCCTGATCCTGGTGCGCGTCCGCCCGTACAAGGAGGAGGCCGTCCGCCACCTCGTCTTCAACGCCCTGACCGGGAGCGTGGTCAGGCTCGACGGACTCGCTCAGGCGTGTCTGCGATTGCCCGGGAACGAGGGGGTCGTGTTCCCCGGCGGCTACTGCCTGGCCTCCGGGGAGGTGAAGACCTTCGATACCGACACCTCGGGACTGGTCTTCGACCGGCTGATCCGTTCGCCCAACGGCGAGGACATCCTCTTCGCCTTCCACACCCGGCCGGAGCGTCGCGGTCTTCTCCTGCCGTACAACCTGATCCGCAAGGAGATCACCCGTCCCGTCTCCTGCCGCGGATACGCGCTGCTCGACGACGGGGCGATGGTCGTGCTGCGCGACGAGACCGGCGAGCCCGGCCGGGTCCACCCCGTGCAGATCTGGCGGACCCCGTACGTCTCCGACACGCACGTGACCCCTGCGGTGGACGGCCCGCTGGCCCGCATCGGCAACGCGGATCTCGTCCGCGGGGTCGCCGACTGCCTGTCGATCGCCCGTCAGGCCACCGAGCTGACCGCCTCCGGCGAGGTATACGAGGCACTCGTCGCCGCGTGTGTGCGCGCGGGCGACGTCCACCACTGGTTGGGAGACCCGGAGACAGGCGACCTGCACACCCCGCTGACAGAACTCCGGGCGACCGCCGTGCAAGTCCTCGACGAGTTCGCGACCGTGACCACGCTCACCCGACAGGCGGCGGAGGCTTTCGCGGAGGCCGCCCAGCAGGTCGGCCGACTGGTACGGCGCATCCGGGGCGAGGCGCCCGCCACCGCCGAGGAGTGGATCTCCCGGATCACCGAACTTCGCCGGGCACAGGGCCACCTGGTGACCCTCAAGGACATGCGGTACGCCGACACGGAGGGCATCGACGCCCTCGCCGGGGACGTCGAGGCCGACATCGCCTGGGCGGCACAGCGGGCCGCCGCCTTCCTCCAGCGAGAGGACGCCTTCACCGCCCACTACGCCGAGGCGGAACGGCTCGCGACAGAGGCCGGGGCCGTCACCACCGTCGCCGAGACCGGCCTGGTCGCCGACCGCCTCGATACGCACACCGCCGGCCTGCGGACCCTCAGCGAGATCATCGCCGGACTCGACATCGGCGACGCCACCGTCCGCACCTCGATCCTGGAACGGATCGCCGACGTCCTGGGCGCGCTGAACCGTGCCCGCGCCGTGCTCACAGCCCGCCGCACCGAACTCCTGGGCCAGGAGGGGAAGGCGGAGTTCGTCGCCGAGTTCGCCCTGCTCGCCCAGGCCGTCACGAGCGCGCTGGCCGCTGCCGACACCCCTGACCACTGCGACGACCAGCTCGGCCGGCTGCTGCTCCAACTGGAGAACCTGGAGTCGCGGTTCGCCGAGCACGACGGCTTCCTCGGCGAGATCGCCGACAAGCGCGCCGAGATGTACGACGCCTTCACCGCGCGCAGGCAGTCCCTCGTGGACACCCGTGCCCGCCGCGCGGAGCGCCTCGCGGCATCGGCCGGCCGCGTTCTGGAAGCGATCGCCCGGCGCGCCGCGACCCTGGCCGACCGGGACGAGGTGAACACGTACTTCGCCTCCGACCCCATGGTCGCCAAGGTCCGGCGCACCGGCGCCGAGCTGAGGGAACTCGGCGACGAGACACGGGCGGAGGAACTGGAGGGCCGACTCGGCGCCGCCCGCCAGGAGGCCGGACGGGCGCTGCGGGACCGTAGCGACCTGTTCTCCGACGGCGGCGCCACGATCCGGCTCGGCCGGCACCGCTTCGCCGTCAACCGGCAGACCCCCGAACTGACCCTCGTCCCACATGAGGACGCCCTCGCCCTCACCTTGACCGGAACCGACTACCGCGTGCCGGTCACCGATCCGGCGTTCGCCGCGACCCGCCCCTTCTGGGACCGGACCCTGCGCTCCGAATCGCCGGAGGTCTACCGGTCCGAATATCTGGCCGCACGCCTCCTGGCCGAGCACGGCCCCGGCAGCCTGGCGGGCGAGGACCTGTACGCGCTCGCGCGACGTGCCGCCGAGGCCGCGTACGACGAGGGGTACGAGCGCGGCGTCCACGCTCACGACACGGCGGCGATCCTGGGGGCCGTCCTCCGTCTGCACGAACGGATCGGACTGCTCAGGTACCCGGCCCCTGCGCGAGCGACCGCCCAGCTCTTCTGGGCCCACGCCGCCACCGCCGACGCCCGCGAGCAGTGGACCTGCCGGGCCGACGCCCTGGCACGGGCCCGTGACCTCTTCGGCGCGGAGTCGGCCCTCGACGGCCTGCGGAACGAGTTGGCCGGGGAGATCGGCGACCCGACGGCCGCCGCGTACCTGATAGAGGAACTCGCCACCGCGCCGGCGGGCTTCGCCGTCTCGGACGCCGCACGGGCCCTGCTCGACAAGTTCCGCCGCGCAGTCGGCACCTCCGCCTACGACGACGCCCTCGCCTCCCTCACAGCGCCGCGCGCGCGGCGCCAGCTCGTCGAGGCATGGCTCACCTCCTACGCGTCGGCGTCCGGGGAACGGTTCGACGAAGGCGTGCTAGCCGAGGCCGTCGCGGTCGAGCTCTGCCCGGACCTCGACCGCTACGAGATCGCCGCCCCCACCACGGAGACGGTCACCGGACTCCTGGGCAGCCACCCCCGCGTGGAGGGACGCGCGCTGGAGCTGCGCCTCGACGAGTTCCTGGCCAGGACGCGGGAGTTCGCCGCCACCGACGTGCCGGCCTTCCGTGCGTACCAGGAACACAGGGCTCGGCTCGTCGCCACCGAGCGCGAACGGCTCCGCCTTGACGAATGCCGGCCCCGGGTCATGTCGTCCTTCGTCCGCAACCGGCTCGTCGACGAGGTCTACCTCCCCCTCATCGGCGACAACCTCGCCAAACAGCTCGGCGCGGCCGGAGACGCCAAGCGGAGCGACTCCCAGGGCCTGCTGCTGCTCCTCTCCCCGCCCGGCTACGGCAAGACCACGCTGATCGAATACGTCGCCGACCGCCTCGGCCTGCTCCTGGTCAAGGTCGACGGGCCCGCTCTCGGGCAGCGGACCGTCTCCCTCGACCCCGATGAGGCACCCGACGCCACCGCCCGCCGGGAACTGGAGAAGATCGACTTCGCGCTGACCGCGGCCGGCAACGTCCTGCTGTATGTCGACGACATCCAGCACACCTCGCCGGAGTTCCTGCAGAAGTTCATCCCGCTCTGCGACGCCACCCGGACCCTGAACGGCCACGACCTGCGCGGCAAGCGCTTCGCCGTCTGCATGGCGGGAAACCCGTACACCGAGTCGGGACAGGCCTTCCGCGTACCGGACATGCTCGCCAACCGGGCCGACGTGTGGAACCTCGGCGACGTACTGACGGGCAAAGAGGATGCCTTCGCGTTCAGCTTCGTCGAGAACGCCCTCGCCTCCCACCCCGTCCTCGCCCCCCTCGCCGGACGCGACCGCACCGACCTGGAGCTCCTGACCAGGCTGGCGGCCGGCGACCCGACGGCCCGCCGCGACCGGCTCACCCACCCCTACGCCCCGGCCGAACTCGACCGGATCCTCGCCGTCCTCCGCCACCTCCTCGCCGCCCGCCAGACGGTCCTCGCCGTCAACGAGGAGTACATCTCCTCCGCCGCCACCGCCGACGCGGCCCGCACCGAACCGCCGTTCCGGCTCCAGGGCTCGTACCGCACCATGAACAAGATCACGGCCCGCATCTCACCCGCCATGAACGACGCCGAGCTCGCCGCCGTGATCGACGACCACTACACCGCCGAGGCCCAGACCCTCACCACCGAAGCCGAGGCCAACCTCCTCAAGCTCGCCGAACTCCGCGGCGTCCTCACCCCGGCACAGGCCGCCCGCTGGAGCGAGATCACCGCCGCCCACGCGCGCGCCCGGGCACTCGGCGGCTCCGGGGACGACCCCTTCGCCCGGGCGGTCGCCGCCCTGGGCCTGCTCGCCGACCGCATCACCGCAGTCGAGACCGCGATCACCCGCGCGACGGACCCGCGCCACCTCCTCGCCCGCCCCGCCGGGCGGCACGCGATACACCGCGCTGACGGCTCCCGAACACCTTCAGAACTGACACAGGAAGAGGAGAAACCACATTTGTCGGCCTGCCCGACCGCGCTTGGAGCAGGCCGACAAGCCTGCCCGAGCGTGCCACCCCGCAAAAAGGGGTAAGAAATCCGAAAGGTGCGCTTTTTCGGGCCTTCGCGGAGTCGCACCTACCGGGAGAGTGCCATGGACCCATGGCTGGTCTGGTTGATCGCCGCAGGGGTGCTGGTGGCGGCGGAGATCTTCACCCTCACGGCCGCGCTCGGGATCCTCGGCGTCGCCGCGGCGGTCACCGCGGGAACCGCCGCCCTGGGACTCTCACCGCCCTTGCAGCTCGCGGTTTTCACCGCTCTGGCCGCGACCAGCCTGTTGTTCGTGCGCCCCGTCGCCGCGCGCCATCTGCTCAAGCCGCAGACCGAGCGCTTCGGCACGGACGCGCTGGTGGGCCGCTCCGCCCGTGTCGTGTCGGAAGTGACGGGGCTGGGCGGCAGGGTCCGCATCGGTGGCGAGGAGTGGACGGCCCGCGCCTACGACGAGACGCTGGTGATACCTCCGGGGGCGACCGTCGACGTCATGGAGATCGATGGCGCCACCGCCGTCGTCTATCCCCGGGAGTGAGTCATGGACGTGCCGGGACTACTCATAGCCGGTCTTATTCTCGCGGCCCTCGCGGTGTTCACCGTGGTGCGGGCGGTGCGCATCGTGCCGCAGGCGCGGGCCCGCAACGTCGAACGCCTCGGCCGCTACCGGCGCACCCTGAGGCCGGGCCTCAACCTCGTCATCCCCTATGTAGACCGCGTCTATCCGGTGATCGACTTGAGGGAACAGGTGGTCTCGTTCCGGCCGCAACCGGTCATCACCGAGGACAACCTGGTCGTCGAGATCGACACCGTGCTGTACTTCCAGGTCACCGATCCACGAGCGGCCGCCTACGAGATCGCCGACTTCCTGCAGGGCGTCGAACAGCTCACCGTCACCACCCTGCGCAACGTCGTCGGCTCGATGGACCTGGAGAAGACCCTGACCTCCCGGGACACCATCAACAACCAGCTCCGTGGCGTGCTCGACGAGGCTACGGGCAAGTGGGGGCTGAGGGTCAACCGCGTGGAGATCAAGGCCATCGACCCTCCGCAGTCCATCAAGGACGCCATGGAGAAGCAGATGCGCGCCGAGCGCGACAAGCGGGCGGCGATCCTGGGGGCGGAGGGGCAGCGCCAGTCGCAGATCCTTACCGCCGAAGGGGACAAGCAGGCCGCCGTGCTCCGGGCGGAAGGCAACCGCACCGCCGAGATCCTCAAGGCCGAGGGGCAGTCCCGGGCCATCGACGAGGTCTTTCAGGCCGTCCACCGCAACGACCCCGACCCCAAGCTCCTCGCCTACCAGTACATGCAGGTGCTGCCCCAGCTCGCCCAGGGTGCGGGCAGCACCTTCTGGGTAATCCCCAGTGAGGTCACCTCGGCGCTTCAAGGGGTGTCCCGCGCCCTCAACGAGGCGCTGCCCCCGTCTCCGGCCACCCGGGAGACGTCCGCGGAGGACGAGGCCGCCACCCAGGCGGCCGACGACGCGGCGAAGGCGGCGCAAGCCGCCGCCGAGGCACTTGCTGACGCGGCCGAGGCCGATGCCGACACGTATCCCTTCACCGCCGGCCGTCAGAAGCCGCAGGCACCAGAGGGCAGGTAAGGGGCGGCCGGTCAAACTCCTGCCGTCGCCGACGCGTCCCGCCGGGTGGCAGGCGGAGGCGCCCTGTCGTGGCAGGAATGCGCAACTCCGCAGGTGGCACCGCCCCCCGTCTGTCCTGTGGGATGCCGGGCACGTACCGGCAGTACGACCGAGATGATCACGCTCTGCGTCCATGGGCGTCGATCACTCGGGTCGCCGACCGGACAACGGCGTTCGCTCAAAGACCGCACCCCCACTGGCGCTGCCTCCCACGCGCCGGTCCTGCGCTTCCGAGGTCCCCACCGTGTCTCTCGATTCCCTCACCCAGTCCGTCGACAGGGCGGTCAGTGGCTTCTTCGAGCCGATAGCCACCTGGCTCGGCGAAATCGTCTTCTACTCCGTGCCCGTCGGAGGTACGGAGCTTCCGATGATCGTGGCGTGGCTCGTCGTCGCCGGTCTGGTCTTCACCGGCTGGTTCGGCGGCACCGTCTCCGGCGGCCCCATGCACTACCTGCCCAAGGACCTGGCCGAACGCTTCGGCAAGAACGGCAAGACCCTCGGCAAGGTCCTCGCCGTCCTCGCCTCGTTCATGATCCTGTTCTTCGGCCTCTTCGGCGGCAACCTCTTCCAGGTCAACCAGTCCTACGCGCAGCTCGTCTCCGTCACAGGCGGCGAGGTCGGAGCCCTTGGTTCCTCGGCCGGTGCGCTGTTCTTCGGCATCCTGATCGCGGCCCTCGTCGGCATCGTGCTCCTCGGCGGCATCCGCTCCATCGCCTCCGTCACCAGCAAGCTGGTCCCCGCGATGGCCGGCATCTACATCGCCGCCTGCCTCGTCGCATCGCTGTCAACGCGAGCGCCGTGCCCTCCGCGGTCTCCACGATCATCGAGGGTGCGTTCAACCCCGAGGGTGTCGCCGGTGGTGTCCTCGGTGCGCTGATCATCGGCTTCAAGCGGGCCGCGTTCTCCAACGAGGCGGCCTGGGCTCGGCCCCGATCGCCCACTCCGCGGTGAAGACCAAGCACCTGGTCGCCCTGCTTGAGCCCTTCATCGACACGGTCGTCATCTGCACCATGACCGCGCTGACCATCGTCATCGCCAACCCCGCCAGCTACGTCGAGCTCCGTAACGGCGGTGAGTCCATCGGCGGCGTCACCATCACCTCCGACGCCTTCGACACGGTCATGCCCTGGTTCCCGTACATCCTCACCGTCGCGGTGATGCTGTTCGCGATCTCCACGGTACTGACCTGGGGCTACTACTGCATGAAGGCCTGGACCCACCTCTTCGGCCGTAGCAGGGCCAGCGAGCTGACCTTCACGGTCCTCTACACCCTCTTCGCCGTCGCGGGCTCCCTGCTCACCCTGCAGACCCCGATCGACATGGCCGACGCGGTGCTCTTCATGCTCGCCGTCATCAACATCATCGGCCTCTACCTCCTCGCCCCGGTCGTCAAGCGGGAGCTGAACACCTTCCTCGCCTTCGCGAAGAAGCGCGACGCAGGCCTCGACACGGACGAGGACACTGACCAGGAGCCGGTGAAGACCACCGTCTGACCGCCCCCGGCGGCCCGGCTCCCGAAGGGTCGTGCCCTCACCTCGCGCCTTGGTGAGAAGCAGGGCCCTTCAACCCGTCTCGGCAGCTGAGAGACGCCCTGGCGAGGTCCCCCGGCGCTCGATAGGGTGTAAGGAACGCGTCAATGCGATGCGCTGGTGTGCCGGGAAGTCTGGTCGGCGTCGAGGGGCCTCGTGCCCGCCCGTCAACCCATCCCGGAGGCCTTCCCCTCATGACGCAGTCACGCCCGCGCAAGGTGATCCTCGGCCTGCTGCCGTGGCCCGAACGCCAGGCCGTCACCGAGGCCCTGCGCACCGAGACCGTCGGAGGGCTGGTCCTGCTCGCCGCCGCAGTCGTCGCGCTCGCGTGGGCGAACAGCCCGTGGAGCGAGGCGTACGAGGAGATACGCGACTTCCACTTCGGCATCCCCACCCTCGGCCTGGACCTCTCCGTCGCCCACTGGACGGCCGACGGCCTGCTCGCGGTGTTCTTCCTGGTCGCCGGCATCGAGCTGAAACGCGAGTTCGTCGTCGGCGAGCTGCGCACCCCCGCCACCGCCGCCCTGCCCGTCGTCGCCGCCGTCTGCGGCATGGCCGTGCCCGCCGCCCTCTACGTGCTCACCGTCACCATCGGCGGCGGGAGCCTTGAGGGCTGGGCCGTACCGATGGCCACCGACATCGCCTTCGCGCTCGCGGTCCTCGCCGTCATCAGCACCCACCTGCCCTCCGCGCTGCGCGCGTTCCTGCTCACCCTGGCCGTCGTCGACGACCTCGGCGCCATTCTCATCATCGCCGTCTTCTTCACCTCCGACCTCAACTTCTGGGCGCTGGGCGCGGCCTTCGCCGGACTCGTCGTCTTCTACGTGCTCCAGCGCCTCCGGGTGCGCGGCTGGTGGTGGTACGTGCCCCTGGGCATCGCAGTCTGGGCGCTGATGTACAACTCCGGCGTCCACGCCACCGTCGCCGGTGTCGCCATGGGCCTCATCCTGCGCACCACCCGTGACAAGGGCGAGGCACGGTCCCCGGCGGCCCGTGTCTCCCACCTCGCACATCCCTTCTCCGCCGGCGTCGCGGTCCCCCTCTTCGCCCTGTTCGCGGCAGGTGTCGGCATCTCGGGCGGCGCCCTCCTCCACGTCTTCACCGACCCCGAACCCCTCGGAGTCGTCATCGGCCTCGTCGCGGGCAAGATCCTCGGCATCTTCCTAGGCACCTACCTGGCCGCACGCTTCACCCGCGCCGAGCTCAACTCCGACCTCGCCTGGGCCGACGTCCTGGGCCTGGCCGCTCTGGGCGGGATCGGCTTCACGGTCGCCCTCCTCATCGGCGAACTCGCCTTCCCGACAGGCGCCGAAGCCGAACACATCAAGGCCGCCGTCCTCGTCGGCTCCCTCACCGCCGCCGCCCTCGCAGCCATACTCCTGCGCCGCCGCAACCGCATCTACAAGCAGCTGTGGGAAGAGGAAGAGCGCGACGACGACGCCGACGGAATCCCCGACATCTACCGGTCCGGCACGCGGTCCGGCAGCACGGCGTGAACGAACAGGGCGTGGCCCCGGCGTTTCTCGGCGCGGCCGTCGTACTCGCCCTCCTGGTCATCCGCACCGCCCGGTGCGAGATGAAGGAAGCGGGCAGCGCCCGCCACGAATGGCAGTCCCTGCGGGAGCGGCGAGGGCTGGTCACCTTCCTGGGGACGGCCTCGGTGCTCTCTGCCGTGAGCTGGACGATCTCCGGCCCGGCCCACCTGCCCTGGGTGCTCCTCGTGGCCCGCTTCTCTTCCAGGGAAGGGTGAGCGGGCGACCATCAGGCGGAGCCATGCGGAAGTATCGTATCGACCGCCCGGGTAGCGACGATCTCCCCGACGCACACCTGCCCCGGCGCCTTCCTCCGTCTTGTATCGAGAGCGTGACCGTGGCATTTCCTCTTCTGCTTCGTGAGCTGTTGCCCTGCGGCACTGTGGCGCGAGGTGGTGTCGTGTCTGTCACGTCAGGACGACGCACCCCCGCCGCTCCAGCTCGCTGAGGAGCGGTAGCGAGGGATCGACCTCGTTCCACCGCAGATCCAGCTTCTCCAGCGATGGCATCAGGGCGAGCCAGTCGGGCAGCTGGCCAAGGCGGTTGCTCCGCAGGTCGATCTGACGCAGGAGCGGGAGGCCCGCCAGAGACTCCGGCAGCCCGTTCAGAGAGTTCTCGCGTAGGTCCAGGTGGCGTAGTTCACGCAGGCCGGCTGCCGAACTCGGCAAGTGCTCGATCGCGTTCCCCCTGAGCCATAGCTCACGCAGGTTGCGGAGCTGACCGAGGGCATCGGGCAAGGTGATGAGACGATTGCGCTGCGCCCTGAGCTCGATGAGTCCGCTCATCCCACCGATCATCTCCGGCAGAGTGGTGAGGGAGTTCTCACCAACATTGAGATAGCGCAACCGGGTCAGGTTTCCCAGAGAGTCCGGAAGCCGTGTCAGCTGGTTGTCGTGGAGGTAGAGACAGTCGCTGAGCTCGGTCAACTTGCCGAGTTCTTCGGGCACCGATGACAGCGCGTTGTGGCCCAGGTCCAGGGTGTTCAGCTGGTGAAGCCGCCCGATGGCTGGCGGGATGGCCGTAAGTCCGTTGTCCGCGAGGATCAGTACGCGGAGCTCGGTCTGTCGCCAAACCGACTCGGGCACCTCTCCGAGCACTTGACGCCACAAGTTCAGTGTGTGCCTCACGGCCATCCCCCTTCGTCAGTGTTCCTGGGCTCCGATTCTCGTCCGGATCTCGGGACCAGCAGGCAGTGACGGCAAGATCATGAACGCTTCCGAGCGGGAGGCGCCCTGCCGGAAACGGTCGTCAACCGTCCGTGACCTGACAACCAATGACGGAAGCCCCGAACCTGCCCCGACCCCTCGGGTCAGCTGGCCGATGCGGTAACCACGGCCCAGCCGGAACCCACGCCCGACGAAGCGAAGTCAGCCGCTTCCCCGCGAGCAGAGGCATCCCGGTCCGCTGCGGCCACTGTCAGTGCTGCTCGCACAGAGGCTCAGCGCCGGGCCCTGGAACGCACCTACACGGTCGGCGACTACACCGTCAGCCTCACCCGAGTCATACCTGCCGGACCCGATCCCGAGACAGCTGGCATGGACATCACCAGAAATGACCTCGCACCCCTCCGGCACCGGCACCGCCAGACAGTTGGGGCTCATCGTGATCCTCCTGCGGTCCGACGGAACGGACAACACTCGCTGGACACTGTGCGTCCACCTGCTCGGCAGCACCTCCGATACCTACGAAGCCACCATGGTTGAGGCACATCCGATCGGACATCGATCCATGCCGAACCAGACGCCACCGCACCCTGCTGAACCGTTTTCCAGTCCCGGTGACGGCGTCCGGGGCACGTTGCCCTCGACGCCTCTGGCCTCGCCACCGACACTGGAGCCCCTGACGACAAGGACCTCCTACAGCGGCCTGAACCATCTGCTCGGTTGATGCCGCAGGCCGAGGTCGTGCTTCTCCAGGGAAACGAAGCCCAGGAGACGCCGGCCTGGAGCTCGGCCCCTTCGGCGAGCGGTTGATGTACCAGGGGTAGGCGTTCCAGGGAGTGACGTCTCGCGGCGCGATCCCCGCCCCCTCGATCTGCGCCTGAAGCTCCGCTGTCGGATCGTCGTTCTCGACGCACAGGAATCCGGAGCCGACGCCGTCCTGCGTCTTTGGGCCCGGGTCCCGCAGAATGGACAAGACACGGGCCTCCACTCCCCCGTGCCAGGGGGCGACGTGCGGCATCCAGCCGTGCCCGTCCCGGTCCCGCAAGGCGTCCATCATCTCGTTGATGGCACGCACGCGGGGTCCGTAGCGCCCCTTCTCCTGCTCTATCCGGAACGCCTCGTCACGCATTCGTCTCGCCATGGTCCTCCCTCCAACACAGGCTCACAGCATCGCGGGGACCCTACCGGGAACGTCTGACACCTCAGACCGGTTGATCGACCCTGCCCACAGATGCCGGAGGACGAGTATTGAGGGACCGCCACGGAGGCTGCGGGCAGCTCGGCTTTCGACGGGAAGTCCTGACCGTCACAGTAGCCACACGCCACCTCGCCGTAGCTGTACGGGAACGAGGCCACGTCATCAGCCTGTTCACTCGACCAGGCCAGGACCGAATCACTGAGTCGACCGTCTGATCAGTGAGATCCCAGACGGCCCACTCATGACTGAGCAACTCCACTCGGTCCCGCAGCCGGCCATCGCTGCCACTGAGAACTCATGACCGCCGTCGGCCTCCGCCGCTTCACCCATGAGGACCTGCCGACCATCCGACAGCCCCTCTTCGACGTGCACGCGGACGCCTACTGCCGACGAGATGAACGACGGATACGTCCAGCCCTTCCCCTTGCCCGTCGACTGCCGGGTCCAGCCTCGCGTTCTCCTGCGCCATCGACCACGACGGCGGCGCACCCGTCGGGTTCACCTACGACGCCCCGGCCACCCGGGGCCGGCAATGGTGACGCGAGCACCTGCCCGAGCCGCTGGCAGACGACTCCACCTTCAGCTTGGCGACCGGCATCGCAACGTGTCCCACGGCGTCGGCCGCCCCCAGGACCAGCACCCAAGCCCCAGGCGAGCTGTGTCACCACTGGACTCACCCACCCATCGGAGAGAGGAGCAGTGCGGCCCAGCCCGGAGGAGTAAACTTGAAGAATTCTTCAAGTCGCTAGTTACTGACTTGCGCAAGTGAGATTGGGACGGGGGTGGGTGTGAGCACGTTTGCCGAAGCGGTGCTGGAGCGTGTCCGTGCGGCGAGAGTCCGGCTGGAGGCCGCGCATGCGGCAGAGGACGCCTTCGAGACGGCGCTTGGCCGAGGATGAGCTGGAGGACGCGTTGCGGTTGGCTCGCAAGCACGGCATCTGTACGGAGGAGGAGGTGACGGACGGATGAAGGCTGTTCCGGTTCCGCTCTACCAGGTGAAGGCGGAGTTCTTCCGGATGCTGGGGCACCCGGTGCGGATTCGGGTCCTGGAGCTCCTGCAGGACGGGCCGATGCCGGTCCGTGATCTTCTCGCGGCGATCGAGATCGAGCCGTCGAACCTCTCGCAGCAGCTGGCCGTGCTCCGGCGGTCGGGAATCGTCACGGCGATGAGAGAAGGCTCCACGGTGGTGTACGAGCTGGCCGGTGGGGACGTGGCGGAGCTACTCGCCGCCGCGCGACGCATCCTGTCCGTTCTGCTCGCCGGGCAGCAAGAGCTGCTGGCTGAGCTGCGTGAAGCCGACGGCCAGGCGGCTCGGTAATGGGGATGGACAGGTTCCGGCCGTGGCGCAAGTACCTGCCGCCGGTGGCTGTCGAGCACGCGTTGCCCCGTGTCCAGCGGCATATCGTGTCCGTTCATGTGGGTCCGGGCGCGGTGCGGGTGGCTACCCGGACGGTGTCCGAGAGTCTGACGGAGGCGGGGATCGCGCCCACGACGGCGTTCGCCGACGCGGTGCTGCTGGTGGTCGGTGAGCTGGTCACCAATGTCGTGCGGCATGCGGCGAATACCCCGGTCGCCTATGTGGGGATCACCGTTGCCGGCGGACAGCTCGCGGTGTCCGTCGCCGATGACGACGACCGTCTTCCGTGTCTGGACGCGGCAGGAATGGGACCGGGGCTGTGGATGGTGTCAGAGCTGGCGGACGAGTACCAGGGCCAGGTGCTTGCGGAGCCCGCCGCCGATCGAGGCGGGAAGACCGTGATGGCGCGCTTCCAGATCCCTTCGTAACGGCTTTGAGAGAGATGACGATGAGTAATGACGTGACCGGCGAGAAGTCAGCGGCTGGGAACGACGAGGAGAGATGGAAGGAGCGCGGCGTGATGCTGCGCGTCTTTGTGTACATCTTCGCGACCCATGCCTTCGCCGGCTTCGTCTGGCTCTTGTTCTACGTGGGCCAACATGCGCAGAAGTAGCAGCGGGCCCGACTATCAGAGGGGATGCGCAAGGTGATCGCTGTCGTAGGCCACGGTGACCTCACCGCGCCGACATTGGCATTGCTGGAAGTTGAGCTGCGTTCCCGGCTCGCAGTGTTCACGACGACGAGCGGGGTGGGTCTCGTGCGAGCCGGTCAAGGACTGTCGGTCGCGGTCGGCCGGGCCGCACGGGCTGCGGGGTGGCACTGGTGACCGCCCTTCCGGCGATGGCCGGGCTGCCCGCATTGCTGCGTGAGTGGAACCACCGAGCAGCCGGTGAGCTGCTGATGCTCTCGCAGCGAGTGCGGCTGCTGGACTACGACCCGTCGAGCCAAAGATCGTGTGCAAGCGCGGACGAGAGCCTGATCAGGAGCTGCAGCCGAGTGCTGGCGGTCTGGGACGGCACGCCGTCCAGCGCCCGCGACGCCACGGCAGACGAACTCGACACATCGCGGGCCCTCATCGGGCCTCTGCCGCGCCGTGGCAGTCACGTTGGTGTCGACGGCTGAACAGTTACAGGGGCCGTCGACGGTTTGGGGTCGGCGCGGGCCGGTTCGGTCAGGCGGTGTTCGTGGGTGGCGAAGTCCGCGAGGGCGCCCATGGGACGACACCATGCCATCGAAAAGGCGTGGTTCCGGTATCCATCCGGCTGGCGCGAGGGCCACGCTACCGAGGGCCAGCAGAGCCACGAGCAGGATCAGGTCCCGCGTCCGGCGATCAGCTCCTTCCGCAGCAGGTTGTGGGGCCGCGCCACAGCTGAGCACGCCGGCTCCGGCCCGCCGTCCACGTGGGCGGTCAACTCATCACCCCGCAAGTGGAGTTACAGCACCTTCCCGAAGACGGCCTGGCCCTACCCCCAGGGGGTAGGGCCAGGAGTGTCCCCGCGCGGGCCGCTACGCGAGCGGGAGGCCTGCGGATCCCCGGGTGCCCGGCCAGTCGTCGCTGCACCATTCGCGCCGGCCGTCGACCTCCGCGTGATGGGCGGCGAGTGCGGTCGGCAGGTCGCAGTGGGTGAGGAGGGGCGGTTGGCTGCCGTCGGGGACGAGAGAGCCGTCGGCGGGGATCGCGGCGAGTTCGAGGCTGCGGCCCTCGGCCGCGAGTCGTCGGGCGGCGGCGGCGACGGCGAGCTGCCCGCCGACCGACCAGCCGCGCAGACTCGTGAGATCCAGGATGACCGGGCCCGTACCACGGGCGAGTGCCCAGCCAACCGCACCGGTGAAACGGTCGACGGCCTCGGCCCCCAGGAATCCGGCCAGGGACAGGACGCCAAGCTCCTTCTGGACGGTGTAACGCCACTCGATGGTCATGAACTCGCCTTCGCTCTCACAGGGGATTCACAGGGGGAGGGTGATCCACACACTCTTGCCACCTCCGTCCGCGTCCCGTCTGAGTACGCAGGTGCCGCCGTGCTGCGCCGCCACCTCGGCGACGGTGGCAAGGCCGCCCGTCTGCCCCGGGTCAGGGACGGCACCGGGATGGTGGGGATGCGGTCGTGGACCGCGAAGGCGAGGGTGTACTCGCCGGCCGCGAAGGTGACCGTCAGACTCGCGGAGGTGACGGCGGCGTGCCGGACACTGTTGACAACCAGCTCGCTGAGGATCAGAAGGGCCGGCCCCATGGTGGGATGCGTGGCGTCGATTCCCCAGGAGGCGTACGTCATCTCCGCGGTCTCACGGGCCAGCCGGACCGAGGCCGGCACCGTGGGGGCGGTCAGTACGTGGCGGTGCGGGAGCGTCTGCGCAGTGGTCATCGCTGTTCCATCGTGCCGAGGCGGTGGCCGCCGACCGTCTGGGGGGTGATGCGCAGCAGGGTGTCGTGCGGTCCGTAGGCCCAGCCGGGCAGTGTGCGGCGGTAGTGCGCGGCCTCGACGGGGTTGTCGACGAGCTCGGCCGGTCCACTGACCGTCACGCTCCAGCCGCTGCCGGCGGGCAGCCGGATCTCGTCCGCCTGATAGGTCAGCATGTCCCGGTCGCTCACGACGTCCGCCTGGACGGGAGCACGGACGATCAGCCGTCCGTACTCCAGGACGTGGAGAGCGGGACGGACGACCGGCTGCTCGCGCCGCAGGTATACGAGACGGCCTTGCGCGGCGCCTTCGAGCAGCCAGAGTGCCTCGGTTCCGGTGACGTCGGCCATGCGGCGCAGGGTGGGGGCGGTCATCTCGCGGGCTCCTGGGGGGTGGTGCGGGCGTGCTGGTCGGAGACGGCGGGAAGAAGGCCGGCGCGCTGGAGGTGGGTGCGGGCTCCGGCGATGGCCTCGGGGGTCGTGGCGTACTCCCGGCCCTCGTACCGCAGGAGGTCGAGGGCTCCGACGGAGTCGAGGACCTGCTGCTGACCGGGCCGTACCCCCGAGGCCATGACCACGATGCCGCGCCGGTTCAGCTTCTCCACCGCGTCCTTGAGGACCAGGGCACCGGTGGCGTCCATCGTCGTCACCCGCGACATCCGCAGGATGACGACCCGGACGTCGGCGACCTCGGACAGTTCCAGGAGAAATCGGTGCGCGGCGGCGAAAAAGAGCGGGCCGTCGATGCGGTACGCGACGATGTGCTCGGCCAGCAGGGCGTGCTCTTCCTCGCTGTGCCCGCCTGGCAGGTCGTGCCGGAAGTCCACCTGGTCCATGCGCACCTGCTTGGCAACGGCCCGCAGGGCCAGCGCGCCGGCGACGACAAGGCCGATGATCACCGCGTACACGAGGTCCAGGGCGAGGGTGGCAACGGCGGTCAGAACCAGCACCACGGCGTCGGATCGGGTGGCCCGGGCCATCGCGCGCAGCGATCCGACCTCGACCATCCGGACCGCGGTGGCCAGCAGCACACCGGCCAGGGCCGCGAGGGGGATCTTCGACACGAGTGGCGCCGCGGCGAAGACGATCACCGCGAGGACCACCGCATGGGTGAGGGCGGCCAGCCGGGAGGAGGCGCCGCTGCGGACGTTGACCGCGGTACGGGCGATGGCGCCGGTCGCCGGGACACCGCCGAACATTGGCGCGGCAAGGTTCGCCAGGCCCTGCCCGAACAGCTCCCGGTCCGGATCGTGCTTCTGGCCGACCGTCATACCGTCGGCGACCTGCGCCGACAGCAACGACTCCAGAGCCGCGAGCGCGGCCACCGCCGCGGCCGGGGCCATCAGTGAGCCCAGGGCGGAGAGGTCGAGGAAGGCAAGGGACGGTGCGGGCAGCCCGGACGGCAGGTCGCCGATCGGCGCGGCGGCGTCGAGCTGAAAGACCTGTGCCGCCACCGTTGCCGCGATCACCGCGACGATCGAGAACGGGACCGTGGGCCTGAGGCGAGCACCGCCCAGCATCACGGCGGCAACGGAGAGGGCCAGCCCGATGGCCGTCCAGTTCGGGGCCTGGGCGAACTCCTGCACAGCCCGCCAGGTCACCACCAGGACGCGATCACCCTCAGGCTTGGCCACGCCCAGCGCGTTCGGAATCTGCTGAAGACCGATCACCAGGGCAATGCCCAGCGTGAAGCCCTCGACCACCGAGGCCGGGATGTACGCCATGTACCGGCCGGCCCGGGCCACGGCGAGGGCCACGCAGATCAGCCCGGCGAGCAGGCCGACGGTCAGCACGCCGCTCGGACCGTACTGCGTGACGATCGGGACCAGGACGACGGTCATCGCCCCGGTCGGACCGGAGACCTGGAGGTTCGACCCGCCGAAGAGAGCGGCGAGCGCGCCCGCGACGACGGCGGTGGCGAGCCCGGCCTCGGCGCCGAGCCCCGAGGAAACCCCGAAGCCGAGTGCCAATGGCAGGGCGACGATCGCGACCGTGAGGCCGGCCAGCAGGTCCCGACGAGGCGTGCTCCCCATCACCGCGACATCGGCACGCGCGGGCAGCAACGCACGCAGCCGCATCCACAGGGTGTTCATCCGGCAACGCCCTCGTCTTCCCGCAGTTCGGCCAAAAGCTCGTTCTGCCCGGCCAGCACCTCGGTGAGGATCCGGCGCGCGGCCTGCATGAGATCAGCGACGTCCCCGCCCGCCAGGGTGTAGATCACGCTCGAGCCCTCCCGGCTGGAGGTCACGATCCCGGACCGGCGCAGGACCGCGAGCTGCTGTGACAGCGCAGGCCCCTCCACGTCGATCGCCGCCAGCAGATCACGCACCGGCATCGGCCCGCCCTGCAACAGCTCCAGAACGCGGATGCGGACCGGGTGCCCAAGCATGCGGAAGAACTCGGCCTTGGCCTGATACAGCGGAACCGGCACGGTCGCGAACGCTCCTCGCCATCGGGGTGTGCTTGGCGCTGTACCCACGGCTATCTGCAGGCACAGCCAATAGAGCATCTAACGAACTGCGAAATTATGCAATTATTGATTCCGCGATGTCGCCCCGAGTCACCGTCACCGCGCTCGGGACGCGAGTGCCGGGAAGACCCCGCAACCGACCGATTCCCCCGTACGAGATGGATGTGACCGTGTCCGAGACCCTCCCCCTGTGCCCCCAGTGCTCCAGCGCCTATACCTACGAGATGGGCGCGCTGCTGGTGTGCCCGGAATGCGGGCATGAGTGGTCCCCGGCCGCCGATGACACCGCGCCCCACTCCGGCGACAAAGTGGTCAAGGACTCGGTCGGCAACGTACTCGCCGACGGCGACACGGTGACGGTCGTCAAGACACTGAAGGTCAAGGGCAGCCCGACCGGCATCAAGGCGGGCACGAAGGTCCGCAACATCCGACTCGTGGACGGCGTCGACGGCCACGACATCGACTGCAAGGTCGACGGCTTCGGCCCCATGCAGCTCAAGTCCAGCGTGGTCAAGAAGGCGTGACCTGACAGGGCTCACTGATTGCGCTGATGCGTCGCGCCCCACCGGCCCTGCTCCATCAGAACGGTCCGCGCACGTCCGGGATCACGCGGACCTTCGCAATTGCCAATGTGCGTAATGAGGAAGGTTCGCGAATGGGCGGGGCTGAGCGAGGATGGCCCGTGTCCAAAGATCTTCACGGCCGACGGGCCGTCGATGTGGAGGGGGCCGGTTCGGTGAGCGCGCCGTTGTACCAGCTCAAAGCAGAGTTCTTCAAAACGCTGGGCCACCCGGCGCGCATCCGCGTGCTGGAGCTCCTGAGCGAGCGGGAGCATGCGGTGTCCGAGATGCTGCCCAAGGTCGGCATCGAACCGGCGCATCTGTCGCAGCAGCTCGCAGTGCTGCGCCGCGCCAACCTGGTGGTCACCCGAAGAGAGGGTGTAAACGTCCACTATTCGCTGGCCAGCCCGCGCGTGGCGGAGCTGCTCCGGGTGGCCCGCGAGATCCTGTCCGGCGTCCTGGCGGACCAGGCCAAACTCCTCGGCGACCTCCACGCGGAGCGGTAGACGCCGACCTCCGCCGTGGGTGGGCCGCCGACCGGTGGCCGTCTCCCGTCCTCCCTCGATGGACAGCACCTCTGGGGAGATGGGAGGCGGCCACCATTCCTCCTGCGCCCATAGGCGCCTCGGCAGCACGAGGCCCCTCACGAGCTCGTACACGGTAGGCGGTGTCTTCGATCTGGAGGACCGCCGGGTCCTGAACGGGATCGTGTGGAAGTTCCGGGCCCTCCGACGACAGGCGGCGGGCAGGCCAACACTCGGTTCCTGACTCACCAGGTGCAGGTGCCACCACGCTTGGGATCGACGACCAGGGCCGTCCCGGTCGCCCGGTCCCAGCCCTCCATACGCACTATGCGGCCGATCTCGGTGTCGGTGCCGTTGAAGATCGCAGTCCAGCCGGTCTGATTGAAATAGCGAAAAAACAACGCTCCATCATCTCGAACCGCGACGTTCGCGCTTCACGGGTCTCCTTGCTCTGCACGTCCATCGGCTCTGTCGCTGATCTTGTGACGTTGGAGCCGTTCGATCGTTTCGGATGAGTGTGCGGTTCAGGGGGTTTGCGGGAGGTTCTGCCGCATCTGGCGGATGTGGTGATCGAGTCGGTGCACCGGGATACGGGCGACGTTGTGCTGCGTGCACGATCCCGTACGTGCTCGGCGCGGTACCCGGGGTGCGGAAGGCTCTCGGGTCGAATACACGGCCGGTATGAACGGCGTCTCGCGGACGCGCCGTTGGGTGGGCTGCCGGTCGTGATCGTGGTGCTGATACGGCGGTTCGAGTGCCTGGCGGCCGAGTGCCCGGCAGTCACCTTCGCCGAGCGGATTCCGGGACTGACCGGCCGCACGCCCGGCATACGCCCGTCCTGCGGGACCTGCTCGGCCTGGTCGCTCAGGCGCTGGCCGGACGGCCCGGTGCCCGGCTCCCCCGAAGGCTGGGCATGACCGCGGCGAAGGACACCCTGCTGCGGCTGCTGCGGACCACCGAGCTGACCAGCACGGGACCTGTCCGGGTCCTGGGCACCGACGACTTCGCCCTGCTCAAGGGCCACACCTACGCGACGCTGCTGGTCGACCTTGAGGCCCGCCGACCGATCGACGTGCTGCCCGGCCGCGAGGCCGCACGCGTGGCCGGCTGGCTGGCCGACCACCCGTCGTGGCGAGATGATTCCGTACGCGAATACGGGGCGGGGTATATCTGAGGTCAGGGTCGGGGGCCGGTGCCCGCGCAAGGAGGGCCCGTCAGGGCGGAGGGTCACCCCGCAGGGGCGCCGACGGTTCGTCGCGGCCGGGAAGGGCCGGCATGCGGGGGCGGCAGCCGGTCACAGGGTCGCGGGGGTGTTCAGTAGCGCCCAGGCGGCGTACCCGCCGAGGATGTCGGAGACGTCGGTGAAGCCGTGGTGGCGCAGCAGGCTCGCGGCGATCGACGAGCGGTGGCCGCCCGCGCAGTGCAGGACCAGGGGCCGGTCGCGGGAGATCTCGTCCAGGCGGCGGGGCAGCTGTCGTCAGGAGGCACAGCCGAATGGCGTCGACGACGGCCGTCTTCCCGGCGTCGTTCTCGCCCAGGAGAACGGATACACCGGGCGTCAGCTCCAGTTCGAGCGCATCTCCCGTTTCCTCGGGTGATCTCCGGGCACCGAAGACACGGAAGTTCTCAGCCGTCAGTGTGGCCAGATACACGGCACCCCCGCCGAAGGGTCGGCGCCCCAGACGGGGGGCGCAGGCGCATCCCCCGCGCCACACTCCCCAGTTGTGCGCGGCTATTCGGGAAATCGTACGACTCGAACCAGCCTCCACGAACGGCCATCCGACCCACGGGGCCAGCAGGGCCACACATGGAGGATCGCAACCCACGACCGACCTTGGCGCATCCATCGGAACCGGTCTGTCGCAGATGTCGGAGTTCAACGCTGCGTAGTCAGCACCAAGTCAGCACGGGAGAGGTCGGCAGGGGTGCTGACATGGGACTTCAGTCAGCACCAAACCAGCACGGGCGTCAGCACCGCACCACCAAAACGTGCCCGATCATTGCAACCCGGACAGCCTCTCTCTCGGCCCCTCGCAGGCGCTTGCCTGGAAGTGGTGCACATGGCCGCCGCAACACCCTCCCCGACGCCACCCGGATCCCTCAAGAGAATCGTCGCCGCCAGTCTCATCGGCACCACCATCGAGTGGTACGACTTCTTCCTGTACGGGTCCGCCGCCGCGCTCGTGTTCAACAAGCTGTTCTTCCCCGAGTCCGATCCGCTCGTCGGGACCCTGCTGTCCTTCCTGACGTACGCGGTCGGGTTCGCCGCCCGGCCCCTCGGGGCGCTGGTGTTCGGGCACTACGGCGACCGGCTCGGGCGGAAGAAGCTGCTGGTGCTCAGCCTGCTGCTGATGGGTGGGGCCACCTTCGCCATCGGACTGCTGCCGACGCACGCGACCGTCGGGTCCGCCGCCCCGGTGCTGCTGACCGTGCTGCGGCTCGTGCAGGGGTTCGCGCTCGGTGGTGAGTGGGGCGGGGCCGTCCTGCTGGTGTCCGAGCACGGGGACGCCAAGCGGCGCGGGTTCTGGGCCTCGTGGCCGCAGACCGGTGCGCCGGCCGGCCAGCTGCTCGCGACGGGTGTGCTGTCCGCGCTGACCGCGCTGCTCTCCGACGCCGCCTTCGCCTCGTGGGGCTGGCGCATCCCCTTCCTGCTCTCCGGTGTGCTCGTGCTCGTCGGCCTCTGGATCCGGCTCTCCGTCGACGAGTCGCCCGTCTTCAAGGCGGCCCTCACCGCCGCCGAGGAGCGCAAGGCGGTCGCCGGTCAGGTCGAGAAGATGCCGCTGGTCGCCGTCCTGCGGCACCACTGGCGGGACGTGCTGATCGCGATGGGCGCCCGCATGGCGGAGAACATCTCCTACTACGTGATCACCGCGTTCATCCTGGTCTACGCGACCACCGAGGTCGGGCTCTCCAAGCAGACCGCGCTGAACGCCGTTCTCATCGGCTCCGCCGTCCACTTCGCCGTGATACCGCTGTGGGGCGCGCTCTCCGACCGCATCGGCCGCCGTCCCGTGTACCTGATCGGCGCGATCGGTGTCGGTGCCTGGATGTTCCCGTTCTTCACGCTCATCGACCGCGGCACCTTCGGCTCCCTGCTGCTCGCCGTGACCGTCGGCCTGGTCCTCCACGGGGCGATGTACGCGCCGCAGGCCGCCTTCTTCTCCGAGATGTTCGCGACCCGGATGCGGTACTCCGGTGCCTCCATCGGTGCCCAGTTCTCCTCCGTGGCCGCCGGCGCGCCCGCCCCGCTCATCGCGACGGCGCTCCTCGCCGACTACGGCGACTCGACTCCGATCGCCCTGTACGTGATCGCCGCCGCGCTGCTCACCGTGGTCGCCATCGCCTGCGCCAAGGAGACCCGCGACCGTGACCTCGGGGAGATCGAGGAGCGGACCGCCGCCGACACCAAGGTCGGCGCCGACGCCTGAGGCTCGGGACACCCCGTTCCAGGACACCCGTGAAAGGCCCGGTGCCCCGCTCGTGACGAGCGGGGCACCGGGCCTCTCTCATGTGCTCGTGACCGCGTCCGCCAGGGCGTGCAGCCGCAGCGCCAGCTGGATCTCCAGGGCGCGTGCCGGGGACTGCCAGTCCGGTCCGAGGAGGCGGCCGACCCGTTCCAGGCGCTGGGCCACCGTGTTGACGTGGACGTGGAGTTCGTCCTTGGTCCGGGCCGGGCTCATGCCGCTCGCGAAGTAGGCGTCCATGGTGCGGATCAGGTCCGTGCCCCGACGCCGGTCGTACGCGACGACCTGACCCACCGTCCGGTCGACGAAGCCGTCGATGTCCCGGCTGTCGGCGAGCAGCAGGCCGAGGAAACCGAGGTCCTCGGCCGCGGCGCCCTGGCCGGAGCGGTGCAGGAGCCGGAGCGCGTCGAGGCAGCGGCGGGCCTCCTCGTACGCGACGGCCACCTGGCCCGGGTGGTCCAGGGGCGCCCGTACGGGAGCGGAGGCGCCCACGGTGACGGGTTCGCGCAGGGTGCCGCCGAGGCTGCGCGCGGTCTGCCGGGCGAGGTCGGCGGCGCTCTCGCCGGGACCGAGGGGCAGCAGCAGGACCGTTCCGCCGTCACGGGCCGAGGCGAGTCCGTGGCGGGTGGCGGCCAGGTGGGTGGCCGCCGACCAGAGGCGTTGGCGGTCGGCGCCCTCGCGGCCGCCGGCATCCGGATCGGCCGCGCCGCCGGCCCTGTCGATCCGCGCGGCGAGCACCACGTGCGGGGCTTCGCTGTCGGTACGGAGCCGGGCGGCGCGCTCCTTGAGCAGCCGCCGGTCGCGGTCGGGGGCGTCGAGGAGGTCGTCGAGGAGTTCGCCCCGTACGCGCTGCTCGGCCTCGCCGGCGGAACGGCGGGCGAGGAGGAGGAGGGAGGTGACGAGCGCGGCGCGTTCCAGGGTGCGCTGGTCGACCGGGTCGAGGTCCGGCTGGCCGTGCAGGACGAGGGCGCCCAGGGTCTCGCCGCCGGCGGAGACGGCGGCGACCCAGTCGTCGCCCTCGCGGACGGCGTGGCCCCCGGCGCGGCGGGCGGTTCCGGCGCCCTCCTCGGTGAACTCGACGGTTCCGCCGAGGACCTCGGAGACGGCGTGAGCCACGTCGTGGACGCCGCCACCGTGCAGGACGAGTTCCGAGAGCCGGTCGTGGACCTCCGACGCGCGCTCGATGACGCCGCTGTGCTCGCGGATGATGTCGTTGGCGCGCTCCAGCTCGGCGAGGGCCGAGCGGGTCTCCGCGAGCAGGTTGGCGGTGTCGATGGCGACGGCGGCGTGCGCGGCGAAGGAGCCGAGCAGCGCGACCTGTTCGCGTTCGAAGACCCTGGCCCGTCGGTCGGCGGCGAAGAGGACGCCGATGACCTGGCTGCCGAGGCTGAGCGGGACGCCCAGGATGGCGACGAGGCCCTCGTCGCGTACGGCCGTGTCGATGGTCCGGGTGTGCTGGAAGCGCGCGTCGTCGAAGTAGTCGTCGGTGACGTAGGGGCGGGCCGTCTGGGCGACGAGGCCGCCGAGCCCCTCCCCCATGCCCAGTCTGAGCTGCTGGAAGCGGGCGGAGACCGAGCCCTCGGTGACCCGCATGTACGTGTCGCCGGCAGCCGGGTCGTTGAGGCTCAGATAGGCGCACTCCGTGCCGAGGAGCGAGCGGGCGCGCTGGACGATGGCGCGCAGCACCGCGTCGAGGTCACGGAGTCCCGCGAGGTCGTGGGCGGTGGCGAAGAGCGCG
Organism: Streptomyces flavochromogenes; assembly: GCF_000717595.1. Taxonomy (GTDB): domain Bacteria; phylum Actinomycetota; class Actinomycetes; order Streptomycetales; family Streptomycetaceae; genus Streptomyces; species Streptomyces flavochromogenes. Next base: position 77,528 of record NZ_JNZO01000045.1, on the reverse strand, counting down.
GACAGTTCCGCCTCGCGCCGCCGCCGCCCCTCCAGCTCGGCCCGGACCCGCAGGGCCAGCTGTTTGGCCTCTTCGAGCTCGGCCAGCGCCTCGGGGCCCGCGCCGCTCGCACGGGCGAGCAGCACGGGCCGGTCGTAGGCCTCCGTGGCGGCTCCCCGGGCGAGGAGTTCGAGGTAGGAGACGTGTTCGTGGGACATGGACACAGGGATACCTGCCGAACGTGTGGTCGCACCACCCCTGTGGACGACCTTCACGGGGAAGCAGGGACACCAGGGGCGCCCAGGGCAGGGGCCCTGAAGACGCCCAGAGGGGGCGGGCCCCGGAGGCGCCGCCCAGGGGTCGGGCCCGGGGCGCCACGGGGAGGGCGGGCCCCCGAGTCTCCAGGAGCTGGAGCCCCGGGGGCGTCCCTCAGTGGGCGGTCCAGCCTCCGTCGAGCGTGAGGGAGCTGCCGGTGATGAACGAGGCCTGGGACGTGCAGAGGTAGAGCACGGCCTCGGCGACCTCCTCCGGCTCGATGAGCCGCTTGAGCGCCGAGTCCTTCAGCAGGACCTCGGACAGGACGCGCTCCGGCGGAATGCCGTGGGCGGCGGCCTGGTCGGCGATCTGCCGCTCGACGAGCGGGGTGCGTACATAGCCGGGGTTGACGCAGTTGGAGGTGACGCCGTGCGGGGCACCTTCGAGGGCGGCGGTCTTGGAGAGGCCCTCCAGACCGTGTTTGGCGGCCACATACGCGGACTTGAAGGCGGAGGCACGCAGCCCGTGGACGGAGGAGATGTTGACGATCCGGCCCCAGCCCTGGCTGTACATGTGCGGCAGGGCGCCCCGGATCAGCCGGAAGGGCGCTTCCAGCATGACCGTGAGCACGGTGTGGAAGACGTCCGGCGGGAACTCCTCGATGGGCCGGACGAGCTGGAGTCCGGCGTTGTTGACGAGGATGTCGGCGCCGTCGGCGGCCGCCTCGGCGGCGTCCAGGTCGGTGAGGTCGAGCAGCCGGGGTTCGAGGCCCCCGGGGAGTTCCGCGGCCTCCTCGGCGAGGGTCTCCAGGCCTTCGGCCGCCCGGTCGACGGCTCTGACCCGGGCCCCCGAGGCGGCGAGCCGCAGCGCGCAGGCGCGCCCGATGCCGCCGGCCGCGCCGGTGACGAGCGCGGTGCGGCCGGTCAGGTCGAGGGCGACGGCACGGGGCCGGGGTGCGACGGCGGGCGCATCGGGGTCCGATACGGCTCCGAGAGGGGCGGTGATGGGGGCGCTCATGCTCCGCACCCTATGAAGGGTCCACTCCCCCACCGATGTGCTTCGGACCCATAGTTCAGCCGGTTGCTGTGGTGCGGAACCATGTGGGTGCGTCGGCCAGCGCCTTCTCGATCCGCAGCAGCGAGAAGCGCTTCATCTCCGGAAGGTCGTTCACGTCGAACCAGCCGACCTCGGTGGACTCGTCGTCGTTGACCCGCGCCTCGCCGCCCACCGCACGGCAGCGGAAGGAGACGTCCAGGAACTGGCACTGGTCGCCGTTGGGGTAGACGACGGGCTTACGAAGGGTCTCGACGAGCACGATCCGCTCGACCTCGCAGTGCACGGCCGTCTCCTCGAAGACCTCGCGCACCGCGCAGTCGGCGGGCTGCTCCCCGGGCTCGACGATGCCCCCGATGACCGCCCAGCGTCCGTTGTCGGCGCGCCGGCCGAGCAGCACCCTGCCCCGGTCGTCGAAGACGACGGCGCTCACTCCGGGCAGGAAGAGGAGCTGGTGACCGGCTGTCTCGCGCAGGGTCCGGATGAAGTCAGGGGTAACCATGCACCGACCCTAGATCATCCGCGGATCCGCCCCGCTCGGGCGCCGGCCCCGCTCTACTCCGCCGCGGTGCGCCGGGCCCGTACCGAACGGAAGGCCGACCAGCCGAGACCGGCGGCCGCCAGCGCCACGAGGAGCGCCTCCGGCAGGGTGCCCATCCGGGTCGCCGGGGTCAGCGAGGAGCGCAGCGGCACCTTCTCCACCAGGACGTCCGGGGTGAACATCTTCGTCTCCGCGACGATCTCGCCGTCAGGGCGGATGACCGCGCTGACCCCGCTGGTGACGGGCACGACCACCGACCGGCTGTGCTCGACGGCCCGCACCCGCGACATCGCGAGCTGCTGGTAGGTCATCTCGCTGCGGCCGAAGGTGGCGTTGTTGCTGGGGACGCTGATCAGCTGGGCGCCATGGGTGACCGTGTCGCGCACGGCCCAGTCGAAGGCCGCCTCGTAACAGGTGGCGAGGCCGACCTTCGTACCGGCCAGGTCGAAGACCCCGACCTTCGTGCCGGCGCCGAAGTCGCGGCTCACCCGGTCGACGTTGCTGTTGAAGATGCGGACGAAGGACCGCATCGGGATGTACTCGCCGAAGGGCTGGACGTGCCGCTTGTCGTAGGTGGCGACCGGGCCGCGGTCCGGGTCCCACTCGATGAGCGTGTTGCGGAGCTTGCCGGTCTCGGGGGCGATGACCGCGCCGATGACGGTCGGCACGCCGATCGCGCGGACGGCGCCGTCGATGACGTCGGCCGCGTCGGCGTTCGCGTACGGGTCGATGTCCGAGGAGTTCTCTGGCCACAGCACGAAGTCGGGCTGCGGCGCGCGGCCGGCCTTGACGTCCGCGGCGAGTTCACGGGTGCGGGCGACGTGATTGTCGAGGACCGCCCGGCGCTGGGAGTTGAAGTCGAGGCCCAAGCGGGGCACGTTGCCCTGGACGGCGGCGACGGTGGCCGTGCCGTCCTCGGCCGAGTCGTCGACGAGCGGCAGCGCCGCGAGCGCGCCGGTGACCGGGACGAGCACGGCGAGCGCGGCGGCCACGAGCGGACCGCGCGGGAGGGTGCGGGAACGGCCGCCGGCGGCCGCTTCGAGCCCGGTGCCGGCGCGCGTGGCGAGTGCTCGGTCCGAGCCGGCACCGCCGGCCTCGGTGAAGGCGTCGGCGTCGGCGTCGGCGTCGGTGTCCTCGTCGTGGACCGTGCCGGTCGCCGCGCCCGCGGCCCGGCGGGTCTGGATCTGGCGGTACGTCTCGTACAGGCCGAAGCCGCAGAGGGCGACGGCGAAGCCGAGCACCGGCGTGCCGCCCACGGCGGCCAGCGGCAGGAAGATCCCGTCCGCCTGCCCGAAGGCGATCTTGCCCCACGGGAAGCCGCCGAAGGGCACGCGCGCGCGTGCCGCCTCCGCGAGGATCCACACCGCGGCGGCGAAGAACGGCCACCACGGGAGCCGGGAGACCGCCGCGATCCCGAGGCCGGCGAGGGCCACGAACAGCGCCTCGATGGCGGCCAGGGCGAGCCACGGCCCCGGGCCGACCTCCTCGCCCGTCCAGATGAGGAGCGGCAGCAGGAAGCCGAGCCCCGCGAGGTATCCGAGGCCGAACCCGGCGCGGAGCCGGCGGCCCCGCAGGCTCCAGCCGAGCAGGGCGAAAGCGGGCAGCGCGAGCCACCACAGGGGGCGCGGCGGGAAGCTCAGGTAGAGCAGCAGCCCGGACAGCAGAGCCGCCCCGGGCCGTACGAACCGCCGCAGCCGGGGAGCCGGTGTGGGGGCGGTGTCGGCTGCGGACGCGTCGACGGGGGTGATGGTGGCGCTCACCTTGCGGAGTCTACGGGGCGTTCCTGTCGAGGGCGGAGGGCGGGCGCGCCGGGCGTGGGGCCCGGCGAGCCGCCTCGACTCACGAGGTCACGCCGGCTCCTCAAGCTCGTCCGGCTCCTGCTCGTGCTGCTCGTGCCATACGGTCACACGGGTCGGCCGGTCGGCGCGGGCGGCGCGGGCGGGGCCATGTCGCGGAGGCGGTCGCGGATGACGCGGACGGCGGACTCGGCGTCATCGACGGTGACGGTGAACGTCCGTCCGTCGCCGAGGCGCAGGATCAGGCCCTCGCCCCGCCGGACGACCACGGCCGTGCCCTTCTCGGGGCGCCAGCGGTAACCCCAGCCGCCCCAGTGGCGCGGGTCGACGCTCGGCTCGAAGTCGGCGCCGACGACATGGGAGAGGAGGATGCGGCGGCGCGGCACGCCGATGTGGCCGCAGCGGACCTCCATGGCGCTGGCGTCGACCTTCACATACACATGGACGAAGGCGAGCGTGCCGAAGAGGACGAGCAGTCCGGCGGCGACGCAGCCGATCACGGCCATCAGCAGGGGTGCGATGCCCGAGGTCCAGGCCGACGCGACGGCGAGGGTGATGCCGAGGGCCAGGCAGGCGGCACCGGCGGCCGCCGCGACCCACTGGAAGCGGTTGGTGGCGCGGCCGGTCCAGACGGCGGGTGTCCGCTCGTCGGCGTACTGGTTCCGGGCATGGTCCCTCATATCGGGAAGCGTACCCAGGATCACCCGGAACAGCGCGATGGAACGAGGTCGTACGCACACGCTCGGTGATCGACCCCGGTGGGGGCGGTCTGGATCTCCTCCGCTCGGTGGCCGGTGGGGTCCCCCGCTCAGTGCGCGGGTGCGACCGCCGCGAGGAGCCGGCCCTGGGCGTAGCCGAGGGCGGTGGCGGGGAGCGAGCCGGGGCGACCGCTGAGCAGCACGGACAGGCTGCCGGTGGGGTCCGCGGCGGGGGCGGGTTCGGCGCCGACGCGGCGCAGCGCCTGCGCGGCGACGGCGTCGGCGGAGCCGTGGAAGACGAGCGGGGGCAGTCCGGCGCGGCCGCGCGCCTCGAGGGCGGCGAGGATGCGCTCCTCGACCAGTTCGTAGTGGGTGCAGCCGAGGACGACGGTGTGGACGTCGCGGGGCGTGAGCGCCGCGGCGGCGGCGACCGCGCGGTCGACGGCCTCGGGGTCGGCGTGCTCCACGGCGTCGGCGAGTCCGGGACAGGGCACCTCGGTGACCTCGGCGCCGTCGGCGAAGTCGCGGATGAGTCCGCGCTGGTAGGCGCTGCCGGTGGTGGCCGGGGTGGCCCAGATGGCGACCTTGCCGCCGCCGGCGGCGGCGGGCTTGATCGCGGGCACGGTGCCGATGACGGCGATGTCCGGTTCGAGGGCGGCGCGGATGGCGGGCAGGGCGTGCACGGTGGCGGTGTTGCAGGCCACGATCAGCGCCTGCGGGCGGTGCTCGGCCGCGGCGAGGGCGACGGCGAGTGCGCGCCCCGTGAGGTCCTCGGGGGTACGCGGTCCCCAGGGCATCCCGTCGGGGTCGTTCGAGAGGAGGAGGTCGGCGTCCGGCCGGAGTCGCCGCACCGCGGCCGCTGCCGGGAGGAGGCCGATTCCGGAGTCCATGAGCGCGATCTTCACCCGGTCACCCTAGCCGATGAGCGTTCTGGGGCCCCGAATCTGGGGCAGACTGCCGCGAATGAGCACCCTCGCCTGGTTCGCGCTCCTCTCCCTGGTCGTCTGGGTCTGGCTGCTGCTCGGCCAGGGGTTCTTCTGGCGCACGGATCAGCGGCTGCCGTCGGCCTCCCGGCACGAGGAGCGGCGCACGCGCCGGGAGGCGGATCGGTGGCCTCGCGTGGCCGTGGTCGTTCCGGCGCGGGACGAGGCCGAGGTGCTGCCGCTGAGCCTGCCGTCTCTGCTCGCGCAGGACTATCCGGGCGTCGCCGAGGTGATCCTGGTGGACGACGGGAGTACGGACGGCACGGGGCGGCTGGCCGTCGAGCTCGCCACCCGTCATGGAGGTCTGGCGCTCACCGTGGTGTCGCCGGGTGAGCCGGAGCCGGGCTGGACCGGGAAGCTCTGGGCGCTGCGGCACGGCATGGCGCTCGCACGCACGCGGGGACCCGGGTTTCTGCTGCTGACCGACGCGGACATCGCCCATGAGCCGGACAGTCTGCGTCTCCTGGTGTCGGCGGCGGAGGCGAACGGGCTGGACCTGGTGTCCCAGATGGCCCGGCTCCGGGTGGCGAGCCTCTGGGAGCGTCTCGTCGTGCCGGCGTTCGTCTACTTCTTCGCGCAGCTCTATCCCTTCCGCTGGATCAACAGGCCGCGCCCGCTGGCGACGGCCGCCGCGGGTGGCTGTGTGCTGCTGCGGACGGAGACGGTGGTGGCGGCGGACGTGCCCGAGGTGATCCGGCAGGCGGTGATCGACGACGTGTCACTGGCGCGGGCCGTGCGGCGGGCCGGTGGCCGGATCTGGCTGGGGCTCGCGGAGCGGGTCGACAGCGTGCGCCCCTATCCGGGACTCGGCGATCTGTGGCGGATGGTCGCCCGCAGCGCGTACGCGCAACTGCGGCACAGCCCGCTGCTGCTCCTGGGGACCGTGGCCGGGCTCGTCCTCGTCTATCTGGTGCCGCCGGTGGCCCTGTCGGCGGGTGCGGTGCGCGGGGACGGGGCGGCGGCCTGGGCGGGTGGTGCGGCGTGGGCGGTGATGGCGGGGACGTACGTGCCGATGCTCCGTTACTACCGGCAGCCGCTGTGGCTCGCTCCGCTGCTGCCCTTCACCGCGTTTCTGTATCTCCTGATGACGGTGGACTCGGCGGTCCGGCATTACCGGGGTGTCGGTGCGGCGTGGAAGGGCCGGACGTACGCGCGACCGGAGGCGGCACCGGACCGGTGCCGTGACGTCGCACCGGGCGAGTGACCGCGACGCCGTTCCGGCCGCGTGACCGTGACGTCGCTTCAGGTGAGCAGGCCGCCTCTTCACGGAAAAAACAGTTTTCCCGACACGGGGAGTAGCGCCGTCAATTCGGCGTGTACACATCGCCCCGGAGATCCGCGGATTGACGCTTAAGCATGCCCATGATCACTCCCCGCACGCGTTCCCGGCACCTTTTCTTTATGTGTTCTTCATGCCCGGGGGCAGCCGGCCGGTCCATGGCCCCCGACCCGCCGGTAACCCCCTCCGAACTCGGCTTTTACATGATCTTGGCACGTTCCGCCGCCCGTTTTTGGCACGTTCGCTCGGATTGGGGATCCACTTCTTCACGAAGCCCGTCAAACAACCCTCTAATCAGGCTCCCCAACCAGCACATCGTGGGCTTAACTTATGTGCCATGACCTCCCCCCGCTCCACCTATGGAGGCGGTTACCACACCGCGCCGTCCTTCCCGGACACCCCGATCTACGACTCCCTGGTCGCGGAGCGGGGCACGCCTCAGATCGCCCCGATCCGAGTGCCCGCCGCCTACGACACCGGCAGCAGCTTCCAGGCCACCGGCAGCAGTTTCCCCTCCAGCGGTTCCTACCTGCCGGCGCTCCCCGCGGCACTGCCCGCCCTCCCGGCGGCGCCCAGCCCGCAGCCCTCCTACGGCAACGGCTACGGATACCCGCAGCCCGCACAGCAGATGGCCCCCGTGCCCCTGCAGCACGCCCCCGCCCCGTACATCCCGCAGCAGCAGGTGGCCCCGCGCGGCTACCAGGGCGGCCAGTACGCGCAGCCGCCCCGCCCCGCCCCCGCGGGGTACGAGGCGATGCGCCCGGCGGCACCCCGGCCCGCCCCCGCGCCGATGCAGTACGAGGACCCGTACAACCGCCCCTACCAGGGCGGAGGCTACTGACCGGCTTTCACCCTGCGGACGACGTCGGGTCCGGAGCGGCTGGCAGGATGACCGCATGCCGACTCCTTCGCTCCGCTCCGTCCACGTCCATCCGGTGAAGGCCATGCGCGCACTGGCCCCCGCGGAGGCCGAGGTCCAGCCCTGGGGGCTGGCCGGAGACCGTCGCTGGGCCGTCGTCGACGCGGCTGGCAAGGTCGTGACCCAACGCCGTCACCCCCGGATGGCGTTGGCCACGGCGGAGCCGCTGCCGGGCGGCGGGGTCGTCCTGTCCGCGTCCGGTCACCCGCCGCTGACGGTCGAGGTACCGCACCCCTCGTCCACGGTCACGGTGGAGATCTTCGACAAGCCGGTGGAGGCGGTGCCGGCCGGCCCCGGGGCGGCCGGCTGGCTCTCCGCGTATCTGGAGGGCGAGTTCCGGCTCGTCCACATGGACGCGCCCGAGCACCGGCGTCCGGTCGACCCGGACTTCGCACTGCCCGGGGAGACGGTGAGCTTCGCGGACGGCTATCCGCTGCTCGTCGCCACCACGTCGTCGCTCGACGCGCTCAACTCCCTCATCGCGCAGGGGGACCATGCCCATGAGGGCCCGCTGCCGATGAACCGGTTCCGGCCGAACCTGGTGATCGAGGGCGCCGCTCCCTGGGCGGAGGACGGGTGGACGCGGCTCGCCGTCGGGGAGGTCACCTTCCGGGTGGCGCGGCCGTGCGGACGCTGTGTCGTCACCACGACGAACCAGTTGACGGCCGAGCGCGGCAAGGAGCCGCTGCGGACCCTGGCCCGGCACCGCAAGAGCGACGGCCGGGTCATCTTCGGCCAGAACCTCGTCCCCGAGCACACCGGCACCGTCCGGGTCGGCGACGAGGTGAAGATCCTGGACTGAGCCGCTCCCCGTCCCCTCCTCCCCGCGGGACCGTGCCACGAGATCCCCCGGGGCCCCCGTCACACTTCGCCGACCGACAGGCGGGGAACCCGCCTCCGGGTCACACTCGTTGGAGGAGCTGTGAACAACGAGGGGGTTCCGACGTGCGCGCTGCCATCGGACTCTGGCGCTGGCGGCACAATCCCCTGCGCCGGACCACCGATCTCGTCGAGGCCTGGGTCGCCTTCACGGCGGTCGCGCTGCTCTGTCTGATCGTGCCCCTGACCGGCTGGGCGGCCGGCACATCCGCCCACGGCTCGCTCCAGCGCGCGGTCCGCACCCAGCAGGAACAGCGGGTGCCGACGACGGCCCGGGTGCTCAGGCCGGCCGACCGGCCCGCGGGCGGCCCCAGGACCGCCGAGGCGACCGGCGAGGAGCGTCTGCGCCGCTCCGTCGTCGCCGAGTGGACCGCACCCGACGGCTCGGCCCGTACGGGAACGGTGACGACGGCCCGGCGGACCTCCGCACCGGGCGCCACCTTCCCCCTCTGGACCGACCGGTACGGACATCCCGTGGCTCCGCCGATGCACCCGGACACCGCCCGCGCCCACGCGATCGTCGCCGGTCTGACGGCCGCTCTGCTCGCGGGACTCATGGTCGAGATCGTCCGCCGCCTCGCCGTACGCCGCCTGGTGCTGATGCGGTACGCACGCCTCGACCGCGCGTGGGCGGCGACCGGACCGGACTGGGGCCGCACCGGAACCGGCAGCTGACCCACGGCCGGACCCCGGTCGAACCGGGGCGGGATCCGGCGTCCGACCGACCTCCGGCAGCACCGCTGCGCGACCGAGCCCGACCGACCTCGACCATCGGCGACCGTCCCCTGACCGGGCGTGACATGCGCCCGGCGCCCACCCCGCCGCGGGCACACGTGCGGGTCCGCGACCCGTCAACCCCGTGCCCTCGCGCGCGCTACGGTGGGGCATCGGATCAGCGGCGAGGCATGAGGCGGGGGCAGGACACACCCATGGCACAGGGCACGGTCCAGGTGACGCACACCGGCACATCGCGGTGGCGGCGCCGCACGGGTGAGTACCCCTCGCTCGCCGCCGCACTCGAGGCGGCCGGGGACGGGGACGTGCTCACCATCGCTCCCGGCACCTACCGGGAGAACCTCGTGGTGCGGCGGGCCGTCACCCTGCGCGGCCCCGAGGGCTCCATCGGCTCGGTGCGGATCGCCCCGCCGGACGGGGTGCCGCTGACGCTGCGCGCCTCCGTCACCGTCCAGGACCTCCACATCGAGGGGCAGGACGTCGCCGCACCGGCGCTGCTCGTCGAGGACGGCACCCCCGAGCTGCTCGACCTGCGGATCATGACCCGCTCGGCGGCCGGGATAGAGGTGCGGGGCGCGGCCAGGCCGACGGTCCGCCGCTGCACCGTCGACAATCCCGCCGGGGTCGGCATCGCCGTGGTCGACGGCGCGGGCGGGGTGTTCGAGGAGTGCGAGGTGGTCTCCGCCGGGCAGGCGGGCATCTCGGTGCGGGGCGGCGCGCATCCGCGGCTCGAACGCTGCCGGGTGCACCACGCCTCCGGCGCCGGGATCGCCGTGACCGGCGAGGGCAGCGGACTCGAAGGCATCGGCTGCGAGGTGTACGAGATCAAGGGCGCGGGTCTCCAGATCGCGGCCCGTGCGACCGCCCATCTCACCGACTCCTCGGTGCACCGCACCTCGGGCGACGGCATCACGCTCGACACCGACGCGGTGCTCACGCTCTCCGACTGCGACATCCACGACGTCCCGGAGAACGCCGTCGACCTGCGCTCGCGCTCGGTCCTCACGCTGACCCGGTCGACCGTCCGCCGCTTCGGCCGCAACGGCCTCTCGGTGTGGGACCCGGGGACCCGGGTGGACGCCAACCAGTGCGAGATCCACGACAGTACGGGCGACTACCCGGCGGTCTGGGTGAGCGACGGGGCGACCGCGGTCCTCGACGCCTGCCGGGTGCACGACGTACCGGACGCGTTGTTCGTCCTCGACCGGGGTTCGCGCGTGGACGTCGTCGACAGCGACCTGTCGCAGGTGCGGAACACGGCGGTGTCGGTGAGCGACGGGGCGACGGCTCAGCTCGACGACTGCCGGATCCGGGAGGCGTCGACGGGCGCCTGGTTCCGGGACCACGGCAGCGGCGGCACCCTCGGCGGCTGCACGATCGACTCCGTACAGACCGGGGTCATCGTCACCAAGGGCGCCGATCCCACGATCGACCGGTGCACGGTCACCTCTCCCGCCGAGGCCGGATTCTACGTGTCGGCGGAGGGCCGCGGCTCCTTCACCGGCTGCCGGGTCACGGGCAGCGGCGGGTACGGGTTCCATGTCACCGACGGCTGCCGGACCAGCCTGCGCAAGTGCCGTACGGAGCGGTGCGCGCGCGGCGGATACGAGTTCCCGGAGGAGGGCGCGAGCGCCGAGGACTGCACCAGCGACGAGAGCGCGGTCCGCTCCTCCGTGCCCGAGGGCGGGACGGTGCTGACGGCCACCCAGTCGGGGGGACTGCTCGGGACGGTGCCCGCGCCCCGTGTCCCGGCCCCCGTACCGGTGCCGGACGTCCCGGCGGTGGACGCCCGTTCCTCGCAGGACGTGCTCGGTGAGCTGGACGCCCTGGTGGGTCTGGAGAGCGTCAAACTGGAGGTGCGGACCCTCACCAACATGATCGAGGTGGGGCGCAGGCGTCAGGAGGCGGGCCTCAAGGCCGCCTCGGTCCGTCGCCATCTGGTCTTCACGGGCAACCCGGGAACGGGCAAGACGACAGTGGCCCGCCTGTACGGAGAGATCCTGGCCTCGCTCGGTGTCCTGGAGCGCGGGCATCTGGTCGAGGTCTCCCGCGTGGACCTCGTCGGCGAGCACATCGGCTCGACGGCGATCCGTACCCAGGAGGCCTTCGACCGGGCACGCGGCGGGGTGCTGTTCGTCGACGAGGCGTACGCCCTGTCGCCGGAGGACTCCGGCCGGGACTTCGGCCGGGAGGCCATCGACACGCTGGTGAAGCTGATGGAGGACCACCGGGACGCGGTGGTCGTCATCGTCGCCGGCTACACGGCGGAGATGGAGCGCTTCCTCACGGTCAACCCCGGTGTGGCGTCCCGATTCTCACGGACCATCACCTTCGGCGACTACGACCCGGACGAGCTGCTCCGGATCGTGGGGCAGCAGGCGGACGAGCACGAGTACCGGCTCGCCCCCGGCACGGACGAGGCACTGCTCGTGTACTTCGCGAAGCTGCCCAAGGGCCCGGCCTTCGGCAACGGGCGTACGGCGCGGCAGACGTTCGAGTCGATGGTGGAGCGGCACGCGGGCCGGGTCGCCGAGCTCGCCGAGGCGAGCACGGACGACCTGACCCTGCTCTACCCGGAGGATCTGCCCGAACTCCCCTGATCCGCCGTAGCGTTCGGCGTGCGGGGGTGGGGTACGGCGGGCGGGAGCCGGTCCAGGAGGGCACCGCGCCGGTGGGCGAACGCCGGGTCGGCCTGGTAGTCGGAGTGGCCCAGGATCGGTTCGGGCAGCGGGTGCGCGCGGGTGCGGCCGTAGGCGACCGGGTCGAGCAGGGCCGCCGCGTCGACGGCGGGCCTGTCACCGTCGGCGGGGACCCGGACGGGGCCGCCGATGGGGTCGGTGGCGCGGTACAGATTGCTCCAGCAGTGGACCGTACGGTTCAGGGCGCGCAGCGCCTCCGGGCCGAAGTAGGCCGGGAACCAGCGTCCGTAGAGCCGCTCCAGGGGTGACCCGTACGTGAGGAGCGCGACCCGGCCGCGGGTGGCGGGCGGCAGCTGCCAGACGGCGGCCGCGGCGAGCACGCTGCCCTGCGAGTGTCCCGAGATGACGAGCCGGCCGCCGGTGCTCCGGGTCCAGGAGCTCATCCGCCAGGTCAGGTCGGGGACCGCCCGTTCGGCGTAGCAGGGCGGGGCGAACGGGTGGGCGGCGCGCGGCCAGAACGTGCCGACGTCCCAGAGGATGCCGATGGTGCGGCGGGCGGAGGCGTCACGGTAGGCGCGGCGGCCCCAGGTGACGAAGAGCAGGAAGCCGAAGCCGATCATCCAGGAGCCGATGGCCTGGGTGACGGTGGCCAGGGAGGCGATCGCCGGGTGGGCTCCGTCGAAGGCCCGGCCGGGGACGTTTCCGCTGGCCCAGGCGCCGGCGACGGAACCCGCCCCGAGGAGCAGGGTGGCTCCGGAGATGACGCCGACGAGGACGGGCGCGGAGTCGGTGAGCGACGCGCGGGCCCGGCCGGCCGCGATCCGGCCGGTGCGGACGGGGTCGCGTTCGTCGGCGGCGTCGTAGTCGGCCTCGACCTGGGAGCGCAGCCGGCGTCCGGCGAGCACGGTCCGGGCGGCGAGGAGCGCGGCGGGCGCGAGCAGCAGCAGGAGCAGCACGGGGATGACGGACGCCTGCCAGCTGAGCAGCACGGGCGGACTGATCCGGGGGCCGCCGTCGCCCATGCCGGGGGTGGCGGGCCCGTCGAGCCAGTCGGCGACCCGCTGGGCGACACCACCGGACATCACTCCGGCCAGGGCGCAGGCGAGCATCGCGACGGCGGGTCCGCCGAGTCCGCGCAGCGCGGTACGGGTGTCCCTGCGGGGCCGCCGCCGGAGGAGTACGGCGACGACGCCGAGGGCGACGACGAGGCCGCCCTGGACGAGGGTGAGTCCGCCGAAGGCGACGTTGCCGGGCAGGGCTCCGTCGGAGGTCCAGCCGGGGCGTGACCAGCCGGCGTAGAGGGCGGTGAGCGCGAGCACGGCGAGCGAGACGCCGGGCAGCCAGGAGACGAGGGCGCGTTCGACGCGCAGGTCGAGGCGGCGCTCGCTGCGGCCGCGGCGGCAGACGACCCAGAGGACGAGCACCGCGAGGGCGGCGACGGCGGCCTGGAGGGCCCGGCCGAGGAAGGCGCCGGCGCCCGGGGTGGTGACGTCGTGCCGGGCGGTGGCCGTGGCGAGGGCGGCGGCGACGGTGAGGAATCCGGCGGCGGTGTGGGCGGCCCTGAGGCGGGCGACGAGCCGGCGGCCGTACCAGAAGCCGGGGCGGCCGAGGGCGGGCCGCAGCTCGACGGGGCCGGGACCGTCGTCCCCCCGGTCGGCGCTCTCCGTGTCGGCGGACTCCTCCGGGACCGGGGCGAACCCCGTGGCGGCCGGTGGTTCGGCCACGGGGTCGTCGTATCCGGTCGGGGGGCGCTGGGCCTCGTACGCGCTCCACGTCCGGTTCGACAGGTACCAGAGGAGGCCGACGAGCAGGGTCGGCACCAGGGCGGCGACGGCGAGGCGACGGCCGGGCGCCGACCACCAGCCGCCCCGCGCCTCGGAGAGGAAACCGAGCCAGGAGTACGCGTCGGTGCAGGCGGCGCTCGCGGCGCACTGCCAGGCCGTCAGGTCGAGGGCGACCTCGCAGGCCGCGGCGGTCAGCAGCACGGTGAGGGTGAGGGCCACCAGCCGGACGAGGACCCCGTAGGTCCGGACGAGCCCCGGCCTGCCCGGGGCGGGCGGGCGCATCCAGTGCGCGAGATTGGCGACCATGAAGGGCAGGAGCAGCAGCCACAGGGCACGGGCGCCGTCGCCCGAGGTCAGATTGGACCAGACGTACGCCTCCGGGACCGGGCGGGCCGCGTACCGCTCCGGGTGGTCCTCGGCGTCGACGTCCTCGGCGCGCCGGTGCATGGCCGCGGTCCGGTCGCCGGTGATCCGTACGGTCCTCGGGTCGTCGAGCATGTCCTGGGGGGTGGCTCCGCCGACTCCGTGGACGAGGAGTTCGAGCGCCGCGCCCCCGCTCTCCGGAGCGGGTGTGGCAGGGGACACTGAGGGGACTTCCTCTCAGGGTGGGAAGATGCGACGTCGGCACCAGGATCGCGGACAGTGGTGCGCCCGCGCACCGTTCCTCACCGAATCCGACACCCATCCCCTTGTCTCCTGCGGAAGGACCGGCCCCGGCGGTGACTGACAACCAGAACCTCCTCGCGGAGCAGCGGCGTGCCCTGATCCTCGACGAGGTACGGCGGCGCGGCGGTGTACGGGTCAACGAGCTGACCCGGCGCCTCAGCGTCTCGGACATGACGATCCGTCGCGACCTGGACGCGCTGGCCCGGCAGGGCATGCTCGCGAAGGTGCACGGCGGGGCCGTTCCGGTGGTCGAGGCGAGTACCCACGAGCCGGGTTTCGAGGCCAAGTCGGTGCTCGAACCGAGTGCCAAGGACGAGATCGCCCGGACGGCGGCCGCGATGGTCGCGCCGGGCAGCGCGATCGCCCTGTCCGGCGGCACGACGACCTACGCCCTGGCCCGGCACCTGCTCGACGTGCCGGACCTGACCGTGGTGACGAACTCGGTCCGGGTCGCGGACGTGTTCCACGAGGCGCAACTGGCGGGCGGCGGCGCGGAGTCGCGGCGCGGGGCGGCCACGGTCGTCCTGACGGGAGGGGTGCGCACACCGTCCGACGCCCTGGTGGGGCCGGTGGCGGACCGGGCGGTCCGCTCGCTCCACTTCGACCTGCTGTTCCTCGGCGTGCACGGCATCTCGGTGGAGGCGGGTCTGTCGACGCCGAATCTGGCGGAGGCCGAGACGAACGGGTGCCTGATGCGGTCGGCGCGCCGGGTCGTCGCGGTGGCCGACCACACCAAGTGGGGGACGGTGGGCCTGAGTTCGTTCGCCGGTCTGGACGAGGTGGACACCTGGGTGACGGACCGGGGCCTGCCCGAGGACGTACGGGCCGAGGTGGCGGAGCACCTGCCGGGGCTCGTCGTGGCGGGCGAGGAGCAGGCGTGAGCCTCCTCCCCGGGGACCGGGCGTGACCCTCTTCCGGGTCGAGCGGACCGTGTCGCCGGCCCCGGACGAGGTGTGGCGGCGGCTCACGGACTGGCCGGCCCACGGCCGCCAGGTGCCGCTGACCCGGACGAGAGTGCTGACACCGGGCTCGAACCGGGCCGGGACCCGCTTCACGGCCCGTACCGGCATCGGCCCGCTGTCCTTCGACGACCCGATGGAGGTCGTGGTCTGGGAACCGCCGGGGGCGGGGTCGGACCGGTCGGGCGTCTGCCGCCTGGAGAAGTCCGGGCGGGTCGTCCGGGGTTGGGCGCTCGTCGAGGTGACGGAGATGCCGGACGGCGGAAGCCGGGTGGTGTGGACGGAGGAACTGTCCGTACGAGGCCTGCCGCGGGCCTTCGGAGGCCGGACCGTGGTCGGGCCCGCGGGCCGACACGACCTCGGTGGCCCGAGGTGGCCGGAGGGGTGCGAGGGCGGTGGACGGGCTGCTGCGGGGGGGGAGAGAGAACCTGTGGCCGACGGCCGAGGCCGGACCGTGGTCGGGCCCGCGGGCCGACACGACCTCGGTGGCCCGAGGTGGCCGGAGGGGTGCGAGGGCGGTGGCGAGCTCGGTGGCCTGACAGGTGCGCGGGCCGTGACGGCTTCAGCGGCCGGACCGACCCGCGGGCCGGCGGGCGGACCGGCACCGGGCCCGAGCGCGGTGCGGCGGAGTGAGCGGGGCCACCGTCCGCACCCCCTGTGCTGTTGACATTCCGTCAGCTAGGGTGCACTTCCGCTTCCGTCCTGTTCCACCTTGGGGAGGGTTGGTCCATGGCACGCCGACTGAGGCCGGTGGAGCTCGACTTCACCGCGTCCGCGCCCGTCCGTCTGGTCTTCACGGCGACGCTCGCCGCCCCGCCCCCGACCGTCTACCGGTCCCTCGCCGTGGAGGTGGGGAGCCTGCCCGCCTGGTTCACCGCGGTCACCTCCGCCGTCCCGTCGGGCGACGGGGCGGGCCGGACCGTCCGCCTCCGGGGCGGGATCGTCTTCGAGGAGACGATCCTCGCCGCCGAGCCCGACGCCCGGTACGCCTACCGGGTCGACACGACCAACGCCCCCGGCATGGCGGCCCTCGCGGAGGAGTGGACCCTCTCCCCCGTCGGCAGGGGCACCCGGCTGCGGTGGACGATGGCCGCCGACGGCGCCGCGCCGTTCCGGCTGGCGCTGCGCCTGGCGGGGCCGGGTGTGGGGCTGTCCTTCCGGGACGCCGCGCGCCGGCTCGACCGGCGGCTCACTCCGGCCAGGCCCCCGTCGCCAGGAACCGTTCGATAGCGGCGCTGTACGGGCCGATGTCCAGGCCCTGGGCGGCCAGCCATTCGTCGGAGTAGTACTTGTCCAGGTAGCGCTCTCCCCCGTCGCAGATCAGGGTGACGACGCTGCCGGTCCGCTCGTGGGCGACCATCTCGGCGATGATCTTGAAGGCGCTCCACAGGCCGGTGCCGGTGGAGCCGCCCGCCTTGCGGCCGATCGCCGCCTCCAGGGCGCGGACGGCGGCGACGCTCGCCGCGTCGGGGACCTTCATCATGCGGTCGATGGCGCCGGGCACGAAGCTCGGCTCCATCCGGGGGCGGCCGATGCCCTCGATCCGCGAACCGCAGTCGGCGGTGGCGTGCGGGTCGTGATGCGTCCAGCCGTCGAAGAAACAGGAGTTCTCGGGGTCGGCGACACAGATGCGGGTGTCGTGCTGCATGTAGTGGACGTAGCGGGCGATGGTCGCCGATGTGCCGCCGGTCCCCGCGGTGGCCACGATCCAGGCGGGCTCCGGATAGCGCTCCAGCCTCAGCTGCTGGTACATCGATTCGGCGATGTTGTTGTTGCCGCGCCAGTCGGTGGCCCGCTCCGCGTAGGTGAACTGGTCCATGTAGTGACCGCCCGTGCGCTCGGCGAGCGCGGCGGCTTCCTCGTACATCGTGCGCGAGTCGTCGACGAAGTGGCACTGCCCGCCGTGGAATTCGATCAGGCGGCACTTCTCGGGGCTGGTCGTGCGGGGCATCACGGAGATGAAGGGGACGCCGATGAGCTTCGCGAAGTACGCCTCGGAGACGGCGGTCGAGCCGCTGGAGGCCTCGATGACGGGCTTGCCGGGCCGGATCCAGCCGTTGCAGAGGCCGTACAGGAAGAGGGAGCGGGCGAGGCGGTGCTTGAGGCTGCCGGTGGGGTGGGTGGACTCGTCCTTGAGGTAGAGGTCGATGCCCCACTTCTCGGGGAGCGGGAAGCGCAGCAGATGCGTGTCGGCCGAGCGGTTGGAGTCCGCCTGGACCTTGCGGACGGCCTCCTTGAGCCAGGACCGGTACGCCGGATCGGTGCGGTCGACGTCGACAGTCACCGCCGCGGCGGTGGCACCGCTCTCCACACTGTTCTCGGTGGTGCTCATCCGCGCCTCTCCTCGATCACTTCCCCGGTACTCCCCCGCCGCCGACAATACCCCTCTCACCTGGGCAAACGTTTCCTTTGACTCTCCATAGGGATGACTTGCGGACGCCGTACGGAAGGGCCCCTGGTGCGGGCCGCGGCGGCCCGGCACACTGGGAGGGCAACCGGATGAAAGGGGCGGATCGGCATGTCGGAACCCGAGTTCAGTGCCAGGGGCGTACGGATCGCCCGCTGGCCGCGTTCACTGACACGCGCCGGCGAGGTGCGGATCGAGGACGGGCGGCTCGCCCTCCTCACGAGTTACGGCAGCGAGATCGACAGCGCGCCCGTGACGGCGGTCCGGGCGGGGCGCCCGTGGTTCGCGAAGCCCGACGAGGCGGTGGCCACCGTGAACGGCACGCGCTACCGGCTGACCCTCGACAAGGGCGGCGCCACCGGGGACGAAGGCCGCGGGGCGTCGGAGGAGTCGGGGCGGTTCCTGGCGGCGCTGAAGCGGGCGGCGGGACGGCGCTGAAGCGACGGCTCGGCGAGTCGCGGGTCGCCGTGAGTTGCGGGACGCTCACCACTGGCTCACCCTGGAACCACCTCACCGAGGGTTGACCGGTGGTGACAGTGCGCTCAGGTCGCCACCCTGCTGTACCGCATGTGAGATCCGAATCTTCGTCTTCTTCCGGACTACTTCGGGGAGTCGCAGCCGTGATCAGCGAGCCGAGCAGGTATTACGCGGTGGAGCTACACGCCCTGCCGTCGCGGATCGGACAGGTCCGCAGGATTGTTTCCGCGCATCTCCGTCATTGGCAGCTCGACGCTTTGATCGACCATGCCGTGCTCGGTGTCACCGAGCTTCTGACGAACGTCCACCGGCATGCCCAGCCGGACAAGCGGTGCACCGTCGAGATCGAGCTGCTGCTCGACCGTCTCACGGTCTCCGTCCGGGACCACGACCCCCGCATACCGGAGGCCGTCGGCTGCCCGGACCCGCTCGACGGGGGCGACGGGGGCGACGAGCTGGCCACGTCCGGTCGCGGCCTCGCCATCGTCGGAGCGGTCAGCGAGAGTTGGGGCGTCCGCCCGTGCGGGGCCGACGGGAAGGTGGTGTGGTTCACGCTCGCCGCGCCGACGCCCGCCGTCCCGGTCGAGACGCGTTCCTACGCCGTGCTGGGCACGGCGGCCGAGGGCCCGTTCCGCGAGTACGCGCCGTTCCCCGGCGTACCGCTCAGCGCCCCGGCCGAGCCTGCCCCCGCCCCCGCCCCGGCCCTCGCACCCGTGCTCGCGCCGGCCCCCGCCGTGCCCGTGGCCGCGGCTCGCCGGGTGCCGGCGGGCCGCACGGGCTGACGGGGCGGCCCGAGAGGGCCTGCCCCGGCCCTCCCTCACTCCGTGGCGATCGCCCGGAGGATCTCCAGACGGGCCGCCCGGCGCGCCGGGCGCAGCGCCGCCACAGCGCCGGCGAACAGACCCACCAGGGCCACCGTCGCCAGTTGCACCCCCGGTACGGCGAAGGCGAACGCGCTGTCGCCCGAGCCCTCCGAGGCACGGACCAGCACCCAGCCGAGGAAGCCGCCGAGGACGAGTCCGCCGAGCGTGCCGAACGCCGCCACCAGGACCGATTCCCAGCGGACCATGGCCCGCAGCTGCGCCCGCGTCTGACCGACGGCCCGCAACAGGCCCAGCTCACGCGTCCGTTCGTGGACGGACAGGGTCAGCGTGTTCGTGATGCCGAGCAGCGCGATCAGGACGGCGAGGGCGAGGAGCGCGTACACGAGGGTGAGCATCATGTCGATGCCTCCCGCCGAGGACTCCGCGTACTCCTCCCGGGTCTGCACCTCGGGCTGCCCGTAGCGCTCCGCGACCTCGGTCACGGCCGTCCTGCCCTCCTCGGTGCCGACCCCGTCCGCGAAGGAGACGGCGACCAGGGTGTCGGAGTCCTGGGTACGGTGCGGGGCCCAGGCCTCGCGGGTGACGAGGTAGTCGCCGGCCAGGTCGGAGCGTTCGTAGACCGCCCGGACGGTGAAGGTGTGCCGGGTGCCGTCCGTGAACGTGAGCTCGGTCGTCCGCCCGGGGGCCAGGCCCGCGGAGGCCGCCTCGTCGGCGGCGACGGCGAGCCCGTCCGTGCCGAGGCCGGTCAGGGACCCCCGTACCTCGCCCAGGTCGAGGGTCCGGGAGAGCGCGGCCGGGTCGGTGACGGTCAGGGCGCGGCCCTCGCCGTCCACCTCCGCCACCCCGCGCCCCAGGCCCACGGCGGTGTCGACCTCGGGCAGCGCGCCGACGGCCGGTGCGAGGCGCGGGCTGAGGCCCGCGCCGCCGGCGCCGAACGTGGCGCCGCTGATGGCCACGTCGCCCGCGAAGGAGCGGTCTACCGTGCGGTCCATGGTCGCCTTGAGGGAGGCGCCGAAGACCGTGAAGAGGGTGACCACCGCGACGCCGATCATCAGGGCGGTCGCGGTCGCTGCCGTACGCCCCGGGCTGCGCAGGGCGTTGCGGCGCGCGAGCCCGCGGTTGGCGCCGCGCAGGGGCCGGCCGAGGACCCGTACGGCGACCGACGCGGCCACCGGGCCGAGGACCACGAAGGCGGCGACGGCGAGCGCCGCGCCGGTCGCGGCGAGCCACAGCGAGGGGGTGCCGAGCACACCGGCGAGGACCGTGCCGACCGCGACGGCGAGCAGGACGCCGCCGGTCACCACGCGCGCGCGTGACGTGCCCGAGGCGTCCACCTGCGTCTCGCGGAGCGCGGCGAGCGGGGCCGTGCGCCCGGCCCGTACGGCGGGCAGGAGCGCCGAGCCCGCGCAGACCGCGAGGCCCACGGCGAGCGGCAGCACCAGGGAGGTGCCGGTCACGACCAGGTCGCCCTCGGGGAAGGGGAAGCCGATCGCGGGGAAGAGGGCCTGGAGGCCGGCCGCCACGCCGATGCCGGCGAGCAGTCCGGCGAGGGAGGCGAGCAGACCGACGGTCAGCGCCTCGGCCAGGGTGCCGACGACGACCTGTCGCCGGGCGGCGCCGATCGCGCGGAGCAGGGCGTTCTCGCGGGTCCGCTGGGCGACGAGCACGGCGAACGTGTTGTGGATGCTGAAGGCGGAGACGAGCACCGCGACGCCGCTGAAGACCAGCAGGAAGGTCGTGAAGAGGCTGAGGAAGCGGCCGGAGACCATCTCGGTGTTCTCCTCGGCGGCGCGCTGCCCGGTGATCGCCTCGACGTCGTCCGGGAGGGCGGGGGCGAGGGCGGCGACCAGTTCCTCCTGGGAGACGCCGGGCCCGGCCCGTACGGCGATGCTCGTCGCCTCGCCGGGGTGTGCCGTCAGATACCGCTCGGCGTCGGCGCGGGTGAGACCGGCCCAGGTGACCTGGCCCATGCCGTCCGCGCCGCCGAAGGTGGCGAGACCGACGACGGTGACGCGTACCGGGTCGGGGGTGCGAAGGACCGTCGTGTCGCCCAGGGCGAGACCCGCGGCCTTCGCGGCACCCCGGTTGACGACGGCCTCTCCGGGGGCGCTCGGCGCACGGCCTTCCGCGAGCCTGTACGGGTTGAGGGCCGGGTCGTCGATCCAGTTCCCGGCGAGGGTGGGCGGGCCCTTGCCGCCGACGGGGGTGCCGTCGGCGGCGAGGAGCTGGCCGGCGCCCTCGATCCGGGGCGCGGCGGCGGCGACCCCGGGCACGCGCGCGAGGCGCTCGGCGAGGTCCGCGTCGACGGGGCCGCGGGTGCCCTGGGCGTCGCCCGGGGCGATGACCGTGACGGCGCTGCGGACGACGGCGTCGGTGCCACGGCTCGCGCCGGTGAACATCGAGTCGAAACTCGCGCGCAGGGTGTCGCCCATGACGAGGGTGCCGGTGAGGAAGGCGACGCCGAGGAGGACGGCGACGAAGGTGCCGAGGAACCGGCGCCGGTGGGCGCCGAGGGAGGAGCGGGCGAGGCGGAGCGAGGCGGGGGCGGAGGGAGTTCTCACGGGGACACGCCCCCGGGGGTGAGGGCGGTCGGGTGACCGTCGGCCGACCGCGGGTCGTGGGTGTCGGCCGGGTGCCCGTCACCCGTTCGGGCCCCGGTTCCGGTCGCCGTCTCGAACGCCTTCATGCGGTCGAGGACGCGGTCGGCCGTGGGGGCCGTCATCCGGTCGACGAGCCGGCCGTCCGCGAGGAAGATCACCTCGTCGGCGTGGGCGGCGGCGACCGGGTCGTGGGTGACCATGACGACCGTACGGCCGGTCTCCCGCACCGTACGGCCGAGCAGGCGCAGGACCTCCTCGCCGGAGCGCGAGTCGAGGTTGCCGGTCGGTTCGTCGGCGAAGACGACGTCCGGGTCTCCGGCGAACGCGCGGGCGACGGCCACACGCTGCTGTTGTCCTCCGGAGAGCTCGCTCGGCCGGTGGTGGAGACGGTCCCGGAGCCCGACCGCGTCGACGATCCGGTCGAACCGCTCCCGGTCCACGGTGTGGCCGGCGAGGGCCGACGGCAGGGTGATGTTCTCGGCGACGGTGAGGGTCGGCAGCAGGTTGAAGGCCTGGAAGACGAAGCCGATCCGGTCGCGGCGCAGCAGCGTCAGACGGCGGTCGTCGAGCGTGGCGAGGTCGGTGTCGCCGAGCAGGGCGGCGCCGGACGTGAGGGTGTCGAGCCCGGCGGCGCAGTGCATCAGGGTGGACTTGCCGGAGCCCGAAGGGCCCATGACGGCCGTGAAGCGACCGACGGGGAAGTCGACGCTCACCCCGTCCAGGGCCCTGACCTCCGTGTCGCCGCGCCCGTAGACCTTGACGGCGTCGACGACTCGGACGGCGGCGGGCACGGTCCGGAGGCGCTTCTCGGTGGTGGTCATGCCCGGTGCCCCTTGGAGTCGGTACGGCGGCCGAACTGCTCTTCGAGGACGGTCAGCCGCCGCCAGTACTCGTCCTCGTCGATCTCCCCGGCGGCGAAACGGTGGCCGAGGAGGGCGATGGGCGAGCTGCCGTCCGGCCCCTCGGCCCGGCCGGGGCCGACGTCGCGCCACGGCCCGCGGCCGCGGCGCCATCCGGCGCGGCGGGCGATCGTGACGATGCCGACGATCACCGCCGCCCAGACGAGGGGGAAGAGAAGGACCCACGGGCCGGGGCCCGCGTGGGCGAGTGTGTTCATGAGGGTTCAGCTCCTCGGTGCGCCGTGATCGCCGCGCTGTGGTGGATGCGCCGTGATCGCCGCGCCGTGGTGGTCTTTTTCCGTGGTTCGAGGCTCCCTCCGGGCGGGGGCCCGGCGCGTCGTACGGGCAGCGGCATCGCGCGTACGACGGCGGGAGTACGGGGCGGCTCCGGCCCTGCTTCCCTTCTGTACCTACTGGTATGTACAGGTCCTCGTACCGGCGGGCGAAAATCGCGTGACCGGTCCGCCCGGTGTGCTCCGTACAGGCGATGACGCCGGGACGTTCGTAGCGAGCCACGAGATGGCGTCGAACAACGGCGTGACAACGGTCATGAACGCCGATGAGACGGAGCTCAACGTCTGTGCGGTGGTGATCAACGTCGTCAGGATGCTGCCGATGAGGACTCCAACGCTCGGCGCGCTTCCCTTGACGTAGTCGAGGAACCTCTCAAACGCTGGCGACCCCTTAAGGCTCCCCCACTTCGCGAACCGGTGATCGAGTCCGACCGCTTCGCGATGCCGTCCATGTGCGGTAGGAAGGCGTCGATCACTCCCGCCATGCCCTTCAGCACGTTCCCGAAAGCCACGCCGAAGCCGACGATCGCCGGCTCTACGTTCTCCTTCAGGTCTGCTTTGAGGCCCTTCCAGAACGGCGTCTTCATGCGCGGACGCCGTGTCCATGAGCGTCTGGACCGCGCTCGCGGCGCCGATGACTAGCGGTGTCAGGCCTGGAAGGGAGGCCTTCGCGCCGTCCACGCCTCGCGCGAAGATCGGGAGAACGTGACTCCGCCGTCAGCCAGGCTCACGTTCAGCTTCGGCATCGCCTTGAAGGCGGCAACCTGCCGGACAATCGCGTCTGCCATGCGGTCACCGAGGATGCGGCCGGCCTGTTGGCCGACCTGTTCCGCAGCGGGAATGACGACCCGCTCCATGTGACGGTGGAAGGTCGGCGCGATGGGCACGACCTCGACGCCGACACTGCCCACAATGTCGTGGTCGACGGCCATCAGACGATCTTCGTCGGCTGCGCGCGCCCGTTCAGGACGGCATCCAGAGTGAACATCTGCTTGGACTCCCACTCAGTGCGCGGCGACCATGGCGTCCGCACGAGTGCGAGGGCGTACTCCGCCCACATCCGGCAGAGGATGGAGCAATACGGATCGATGACGATGTCACCCGTGGTCGTCATCGTCGGCATCGGCGCGAAGCGCAGTTCGGCCGTGCGCACTTGGTCGGGTCAGTCATGGGGGGTACCTCTCGCTGTGGGCATGCAAAAGGCCCACAGCGGCACGCTGGGGCCTTCGGGTTGGGGGCAGTCAGGCTGTTCTGCAGTGGCGGCGCTTTGCGGCGGGGCCTGGTCCGGCGATGTCACCTCCTGTGTGCTTCCAGCCGGTATGCTCGTGGCCACCGGTTCGTGGGATCTCAGTTGGGATACCCGCCTTCAGGTGCGCCACTCGACCCGTACGACGGCTGAAGACAAGCTGCACCAGCTTGTCTCTGATCTGCAGCGCACCCAAGTGCTCAGGAAGTACACGAAGTTCATCGTGCGTCCAAGCCTGCTGTGGCAGACGTCGTTTCCATGCCAATCTCAACACGGCGCTTGGCGCCATCTTCGGCTTGCTCAGTCTGCTTGTAGCTGTCGCGGTAGCTGTCAAGGAGTTCACAGGCGGGAGCTAGCCTCTACGCCGTCAGCGTGTTCACCACCGCGGAGATGTCCGCGAGGATCGACGGGCAGGAGCCATGCCGGCGGCCCGTCATTGCGATGGACCGGCCGGTCCCGTAGATCTCCACGGCCGTACCGTCAGGGCGTCGGATGCAGTGTCCCTGCCGGACGTCCGCGCGGCCCCAGATATGCAGTCCATCGCCGGACGGGGACACCTCTACGTAGGCGGTGCCCGCATCGCGCACGATAGCTGCGGCCCACGGCGTCAGACGGCCCGTGAGCGGGTTCAAACGGTGGTCCAGGTCGATGCAGACGATGTCGTCGACGTCGCTGAGGACGAAACCTAGACCGGCGCCGGCCGTCGAAGTGGCGGCGTCCTTGTACGTGCTCCACGTCGCAGAGTCTGTTACGGCAGCGAGGAGAACAGGTGCGTGCGTGAGAGCGCGCCAGGAGCGGCAGCTCAGTGGGGCACATTGCACACGTCCTCTTCATGGGTTCATCGCAGTAGGGGCGCGTCACACTTTCAAGCCTCCCACCTGCGTGTTTCATGACGTCAGCCATGCCGGCGAGTCACGCTTTCAGGGCAGGGTCGACGCTCAGCGCCCCCTAGAAGGGGCTGTGCGGGCGCCTCCAGGCCTACTGCCAGGCAAGTCCGCGCGGGCCCGCTCGTTCAGATCCCCCAGACCCGTACACGGGGAGCGCACCAGCACTTGTACGGTCTCCCCATCTGCCCCACCCCGGGTCACCCCCCTGCCACCTGTAGCCCCTGCGTCGCCGAACAATGTCTACTTGCAGGGTAGTTGGCCGTGCTGTAGCTTGATCGGCGCGTGTACCGGCTGGAAACCTACACACGCGCCTGACCCTTCCCGAATCCGAAAAGGACGAACTGATCGTATTTGGCCTCGCTGTGACGGCGTAGGCCCAGGAGCCGCCTTGTCGGCTCCTAGCTGGAGACCACACCGACAGGTGAGTCATGTCTCCATGCAGTACGCATCAGTGACACTCGGGAGGAAACAGCGTGACGTCCAGCGGCACCACCACTATCTGTGCGCACCCGGTTCGCGACATCATCATCGTGATGCTCGTCGGTGCGGTGGTCGGCCTTCTTTCCTTTATCGTCGTCACCGAACTTGGTGGCACCGTTCTTGACGGCCTCACCAAGGCGGGGACTGCGTGCCTCGCGGTTACGGGTGCGGGCCTTATCGTGCTCCAGTACCTCAAGCGTTGACGTCTTCGGAAGGGGCGGCCCCAAGGGTTGCCCCTCCGAGGTGCGGAGTCCCTCAGCGCTCCATGCTGTAGCCACTCTCGGCGAACGGGTTGCGGTTTCCGGTCGGCATCGGTTTCTTCTCGGGCCCCTTGCCGTCCTCGTCGAGCCCGTGACGCTCGCGGTAGAGGGCGGCGCCAGCACTGAAGCCCCCTCGTCCACCCGAGCTCGCCACATCGACTCCGCGGGGACCGCCGGAACGGTAGACCGGGGCGGGCGGCTCAGGGGTGCCGAAGGCTTCGAGGAACGCCGCAGCGTCCGTCTGGAGTTCCTCGTCAGTCTCGCCGCGCAGGAACGCGCGCATGGGCGGAGTCAGCCCATGCGCCTCGCCGGCCGCGAGCTGTTCGGGGGTGTGGGTTCGTTCATGGTTGTTGCCTCTCCTACTGATGCGCAGGAATATCCGCTCGCGCGGGCTGTAGTCGACGACGGAGTCGTCGGGCACGCCCTGACGTCATGGCGCGCAGGATGTCGTCAGGGACGCCGTCGGACGTGATGCCCGCCGCTTCGAAGTCGCCCTTCTCGCGGAGCTCCTGGAGACGGTGACCGTCGCCAGGGGGCCTCAGGATGTCGAACTGAGCCTGACGGATGTTGCGCAGCGCTCCCAGCATGTCCGTGAGCGTCTTCCACGCCGCAGGAGCCTTACCGCCACGCTGGATAGCCTCCTCCGCGGACCGGGCGCCTTCATGGCATAGACGGCGGCCATGAGCGCGAGGCCCACGAGGGTGAGCAAGAACCAGGATTCCGTCACCACGAGACCCAGCAGCAAGCCGCCAAGGAGCAGCAGAGTGCCGATGGTCTCCAGCATGTCGAGACGGCTTCCCCGGGCTCGGCCTGACGGCGTACCTGGTGCGGGAGCGTGGGGACGCGTCGCCGGTCAACCAGTGCGCGCCGTTCTGTCTGTGGGCCACTCCCGAGGGCATGATCTCCTTCCTCTGGGGCCCGGGTTTCCAGGGCATCGTGAACGACTTCGGCCGACCCGTGGTGCAGCACTGGACCGGCCTGTCGTACGAGGAGGGGCCCGCATCCGGTTCGGCGCCGGGCACCGCGACGCGTCGCAGGACCCCGCTCGGGGAGGGGGCGCCCCCGGCGACGCGGTGGCGGACGCCGTGGCCCGGCACGCGCGCGAGGCACGTCGGGACGGGTGGTGGCCTCCGCTCTGGCGGTCGATCCGCGCCACTGGGAACTGCTCACGTCACCTTGTGGGCCGACGCGGAAGCACCCGCCGACGAGGGCGAGCGCTTCCGGGTCCTGCATCTGTCCGCGCCGGGGCCGGGGCGGTTGGGGGCGGGGCGGCACTGGTGAGCCGGGGCCCGTCGGCCCCGGCTCGGCCGGCCGGGGCCCGGTGGCCCGCTGCCTGACGGTTCAGGCCACGGCGACGAGCGTCAGGTACGCCATGCCGAGGACGCGCCGGTAGCCGTTCACCCACGTCGAGCGCTGCCGGTCGACGCGCTCCCGGGTCTCGGCGGCGAGCGGGTGGCCGGGGTGGGCGGCGAGCCAGAGCTCGGTGTCGTACCGGTAGCCCGACTCGAACTCCTCCCACTCCTCGGCGGTCGCCGTCTCGATCCACGCGGGCCGGAATCCCGCCTCGATCGCGAGGTCGACGAGGGCGCCGAGGGACGTGTGGTCCCCCTCGTCGGCGCCCGGCCACATCCCGGCCAGTTCCTCGTCCGTGGGAGTGCGGTCCCAGAAGCACTCCCCGAGCACGACATGCCCTCCGGGCCTGACGAGACGGCGGAGTTCGCTCAGGGCCGCGGAGAGGTCGTGCGGCTGCTCGGGGTCGCAGAGGGCCTGGCTCGATCCGTGGCAGAGGACCACGTCGACGGGTCCCCGGCCGGTACCGAACGCCGACTCCTCGACGAACTCGACGCGGTCGCCGAGGCCACGGGCCTCGGCCAGGGCCCGGCCGCGGGCCAGGTCCTCGCCGTTGATGTCGATTCCCGCACCCTTGGCCGCCGGCACGGCCTCGACGACGCGGAGCAGCAACTCGCCCCAGCCGCAGCCGATGTCGAGCACATCGGCGGGCCCGATGGCGGCGAGCCGCTCGACCATGCGGGTCGCGCGGGCCTCGGAGAGCGGACTGTGGAAGGTGAGGCTGCCAAGACGCGGAGGAAGATCATGATCAGAAATGGTCATGAGGCGGAACGGTACGTCGTCCGCCCGGCTCCGGCCAGGGCTTTCCGGCCGGTGGGGGCGCGCGTCGGGATGCGTCCCGCCGACGCCGGTCGGGGGTGCGCCCCGCCCGCGTCGGGGATGCGTCGTGCCGACGTCGGGGATTCGTCGTCGACGCCGAGGGTTCGCCGCGCCGACGTCGTGGTGATTTCGGCAAGCCGCCGTCACCAAGCCGTGAAGTTTCTTCGGGACCCTGGACTTCGGACCGGCCGAGCCCGGACCGGGTCAGATCGGATCTGATCAGTTCGTTCAGTACCGCGCCGTGCGCGCTTCTCATCGGGGGACACCATCATGAGCACCGTCCGCAGATCCGCCGTCGTCCTCGTCGCCCTCGCCGCGGTCGCGCTGACCGCCTGCGGTCCCGCCGAGGACGGGGCGGCAGGTGGCCCCGAAGCGCCGTCGGCGACTCCGTCGAAGTCCGTGACGCCGACGGACGCACCGACGAAGGCCCCCACGGCCGCGCCGACCGACGCCCCGAAGGTCACCCCCACGAAGCCCCCGGCCCCCTCGAAGCCCGCGACGCCGTCGGTGGACCCCGACTACGACGTGTTCCCGTGCAGCACCTTCGACGTGACCTTCACCGCGACACTGGCGGAGCCCACGACCAGCAGCTACCTGCTGAAGATCACCAACAGGGGCGGCAAGCCCTGCCGGGCCCTGGGACACCCGGTCGTCACCTTCGGCGACCTCGACGGACAGGCCGTCGAGCGGGGTCCGGCCCCCGGGATCGAGGACGCGATCCGGCTCGCACCGGGGCAGTCGGCGTACGCGGGACTCATGGGCGGCCTCAAGGACGGCAAGGGTACGACCGTCCACTCGATCGCGATGACGATGACCACCGACTCCGACCTGGAGCAGAAGCCGCTCAAGGCCTCGACCCCCGGCCTGTACGTGTCGCCGGACAAGAACTCGGTGACCGCCTGGATGACGAACGCGGAGGACGCCCTCAGCCTCTAGCCTGGAGACGTGTACACCACGCGCGTGTCCCGCCATGTCGACGCCCCGCCCTCGGCCGTCTACCGGGCCCTCCTGGACCCGGAGGCGGTCGCGCGCTGGCGCGTGCCGTACGGAATGACCTGCGAGGTCCACGAGTTCGACGCCCGCGAGGGGGGAACCTTCCGGGTCTCCCTCACCTACGACAGCGCGGACGGCACCGGCAAGTCGGGGGCCCGTACGGACACGTACCACGGACGCTTCGTGGAGCTGCTTCCCGACGAACGCGTCGTCGAGATCACCGAGTTCGAGACCCCGGACCCGGGGCTCCAGGGCCCCATGACCCTCACCACGACCCTGATCGCCCTGGAGGGCGGCACGGAGGTGGTCCTCGTCCACGAAGGGGTGCCCGACGGCGTCCCCGCCGCCGACAACGAGGCCGGGACGCGGACGGCCCTGGATCGGTTGGCCGCGCTGGCCGAGGGGCGACCCGACCCGCAGGCGTGACGCCGCCGGTCGGGGCGAGCGGTCAGACCGGCTCGCGGCTCAGCGCCGCCAGCGGGTCGTCCAGGACCGGCTGCCACGCCAGCTCAGCGGCGCCGACGAGGCTGTTGTGGTCCAGGGTGCAGGGGAGGATCGGCACTCCGCCGCTGCGGCCCCAGAGGCTGCGGTCGGCGACCACCGCGCGCAGACGCTCCGGGTCCGCGTCGAGGAGCTCGCGGTGGAGGCCGCCGAGGATGATCCGGTCCGGGTTGAGGATGTTCACCAGGCCCGCGAGGCCGAGGCCCAGACGGTCGATCAGCTCCCCCACCGCGACCCGTACGCCCGGGTCGTCGGGGCTCGTGCGCAGCAGGTCCCGGGCCTGCTGGAGCAGGGACAGCTCGGGGCCGGGGGCGCGGCCGGCGGCCGTGAGGAAGGCGAGCGGGTCGGTCTCCACGTCCAGGCAGCCACGGCTGCCGCAGTGGCAGGCGCGGCCCTCCGGGTTCACCGTGAGGTGGCCGACCTCCAGAGCCAGGCCCGCGCTGCCGGTGTGGAGGCGCCCGTCCAGGACGAGCGCGCCGCCGACGCCGCGGTGGCCGGTGGCCACGCAGAGCAGGTCGCGGGCGCCGCGGCCGGCGCCGTGGCGGTGCTCGGCCAGGGCTGCGAGGTTCACGTCGTTGCCGGTGAAGGCGGGGCCGTCGATGCCGGCGGCCCGTACCCGCTCGGCGAAGATCTCCCGGACCTGCGCACCGGCGGGCCAGGCGAGGTGCAGCGGGTTCAGCGCGGTGCCCTCGGGCTCCGCCACGGCCGAAGGGGCGGCGAGGCCCGCGCCGACACAGCGGCGGCCGCTCTCCCTGAGCAGGGCGACTCCGGCCTCGACGACCTCGCCGAGGACCTGGGCCGGGTCGGCGGAGACGGTGACGCAGCCGGGGACGGTGGCCACGATGGTGCCGCCGAGGCCGACGAGTGCGGCGCGGAAGCCGTCGGCGTGGACCTGGGCGGCGAGGGCGACGGGGCCCTTCTCGTCGACGGCGAGACGGTGGGAGGGGCGGCCCTGGGAGCCCGCGGCGGCGCCGGGGTTGGAGTCCACGCGGATGAGGCCGAGGGCCTCCAGTTCCGCGGCGACCGCGCCGGCGGTGGCGCGGGTGACGCCGAGCTCGGCGGTGAGGACGGCCCTGGTGGGCGCCCTGCCGGTGTGCACCAGCTCCAGTGCGGGGCCGAGCGCGTTGCGCCCCCTGTCCAGCCGTGTCCGGATCGTCGTCGCCTTGCCGTTCATGGGGGCGAGTCTCCCATGATCGGGGGGTGGGGTGTCCCCGGGGCGTCTCCCTTGGGGACGGGGGCGGGGGTGTCTCGCCGCCGGTGATGGGGAGTGTCTCTCCGCCGGGCCGTCGGGAGTGTCTCCGCCTCGCGTCGGGGGCCCGGGTCGACGCAGACGTGGGGACGTTCCGGGACCGTCTGCGGGACACCCCTCCGCCGGGTGGCCGGACGGGTCTCTCTGTCGGGTGGCCGGAAGGGTCCCTCCGTCGGTCCGGACGTGCTCCCGTACGGCGTCGGCCGGCCCGCCGTGCCGCCCTGGCCTCGGGCGAGGCCGCGTCCTCGCCCGAGGCAGGGAGTGACGTCGGATCAGTGAGCGCCGAGGAACGCGCCCTCCGGGCCCTTCTCCCAGCCCTTCTCCGAACACGAGCCGGTGAAGATCGTTCCGTACACGGCCGGGACGCCGGCCACCGCGCAGTGCGAGCTGAAGCCCGCGCCACCGGCGGAGAAGTACCCCGCACCGAATCCGTCGTTGGCGAGCGCGGAACCGGCGCCGCCCAGCAGGATGCCCACGGCCAGGACAGACGCGGCGAGAGAACGCATGACTACTCCTCAAGATCTCGGAATGACGTGCCGGAAGGTGCCCGTCTGCCGGTCAAACGCCCCGGGAAAAGCCGAGACACGGCGTCTCACTCCAATGCCGGGCAGCCCGATCCCGGGGTCACGCGTGCGCAGAAACGATGCTCTCCAGCCACCCGTTGGGGATCACCCTCACCGCGATGACCTGGTCTTTGTCACCCGTACAGCCTGCACGGCAGCGGGCATCACACTGCGGGACCCCCCGCCGCTCGCTTGATTGCGGCCAGGGGATCCCCCTATCCTGAGTTTGTGCCGCTACTAAACAAAGTACGGACGGTCGTTCCGGGGGGCCCCGGCGGAGACACCGCCACGCACTCCCTGTCCCGCCTCCGCGTCGCCCTGACCCTCTTCTTCGCTCTCGACGGTTTCCTGTTCGCCGGCTGGGTCGTCCGGATCCCCGCCGTCAAGCAGCAGACCGGTGCCTCGGCCGGTGACCTCGGCCTCGCCCTCCTCGGGGTGTCCGCCGGCGCCGTCGTCACCATGACGCTGACCGGGCGACTCTGCCGTCGCCACGGCTCCCACGTCGTCACCGTCGCCACCGCCGTACTCCTGTCGCTGTCGGTCGCTCTGCCGGCGCTCACCCGGTCACCGCTCGCCCTCGGCCTCGTCCTGCTCGTGTTCGGGGCCGCGTACGGCGGGATCAACGTCGCCATGAACAGCGCCGCCGTGGACCTCGTGACCGCGCTCCGGCGCCCGGTGATGCCCAGCTTCCACGCCGCGTTCAGCCTCGGCGGCATGATCGGCGCGGGACTCGGTGGACTGCTCGCCGGGGGCCTGTCCCCGACCGCCCATCTGCTGGGTCTCACCGGGGTCGGCCTCGTGCTCACCGCCGTCGCCGGGCCCGTACTCCTGCGTCACCCCTCCCCCGCCCCGGCGCCCGAATCCCTGGCGCCGGCAGCCGGCGCGAAGGGCGGACCGTCCGGCGGGTCGCGGCGCATCGTCCTGGTCTTCGGCGTGATCGCCCTCTGTACGGCGTACGGCGAAGGCGCGCTCGCCGACTGGGGCGCCCTCCACCTGGAGCAGGACCTCGGCGCGCACCCGGGGGTGGCCGCCGCCGGGTACTCCGTGTTCGCGCTGACCATGACCGCGGGGCGCCTCTCCGGCACCGCCCTGCTCGAACGTCTCGGCCAGACCCGGACCCTGGTCCTCGGTGGCGCCACTGCCGCCGCCGGCATGCTGCTCGGCGCGCTCGCGCCGAGCATCTGGGCCACCCTGCTCGGCTTCGCGATCACCGGTCTCGGGCTCGCCAACATCTTCCCCGTCGCCGTGGCCCGCGCCGGCGCCGTCGCCGGCCCCGGCGGGGTGGCGACGGCGTCCACGCTCGGTTACGGGGGCATGCTGCTCGGTCCGCCGTCCATCGGGTTCCTCGCCGACTGGTTCTCCCTGCCGGTGGCGCTCACGACCGTCGCCGTACTCGCGGCCGGTGCCGCCGCCATGGGGTACTGGGCACGGAACGCCGGATCATCTCGGGTGAGTTGAGTCCCCGGCGTGCCTGCGGCTGCGAGAATCCCCCCATGGACACGTCGCATGGGGGAACGCTGAAGGTCGTCGACCACGTCGACGCCCTGGAGACCGCCGGCCGGGCCCTCGCCGCGGCGGCGGCCGAGGCCGGGCCCGACGCGGAGGTGCCGACCTGTCCGGGGTGGCGGGTTCGGGACCTCCTCCGGCACACCTCGATGGTGCACCGCTGGGCCACGGATCTCGTGGTCCACGCGCGCACCGCGTATCAGCCGGGCACCGGCGAGACCTCGCTCGACGGCGACGAGCTCCTGACCTACTTCAGGGAGGGCCACGCGGGCCTGGTCGCCGCCCTGCGGGCGGCGCCGGAGTCGCTGGAGTGCTGGACCTTCCTGCCCGCACCCTCGCCGCTCGCCTTCTGGGCGCGACGGCAGGCGCACGAGACCACCGTCCACCGCGCGGACGCCGAGTCGGCGCTCGCGGCGGGGCCGCGGCCGGTGGAGCCGTCGGTCGCGGTCGACGGCATCGACGAGCTGCTGTTCCAGTTCCACGGCCGGAACCGCAGCCGGGTGCGGACGACCGGGCCCCGGACCCTGCGGATGCGGGCCACCGACACGGGTGATGTGTGGACCGTGCGGCTTTCGGCGACCGAGCCGCCCCGGACCGAGCGGGACGGTCGGGCGTCGGGGCCGGTGGACACCGAGCTCGTCGGGGCCGCCGACCGGCTGTACCTCGTCCTGTGGAACCGGCTGCCCTTCGACGCCGTGACGCTCACCGGGGACGAGGAGCCGGCACGGGTGTGGCGCGAGACCTCCGGGGTCACCTGGTCCTGAACCCGGGACCGCCCGGACCGTCCCGTCCAGCATCCGGCGTCGGCGCCGGGGCCGTACGGATGAAGCGCCCGGTCGAGCTCACAGGTCGTACGGGCGTGCCGGGCGGGGACGTCACGCCACTCGTCCCCGAGCACGCGTCCGGAACGGCGTTCTCCGGCTCGTACGCGGCCTTCGCCTCCCCCTCAGCCGAGCCAGCCGGGCCGTACGAGTCCCGACTCGTACGCCAGGACGACGAGTTGGGCACGGTCCCGGGCGCCGAGTTTCACCATGGCGCGGCTCACATGGGTCTTGGCGGTAAGAGGGCTGACGACCAGTCGGCGGGCGATCTCCTCGTTCGACAGGCCGATGCCCACCAGGGCCATCACCTCCCGTTCCCGCTCGGTCAGGGCCCCGAGGGACTCCGCCGCCCCCGGGGCCTTGGAGCGGGCCGCGAACTCCTCGATCAGGCGGCGGGTCACCCCGGGGGAGAGCAGGGCGTCCCCGTGGACGACGGCGCGCACGGCCCGCAGCAGCTCCTCCGGCTCGGTGTCCTTGACCAGGAAGCCGGAGGCACCCGCGCGGATCGCCTCGAAGACGTACTCGTCGAGCTCGAAGGTGGTCAGCATGACGACCCGGATCCCGGCGAGGTCCGGGTCGTCCGTGATGCGGCGGGTCGCCTCCAGGCCGTCGAGCCGCGGCATCCGGATGTCCATGAGGACGACGTCGGGGCGCAGGGCGCGCACCCCCTCCACGGCCTCGTCGCCGTCGGCGGCCTCGCCCGCGACCTCGATGTCCGGCTGGGCGTCGAGCAGCGCGCGGAACCCCGCCCGGACCAGGGACTGGTCGTCGGCGAGCAGCACTCGGATCACGGGGTCTCCTGCGGTGACGGGGGCTCTTCCTGGTGGAACGGGAGTACGGCGTGGACGCGGAAGCCGCCGTCCGGGCGTGCGCCCGCCTCGATGGTGCCACCGAGGGCCGCGGCCCGCTCCCGCATGCCGGCGAGACCGTTGCCGCTGCCACCCGCCTCGGTGCCGGTGGCCGGGCCGTCGTCGTCGACCGTCAGGTCCAGGTGCCCGGAGCCGTACCCGATCCGTACCCGGGCCGTACGCGAACCGGAGTGGCGCACCACGTTGGTGAGCGCCTCCTGCACGATCCTGAAGGCGGCGAGATCGGCGCCGGGCGGCAGGTCGGCGCGCGGTCCCGTCGTCGCGACGGTGACGGTGAGGCCGGCGGCGCCGGCCTGTTCGACGAGCTCGGGGAGCCGGCCGAGTCCGGGGGCGGGCGCGCGGGGCGCGTCGCCGCGGGTACGGAGGGTGTCGAGGACCTGGCGCACCTCGCCGAGTGCCTCCTTGCTGGCCGCCTTGATCGTGGTCAGCGCGGTGCGGGCCTGCTCGGGGTCGGAGTCCAGGAGGGCGAGGCCGACCCCGGCCTGCACATTGATCACGGAGATCGAGTGGGCGAGCACGTCGTGGAGTTCCCGGGCGATACGGAGCCGTTCCTCGTCGGCGCGCCGCTCCTCGGCGGCGGCCCGGTCGGCCCGCAGTTGCGCCCGCTGCTCGCGCCGTACGCGAACCGTCTCGGAGGCGGCCAGTACGGCGACGGCGAACGCGGCCGCGGGCAGCTCCTGCCCCCAGGGAGCGGGCCCGTCGCCCGCCGGGGGCAGCCAGCGGTAGAGCCAGTGGGAGAGCAGCAGATGGCCCGCCCAGAGCAGGCCGAGGGCCCAGGCGGCGGCGGTCCGGTGCCCGTGCACGACGGCCGCGAAACAGGCGACGGCGACCATGACGAACACCGGGCCGTACGGGTAGCCGGCCAGGAGATAGCCGAGGGTGACGGCCGCGACGCCGAACACCACCGGCACCGGCCACCGGTGACGGAACAGCAGAGGCGCCGCTCCGAGGAGCAGCAGGGCGCGCCCGAGCGCGTCGAGCGCCTCCCGGTCGGGCTGGTTCCTCGCGGCGAACCCGGTCCCCGCCATGACGACCACGGCGATCAGGAGCGTGGACCGCCAGGGCAGACCGTTGCGGCCGTCCCCGCGCTGCCACCGGCCCCACTCGCGGCCGGCCGCCCAGCCCGGGCGCTCGTGCGGCCGGCGTTCGTGCGGCCGGCGTTCGTGCGGCCAGCGCTCTTGCGGCCGGCGCTCGTGCGGCCGGCGCTCGTGTGTCCGCCACTCCCCCGGCCCGCGCGCCGGACCCGTGTCACCGCTCCCACGCCCCTGTCCGCGCCCGTGCCCGCGCCTCCGCTCCTGATCCATGTCCGCCACGCTAGCCGTGCGGGACCCGCGGAAACGTCAGCCCGACGGGGTGGTCACCCGTACTCCCGGCGGAGTAGACGGCGCCCCGTCCGTACGGGTGCGGCCGCGCGTCGGCATGGCGTCTTCCCGGGGAACACCACGAGCCTCACCCTCCGCAGGGAGGCGGGCCTCCCGGGGCGCACCGAGCCGTCTCAGCCGCGCGGGAGCAGGCCCACGTCCTGGCCGAGGCGGCGGGCCGCCGCCGCGAAGAACGCCTCGCGGTCCTCGACGATGTTGTGGAAGTGACCGAACACCTCGAAGGAGATCAGTCCGAAGAGCTGCGACCAGGCGCCCACGAGCGTGACCGCGAGGGCCGGAGGGAGGTCCGGGGCGATGTCGGCGGCCAGGCGGGCGGCCTCGGGACGGAGTCCTTCCGGGAGCGGGGGCAGGGCGACGCCCTCGCCGGTGTGCGCGCTGCGGGCGGTCTCGATGAGGACGAGGCCGACGCGGGAGGCGGGGACGATCGTGTCCTGGGGCGCGCTGTAGCCGGGGACGGGGGAACCGTAGATCAGGGCGTACTCGTGCGGGTGGGCGACGGCCCAGGCGCGGACGGCCCGGCAGACGGCGGTCCATCGGTCCAGGGGGCGCTGTCCCGCCGTCTCGGATGCGGCCTTCTCCGCTGCGGCGCCGATCGCGTCGTACGCCTCGACGATCAGCGCGGTGAGGAGGTCGTCGCGGCTCGGGAAGTAGCGGTAGAGCGCGGAGGAGACCATGCCCAGCTCACGGGCGACGGCCCGCAGGGACAGCTTGGCGGCGCCCTCGGCGGCGAGCTGGGTGCGGGCCTCGTCCTTGATGGCGGCGGTGATCTCGATACGGGCGCGGGCGCGGGCTCCTCGAACGGTCGTCATGGAGAGCAGTGTGCCACTTTCAGAGCGCCGATACGAAATAAGAGCGCTGCTCTTGATTGTGAGCGGCGATTCCTGCACACTCGAACCAAGCGAGAGCAGTGCTCACGCTTTGCTCCCGGCCCTCACCGCCCGGCACCGCCACCACTCGGCACCGCTTGATCCCGCAGGAGGAACCCATGTCCGCACGGCCCACCGGCTCCGAGCCCGCCGCCCACGTCATGAAGCCCGGTTGGCTCACCGTGAACGTCCTCAACCGCGCCGTCGCCTGGGCGACCCGCCGCGGCTTCAGCGTCTGGGGCTCCCGCGTGCTCGCCGTCCGCGGCCGCAAGAGCGGCGAGTGGCGCCGCACCCCTGTCAACCTCCTGACGGTGGACGGCGTCCGCTACCTCGTGGCTCCCCGCGGCCACGTCCAGTGGACCCACAACATGCGGGCCGCCGGCGGCGGTCGGCTGATCCTCGGCAAGCACGTGCAGGACTTCACCGCCGTCGAGGTCACGGACGACGACAAGCCCGCGCTGCTGCGCGCCTACCTCAAGCGCTGGAAGGCCGAGGTCGGCGTCTTCTTCGGCGGCGTCGGCCCCGACTCCACCGACGAGGAGCTGCGCGCCATCGCCCCGAAGCACCCCGTCTTCCGCATCACGCCGACGGGCCCCACCACTCCCGCCGCGTGAAACCGGCCGGAGCGGCGGAGCCCGTCCGCTTCACTCACTTCCTGTACGCCAGGTGCGCCCTTCGGAGGCGTCAGACCGCTTCCGGAGCCTCGGGAGTCTCCGGCTTCGCGGAAGCGCCGGCCTTCGGGCCGGACTGCCCCTCGGTCCGCACCTGGGTCTGCGCGTCGGTCTGCGCCTCCGCGTTCGCGTCGGCCTCGGGTGCCGACCGCTCGCCCTTGCCGACGCCCCGGCCCGCCGGGCCGACACCCGACGAGGTGTCCATGCGCTTGTCGAGGATCTCCAGGGCCCGCCGGGCCATGCCGTTCGACCGGACCATGCCGCCGAGCGTCGCCGAACCCCGGGTGATGTCGGCGAACGCGTTCCAGGCGGGACGCAGGCCCGTCAGCGTCGCGTGCAGCAGCCCCGGCCGCCGCTCGAAGACGGCGAGCATCCGCCGCCCGACGGCCATCTCGACACCCAGCCCGGCCTTGATGGCGAAGGCGTAGTTCAGGGCCTGACGCCGTGCGTCGACCGCGTCGTCGGCCTCGGCGACCCGCACCGCCCACTCGCCGGCCAGCCGGCCCGAGCGGAGCGCGTACGAGATGCCCTCACGCGTCCACGGCTCCAGGAGCCCCGCCGCGTCGCCGCAGACGAGGACCCGGCCACGGGAGAGCGGCGAGTCGTCGGTGCGGCAGCGCGTCAGATGGCCGGAGGAGATCGTGGGCTCGAAACCGGACAGGCCGAGCCTGGCGACGAAGTCCTCCATGTACCGCTTGGTGGCCGCGCCCTCGCCGCGCGCCGAGATGACGCCGACCGTCAGGGTGTCGCCCTTGGGGAACACCCACCCGTAACTGCCGGGCATGGGGCCCCAGTCGATGAGGACGCGGCCCTTCCAGTCCTCCGCCACGGACGGCGGTACGGGGATCTCCGCCTCCAGGCCCAGGTCGACCTGACCGAGCTTCACCCCGACATGCGCACCTATCCGGCTGGCACTGCCGTCGGCACCGACGACCGCGCGTGCGAGCACGGTCTCGCCGTCGGCGAGGACCACGGCGACGGTCCGCCGGTCCGGGACCGCCGGGCCGTGCTGCTCCACGCGGGTCACCGTGACCCCGGTCCGCAGCTCGGCGCCGGCCTTCTGGGCGTGCTCGACGAGCTGGGCGTCGAACTCCGGGCGGTTGATGAGCCCGAAGAGCATCTTCCGCGAGCGGCGGGTACGGGCGAAACGGCCGTCCAGGGAGAAGGTGACGGCGTGCACCCGGTCCTGGAGGGGCAGTTCGAAGCCGGGCGGCAGACAGTCGCGGGAGGGGCCGATGATGCCGCCACCGCAGGTCTTGTACCGGGGCAGCTCGGACTTCTCCAGGAGGAGCACCCGCCGTCCGGCCACCGCGGCCGCGTAGGCCGCGGACGCGCCGCCGGGCCCCGCGCCGACGACCACGACGTCCCAGACCTCGGTGTTCTCACGGTCCACGACGTCCCGGGCGGCAACGGCGTCGGCGTCCACGACGTCCGAGGCCTCCTCCGCGGGCGCTCCGTCGTGCGATTCGTGGGACGCCTCGGCGTCCGTGACCTGGTCCGACACCGCGTCCGCGACATCGTCCGACACCGCGTCCGACACCCCGCCCGTGATGCCCTCAGGAGCCGCGCCTTCGGGCGCGGTGTTCTCCGGACCGGCGTTCTCCGCTTGCTCGCTGCTCACGATGTGCTTCTGCTCCTGATCCGACCGGTGGTCTGCTCCTGACGCATCCTACGGCGCGGTAGCCAAAGGCCCGCGCCGTAGGATCGGCGGTGCGTTCGCCGTACCACGACATACGCCGAACGCCGTCCTTACGTCGTAAACGTCGCACCCATCAGGAGCGTGCCCATGACCTCGAATCCGATCGCCGAGACCGTCCGGTCCCTGATGCCCCGTGCCAAGGCCGAGCTCACGGAGCTGGTGGCCTTCGAGTCGGTGGCGGACGAGGCAGTGGCGCCCCGCAGCGAGTGCGAGGGTGCCGCGAACTGGGTCGCGGACGCGCTGCGCGCCGAGGACTTCCAGGACGTGGCACTGCTCGACACCCCGGACGGCTCGCAGGCCGTGTACGGCATCCTGCCCGGCCCGGCCGGCGCGCCGACCGTCCTTCTGTACGCGCACTACGACGTGCAGCCGAAGCTGGACGAGTCCGCCTGGCTCACCCCGCCGTTCAAGCTGACGGAGCGGAACGGGCGCTGGTACGGGCGTGGCACGGCGGACTGCAAGGGCGGCTTCATCCTGCATCTGCTCGCGCTGCGCGCCCTCAAGGCGAACGGCGGCGTTCCCGTGACGGTCAAGGTGATCGTCGAGGGTTCGGAGGAGCAGGGCACCGGCGGTCTCGAGCGGTACGCGGAGCAGCACCCCGAGCTGCTCGTCTCCGACGCGATCGTGATCGGCGACGCGGGCAACTTCCGGGTGGGCCTGCCGACCGTGACCGCGACCCTGCGCGGCATGACGATGATCCGGGTGGGGATCGACACCCTGGAGGGCAATCTGCACTCCGGTCAGTTCGGCGGCGCCGCGCCGGACGCGCTGGCCGCGCTGATCCGCGTACTGGACTCGCTGCGCGGCCCGGACGGTTCGACCGTCATCGACGGGCTGCCGGGCGACCAGATGTGGGAGGGGCTGCAGTACCCGGAGGAGGACTTCCGCCAGGACGCCAAGGTCCTCAGCGGAGTGGCCCTGCCGGGTGCCGGTACCGTCGCGGACCGGATCTGGGCGCGCCCTGCCGTCACCGTCATCGGCATCGACTGCCACCCCGTGGCCGGAGCGACCCCGTCGATCCCGTCCTCGGCCCGTGCCCAGCTCAGCCTGCGGGTGCCGCCCGGCCTGGACTCGGCCGAGGTGACCAAGCTGCTCTTCGCGCACATCGAGAAGCACACGCCGTGGAACGCCCGGGTCTCCCTCGAACAGGTCGGTCAGGGCCAGCCGTTCCAGGCGGACACGTCGAGCCCGGCGTACGCGTCGATGGCCGAGGCGATGCGGATCGCGTACCCCGGTCAGGAGATGCAGACGGCGGGCATGGGCGGCTCGATCCCGCTGTGCAACACGCTGGCCTCGCTGTACCCGGAGTCGGAGATCCTGCTGATCGGCCTGAGCGAGCCCGAGGCGCAGATCCACGCGCCCAACGAGTCCGTCTCCCCCGACGAGCTGGAGCGGCTGTCCGTGGCCGAGGCGCACTTCCTGCTCAACTACGCGCGCCAGAAGCAGAGCTGACGGTCAGACACATTCAGCGTTCGGCGAAGCTCGCCGACAGCGTAGAACCATGCGGCGGACCTGCGGAGATGCGTAGGTTCGCCGCATGGCATCCATCGAGCTCACCAGGATCATCCCGCGTCTGCACCTCCTCGACTACTCCATCGGCCAGGCCTACCTCTGGCAGGACGAGGAGGGGCTGACGCTGATCGACGCCGGCTGGGCCGGCATGGCGGACGAGACGGCCGCGGCGATACGGTCCGCCGGTCTCGACCCGGACCGGCTCCGCCGGATCGTGCTGACCCACTGCCATCGGGACCACGTGGGCTCGGCGCAGGAGCTGGCGGACCGGCACGGGGCCGAGATCCTCGCGCACGGGCTCGACGCGCCGGTGATCCGGGGCGAGGCACCGGTGCCGGAGCCGCACCTCCTGGACTGGGAACTCCCGATCTTCGAGCACGGGGTGACCTCGCCGGAGGCGCCGCCGACCCGGGTCGACCGGGAGGTCGTGGACGGCGAGGTGCTCGACTTCGGCGGCGGCGCGGTGGTGGTCCACGCCCCGGGCCACACGCCCGGTTCGATCGCCGTCCACCTCCCCCGCCACGGTGTGCTGTTCACCGGGGACACGGTGGCGTCGGTGCCGGACGTGATGTTCGGCGTGCTCCATGTCGACCGCGCTCTCGCGCTGGACTCGATGCGTCTGCTGGCGAAGCTGGGTCCGTCGGTGTTGTGCTGCGGCCACGGCGCGCCGGTGACCTCGGAAGCGGCGGCGCGACTGACCGCGGCGGCCGCGACGGCTTCGGCCTGACCGCGACCGTCGGCCCACGACG
The DNA here is from genome assembly GCF_000717595.1 of Streptomyces flavochromogenes. Taxonomy (GTDB): domain Bacteria; phylum Actinomycetota; class Actinomycetes; order Streptomycetales; family Streptomycetaceae; genus Streptomyces; species Streptomyces flavochromogenes. The sequence goes on along the minus strand of NZ_JNZO01000045.1, from coordinate 36,440 downwards.
GGGACGCGCGCCGACGGCCTTCGACACACCACCGCAGGGCCGGACCGCGACCGTCGGAGCCGGGCTCCGGGCCGTGCCCGTCGGCCCGCCACCATGACCGTCGCCCCACCGGGTCTCCGGGTCGTCGCCGTCAGCCCACCGGGTCCCCGGCCTCCAGGTTGAGCACCGTGCCGCGCTCGCGGGCGCGCAGGGCCCAGCGGAGGCGGCGGTAGCGGACGGGGGGCAGAAGGTCGGCTGCCTCCTCCTCGGTGACGAAGCGCCAGTCGCGGAGTTCGGCGCCGGGCAGGTGGAGGCGCTCCGTGTCGGCGGTGCCGAGCGTGCCGCCGTCGAAGAGGAGGCGGAGTCCGCCGTAGCCGGGCGGCTGGGGGCGTTCCCAGTCGACGAGCAGGAGGCGGGGTACGGCGTCGAGTGCGAGGCCTATCTCCTCGGCCACCTCGCGCATTCCGGCACGGGCCGGGGCTTCTCCGGGCTCGACGACCCCGCCGGGGAACTCCCATCCCGGCTTGTAGGTGGGGTCGACCAGGAGGAAGCGGTCCCGCTCGTCGAAGAGCAGGACTCCGGCCGCGACGGTCTCGCCGGTCGGTTCGGGGGTCTGGACGATGCCGCAGGGGGCGGCACGGCCGGCCCGGACCGCGTCGGCGACGGACCGGGCGGCCTCGGCCGCGGTGAGCGCCGAGGTGTCGACCACGTACGCGTCGGCGGCGAGCCAGTCGAGCGCGGCCCGGTACGGCGCGAGGTGGCCGTGACACCACTCCCGGACGCGGGCGTCGACGTCGGGGTCGTCGTACTCGGACCTGCCGTCGATCCGGTCCCGCAGGATCGTTTCCTCCGGGGCGAGCAGCACATGGCGGACGTCGATGCGACGGGCGGCGAGCCCGCCGAAGATCTCGTCCCGGTACTCCTGGCGCAGCAGGGTCATGGGGACGATCAGGACGCCGCCGAGCTCGGCGAGCAGGGCGGCGGCGGTGTCGACCACCAGGCGCCGCCAGATCGGCAGGTCCTGGTAGTCCTCGACCTCGGCGAGCCGCTTGGCCGGCAGAAGGCCGCGCAGTCCCCCGCCGGTGACCTCGGGGTCGTACAGCGTGCTGTTCGGGATCAGATCGACCAGCTCGCGCGCGGTGCTGGACTTCCCCGCGCCGAACGCACCGTTGACCCAGACGATCACGATTCCCCCTCTTCGACAGCCCCCTGTGGATTGCCCCCAACACCCTGCCACGAAAACCACGAACGCATGTCCTGGCATATGCGTCCGCTTGGGCATGAGCGTGACACTTCCGCGCGGGGGTCGTTGAGAACGGCAAGCACGAGGGGGTGCGGAGAAATGAGTCGTAGGGTTCTCGAACGTTTTCCGGCCGGCGGCCCGCGGGGCAGCTGGCCGGCGGAGGAGTTCGCCGGGGCGCGAAGGGACGAGGGGGTGCCGGCCCGGGTCGTCATGGACCTGGAGTCCGACACCTTCCTGGTGATCGTCGAACAACGGACGGCGGAGCGGGTACGGGAGGACTGAGCCGGGGTCGGGCCCGCCGGGCGGGCCCGTCAGGCCACCGCTGCCGCAGCGGCGCCCAGGAGGCCCGCGTCGGTGCCCGTGAGCGCAGGGACGACCGTCAGGTTCCGGACAAAGTCGAGCGTGGCGTACGTGGTGAGGGCGCGGCGCAGCGGGGCGAAGAGGACCTCTCCGGCACCGGCCACCCCGCCGCCGACGACCGCGATGTCGATCTCGACGAGGGTCGCCGTCGCGGCGATGCCCGCCGCGAGGGCCTGGGCCGCCCGCTCGAACGAGGCGACGGCGACCGGGTCCCCCGCGCGCGCAGCGGCGGCCACGGCGGCCGCGGAGGCGTCGCCGTCGGGTCCCGGGCGCCAGCCGTTCTCCAGGGCGCGACGGGCGATGTGCGGGCCGCTGGCGATGCGTTCGACGCAACCGCGCCCGCCGCAGGCGCAGGGCTCGCCGTCCATGTCCACCACCATGTGGCCGATGTGACCGGCGTTGCCGGTGGGGCCGGGGTGGACCCTTCCCCCGAGGACGAGGCCGCCGCCGACGCCCGTGGAGACCACGAGGCAGAGGGCGTTGTCGTGGCCTCGGGCGGCACCGAGCCAGTGTTCGGCGGCCGTCATGGCGACGCCGTCGCCGACCAGGGTGACGGGCCGTCCGCCCGTCGCCTTGTGGACCCGTTCGACGAGCGGAAAGTCGCGCCAACCGGGCACGTTCACCGGGCTGACGGTCCCCCGGTACGCGTCGACCGGGCCCGCGCTGCCGATGCCGACGGCCCCGGCGGCCTCCCACAGGGGCGAGTCCGCGAGCTCGGCGAGCACGTCCCCGACCGCGCCCATCACCGTCTCGCCGTCGTCACGCGCGGGCGTGGGCCGCTGGGAGCGGACGCGGATGCGACCCTCACCGTCGACCAGGGCGCCGGCGATCTTGGTGCCCCCGATGTCGAGGGCGGCGACGAGTCCGTCGAGGGGTCCCGTGGCGGGATCGGTCTGCATGGGCGCGGGGTCTCCAGTCGGCGACGGGCGGACGGAACGCTGTCTATCGTGTCCCGTTCCGTACAGTCTCCCCTCCGGTGACAACGTTGTCCAGGCCCTATGATTCGGCCAGGGAGTCGATCAGACACTGCCGCACGACCGGACGAACCACCCTTCGGCCGGACAACCCGACCTTCGACGGAGGAACCGCGCATCGTGGCCGACATCGCCCGCCACACCGAGCACCGCTACGGCAACCGGCCCACGATGAAGGACGTCGCCGCGCGCGCGGGCGTCGGCCTGAAAACGGTGTCCCGGGTCGTGAACGGCGAGCCCGGGGTCACCCCGGACACCGAGCGACGGGTCCAGGAGGCCATCGAGGTCCTCGGCTTCCGCCGCAACGACAGCGCGCGGGTCCTGCGCAAGGGCAGGACGGCGACCGTCGGCCTCGTCCTAGAGGATCTCGCCGACCCGTTCTACGGGCCGCTCAGCCGGGCGATCGAGGAGGTCGCGCGGGCGCACGGCGCGCTGCTCATCAACGGTTCCAGTGCCGAGGACCCGGCCCGGGAGCAGGAGCTCGCGCTCGCCCTCTGCGCGCGCCGGGTCGACGGCCTGATCGTGATCCCCGCCGGTGACGATCACCGGTATCTGGAGCCGGAGATCAGGGCGGGCGTCGCCACCGTCTTCGTCGACCGTCCCGCGGGGCTGATCGACGCCGACGCCGTGCTGTCCGACAGCTTCGGCGGCGCGCGTGACGGCGTGGCCCATCTGATCGCCCACGGACACCGCCGGATCGGCTTCATCGGCGACCGGCCCCGTATCCACACCGCGTCCGAGCGGCTGCGCGGCTATCGCACGGCGATGGAGGACGCGGGCCTGCCGGTCGACGACGCCTGGGTCTCGCTGGGCTCCACGGAGCCGGAGCGGGTGAGGACGGCCGTACGGGAGATGCTGGACGCGGCGGAGCCCGTGACGGCGCTGTTCGCGGGGAACAACCGGGTGATGGTCACGGTGGTCCGCGCCCTCGCGGGGCACCCTCGGCCGGTGGCTCTGGTCGGCTTCGACGACATGGAACTGGCCGATCTGCTCGGCATCACGGTCATCGCCCAGGACGCGGCCGCGCTCGGCCGGACGGCGGCGGAGCGTCTGTTCCGGCGTCTCGACGGGGTCGACGACGTGCCGGAGCGGGTGGTGCTGGGCACCACCCTCCTGGCGCGCGGTTCGGGCGAGATCCCGCCGTCGGCCGTCTGAGCGACGTCCGTCGCCTCGGGGCGGCCGCCCCGACCGCTGAAGGCCCGCACGCGAAACGGTCCGGCGGCCGTCGCCGCGACCGCCGCAGGACCGCGCGCCCTTCGCATGAGCAGGCTCCGCGTGCGCGGCGGACGTCGGGCGGGCCGCCGACGCGGCGGCCCCGCCGGTGCCGTCGCTACTCGGCCGAAGCCGTGAGGTCACCTCGGCGCGGGGCCGCGAAGCGGTCGAGGGCCGCGCGGTTCATGCCCGTGAGCGCGTCGACCTCGGTGGTGTCGAGGGCGCCGCAGTCGATGCCGCGCAGCAGGTAGGAGCTGAGGGCCTTGGCGGTCGCCGGCTCGTCCATCACGTCGCCGCCCGCGTGGTTGGCGTACGCGGAGAGGCGCTTGGCGGCGGCCTCGAAGCCCTCGCGGTAGAAGGCGAAGACGGCGGCGTACCGGGTGGGGATGTGGCCCGGGTGCATGTCCCAGCCCTGGTAGTACGCGCGGGCGAGCGCGCGGCGGGTGAGGCCGTAGTGGAGGCGCCAGGCCTCGTGGACGTGCTCGGTGGAGCCGACCGGGAGGACGTTGGTGGAGCCGTCGGAGACCCGTACTCCCGTGCCCGCCGCGGCTACCTGCATGATCGCCTTGGCATGGTCGGCGGCCGGGTGGTCGCTGGCCTGGTAGGCGGCGGAGACGCCGAGGCAGGCGCTGTAGTCGAAGGTGCCGTAGTGAAGTCCGGTGGCGCGACCCTCGGCGGCGCCGATCATGCGGGCGACGGCGGCGGTGCCGTCGGCGGCGAGGATGGACTGGCTGGTCTCGATCTGGATCTCGAAGCCGAGGCGGCCGGCGTCGAGGCCGTGGGCCCTCTCGAAGGCCTCCAGGAGGCGGACGAAGGCGGAGACCTGCTCGGGGTAGGTGACCTTGGGGAGGGTGAGGACGAGCCCGTCGGGCAGGCCGCCGTTCTCCAGGAGGCCGGTGAGGAAGACGTCGGTGGTGCGGATGCCCCGGTCGCGTACCGCGGACTCCATGCACTTCATCCGGATGCCCATGTACGGGGCGGCCGTACCGTTCCGGTACGCCTCCGAGATCAGCCGGGCGGCGCGGGCGGCGTCCTGGTCCTCGTCGTCGCCGGCGTAGCCGTCCTCGAAGTCGACCCGGAGGTCCTCGACGGGCTCGCGCCGCAGCTTGGCCACCACGCGGCCGTGGACATCCTCGGCGAGGTCGTCGGAGAGGCCGAGTACGGCGGCGAAGGAGGCGGCGTCGGGGGCGTGCTCGTCGAGGGCGGCGAGGGCCTGGTCGCCCCAGGAGCGGATGGTGCCGGCCTCGAAGACGTTGCCGGGGACGTAGACGGTGTGGACGGGCTGACGGGTGCCGGGGTCTCCCGGGTAGCGGCGGTCCAGCTCGGCGTCCACCGCTGCGAGGGAGGCGCTGATGCCCTCACTGACCGCGCCCGCGAGGCTCGTCGACACCTTCTCCTGCTGACCCATCCCACATCCTCCTATTTTCCGCTTCACGGAATCAACAATCCGTATGGCGAAGTTAGTAGTCCGTCGGGACCTGAGTCAATGGTTGTCCGAAACGACCGGGGGCCGCGCGGTGATCATCACCACGCGGCCCCCGGGCCGTACAGAAGCGCAGGTCACGCCTGCGCGACGAGATCAGCCCTTGCGGGACTCGACCTCTTCGGTCAGCTGCGGGACGACATCGAAGAGGTCGCCCACGACGCCGTAGTCGACGAGGTCGAAGATCGGCGCCTCGGCGTCCTTGTTGATCGCGACGATCGTCTTCGAGGTCTGCATGCCCGCGCGGTGCTGGATCGCGCCGGAGATGCCGGAGGCGATGTACAGCTGCGGCGAGACCGACTTGCCGGTCTGGCCGACCTGGTTGGAGTGCGGGTACCAGCCGGCGTCGACGGCGGCACGCGAGGCGCCGACGGCGGCACCGAGCGAGTCGGCGAGCGCCTCGATGATGCCGAAGTTCTCGGCACCGTTGACGCCACGGCCACCGGAGACCACGATCGCGGCCTCGGTGAGCTCCGGGCGGCCGGTCGACTCGCGCGGGGTGCGGGCGGTCACCTTGGTACCGGTGGCCAGCGCGCCGAAGGAGACCGCGAGGGCCTCGACCGCGCCGGCGGCCGGGGCGGCCTCGACCGGGGCCGAGTTCGGCTTGACCGTGATGACCGGGGTGCCCTTGGAGACACGGGACTTCGTGGTGAAGGAGGCGGCGAACGCGGACTGCGTCGCGACCGGGCCCTCGTCACCGGCCTCCAGGTCCACGGCGTCCGTGATGATGCCGGAGCCGATGCGGACCGCGAGACGGGCCGCGATCTCCTTGCCCTCGGCGGAGGACGGGACGAGCACGGCGGCCGGGGAAACAGCCTCGTAGGCGGCCTGGAGCGCGTCGACCTTGGGGACGACCAGGTACTCGGTGAACTCCGGCGCGTCGGCGGTCAGGACCTTCACCGCGCCGTGCTCGGCGAGGACGGCCGCGGTGTCGGCGGCGCCGGTGCCCAGCGCGACGGCGACCGGGTCGCCGATGCGGCGGGCGAGGGTCAGCAGCTCCAGGGTGGGCTTGCGGACGGCTCCGTCGACGTGGTCGACGTAGACGAGAATCTCAGCCATGGGACTTCAATCTCCTGCGAACGAAAGGGGCGGTCTGAGGGGCTCGCGCGAGCCTTGGACGAACTTCTGGCCCGCGAGACTGCCTCTTAGATGAACTTCTGCTCCGCAAGGAAGGCGGCGAGCTGCTTGCCGCCCTCGCCCTCGTCCTTGACGATCGTGCCGGCGGTGCGCGCCGGACGCTCGGCGGCGGAGTCGACCGCGGTCCAGGCGCCGGCGAGGCCGACCTCGTCCGCGTCGATGTCCAGGTCGTCCAGCTCCAGGGACTCCACCGGCTTCTTCTTGGCGGCCATGATGCCCTTGAAGGACGGGTAGCGCGCCTCGCCGGACTGGTCGGTCACGGAGACGACCGCCGGCAGGGAGGCCTCGAGCTGCTCGGAGGCGGAGTCGCCGTCACGGCGGCCCTTGACGACGCCGTCCTCGATGGAGACCTCGGAGAGCAGCGTGACCTGCGGGACGCCCAGGCGCTCGGCGAGGATCGCCGGGAGGACACCCATGGTGCCGTCGGTGGAGGCCATACCGGCGATGACGACGTCGTAGCCGGTCTTCTCGATCGCCTTGGCGAGCACCAGCGAGGTGCCCATGACGTCGGTGCCGTGCAGGTCGTCGTCCTCGACGTGGACGGCCTTGTCGGCGCCCATGGAGAGCGCCTTGCGGAGCGCGTCCTTGGCGTCCTCGGGGCCGACCGTCAGCACGGTGACCTCGGCGTCGTCCGCCTCTTCGGCGATCTGCAGTGCCTGCTCGACGGCGTACTCGTCGAGCTCCGACAGCAGGCCGTCGACGTCGTCGCGGTCGACCGTCAGGTCGTCCGCGAACTTCCGGTCTCCGGTCGCGTCGGGCACGTACTTCACACAGACAACGATCCTCAAGCTCACGCCGGCTCTCCTACTGCATCGTCATAACTGGGCTGCCTTGTTGCTCGCAGCATAGGCGCCTGAAGGGCGGGTTTCCGGTCGGGGCGCCGGACGCCCCGACCAAAATATTACTCGCCAGTACACCCAGTCCGTTACCAGTAAGCAAGCGCTCAGCGATGTGATCTGCCCAACGCGCGGAGAGCGACGCGCACGGGAACTCTCAGTCGCGCAGCGCGTTGAAGCGGCCGTGGTGGTAGAGGAGCGGCCGGCCCGCCCCGTCCGGGTCCCCGGCGACGGCCTGCGCGATCACGATCCGGTGGTCCCCCGCGGGCACCCGGGCGACCACGCGGCAGACCAGCCAGGCGAGTACGCCGTCGAGGACGGGCACGCCCTCGGGTCCCACGCTCCAGCGGGTCCCCTCGCCGAAGCGGTCGGCCCCGCTGCGGGCGAAGGTGGCGGCGAGTTCCTGCTGGTGTTCGCCGAGTATGTGGACGCCGATGTGCTCGGCCTCGGCGAGCACGGGCCAGCTGGAGGAACTCGTACCCACCCCGAACGAGATGAGCGGGGGTTCGGCGGCGACGGAGTTGAGCGAGGTCGCGGTGAAGCCGACGGGGCGGTCCCCGTGCGCGGTGACGACCGCGACGCCGGCCGCGTGCCGCCGGAAGACGGAGCGGAGCAGATCCGGGGAGGCCTGGCGGGGTGCGCCGATGGTGGGAACGGTGCCGGGTCGGAGGTCGGGCGTGACCGTCATGGAGTTGTCCTTCTGCGAGGGCGGCATGAGAGAGGTCCGGGGGTGGTCAGACACCCGGACAGCGCGCGCTCGCGTTGCGGGCCAGGTCCACGTGGGTCCGGCCGTAGAGAAGGAGTTCTTGGGGCACCCCGTCAGAGTGGCGATCGTTGCCGCGTGCAGTCAAGTGCGTACCGGGATGTGGGAGAAGTGTCACCGCGTCAGACCGCCCGCCCCAGGGCGGCGATGACGTCCGCCTTGCGGGGCTGTCCCGCGGCCCGGCGGACGACACGCCCGGTCCGGTCGAGGACGAGGACGGTGGGGGTCCTGGAGATGCCGAGGGCGCGTACGAGATCGAGCCGTTCCTCGGCGTCGATCTCCACGTGCCCGACGCCCGGGATCATCGCGGCGACCTCGGCGAGGGTGCGCCGGGTGGCCCGGCAGGGCTGACAGAAAGCGGTGGAGAACTGGACGAGGGTGGCCCGCTCCCCCAGTGCGACGCCGAGCGCCTCGGGTCCCAGCGTGTCGGTTCCGGGTATCTCGGTCACCCCTGCTCCCTGCTCTGTCGGCCGTCTCACCTGGTGCAGCGTCGCACGGGAGGGTTCGATTCCCGCCACGACCACCGCGAGTGACGAGAATCTCCCTGTACGAAGCCGCCTGGACTGGTCTCGGCGGCCCGCATGGGGCACGATCTGCCCAAAGCCGAAAACCTACGGCTGCGTAACTTCGCCGGGAGAACCCTCCCCAGGCACAGAAGAAGGATTCCTCTCAGATGGCAGAACTCGTGTATCGGCCGGTCATCGGCGCCGCTCTGACCATGTTCAAGGCGCTCGACCTGAAGATCGACACGCAGGGTTCGGAGCACATCCCCCGCACGGGTGGCGCGGTTCTCGTCTCCAATCACATCAGCTATCTGGACTTCATCTTCACGGGCCTGGCCGCGCTCCCGCAGAAGCGTCTCGTGCGCTTCATGGCGAAGGACTCGGTCTTCCGGCACAAGGTCTCGGGGCCGCTGATGCGCGGCATGAAGCACATCCCGGTGGACCGCTCGGCGGGCGAGCACGCATACAAGCACGCGCTGGAGTCGCTGCGGGCCGGCGAGATCATCGGCGTCTTCCCCGAGGCGACCATCTCCCAGTCGTTCACGCTCAAGGGCTTCAAGACGGGTGCGGCGCGGCTCGCCCAGGAGGCCGGGGTCCCGCTGATCCCGATGGCCCTCTGGGGTACGCAGCGCGTCTGGACCAAGGGCCGTCCCCGCAACTTCAAGCGCAGCCACATCCCGGTGACGATCCGCGTCGGCGAGCCCATGGAGGCTCCCGCCGACCAGTACGCGGGCGCCATCACGCGGCGGCTGCGCGAGCGCGTCCAGGAGCTCCTGGAGGCCGCGCAGCGCGCCTACCCGGTGCGCCCGAAGGACGCGAACGACACCTGGTGGGTGCCCGCGCACCTCGGGGGTACGGCTCCGACGCCGGCCGAGGTCAAGGACGCCGGCTGACGGCGGGACCCCGCCGAACGACCCCCCGCTGAATCGTCACTCCGGGTCGCGGACCGCGATCCGGGCTCCCGGGCTGAGCTTCTCCAGCGACTCCGCCAGTTCGGTGCCCGCCGCGAGGAGCTCGTCCCGCGTCATCGGGGCGAGCGCTTCGAGCAGGAAGAACGCGTCGACGGTGTCGTCGTCGATGCGGGTGCGGGGGCCCTGGCGCCAGTTCCAGCGGCGGCAGGTCACACCCTCCTCGTCGCACCAGACGATCTCCCCGGCCTCCGGGTGCTCCACCGTCTCGACGCCGGCCGCCATGGTGACGAAGGGCTCGCCGCCGGTGGCGCGGACCAGGCGCATGGCGCCCCGGATCCTGCCCAGGTCCTCGCCCCCGACCGGGATGAGGTGGGCGACGCTCACCGCGTTGTAGGCGTCGACGAGCCGGTTGATGCGGGGCAGCCCGCCGTCCGCGAGCGCCCGCCTGGCGAGCGCCTCCGCGGAGTTGCGGGTGCGGGAGGGCTTGGCGCCGAACGCCGTGTACGCGGCGCGCCAGGCGGCGATGTGCGGGTCCTGGTCCGGGGTCCTGCCGTCGAGCCGCTCGGCGAGCCGGCGCGCGGCGTCGTCGAGGAGAGCCGAACTGGCCTCGTCGCTGGGCCCGTTGACCAGGCCGTGGGCCTCGATCACCAGAGCGGTGAAGCCGGGCACGAGGGTGCGCACCTCGTCGGAGACGGTGAGCGTGAGGGTCATGGTCCGCCGTTCGCTGATGTCCGGGGTCAGAGCTCCGTGGGGAGCGTCCGCCAGAGGTACGGCCGGTCGGGCGCGGCGCGCAGCGCGTCCAGAACAGCCGGATGCGGTTCAGTGTAGAGCACTGGATAATCCACTTCATTGAACTCCGGCCGTACGGTCCAGGCCAGCCGCTCCTCCCCCAGGGAGAAGTGGGCGTCGACTCCGGGCTTGTTCCCGCGCACGTCCTGGCGGGCCCAGCCCCGCTCCCCCGGCAGCAGCACGGCGACGAGACCGTGGATCACGGGGTTCGAGCCGTCGTCGTCGGCGAGCCGCTGGTAGCAGAGGGCGGCGGGGACGCCACGGGCCCGCAGGAGCGCGGCGTACGCGATCGACTTGGCATAACAGATGCCGGTGCGCCGCTCCAGGACGTCGGAGGCGCGCCAGGTGACCCGGGGGTCGCCGGCGTCGGCGGAGTGCGGGACGGTGTCACGTACGTACCGGTAGGCCGCCTCGGCGTATGCGTATGCACCGGGGCACTCACTGGCGAGGCGGCGCACGACGGCCCGGACCACCGGATGGTCGTGGTCGACGGCCTCGCTCGCGGCCAGGTAGGCGGCGATGTCGGGATTCTGCTGGACGAGTTCCCTGCGTTCCATGCGCGTGGAGCGTACGGAAACGGCCGGACGGAAGTCAATGACTTTCCGTCCGGCCGCATATCCATTCAGGAAGACTCAGCGCGCGAGCTCTTCCTTCAGGGCCTGGAGGAAGGCGTCCACGTCGTCCTCCGTGGTGTCGAAGGCGCACATCCAGCGCACGTCGCCGGCCGACTCGTCCCAGAAGTAGAAGCGGAACCGCTCCTGGAGCCGCCGGGTGACGTCGTGCGGCAGACGGGCGAAGACCGCGTTGGCCTGCACCGGGTAGAGGATCTCCACCCCGTCGAGCTCGCGCACACCGGCCGCGAGGCGCTGGGCCATCGCGTTGGCGTGCCGGGCGTTGCGGAGCCACAGGTCCTTCGCGAGGAGGGCCTCCAGCTGCACCGACACGAAGCGCATCTTCGACGCGAGCTGCATGGACAGCTTGCGCAGGTGCTTCATGTGGCTGACCGCGTCGGGGTTGAGGACGACGATCGCCTCGCCGAAGAGCATGCCGTTCTTCGTGCCGCCGTACGAGATGACGTCGACGCCCACGGCGTTGGTGAACGCCCGCATCGGTACGTCGAGCGAGGCGGCGGCGTTGGCTATCCGGGCCCCGTCGAGGTGCACCTTCATGCCCTTGGCGTGCGAGTGCTCGACGATCGCACGGATCTCTTCCACCGTGTAGACGGTGCCCAGCTCGGTGTTCTGGGTGATCGAGACGACCTGCGGCATCGCCCGGTGCTCGTCCTCCCAGCCCCACGCCTGCCGGTCGATCAGCTCGGGGGTGAGCTTGCCGTCCGGGGTCGGCACGGTGAGCAGCTTGAGGCCGCCCATGCGCTCCGGCGCCCCGCCCTCGTCCACGTTGATGTGCGCGGACTCGGCGCAGATGACGGCGCCCCAGCGGTCGGTGAGCGCCTGGAGGGCGGTCACGTTCGCCCCGGTCCCGTTGAAGACCGGGAAGGCCTCTGCGGCGGGGCCGAAGTGGCTGTGCATGATCCGCTGGAGGTGCTCGGTGTACTGGTCCTCACCGTAGGCGACCTGGTGGCCGTCGTTGGCGAGGGCGAGGGCCGCGAGGACCTCGGGGTGGGCGCCGGCGTAGTTGTCGCTGGCGAAGCCCCGGACCGACGGGTCGTGGTGACGACGTGCGTCGGTCCTGGGGCCGAGGGCCGCGGTCACGGCTTGGGGGTCAGCCACAGACGCTGTCCATTCACTTCCTGGGCGGGCTTGTCCCAGAGCCCGGCGATCTCGTCGGCCAGGTCCTTGACGTCGGTGAAGCCCGCGAACTTCGCGTTGGGGCGTTCGGCGCGCATGGCGTCGTGCACCAATGCCTTGATCACCAGGATCGCAGCCGCCGCCTGCGGGCCGTCGTCGCCCCCCAGCTTGCGGAACGAGTCGGCCATCGCGAGGGTCCAGGCCTCGGCGGCCGCCTTGCCGGCGTTGTACGCGGCGTTGTTGGCGAGCGGCTTGTGCGCGCCGACCTGGCTGATCAGGGCGTAGCGGCCGCGGCCGCCGGCCCGCAGCAGCCCGTCGTGGAAGGCGAGCGAGGTGTGCTGGACCGTGCGGATGAGGAGCTTCTCCAGGAAGTCCCAGTCCGCGAGGTCGGTCTCCGTGAAGGAGGAGCTGCCGCGCCAGCCGCCGACGAGGTGGACCAGGCCGTCGATCCGGCCGAACTCCTTCTCCGTCTTCGCGGCCCAGTCGCGCGTGGCGGCCAGGTCGAGCAGGTCGACGGTGTCACCGACGACCTTGGCGCCGCCGTGGGCGTAGCGGGCGGCGTCGACGGCCTCCGCGAGGCGCGCCGGGTCCGCGTCGGAGCCGACGACGGTCGCGCCCGCTTCGGCGAGGCGCATCAGCGTCGCGCGCCCTGCCGGGCCGGCCGCACCGGCGACCGCGATGACGGCGCCGTCGAGCGGCCCGCCGTTTCCGTTGGCGGTCATGGGCGACGCCTCCTCCGTGTCGTCGGTACGAGCGCTCACGCGGCAGCCCGCTCGGCCTGCTCGGTCCGAGAGACGTCGGCGGCGGTGATCCCCTTGGTGCCGGCGATCACGCCCTTCAGCTTCTTGGCGAGGGCCTCAAAGAACATGCTGAGCGGAAACTCGTCCGGAAGCACGTCGTCGACGAGCTTGCGGGGCGGGAGGGAGAGGTCGAGGGCGTCAGGACCCTTCGCCCACTTCGAGCCCGGGTGCGGGGCGAGGTAGGTGGAGACGAGCTCGTACGCCTTGAACCAGTGGACGAGCTTGGGGCGGTCGATGCCGTCGCGGTAGAGCTTCTCGATGTCGGCGCAGAGCTGGTTGGTGACCTCGGGGGCCCGCTGCCAGTCGATCTTGAGGGTGTTGTCCGTCCAGCGCACCACGTCGTTCTTGTGGAGGTACGCGAAGAGGAGCTGGCCGCCGAGACCGTCGTAGTTGCGGTTGCGGTCGCCGGAGAGCGGGAAGCGGAACATCCGGTCGAAGAGGACCGCGTACTGCACGTCACGGCCGTGGGTGTTGCCCTCGGCCTCCAGCTTCACGGCCTCCTTGAAGGCGGTGAGGTCGCAGCGGAGCTCCTCCAGGCCGTACATCCAGAAGGGCTGACGCTGCTTGATCATGAAGGGGTCGAAGGGCAGGTCACCGTGGCTGTGGGTGCGGTCGTGGACCATGTCCCAGAGCACGAAGGCCTTCTCGCAGCGCTCCTGGTCGTCGATCATCGCGGCGATGTCGGCGGGCAGCTGGATGCCGAGGGTGTCGACGGCGGCCTCGGTGACCTTGCGGAAGCGGGCGGCCTCGCGGTCGCAGAAGATCCCGCCCCAGGTGAAGCGCTCGGGGGCCTCGCGGACGGCGATGGTCTCCGGGAAGAGGACGGCCGAGTTGGTGTCGTAACCGGCGGTGAAGTCCTCGAACGTGATGCCGCAGAACAGCGGGTTGTCGTAGCGGGTGCGCTCGAGCTCGGCGAGCCACTCCGGCCACACCATACGGAGCACGACGGCTTCGAGGTTGCGGTCGGGGTTGCCGTTCTGCGTGTACATCGGGAACAGCACCAGGTGCTGGAGCCCGTCCACGCGGTCGGCTGCCGGCTGGAAGGCGAGCAGGGAGTCCAGGAAGTCCGGGACGGTGAAGCCGCTCTCGGCCCACTTGCGCAGGTCGGAGACGAGGGCGCGGTGGTAGGCACCGTCGTGCGGGACGAGCGGGGAGAGCTGCTCGACCGCGGCGGTGACCCGGTCGAGGGTCAGCTCGGCCAGGGCCCTGGCGGGCGCGTCCTCGCGCTCGAAGTCGATGGAACCGTCCGCGCTCTGCCAGCTGCGGATCTCCTCCACGGCATTCTTGAGCTCGGGCCAGGCGGGGTGGTCGATCACCCGGGCGGCGGTGGATATCCCCCCACCAGTCACGTCCTGCACAAGAATTTCCGTCATGCCTCTTCCTCCACAGGAGAACCTCGCGTTAAGACACCGTAACCGTGGACGGTTCTCAGCCACAAGAGGGAGCAAGAGAAATTATCCTGCGCGACCCCCCTGATCACAGAAGTTTTTCCTGTCAGTCAGGGGGGAAGCCACCCTTCCGCCGCGTTCGTCAGCTCAGCGGCTTCACCAGGAGCTCGAACTCCAGGTCATCACGCTGGGGCAGGCCGAAGCGCTCGTCACCGTACGGGAAGGGGGTCATCCGCCCGGTGCGCCGGTAACCGCGGCGCTCGTACCAGGCGATGAGCTCCTCGCGTACGGAGATCACCGTCATGTGCATCTCGCGGACGTCCCACAGCTCGCGGACCCGGCGCTCGGCCTCCGCGATGATCCGCTTGCCCAGACCCGCTCCCTGGAGTTCGGGGCGGACCGCGAACATCCCGAAATAGGCGGCCTCCGCGCGGTGCTCCAGCTGGCAGCACGCGACGATCTCGCCGTCGCGCTCGACGACCAGGAGCCGGCTGTTCGGAGTGGTGATCACGGCGGCGACGCCCTCGGGGTCGGTGCGCTGCCCCTGGAGGATGTCCGCCTCGGTGGTCCAGCCACCCCGGCTTGCGTCGCCCCGGTAGGCCGACTCGACGAGCGGGACGAGGGCCGGGACATCGTCCAGGACCGCCTCGCGGTAGCTGATCCGGCCGGTCTCCTGCGACGTGGCGGTGTCCATGTGAACGGGGCTCCCCTCGGGCGCTGACGATCGTCGTACGCGATCGTCCCGAGCCTAACGCCCGCGCCTTTCACTCCCCCTCGTACACCTGTGCGCGCCCGTGCGCCCGCGTGTGCCCGGCCGGACCCGGGCATCCTCCGGAGAGGGACGGCTTCGAGGGGGAGGTGTGCCGTGCACGGACCGGCCCTGTCCGGGTGGTTGGCGGTCGTGCTCTGCGCGGTGACAGGCGTGTACTGCCTGCTGCGGATGCGCGCGTGCGCCGGGGAGGAGCGGCGAGCCGCGGGCGGCGAGGCGCTGATGGGCTTCGGGATGGCGTCGATGGCGCTGCCCGCGGCGGCGCTCACGCCGCCTGAGTGGAGCTGGGCGGTGTACGCGGCGGTGTTCGGCGGCGCGGCACTGCACGGTCTCGCGGCGATCCGCCACGGCGGACACCATCTGCACCACTTCGTCGGCTCGCTCGCCATGGTGTACATGGCGGTGTCGATGGCGGCTCCCGGCGCGGGGGCGCACGCGGGGCACACGGCGGGCACGACGGGCGGCGTACCCGTCCTCACGGGCGGACTGCTCCTCTATTACATGGCGTACGTGCTGCACGCGGGCACGAGACTCGTGCCCGTCGCGATACCTGCGACGGCGGGCGGCCCGGGTCCCGGCCGCGGACCGGGGCCGGACCGGGCGGCCCGCCCGGAGCTGACGCTCGCCTGCCGGCTGTCGATGGCGCTCGCGATGCTGGCCATGCTGGTGACGCTGTGAGTTCCGCCCGGCGCCTGACCGGTCCTTGAGGGGCGGCCCGGCGCAACCAAACCGTGGCGTACGTCACTTGCCGTCCCGGGGCATACCCCCGACCAGTACCGCGCTCATAGGCTGACGCCATGTGGGTCTCCCTCGCGCTGTTCCTGCTCGGAGTTCTGACCGCCCTCGCGGCCCCCCGGCTGCTGTCCCGGGCGGACTGGGTCGAGCGAGAACCCGTGGTGGCCCTCTGGGTGTGGCAGTGCGTGATCGCCGCCGTGCTGCTGAGCTTCGCGCTCTCCATGACGTTCAGCGCGTCGACCGCCTGGCAGGCCGTACGGGGGCAGATCTTCGCGCCCGCGCCGCGCGCGGTGATCGACGCGTACGAACTGGGGACGACCGGGCCCTGGTCCGCGGTACTCGCGGTCGCCCTGGCGGCCGGCGGGGTGTGGACCGGGGCGATGCTGGGCCGGGAGTTCAGTCAGGCCCGGTCGCGGCGCCGACAGCGCCGCTGCGATCTGCTCGTCCGCGCGCCCCTGCTCCCCGGCGAGCAGCCGGGCGGCGAGCGCCTCGTGGTCCTGGAGGGTGAGCGGGCGAACGCCTGGTGGCTGGCGGGGAGCACACCCCAGCTGGTCATCACCACGGCGGCGCTGCGACGCTTGAAGGGGCGTCAGCTGGACGCCGTCCTCGCGCACGAGCAGGGGCACGCGCGCGCCCGGCACGACTGGCTGCGGCACTCCTCGGCGGCGCTGGCGGCCGGGTTCCCGGGGATCCCGGTCTTCACGGCGTTCCGCGAGGAGATGCACCGGCTGGTGGAGCTGGCCGCCGACGACGTGGCCTCGCGCCGGTTCGGGCGGCTGACGATCGCGCTCGCGCTGGTCGAACTGAACGAGGACCGGGGTGTGTTCGGGCCCGGACAGGCCCCGTACGGTGATCTGCCGCGACGGGTGAACCGGCTGCTGACCGCGGCGCCCCGGCTCACCGCGGGCCGCCGGCTCCGGCTCACCGCGGCCGCTTCCCTGGTGCCGGTGGTCCCGGTGCTCGTGGCCTTCGTCCCGGCGCTCAGCGCGCTGGGACAGGGGTGACGACAGGTACGCCGGTCAAGTCGTGGGCCACGCGCACACGAGCGGGGAGGATGGGTCGGGGGCCGATCGTCGGGCAGGATCGACGCATGCGCTCCTCCGCCGTGATCTCCGGGGTCCTGACCGCCGTCCTGCTCGTCCTCGTCGTCGTGGGGTGGACGCCGCTGCTCTCCTTCGACCGGTCGGTGACCGAGACGCTCCACCGTGACGCGGTGGCCGAGCCCGGGCTGACCCAGGTGAACCGGGTCCTCAGCGACTGGGTGTGGGACCCGTGGACGATGCGTGCGCTGGCCGCCGCGACGGTGGTGCTGCTGTGGTGCGGGCGGGAGCGGCGGCTGGCCGTGTGGGTGGCCGCGACGAGTCTGCTGGCCGTGGGGCTCCAGCAGGGCCTCAAGACGCTGGTGGGGCGGGACCGGCCCCAGTGGACCGACCCGGTCGACTCGGCGCGCTTCGCCGCGTTCCCGTCCGGGCACGCGATGACGGCCATGGTCACCTGCGGGCTGTTGCTCTGGGTCCTCGCGCTGCGTTGGCGCGGTGAGTGGCGCGGCTGGGGCGCCGTCACGAGCGTGGCGGTCGTCTCGGTGCTCGGGGTGGGGTGGACGCGGGTCTATCTGGGCGTGCACTGGCCCTCGGACGTGCTCGGGGGCTGGCTGCTCGGCTGGTGCTGCGTGGCCACCGCGGTCCTGACGTACCGCTGGAGCGAGCGTCGCGTTCCCCGGGCCGGGCCCGGAACGAGCGACGGCGAGGGGCGCAGAATGGGAGGAACAGAATGAGGCCGCCTGTTCTGGACGATCCCCCGTGTCGCCCAGAACAGACGGCGTACCCGGCGGTCTGCCACGAGGGCAGCCCGACGGGATGCGCCGAGTATATTGGCTGGCAGCCAGTCAACGCAGGAGTCCAGCATGTCCCCGCGTAGCCCATCGGTCAATGAAGAGCTTCGGCGCAGGTCGAGGGAGCGCATTCTGCAGGCCACGGTGGAGCTGGTCGACACACATGGCTACGAGGCGACGACGCTCGGCGACATCGCGGAGCGGGCCGGTTCGGCGCGGGGGCTGATCTCGTACTACTTCCCCGGCAAGCGGCAGCTTCTGCAGGCCGCGGTGCACCGGCTGATGCATCTCACCCTGGAAGCGGCCCTGGAGCGCGAGCCGCGCACGGAGGACGGCCGTGAGCGCATGGCGCGCGCGATCGACGCGATCCTGGGGCTCGCCGCGGAACGCCCCACCCTGATGAGGACCCATATGGCGGGCATTCTGCAGGCCGAGGGGTTCGTCCAGTGCGAGGAGCAGCAGCGCCTCGCGTTCCTGCTGCGGGACACGGTGGCGCGGTACGGCTCCGAGGACGTGGACACGGACTATCCGATGCTGCGTGCCCTGCTGATGGGCGCTGTGGTGGCGGTGCTGCTGCCGGGCGCCAAGATGCCGCTGGCGCGGCTGCGGTCGGAGCTGTTCCACCGCTACGGCCTGGACTGGGAGGCGGGCGCGCCGCCGGACGGGGGTCCGCCCGACGGCGCGCCGGTGGTCAGGCCGTCAGCCGGCCGTCGCGAGCGGACGGCCGGCGGTCACGACTCCGGTCAGTGATCGAAGTCGAAGTAGTCCGGCTGGGTCTGGACGTTGAGCTCGTCCATCCGGATCCGCTTCGCGGGGTCGGTACGGCGGTCGGAGAGCTTCAGGACGTCGAAGCCCTTGGCGATGTCGTTCGAGTAGATGTAGCCGTTGTAGTAGTACGCGGACCACGAGCCGCCGGTGGCGATGGTGGTGGCGGACAGCGGGCCGCGCTCGAAGTAGGCGATCTCCTTGGGCTTGCGGGAGTCGGTGAAGTCCCAGACGGAGATGCCGCCCTGGTACCAGGCCTGGACCATGATGTCCTTGCCCTTGACCGGGATCAGCGAGCCGTTGTGGGCGACGCAGTTCTCGGTGTCGGCCTGGTGGCGCGGGATCTTGAAGTAGCTGCGGAAGACGAGCTTGCTCTTCTTGCCCTTGCCGACGATGTCGTAGATGCCGTCGGCGCCACGGTTCGGGCCGACCGCGGCGTTGCAGGTGGCCGCGCCGCCGCCGCCGAGCTCGTCGGTGAAGACGACCTTGTCGGCCTTCTGGTTGAAGGTCGCGGAGTGCCAGAACGCGAAGTTGACGTTGTCCTGGACACGGTCGATCACCCGCGGGTGCTCGGGGTCCTCGATGTCGAAGAGGATGCCGTCACCCATGCAGGCGCCCGCCGCGAGGTCCTTCTCCGGGAGGACGGTGATGTCGTGGCAGCCCGTGGTCTTGGAGACACCCGGGTTGGTCGGGCCGCCCGGGTTGCCGCCGCCGTCCGGGCCCTCGCCCGGGAAGAGGACGGGGAAGCCGACGAGCGCGGCCTTCTCGGGCGCCTTGCGGGGCACCTTGATGACCGAGATGCCGTCGTGCGGAGGCTGGCAGTCCGGGAACGCGGCGTTGGGCGAGTACGACGAGACGTAGATGTAGACGTCCCGCTTCTTGGGAACCAGCGTGTTGGTGTGCGAGCCGCACGCGGTCTCGACGGCGGCGACGTACCTCGGGTTCCGGACGTCGCTGATGTCGAAGATCTTCATGCCCTCCCAGGATTCCTTGACCGAGGCGGGCTGCGTCGTGCTGGCGCAGGAGTTGTCGCTCCGGGAGGAGTCCGTCGAGAGGAACAGCAGGTTCCCGGAGACGGAGATGTCGTTCTGGGAGCCCGGGCAGAGGACCTGGGCGACGGTCTTCGGGGACTTCGGGTTGCTGATGTCGAAGATCCGGAAGCCGTCGTAGTTGCCGGCGAAGGCGTACTTGCCCTGGAAGGCGAGGTCCGAGTTGGTGCCCGGGAGGGCGTCCTTGGGGATGTTGGCAAGGTGCTCGATGTTCGAGCTGTGGACGATCTCGTCCACGCCGGGTATCTCACCGCTCTGTATCGCGGCACGCGCCTCGGCCGCCTGCTCCGCGGAGACCTTGCCCTGGGCGGGCACGTCTCCGGGGTCGGGGGTCGCGGTGGCGGGGCCCGCCATGAGCATGGTGGCCAGCAGTCCGGCCGCGGCGGATGCCACGCCAAGGCGTCTGAGCCTGGCACGCGGGTCGCGCGTGCTGGACGTGGTACGCGGGGTACGCAACGAAGTCACTCCGTCCTCCCTGGTATCCGTTCAGCGTTGAACGGGTGTTGGACCCCGGCAGTATCTTCCTTGCCGTGCACATCTCAACAGATGGCAACACAGACGTAATGAAGGTTTTTGATCGGTAGCCCCGAGAAAAGTGCTAGGAACGGTCACTGTCCCCGCAAGAACATCTGGAGGTCGCGTTGTTGATCCGCCGTCAGCGTGCCGTCGTCGCCGTGGCCCTGTCCGCCGTCGCCGTACTCGCCCTGACCGCCTGCGAATCGGGGTCCGACAAGGGCGCACCGGAGGCCGGGAGTTCGGCCGGGACCGTGGTCGCGCCGGGCAAGCCCGGCGAACCGGCCAGGCGGATATCCCCCGAGGAAGCCGCGAAGCTGCTTCCGGACCAGAGCCCGAACAGCGCCGACTTCACCTACGTGCAGATGATGGTCGTGCACCACCGGCAGGCCCTCACCATGACCGCGCTGGCCCCGCAGCGGGCCGCCTCCGCCCAGGTGAAGGGCGTCGCCGAACGGATCGCGGCGGCGCAGCAGCCGGAGATCGGCGCGATGGAAGGTTGGCTGAAAAACAACGGTGGCCCGCGCGAACAGGCGGGCCACGACCATCACTCGATGCCGGGCATGGCGAGCGAGGCACAGCTGAAGGAGCTCCGGAACGCGAAGGGCAAGGCTTTCGACGAGCTGTTCCTGAAGCTGATGATCACGCACCACGAGGGGGCGGTGACGATGGCCGCCGAGGTGCTGAGCGAGGGCAACAACGTCCTCGTGGAGGAGATGGCGAACGACGTGATCGCCCAGCAGTCGGCGGAGATCGGGAGGATGCGGGGTCTGTGAGGGGGTACGGCGGACCCGGGCCCTCCCGCCCTCACCGGCGTCCGTGCCGTCGCGTCCTCGCGGTCGGCCCGGGCGCAGAGTCGCGCCCTCCCGCCCTCACCGGCGGCTAGGCCGTCGCGTCCTCGCGCGTGACCTGGGCGTCGGCCGCCGCCAGGACCGTGGCCAGCAGGCCCGGGAAGAGGGCTTCGAGGTCGTCCTCGCGCAGGGCGTTGAGTTTGGCCGTACCGCGGTACGTCTGCCGGATGACTCCGCCCTCGCGCAGCACCCTGAAGTGGTGCGTCGTCGTGGACTTGGTCACCGGAAGGTCGAAGTACGAGCAGCTCAGCTCGGCCCGCTCGCGCGCCATGTCCCGCACGATCCGCAGCCGCACCGGGTCCGCGAGCGCGTGCAGCACCGCCTCCAGTCGGATCTGGTCGCGCGTGGGGTGTTCGAGGGCGCGAGAGCTGGTGGCGGTCGTCATGGCGGCGGCTCCACTTCATCCGGGATACGGGCCATTGTACGAGGACTCTCGTAGTTTGACAGATGCCGTACTACGATGGTTACCGTACTAGCGTCCTTCGAGGCACCCCGAAACGGAGTCCGTCATGAGCGTCGCCCTGTTCGAGCCCTACACCCTGCGGTCGCTGACCGTCCCCAACCGGGTCTGGATGGCGCCCATGTGCCAGTACTCGGCGGAGATGACGGGACCGAACGCGGGTGTCGCCACGGACTGGCACTTCGCCCACTACGCCTCCCGGGCCACCGGCGGCACCGGACTGATCCTGGTCGAGGCGACCGCCGTCGCCCCGGAGGGCCGGATCAGCCCGGCGGACCTCGGCCTCTGGAACGACACCCAGACCGAGGCCCTCCGCCGCATCGCCGGCTTCCTCAAGGACCACGGCACCGTCCCCGGCATCCAGATCGGCCACGCCGGACGCAAGGCCTCGACCAAGCGCCCCTGGGAGGGCCGCGGGCCCGTCCCCGAGGACGGTCCCGGCTGGCAGCCCGTCGCGCCCAGCCCCGTCGAGTTCGCCGAGGGCTACCCGGTGCCGACCGAGCTGACCGTCGACCGGATCCGGGAGATCACAGGGCAGTTCGCGGACGCGGCCCGCCGCGCGCTCGACGCCGGCTTCCAGGTCGTCGAGGTGCACGGCGCCCACGGCTATCTGATCGGCGAGTTCCTCTCCCCGCACAGCAACCACCGCACCGACGCGTACGGCGGTTCCTTCGAGAACCGGACCCGGCTCGCCCTGGAGGTCGTCGACGCCGTGCGGTCCGTGTGGCCCGAGGAGCTGCCCGTCTTCTTCCGCATCTCCGCCACCGACTGGCTGGAGGAACAGGGCTGGACGGTCGACGAGACCGTACGGTTCGCCGCGCTCCTGCGCGAACACGGCGTCGACCTCCTCGACGTCTCCAGCGGCGGCAACGGCGGACCGGCCGAGATCCCGGTCGGCCCCGGCTACCAGGTGCCCTTCGCGGCCCGCGTCAAGGCCGAGACCGGGCTGCCGGTGGCCGCCGTCGGTCTGATCACCGAGAGCGACCAGGCCGAGAAGATCCTCGCCAACGGCGAGGCCGACGCGGTCCTCCTCGGCCGCGAGCTGCTGCGGGACGCCTCCTGGGCCCGCCGCGCCGCCCGCGACCTGGGCGCGTCGACGCACAAGGCGCCGCCGCAGTACGCCTGGGCGATCTGAGGACCGCGAGGCGACCGCTGGCCCCTGAATCGCCGGCGTACGGCGTGGCGCGGGCGTCTCCGGGAGTGTCCGGGAGCCGTTGTCAGTGGCCGGGTGCAGACTGGCCCGTATCCGCGACAACGGCGTCCTGGAGGTTGGCAGCCATGCCCGACGTACTCCTCACCGTAGGCACCCGCAAGGGGCTCTTCATCGGCCGCAGGCACGACGGCCGATGGGAGTTCGACGATCCGGCCTTCCCCGCACAGGCGGTCTACTCGGTCGCCATCGACACCCGCGGGCCGAACCCGCGGCTGCTCGTGGGCGGGGACAGCGCCCACTGGGGCCCGTCCGTCTTCCACTCCGACGACCTCGGCAGGACCTGGACCGAACCGGCGCGGCCGGCCGTCAAGTTCCCCGAGGACACCGGCGCCTCCCTGGAGCGCGTCTGGCAGCTGCACCCGGCACCCGAACACTCCCCCGGCGTCGTGTACGCGGGGACGGAGCCGGCCGCGCTCTTCCGGTCCGGGGACGGCGGGGAGTCCTTCGAGCTCGTCCGCCCGCTGTGGGAGCACCCGACCCGCTCCCAGTGGGTGCCGGGCGGGGGCGGCGAGGCCGTGCACACCGTGGTGACCGACCGGCGCGACCCGGCGGCCGTCACCGTCGCCGTGTCCACGGCCGGCGTGTTCCGCTCGCAGGACGGCGGGGCCGCCTGGGAGCCCTCCAACAAGGGCGTGTCGGCGGTGTTCCTGCCGGATCCGCACCCGGTCTTCGGACAGTGCGTCCACAAGATCGCCCAGGACGCGGGCGATCTCGACCGGCTCTACCTCCAGAACCACTGGGGCGTCTTCCGCAGCGACGACGCGGGCGCCAGCTGGACGGACATCGGCTCCGGCCTGCCGTCCGACTTCGGCTTCGCGGTCGCCGCGCACCCGCACCGCCCGGACACCGCCTATGTCTTCCCCATCACCGCGGACTCCGACCGGGTCCCGGCCGGCCGCCGGTGCCGGGTCTACCGTACGACCGACGCCGGAGCCACCTGGGAGCCGCTGAGCCGGGGCCTGCCCGAGGGCGACCACTACGGCACGGTGCTCCGGGACGCGCTGTGCACGGACGACGCGGACCCCGCGGGCGTGTACTTCGGCAACCGCAACGGCGAGGTGTACGGGAGCGCCGACGACGGCGACAGCTGGGCACTCCTCGCCGACCACCTGCCGGACGTGCTGTGCGTGCGGGCCGCCGCGATCTGAGCCGAGGCGGTCACGAGCCGGGCAGGTGAGCCGGATGCTGCCGTGGCCTCCTCCGGACGAGGGAGGCCACGGTGGATCAGGGCAGGCGCCAGTCCACCGGCTGGGCGCCCTGCTCCAGGAGGAGTTCGTTCGCGCGGCTGAAGGGACGGGAGCCGAAGAAGCCGCGGTCCGCCGACATCGGGGACGGGTGCGCGGACTCGATCGCCGGCAGACTGCCGAGGAGCGGCCGGGCGTTGCGCGCGTCGCGGCCCCACAGGATCGACACCAGGGGCTTGCCCCGGGCAGCGAGCGCGCGGATCGCCTGCTCGGTCACCTCCTCCCAGCCCTTGCCGCGGTGGGCGGCCGGCTTGCGCGGGGCGGTGGTCAGCGCCCTGTTGAGGAGGAGGACGCCCTGCCGCGTCCAGGGGGTCAGGTCGCCGTTCGACGGCCGGGGCATCCCCAGGTCGGTGTGCAACTCCCGGAAGATGTTCTCCAGGCTGCCCGGCAGCTGTCGGACCTCGGGCGCGACCGCGAAGCTGAGCCCGATCGCCATTCCCGGTGTCGGGTAGGGATCCTGACCCACGATCAGGACCCGCACGTCGTCGAAGGGCTGCTGGAACGCCCGCAGGACGTGCTGTCCCGCCGGCAGATAGGTCCGGCCCGCGGCGATCTCCGCCCGCAGGAAGTCGCCCATCTCCGCCACGCGGCCTGCCACGGGGCTCAGAGCCTCCGCCCAGCCGGGCTCCACCAGTTCCTTCAAAGGTCGCGCTGTCACGGTCCGTCACTCTACCGGCCTACTCCGACACCCCGGTTCGGGCGCCGTCACGGGCCACCCCCTAGACTCCGCCCACTCCCCCGCCCCACTCGTTGCGAGGACGGTGCACCGTGACCTCTGTCGTCTCCGTGTCTTCCGTGAACGACCCTTCCGGCGCGCTGGTCGTCGGTGTCGACTCCGGGGGTTCGGGTCTCCGGATCGCGCTGGCCGAGGCGGCGGGCGGCGCCGTGCTCGACACCCGCTCCTCGCGCGAACCGGTGCCGACCGGCCCCGGCGGAATCTCCGCCGGGCACTTCCTCGACCAGGTCCTGCCGGCCGTCCGGTCCCTGACGGAGCCTCATGGCTCCCGGCCGGTCGTCGCCGTGGCCGTGGGCGCCGCCGGGATGGCGACCCTCGGGGACGAGCTGCGGGCCGAGCTGCCGGGCGCTCTCGCCGAGGCCTGGGGCGTACGGCGGCTCGCGCTGGCGGCCGACGCCGTCACCGCGTACGCCGGTGCGCTCGGGCAGCGGCCGGGGGCCGTCGTCGCCGGCGGTACGGGGATGATCGCGCTCGGCACGGATCTGAGGTCCTGGCGGCGGGCCGACGGCTGGGGCCACCTCCTCGGCGACTGCGGCAGCGGTGCCTGGATCGGCCGGGCCGGCCTGGAAGCGGCCATGCGCGCCTACGACGGGCGGCGCGGCGGTTCTGCGGCGCTCCTGGCCCGGGCGGAGCGGCTGTTCGGTCCGGTGGCGGGACTGCCGGGCGCGCTCTACCCCCGTACCGACCGGCCCGCGGTGCTCGCCTCCTTCGCCCCCGAGGTGGGACGCTGCGCCGCCGAGGACCCGGTGGCGGCGGACATCCTGGCGCGGGCGGCCGGGCACATCGCCGAGGCCGCCGAGGCGGCGTGCCCGGACGGGCCGGGGGCGTCGGTGGCGCTGACGGGCGGCCTGTTCAAGCTGGGCGACCCCCTGCTCGTACCGCTGCGCGCGGCGCTCGGGGAGCTCGTACCGCGAGCCGGGACGGTGGAACCCGCGGGGGATCCGCTGTCCGGGGCCGTCGCGCTCGCGGCGGCGCTCGCCACCGGCACGCTGCGGCTGCCCGAGGACCCCGCACTGCTGCGCCTGTTCGTCGAGAACGCTCCACGGGCGGCCTCATCGGCCCAGGTGGGAGGCGGTGCATAGACCCGCGACGAGGGCGGAGACCGCATTCCGGACGCGTCACAGGGGGGACATAGAGGGGCAGAAGGCGCATGATCGTACCTCAGCCGACGCCGCCCCGGGCGAAACCAGTAGCATGCGGCGCCATGAGCTCCCCCACTGGGCCTGCTTCCGGCCTGCCTGTACGAATGCCTCGACCCCGTCAGTCCGGGCGGCACCGTCGCCCCGAACCCGCGGCGGCGCCCGAGGGCGCTCCCGCACTGGTTCTCGCTGTGCCCGGCGTGCCGTCCGCCGCCATACGCTCACTGGCCGAAGAGGTCGTGAGCATCGCCCGTTCCGAGCTGCCCGGCCTCGACGCCCTGATCGGCTTCGTCGAGGGCGACGACAGCGAGTACCCCTCGCTCGCGACCGTGCTGACGGCCGCCGCCACGCTGCGCACCGAGCGGTACGAGCTGGCCGTGGCCGCCGGCCGCGAGGTCAGTGCCCCCACCGGCCCCGCCTCGGTCGTCGTGCCGCTGCTCGCCGGTCCGGACAGCGCCCAGACGCGCCAGGTCCGCCAGGCCGTCATGGACGCCGGCAACACCGCCGAGCTCACCGACGTCCTCGGCCCGCACCCGTTGCTCGCCGAGGCGCTGCACGTGCGTCTCTCCGAGGCCGGTCTGGCCCGCGCCGACCGCGCCCGGCTGTTCACGGTCGCGACGGCCGCCGACGGCATCATCCTCGCCACGGTCGGCGGAGAGGAGGCCGTGCAGGCCGCGGGGATCACCGGCATGCTGCTGGCCGCACGCCTCGCCGTGCCCGTGATCGCCGCCGCTCTCGACCAGGAGGGTTCGATCGCCTCCGTCGCCGAGCAGCTGCGCGGTTCCGGTTCGGAGCAGCTCGCGCTCGCCCCGTACCTGATCGGCCCGGAGCTGGCCGACGGTCTGCTCGACGAGGCCTCGAAGGAGGCCGGCTGCGCCGCCGCCGAGCCGCTGGGGGCCTACCCGGCGATCGGCAAGCTCGTGCTCTCGCAGTACACCGCCGCTCTCGGCATCCCGCCGCAGCAGCCGCAGGGCGCGCCCTCGCTCTGAGGACACGCCACCCCGCCCGTACGCCGTAGGGCCCGCACCGGATGTCCGGTGCGGGCCCTACGGCGTTTCGACACATGGTCCCGTGAGGGGGGAACGCTATGGCCCCGCCCTCAGCCGAAGACGACGCAGGAGGCGGCGGGGGCCTCGATGGATCCCTCGCGCGCGGGGATCCCGGTCTCGGGGTCGAGGCCGAACCAGGTGACGTCGCCGGAGCGCTCGTTGGCGGCGTACAGATGACGGCCGGACGGGGCGAGGGTCAGGTCACGGGGCCAGGTGCCTCCGCAGGGCACGGTGGCGACCAGGGCGACCTCGGCCCCGTCGGGGTCGAGGGCGAGCACGGCGAGGGTGTCGTCCCCGCGCACGGCGGCCCAGAGGAAGCGCCCGTCGGGGGCGACGACGACCTCGGAGGGGTAGCTGGGGCCGGCGGTGCCCTCGGGGACGACGGGTGTCTCGCCGAGGGGTTCGAGGACGCCTGCGTCGGCGTCCCAGCGGCAGACGGTGAGGGTGGGCTCCAGCTCGTTCAGGACGTAGGCGTGTGTGCCGGACGGGTGGAAGACGAGATGGCGCGGTCCGGTGCCGGGGCGCAGCGCGGTCTCGCCGTGGAGCGTGAGCGCCCCGGTGCCGGGGTCCAGGGCGCAGACCCGTACGGAGTCGGTGCCGAGGTCCACACTGACGATCCAGCGGCCGCTGGGGTCGGGCAGCACCTGGTGGGCGTGCGGGCCGGCCTGCCGGGAGGCGACGGGGCCGCTGCCCTCGTGCCGGAGGACGGTCGTGGCGGGGCCGACGGTGCCGTCCTCGACCAGCGGCAGCGCGGTGACGCTGCCGGAGGTGTAGTTGGCCGTGAGGAGGTGCCCGGCGGCGAGGGCGAGGTGGGTGGGTGCCGCACCCTCGACGGGGACGGGCGCGCCGAGGATCCGGGGCGCGGGGCCGCTCACGTCGAAGGCGGCGACGGCCCCCGCCCCGGTCTCGGACACGGCGTGCAGCACGGGGCCCGCGAGGGCGAGGAACGAGGGGTCGGCGAGGGCGTCGCTGCCGCCGGTGACGGTCAGCGCACCCGTCTCCGTGTCCACGTCGGCGGCGAGAACCCCCCGCCCGCCCGCCGAGGTGAAGGAGCCGATGTACGCCCGTACCGCGCTCCGGTCCCGAACCGTCCCTGTGCCGCCCACGACGCCTCCCCTGTCCCCGCGGCCGGTCGCGGTCGACCGGCCTGCGTCCGGCCGACGGTAGCAGGCGGTCTAGACCAAAGAGGGTGGGTGGGTCGACCCGGCGGGGCGGGTGGCCGGAGACGTGCCGGGGAGACCGGAGACGTGCCGAGGACGTGCCGGGGACGTGCCGGGGACGTGCCGAGGACGTGCCGAGGACGTGCCGGGGACGTGCCGGAATGTTCAGGAGCGAACGAGCAACGAGCCCGGCGGCGTCCGCAGCGGCTCGTCGAGCGCGGCCAGGAGCTTCTCCAGACCGCTGACGTGACCGAGCGCCGCCTGACCGGCGGCCGGGGCGGCCGCACCGTCCGCCGCCACTCGCTCGCCGGCCTCGCCGGCCCCCTGGGGCGAGGTCAGCCGCTCCACCGCGGCCTCGACGCGCCAGCAGGCCGCGGCGAGGCGGGCGTCATGGCTCGCGGCCGGGTCGGCCGCCACGGCGGCGAGCCCCCGCACCTCGTCGGCGCACTCGTCGAGCAGCGCCAGGACCCGCCGTGCGCGGGCCTTCCGGCCGCGGAACGGGCTCAGCGGGTGGACCAGCGGGGCGAGGGAGAGCCGTACGCGTCCGAGCAGCAGCTCCAGCTCGGCCGCGTGAGGGGTCGGATCGGCGCCCTCGTCGCCGGACAGACGCCGCAGGGAGGCCGAGGTCGCCGACCGCACGCCCTGGAGCGCCCGCTGGATCCAGGCGTCGTTGATCGCGTGCGTGGTGACCGGGAGGATGAGCAGCACGGCGAGCGCCGCGCACACCGCGCCCACCGCGGTCTCCTCGAGACGGAGCACCAGCAGCGCCGGGTCGAGCACGCCGAGGAGGCCGTAGAGCAGACCCGCCATCACGGTCACGGCCAGCATCATCCAGCTGTACGAGACGGGCGCCGTGTAGAAGATCCCGAAGACGCAGAGAGCCACCAGCGCGGCCGTGGGGAGCACGGCCCCGTCGAGCGGGATGGCGACGACCATGCCGACGGCGATCCCGATCACCGTGCCCAGGACCCGACGGAAGCCGCGTACCAGCGTCTCGCCCCGCGACACGGTGTTGACGAAGATCCACCACGTCGTGCCGACGGCCCAGTACCAGCGGTCCTCGGAGAGCACCTGGCCGATCGCGAGCGCCACGGCGCACGCGGCCGCGGCCTGGATCGCCTGCCGGGTGGTCACGCGGGAGAGCCCGGAGCCGGGCAGCGGGGCCGGAGCGGCGGGCGGCGGCGTACGGCGTTCCAGCGGCCACAGGAGGAAGCGCACCGCGCCGGCGGCGGCCAGGGCGATGCCGACGGCCGCGTACAGCTCGGGGAGCTGCCCGGGGACCGCGTGCAGGAACTGGGTGGTGAAGAAGTTCATGAACGCGAAGATCCCCAGCGCATGCCCTCGCGGACCCCAGCGCCGGGCGTAGACCCCGCAGAACACCACGGCGAGGAAGGCGACGTCCCGCAGCAGCGTGATGTCGTGCAGCGCCGTGGCGAGAGCGAGGACGGGGAGGCCCGCGGCCGGGAGGAGCAGAGTGGTGACGGCCTGCGCGCGGACGGTGGAGTCCATGACGGTGAAGAGCGCGAGCAGCGCGGCGAGACCGCCGGTGATCGACGCGGTCAGCGAGAGGCCGGCGAGTTCCGCGAGTGCGACGGCGAGCGCGATGCCCATGACGGCGCGCAGCGAGTTCTTCATCCTGACGTGCCCCGGATCCGGTGCCACGAACATCCTCTTCACGGCTGTGAACCGCCCCCTCGTCTTGCCTTCCGCCCTGTCTCGCGGCGTCCCGGGGTGGTGGGAGCTCGCGGACATGACGAAGGCGCCGCGGTCCGGACCGGCCTCGTCGCCGCCCCGGCGCTGCGCGGCGCCGAAAGTACCTGGATACGCCAAGGAAACCATCCGTGGGGCCTCTGGCTCAACTCATGGCCGATCGGGTGGGCCATTGGCCCAGTGGAGGCCGGTCCGCGTCGGCCGCCCGACGGCCAACGGACCACCCCGGCTCCGGCACGCGTCGCGGCTCGGCCCGGTCACCCCCCCCCCCGGCCCGGCCACCCCCCCGGCCCGGCCACCCCCCGGGCGCGCCACTGTCACCTCCCGGCCCGGCCACCCCCCGGGCGCACCGCTGTCGCCGCCCGGTCCGGGTCAGTCGCGGCTCCGGCTCTCCAGGTCCTGGAGGTCGCGGGCGGCCTGCGCGGCGGCGCGGCGGGCGTCCCGCAGGGGACGCCGTCCTCGCCTCCTGCTTGGCCTGCCGGCCGTCGTGCAGTTCGCGCTCCAGACGGCTGACCAGCTCCGCCGCCTCCTCCTCCGCCGCCGTACGGGCGCGTTCGAGCTCGCGGAGGCGGGCGCGTTCACGCTCGCGCAGCCGCCGCGCGTCCGCACCGCGGGCCGTCTTCTTCTTCGGCGCCGGTCGTCCGGCCGCGCCGGCCGCCTCCTCGCTTCCGGGGGTCTCGTCGGCTTCGGGCGCTTCGGCGGCCGGGGCCCGGCGGGCGGGCACCGCCTCCTGGGCGACCTCGGGGAATCCGACCGCCGCTCCGGGTGCCTTGACGAGCCGGCCCCTCGACCACTGCTCGGCCACGTCCTGGTCGGCCAGAACGCCGTGCAGGGTCTGCTCGATCTCGTGCAGCACCGTGTCACTCACGGACAGCCCCGCTTCCCCCGCGAGCCCGGCGGCGGTACGGGCCAGCGCGGTGATCAGCTGCTGCCGCTGCCCGCTCGCGGCCCGCAGCTGCTCCGCGTCGAGTGTCCGGTGGGCCTCCCTCAAGGTCTCCCCCAGGGCCAGGAACTGCTGAGCCTCCCGCTTCCGCTGCCGGGCCAGCCGGTTCGCCGCCCACGCGGCGAGCGACGGGCGCCGCAGGGCGGCGACGGCCTTCGCGGCCCTCGCGTCCTTCGCTGCGCGCGCCCGGGCGACGTACGTGTCCCGCGCGGCCACGAACTCCGCCGGCCTCAGCCCGTACAACTCCTCGGCGACTTCCTCGACATCCACGCCGCCCACTCTGCGCCGACCACGCGCGGGGGCCGGGATCCCGCTCGGCGCCTCCGCCGGATGCCCGCCTCGATCACCCACTCGGGCCCCTCGAGGACGGCCGGGCCCTTCGCCCGGCCGTCCCCATCCGCCCCGCCGTCCACCTCACCCCGCCGCCATCACGCCTCCCCGACGGCCTCCAGCGGGCTCAGGGCGGCCGCCCGGCGGGCCGGGACGGCCGCCGCGGCCGTGCCGATCGCCAGGGAGCCGAGGCACAGGAGAAGCAGCGTTCCCCACGGCAGGGCCAGGGCGTAGCCCTCCAGGGCACCGTTGGCCAGGGCCCCGACCGCCCAGGCTCCGAAGAGCCCACCCGCCAGGCCGAGGAGTGTGCCGAAGGCTGCGACCGTCACCGATTCCAGGCGGATCATCCGCCGGACACCGGCGCGGTCCATGCCGATCGCACGCAGGACACCGATCTCACGGGTGCGTTCCGAGACCGACATGGCCAGGGTGTTGACGATGCCGAGCAGGGAGATCACGGCGCCGATGGCGAGGAGCCCGTACATCAGGGTCAGGAGTTCACCCATCGCGCCGGCCGCCTCGTCGACGACGGCCCGCCGGTCCTTGACCTGGACCAGTGGGCTGTTGCCCGTGGCCGTACGCAACCGGTCCTCGACGGCCTCGGAGACCGTGCCGCCGTCGGTACGGACGAGGATCCGCTGGACGGTGTCCGGCAGGAGGCTGTTCCGCTGCACTTCGGCGCGCGCTCCGAGCACGTCCCCCGCGGTGGGGTTGTCCTGGTAGACGCCGACGACCGTGTACGGCGCGAGCTCCTGGGCACGTCCGAGTGCGGCCTTGATCCGGCTGCCGGCGCTCACGGCCTGTTCCCGGGCGACGCTGTTCGACACGGCGATCCTGCCGGGGCCGAGGTCCTTCAGGGAGCCGCTGAGGAAGTCGAGCCGCATGACGTCGTCCACGGTGCCGGGGTCCACACCGGCGATCTGCCGTACACGGCCCCCGGTGAAGACCACGGAGTCCGAGACGGCGGACGCCGTCGTCACCCCGGGGGTACCGGCCACCCGGCGCGCGGCGGCCGGGTCGAGGGCTGCCATGTTCCCCCGCGTGCCGATCACGTAGTCGGCGCCGAGGCCGGTCGCCGCCTGCCGGTCGAGGGCCTGCCCGGTGGAGTCGCCGATGACGGCGAGTCCGGCGACCAGCGCGGTACTGATCATCAACGCGGAGGCGGTGGCCGCGGTGCGTCGCGGATCGCGCAGGGCATTCTCGCGGGCGAGCCGACCGGTGACCCCGAGGCGGCGGGTCAGCCGCCCGCTCAGCCGGATCACGGGGGGCGCGAGCAGCGGCGCGAGCACGATCATGGCGGCGACCAGAAGCGCGCAGCCGAGCATCGCGTGCTGCAGGTTCTCCACCGACGCGTCCTTCGCCCCCGTGAGGGAGACGAGCAGCCCCCCGCCGAGCGCGAGGAGGCCCGCTCCCGCGATGCCGCGGATCCGGAACGCTGCGGCGGACGGCGACTGCGCGGACGAGCGCAGCGCCTCGACGGGCGCGACCTTCGCCGCCTTCCGGGACGGCAGCCAGGCGGCGAGCACCGTGACGCCCACGCCCACACCGAGCGCCGCCACCACCGGGAGCGGGCCGATCACCAGCGGACCGCTGGGCAGCGGGTCCTCGGCGGTGCCGAGGAGGTCGGGCAGGACGGTCGCGATCCCGAGGCCGAGCACGAAGCCGGCCGCCGAGGCGGCGAGGCCCAGCAGGGCGGCCTCCCAGAGAACGGAACGGACGACCTGCCGTCGCGAGGCGCCGATCGCCCGCAGCAGCGCGATCTCACGGGTCCGCCGGGAGACCACCATGGTGAAGGTGTTGACGATGAGGAACGAGCCGATGAAGAGCGCGACCCCGGCGAAGATCATCGGCATCTTGCGGTGGCCCCGGGTCTGCATGTCGATGGTGGCGGCCTGCCGGACGGCCTGGGCGGCGCCGCTGGTGGCCTCGGCCCGGTCGGCCGGAAGCATGGCGGTGACCCGCTCGGAGAGCGCGACCCGGTCGGTTCCGGGCGCGGCGAGCAGATCGATCGACGTGTAGTGGCCGGGCGTCGCGAACAGCCGCTGGGCGGTCGCCCTGTCGAACAGGACGAGTGTGCCGCCGGCGGTCACCCGGCTGTCCTCGGTCGTGACGATGCCGACGAGCCGCTTCCTCATGACCGGCCCGTCGGTGGCCAGCGTGACCGTGTCGCCGACGCGGAGCCCGCCGGCGGCGGCAGTGCCGCTGTCCACGGCGAGTTCACCGCCGGCGGCGGGGGCGCGGCCCTCGACCAGCGGATGGCGGGTGTCCTTGCCGTCCTCCCCCGGTACGTAGGCGTCGGCGAGGTTCGCCCAGGCCTTGCGGGCGCGCAGCGGCGAGCCGTCCGCGGCGTTCAGGGTGGCCGAGCCCTCGGCCGACGGCCGTACGGCGGAGACACCGGGCAGCGCGGCCAGCTTCCGTACGAGCGTGTCGTCGAGCGTCCTGGCGTTCCGGTCGGCCTCGGGCCCCGGCGGTACGTGTCTCGGGGTCACGGTGACCGCGATGTCCGCGAAGTTCTTCGACGCGGCCGCACGGTGGGCGGCGGCGGAGGACTCGGCGAAGACGAGGGTGCCGACGACGAACGCGACACCCAGGCAGACCGCGAGCACGGTCATGGCCAGACGGGCCTTGGCCGCCAGGACGTTGCGCAGGGCTGTTCTCAGCATGGGGAGCTTTCGGGGGAGGAGGAGAGGGTGCGGGAGGGAGGAAGGGGCCGGGCCGGGAGGGCGTCGGGCCGAGGCGGGCGAGCCGGAGTGGCTTCCGGCCCCGCGCCGGGGTGACGCTGCGTCAGCTCGTACGGCCGCGGGTGTCCAGCGACTTCATCCGGTCCAGGACCCGGTCCGGGGTGGGCCGCGTCATCTCGTCGACCAGGGCGCCGTCGGAGAGGAAGACCACGCGGTCGGCATAGCCGGCGGCGACCGGGTCGTGGGTGACCATGACGACGCTCTGGCCGAGCTCGCGCACGGAATCGCGGAGGAAGCCGAGGACCTCGGCCCCGGCACGGGAGTCGAGGTTGCCGGTGGGCTCGTCGCCGAAGACGATCGCGGGACGGGAGACCAGCGCGCGGGCCACCGCGACGCGCTGCTGCTGTCCGCCGGACAGCTCGGCCGGCCGGTGGGCGAGCCGCTGGGAGAGACCGACCATGGAGACCACACGGTCGAGCCACTGCTTGTCCGGGCGGCGCCCGGCAATGCTCAGCGGCAGGGTGATGTTCTCCAGGGCGCTCAGCGTCGGCAGGAGATTGAAGGCCTGGAAGACGAAGCCGACCCGGTCCCGGCGCAGCCGGGTGAGCTGCCGGTCGTCGAGGGTGCCGAGCTCGGTGGTGCCGATGCGGACGGATCCGGAGCTGACCGTGTCGAGGCCGGCGGCGCAGTGCATCAGGGTGGATTTGCCGCAGCCGGAGGGGCCCATGATCGCGGTGAACTCCCCCTCCCGGAAGGCGATGCTGACCCGGTCCAGGGCGACGACGCGGGTGTCGCCGCTGCCGTAGACCTTCGACAGGTCGGTGGTGGAGGCCGCGACGCCGACGGTCGTCGGGTACGGCGACGCGAGCGCGTCGAGGGGTGCGGCGGTCACGGGGACTCCTCTTCGGTGCGATGCGCGCCGGCGGGTGACGGGCGCACTTCGAAGGGTGTCCGCCGCGTGTATCAGGACCTCGTCGTCCGTGTATCGAGGTCCGCGCCGCCGTGCAGCAGTCCTGCGGGGAGCGACGGCGACAGGGTCAGGCGGGCAGCGTCAGGGTGGCGACCGCGCCGCCGTCCGCCGCGTTGGCGAACCGCAGTTCGGCGCCCAGCACCCGGGCCTGTCCCAGGGCGATGGTCAGACCGAGACCGTGCCCCTGTCCGCGTTCGGCGGCGCCCGTGTGGAAGCGGCGCGGGCCGTGGAGCAGCAGATCCGGCGGAAAGCCGGGGCCGTGGTCCCGTACGACGACCGTCCGGCCCTCGACGGTGACGACGACCGGGGCGGCCCCGTGCCGGTGGGCGTTGACGACGAGGTTGCCGACGATCCGTTCGAGGCGGCGGGGGTCCGTCTCCACGGTCGCCGCGGGATCCGCGGTCCGGTCCCCTTCCGGCGTTCCGTCGGTGGTGTCCTCCACCGTGACGGCCGTGTCGCATCCGGTACGTGCCACGGCCTCGCGGACGACCGCGGCGAGCGGCACATGGGCGTGGACCGGCCGCTCGGCGCCCGCGTCGAGCCGGGAGATCTCCAGCAGGTCCTCCACCAGGCCGCGCAGATCGCGTACGCGGCCCCGGAGCAGATCCTCCGTCTCCCCCGGCGGCAGGAGATCGGCGGCTGCCAGCAGGCCTCCGACGGGGGTGCGCAGCTCGTGGGCCACGTCCGCGGTGAACTGCCGCTCGGCGCGCAGCCGTCGGCCGAGGCTGTCGGCCATGAGGTCGACGGTGGTGGCGATGTCGGCCACCTCGTCGCCGCCCTTGACGGGTCCGGTGCGGGCGTCGAGGTCCCCGCCGGAGATCCGGACCGCGGTCTCGGAGACCCGCCGCAGCCGTCGGCCGAGCAGCCCGGCGCCGTAGAACGCGAGGGGTACGGCCGCGGCGAGGGCGGCGAGGGAGGCCACGGCCACGCTCACGTCGAGGCGGCGGAGCTCGTGCAGCTCGGAGCTCATGTTGACCTGGACGGCGAGGACCGGGCTGCCCGGGCCGGCGAGCCGCTGGGCGGCCCAGACGCTCGGCCCCTGATTGCCCTGGACCCGCCCGTCGTAGGCGGTGTGCCGGGCGTCGTCGGCGGGGTGGCGCAGTGCCGACGGCAGTTCGGCGGGGTCGAGCGCGGCGCCCTCGGTGAGGGTGCCGGTGCGGCGGTAGGTGTCCATGGCGGAGTAGACGGTGTTGAAGGCGTCGCGTTCGGCTCGCTGGCGGATGTCGTACGAGGTCCAGACGTGGACGAGCACCCCCACGGCCACGGCGACGAGGGCGGCCGTGGCCGCGGCGAGCGCGGCGATCTTCCGCCGCAGGGACCTGCGGGCACGCGGGGTCGGGGACCTGCGGACCGGCCGGAGCGGGTGGAAGGGGCGCACCGGGATCAGCGCCGGAACTTGTAGCCGAAGCCGCGGACCGTCTCGATGCGGTCCCGGCCCAGCTTCCTGCGCAGCCGCTGCACGCACAGGTCCACGACCCGGCTGTCGCCGTCCCAGCCGTACTCCCAGACGTCGCGCAGGAGGGTGTGGCGTTCGAGCACGGTGCCCGGACGGGCGGCGAATTCGAGGAGCAGTTTGAGTTCGGTGGGGGTGAGCGCGACGGGGCTTCCCGCGACGAAGACCTCCAGGCCGTCCGTGTCGATGGTGAGGTCGCCGAAGACGAGCGCCCCGTCGTGGGCCCGCGGCCCCTCGCCGGCCGGGTGCTCGGCCGGCGGGGCGGCGGGGGCGTAGGTCGCGCGCCGCAGGAGGGAGCGGATGCGGGCCACGAGGACGTACGTGTCCACGGGCTTGACCACGTAGTCGTCGGCGCCCGCCTCCAGACCGGCGACGACATCGAGCCCGTCGCCGCGCGCGGACATCATCAGGACGGGCACCAGGCTGGTCTCCCGCACCCGGCGGCACAGCCCGATCCCGTCGAGGCCGGGCAGCATCACGTCCAGAATCAGCAGGTCGAAGCTGTCGTCCCGGAAGCATTCGAGCCCGGTGAGCCCGTCGGCCGCGGCCTTCACCTCGTATCCGTAACGCTCCAGGGCCACGGAGAAGGCCCTGCGCATCAGCTCGTCGTCCTCCACCAGGAGCACGCGCACGGGACGCGGAGAGACGGGGGCCGCAGGGGGTGTGGACACGGGGCGGCTCCTGTTCGAGGCGTGACGCGGCGGGGGGTGGGA
>NZ_JNZO01000044.1 GCF_000717595.1 Streptomyces flavochromogenes | reverse complement strand
ACGTCGCCATCGAACGATCCTCTTCCGTCGGCTGCGGTCCTGACCCTATCGAGCCGGTCTCAGGTCAAGACACGGCCGCACTTGCGGGACAGCCCTTAGCGAATGCCTCTGACAAGCCAACTCCCGGTTCCGAGAAGCCCACAAGAGGGAGACGTCGTGGCGGACCCTTGTGGCTTCGGTCGGTGATGCCCGCCCCGATGGGGTGCCCCCTCGACAACGACACACCTCCCGCCGAGGAGGAGCTCGTCAAGGGCAGACTGCGCTCGTCGGCAGGCGCCTGGCGGGCGTGGCGAGCGGGCAGATCGGCACAGGTGGGCGCGACGGGCGGGTGGCAGGTCGTCGGCAGTACGCCTGCGGAGTCCAACCTGGGCATGTCACGCTCCACGTATTCACTGACACGACTACACACTTTATTGAGTAACATGCGCTTCCGGGTGCGGCACGCTGTTGCCGCGGGAGAAACGGTGGGCGCATGAGCAACGGTCAGTACCTGCGATACGTCGCGCTGGGTGACAGCCAGACAGAGGGGGTCGGGGACGGCGACGACGTCACCGGGCTGCGCGGCTTCGCGGACCGACTCGCCGAAAGGATCGCGGCGGTGAGCCCCGAGGTCCGGTACGCCAACCTGGCCGTCCGGGGCCGGCTCGCCAGTCAGGTCCGCGCGGAGCAGCTCGGCCCCGCACTCGCCCTCCGCCCCGACGTCGCCACCGTGATCGCCGGGGTCAACGATCTGCTGCGACCCCGGTTCGACCCGGACGAGACCGCCGCTCATGTGGAGGCGATGTTCGCCGCGCTCACCGGCGCAGGCGCACACGTCGCCACCGTCACGTTCCCCGACATCGCCCGTATCGCGCCCATCGCCCGCCCCGTCGCGCCCCGGATCGCCGCCCTCAACGACCGCATACGGCTGGCGGCGGCCCGGCACGGCGTCGCTCTCGCCGAGACCTCTCCGCACGCCGCCGCCACCGATGCGCGCCTCTGGGCCGCGGACCGACTGCACGCGAGCCCGCTGGGGCACGACCGGATCTCCGCCGCCCTCGCGCATGCGCTCGGCCTGCCGGGCAGCGACGACTCGTGGACCCGGGAACTGGGGCCCGACACGGCCGCGACCGTCGGCACGGTACGCACGGCAGCCGCCGAACTACGCTGGGCCGCCGGGTTCCTCGGCCCCTGGCTGCTCCGCCGCCTGCGCGGCCGATCCTCCGGCGACGGCCGCGCCGCCCGACGCCCCGAGCTGCTGCCGGTGGGGAGGCCGCAGGTCAGCTCCTGAACGACAACGACAAGACTGCCGCGCGGCCGTGCCGGGACAAACACGGTCGAGCCAGGGGCGTGTTCCCTCCCGGCAGGGTGGCGCATTGCTCTTGCCCGACCCGATACGGTTGCGATGCCGACGGGATTCGAACCCGCGAGACAGACAGGGGCAAGGCCGCCCCGTCTCCGTCACTCGCCGCGGAGGGGCCCTCCACCACGGCGATCGCATTAGACCGCTCTGCCACGGCACACAACCTGCAGGACCACGCGCAGTCCCACTGCCGCTCAGGATAGAGACGTGGTTCGTCGCAGGCGAGTCCATATCCGTGACCCGCCAGCCGGCCGGCCGTCCATCCATCGAACGGACCGTTGGTTCGGCGGTGGGGGACGGGAGGATTCCGACGCTGCGTCGGCGGCGATCGCGCCCATCCCGACGCCTGCGGCAGCGTCGCCACCGCCGGACGGCACGCCCCATCGGCAGCGGACCTTCGGTTATGGGCGGGCCTGGCAGCGCCCCTCTTCCGGATCGTGTGCCTCCACGACGCCCCTCGAACCAGGCGGCAGAGGTGGGCGCCCCGGTGCCCGCAGGGACCGGGGCGCCGGCCGGGTCAGACGTTGCGCCGGTACTGGCCGCCGACCTCGAAGAAGGCGTCCGTCACCTGCTGCAGTGAGCAGACCCGGGCCGCCTCCATGAGGACGGCGAAGACGTTACGGCCCTCCATGGCCGCGCTCTTCAAGGCCGCCAGGGCCTCGTGAGCGGCCTCCTGATGGGCCGCCTGGTAGCCGTGGACACGGTCGAGCTGGGAGTGCTTCTCCTCCTCGGTGGCGCGGGCCAGTTCGATGACGCCGGGCTCGGCGCTTTCGGCGTGCGGGTTGCGGAAGGTGTTGACGCCGATGAGCGGCAGGCTGCCGTCGTGCTTGCGCTGCTCGTACAGCATCGACTCGTCCTGGATGCGGCCGCGCTGGTAGCCGGTCTCCATGGCGCCGAGGACGCCGCCGCGCTCGCTGATGCGCTCGAACTCGGTCAGGACCGCCTGCTCGACCAGGTCGGTGAGCTCGTCGATGACGAAGGATCCCTGGAGGGGGTTCTCGTTCATCGCCAGCCCCCACTCACGGTTGATGATGAGCTGGATGGCCAGGGCCCGTCGGACCGACTCCTCCGTGGGCGTGGTGACGGCCTCGTCGTAGGCGTTGGTGTGCAGGCTGTTGCAGTTGTCGTAGATGGCGATGAGGGCCTGCAGGGTGGTGCGGATGTCGTTGAAGTCCATCTCCTGGGCGTGCAGGGAGCGGCCGGAGGTCTGGACGTGGTACTTCAGCTTCTGGGAGCGCTCGTTGGCCCCGTACTTCTCCTTCATGGCGACGGCCCACACGCGGCGGGCGACGCGGCCGAGGACCGAGTACTCGGGATCCATGCCGTTGGAGAAGAAGAAGGAGAGGTTCGGGGCGAAGTCGTCGATGTGCATGCCCCGCGCGAGGTAGGCCTCGACGTAGGTGAAGCCGTTGGCCAGGGTGAAGGCGAGCTGGCTGATGGGGTTCGCGCCGGCCTCGGCGATGTGGTAGCCGGAGATGGACACGGAGTAGAAGTTGCGGACCTGGTTCTGGATGAACCACTCCTGCACGTCGGCCATCATGCGCAGGGAGAACTCGGTGGAGAAGAGGCAGGTGTTCTGGCCCTGGTCCTCCTTGAGGATGTCCGCCTGCACGGTGCCGCGCACGCTGGCCAGGGCCCTGGCCCGCAGTTCGGCGGCCTCGTCGGCGGAGGGCTCCCGGCCGTGGGCGGTGCGGAAGCCGTCGAGCTGCTGGTCGATCGCCGTGTTGAGGAAGAACGCCAGGATGGTGGGGGCGGGCCCGTTGATGGTCATGGAGACCGAGGTGGTGGGCGCGACCAGGTCGAAGCCGTCGAAGAGCGCCTTCATGTCGTCGAGGGTGGCGACGGAGACGCCGGAGGTGCCGACCTTGCCGTAGATGTCGGGGCGCTCGTCGGGGTCGCGGCCGTAGAGCGTGACGGAGTCGAAAGCGGTGGACAGGCGGGTGGCGGGCTGGCCCTCGGAGAGGAGCCGGAAGCGGCGGTTGGTGCGGAACGGGTCGCCCTCGCCCGCGAACATGCGGGCCGGGTCCTCGCCGTCCCGCTTGAAGGGGAAGACGCCGGCGGTGAAGGGGAAGTGGCCGGGCAGGTTCTCGTTGCGCCAGAAGCGCACCAGCTCGCCGTGGTCGGTGTAGCGGGGCAGGGAGACGCGGGGGATCTTGTTCCCGGAGAGGGACTCGCGCACCAGGCGGGTGCGGATCTCCTTGTCGCGTACCTTCACGACCAGCTCGTCGCCGGTGTACGAGTCGACGACGGCGGGCCAGCCCTCGATCTGGGCGGTCACGTCGTGCGGCAGCTGCCTGCGGGCCTCGTCGAGGAGGGCGTGGACGCCGGAGCCGTCGTGGCCTGCGCCGGCGAGTTCGTCGGCGACGGTGGCCAGGCGCTGCACGCGGCGGGCGGCCTCGGCGAGGGCGAGGCTCTGGGAGTGGTAGGCGCGGACCGTCTCGGTGATCTCGGCGAGGTAGCGCACCCGGTCGGAGGGCACGACCTGGCGGATGCCCGAGGAGTGGCGGACGTCGGCGGCGGGCAGGGTGCCCTCGTCCAGCGGGAGGCCGTGCTCGGCGAGCAGGGTCTTGAGGTGCTGGTAGAGCGCGGTGACGCCGTCGTCGTTGAAGGTGGCGGCCGAAGTCCCGTAGACGGGCATCTCCTCGGGGCGCTTGCCGAACGCCTCGCGGTTGCGGATCAACTGGCGGGCGACGTCGCGCAGGGCGTCGAGGGCGCCGCGCCGCTCGAACTTGTTGATGGCGACGACATCCGCGAAGTCGAGCATGTCGATCTTCTCGAGTTGGGAGGCGGCGCCGAACTCGGGCGTCATCACGTAGAGCGAGGTGTCGACGAACGGCACGATGGCCGCGTCGCCCTGTCCGATACCGGGGGTCTCGACGACGACGAGGTCGAAGCCAGCCGCCTTGACGACGTCGATCACGTCGGCCAGGTGCTCGGGCAGCTCCCGGCTGCCGCGGGTGGCGAGGCTGCGGAAGAACACCTGGCCGCCGTCGAGCGTGTTCATGCGGATGCGGTCGCCGAGCAGGGCGCCGCCGCCCCGGCGGCGCGTCGGGTCGACGGCGATCACGGCGATCCGCAGCTTGTCCTGCTGGTCGACGCGGAAGCGGCGAACCAGCTCGTCGGTGAGCGAGGACTTGCCGGAGCCGCCGGTGCCGGTGATGCCGAAGACGGGGACCGTACGCGTCGCGGAGGCGGCCCGCAGCTCCTCAAGCAAGGCGGCGGGCAGCTTGCCCAGCTCGGCTCCGGTGACCGCGCGGGCGATGGCGAAGCGGTCTCCGGCCAGGACTGCCGCGGCCTCGGTGGGCTTGGTGTCCCACAGGTCGAAGTCGCAGTCGGCGACGACGGAGTTGACCATCCCCGCGAGGCCCATGCGCTGCCCGTCCTCCGGGGAGAAGATGGTGACGCCGCTCCCCCGCAGCCGGGAGATCTCCTCGGGGACGATCACTCCCCCGCCGCCGCCGACGACCCGCACGTGGTCGGCGCCCTGGGCCCGCAGCGACTCCACGAGGTACTCGAAGTACTCCACGTGCCCGCCCTGGTACGAGGAGACCGCCACTCCGTGCGCGTCCTCCTCAAGCGCCGCGTCGACGACCTCCTTCACCGAGCGGTTGTGCCCGAGGTGGATCACCTCGACGCCCTGCGCCTGGAAGATCCTCCGCATGATGTTGATCGACGCGTCATGGCCGTCGAACAGCGCCGAGGCGGTGACGAGGCGTACGGGGTTGGCGGGGCGGTGCAGTTCGCTCATGTGGCCCTCCGGAGCGCGCGCTGGAGCTCGTACTCCAGAGATAGTAGGACGTCCTAGTATTTCACGGGGGGTGAGGATCTGTGGCGCAGGGCACATCTCGGCGCGAAGGTCGCCGCGTGGCCGGGCGGAGCAGCCCCTTCGCGAGAGCGCGAGGCGCGTAGCGGCCGGGGCGGCGTCTGCGTATCGGTCGGGTGGCGGGAGGCGGTGCTGCATCCGGGGACGGTGCCGTCCGGGAAGTACCGAGGAGAAGGCGCCCGTCAGGTTGCCCAGGACCGGACGGTGCCTGGATGCGGCGGACACGACGGCGGCTCCCCCGCATGCGCGCGAGGACCCGTCCACGAATGGTTGAGCGTGCACCTCTGGGAGGAGGGTTGATGGCCTCGTCGGAAGTCGCCTCGTCGGCAGACCGGGGCATGCGGCCGCTCGGCGGCCTCGGGCTCGCCCGCACCGCGCTACGGGACCGGGTGTCACGTGACTGAGCGCCGGTCGGTCCCGTCACTCGGTCCCGGGGAAGGGGCGGTCCACGGCCTCACCACGGGCGCCGTGGCGCGACACCTCGGGGTCTCGCCCACCACGGTGCGTACGTGGGACCAGCGGTACGGCATCGGCCCCGCGTCCCGAAAGAGTGGACGGCACCGGCGTTGGACGCCGGGGGACGTCGCGCTGCTGGAGGAGATGCGTCGGCTCACGTCGACCGGGGTGCCTCCCTCCGAGGCCGCGCGGGCGGCCCGGATCGCCCATGGTCGTGCGGGGGCACCGGTCGCGGAAGTCCGGCCGGTCGCACCGTCGCCCCAGGACGTACCGAGCCCGCCGGCACCGGAGCCACCGCCGATGGAACATCGTTCGGACCGCAGCAGCGGGCTGGCACTCCCTGATGTGAGGCCGGAGTGCCGTGAACTGGCTCACGCGGCAGTGCGGCTCGACGGCCAGGCGATGCACCTGCTGCTGGAGCAGGTGATCGAAGAATACGGTCTCGTTGCCGCGTGGGAGGAGGTGATGGCTCCCGTTCTGCACGCCGTGGGTCGTCGATGGGCTGCCTCCGACGACCGTCACGTCGAAGTGGAGCACCTGTTGTCATGGCAGGTGTCGACCGCGCTGCGTCGCGCCGCCGTCAGTGCTCCCGCCTCGGCCGACGTGGAAACCCCGGTGGTACTGGCGTGCATGCCTGCCGAGACTCACACGCTCCCCTTGGAGGCCCTTGCCGCCGGTCTGGCGGAACGGGCATTGCCCACACGGATGTTCGGAGGTGCCGTTCCTGCCGAAGTTCTGCAATGGGCTGTCCGCCGCTCGGGCCCGGGCGTGGTGGTGCTCTGGTCCCAGGCACGCCCGACCGCCTCGTACGCGCTGGCCCAGCACCTGGCCGAAACGACTTTCGGCGTGAGAGGCGCCCGCATGACACCACTCGTCGTGCTCACGGGTCCGGGATGGGCCGGGCCGCGCCGCGGTGCCGCGTTCACGAGACCGCGCAGCCTGCGCGAGGCACTCGACGTCATCTGCCGGATGCACGCGGAGCGGCTGGGCGAGACCCTTCACTGAGCACGCCTGCGGTGTCGGACCTGGTCGCGCCAAGGGCTGGTCCAGCGTACGTGCCGCCGACCGCTGCACCTGCCCGATGCGGCGAACGGCCGGAGGTCTCGTGACCTCCGGCCGGCCTTGCGTCGTGTGGGGCGTGGCGGGTCACTTCGGCATCA
Source organism: Streptomyces flavochromogenes (assembly GCF_000717595.1). Taxonomy (GTDB): domain Bacteria; phylum Actinomycetota; class Actinomycetes; order Streptomycetales; family Streptomycetaceae; genus Streptomyces; species Streptomyces flavochromogenes. Next base: position 49,405 of record NZ_JNZO01000044.1, on the reverse strand, counting down.
GGACGGTGTCGATGACGTGGACGGTGGCATTGGAGGTCTGCACGTCGCCACAGACGATCTTGGCGGTGTCGTTGACGGTGTAGGAGTCACCGGAACCCTGGGTGGTCACCGTGCCGCCCTGCAGCGTCTCGAAGGACCCGTCGGCGAGGTCGGCCTTGTCGACGGGTTCCTCTACGACGTGATACGTGAGGATCTTCGTGAGGGCAGCCTTGTCCGCGAGCACCTTGTCGAGGTCTGCCTTCGGAATCTTCGCGAAGGCAGCGTTCGTCGGAGCGAACACGGTGATGTCATCGGCGTTGTTCAGCGTGTCGACCAGACCAGCGGCCTTCACCGCGGAAACCAGCGTGGACAGCTCTGGGTTGTTCGACGCCGCGGTTGCCACCGGGTCGTCCGCCATGCCGTCCACGCTGCCCTCCCCTTCCTTGGGGACGGACGCGCAGCCGGAGCCGAACGGCTGGTTCATGCCCTCGGCCGAGGCATGCGGAGCGAGAACGCCCAGCGAGACCGGCAGGACGACTGCGGCGACGGCCGCAGCCGCACGCCGAGGGATGTGCGAGGTGTTCATGCGACTTCCTCCTCCTGGGACCGGCCCCCGCGAAGGGCGCGGCAATCGGGTGGAAATGCTTGGCATGAGACATTCGACGCCACCCCCCGTTTCGGATGTGTCCGACGAGGTAAAGAATCGCGGGCGCGGACGCCCTGTTCAGCCCGGGCTTACGGCATGACCCTCCGTGTTTGCGTGACAGCCCCTGCCGGCCGGACGCAGCGACTGAGGAGGTGCTCCGATGCCCCGCGATCTGTGCGGCCCGGGGGACGTGAGAGGCCCTGCAGTCGATCCTGCCCGTCGTACTCACTCGGTGACCGCGGCGTCGCACGCCGTGCGCGGCGACTTCCGGTGGGTGCGGGCGCGCCGGGTGCGTGCGGGGGTGCGTGCGGGGGTGCGTGCGTGCGCCCAAGGAGCCGCCGTGGGTGTCTGCACGACCTCGGTGCCTGCGTTGTCGGTACGTCGTGTGAAGCTGCGTGCATGACGTGGAGCAGCGAAACCCCCTCATGGCAGACCGTGGTACAGGCGTTGCAGGATGCCGCCCGCGCAGAGGAGAGCGTTCGGCTGGGTGAAGGGGTGAGCGACGAGGAGATGGACGGCTGGGGTGTTCCGGTGCCCGAGCCGATCCGGAAGATCTGCCGCCACACCGGAGCGCTGCACGTCGGTGCCCACGGCGAGTTCGGGGCCTCGCGCCGCTCCGTGGCCGACAGCGCCGGTGCCGCAAGGCGGTGTGGCGAGCCCGGTTCGTTCCGCATCGTCCATTCCAACGCATCGGCGGAGACCTACTACGTGGACGTCGATCCCGCGACGGGCACGTGGGGTCCTGTGTTCACCTTCTGGGAGGCTCACGGCGCCGAGCTGGTCGCACCGTCGCTCCAGCACTGGCTGGTGACCGTGGCCGGACTGGTGAGGTATGCCGTGCGGGATGCTGAGCACTTCGACGGTTTCCCGACCGCTTTCGCCAACTGGTTCTCCGGAGACTTCGCCGATGCCGGCGCGGAGTTCCCCGAGGACTCGCCCGAGGCACTGGCGCGCGCGGCCGAACCCACGACCGCGACGGTCCTCAGCGTCGAGGAAGCACGTGCCTCGGGTGACCCGACGCTCGCGAGGCTCGGGTCCCGGCTGCCCGTGGGCGCGCTCCTGGCCGATCTGCGCGGGGCGGCTGGGCCTACGGGCGTGCCGTTCGGCCGCGATCCGAGGTGGCCCGGAGGCACGCCCGTCTACGGGCGCTTCCATGGCGGCACCCTCCTGACGGCGACCAGCACCTCCTGACGGCCGCCGGCAGGCATCCACGAACGCTCGGGTCGCCGCCCAGGTGTCACGGCCCCTGCCCGTGACCCGTCGGTGTGGCGCCGACCCGGCTTGCAGGTGACCGAGCCATGACACCAAGACCTCCGACTCGGTTGCCACCCGGGTACGCGGACGCGCCGCCGCGGGGACAAGGAATGTATGCAGACGTTTCTCCCGTATGAGGGCTTCACCGACTCCGCGGCTGTGCTGGACCCGAAGCGTCTGGGTAAGCAGCGCGTCGAGGCACTCCAGGTGTTCCTGCCGCCCTGGCTCGGCGATTCCGCGTTCCATCGCAGCCACCAGTCGGCGCTGCGGCGCAAGGATCCGGCGTACTACGGCCCCCACTTCCCCGACGTATCGGACGACCTTCCTTATCTCTGGCCGGCTTCCGACCGGGAGAGCGGTGAGGGAGGGTGACGGCCGCCACGCCGTAGGTCCGCTGCGCCGGCCGTGACCGAGAAGGCCACGCGCGGGGTCGTCGGGCAGCCCGGCGGCTGGAGCCCCTGGACCGGCCCGTACGCCTCGCAGGCCGTGCCCACCACTCCCGCGAGCCCCGGATCACCCCTTCCCTGTCAGCCCCGCACACCGGGGCCCGGCTGCCCCTCGCCTCCTCCACCACCCCAGCGCAGCAGGTCCCAGCACCGGGCTCACCGAGGCCTTGTCGTCAATGATCACCGCTGCAGTGTCGTGGGCTGGCGCCAGGTCTTGTCCGACGCTGACGAATCGGCCCGCACACCGCCCTCGCAGGTGTCGCTCCCGTCGCTGGTCCAGAACTTCCCGTCCTCGGAGATCCGCACCGTCCGGGGCGTATCGCCCCCGCGGGTCTCCTTCCACTCACCGACGACCGGGTCCAGGTCGCTGCCGCCCGGCTTCGCCGAGCTGTCCGAGGTCCCGCGCGACCCGGCTCATGTCGGCGCGTACCGGATCGTGTGCCGGCCGGCTATCGGGGGGGACGCGAACCGTCCGCGCCGCCCCCGGACGTCGGACGGCGAGCGAGGCCCGGATCCACGGGTTCCGGGCCTCATGTCACGTCAGTAGCGGCGAGAGGACATGAGCGTGCGACCTCTGGGTCATCAGCCCGGCGAGCCGCCGAGCTCTGCTCCACCCCACGTCGGTGGACACACCACTACGCCACCCACAGCGCCGACCAAGACCAGGCCGCTTCCACCAGACGCGCACCACACCGCCGATGCGGGCGGCCGCGGCATTCCTCCAGCCGATGAAGCCGTCAGTCACAGGATCGCATGGAGCCGCACAGTGAGACAGGAGCGCCGTGCCGGGCGTGTTCCCCGCTTCCGTCAGAGGCCGAACTCGATGTTCCGGACGTCGAGCATGTGTACGTCCTCCAGGCTCCCGGCGCGGGTGCCGAGCTGCTGGAAGTACACCTCCTTGAGCCCGTCGGCGGCGATCTGCTGAAGGGCCGCATCGGAGTCGCCGTGGTCACGGGCGTTGAACAGACGCTCGGCGTAGCGGGGTGGCAGAGCCACGGTCAGGTGACGCTCGCGGGCTTCGTCGGTGGTGCCGACCGGAGCGCTGTAACCGAGGCGCGCCTGGACGTCGATGACGATGCCGTTGCTGGTTCCGGCGGCTTTCTTGGCTTTCGCCTTCACCTGCGGCTGCCACCGCTTGTTCACTTCGCCGGCCATACGGTCCGCGAGGTCGGGGCGGGGCTTCTTGATCTGGTTCCTCACATACCGCTCGACGGTGCGCTGGGAGATCCCGAGCGCCTGAGCGACGGCCTTGGTGCCCTTCAGCTGCCTGACCAGGAAACGCATCCGCGCACCCGCGCTCTTGGGCGCCGGGCGCGTGACCGCCTGCTCCAGTGCCTTGTCGAGTCCTTCGCCGACCGACTTCGTCATCGCCTGCCCCTACTCTCCGGTGTCGGCGGCGGTCGTCTCGCCGGTCTTGATGTAGCGGGCCAGGTTGAGCTCGGGAGCCTGGGCCCGTTCGCGAAGCTCCTCGGCCCACAGCGTCGTCTGGGTGCCTTCGTGCTTGACCATTCCCGGGGAGACGCCGAGCCGGAAGGAGCCGGGCACGGTCTTGCCTGCCTCGTCGTAGGGCAGGACGTCGAGCGGGGAAGGCCCGTCGGCCGCGTAGACGGCGCAGTCGGACAGGACCGCGACCGGGTAGCGGCCGGTGGCGGCGGCGAGCGCCACCATCTTGCGGTGCATGTTGATCCGGGCCCGGGAGATGATGACGGCCCGGATGTCGGGGCGCCATGTCGGCCGGGCCAGGGCCGGCCAGGGCCGGCCAGGGCGCCAGCCACCGCCGCGTGCTTTCTCCTGGAACTTCCCGATGCCGTTCTTCACGGTCGACTTGACCGCGTCCAGGACGATCGCCATCGCGGCATCGCGCTGCTTGTAGCCGTCCATCGCCGCCAGGAACCCGGCCGGATCCAGCTTCTCCTCGACGCCCAGATCCGCCATGGTCCTCACGTACGCGTCGCGGAGCCGCTTGTACCAGTCGTCGAGGTAGCGGCCCGATTCCGGGCGCACCCATGCCTCGAGAGGGGCTACGTCGTAGCCCAGTTCGACGGCGTAGGCGACGGTCGGGGTGGCGTACCAGGCGGGGCCGGTCGGGGTCTGGCCGGTCGGGGTGAACGGGCTCGGCAGCAGGCCTCCCTGGAGCCGGGTCCACTGCTTGCCGACCTTCACGCGGGACAGGTCGACGTGGGAAAGGTCGGTCAGCCACGCTCCGGGGACTTTCGGGTCGAAGGCGGGGTTGGAGACGTGGACGGGTGGGGAGGCGAGGCCGACGACGGCGCCGTTGGCGCCGGCGGCGAAGGCCATGTTCACGTCGAGACCCACCAGATGGCGTCGCATGCACTCGTCATCCGTGAGCGGGCGTGCCCAGTCGTAGGCCTCTTCGAACAGCTTCTCACCGGGGCCGCGAACATAGAAGCGCGGCAGGTGGGCGAGGGCGGGATGGCCGTCGGTCGCCTCGCACGGGGCCGGGTCCATCGGCTCGGTGCCGAGCGAGCCGGGGTTGTGGACGCGGTGCCGGCGGCCGGCGGCATCGGGGGCGGAGGCGCGGGTCGGCGGGTGCAGGGCGGTCATCAGTTCCAGACCGGTGACGGCGGTGGAGCCGCGTGGGGTCAGCACCCGGGTGGCGTACGTCCCGAGAACCGAGGCGAGTTCGGCCGGCGGCAGGTCCGCGGCGTGGCCCCAGCTGCGGGGGTCGAGGGCGTTCCACGACGGGATGCACAGTTGCACGCAGGCACGGCGGGCGCCCTGGGCGGGGCGGTAGATCCGCGCCCAGGGGCCCAGGCCGCGCTTCGTCAGCTGCCACTCTGCCTGCGTGAGCCGGGCGATCACCTTGTGACTGTCGGGGAGGCGTCCGGCGAGGCGCTCTTCTTCGGTCAGCTCGGCGGGCAGGCCGAAGCGCTCCAGGGCGGTTTTCGTGAGGACGAGCAGCGGGTCGGCGTCCTTGCCCGACCCGTTCAGCCGCTCCGCCCCCAGCTTCGCCTCGGTCAGCGTCCACTCCACCAGAGACGGCAGTGTTCCCGCGGGCACGTCCAGGACCAGGCCGCCGACGCAGTACGCGAGGGCCTGGCCCTCGCCGGTGACGTCGATGACCGCGAGGGGGCCGTTGTCGAACCGGGGGTCGCCCGCGGCGGTGGGCGGGGTGCTCGTCCGAGCGGCATTCCGCGCGCCCGGACGCCGTGCTGCCGTCGGACGGGGGGAGGCCTCCGGGGTGGGTGCTGCTTCCGGAGTGGGTGCTGCCTCCGGGGCGGGTGCTGTCTCCGGCCGCGGGGGCTCCCCGGCCGCCGGGACAGCAGGCACCTGAGACGGAGCCGGAGCCGGGGAGGGGGATGAAGCCGGGGCAGGGGCCGGAGCCTGGGCAGGGGCCGGAGCCTGGGCCGTGAACGCCTCCGGCACAGGGGCGGGATACTTCTGCGCCCACCCCTCCAGCAGACGCTGATACGGCGCGCGGCGCGGGGGCCGCGGCTCGCTCCGGCCCGACTCCCAGTTCTTCACCGTCTGCGTACTCGTCTCCAGAACCTGCGCGAGCCGCGCCTGCGTGATCCCGGCCGCCTCACGCAACCGCGCCCGTTCCACAGGGGGCGGCATCTCCGGCTCCCCCGCCAGCAACGCATCCACGGCGTCGAACAGCTCATCCTGGTTCGGCATACCCCGGAACCTAACAGATTTACCTACAGATTTAACCTTTACCTTACCCCCGTACGGGGGATACCGGCAGGCTCGACACCCAGGACCGCATGGCCACGCCCACACCCCATGGAGTACACCGTGCGGCTCCGGATCCCCGAGGGACCTGCAACTCCCCCGGCTCCGCGCTCGCCGCCATGCAACGCATCCGGAGCCGCCCGACGTCGAGGACGCACCCCCGCCGCGTAGGGGCCGATGTGCGTGCCGGAGCAGCGTCCAGATGCTCGTACGGCAAGGACCCAGCCTGCGTGCACGGCGAGCACGCTGAACCGAGCTGACCGGAAATCCCGGCCGGGCCGGCACCCAACGGGCAGCGGCCCAGCCAGCTCTCGTGACCTGCCTCATTCTCCGAGTGGGAACGACGCTCGCTCCTGCCACTTCGTGCCGTCGTGAACGATGAGTTCAACCGACGAGACGTGAGAGGTGAACGGGAGCCTGACGGCGAGGTCGGCCTCGATCTCCTCCAGGACGGGGCCTTCCTGACCTTGCGCGATGGTCAGGTGCGGCACGATCTCGGCGAACCGGCCGCCATAGGGCGGAGCCTCGGGCCAACGATTCGCGATCGCCTCAGTGAGCTGCCGCAACCGCGTGTCCGGCTCCGGGACGAGATGGAGCACTCCCGGGAACCGTCTGCACCTCTCGAACCGCAGGTCGAAGGCCGGGTGGCGCCCCAGCACGTTCGCGAGTGCGGCGTGGACGAGCGCATCTATCCGGCTCTCATCGAGAAACGGGAAGAGCACGGTGACGTGGGCAGGGACCCCGGCCCGGGCTGAAGGGTCGAGCCGTTCGCGCCACCCGTGGACGGCCGGCTCCGCCTCCGGGATCCGGACGATGAGTCCCGTCTGACCCGCTTGAAACGCACTCGTGCTGCTGTCATCTGCCATGGCACCGCATGCTGTCAGTTCTGCCGCGGACCGTGCGGCTCGTTTCCAGCTGAACGATCACGTCGATCTCCGGAGCAGGTCGACGCGCGGGTTGGACGAGAGGGCGACGCTGCCACTGTCTCTCGTGGACATCCACAGCGCCGATGGTCACTGGACGCATCTTGAACCCACGGAGAAATGCCGTCGGTTGAAGAGCCGAAGCCAGCCGGATCACGGTCATCGGACGCCGCGGCCGGACCAGCCGCTTCGTCGCGCCCCCTGCCCATCTCCGTAGGCAGGCTGGATGTGAAGTGCTCCGCAGAATGTGCGGTTCCGGTATCCGCAGGGCCGCCAGTTCGGCGGATCATCCGCGGTCGAGCGTCGACAGCGACGCACAGAGGCGTACGGGCAACTCCGGGAGGAGTTTACGGACACCCGCGCAACCGCGGCGCCGTTCGCGATGACCGGCCGCCGGCCCAAGGTCTCAGCCCGAGGTCTCAGCCTGGTAGCACCAGCGCTGGGAGACACCCGAGGGAGAGCAGTCGTCGCCGGCGCCCCGCCCGGGCTTCACCGTCGCTTCGACCCCCGCTGCGTCCCGGTGCGGCCGGGGGCCGGTCCAGGGAACGGGTCTCGTGGCGGAACCCACACGTACACCGTGCCGTGCTCGACGGTATCGAGTTCACCGCGCAGGTTACGCACGAGGTCGCGTGCGCCTTCAGGTACTTCGGCCTCGACGACCAGAGACCGGCCGCCTTCGGATGGACGGACACCGTCGATGCGGATCGGAGCGGCGAGCGTCCGGGCTGTGCTCGTACCTGTCGTCTCCTCCGCCGCCGTCCCGACGGTCGGAGCCGCATCCGGCGAGGATCACCGGGGCCGCACCGAGCGCGACCATCCGTATGCCCAGCGGCCACATGGCCATGCCATGCGCCCATTCGCCGGAGATCGGCAGCCTGTCGTGCCCCTGGGCACCCCTCGCAGGGCTCCTCCCCCACACAGCTTGCGACGCCGGGTCCGGCGGCAGGGCCTCCAGGCCCCCGCGGGTCGGTGCGGGTCGGTGCGGGTCAGGATTCTCCTCCGATGTGCCGCACCTTTGCCGTGCCATGGGACGGACGTGGTGTCCGGGCTGCCGGCGTGGCAGGAGTCCGCAGGAGGTCTCGCCAGTCGGCAGGCCAGTTGACCAGCGCAAGAACGCCCATGATCACAAGGTGGGCCGGCGCGGCCCAGCTCTCCACCGCCGGATCGTGGTTGACGATGTGGGTGGTGGCCGCGCCGGTAAGCACGAACATCAGCGTCGTGGCACCCAGGAAACGCGCTCGCCGGTCGGGGATCACGAGCAGGACGGCGGCGATGCCTTCCAGGGCGCCGACCACGAAGCGCATCCAGGGCGGGTAGCCCCAGTCGGCGAACTTCATGGAGTATGCCGGGCTGAGAATCGTGTCGCCGGGCCAGTATTTGGTGATGGCACCCAGGATGAACTCGAAGGCCAGGAACCAGTACAGACCGGTCATCAGTCGCTTGGACATGCGTGTCCTTTCACGGGGGAAACGGGAGCAGGGTCGGGCCTGTGCGCGGCGATCTGCGGTGCCGCGGGAGTCCTTGCTTTCGGGTCAGCCCCGCAGGCTGTCGATGGCCTTCTCGATGCGCCGGCGGCGCGTCTCGGGCCTCTTCGCGCTCTCGACGGCCCGCACATGCTCGCGCTTACGGCCATGGGGAAGGCTGTCGTATGCGGCGCGGGCGTCGGGGTCGCTGTCCAGAGCTCGCGCGAGATCCGGGGGCTCGACCACGACGCGCGGCTCGGTGTCGAGCTCCAGCACGACCTCGACCTCCTCGCCGATGCCGACCCCCGCGGACTGCCGGTTGGCGTTGCTGAGGCCCAGCAGATGGCGGCCTCGCATGAGGGCGACCCGGCTCTTCCAGGAATGCCCGTTGACCGTGATCGTCACGGGCGGTCGCGCGCCCCCGCCGAGCGCTGCCACCACCTCGGGCGGAACCTCCAGACCCCGCATGGGCTCCGGGGGCTCAACGAAGGTGCGAAACTTCATGATCTTCCTCCAATTGTTCTGCCGGCTCACAGGGCCAGGGAGTCACGACGGCGTGGGGGCGAGGGACTCGGTAGCCTCCCAGGCGAACCCGTCCAGGTCGGTGAAGCCGTCGGCGGTGCCCCCCAGGACGATGCGGTGCGAGCCCGTACCCTCGACGGGAACGCCGAGGTCCTTGGCCAGGGCACGGCGCTTGTACAGCGCCAGCTTGACCGGGCTGTGCTGCCCCGGGGCGAACTCCGCGTACTTGCCACCGAAGCTCTTCGCGACGGTCAGGCCCCGGCCGACGTAGAACTCTCTGGTGGCCTTCACGTCCTCGACGCCGATCAGCAGGACGACCTCGTCGATCTCACGGGTGGCGGGGCCGGTGTCCCTCTTCGCCGAGGTCGCGATCTTCCAGATCGTCCCGTCCGGGGCCTGGACCACGCCGCCGTAGCCCCACAGCGACTTCGTGGCGGGCTTCAGCACCGTGGCGCCGGCCTCGACGGCGGCGCCGACGAAACTGTCGACGGTCGCCGGCCCGGACACCGTCAGCGCCAGGGTGAAGCCACGGAATCCGGTGGAGTGCGCCTCGGATGCCCGCAGGCGTACGTACGTGTCCACACCGAAGGCGCTGTAGAAACGACGAGCGGCCGGCAGATCGGCCACCTCAAGCGTGACGGACACGACCGACATGTGGGCTGCGGGGGAAGCGGTGGTTGCCATGACCATCACGCTAGAGGCGACGCAGCAGCCAGAGCTTCTCGAATCCTGACCACTCTCGATGACACGCTCCCCCACACCGGCAACCCGGGGCGCCGTCCCCGCATCAGCGACATGGCAGCCCGCCGCATCCACCACCCGGCACCGGAACATCCCGAGCGTCACCCGGCGGCGCACCGACCAGCCCGGTGAAACCCGACGGCGAACACCCCCCGCGCGCGGTCACCTCGGTTGAGACATGGACGACCGCAGGGGAAACGGCAGCCGGCCCGATCGGGAGCTGATCACCGGCACGGCCCCTCGATGGGACGCCGGCAGACGCGGCTCAAGTCACCAAGAACGTCCGCCCCTTTGAGGAGCGGAGGTCTCGCATGCTGGACGGCCGACTTCGAAAGTCAGAAGCAAAACCCCCTTGACCAATGGTCAAGAAGTGTTGACCATTGGAGCATGCCTACAGATGATCTTCCCGACACGTTCCACGTCACCACGGACGAGCAGCTACGCGCCGTCTCCAATCTCACGCGCCACCGGATCATGGCCGTGCTCCGCTTCGAACCTGCGACGATCACGCAGATCGCCGAGCGAGTGGGCCTCGCGAAGGGCAGCTCCAGCTACCACGTACGGCTGCTGGAGCGGGCCGGCCTGGTGAAGGTGGTGCGGACGCGGAAGGTCCGGGGAGTCACCGAGCGGTACTACGCCATGGCCGCAAGGGCGATCGTGCTGCCGGACCCGGGCGAGGGAGGACCGGATGTGCTCATGCGGCATGCGGTGGCCGACCTGGAAGCTGCACCGGCGGACAGCGAACGGCACGTGGGGATGGCGCATCTGCGGCTCACCGAGGAGCAGTTCGCGCAGCTGGGGGCACGGCTGCAGGCACTGGCAGACGAATACCGGAAGCTGTCCGATCCGTCGCTGCCGGACGCGTCACTCGTCTTCGCACTGTTCCACCCGGCATCGCGCGAGCAGGCAGAAGGGGACGCCAAGTGACTGCAGAGACAGCGAAGCCGCCGACGGGGTTCGGACGGCTGTGGACCGCGCAGACGGTGTCCTCGCTCGGTGACGGGGTGTCGCACGCCGCGATGCCGCTGCTCGCGTTGACGTTGACGCGGGACCCGATGGCGCTCGCCGTCGTCACGGCCGCCGGGACGCTGCCGTGGCTGCTCTTCGGGGTGCTCGGCGGCGCCCTGGTGGACCGTTGGGACCGCCGGCGCACCATGTGGGTCGCGGACGCGGCGCGTGCGGTGCTGCTCGCGATACCGGCGGCGGCCGCGGCGCTCGACACACTGAGCATTTCGCTGCTCGCGGCCGTAGCCTTCCTCCTCGGCCTCGGCGGACTCTTCTTCGACACCGCGGCCACGGCCTACCTGCCGGACCTCCTCGGTCGCGACCCCCAACTCCTGGAGCGCGCCAACTCGCGCCTGCGCGGCGCCCAGACCGCGATGTCGGGCTTCGCAGGGCCGCCCGCGGGCAGTGCGCTGCTCGCGCTCGGACGTGCGGTTCCGCTGCTCGCCGACGCGGTCTCGTTCGCGCTCTCCGCACTGCTCGTACGATCGCTGCCCACCACACCCAGACCCGTACCGCAGGCCCGCGAGTCGCTGCTTCGCCAGGCGCGAGCCGGAGCCTCCTACGTTTTCCGGGACCGGCTGCTTCTCGGGCTCGCGCTGCGCCCGGCGGTCGGCAACATCGCCTTCCTCGCCGTGGAGACCGTCCTCGCCCTCTTCGCGCACGATCGTCTCGGCATCGACACCTTCGGCTTCGGCCTGCTCCTCACCGCAGAGGCCACCGGCGGTCTGCTCGGCGCGGGCATCGCCTCCTTCCTCGGCCGACGACTCGGCACCGGCACCGCACTGACCTGCACGGCAGCAGTCGAAGGACTCGCCATTCTGGGCCTTGCCGCCGCCCCGAACCCGTACGTCGCCGGCCTCGCACTCGCCGTCTGCGGCGCGGGCATGGGTGCCACGATGGTGCTCGCCCCCTCCCTCCGACAGTCGATCGTCCCCGCCCACCTGATGGGCCGGGTCGCCTCCACCTCCCGCATGCTCGCCATGTGCGCGGCGCCCCTCGGCGCCTTCCTCGGCGGCTGGCTGGCGACCACCTACGACGTACGCACCCCGCTCTACACCGCCGCCGGCCTTCTCCTGGCCATGACCACCCTCACCGCGACCATGACCAGCAACCGCCGGGTCGAAGCAGCACTCCGTGCGGCCGCCGCCCCGGCCGATGAACCACACCACCCCGAATCCAGCCACCCGGTTCAGGAACGTTCCCTTTAGCAGTCGCTTCTTACGAGGTTGTGCGCGATTGAGGTCCGGGGGTCCGTAGCCGAGGATGGCCCCATGCACGCTCATATCGATCAACCCGAAGTCCGTCGGGTCTCGCGAGGCGAGCACCCCTTGTGGGACGAGGCTCTCGCGGTTCCCAACCAGGACTTGGGCCACATCTGTGCGGCCGTGGGCGCGCTCGACAGTTTCTGAGGGCCCTGACGTGAGGGGGCTGTGCGGGTTGGATTTTGATGTGACGCAATGCCTCGGTCGCACGGCCATGGCCCCTCCCGTCTTCACCGGCCTACAGCACCGTCGACTCGGTACGCTGGTACGCGAGTTGGCTCATGCGTGGACGGCCTCTGAGGAGGGCCGACCACACAACCGCAGGGGTCGCGGCCGTCTGCGTGCAGCCGGGGCCGGCCCGAACCATCAGTTGGTGTTCACCGACCGGATCATCATCACCCCGGTCGTCCTGCGGTCACAGCTTCCGCATTCAGCTCCGGCTGTGCTCTACGGCGTGGACCGCTCCACGATCACCCGCGCCGTCCATGAGATCCGTCCGCTTTCGGCTGCCCGGGGCTTCGCTGTGCCAGGACGGCGCGCATTCGTCTCGGGGAAGATGCGGCAGAACACCAAGAAGGCCACCGTCGTCCCCGATGGCAGGGCCGCACTCTCTGGGCTGGCGTGTTCCGGCCCCGCCGCGTGCACGACCAGACGGCGGTGAAGAGCGTGGGCATCTGCGACCTGTTCAAGCGATACCCGGTGGTCATGGCTAAAGTCGATGCCGGCTACAGGGACCGGCCAAGCAGTTTCCCGACCAGGTCCAGGCCCCGCCCCTGAAGCCGAAGAAGCACGCCCCGCCGGGGGCCCTCGCGGCGTGGGATGCCGCCCGCCGCCGGCAGTCATCAGAACGCGTCTGCGTCGAGCACGCCAACGCCCGAGCACCAGCAGTGGCGGACACTCCAGCGGTACCTCGGACACCGCGAGTACTTCGACGAAAGCTACTCGGCGGTGGCCGGCCTGGTCTCCGATCGCACCGCCAAGAGGTGAGCACCCACCCGGCAACCTGCCAGGCCACACCGGCGCCCCGCGCGCGGCACCCACGCTGACCGGGAACCTTCTACCGGCATCAGATGGAAGCACCACAGTCAGGAACGGGCTCCTCGCCTCACCGACCGCGGCAGACCCCCGAAGCCCAGGGCCGACGGACACACCAACCATGGCTCATGGGCCTCTTAGCGACGGCGGTGGTGAACGTCGCTGGCCGTGGGCGCCGCGTTGTGCATGGCCACCGTACTGAAGGAGACACGGTCACGTCCCGCCTGCATGCGGGCCTGCTCCTCGATGCGAAGCCCCTCAGCAGACTCCGTCTGATTCCGGCTGCGGCGCACGAGCGTGACAATCAACAAGAGAGCCAGCCCACCCAAGACCCCGAACAGCACGATGAAAGCCACTATTTCCTCCCCCTGTCGACGTGATCCAAGTATGCGTGCGACTGTTGAAGGTGGATAGGACCTGGCAAGCCGATCATGTGACTCCACCATGACCGGATCGGGATTCCTTCATGGGCGGGGCCATCGATCAATAGGCGCCCTCGCGGACGATCTCTTCGAACAGGGAGTCGGACTCGGTGGAACCGTCGGCAGTGACCACCGCTGAGCACGCACCTGCCTTCCCGACCCACGCTGCGAACGTGGGCGGTCTACTCGGTCACCGTCACAGGTTCAGCCGGGAGGTCCTCCGCGCATTCCCCCGAGACTGACCCACAGGTCTTGAGCATTGCTCGAGCTAATCTCACGGGCACTCAGCAGGAACGGATGCGACCACTCCTCCGGTCGGCAGAGACCGCAGCAGCCGGCGCCCGACCAACGACTGGATTCCTTGCTTGGGATTTTCCACGCCTGCGGCGGCCTGAACACTCACCGTCTCGGGCCGATGTGCGCGCTCCGGCCACGGCAGTTCCGCCGAGGACCGGAAGGACCGGGACGTCCCCGCAAGCGGTTCGCGAAGGACACCGTCTTGCTCGCAGCCCGCACCCGGGTCCACGTATGGGACCGCTGCTCCGGTGCGGTGACACGGCTGTGTGTGTTGGGCGTGTCGGGGGGACCGGGAGGCCACCGTCCAAAGGATTGTGACGGCCTCAGGATCGGCCCTGGAGCAAATCACGACCGCCACAGCGAATGGGACATGGTGTGACCAGAAGACACGGGCGGCACCGGGGTTTCGGCGCTGCGGGAGTGGCGGTGGCCCTCATCTGGGGATGTGCCACTGCTGGGAATGCCCAGCCCTCCGACGCCGCACCAGGCGGCTTCGAGCAGGCGGCCGCGCAAGCGGCAGCGGAATTCGGTGTGCCGAAGGAAGTACTTCTCGGCGTCAGCCACGAGTCCTCGTGGTGGGAGGCCCATGACGGCCGCCCGAGCACCAAGGGCGGCTACGGCCCGATGCACCTGACGGATACGACGTCCGGAAGAACATACGACCATCGCCCAGGCGAAGGGCCGGTGGACGCGACGGGCACCGACGACCCGTCCGAGCACACGTTGCAGGCTGCCGCCGCGATGATCGGCGTCGCGCCCTCGACTCTCAAGCGGGACGAACTGCAGAACCTTCGAGGCGGCGCCGCACTGCTCGCCTCGTACCAACGGCAGATCACCCGTGGGCTGCCGTCGGACCCGGGTGGCTGGTACGGGGCGGTGGCGCACTATAGCCAGGCCGCCGACACCGCCGCGGCGGGACGGTTCGCCGATGGCGTGTTCGCAGTGATCCGTACCGGCAAGCAGCGGGTACGTACGGACGGCCAGAGGGTCTCTTTGGCGAAGACGCCGTCCGTCCGACCGACCAGGTCACAGCTCGCGTCACTGGGGCTGCGGACGTCGACCGCGGCGGCAGTGCCGGAGTGCCCCAGCGAGCTGAACTGCCGGTTCGTTCCCGCTGCTGCCTCGAACTACCAGGTGTCCACGCGGAACTCGAACGGAATGGACGTCGACTTCATCGTCATCCATGACCTCGAAGGGTCCTACGACGGGGGAATCAGCTGGTTCCAGGATCCCGCCAGTGGGGTTTCCGCGCACTACGTGATGAAGGCCGACGGCAGTGCGGCAACGCAGATGGTGGCCACCAAGGACATCGCTTTCCACGCCGGAAACTACTGGACCAACCTGCACGGCCTCGGTATCGAACTGGAGGGATACGCCGCCCAGGGGCCCACCTGGTTCACTCCGGCCCAGTACAAGGCGACTGCCGCGCTGGTGCTCTACCTGGCACGGCGCTTCGATGTCCCGTTGGACCGCAAGCACATCATCGGGCACGACAACGTCCTTCCGCCCAGGCCGGCCCGCGCGCCGGACGCACACTGGGATCCCGGCCCCTACTGGGACTGGGAGAAGTTCATGGCCCTCCTCGACGCCGAACACCGCCGGAAGCGCGAGGCCGAGCGAGAGGAGAGGGGCGCGGACATCGGCACCGGACAGGCGGTCACGATCGCCCCGGCGTACGGCAAGAACGCCCAGACGGTGACAGTGTGCGCTCCGACGTGCCGGTCCCAGACACAGCCTTCGAACTTCCTCTACGTGCGCACGGAGCCCCGCGCCGACGCTCCGCTCGTCTCCGACCTCGCCCTTCGGCCGGACGGGTCGCCGGGAAGCGACCGCATCGACGACTGGGGATCCACGGTGATGTGGGGGCAGGAATTCGTGATCGCCGACATGCGAGGGGACTGGACGGCCATCTGGTTCGGTGGGCAGAAGGGATGGATCCACAACCCGGCGGGTGTGAACACTCGCCCCGCCCCGAACTCGCGGATCGTCCGTCCCGCGAGTGGGGCGAAGTCGGTCTCCATCTACACAACGGCCTACCCTCGAGCAGACGAGTACCCCCGGGGAGTGCCTGCATCGGAACAGACGCGGTTCGACATGTATACGTTCGCTCAGGGGCAGGCGTACGTGGCGGCTCGCACATCTGTGGGCGCCGACGACTTCTTCCCTGCCACACCCACGCGCCCGGAAGTCGTGGTCACCGGTGACCAGAGGTACGACGTGATCCAGTACAACCGGCGCATGGCCATGGTGAACACCGCGGAGACAGGCTGATGGTCCGTGAGCCGGCCCTCGCCGCAGAGTGATGCCACGGCAGAGCCGCGGCATCACTGCCATGGCTTCCAGCCGGATACGACACCCGACGCCCCAGCGCAGGGACCGCCCCTCTTGCCCGCCGCGCCGCTGATCCTGGAGGCCAGGGGCGAGGAGGAGAGACGGTGAGGCCGCGCGGTGTGCGTCTCGGTGGCGACGTCGTGTTCGCGGCGAGTTGTGTCGCAGCGAACACGACGTCGTAGCCACCGCCGTACAGCACCGTGGCCGAGGTGAACCAGCCCGGGTCGTCCTCGTCTGACTGGACGACGGTGGGATGGTGTCCGAGTCATTGAGGTCGTCGATCAGCAGCGTTCTTGCACGGGACCTTGCTGCCGATCGACCGGCTCAAACGCTGGAAGCGAAGACACATCGGTAGCCACGCCAAAGCCCGCTGCTTCGGCCAACAGGACTTGGCCCCTGAAGGGCTGGCGCCCTCTGCGGAGACGTCGCCGCAGCACCAACCGGATCCCTGATCTCCTCAAGGCCGTCGTCATCCTTCACCAGGCGTCGATCTGAGGCTAGAAATGGCTCCATGAGTTCTGACATCTTCGTGTGCCGGTTCGAGAACGGTGAGACGACGCCGCTGGACATGCGTGCGGCGCACGAGGTCCTCGACCCCTTTGCTGTGGCACGGGACCCCCGGACGAACTTCCTGCAGGTACGCACCGCGGAGAGCGAGGAGGCGGGTGTGTTCGTCTCCAGCCCGGACAACATCACCTTCAACCGCTTCGGAGGTGGCGGAATCATGGACCTCCTGGCTGTCCTTGCGCCGGCTGGATGCCGTACTCGTCGTCCCGGGCGGACCGACCATGATTCAGCGGGACGAGGACCGCGGCCATCTGCCTGCCGCCCTCAGGGACGAGGGGCTCGTCGTCGTGGCCCGTACCGGCGCGGAGATCGATCGGGCGATCCGGGCTTCGTGAACGAACGGACGGGGACCCCTCCCTGGTGAGTGCCGCCGGGAAGGGCTTGGTGAAGACCGATCCCGCTCTTCACCACCCTCGACCTGAGGTTGGAAACGCTCCCTGTGCGGGCCTACCTCGCGGGTCCACCACGCAATCCGCGGACCGCTCCTCTTTTCCCTGACACCAGGCCGCGACCCTCCCCTATGCTCTGGCCGTGGACGGATACCGGGGCCTGACGGCATTGATCGAATCGGCCTGGAACGAGCTGAACGGCTCCGATACGGTACACAGGGACCACTGTCTCGATGTCGTCGGCGACGTCCTGGAGACGGGCCGTCTGGCACAGGCCGACGTCGAGCGCGCCGTCGAGCGTCTCGTCACCGTCGCGCTCTCCGAGCAGCGCTACACCGTGCGGGAGTCCGCGCTGCATGCGGTCTCGACGGCCTCCACTCACTACGAACTCCCCTACCGGGTGGTGGAACCGCTCGTTGCCGGCCTGGAGGGGTTTGAACCCTTGCTCCTCGCCTACGTCCTCAGCGTCCTCAGCTGCACTCACGACCAGGCGGCCCTGCCTGTGGTCGAGCGATCTCTCCACCACCCCCACGCCGAGGTGCGCTGGGAGGCGGCGGAGGCGGTGCACGAGCTGCTCTGGAGCCAGGAGTCCGCCCGGGGAGGCGCGGCTTAGGGGTGCTCCTGCTCGCCATGGCCAGGTGCGCCGCGGCAGGCTGCAGTTCTGCAGCCCAGCCGGGCATGCGACCGTGGAGTCGTCCTCCCGAGCCTGGAGACCAGGACGAGTGGGTAAGTACGCTCAGAGGTGCTGCCGGACCGTGAGCGGATGCGGCTCTCCGGCGGCTCGCGTTCCGCGCCCGTCCCGTCGCCTCGCTGAGCGGCCCGGAGTGACGCGGCCCTCCTGATGGAACGGCTGCCGAGGTCCGATCTGTCTCCTGTCTCCTCTCTCCCCTGCCTACCCCTCGACGCTGATCGCCTGAACCGGACAGGCGCGGGCGGCCTCGCGAACCAGCGGGCTTCCGCCGCCGCCTTCCTGGCCCGGAACCACCTTCCCGAACCCGTCGTCGTCCTGGGTGAAGACGTCCGGGGAGGTCAGGGCGCACTGCCCGGCGCCGATACAGAGTTCCCCGTCGATGGAGAGGTGCATCCGTGCGGTCCTTTCACCATGTGACGGGGAGCTCGAGCATCCCCTGGATCGTGTCGCCAGGCTTGAACGAGATCTCTTCGGTGGGGACGGCCAGCCGCAGCCCCGGCAGCCGGCGGAGCAGCGTCCCGAGCGCGATCTCCATCTCCGCGCGCGCCAGGTTCTGTCCCAGGCACTGATGGATGCCAAAGCCGAAGGCCAGGTGGTGCCGTGCCGAGCGCGACCAGTCAAGGGTGTCGGGGTCGGCGTAGGCGGCGGCGTCCCGGTTGATGACGGAGGTCGAGAAGACCACGCCCTCACCCGCGCGGATGATCGTGCCGTCGATCTCCACGTCCTCGCGCGCCACTCGCAGGAGCCCGTCCGCGATCGACAGGAACCGCAGCAGTTCCTCGACGGCCGCCGGTACGAGACCGGGGTCGGCCTGGAGTTCGGCCAGTCGCTCGGGATGGCGCAGCAGTGTGTACGTACCGAGGGAAATCATGTTCGCGGTGGTCTCGTGCCCCGCGATCAGCAGGATCGTGGCGAGCTGTACCAGCTCCTCGCGGTCGGGCCCGCCATCCTTCAGCTGCCGCGCCACCAGATCGTCGAGCACGCCCTCGCCGGGCTTGCGCCGTTTGCGTTCGATCAGGTCGCCCAGATAGCCCTCGAGCTGGGCGAGCGCGTCCTCGGTGTCCTCGCCCGTCGGTCCGCGGAGCAGCCGAGCAGACTGCTCCTCGAAGAAGTCGTGGTCCTCGTACGGGACTCCGAGCAGGTCGCAGATCACGATCGAGGGCACGGGCAGTGCGAACGCGCTCACCAGCTCGGCCGGCGGGCCCGCAGCCTCCATCGCGTCGAGGAGCCGGTCCACGGTCTCCTGAATGCGCGGGCGCAGCAGCTCGGCACGCTTGAGCGTGAAACTCGGGATCAGCATCCGGCGCTGGACGTTGTGTTCAGGGTCGTCCCAGCCGAGGAGCGCGGCGCGTCGGCGTCGGCGCACGGCCGAGGCCCGCTGGGTCGTGAGCGGGAAGTCGGGGTGGGTGGAGTCGGTGGACAGACGGGGGTCAGAGAGCAGCGTCCGGCCGGCTGAGTGGCCGCTGACGAGCCACACGGAGCGCCCGTCCCACAGGGTCACCCTCGACAGCGGGCGGTCCTCGCGCAACGGTTCGTAGGCGGTGGGCGGGTGGTAGGGGCAGGTCCGGTTCTGGGGGAACGCCACGGCTTCCGTCATGAGGGCCTCGCAAAGGGGCGAATCGGCGGCTTCGAGATTGGTGCCGTTCCCACTACATGCCTCAGGCACCTATCTGGTCTACGCACAGTTCGGCCAATCCACCGGAACGGGGGCATCCATTCAGCCGCAGCCCGGAAGCAGGCGGTCAGCATGCGCCATGCGTGAATGCGGCAGGTCTCGCTGCTCTCCCCGTGTACACGCGGAACCCGTGCGCCTCGTCGGCGGAGCGGGTTGTCCGCGGACCCGCTCCGGGAAGCGGCCTTGAACGCCAGGCGCCGCTCAGGAGGTCAGGAGCGCTGCAGGGGCGGGCCGGAATCGACGGGGGACATCGTGGCCAGGACGAAGGCGTGACCGCCGGGGTCGGTGTAGCGGCGCAGGTCCGTACGCCGGTCCGTCCGCGTTCCGTCGCGCTCGGCGGCGATGGGCAGAGCCCCGAGAGACACCGCCTCGCGCTCCGCCTCGTCGAGGGCGTCAGGGGCCACGAAGATCTGCAGATGAGCCTGCTGGGAGTCCTCGGGGCGCGGCCAACTCGGCGGCGCCTGCCCGAGGTCACGGCGGATCCCGAGTACCACTCCGGCGTGACCGGAGACGAGGAGCAGGTCGTGGTCGTCCCCCGCGGGTTGCACGGTGGCATCGAGCAGGGTCGCGTAGAAGCGCGCGAGGGGTTCGGGATCGGTGGAGTCGAGGACGAGGACGCTGGTCTTGAGAACAGGCATGCATCCCGTCTGCCCCGCGGATCCGTGGCCATGCTCCCCGGATCGCGTCCGGAGAGTCAGGGGGCAGCGGCAGTGGCAGGCGCGCTGACCATGGCCTGGTAACGGGTGGCTCGTTTGTCGTGGCGCTTGGCCAGGGCCGGCTTCTACTGATGCCGGATGAGGCGGCGTCCCACGGGCTGCTCCGCCTGTCGGCCGTCGGGTCGCGGCGGGGGCGGGGCGGACAGTGGCCCGGCTCCCCGCTGATGGTTCCGGAGGCTCGGGGGGGGGGGGGGGCCGGTCGGTGTGGAGGACTGCCAGACTGGTCTCGGGCTGCTCCGATGCCGACCAGAGACTCATCCACTGCCGCTCCCCCGTCGGCCATCGACGACAGCGAGGACCCGGACGAAGTCGACGGCGCGGAAGCCCCGGCCACAAAGGTGACTCCACGCAAGCGGGCCGCCCGAAACAGCTCACGCGACGGTGTCGCGCCGTGGCCCAGCTCGCCGAAGCCCCCTGGAACGGCTCGGGGGTCTCCCTCCCCGTCTGCGAGACCAGGCCCAACGCCGGTCAGCTGAGCGGCGGCGGAAGGGGGAGCCGGGCGGCGAGGAACTTCGGAGCCATCTCGCGGTAGCTGTCGGTGATCAGTTCGGCAAGTTCGGTCCAGTCGGTGTGGTCACCGAGGATGGCGGCGACGACGTTACGGCCCCAGTCGGCACGGCGGAACGGGAACCCAGCGGCGGTCAGACCGAGCAGGTCGTCGGCGGGTACCCGAAACGTCATCACGACCGGTTCCTGATCTGCGGTCACATACGAGGCGTAGACCGGGGAGCGATCCACGTCCGCCGTGTAGACGTGGGCGAACGTCCGTTTCCGGATCCGCCAGCGCACCCCGACCCAGGCCGGTTCCTCGTACGACTCGGGCAGCTGCCGGCAGATCGACCGCAACCTGTTCAGGATCTCGGGCGGCACGTCTCCAGGACTGGTCATGGGCCGACACTATCGACCGCTACTGACATCGGAAGGACCGCGTGCCCCGCACCCGCACCCGCACCCGCCGATAACTTCGTACGAAGGCCGACACGTCAAGGTCTGTACAAACGCTGTTGCCCCGTCAATCATCTTGTCATGTACCTGCAGCGCGACGGCGCGCCGCAGTCTCATGGAGGTGTGGGATGCACCAAAGACTTTCCGTCGGCCTGTCCGCCTCGGCCCTTGCCCTGCTCACCACCGTCGCCACCGCCAATGTCGCCACGGCTGCCCCCGCCGACAAGCCCCAGGTGCTCTCCAGTTGGACGCAGACCAGCGCGTCGAGCTACAACCTCTGGGCCGCGGCCCGAGCCAATCAGGGTGCATGGTCCGCCTACGCCTTCGACTGGTCGACCGACTACTGCTCCACCTCCCCGGACAACCCCCTGGGCTTCCCCTTCTCGAAGTCCTGCGCCCGACACGACTTCGGCTACCGCAACTACAAGGCCGCCGGCACCTTCAGCGCCAACAAGTCCCGCCTGGACAGCGCCCTGTACGAGGACCTCAAGCGCGTGTGCCTCAACTACAGCGGCGCCACGAAGACAACGTGCAACGGCACGGCGTGGACCTACTACCAGGCGGTCAAGGCCTTCGGCTGATCGACCGTGCCGCGCGGCACGCCACGCGCCCGCCCTCCCCCACGCCTACCTGTCACCGACTCAGGGGCTACCCCCGGCGGCGGCGTGCGACGGCCCGGCTGGAGCGAGGATGGACGACGGCGGATGTCGACAGGTTGTCCGGCTCGTTCCGCAGGCTGAAGCGCGGCGCCCAGCTCGGCGGTGAGTTCAGCAACGGGGCACCGTGCGGCCGCATCGTCGGCGTGGTCCCGCTCCGGGTGCTTGCGCCCCCCCACGCCCGCGGAAAGAGGACTGGACGTACGAGGTCCTCTCGGGGGCACACTCCAGCGGCGCGCCAGGCCGGAGCGGCTCACCACCAGTAAGCGGGGTACCTCGGTGCCGCGCGCCGGACGCGGGACGCGGCGTACGCGGTCAGGACGAGCAGGACCGTGGACCCGAACAGCAGGGGGACGAACCTGCCCGGTGCGGGCTCCTGGAGGACGATGACGACGGCGGTGGCGCAGGCAGGCGAGTGCGGGGTCCGGGCCAGCGTTGTCAGGGCGAGGGTGACACCGGCAGCGAGGGCGGCGGCCCATGCGCTGCCGTGCGCTGCGATCGCAACCACATATCCGGCGGCGGCACCGAGGAGGTGTCCGACGACCACGCTGCGCGGCTGGGCCAGCGGCAGCGCGGGGGCGCAGTGGACCAGTGCGGCGCTGGCGGCGAGCGGGGGTATGAGCACCGGCTCGTGGAGGACGGCGCCGATCGCGACGAGTGCGAGGAGGGCCGCTGTGGCAGCGCTGACGTTGTGGGCGGCGGCCGCGGGCGTCGGTCGAGCCGGAGCACGGCCGGCCATCCGGGCCAGGCGCGGGCGCCGGCTGCGGGGAACGTCGGCGGAGCCGGTCACGGCCGGGGTGGGGTCGGGATGCGGAGCGATGTCGGTACTCATGTGATGCGGGGTTTCCGGGGCAGGCGGCCGTGGGCCGGACGAGACGGAGCGGGGGCGGTCGGTCGCACGGGGACCCTGTGGTCGACAGTCGCCCCGGTCTCGCGCCCGACCCTGGTGCGGCGGCGCGGCCTCGCACCACTCTAACCAGCGGGTTCTCGGCCGCTCAGCCGGGGGCCGGCACGGCCCTGGGCGTAAAATGGGCGGAATGAGCCCACTCCGATACGAGCTGGTCTTCTCCGACGACACGGGTTCGGCCGAGGACGTCGTGATCGTCGAGCGCACCGCTGCCAAGGGGCCCGGCGGCCATCCGGTCTACGCCGACCCCACCGGCATCATCCGGGCGGAGATCAGCGACCAGGACGAACTGCGCATCCTCGCCTCGGGCGGGCACCAGACTCCAACCCAGCACGTCCTGGCCCGCCGTCTCACCGACGCCACCGACGCCGATCCGAAGGATCCCGCCGGCCCCTCCACCTCCGCAACCTGACCGGTACGCAACCCGTCGACCTGCCGGCGAGCGCGCTCCGCGTTCGGGTGGGGACGCCTCACGATCCCCGCTCGGCGACGTGGCCCCAGGGCTGACAGGGCTGGGCACAGCCGCGCGACCACCACCTCATCCGGCGTGCGGCATACGCGACGACGTAAGGGTACGGCGCGGCGAACTGGCTGACGGTCATGTCCACCAGGTGCTCGTCGGACACCTGGCAGGCCACCACGCCTCGCGCCAGGTGTCGCCAACTTCAGCATGGTCGCGCGCTGGGCCTCAGCCATGACGAGACGCCGACGCCGGCCTGGCGAGGTCGGTGAGGTCGGGACGGGGCGTTGTGCGGCCTCACGGGTCTCCTGGCGGCAGCTCGGCCATCAGGCACCTTCTGCCGCTCGGCCGCCTCTTGCTGACGTCCCCGGCACGGAGGGCCGCCCCGGGCACGGAGGGGCGCGCCGAGCCCGTACCGACGGCAGGCCCGGCAACGGGCGCAGCGTCCCAGGGGCGGGAGCGGTCACTGCTGGGGCAGGAGGTTGACCGGGCGGCAGGGGCGGTCATCGCGGCTCCAGGAGTGAAGGCCGGGCCGGGCGGCAGGATCTGGTGGGCCACACATGGCACCTGAATTCGAACACATGCTCTAATTGAAGGTATGAGGCACCACCTCTTCCCCGACGACCTCGTCACCGCCCAGGAGGCATGGACCCACACCTACGAGGAGCTGGCCCGCCCTCACCCCACAGACATCACCACCCTGCGGCGACGCCTGATCCACCTCTCCGTCAAGGTCTACTTCCACCCGTTCTGGACACGGCACGCAGAGCCGTCCGCCGGCCGCGCGGACCTCTTGCACCATGTCCGCGCGGGACAGCGCGACCGCGAGGAGGCGGCTGCATGAGCACAGACCGGGATGTATCGGTCACTGGCCCCGGATGCTGACGGTGGGGGCCGGCCTCGTCGCCTGCCCTCGTCCGGGTATGTGATTCTTCCCGACTTGCCGATTCGCATGGTCGTGGTCTTCGCTGGCGCGAGCAGGGGCGAAGGCCACCGCCCGCTGCGTTCGGGCAGACACCGCGTGGAGAAGGCACCTATGGCAGGCACGACAACATGTCCGGTTCTCGGGACCGGAAGGCTTCCCGGCCTCTCCGACGCACCGTTCGTACGCGATCCGCATCCCTTCCTTGCCGCCCTGCGGGATGCCGACCCCGTCCACTTCGACGCCGAAACCGGGTTGTGGCTGGTCAGCCGGTACGCCGATGTACGGAAGGTGCTGTTGGATCCGGTTGCCTACCTGCCGGACAACGCCCAGCACGCCGTCTCCCCGCTCTCCATGCCCACGTTGCGCGGGCTCGCCCGGTCCCGGTTCGCGCTGCCGCCCGCACTCGCCAACAACGGTGGCTCCACCCATGCCGAACTTCGCCGGCTGGTCACTCGATTCTTCAACGCCGACCGCGTGAGCGCGGCGGTACCGCTGGTCGAGGAGACGGCACGGGAGATGCTCTCCGACCTCGGGGATCTGTACGCATCCGGCCACCCGTGCGACATCGCCGCCGAGTACGCGCAGCGCCTGCCGTGCCGGGTGATGATGCGACTGCTCGGCGTCGACGGCATATCCGACACCACGCTCACGACGTGGAGCGACGCCGCCCTGGAACTGTTCTACGGCTGGCCGTCGCCCGAGCGGCAGACCCGTCTCGGGGAGCTGGTCGGGGACTTCTACCGGTGGCTGGTGGACCAGGTGGCCCGCGACGCACCTGCCGACGGCCTGATCGGCTCCCTCCGTCGCCACAGGCTGTCCAGCGGTGAGCCGCTCGATGCCGCGACCGCCGTCGCCGTGTGCTTCTTCGTCTTCATCGCCGGACAGTCCACCACGGGCCAGCTGATCTCCACGGCACTACTCCGCGCGTTGGCCGAACCCGGGGCGTGGGCGCGGGCGGCCACCGAGGACGGCTTCGCAGAGGCCTGGGTGGAGGAGATCCTCCGCCGGGAACCCCCGGTAACCACCTGGCGCCGGGTCACAGCACATGAGGTGGAACTGTCCGGGACGATGCTGCCCGCCGGCTCGCAACTCCTGCTCATGCTGATGGGGACGGGCTCGGATCCAAAGGTGTTCGAAGAGCCCGAGGTGCTGCGCCCGTTCCGGGACAACATTCGCCATCACCTCTCCTTCGGAGTGGGCCGGCACCGCTGCCCGGGAGCGTCGCTGGCGCGCACCGAGGCGGCTGTGGCACTCCGCACGGCTGCACGACTGCTGCCCGATGCGGTACTCACCGAGGACGGCGACCCTCCCATGCTGGGGTTGCTGTCCTTCCGCGCCCCCCTGCAGGTCGTGGTACGCCGCGCCTGATCCCCCTCACCACTCGACCGATGTTCGTCATCGGAGCACCGGGCATGTGACAGGGAGCCCCAGGGCGAGTGACCACCAGGTTGCGAGTGGGCCCTGGGAGCGCGACATGGCTGTGGAGGAGCGGCAGAGAAGGAGGCGACGTTACCTCTGCTCAGCCGGTCGCCGCTCACCTCCCGCAGTACTCAGGCAGCAGGCAGCAGGCAGCAGCATCGCACCCATGTTCCAACCTCTATGACGCCTTCCCTGCAGCCCGCGTACGGAGCGGGTTGGGGCAGGCTGTCGACCCGGATAGCCGCACTCCTCGCCCGCACACCAGCACAGCACGTCATTCTCGACACCGCTTGTGACGTACCCGTATTCGGCATCGGGCTGGTGGAGACTCTGAATCGCATCGGTGTCACGGAACCGATCACGGTCGTCGTCGAGCGGCTCCCGCAGGCCGACCTGTTCCCGTCGTTCCGTCAATATCGCCCGGATTCCGAGCGGTTGAATGAGTGCCGCGAACCCGACGGAAGCCCTGCCGCCGTCTGGTAATGGCGGCTACGGAGCGCGGGCGGCGCCTTCACAGCGTGCAGGCGCCGCCAGCAGCAGGAGTAGGGCTCAGCCTCGAATGATGTTCTCCGCCTGAGGGCCCTTCTGGCCCTGGGCGACGTCGAACGTCACCGTCTCGCCCTCGGTCAGTTCGCGGTATCCGTTGCCGGAGATGTTGGAGTAGTGAGCGAAGACATCCGGTCCGCCTCCGTCCTGGGCAATGAAGCCGAAGCCCTTCTCGGAGTTGAACCACTTCACGGTGCCGCTGGCCATGCTTGTCCTTCTGGTCAAATCAGCGGTAGCCCGGGGTCGGGCTACCTGGGCCTCCCCTTCGGAGGCCCGCACCAGTATTCCCCGCGCGGTCTCACATCTACACGCATTCACCAGCTCTTGTTCGTATGTCGTACCCGCGAGCAGCAAGCCGAGGAGGGATCGCACGAACTGCGTCCGGGAGGCGTGCTGCCGTCGCACACCCTCGCGCCATTGCAGAAACGCCGAGAGATTACTTGCACCGACGGACGGAAATAAGGCGCATCAACCTCTGCACACCGCACCGGAGGACGTACCCTGCACCACGAACAGTCCGTGTCCCTTCTGAACGGGCCCCACTCGCGCAAGGAGCCTTTCGTGCCTTCCTCAAGTACTGCCGTTCACAGCATCGATGCAACAACTGCGGCGCTCCAGAAAGAACTCCCTGTGCTCGAGCGGCTTCAGCAGGACCTCGAGAAGGAGCTGGCCTCGGTCTCCGAGCGCGTGCTCTCGGTCCGTACGGCACTGGCGGCCTTGCTGGCCCTGGCCGACACGCCTGCCCCGCGCGCGGCGCAGGAGGCACCGGAGTCGGCTGCGACGGAGAGCGAAGCCGCAGTTGAGACTTCCGTGACGACGCCACAGGACTCCAGTCCGGTCCCGGCACCGCGGAAGCCCACCAAGGCGCGTTCCACCGGGGGGCGTAAGACCGCTGCGTCTACCAAGGGCGAGCCCAAGGAGCGGCGTACCTCGGCAGGCAAGCCCCGTACCGCGGCCGCGGCACAGCAAGCGGCAACTGCGCCCCAGGAATCCGGCGGCCTCACCGAGCAGGTGGCAGCTGTCCTGACCCAATCGCCGGACAGCCCCATGCGTGCACGTGACGTCGCGAAGGCACTCGGCCGTGATTCCTCCACGGGCGCCGTCAACACCGTCCGCAGCACCCTCGACCGGCTCGTAGCCACCTCCCGGGCCTCCCGCGCCGGCCGAGGCCTCTACCAGGCTCCCGTCGGCTGACGCCTGTGCACGTGAGCCCGCCGAACGGGCGCCCGACCCTCCGGCACAGTAAGAGGCTGACTGTGGCTTCGCCGCGGACGAGCATGGCCTCTCTCCTGTACGGCCGGGTCACGCGGCTGCGCGCGTTCCGCTCTCGCTCGGCCGGCCGTGCGGAATGAGGACTGCCATGTCCCGCGCCCTCCCGTTGCCGATCCCGGCCTGGGGCCGCCTGTGGGCTGTCCCGGAATCCGGTGCCGGGCCGGGGCGCAACTGCCTCAGGACGGAGGTGGCAGCAACTGATCCGGTGCTTGCGTTCGACGCCCGCTCCGGGAAGAGTTCCGCGGATGCCGTTCGGGGCGACGTCGTGGGAGCAGGGGCAGTAGAGATGTGTGTGCTGGATGCGGCGGTCAAAGAGGCTGCCGTCGCTCGGTTCCTCCGCGAACATCCTGAGATGGAGCAGGCTGCATGCGACCATCCCGCGCTGCAGGGCTGCGCCGACGTCGACTGGTCACGAATTGCCGGGTGCCCTGCGGGGGTCCCGGCCCTGCTCCGCGGGCTCCTGGACGAGGCAGTCGGCCCTGAGGCCCTGCCCGTGCTGGAGAACCTTCTGATGAACAGCGTCTTCCACCTGAGCGCCGTGATGCCGGCCGCCCTGCCCTTCCTGATCCGTCTGGCAGCCGTCCCCGATATTGCTGTGCGTCCAGACCTGGTCGGCATCCTGGTCCTCGCCGCGGAGCTGTCTCCGTCCGTCGACGCCGACGACGAACGCCAGGTGCTGCTGCTCGGTAAAGACTCCGATCACCCTGAACGCGAATGGTGCAGGGCCGCCTTCGCCGCACACGCCTCCGCCCTGCGTGCGTTGCTGGAGGACGAGACCCTTGCGGCAGGGCTGATCAGCACAGACGACCGCGAATGCCTGCTCAGGGCCCTGGAACCTCAGTGATGTTCTTCCTGACTACCCGCAGGCCGGCACTGCGGCCGTGGAAAGATCTTGCAGTGTCGGGGGTGATCACGGCGTCGGAGCCTTCCTGGATAGCCCCGTTCACCGGGCTGAGTCCACGATGCATCAACCGACTCAAGCAGTGGCGCGGCCTGGCCATGCGAACGCGCAAGTTCGCCATCACCTCCGAGGACGCCTCCACCTCGCAGCCATCTTGATCTGGACGCGCCATGGGGAGACTGAGGACGGAGGTCTTGCCGCTTGCGTAGGGACGTGTTGTGCACGGTGGGGGCGGGCTCTCTGCTCTTCTCGCAGGCGGCAATGCTGCCGGATGTGCGGGCTGTGCAGAATCGGGTAGGCCGCCTACCGTTCGGCTGTGAGCAGCTCTTTTCAGACGATCGTTGACCTGGAGGCGACCGCCGAGGACGCCGTGGCGCACGGGGAGCGTGTGGCGGCGTGGCTGGTGGGTGAGGGAGTCGTGGGGCTGCCGGCCCACGGCCCTGGGGCGCGGTGGGAGCGGGCGACGGGGTTCCGGGAAGCGAGCGGGAGCGAGGGACTGACCGTCGTCACGGGGCGGACGGTGTTCTTCTCGCCGCAACGGGATGGGCCGCCGGTGTGTCCGTACTGCGCGAGGGTGTTCGGGGAGGCACACCGTGAGGTGTTCTCGCCGGTGATGGACGCATGGTGGAACACCGGCAGGGGCGAAGTGCCGTGTCCGGCGTGCGGACGGGTGGTGCCGCTGGCCTCGTGGGGGTGGGCTGGAGACGGGCTTGCCTTCGCGTACCTGGGGTTCGAGTTCTGGAACGGGCCTGCGTTGCTGCCGGAGTTCGTTACGGAGCTGGGCCGGGTACTCGGTCACCGAACCCGGTTCGTGCGAGGAAGGATCTAGGCACCCGCCTCAAGGATCATGTGCGGGACAGCCCTTGGGCCGTCTCTTTCGTGTCCTGCATGATGACCGGCATGAATACGGAAACATGCGACCTGGCCGAGCTGGCCGTTCTCCGCGAGGTCTTCGCGTCCCGTCCCGAGGCGGCAGCCCCGGCCGGCTGGGAGGCGGTGCGATCCTTCGAGGCGGAGCACGGCATCGTGCTCCCGGAGCCGTACCGTACGTTCGTGGCGGAGATCTGCGATGGACTGCGCGCCGGACCGCCCTACTACGGTCTGCTGCCCCTCGCGCAAACGCCTGCGGACTGGGGCTCGCATCGCCCTGAACGCCTGCTTGCCAAGCCCTTTCCGCTCACGGCGGCCTGGCTGTGGGAGGCGGAGGGTGACGAGGAGGAGCTGTCGCAGCAGGAGTTCGAGGCCCGGACGGACCCCGTGTTCGACGACGGCTCGCTCCTGCTGGGCACCGACGGCTGCGGCATGTACTGGCACTTGATCGTCACCGGCCCTCAGCGCGGTCACGTCTGGCAGATCGCAGGCGAGGGTGCGATGCCCTTCGGCTCCCAGTCGCCTGACGCCCTGATGCCCGGCACCCCTGGCTTCACGGGCTGGGTGACCCATTGGGCCGAGGGTCGCTCCTGGTTCGCCGACGCCTGAGGACTGTCCCGTACCTGCTGAAGTCTCCACCAGCAGCCGGTCCGAGGCGGTCAGCAGAAGATGAGCTCGACGTCCTTCTCCAGGCAGTACCTCACGACGGTCACCAGTTGGCGCACGTCGTCGACGCGTCGCTCATCGACGGGGTCTCCGTCCTCGTGTTGCTGGCCGGTGATCGCTTCGAGCCTGGGCAGCGCGGCCGCGCATTGAGCGGGCGTGAGAGAGCCTTCGTCGTCTGGATGGTCGAGTAGCGGTGCCAGCGTGGTGGAGACGCTGCTCCACATGCGGTCTCCACCGAACCCGTTCATCTCCGCAAGGGTGAACCCCTCCGTCCGGGCCAGCCACTCTCTGAACATGTTGAAGCCCGTGTAGGACCAGGAGACGTCCGGGCTGGTCACGTCGTCGTCTCCGGGGGTGAGCATGAGCCCCATCCTGTTCCTCCTTGCTTGCGCGATGCCCAGGATCAGTCGTGTGGGGACGTGTTGGCAACCGAAATGATCTGTCGTACGGCTGGTGTGTGTACGGCGTCGAAGTCCGCGTGGATGGCGCTGTTCACCGGGCTGGGTCCGCGACAGGTCGGGAGCCGGTGATCGTTCTGTGGCGCGAGGGGCGGCGCGGTTCGAAGGTGCCGGCTGTGGAGTCTGTCGCTGGAGGGCGGGCACTACGGGTCGCGGTCTCCTGGCACACGCACCTGACCGTGCGCCAGCTGGCCACGCTGTTCCCGCTCTGCTCGGCACCGCACGGGCGTACAACCTCTCCCTCGCTGCATCGACCACCCGCCGCACAGCAACCCACCATGTCCGAAGCCACTCAAGGGCCACTTGGGGACAGCGCTTGGGCAGCGTCTTACGGAGATCACCGCACAAGCGCCGGGCTGTCGGTGATGGGATGGCGTCATGCGACCTGAGCATTGTGTGACCAGGAACCACATCGAGGTGTGGCATGAACGTGTGCTGCCGTCCGGGCCGGAACGGATCAGGTTCTGGACGGTGCTGCGCGGCTCGCTCCTGCCGATCCTCGTCTGGACTGGCGTCGCGTGCATCGCGTACGTCGTCTACAACCTGGTCGTGGCCACGACGCTCGGTGGGCTCTTCGCGTTGGCGTTCACCGTGAGGTTCGGACTCCGCCGCAGGGCAAGGCACTCGGTTCGCTGCAGCGTCTACGGTGCGCTGGGCGGGGTGCTCGCCAAGTCCATGGTCTGGTAGGGGCTCGATCCTGGCCCCCTGGGTGTCGGCCGACTCGACCATGCGACAAAGGGCTCCCTCCGCCACAGCGCCTCAGCCAAGCGGCGGCGTCACCTCGCCACGCCCCGGATGGATGAGTCCGACGCACTCGCGTGATCATGAACGCGTCGCATTCCTTCGCCCGCGAGGTGGTCTTTGACGAAGGTGGCACTGCGTTCATACGCACTGGTGCCTCGGCAATACGACGAACGGAGGGTACTGGCCTCCACGATCGATCCGCGGGGCCGGACTCTCTGGCTGTGGTGCCCTGATGCCCGTTTTCCCTACAGGTGGGCCGGTCAGGATTCCGGCGCCCGCGGAACTACCCTTCGACGCCTCGTCGTCATCAGTGACCGGGGTGAGGTCCTGGAACGGACCCTGCACGGAGTGGCCGTCAATCCGAATGCCTTCGACGCCCTCCCGGGCGGCGGGTTCGTCCTCTCCGGCAGCGAGGGGCCCAAGGCACCGTCCGGCCAGATCTTCGGCCCGGACGGCCGTTCTCGGCGCCGGTTCCCGCTGGGAACCCGCCTCAAGCACCTGATCGCGGACCGTCGGGCCGGCTTCTGGACCGGGTATGCCGACGAAGGTGTGTACAGCGGTGACCGCGTCAGCGCAGGCGGGCTGGTCCGCTGGGACGGCAGGGGCAATCACGCAGGGGCTCTGCACCCCCCTGCGCCCCACCACCACGTGGCGGAGGCCGGCACCATCAACGTCTCCGGTTCCACCGTCCACGCCACGTACTGGCCAGGCGCACCGCTCGTCGAGACCGGGCCCCGTGGGATAGTCCGCATCCGCGACCTGCCGGTCGCAGATCCGTTCGCCCTCGCGATCCGCGACGACCGGATGCTCCTGCTCGGAGGGCATGAGCGGGACTCGGGCACGGCTGCCCGGGCGGATGCCGTGCACCACCTCCGGCTGACGGAGGACGGAGCGGCCGTCATCGGCCGCGAGACCCTCGTCTTCCCGAACGGTGACGCGGTGAGACGTTTCGCCCGCCCTGTCTGCCGGGGCCCGCATGTCTTCCTTGACACTCTCCGCACCCTGCGGCAGTGGTGGGTACTGACCTCGCCGTAGCCCACGGGCCCAGGTGAGGTGGTGGCCGCCTTGACACACGAGGACACGAGGACATGAGGCGGTGAGGGCCTGCTTTGGGTGGCGACCCGGCTTTGAAGTGGCGCCCCGGCGCCACTCGGTGGCGGAGGCGGTCCTGCGCTGACCTGCCCTGCCGTCGGGGGTGCGCGGCGCCGGGACGGCTGTGCCCGGGCAGACCGCGCGTGCGGTCTGCCCGGGCACATGTCCGATGAGAGCCAAGCCGGTCGCGAGCAGGTCGCAAGGGGCGGCATGGCCGTTCACAGACGGAATCAGAAAGCGGTGGCGCCTTCCAGCGCCCACCAGGAACGGTTGTCGTTGTCGACCTTGCGCAGGCCGCCGGTGGCGAGCCCCTGGTACTGGTAGAGGCCGACGCCGTCCGCCGCCTCCAGGTCGGGTCGTCCGTCACCGGAGGTGTCGCCTGCGCCGATGATGTGGTTCATCGAGTTCCAGCCGCCGGTGCCGATGAGCTTGCGGGCACCGAGAGTCCGGGTCGAGGTACCGAGGTAGAGCCACAGCTTCCCCGTGGCCTTCTCCCGGGCAACGAGGTCGGCCCGGCCGTCGCCCGTCATGTCACCGGCGCCGACGAGGGCGTTCATGCCGTTCCAGCCGCCGGTACCGATGAGCTTGCGCGCGCCCAGGCCCCCGCTGCCGGTGCCCGGGTAGAGCCAGAGCTTGCCGGTGGCCTTCTCCACGCCGAGGAGGTCGGAGCGGCCGTCGCCGGACAGGTCGCCGAACGCGGCCAGCCGGCCCATGGAGTTCCAGCCGCCGGTGCCGATGAGCTTGCGCGCGCCGAGGCCCCCGCTACCGGTGCCCGGGTAGAGCCAGAGCTTGCCGGTGGCCTTCTCACGGGCGATCACGTCCTCGCGACCGTCGCCGCTGAAGTCACCGTGCCGTGTGAGTGCGTCGAACGCCTTCCAGCCGCCGGAGCCGATGAGGCGACCGCTGCCGCTGCCCGACAGGAACCACAGACGCCCGGCCTCGTCACTCAGAACGGCGTCCGCCCTCCGGTCGCCGTTCATGTCGCCGAACCCGCCAGCCCTCGGGGACGTCGCCGTCGCCCAATAGGGATACGGATCCGACTCACAGTCGCGCAGCGTGGGCGCGATCTTGATGGAGCTGATCTCTGCGTTGCCGCCGTTGATCGGATAGGACTCGGCGGGGGTGTCCCATGAGTACCCGCCTGCGTAGTTCTGCTCGTCGAAGAGACAGACGTTCAAGCCCGTGCGGTTGTACCGCGTCAGGATCTTGTTGTCCCAGCTCCCCAGGGTGGGCATGCTCGTCTTCGTCTTGAACATCGGACCGGTGCCGTCGCCGTTGGCCCAGGCGCACAAGTAGCCCTTGGGGCAGTCGCTGGTCGCCGCCTGTGCGGGAGCCGCGCCGGCCCCGAGAAGCCCCAGCGAGGTGAGCCCCAGCGTCGTGGCCACCGCGGCCGCGCGCTGAAACAGAGTGGTGCGCATGGATTCCCTCCCTCAAGCGCCACGGAGAAGGGTCTCGACGTGCCGTGCCAGGAAGATATCCCAGCCCGCGGACAGCCCAGGAAGCGCCCCGGATGTGGTCACCGGTTTGTGACCGCGCTCTCCACCGGCCGGCGACCGGGTCGGCCCGGGGCATCTGCCGAGGCCGAGGACGACGTCGCCCCGGAGGATCGTCTCCCTCGAACCAGGCGTCGCCCTGGCAGGTCGCTCCCCGCCCCGCGATGGCTGTGCCCTGCCAGTGAGGGCGGTCCTTCGCCGGGGCAAAGATCAGATGAGAGCGTCATGCCGGTTCCGAGTGGTGAACGCGCCTCTCGGCACGCTCCCGACCTGGCTTGCTCCTCCACTGTGAAACACCATGCGCCCGTTCGATTCCTGTAGCTGGTGCACTGATCGGGACCGGGACGGTTCACCGGGTCCGTTGGTACACGTGTGGTTCGCCTACCATCGCGTTCATGTCCGGACCCGAGCACGTCCTTGAGTGGTTGCAGAGCTGGTATTCCTCACAGTGCGACGGAGACTGGGAACACGAATGGGGCGTGACGGTCGAGACGACCGACAATCCGGGGTGGTTCGTCAAGATCAATCTTGACGAGACGGAACTGGCTGACCGGGAGTATCCCGATCAGCGCATTACTCGAGACGAGCACGACTGGGTCACGGCGTGGACGTCGGAGCAGACGTTTCACATCGCCTGCGGGCCCGGCAATCTGACCGAGGGACTCTCGCTGTTCCGGATCTGGGCGTCCGAGGACGTCACGGATTAGCTCCGAGCATGGCTCCTCACGCCGCAAGCGCGGCCCTGCCGCCTCAAGCGGATGCCCTTCTTGCTGTGTACACGAGCCGCAACGGCCCGAAGGGGGCCTCGATCAGGTTGGACAAAGACGCGTAGGTCGGGGTGAAGCACAGCTCGACCGGCTCTTTCCGGATCGGCGCCGAGGAACCCGGTCGCCCACTGCGGGGCCTTGCCCCCGCTGTCCGCGACCAACTGCACGTCGGTGGCGAGCAGCTCTCGCAGCCCGTCGACGTCTCCTTCGGTCAAGGCGTCGAAGAACCGCGCTGCGAGTCTCTCGCATGCACCGCGGTCGGCCTCGAACCGCGGGCGGCCCTCGGTCATGTGGCGGCGCGCCCTGACCGCCAGTTGGCGGCATGCGGCCTCCGGGCGACCGACCGCGGTGGCGATCTCCTGGAAACCGAAGTCGAACACCTCTCGCAGGACGAACACCGCGCGTTCCAGCGGGGTGAGTCGTTCCAGCAGCAGAAGCGCCGCCGTCGACACCGAGTCGGCCAACTCGGCCGTGCGCTCCGGGTCCTGGTAGGGGTCGGTCAGCAGCGGCTCGGGAAACCACGGTCCGACGTACTCCTCGCGCCGGACGCGGGCGGAATTCAGCACGTTGATCGAGATCCGGGTGACCACGGTCGCCAGGTAGGCCCTGGCGGAGTCAGGTGGAGTCGGCAAGGCCTCGTAGCGGAGCCAGGTCTCCTGAACGGCGTCCTCCGCCTCGGTCACACTTCCCAGGATCCGGTAGGCGATCGAGGACAGCAGTGGCCGCAGCCCCTGGAACTCCTCGGCCCGCGTCATGCCGGCCCCGGCGCGGAACGCTGTCGCCGGGACGTACGACGCGACTGCCGGCCAGGCTCCCGCTCGACCGGCGCACCGGCGAAGCCGTACCCCTCGGCCTCGCCCGCCCGCGGCGCACCCTGCCGAGGCACCGACTGTCGCCTCAGACCCGAGCTCCCGCCCGCTATCAACACCCGCATGCCCACCATCCGCCTGAGTCAGTGCCTGTCTTCACTCTCCGGACAAGACAGCGCGGCGTTCTGTGACATGGCCCCGAGGCACTCGCCCACTCGGATGGTCACTCCGCCGAGGCCTGTCGGCGCAGTCAAGCCCCGTCGGCGATGTCCCCCTGCCATATGTGGTCCTGTTCGCGCCCCGTGCGCCGCTGCCTCAGGCGGATGACACCGGCTGGGTACGACGGGACTGCGGCGGGCTCCGGTCGACGGGTGCCGGGACACGTGCCTGGACGGCGGCAGGCGTACGCGGATGACCAGGAGGCCTCCATCAGCCCGGTCGCGGTCACTGCGCGGTCGGATCGAGCGAGGTCGGATCGGGGTCCGGCGGAGTGGAAGTCGCCGCTGCCGGAGGCGCACTGCGTGTGCATCGGTGCGCCGAGTGCGGTGGGCGGTGGGCGGTGGAGCAGGAGTTCAGCGCCTGGTTCTCGCCGCCGGCGTTTTCCGGCGACGCCGGCCGGGCGTCGCCGCGGCTGACGATCCGGACGCAATGGTTCGGAGGACCGCTTGCCTCACGGCGTTCGGAGTCAGAGACCTGTCGGGTCGGTGTCGCAGGTGGCGCGGCGCCGGCCGATCGTGACCAGGGCCTCCCAGAGGGCGTCGGCCTCCCCGCGGCGGATCTCGTGGATCGCTCCGTCCAGGGGTTCGGCGCCCGGTCCCAGCGGCCGATCCGATTCGCCTGCGTCCCTGCGGAGGATGATCCCGGTGGGCGGGTCGAGGGCACGCAGATCCCGTAGGAGTCGGTAGCGGGCGAGGTCGGCCTCGGGGTTGGGCAGGTGGCGGGTGATCACCGCGATGTCGGGCAGCAGCACACGGGCCTGGGCCAGGGCGATCCGGGGCTCGTAGGCGTGGGCGACGATGCGGAAGTGCGGGCCGGAGTGGACGCGGGCGCGCACCGATTCCAACTCGGCGCCCTCGGGCAGGCCTGCTATCAGCACGGTCATCATCGAAGTCATTGTCTCTCCGTCCGGCCGCCCGTGCCTCGCCGTGGCGGAAGTGGAGGCCGACGGGAGAAGGCCGCCGTCGGTCGACGTCTCTCGGTCGCTCAGCGCGTTCCCCGCTGCCCGAGGAGGCCGCCGGTGTGCCCTGACGGCCCGGTGCCGGCTCCGGTGCCGCCGCCCCGGACGCGGCCCGGGTCGCGGCGCCCTCAGGAGGGTTCGGGAGATCCTCCCGAAGGCCTTCCCCGGCATCCGCGGCGCCGTCGAGGAGCGGTCGACGGGCAGGTACCGGGACCCGTCGGCCACCGGCCGGGTCCCGGTACACCGCGCTCCGGGTGGGGCGAGGCCGCCTCAGTCCAGCAGCACCCCCGGGTTGAGGACGCCGTGCGGGTCGAGGGCGCCCTTGGCGGCGCGCAGGGCGAGGGCGAAGGGCTCCGGCCGCTGGCGGTCGTAGCCCGGCCGGTGGTCGCGGCCGACGGCGTGGTGGTGGGTGATGGTGGCCCGGTGGCGGTGGAGCACCTCGTTCGCCACCGCCTTCAGCTCGTCCCAGAAGGCGACCTCCTCCCCCGGGCGGCCCGCGGCGAGCACAGTGAAGTAGGGCGCCGCCCCGTCCGGATAGACGTGTGTGAGACGGCAGTTGACGGTGGCGGGGTGGCCGGAGATCTTGAGTGCCGCCTCGCTGACCGTCCTGCGGACGTCCTCGACGAGGGCGGGGACACGGCCCCAGGTGGCCGCCGTCTCGAAGGTCTCCGCGACGGCGCCCATCCGCGCCAGGCCGTCCCGGAGGTAGGGCATCCGCAGGAACGCCGACCGCCATGCGTTCACCGCCTCGTCGGCGGGAGCACCATCCGTACCGGCCTCGGACGGCTCCCGTCGGCCCCCGTGGGAGCGGGCCAGGTCGACGGCCTGTGCGAGGCGGCCGTCGACCGGGGCGTCGGCGGACTCGAAGCCCAGGACGAGCACGGCCGAGCCGTCCCGTGCGGCACCGGCCAGCGCGGCCTCGCCGGAGTCGAGCAGCCGGCAGTTGGCAGGGGCGAGGTCGGACTGCGCGAGGGCGCGGACCGCCCCGAGCGCGGCGCCGAAGTCGTCGAAGGCGAGCGAGGCGGACGCCTTGTGGACCGGGCGGGCCTGGAGCCGTACCCACGCCTCGGTGATGATGCCGAGCGCGCCCTCCGAGCCGAGGAACATCCGGTCGGGCGAGGGACCCGCGCCCGAGGCGGGCAGCCGCCACGACTCCGCCGTGCCGGCCGGGGTGACCACCCGCAGCGACTGGACGAAGTCGTCGATGTGCGTACGGCCGGTGGCGTAGTGGCCGCCGGCCCGGGTCGCGAGCCAGCCGCCGAGGGTGGAGAACTCGAAGCTCTGCGGGAAGTGCCGGAGCGTCAGGCCGTGCGGACGCAGCTGGTTCTCCAGGCTCGGTCCGAGCGTCCCCGCCTGGATGCGGGCGGCCCTGCCCTCGGAGTCGACCTCCAGCACCCGGTCCATCCTGGTCAGGTCGAGGGAGAGCACCGCGCGATGGCGGTCGCCCCGGTACTCGACTCCGCCCACCACCGAGGACCCGCCGCCGAAGGGCACGACGGCGACCCGGTGTTCGCCGGC
Organism: Streptomyces flavochromogenes; assembly: GCF_000717595.1. Classification (GTDB taxonomy): domain Bacteria; phylum Actinomycetota; class Actinomycetes; order Streptomycetales; family Streptomycetaceae; genus Streptomyces; species Streptomyces flavochromogenes. The sequence continues at coordinate 11,720 of NZ_JNZO01000044.1, read as the reverse complement.
CCAGTCCAGGAGGTCGACCACCTCCCGCTCCTCCGTCGGGAACGCGACCAGGTCGGGGATCCGGCCCGGACGGCCGCGCAGGGCGCGGGCGATGTCCCGGTACGCCTTGCCCATCGCGTGGGCCGCGCGGTCGCCGGGGTCGGTGCTGATCAGCCGCGCCAGGCTCGCCGAGGGCTGGACGGCGGGTGCCCCGATGCCCAGATCGGCGATGCGCGGTACGGGGAGCGGGCGGGCCAGGGTTCCGGGCAGCAGGGAGCCCATCGCCACGCACTCGGCGTCGTCGGGGTGGGCGCTCTCCCACCCCCAGCCCCACCAGGACCGGAGGGGGGCGGACGGGTTGGGCTGCGTCGTCGTGCCGGACATGGGCGCTCCAGAGGCCGCGAGTGAATTTACCAAGAGGTAAATTACTTACTGATAATATCTGCGCATGGCAACCCCCCGTTCGAAGGCCGGCACCAAGGGCGTCCCCCGACACCTGCGTCGGCAGCAGATGCTGGAAGCCGCCACGGAGGAGTTCGGAGGCCGCGGCTTTGCCGCCGCCTCCCTGGCCGCCGTCGCCGAGCGCGTCGGGGTCACCAAGACGCTGCTGCACCAGTACCTCGGCACGAAGGAAGACCTGTACGTCGCCTGCTTGACGCCCGTCGGGGACGACCTGCTCGACGCGATCCGGACAGCCATGGGCGAGGAGGGAACGACCTCTCGCACCCCCCTGCGGGTCCTCCGCGGCATCTTCGAAGCGTTGGAGGAACGCCGGGAGGCGTGGTTCGTCCTCTACGACCGCTCCCTGCCGCCCGGCGGTGAGGCCGCCCGCGCGGCGTCGATCTACCGGGCGGCCATCGACGCGCTCGCGGCCGACGGCACCACCGAGCTGCTGCGCACCGCCGGATCCACCGACCCCCTGGACGCCGACGCGCTCCGCCACGTCTGGACCGACCTGGTCGGCACACTCGTCCGCTGGTGGGTCAAGCATCCCGGGGAGACACCGGAGGCCATGACCCGGCGCTGCGCCCGACTCTTCGCCGTCGCCGCCGCGCTCGCGGGCGACCCCGTGCCACCGGGCCGGCCGGAGGACCGGACGGCGGGAAGACCGGGGGAGCAGGAGGCCGGAGGAGCAGAAGGCCGGACGACCGGAACGCCGGAGCACCGGAGCGGCTGACGGCGGGAAGCATCGAACCGACGTCAGGCAGCCTGCGGAATCATGATCACTCTCGTATCATTCATCCCTTATGAGAGGCTGCCCGTACCGGCAGCCGGGAGGGGGACGCCCATGCCGATGCCCGCACCACCGAAGCGCGCCTGCAGCCGGTACAGCGCCACGGGCACCCTGTGCACCACGCCCACCGCGCGCGCCGACGGCTGGTGCGGGGTCTGCGACGGTTACACCGTCCGGGCCCCGCGTGAGGAGACGGAGCGCAGGCAGCGCTGGCACTGGGGCCCCGGTCCCTGGCACCCGGCCCCTCTCGGGCTGGAGACCGACGAGGCGTACGAGATCGAGATCCACCCGCATGTCGTTCGCGACTACAGCAGCCATCACACCGTCCCGCCGAAGACGGCCGTCGTCCAGATCCGCTCGCTCCTGGAGGACCTCATCACCTCCGGTGCGCCCACCGAGGCCGACGTCCGCGGACGGCGGCGGATCTACCTGCCGCAGGGCGGCTACGGCCTGATGCTCAGCCAGGACCGCGGAACGGTGGTGCGGTACTGCACCCGGCACGCGGAACGCACCTGGGCTCAGTACCGCGGCGGTGTCCATTCCCGTATCTCCACCCCGAACAGGGGCACCGCCTGGCAGCGTGCGGCACTGGCGGAACACCTGCCGGTGAAGGTGACCGCGACGGCGCTGCACGGCTACACCCGGCACGTCCTCGGCACGAAGATCACCCGGGGCAACATCGACGACATCGCCCGGCGGCTCGCCGCCCATCTGAACGAGTACGTGCTGCCGAAGTGGGACCGCACCGCCGATGTGACCTTGGCCGACGGACAGGGCAGCACATGGGTGCTGGCGGTGGACGACCGGTCGCCCGAGGGCGTCGTGGTCGCGAACTACGCGACCGGCGTGCGGACCGAGGAGTAGCGGCGGCTCGTCCGGAGCGCCCCGCCCCACGCCGCGGACGGCGCCCACACCTTCGCGCGCGGCGCGGAAGGGGCGGTCCGCGCCGTGCGGCTCCCCTCATCGGTCACATGCCGGTGACGTCCCTGGCTCGCTGGAGCACGGAGTCGAGCGCGGCCACCCTGCCGTCGCTCCGCCTCGCGCGCGCCGCCCGGTCCTCCGGAACCAGCCGTGCGGCGGTCTGCACGGCGTAGGCGTCCGGGTCGCCGAAGGCGGCCCTCGGGTGCTCACCCGTCTCCGCGCAGTGCGTCGTGACCTCCTTGACCGCCCGGAGCACGACCGCCCGGTCCACGCCCGGCTGCATGGCGAGCCGCACCTGGAAACGCGCCATCCATTTCTCGCGGTCCTTCTCTGCCGCCGCGTCCGTCGTCCGGTCCTTCTTCGCCACGTGTTCTCTCCCGTGTGATCGACAGCCGTCCGTCATGCAGTGGGACGTCGAGCCGTTCCGGCGGGTTGCCCGAGCAAAGACGCCGTCCGGCCGTCGACGACACCCTGCCCCGGCCCGGGGCCCTGAACCCCACCTGATCCCACCCGGAAGGACGACCCGGCGTTCTTCGACTGCGGCCGGTCGCCTCGGGGCTCGTCTCCGTGCTGCTCCGACGCGCACGAAGCCCACACGGCGTCGAGGTTCGTCGCCCGGCCTGAGCCAGGCCCTCCCTTCCGCGTGCGTCTGAGCTCGGCCGGAACGGGCCCGGCAGCCGACGCCGGGCGGGTGACTCCACAGCACGCAATGCGTTCACCACGCAGTCAGGATGCTTGTTCTTGTTCGTAAGCAGGCGCTAATGAGCATCTATTGACATGCCCGTGGTCATCCCGCCAGAGTCTTGACCGTCAGTGATGCCGATCACGCACCGATACGGACGAGGAGCGTTCCCGCATGCCTGAAATCCCCGCAGTATCACGCCGCTTGCTTCTGGGAGGAGCTCTGGCCACCGGGGCGCTCGCAGCCGGTGTCGGCACCGCCCAAGCGGCCCCCGTGATGCAGGCCGGTGCCGTGCCGGCCCCCATGCCGCGGCGCAGGCCGGGCCAGAAGTCCATGATCGACGTGCCGTACGAGTCGCACGGGACCGTCCGCGTCGGTGTCATCGGTCTCGGCAACCGGGGTTCGGGCATGACCGAGGGATGGTCCGTCGTCCCCGGTTGCACGGTCACCGCCGTCTGTGACATCAGGGCGGACCGTGCCCGGCGCACCGCGGACCGCCTCGTCGCGACGGGCAAGCCCCGCCCCGCGGAGTACGGCGGCTCTGACGAGTCGTTCGCGCAGATGCTGGAGCGGGACGACATCGACCTCGTCTACATCGCCACCCCCTGGGAGTTCCACTACCCCCAGGGCAAGGCCGCGATGCTGGCGGGCAAGCACGTCATCGTCGAACTGCCCATCGCCACCGAGATCGACGAGCTGTGGGACCTCGTCGACACCTCGGAGCGCACGCGCCGGCATCTGATGCTGGCCGAGAACTGCAGCTACGGCCGCAACGAGCTCGCCATGCTCAAGATGGCGCACGAAGGCCTTTTCGGCGACATCACCAACGGCCACGGCGGCTACCTGCACGACCTGCGTGAGCTGCTCTTCTCGGACACGTACTACACGGACGCCTGGCGCCGCCTCTGGCACACCCGCAGCACCGCGTCCTTCTACGCCATGCACGGGCTGGCTCCGGTCGCCGCCGCGATGGACATCAACCGCGGCGACCGGATGGCGGTGCTGCGGGCCACCGCCACCGAGCCGAAGGGCCTCGCCGACTACCGCGAGCGCTTCATGCCCAGGTCGCACCCGTCGTGGAAGGAGACCTACGTCAACGGTGACCTCGTCACCTGCCTGATCGACACCGCCAAGGGCCGGGTCATCCGTGCCGAGCACGACGTCAGCTCGCCGCGCCCCTACAGCCGGATCAACAGCCTCGCGGGCAGCCGCGGCATCTTCGAGGACTACGCGGGCGTCATGTCGACGAGCGGCGGCCGTATCTACGTCGAGCCCGACCACGGCGGTCACTCCTGGCGTGCCTTCGACGCCTACCGCAAGGAGTTCGACCACTGGCTGTGGAGGAAGATCGGTGACGACGCGGCCAACAACGGCGGTCACGGCGGCATGGACTACGTCCTCCAGTGGCGCACCGTCCAGCTGATGCGCGCCGGACTCGTCCCGGACATCGACGTCTACGACTCGGCCGCCTGGTGCTCCCCCGTGCCGCTGAGCGTCAAGTCCCTCGCCGCGGGCGGTCGGCCGGTCGAGATTCCCGACTTCACCCGGGGCTCCTGGGTCAACCTGCGGATGGGCCTGGACTCACGTGCGTCCGAGATGCCCCCGGTCGCCTGACAACCCGCACTCTCGCGAAGGAGACAGACCGTGCGATCAGCCCGAGTGATCACCCTGCTCAGAGCCACGGCCGCGGCAGGGGCCGTACTTCTCGTCCCCATGCCGGCGGTCGCGGCCGGCCCTCAACCGGCGTCCGCCGCAGCGAAGACGGAGGTGTCCATATCACCGGTCGACCTCCAGGGGCCGGCCATCTCGGCGGTGAAGGTGACCGTCAGGAACGCGGGGCCCGACCGCATGCGGTCGTTGAAGGTGTCGTTCGCAGGGCCGGTGGGCTGGGCGGTGCAGCCGGCCGAACGCAGCGTGAACGACGCCCTGGCCACGGGCCAGGCCGTCCAGACCGAGTTCAGGATCCAGGTGCCGGAGCAGCGCCCGGGGTTCACCGTCCGGACGTTCACCGCTGCCGTGACGTACAAGGGCGGTGACGGAGCCGGGTCCGCCACCGGCACCCTGTCCCAGGCCACGGGCGAGCCCGTGGCGAACCTCAAGGCCGCCTACAACAGTGTCGCGATCACCGACGAGAGCAACACCGCCCCCGGCGACTACGACGGTGAGGGCAACAGCTTCTCCGCACAGAAGCTCGCGGCGGTCGGCCTCACCCGCGGCGCGTCCGTGAGCGCCCTGGGTGCGAAGCTGACCTGGCCGGACGTGCCGAGCGGGACCGAGGACAACGTGTCGAGTGCCGGACAGGCCGTCGCTCTGAGCGGCCAGGGCAGCAGACTCGTCTTCCTGGGTTCGGGCATCGGCAGCGCAGCGACGGGAAGTGCCACCGTGTACTACAAGGACGGCACCTCCACCAGGGGTTCGTTCGGCTTCCCCAACTGGTCGTTCGACCCCGCCGATGCCCACGGCGCGACACTGGTCGCGTCGTCCGACGGTCGCAACCGCCCGAGCGGATACGGGAACGCGGGCATCGCCTACCGCGTGTTCGCCCACTCGATTCCGCTCGACGCGGCCAAGCCGGTCGACTTCGTCGTCCTGCCGAGCAACGGCGGCATCCACGTTTTCGACATGGCCGTCGCCCCCTGATGCAGGCCGCCACCACGGCCGGTCACCTTCCGCCGGCGCCGTCTGGAGCGTTCCGCGCTCCTCTGTGCCGCCTCAGGGAGAGACCGGAGTATCGGCGGGCCTGGCAGGCTCGTCCTGGGGCTGGAGGGTTCCGGCCGTGGTGACGACGATGAGGGTGTCCTCGTGCGACCAACGGCGCGTTCCGGTCTTCGGCGGGTTGAGGAGCGGGATCCGGGAGTCGCCTGGGCGGTAGCCGAGGGCGGTGGCGCCCTGCCGTCCGGCGGCCTCGACGAGTGTGGCGAAGGGCGCCTCGGTCCCGTCGGGGACGTAGTCGGTGGCGGGGCGCAGGCGGACCGCGTTGCCCTCCGGGGAGAAGAGCTCGTCGAAGGCCGCCGCCAGTTCGACGGTCTGCGAGACCTGGGCCATGAGCAGGCCGACGAGCCGTCCGCCGACCACGAGGTCCGTGTGCGGACCGGCCGGGGCGAGGGGGCGGTGCTGGGCGTCCGTCAGTTCGGCGACGGTGGAGCTCCGGTGGCCCGACTCTCGCTCGGCGGCGCGGAGCCGGAGGAGGGTGACGAGGGTGTGCTCGTCGGGGTCGGGGTGGCCGTCGGGGCCGCCGAGGACGAGGACGTGGGGGGCCGGGTCAGGGGCGGGGAGGTTCTTCTCCCGGACCGCTTCCCAGCCGTTGCGGGCGAGGCCGTCGACGATCTCCGGGCCGCGCCGGTTCCAGCCGAGGACGAGGACACGGCCGGGGGCGGTGCTGGTGTCGGCGGCGTTCGCGGCCTTCCCCACCTTCGCGGCCATCGCGAACGAGGGCGTCGGGAGCGGTGTCGCCGGGGTCGTGGTCCAGGTCGGTGGGGTCTCGTCCTCGGCCAGGACGACGACGGCGCCGCCGGGGCCGAGGGCTGTCTTCGGCGGCGGGTTGAGGAGCGGCGAGCCGTCCGGGCGTACGAGACCCACCACGCACGCGTCCACGCAGGCCGCCCTCAGGTCGGCGAAGGTCCGGCCGTCGAGCCCGGGGACACGGTGGACGTGCAGCTCGGCACCGGCGAAGTCGAGCAGGTCCTCCAGGACGCTCGACAGTCCGGGTTCGAGGACGCACTGGACGAGGGTCCTGGCCGCGATGCCGTCGACGTCGAGGACGACCGCGCCGGGCCCGGCGGCGAGCCGGGCGGTGGCGACGTGCCGGGTCTGCCGGACCGCCGCCACGACGCGTACCGGGCTCGTGTCGCCGACCACGGCCCGCAGCGCGAGCAGCGTCTTGACGACCTGGGTGTCGGCCTCGGGGGTGTCCGGTGGCAGGACCACGACCGCCCCGGCGGCGGCCGGGCTGACGCGGGCGAGAGCCGCCGGGTCGGCGGGGCGGCCCCGGCGACAGAGCAGCCGGACGCGTCGGACGCCGGCGGCGGTGAGAACCGCCCGCAACTCCCGCTCCATGTCGAGCTTGTCACGGTCGGCGAGGACCACGACCGCGCTGTTCCGCCGCTGGGCATGAGCGGCGAGCAGCTCGGCGACGAGCGTCGGGGTCTGCTCGGACCAGCCGAGAACGAGTGAGTGACCGCGCTCCACGACCGTCGACTGGCCGCGCTGAAGCTCGGTCAGCCGGTCGGTGATCGCGGTGGTGACGAGGCCGACGAGGGTCGAGACGTAGAGCAGGGAGACGAGGGCCAGCAGGACGGAGAGGACGATCCGCAGGGGCGGGCCGACCTCGCCGCCGAGCCGGAGGGTCTGGCCGACGGTCCGCCAGACGGTCGCCACCTTGCCCTGGACGGTGTCGGGCGAGCGGCTGTCGGTCCAGACGAGGAGGGCGCTCGCCGGTGCCACCACAGCCAGGCAGACCAGCGCGAGCCAGCCCGCGACCGTGGTCATGCCCTTCACCACGGTCCGGTCCACCCAGTACCGCGTCCGGTCCCGCAGCGACGGCGCGGGCCGGTGACGGGGCGTGCCGGGGGTGGGCGGGGCCGGGACGGCTGCGGGACAGGACGGCCGCGGGGGCGGGACCGTGGATTCGAGCTCCTTGCGCACGTCAGCAGGGTGACGGTGACACCGGGGCGAAACGCCGTCGACGGGCGCCGTTCATCCTTTCGGGCAGGCGGCCGGGAGTCAGGCGTTCGACCCGCAGGCGCCACCGCGCTCCTCCGTGCGCCCGGGCGCCGGGCCGGGCCGTGGTTCCTCGGACGCGGAGGTACGAGACTACGGCGAGGCCGAGGCCGAGGCCGGTGCCGAGGCCGGTGCCGGTGCCGAGGCCGGTGCCGGTGCCGAGGCCGGTGCCGGTGCCGAGGCCCGTGCCGAGGCCCGTGCCGCGGCCCGTTCGGCGGCGGCAGTGGGGTGTTGCGTCACGGCGGGCCGCGCATGCGCGGCGCCTGTGGTCAGGGCACCTGCTGTTCGGTCCAGATGATCTTCCCCGTCTCCGTGTACCTCGTCCCCCAGCGCTGGGCGATCTGCCCGACCAGGAACAGACCCCGCCCGCCCTCATCGGTGTCCGCGGCCAGCCGCAATCGCGGTGAGGTACTGCTGGTGTCGGCGACCTGGCAGATCAGCGTCCGCGCATACACCAGACGCACGCCGATCGGGCTGCCACCGTGCCGGATGGCATTGGTGACCAGTTCGCTCAGGATCAGCTCCGTGCCGAGGACCAGGTCCTCCAGGCCCCAGCGGCGCAGCTGGGCCGTGGCAGCGGCCCGGCTGGCGGCCACCGCCGAAGGATCGGGCGGGACGTTCCACTCGGCGATCCTTTCTCCGGGCAATGCGCGGGTACGCGCGACCAGCAGGGCGATGTCGTCGGCCGAGTCCGCCGGAAGCATGCTCCTGAGCACGGCCTGGCAGGTCTCCTCCGGACTGCGCCCGGGGTGGGACAGGGCCGTGCGCAGCCGCTCCAGGCCCACGTCGATGTCATGGGTCCTGGACTCCACCAGTCCGTCGGTGTAGAGGACGAGCTGGCTGCCCTCGGGGACGTCGAACTCGATCGTGGTGAAGGGCAGCCCGCGCAGCCCCAGGGGCGGGCCGACGGGGGTGTCGGGGATGTCGGTGGTGCCGTCGGGGCTCACCAGCATGGCCGGCAGGTGGCCGGCGCGGGCGAGCTGACAGCGGCAGGTGACCGGGTCGTAGACGGCGTAGAGGCAGGTGGCGCCGATGACAGCGTCCTCGCGGCCTCCGACCGTCTGCTCGTCGTCGATGCGGGCGACGACCTCGTCGAGGTGGGTGAGGAGTTCGTCAGGCGGCAGATCGAGCATGGCGAGGTTGTGCACGGCGGTGCGCAGTCGTCCCATGGTGGCGGCGGCGTGCAGGCCGTGTCCGACGACGTCACCCACCACGAGGGCGACGCGGGCGCCGGACAGCGGGATCACGTCGAACCAGTCTCCGCCGACCCCCGAGTGTGCGGGAAGGTACCGGTGGGCGGCCTCGACGGCGTCCTGCGCCGGCAGCCCGCGCGGGAGCAGGCTCTGCTGGAGAGTGACCGCGAGCGGATGACCGCCGCTGATGGCGGCGGCGAGCTGCTCCTGGCTGGTGTACCGGGCTTCGAACTCGCCTCCGTTGCAGCCCAGCCGGAGCACGGCGATGCGATCAGCGACAGCTTGCACGTCGTCGAGGTTGTGGCTGACCATGATCACCGCGTGGCCTTGGTCCCGCAGCCTGCGGATCAGTTCGAGCATCCGCGAGGTCTGTTCCACGGTGAGCGTGGCGGTCGGCTCGTCGAGGACGACCAGCTGAGGCCTGCCCAGCAGCGCCCGTGCGATGGCGACCGTTTGACGCTGGCCCAGGGTGAGTGCCTTCACCGGGGTTCGGATACCGGGAAGGCTGATGGCGAGTCGTTCGAGCAGTGCAATGGACCGCTTCTCTATCTCGATCTGCCGCAGAACTCCGAACCTGCGCAGTTCGCGGCCGAGGTAGAGATTGGCTACCACGTCCAGGCGGTCGACCAGGGACGGGTCCTGGTAGACGGTGGCGATGCCGAGCCGTTGGGCGTCCGCGGGCCGGCGTAGGTCGACGCGGACGCCCTGCCACTCGATGGTCCCCCCGTCCGGCGGGGCCACCCCGGAGACCGCCTTGACCAGTGTGCTCTTGCCGGCTCCGCTGTCACCCACCAGACCGAGCACCTGCCCCCGGTCCACCCGGAGGTCGACCGAGTCGAGAGCGACGACCCCGCCGAAGTGCTTGGTGATCCCGCGCAGGGACAAGAGCGGCCCCCTGGGCACTCGCCCACCTCCACCCTCTCTGCAGCCCGTCCGACGGCACCCGGTCCGCTGCCCGACCGGGCGAGCCTTCCGAGGACCCTGCAGCAAGGGTTGTCCACCCCGGTGCCTGCCCGGTGAACGGTGGTGACGGGACACGCGAGAACGCCCCGTTCGGCGGCACGTTCTTTCCGACGCGTCCCCTGTCGAAAGACGTCCTCGCCGTTCCTGTCCCCCGTCCGGCTCATCGCGCCGCGACCGTGCGGCGGTCGCGGTGGGCCATCCGGCAACCGGGTCGGGTGAGCAACCGGGACCGTCTCCCCCGTCGCCACCGTGTCTCCGATGTGCTGCCGGGGACACGGTCCTTGGCACGCGTTCCATGGCCGAGTGGGCCAGGTGCTCACGGGTGGTGATCGAAGGGATTCGCGAGGTGAGAAATTAGATGAATCCTTCACTGAATTCGCGTCAATAACCGTCCGCGTTTATTTCAATCGCATAACGGGATCACCGAAAAGGCCTGGACCAAGACTTCACGATGCGACCAACTCCCCTTATTGCAAAGGTAATTGAGTGTTCATCAGAAACGGAACCGTAGGTAACGGAATGGATTCTTTGAACGCTCTCCCCTTTGTCCGAATTCTTCACCGGAAGGTTCTGACAGGCTTCCGCGCACCCAGTCTTCTGACCAAAGAGTTGAGGTGTGCATGCCTAGACATAGGAAGCCGAAGGAGAGTCAGGTACGCGGGGCACGGCCTCGCAGACCCTTCATAGGCATGACTGCCGCGATGGCCATCGCGGCAGTCATAGCCGGCGGGATCGCCTACGGGGCGGGACGCGCGGACTCGGGAGAGACTCCGCTCGCCCGCCTCGAGACCCCCGTCACCGACATCGTCGACATCGCCGGCACCGCCGTCCCCGCCACTGCGCCGGCGAGGAGCGTGGAGCCCGAGCCGATCCAGAAGAAGCCGACCAACGAGCCGGCCAGGGGCCTGGTGTACGACGGGCTCAAGGTGGCCCCTGAGGGAGACCGCTGCGCAGGCGTCTACGCCACAGCCACCGGTTTGTGCACCCACGGCCCCGACGCGCCGCCCAAGGGTGTCGACATCAAGAAGGACACTCCGCCCGCGGTCAAGTCCGTGGCGCCCGCGGCCGATCCCGCCAGGACGGCAGCGCCGCGTCCCGCGCCCCGTAAGAACCAGGGACCCTCGCAGGACACACCCGCCGTCGACGCGCAGGCCCCTCGGACCACGGCCGTCGCCGCGTCGCCGAGCCCCTCCACCGCCACCGCTCCGGCCTCCACCGGAACCACCACGACCGCCGCGGGGCCGGCCGGGCAGACCGTCCAGTGCGACAGCGACGGCACCACCGGCAACCGGGTGCAGGTCGTGTACGTCCACGGCCCGGGACGCGACCGGTACTCCGAGTACCTCGCCTCCTTCCGCAAGTGGGCCGCCGACGCCGACCTCATCTACTCGGCCAGCGCCGAGGAGACCGGCGGCGTCCGCCACATCCGGTACGTGACGGCCGCGGACTGCACGCCCACGGTCCTCAACATCGAACTTTCCGACTCCGCACTGTCCGAGTTCAGCGCCACCAACCGCGCGCTCGCCGCCAAGGGCCTCGACCGACGCGACCGCAAGTACATGATCTTCGCCGAAGCGCAGGTGTACTGCGGCATCGGCACCTTCGCCGGGGACGAGCGGCCGGGCCAGTCCAACCAGAGCAACTTCGGCCCCTCGTACGGACGTACCGACAGCGGCTGCTGGGGCGGGCACACCGCGGCCCACGAACTCGGCCACAACCTGGGCGCGGTCAACAACAGCGCGCCCAACACCAGCCGGGGCGCGCACTGTACGGACGAGTGGGACGTGATGTGCTACTCGGACAGCCCGCACTACCCGCAGATGCGCAACGTCTGCACCAACCGGGCTTCCGAGAACATCCTCGACTGCAACCACGACGACTACTTCCACACCAGCCCACGGCCCGGCAGTTATCTCGCCACGCACTGGAACATCGCCGACAACCAGTTCCTCATGCGGACGAAGGGCGGCGGTACCGGACCTGACCCGACACCCAGCCCCACCCCGAGCCCGACATCCACCCCCACCCC
>NZ_JNZO01000043.1 GCF_000717595.1 Streptomyces flavochromogenes | reverse complement strand
GTCGGGGGCCGGGGCGATGGTCACGGAGCGGTCCTCGGGGTGTGGTCGGAGGGCGGGCGTGGGCGTACGGAAGCGGTGAGCGGCCCGGGGCGGCGGGCCGCGCGGGTGGCGGGGGTCCGCGTCGGCGGGGGGCCGGTGCGCGGCGGCGGTGCGTCGCCGTCAGGCCGCGGCCGGGTTGGACGGGGAGTACTCCGGCGGCGACCAGCGCAGCGGGCTGCCGGCCGGGGTCTCGGCCGTGCGCGCGACACGGAAGCGGGTGACCCGTCCCTCGGGACCGTATTCGGTGTGGGCGAGGCCGCTGAGCTGCAGGGTCGTCCCGGTCTCCCAGTCGAGGAAGAGCAGCCCCGCGCGGCCGTCCGACTCCAGGTTCCCCAGGGTCAGGAACATCGCGTTGCCCGGGTAGTCGCGCCAGCTGAGCTCCCGGGGCGCGTCGACGCGGACGAACCCGGGGTTGCCCCCGCGATGACTGGTGTCGACACCGTCGGACGCGACGCTGGCCACGAAGAAGGTGTCCGCCGCCCGGACGTGGCGCACCTGGGCGGGGGTGAGCTCCTCGCCGTACCGGACGGTGCCGGTCCCGGGGCGGGTGGGATCGGAGCCGTACCACTCTCTCTTCTGCAGGTATTTCGGGCAGTTGGAGAACACCTGCTCGGCCTCGATCGTGAAGCCGCGCGCGCTGGGGCGGGCGGTGCCGTTGAGGCGCATGCGGCGGCGGGTGCGGGGATCGAGGGCGAGGGTGCCGACGGGGGTGCCGTCGGGGGTGATCGCGTCGGCGAGCGGGTCGTGCGCGGGGATGCCGCCGGCGACGGAGACGGTGTGCGGGCCGGTGGCGCGGGTGAAGCCGGGCGCGCCGGTGAGGAGGCTCGCCCAGACGCGGCCGCCCGAGTCCGCCGCGCCGATCATCAGCATCGGCTGGGCTTCCAGGAAGGCGGCGGCGATGGGGCGGATGCCGGGGCGTATGGAGGGGGCGATGTGCGCGGCCCGGTCCTGGACGCCCACGCGGGCCTGGACGTCGATCGAGCCTTGGTTGTAGGCGCCGTCCATGGCGTCTCTCCTTGGAGTGCGGGTCGGTGGGGTGCGGGCCCTGGCGCGGGAGGCCTTAGAAGAAGCCGCAGGTCGGAGCCGTTTCGCTGGGGGCTTCCGCCGCTTCCGCGCCCTTCGGGATCGAGATCTCCAGGCGGGTGCCGTCCGGGTCGTGGAAGAAGATGCCGCCCGAGGCCGCGCCCTCGCGGTGGGCCACGACGCCCTCGTACGCGAAGGTCGTGCCGCGGGCGAGCAGGGCGGCCTCGGCGGCGCGGACGTGGTCGAGGGACTCGGCCTCGAAGGCCAGGTGGTGGAGGCCCGCGCGGCCCGGCGCGTAGGCCTCGGCGGCCTGCTGCCAGAGGGTGAGGACCAGGCGGCCGTCCCGGCCGAGGAAGGCGAAGCGGCTGTCCCCCTCCTTGCCCTCGCCGAGCGTCTCGAAGCCGAGGACCTCTCCGTAGAAGGTGAGCGAGCGGTCCAGATCGGTGACGTTCAGGCCGACGTGATGGGTGGTGAGCGTGCCGATCGCGGTCATGGCGGATCCATCCGTTCCGAGTTCGGTCGACCCTCCTGGGCTAACCTCTTACTTCGACTTTAGAGGTTAGCCACGACGAACGTCAACCGCTCACGTACTCTTGAGGGGTTAGTTCATCGAGGAGGGTTCCCGTCATGACCGCGATCGACCCACGGCCGCTCGTCGGCGAGCCCGTCTCCCTTGATCTGCTCAACACCCGCTGGAACGAGGAGGGCGTCCGGCAGGACCTGCTCGCCGGGGTCGAGGGGCTCACCGTCTGGCTCGCCGCCAACGGGCTCGCCGAGCGGTTCACCGCCGACGCCACCACCCTGCGCCACACCCTGACCGCCCGGGACGCGCTCACCGCGCTCGTCGACCGCCCCGGCGACCCCGCCGCCACCGCCCGCGTCGACGCGGTCCTCGGCCACGGTCGCATCCGGGCCACGCTCACCGCCGAGGGCCCCGGTGAGCGGCCCGAGTTCGCGGACCCCGCCTGGGGTCCCGGCTGGACCGCCGCCCGCGACTACCTCGACCTGCTGCGCACCGCACCCGACCGGATCCGGGCCTGCGCCCACGAGGCGTGCATCCTGCACTTCTTCGACACCTCGCGGAACGGCACCCGCCGCTGGTGCTCGATGGCCGTCTGCGGCAACCGCGCCAAGGCCTCCCGCCACTACGCCCGCACGAAGGAGAGCTGACCCCCTATCGTCCCGTCCCTTGGACAATGGATTGGACAAGGCGACCCGGGACATACGCATCATGGACCGGCAGCAACCTGCACATACGTACGGAGGAGTCCCCGTGAAGGTCGGAATCGTCGGAGCCACCGGTCAGGTCGGCACAGTCATGCGCAGCATCCTGGCCGAGCGGAGCTTCCCCCTCGACGAGCTGCGGCTCTTCGCCTCCGCCCGCTCCGCCGGCACCGTCGTGGACGGCGTCACGGTCGAGGACGCCTCCACCGCCGACTACACCGGCCTGGACATCGTGCTCTTCTCCGCCGGCGGCGCCACCTCCCGTGCCCTCGCCGAGAAGGTCGCCTCCCAGGGCGCCGTCGTGATCGACAACTCCTCCGCCTGGCGCGGCGACCCCGAGGTCCCGCTGGTGGTCTCCGAGGTCAACGCGCACGCGATCAAGGACCGGCCCAAGGGCATCATCGCCAACCCGAACTGCACCACGATGGCCGCGATGCCGGTCCTCAAGCCGCTCCACCAGGAGGCCGGCCTCACCGCGCTGATCGCCACCACCTACCAGGCCGTCTCCGGCTCGGGCGTGGCCGGTGTCGCCGAGCTGCGCACCCAGGCGTGTGCCGTGGCCGAGACCGCCGACCGGCTGGCCTTCGACGGCGAGTCCGTCGAGTTCCCCGAGCCCGCCGTCTACAAGCGCCCGATCGCGTTCAACGTGGTCCCGCTGGCCGGCTCGATCGTCGACGACGGCTCCTTCGAGACCGACGAGGAGCAGAAGCTCCGCAACGAGTCCCGCAAGATCCTGGAGATCCCCGGCCTCAAGGTCTCCGGCACCTGCGTGCGCGTCCCGGTCTTCTCCGGCCACTCCCTCCAGGTGAACGTCCGCTTCGACCGCCCGATCAGCGTCGAGCGCGCCTACGAGCTGCTCAAGGACGCCGAGGGCGTCGAGCTCTCCGAGATCCCGACCCCGCTCCAGGCGGCCGGCAAGGACGCCTCGTACGTGGGCCGCATCCGCGTGGACGAGACCGTCGAGAACGGCCTCGCGCTCTTCCTCTCCAACGACAACCTGCGCAAGGGCGCGGCGCTGAACGCCGTGCAGATCGCGGAGCTGGTCGCGGCCGAGCTCAAGGGCGCCTGACGCCCGGAACGGTACGAGGGCGGCCATCCGGAGACGGGTGGCCGCCCTCGCGCGTTCGCCTCGGGAAGCTCGCGTGTTCGCCCTGGGAAATGTCTCGTGCGCTGCCGACACACCCCGTGGAAGGATGGGCCAAACATCACAAAACCGAGGAGTTGACCGGGTGCCTGGCACAAACCTGACCCGTGAAGAGGCTCAGCAGCGGGCAGCGCTGCTCACCGTGGACGCGTACGAGGTCGAACTCGACCTCTCCGGTGCGCAGGAGGGCGGCACCTACCGGTCCGTCACCACCGTCCGCTTCGATTCCGCCGAGGCCGGTGCCTCGACCTTCATCGACCTCGTCGCCCCCGCCGTCCACGAGGTCGTGCTGAACGGCCACGCGCTGGACGTCGCCGCCGTCTTCCGCGACTCGCGGATCGCGCTGGCCCACCTGGTCGCGGGCCGCAACGAGCTGAAGGTCGTCGCCGACTGCGCGTACACCAACACGGGCGAGGGTCTGCACCGCTTCGTCGACCCGGTCGACGACCAGGCCTATCTGTACACGCAGTTCGAGGTCCCGGACGCGCGGCGCGTCTTCGCCTCGTTCGAGCAGCCCGACCTCAAGGCGACCTTCCAGTTCACCGTGAAGGCGCCGACGGGCTGGAAGGTCATCTCCAACTCGCCGACCCCGGAGCCCAAGGACGACCTCTGGGTCTTCGAGCCGACGCCGCGGATCTCCACGTACATCACCGCGCTGATCGTCGGCCCGTACCACTCGGTGCACTCCTCGTACGAGAAGGACGGGCAGAGCGTCCCGCTCGGCATCTACTGCCGTCCGTCGCTCGCCGAGTTCCTCGACGCGGACCACATCTTCGACGTCACGCGCCAGGGCTTCGACTGGTTCCAGGAGAAGTTCGCGTACGACTACCCGTTCGCGAAGTACGACCAGCTCTTCGTGCCGGAGTTCAACGCGGGCGCGATGGAGAACGCGGGCGCGGTCACCATCCGCGACCAGTACGTCTTCCGCTCGAAGGTGACGGACGCGGCGTACGAGCGGCGCGCCGAGACCATCCTGCACGAGCTCGCCCACATGTGGTTCGGCGACCTCGTGACGATGGAGTGGTGGAACGACCTCTGGCTGAACGAGTCGTTCGCCACCTACACGTCCGTCGCCTGCCAGGCCTCGGTGGCGGGCACCCGCTGGCCCAACGCCTGGACGACCTTCGCCAACGCGGAGAAGACCTGGGCCTACCGCCAGGACCAGCTGCCGTCCACGCACCCGATCATGGCCGAGATCAACGACCTGGAGGACGTGCTCGTCAACTTCGACGGGATCACGTACGCCAAGGGCGCCTCGGTCCTGAAGCAGCTCGTCGCCTACGTCGGCCAGGACGAGTTCTTCAAGGGCGTCCAGGCCTACTTCCAGGCCCACGCCTTCGGCAACACCCGCCTCTCCGACCTCCTCGGCGCCCTGGAGGAGACCTCCGGCCGCGACCTGAAGACCTGGTCGAAGGCATGGCTGGAGACGGCCGGCATCAACATCCTCCGCCCGGAGATCGAGACCGACGAGAACGGCTCGATCACCTCCTTCGCCGTCCAGCAGGAGGCGCCCGCGCTCCCCGCCGGCGCCAAGGGCGAAGCCGTCCTGCGCCCCCACCGGATCGCGATCGGCTTCTACGACCTCGACGCGGCCAGCAAGCTGGTCCGCACCGAGCGTCTCGAACTCGACCTCGAGGCCGCCGGGCTGACCGCCGTCCCGCAGCTCGTGGGCAAGGCCCGCCCGGCGGTCGTCCTCCTCAACGACGACGACCTGTCGTACGCCAAGGTCCGCCTCGACGAGGTGTCCCTGAAGAACGTCACCGCGCACCTCGGCGACTTCGCCGAGTCGCTCCCGCGCGCCCTGTGCTGGGCCTCGGCCTGGGACATGACCCGCGACGGCGAGCTGGCCACCCGCGACTACCTGGAGCTCGTGCTCTCCGGTGTCGCCAAGGAGTCCGACATCGGCGTGGTCCAGTCGCTCCAGGGCCAGGTCAAGGCCGCCCTGGAGATGTACGCGGCGCCGGAGTGGCGTGAGGCCGGTCTGGCCCGCTGGACCGAGGCCACCCTCGCGCACCTCCAGGCGGCCACGCCCGCGAGCGACCACCAGCTGGCGTGGGCACGCGCCTTCGCGGCGACCGCCCGCACCCCGCAGCAGCTGGACCTGCTCGCGTCCCTCCTGGAGGGCCGCGAGACCATCGAGGGCCTGGCGGTCGACACCGAACTGCGCTGGACGTTCGTCCAGCGGCTCGCGGCCACCGGCGTCTACGACGAGGCGGAGATCGCCGCCGAGCTGGAGCGCGACCGCACCGCGGCGGGCGAGCGGCACGCGGCCACCGCGCGCGCGGCCCGTCCCACGGAGGCGGCCAAGGCGGAGGCCTGGGCCTCGGTCGTCGAGGACGACAAGCTGGCGAACGCCGTGCAGGAGGCCGTCATCGGCGGCTTCGTTCAGGCCGACCAGCGCGAACTGCTCGCCCCGTACACGGCGAAGTACTTCGCGTCGATCAAGCACGTCTCGGAGACCCGCAGCCACGAGATCGTCCAGCAGATCGTGGTCGGCCTCTACCCGAGCCTCCAGGTCTCACAGGCCACCCTGGACGCGACGGACGCCTGGATCGCCGAGAACAACCCGGCCCCGGCGCTGCGACGCCTGGTGACGGAGAGCCGCGCGGGCGTCGAGCGTGCGCTCCGGGCGCGGGCGGCGGACGCGGCGGCGGCGAAGTAGCGCACCCCGTAGCGAGGAAGGGGTCCCGGACCGTGTCGGTCCGGGACCCCTTCGGCGTGTACCGGTCACGAAGGACCGGCCGTGGGATCCGCCCGGCGGGCGGGCGTCGGCGCGCTGCCGCGCCGCCGGGCGGAAGTGCGCGGCTCGGGGCCGCGCTCAGCCGCCGAGCGCCGTGAACCGGGCGCGCAGGTCGGCCGCGCCCTGCTCGGTCAGCGCTCCGTGCAGCCGCATCCGGGCGACGCCGCCGTCGGGGAAGGCGTCGAGGCGGACGTGGGTGACGACGGCCTGGGCCGGGAGCTTGAAGCGGTGGAGGGTGTCGGGCTGGAGCTTGGTGCGGGGGATGATCTCGAACCACTCCCCCGCCTCGCCGTTGCGTCCCTGAAGGGCGATCCAGCCGGCCGAGTTGCCCTTGAGGTAGGCGGTGTCGATCTCGACGGCGCGGACGGCGCCCTGCGCGGCGAGCCGGAAGCGCACCCAGTCGTTGGTGCCGCGCACCCGGCGGCGGCGGTTCTCCCAGCCGTCGTCCATCTTGCGTGAGGTGCCGGGCAGGATGATCTGGGTGGGCGAGGAGTAGAACCTGTCCGAGGCGTCCTCGTACGAACCGCCGTTGAGTACGGATATCAGGTCGAGGGTGCCGAGCAGCTCCAGCCATTCGGGGTCGGGTACGACCTCGCCGTGGACGCGGAGGCGGGCGATGCCGCCGTCGGGGTGCTGGCAGACCCGGAGGTGGGTCCAGCGGCGTTCGGCGGTGATGGCGAAGCCGTTCTCGGCGTGGCCCCGGACAGGGGTCGGCGGGACGAGCTCCTCCCACGTGGCGTCCAGCAGTTCCTCGGGGCTCGGGGATCCTTCCACCGAGGTGGCCTGGATGCTCACGCGCTGCGGGTAGTTGCCGCGGAAGTGGGCGGTGTCGACGATGATCCCGCGGATCACCCCGGGGGCACCGAGCCGGACGATCGCCCAGTCGTGGTCCTCGGGAGCGGGGAAGACGTTCTCGGCGTCGGCGCCGCGGCGGCGGCGGGTCTCCCAGCCGTCCATGATCTTGCCCTTGTGGCCGAAGTGCTCCGGGTCGAAGACGGCCCGCTCACGGACGAGGAGGTTCTCCCGCTCGGCGAAGAACTCGTCGTTCGCGGCGACGACGCCGGCGCCGAGACGGCGGTCGGCGAGGTCGACCAGCTCGGTGAAGGGGAAGTCACCGGTCCGGTAGTCGGCGTACGGGTCGCCGCCGGAGTACGGGGCGGCGTCGTTGGCGTGCGGGTCCTGGTCATGCGTCGACTGTGGGCCCTCACGACCTGGTGGGTCCATCGAATGTTTTCGATGGACATCTTCAGTTCTGCTGAACAATGCCGCGGGTCATCCCTGCTGAAGGGTCTCCCGCTGGGCCGCGGCCTGCCGGAGCGCGGCGAGCACCCGCGCCACCGCCGGGCCCTCTTCCGCCCCGCGTCGTACCGCCGCGACGACATGGCGGCGCGGCTGGTCGGCGGCGAGGACGCGCATCACGATCCCGGCGCCGCCCCGGCGTTCCGCGGAGGCCATCCGGGGCACCAGGGCGATGCCCATCCCGGCCTCGACCATGGCGAGGATCGCGGTCCAGCCGGAGGCGCTGTGGGCCTGCTCGGGCACGAAGCCGGCCGCCTCGCAGGCGGCGGTGGTGATCTCCGACCAGGGGCCCGAGCCGCCGAAGATCCAGGGCTCGGCGGCGAGGTCGGCGAGCCGCAGGCCGGGCGCGTCGGCGTGCGGGTGCCCGGCGGGCAGGGCCACGTCGAGGGGGTCGGCGAGCAGCGGGACCCGGCTGAACTTGGGGTCGCGCGCGGAGGGCGCGTGGGCGGCGAGCGAGAGCGCCAGATCGACCTCGCCGGCCGAGAGCAGCTCGTACGCCTCCGCCGCCTCGGCCTCCCGGATCCGGACGTCGAGCCCGGGGTGCGCACTCCGCAACTGCCGTACGGCGGGCACGACGAGCGCGGGCACCGCCGTCGAGAACGCCGCCACCCGCACCTCTCCGGCCTCACCCCGCAGATAGCCGTCGAGTTCGGCGTCGGCGCGCTCCAGCTGGGCGAAGACCACCTCCGCGTGCCGCAGCACGAGATGGGCGGCGTCGGTGAGCCGGACGCGGCGGCCCTGGGCCTCAAGGACGGGCACGCCGAGCTGTTTGGCGAGGTTGGTGAGCTGCTGCGACACGGCCGAGGGGGTCATGAGCAGCGCCTCCGCGGTCGCGGTGACGGTGCCGCGGTCACGGAGGGTGCGGAGGATCTGGAGTTTCTTGATGTCCCACTCGGTCATGGGGCGCAACCTATCCGGACCTATGCGGCCCCGCGCGCGCCGGTCGCCGAGCTCAGGGCCACTCCGCCGAGGATGAGCACCATGCAGGCCACGCCGAGGACGCCGAGCCGTTCGCCGAGCAGGGCGTACGAGAGGAGGGCGACGCAGACGGGCTGGAGGTGGTAGACGACGCCCGCGCGGGCCGCGCCGATGAGGGAGATGGCCTTGTTCCAGGCGAAGAAGGCGACGGCGGAGGACGCGACGCCCACGTAGAGCAGCGGGCCGACGGTGGCGACGCCTGCGGTGAACCCGCCCTGGACGGCGAGGGACACGCCGTACACGGGGGCGAGCATCAGCGCGCCGAGCAGGAAGGTGACGAAGAGGAAGGCGAGTCCGCCGATCTCCGCGGGCCTGCGCTTGAGCAGGGCGCTGTACGAGGCGAAGGACAGGGCCGCGGCGAACATCCACAGGTCGCCCGCTCCGAAGTCGACGGCGAGGGAGCCCTTTCCGACGAGCAGCAGGACGCCGATGACGGCGGCCAGCATGCCGAGGACGCGGCGGACGCCGAGGCGTTCGCCGCCGAGCCGGGACCACACCGCCATGATCACCGGGGAGGCGGCCATGATCATGCCCATGTTGGTGGCGGAGGTGGTCAGTCCCGCCTGGTGCACCAGGGTGTTGTAGAGCGCGACGCCGAAGAGCGAGGCGAGCGCGACGAATCCGAAGTGCCGCCGGATCGCCTTCCGCTGCCGCCAGAACGGGCGGGCGGCGAACGGGGCGACGGCGACGAGGGCGATGATCCAGCGCCAGAACACGGCCTGGACCGGTGGGACCGAGTCGGCCATGTCGCGGGTGGCGACGAAGCTGCCGGACCAGACGACGGTGGCCAGCAGGGCGAGGAGAACACCGAAGCCGGCGCCTCGGGAGGGCGCCGGCTTCCGGGTGACGACGAGGGTCGGGTGACGTGCGGTGATCAGGCTCATGCGGCTTACCGTCGCACCCCCGAACCTTCCAGGTCCATCGAAACTTCCTGACCATTCTCTTCAGCAGGGCTGAACGATTCGGTTCCCGTGCCCTTCTCGACGGCCGGTCCGGTCCCCTTCGGCGTACGGGGGCCCAGCTGGCCCGCCAGGGTCGCACCGAAGGCGATCGCCATGCCGAGCAGCTGCACCGCGCCGAGGGCCTGGCCGAGCGCCGCCCAGCCGATGATCGCGGCGGTGATGGGCGAGAGCGGGCCAAGGAGGGTGGCGGAGGACGCGCTGAGCCGCTCGATGCCGCGGAACCAGAGGAAGTACGAGATCGCGGTGTTGCCGAAGGCGAGGTAGGCGTACCCGGCCAGGTTGGTGCCGGTCAGGGCCGGCGGGGCGCCCTCGATCAGGAAGGCGATCGGCAGGATGACCGGGCCGCCCGCGGTGAGCTGCCAGCCGGTGAGCGCGAGGGCGCCGACCCCCTCGGGACGGCCCCAGCGCTTGGTGAAGACGACACCCGCCGACATCGACAGGGAGGAGAGCAGTCCGGCGAGCACGCCGACGGTGTCGAACGCCGCCCCCGCCTTGAGGACCACCAGGCTGACGCCGAAGGCGGCGGCGATGGCGGTGAGCAGGGTCCTCACCGTGGGCTTCTCGCCGAGAAGGAGGGCGGCGAGCCCGACGACGAAGAGAGGGCCGACCGAGCCGACGACGGCGGCGACGCCGCCGGGGAGCCGGTAGGCGGCGAGGAAGAGCAGCGGGAAGAACGCGCCGATGTTGAGGGCTCCGAGGACGGCGGACTTCCACCACCAGGCGCCTTGCGGGAGCTTCCGGGTGAGCGCCAGGAGCAGGAGCCCGGCGGGCAGGGCGCGCATCAGGCCGGTGAAGAGCGGCCGGTCGGGCGGCAGGAACTCCGTGGTGACGAAGTAGGTGGAGCCCCAGGAGATCGGGGCCAGGGCGGTCAGTGCGACGACGGCTGCCTTGCGGGACATGACGGTCTCCCCCTCGCTGCGGATGCCGGCCTGGGCGAGCCGGACTGGCTTGGCGGTAATTAACTTACCACTAAGCTACTTACTTGCAAGTGGCTTTCTTGCCATCGAGTCATGCGGAAGGGGAGACTGCTCACATGGACACGAAGACCCCCGGGGCCGGCCCCGCCCACGACGCCGTCGACGCCATCACCGACCAGTGGGCGGTGGTCCGCCCCGACCTGGACACCGTGCCGATGGCCGTCTTCGGGCGGATCTACCGGCTCGCGAACGCCATGCGCGCCCGGGTGGACAAGGCGTACGCGCCCTACGGTCTGGCGCTCGGGGAGTTCGACGTGCTGGCGACCCTGCGCCGCTCAGGGGAGCCGTACACGCTCTCGCCGCGCGAGCTGACGGCGACACTGATGATCACCACCGGCGGGATGACCGGCCGGCTGGACAAGCTGGAGAAGGCGGGGCTCGTCACCCGCAGCCCCGATCCGCACGACCGGCGCGGACTGCGGGTCACGCTCACCGAGCACGGCCGGGAGCTGGTGGACCAGTCCGTCGCGGCCGGTCTCGCACAGCAGCGGGCGGCCCTGGAGGGAGCGCTCAGCGAGGAGGAGGCGACGCAGCTGGCCGGCCTGCTGCGCAAGCTGCTGGCGACCACGGCCTGAGACCCCGAAGGGGGTCGCGCCCACGTTTCCGCACGCGGTTTCCCCGCAGGCGAGGGCACCGCACGGATGCCACGCACGGGGCCCCTGTTTTCACGCACGCGAGGGCGCCGCACGGTACGTCGTACCGTGCGGCGCCCTCGACGGAGCCGAGGAGGAGGCGGTCAGGCCTTCTTGGACTTGTCGAGCAGCATCACGAGACCGATGATCACCAGGAACAGCACCAGCGGCGCGGCCACGAACAGGCCGATGGTGTCGATGACCGACAGCTTGGGGGCCGGGTCGTCGCCGTCGTCGCGGGTGAGCGCGAGCGCGGGGGACGACATGAGCAGCATCATCAGCGTCGTACCGGCCGCGAGCGAGCCGGCGCGCAGTGCGTTCTTCTTGTCCACGGTGCAAACGTAGCGAACACCTAATCGGACCGCGCGCCCGGGGGTGCCGTACGGGCGTCGGAGGGGGTGGTGCGCGCCTCCGGGACCGCCGTGCGCGCGTGGAGTTCGCGCAGCAGGGCGTGCGCCCGGGGCGAGGCGGCGAGGCGCTCCAGGGTCATCGGCTGCCCGCCCTCGTCCGCGAGCGGCAGCCGCCAGTTGGGGTACTCGTCCCATGTGCCGGGCAGGTTCTGCGGTCTGCGGTCGCCCACCGCGTCCGGCAGCCAGACGCCCACCATCCGGGCCGGGGTGTCGAGCAGGAACCGGTGGACGGCCCTGATCTCGGTCTCCTCGGCTCCCGCGCCCTCCGGGAGCAGACCGAGCCGCTGGAACAGGCCCAGCCACTCGGCGGTCTCGGCGGCGTCCGCCGCCCGCTCGCGTGCCAGCTCTCCGGGGAGCATGCCGAGGCGGTGCCGCAGGGTGACGTGGTCGCCGGAGAGCCGGGCGGCGGTCGGGGGCAGGTCGTGGGTCGTGGCGGTGGCCACGCACTCCGCACGCCACTCGGCGGGGGCCAGCGGACGGCCCGAGGCGGCCCAGTCGCGCTCGAACCAGAGCACGGAGGTGCCGAACACCCCGCGCGCGGCCAGCTCCTCCCGTACTCCGGACTCGACCGTGCCGAGGTCCTCGCCGATGACGAGGGCGCCGGCACGATGGGCCTCCAGGACGAGGACGGCGAGCATCGCCCCGGCGTCGTACCGGACATAGGTGCCCTCGGTGGGCTCGCGGCCCTCCGGCACCCACCACAGCCGGAAGAGGCCCATCACATGGTCGATGCGCAGCGCGCCCGCGTGGCGCAGGAGTTCACGCAGGAGTCCGCGGTACGGGCCGTAGCCGGCGGCGGCCAGGGCGTCGGGCCGCCAGGGCGGCAGGCCCCAGTCCTGGCCGCGGGAGTTGAAGGCGTCGGGCGGGGCGCCGACCGACATGCCGGCCGCGAAGGCGTCCTGCTGAGCCCAGGCGTCGGAGCCCTCCGGGTGGACGCCGACCGCCAGGTCGTGGACGATCCCGACCTCCATCCCGGCCTCGCGGGCGGCCGCGGCGGCGTCCGCGAGCTGCCGGTCCGTCAGCCAGGCGAGCCGGCAGTGGAAGTCGACCCGGACGGCGAGGGCGGGGTCGTCACGGACGACGGCCTCCGCCGCGCGCGGGGAGCGCAGCTCCTCGGGCCAGGTCCGCCAGTGGTGGCCGTGCCGCTCGGCGAGGGCCTGGTAGGTGGCGTGGTCCTCCAGGGCACGGCCGCGCGCGGCGAGGAAGTCGTGGAAGTCGGCGCGCCTGCCGGGACCGAGTTCCACGCCGCCGACGACGAGTTCGAGGGCGCGCCGCTTGACCTCCCACACGGCGTCCCGGTCGATCACCGCGCCCTTGCCGAGGACCCGTTCACGCAGGTCGGCGGCATCGGCGAGGATCAGGTCGAGTTCCTCGCGGTGCTCGGGGCCGACCAGGGCGTACTCGGGGATCTCCTCGATCCGCAGATGGACCGGGTCGGGGAAGCGGCGCGAGGACGGACGGTAGGGGGAGGGGTCGCTCGGAGCCCCGGGCACGCCCGCGTGGAGCGGGTTGACCTGGACGAAGCCGGCGCCGTGCGTGCGGCCGGCCCAGGTGGCGAGTTCGCGCAGGTCGCCGAGGTCGCCCATGCCCCAGGAGCGGGTGGAGAGCAGCGAGTAGAGCTGGACGAGCAGCCCGTACGCGCGCCGCTCGGGGGCGGGCACACGCGCGGGGGCGACGACCAGGGTGGCGGTGGCGGTGCGCCCGTCGGGGGCCTGCGCCTCGACCGCGTGGACGCCGAGGGGAAGGTGCTCCCAGCTCCGGCCGGTGACGGCGTCGCCGTCCTCCGTGGTGACCCGGAGCCGGGTGCCGGGCGGTAGATCCGCCGGCGGGCCGGCGGGCTCCGCGCCGCGCCACCGGACCAGGGTCGGGGGCAACAGGCGCTCCCGGTCGGCCCGTTCGGCCGCGTCGAGGGCGGCGGCGACCGCTTCCGGCGTCGCCGCGTCCACGCCGAGGGCGCCGAGGACGGCCACCACGGTGGCGTCCGGCACCGGGACGGTGACCCCCGCGGAGGGGCTGTAGGCGGTGGCGACGCCGTGACGGGCGGCGAGACGGGCCAGGGTCACTTCACACTCCGGGGGACTCCGTGCCCGCACTTCCTGGGGCGGTGGGTTCGCTGGTGAGGGGAGCCGCCACGGTCAGCGGCGGCTCGCTGGTGAGGGGCGCGGCGTCGGGGAGCGGCGGCTCGCTGGTCAGCGGTTCGTCCGTCCTGGCCGGCTGCTCCGGAATCCGTATCCGTCCGAGGTGCGGGGCGGTCGTGGTCACGGGGGTCTCCCGATTCGTCTCGACTGGTGGGACCTGGGTAACGACTGAGCCCTACCCACCGCACCTCGTTTTACCGGCGGAAAGTGGCGAAGTGACGTCACCTCGCCGACGGCTCGCCGGGCAAAGGCGACACATCGGCCCTGTGCATTGACACCTCAGTGCGACGGGTGGTGGGCTCGTGACCCACTCGTGACCAAACCGGCGAGCGGCCGGTGGCCCCGGCCGAAGGGAGACCCCCGTGCACCTCGGGCACCTCGGGCGCAGCAGGCGCACCGCGACGGCCGTCGCCGCCGCCGTCATCGGCGGCCTCCTCGGCGGGGCGGTGCCGGGCTCGGCGCAGGCGGTCCCGGGGGCGTCGCCGAACGAGCGCGCGAAGGCCGCGCCGTTCGCCCCGACGGCGCCGTCCGCCCCGGCGACGCCGGGCGTTCCGACGGCGCCGGGCACCCCGGTCGCCTCCCCGGCTTCCTCGACCACCGCCCCCTCCGCCGGATCCGCGGAGGCGGCCTCCGCGCGCGTGCCCGCCGTCTGGCCGCGTCCGCAGTCGCTGACCGCCGCCGGACCCGCCGTGTCCCTCGGCGACGAGGTGACGCTGCTCGCGGACGCCGACGCCGATCCGTACGCCCTCGCCGCCCTGCGCGAGCTGCTGCGGGCCGCCGGGGTGCGGACCGTCCACACCGGGCTCCCGGGCCGTGGGCCGCTCTTCCGGGTCGCGGGCCCCTCGGGCGAAGCCGCCGAGGACGCGCTGAGCGCCCTGCGGGTGCCCGACCGGCTCGATCTGCCGCGCGGTGGCTACCGGCTCGCCACGGGCCGCCTCGGGGGCCGGGACACGGTCGTCCTGGACGGGGTGGGCGGCGACGGGGTGTTCCACGCCGTGCAGACGCTGCGTCAGCTCCTCGGCGGCGGCCGGGAGATCCCGGGGGTCGTCGTGCGGGACTGGCCGGGCACGGCCGAGCGCGGGATCACCGAGGGCTTCTACGGGACGCCCTGGACGGCCGAACAGCGTCTCGCCCAGATCGACTTCCTGGGCCGGACCAAGCAGAACCGCTATCTGTACGCGCCCGGCGACGACCCGTACCGGGGCGTGCAGTGGCGCGACCCCTACCCGGCCGCGCAGCAGGCCGAGTTCCGGGCGCTCGCGGAGCGGGCCCGCGCCAATCATGTGACGCTCGGCTGGGCCGTGGCGCCCGCCCAGTCCATGTGCCTGTCCTCGGGCGGTGACATGGCGGCGCTGACGCGGAAGCTCGACGCGATGTGGGCGCTCGGGGTGCGCTCCTTCCAGCTCCAGTTCCAGGACGCCTCGTACGACGAGTGGCACTGCGACCGGGACGCCGACACCTTCGGGCGGGGCCCCGAGGCCGCGGCCGCCGCCCACGCGCGCGTGGCGAACACGGTGGCCCGGCACCTCGCCGAGCGGTATCCGGACGCCGAGCCGCTGACCGTGATGCCGACGGAGTACTACCAGGACGGTGCGACCGCCTACCGCACCCGGCTCGGCGAGGCGCTCGACGCGGACGTGCGGGTGGCGTGGACCGGCGTCGGTGTCGTACCGCGCTCGATCACCGGCGGGGAGCTGGCGCGGACCCGGGCCGCCCTGCGGCATCCGCTGGTCACCATGGACAACTACCCGGTCAACGACTACGCGCAGGACCGGCTGTTCCTCGGCCCCGCGACGGGCCGGGAGCCGGCCGTGGCCGCCGGTTCCGCGGCCTTCCTCGCGCTCGCGATGGAGCAGCCCGCCGCCTCCCGCGTCCCGCTCTTCACCACCGCCGACTACGCCTGGAACCCGCGCGGCTACCGGCCGGAGGAGTCCTGGCGGGCGGCCGTCGAGGACCTCGCGGGCCCGGAGCCGGCCGCCCGGGAGGCGCTGCGGGCGCTCGTGGGGAACGGCGCCTCGTCGGTGCTCGACCCGGCGGCCGAATCGGCGTACCTGAAGCCCCTCCTGGCGGCCTTCTGGGCCTCCCGCACGAGCGCGGGGACCGGTGCGGACCCCGGGCGGGAGAAGGCGGCGCGGGAGCTGCGGGCCGCGTTCACCGTGATGCGCGAGGCCCCCGGGCGGCTCTCGGGCGCCGCCGGCGGCACCCTCGACGACGAGACCGGCCCCTGGCTCGATCGGCTGTCCCGGTACGGCCGGGCGGGCGAGACGGCGGTCGACATGCTGGTCGCCCAGGAGGCCGGTGACGGGGCCGCGGCCTGGCGGGCGCAGTTGAGCCTGGAGTCGCTGCGGAAGGACCTCTCGGCCGGCCGGGTGACCGTCGGCGCGGGGGTGCTCGACCCGTTCCTCACGCGCGCGGTGGACCGGGCGAAGGCCTGGACCGGCGCCGACCGGACGGCGAAGGCGCGTGCCGACCGCGCCACCGACTCGTACACCGTGCGGCTCGACCGGGCACGGCCCGTGGAGGCCCTGACGGTGATGACGGATCCGGGTGCCGGGGACCCGCGCGACGCGCGCGTGGAGGCGTACGTCGAGGGCGAGGGCTGGCGGTCGCTCGGCCCGCTGTCCGCGTCCGGCTGGACGCAGGCCGAGCTCAAGGGGCTGCGGGCGGAGGCGCTGCGGGTGGTGTGGAGTGGCGACGGGCCGGCGCCCGCGGTGCGCTCGCTGGTGCCGTGGTTCGCGGACGGGCCGCGCGCGGCGCTCGACCTGGCCCGGACGGAGACGGACGCGGAGATCGGCGGCCCGGCCCAGCGGGTGGACGTGGAGCTGTCGGGTCTGCGCGCGGGCGAGGTGCGGGGGCCGCTGACGGCGAAGGCCCCGAAGGGGATCACGGTCACGCTGCCGGAGCAGGCGGTGGTCGAGCGCGGTGCCCGGTCGACGGTGCCCCTGGAGGTGTCGGTGGCGCCGGACGCGCACGCGGGCACGTATCGGGTGCCGGTGTCGTTCGCGGGCGAGGAGCGGGTGCTGACGGTCCGGGCCTTCCCCCGTACGGCAGGCCCCGATCTGGCGCGGACGGCGACGGCCTCCTCCTCGGGCGACGAGACGCCGGACTTCCCGGCCGCCCTGGCGGTGGACGGCGATCCGGCCACCCGCTGGTCCTCGCCGGCGGAGGACGGCGCCTGGTGGCAGCTGGAACTGCCGGAGCCGGCCCGGATAGGGCAGGTGGTGCTGCACTGGCAGGACGCGTACGCCTCCCGCTACCGGGTCCAGGTCTCGGCCGACGGGCGCGTGTGGCGTACGGCGGCGACGGTCGCGGAGGGCCGGGGCGGCAGGGAGTCGGTGCGGATGGACGCGGCGGACACGCGGTTCCTGCGGGTGCAGGGCGACGCGCGGGCGACGCAGTACGGCTATTCGCTCTGGTCGGTGGAGACCTACGCGGTGGCCGGGCAGCAGCAGCCGGACCGGCCCGCTCAGCCGGCCCCGAAGCCGGCGCAGCCGCCGACCGAGGCCGCCGGCACGGCACCGGACGAGGCGTCGGAGGGCACGCCCGAGGAGCGGCCCGCCCCCTGAGGGGCACGCCGCTCCCGTGCCGTACCCGACCCCGCGTCCGTACGCGCGTGGTTCCGCGTACGGACGCGAAAGGCCCGGCTCAACCCGTCGTCAGCGCCCTCACGGGGGCGTCGGCGACGGAGTCGATCCGGGCCATCACATCCTCGGCGCCGTACGGCTGGAGGTACGGCAGCCAGCGGGGGTCCCGGTGTCCGGTCCCGATGATCCGCCAGGCCAGGCCGGTCGGCGGGGCCGGTTGGTGGCGCAGCCGCCAGCCGATCTCGCGCAGGTGCCGGTCGGCCTTGACGTGGTTGCAGCGGCGGCAGGCCGCCACCACGTTCTCCCAGGCGTGCGTGCCCCCGCGGCTGCGGGGGATGACGTGGTCGACGCTGGTCGCGACGCCCCCGCAGTACATGCAGCGCCCGCCGTCTCGTGCGAAGAGGGCTCTGCGGGTCAAGGGAACGGGCCCCCGGTAGGGGACCCGCACGAAGCGCTTCAGTCGCACCACGCTGGGCGCGGGGACGACTTGGGTCTCGCTGTGCAGGAAGGCGCCGGATTCCTCGAGGCAGAGAGCCTTGTTCTCCAGGACGAGGACGAGTGCGCGGCGGAGCGGTACGACGCCGAGCGGCTCGTACGACGCGTTGAGGACCAGGACATGCGGCACGGATGCCTCCTATGACGCCGGCGGCGCGTGGCTCGCGCCGGGACGAACTGCTCTCAGTCTCTCCTCATGCCTGGTCGGAACGCCACCACGTACCGGGATCGGGGTGACGGGCCCGGCGTGTTCTCGACCACATCGGCATGTCTCCTTACTCTTTGCCCGGGTGAGGTCGGTCTCTCCCTCGAACAGAGCAACGGGACCATGTCCGACGCCCCGTTACTGTGGATGGTCTGCGTACGCGATGCCTGGAGGTCCTCCCGTGTCTTGGTCCGCCCTTGCGGCTGCCACCGAACCCGAGCCCATTCCGGTGACCCTCGACGAGGCGGCGGAGAAGGCCACGAACGCGGCGAGCTGGGTGGAGGAGAACTGGTCCACCTGGCTGAACACGGGCCTGCGCATCCTGCTGATCCTGATCGTCGCGCTGCTTCTGCGGATGGCCGTCCGGCGGGCCCTGACGAAGCTGATCGAGCGGATGAACCGTTCGGCGCAGGCGGTGGAGGGGACCGCCCTCGGCGGTCTCCTCGTCAACACCGAGCGCCGGCGCCAGCGCTCGGAGGCGATCGGTTCGGTGCTGCGTTCGGTGGCTTCGTTCCTGATCCTGGGTACGGCCGGGCTGATGATCCTGGGCGCCTTCAAGATCGACCTGGCGCCGCTGCTCGCCTCGGCCGGTGTGGCCGGTGTGGCCATCGGTTTCGGCGCGCGGAACCTGGTGACGGACTTCCTGTCGGGTGTCTTCATGATCCTGGAGGACCAGTACGGCGTGGGTGACTCGGTCGACGCGGGCGTGGCCTCCGGCGAGGTCGTGGAGGTCGGTCTGCGGGTGACCAAGCTGCGCGGCGTGGACGGCGAGATCTGGTACGTGCGCAACGGCGAGATCAAGCGGATAGGGAACCTGAGCCAGGGCTGGGCGACGGCGGGCGTGGACGTGACCGTCCGGCCGACGGAGGACCTGGACCGGGTGAGGTCCGTGATCGTCGAGGCGGCGGAGTCCATGGCCAAGGAGGAGCCGTGGAACGAGCGCCTCTGGGGTCCGGTGGAGGTGCTCGGTCTCAGCGAGGTGCTGCTCGACTCGATGACCGTCCGGGTCTCGGCGAAGACGATGCCGGGGAAGGCGCTGGGCGTGGAGCGCGAGCTGCGCTGGCGGATCAAGCAGGGCCTGGACCGGGCCGGCATCCGGATCGTGGGCGGGCTTCCGGCGCAGGCCGAGGAGTCGGCCGCCGACCCGACCGCGGGCATGGCGGCGCCGTCGGCCTTCGCCTCGGCGACCTCGCCGCAGTCGGCGGCGGCGACCCCGCTGCCGAAGGCGGACCTCAACAAGTAGACGGGGCCTCCGCGAGGAGGAACGCGCGCGTGGGCGACGCCCCCGCAGGTAACGCTTTGGTTGCCTTCGGGGGCGTCTCGCGTGCCCGGGTATTGACGGCCCCGTGACGGCCGCCTTATTTTCCTCCCACCGAATAGGAAACTTTCCTAACAGTGGAGTCGGAGAGACGGGCCGCCGCGAGGCAGCAGAATGGCCCGACCAGTAACCGAAGGGCAGGTGCGACCTCATGGCCGGTACGACTCCGGGAACCCCCGGCACGCCACGCGTGCTGCGCGCCATGAACGACCGCGCCGCCCTGGACCTGCTCCTGGAGCACGGCCCCCTCTCGCGGACCCGGATCGGCAAGCTCACCGGCCTGTCCAAACCGACCGCCTCCCAGCTGCTCGCCCGCCTCGAAGCGGCCGGTCTCGTCGTCGCCACCGGCACCACCGCGGGCCGGCCCGGACCGAACGCCCAGCTCTACGCGGTGAACGCGCGGGCCGCGTACGCCGCCGGACTCGACGTCAACCCGTTCCGCATCCACGCCGCCGTCACCGACATCGCGGGCGAGATCGTCGGCGAGTACGAGCTCCGCACCCCCGGCCGCGCCGCCTCCGGCGTCGTCCGCCAGGTCACCGACGCCCTCGACGGGGCCGTCAAGGCGGCCGGGATCACCCGCGAGGACGTCCGGCGCCTGGTCATCGGCACCCCCGGCGCCTTCGACCCGGCCACCGGACGCCTGCGGTACGCCTCCCACCTGCCCGGCTGGCACTCCCCCACGCTCCTGGAGGAGCTGGCCGCCGTCCTGCCGATGCCGTTCGAGTACGAGAACGACGTCAACCTCGTCGCCGTCGCCGAGCAGCGTGTCGGCGCGGCCCGCGGTCACACGGACTTCGTCCTGCTGTGGAACGAGGAGGGCCTCGGCGCCGCCCTCGTCCTCGGCGGGCGGCTGCACCGCGGCTTCACCGGCGGCGCCGGCGAGGTCGGCTTCCTGCCCGTGCCCGGCACCCCGCTCGTACGGCAGGTCACCAAGGCCAACTCCGGCGGCTTCCAGGAGCTCGCCGGCGTCCAGGCCGTGCCCCGGATCGCCCGCGCCATCGGCATCGACACCCCCGAGCAGCCGTACGTGGCGGTCGCGAGCGGGCTGCTCGCGCACGCCGTCGAGGCGCACGGCGAGGACCCCCGGTACGCGGAGCTGCTCGACCGGTACGCCGAGCGCGTCGCCATCGGACTCTCCTCGATCGTCGCCGTCCTCGACCCCGAACTCATCGTGCTGTCCGGTGACGTCCTCGTCGCCGGCGGCGAACCCCTCCGCGCGCGCGTGCAGTCCGAACTCGCCGACCTCGCCGCCTCCCGGCCACGGCTGGTCCTCGCCGCCGTTCCCCGGCGCCCCGTACTGCGCGGCGCCCTCGAAAGCGCCCTCGCCACCACGCGCGCCGAGGTCTTCGACACCTCGCGCTGACCCACCGACCGCCCCACACGTTCCCCTTCCCCCGTAAGCCTCCGCCACAGGGAGACACCGTCATGCCCGTACGTCCGCGCAGAGCAGCCGCAGCGCTCGCCGCCACCGCCTCGATAGCCCTCTTCGCCTCGGCCTGTACGGGCTCCGCGAACAACGCGGCCTCCGACGACCCCAAGGCCCAGACCACCATCACCTTCTGGCACGGCTGGCTGGACCCCGCCGAGGTGAAGGCGATCACGGACAACGTCGCCCGCTTCGAGAAGGCGCACCCGAACATCAAGGTGAAGGTCGTCGGCGGCATCAACGACGACAAGCTGGGCCAGGCGCTGCGCGCGGGCGGGTCGAACGGGCCCGACGTCGTCTCCTCCTTCACCACCTCCAACGTCGGCAAGTTCTGTTCCTCGGGCGCGCTCGCGGACCTCAAGCCCTTCATCGAGAAGGACAAGCTGGACCTCGACAAGGTCTTCCCGAAGGTCCTCCAGGAGTACACGCAGTTCGAGGGCAGGCGCTGCTCGCTGCCGCTGCTCTCCGACGCGTACGGCCTCTACTACAACAAGGACGCCTTCAAGGCGGCCGGTCTCGACCCCGAGGCCCCGCCGAAGACCTGGTCCGAGTTCGCCAAGGTCGCCAAGACGCTCACCAAGCCCAAGGGTGACTCCTACGAGCAGCTCGGCTTCATGCCGAACTACCTCGGCTACGAGACCGTCGTGGAGCACTACATGTCGCAGTGGAAGCACAACGGGTACTTCGACGCGGACGGTCGGTCGACCGTCGCGAAGGACCCGGCGTTCGCCGAGATGATGACGTACCAGAAGTCCCTGGTGGACTCCCTGGGCGGGTTCCAGAAGCTCGACAAGTACCGCACCACCTTCGGTGACGAGTGGGGCGCCAAGCACCCCTTCCACACCGGTCAGGTCGCCATGCAGCTGGACGGCGAATGGCGGCTGAACTTCGTCAAGAAGGCCAACGTGAGCTTCGACGTCGGCGTCGCGCCGATGCCCGTCGCCGACGACGAGATCGCCGAGTACGGCAAGGGCTACCTCTCCGGCACGATCATGGGCATCGCCCCGCAGAGCAAGAAGCAGAACGCGGCCTGGGAGCTGGTCAAGTACATGACCACGGACACCGACGCCGTGGTCGGCTTCGCCAACGACATCGGCAACGTGCCCTCCACCCTGGAGGCGCTGAAGTCCCCGAACCTGAAGTTCGACCCGCGCTTCAAGACCTTCCTGGAGATCGCCCGGCACCCCGAGTCCACCACCATGGACGGCGCCGTGAACGGCGCCAGCTACCAGGAGACCCTCTCCGCGCTGGCCCACAAGTACGAGAAGGGCCAGGTCCCGGACCTGAAGAAGGCCCTCGCGGACACCGCGGCGCAGATCGACCGCGACATCGCCGCGACGAAGTGACGGCCGGAACCCACCCATGAGCACGGACACCCTGCCCGCGAAGGAGGCGGCCGCCCCGGCCGCCGCCTCCCCCGGAGGACGGAACACGCTCCGGTCCAAGCGCCGGCGCAACGCGCTCCGCACCCTGGCGTTCATGTCGCCCTGGCTGATCGGATTCGGCTTCTTCTTCGCCTATCCGCTCGTCTCCACGCTGTACTTCTCGTTCATGCGGTACGACGGCCTCAACCCGCCGACCTGGCGGGGCGTGGAGAACTGGACGTACGTCTTCTCCGACCTGCCGAAGTTCTGGCCGGCGATGCAGAACACCCTCTGGCTGGCCGTCGTGATGGTCTCCTGCCGGGTGGTCTTCGGCCTCGGCATCGGCATGCTCATCATCAAGATCAAGTCGGGCGCCGGGATCTTCCGCACCCTCTTCTACCTGCCCTACCTGGCCCCGCCGGTGGCGGCCACGCTCGCCTTCGTCTTCCTGCTCAACCCCGGTACCGGCCCGGTCAACTCGCTCCTGGAGGCGGTCGGCATCCCCGCCCCCTCCTGGTTCAACGACGCGGACTGGGCCAAGCCGGCCCTCACCGTCCTCGCCGTGTGGGGCGTCGGCGACCTCATGGTCATCTTCATGGCCGCGCTGCTCGACGTACCGAAGGAGCAGTACGAGGCCGCCGAGCTCGACGGCGTGTCCGCGTGGCAGCGGTTCCGCTACATCACGCTGCCGAACATCTCGCCGATCGTGCTGTTCGCGGTCGTCACCGGGATCATCGGCGCGATGCAGTACTACACGCAGCCGATCGTGGCCTCCAAGGTCGCCTCGGGCGTGATGGGCGGCTCCGGCGCGACCTTCCAGCCCGGCTACCCGGACGACTCCACGCTGACCCTCCCGCAGCTCGTCTACAGCCTCGGCTTCAGCCAGTTCAACTACGGCGCCGCCTGCGTCGTGGCCCTGGTGCTCTTCGCCTTCTCCATGGCCTTCACCGCGCTCCTGATGCGTCGGCGCGGCGGCCTGATCGGCTCGGGTGACTGACACATGACGACCGCAACCGCTCCCGCCCGCGCCGCGGAGAACCGCACGCCGAGCCCCGCTCGGAAGCGGGCCGGCCGCAAGGCGCTGCTGCACTGGATCGCCGTGCACTCGCTCGGCGTCGCCGCAGCCCTGTTCTTCGTGCTCCCGTTCGTCTTCGTCTTCCTGACCTCCCTGATGAGCGACCAGCAGGCGCTCACCCGGGACCTGACGCCGAACTCCTGGCACTGGGACAACTACGTCAAGGTCTTCCAGGTCGAGGGCTTCCTCACCTGGTGGCGGAACTCCCTGCTGTACGCGGGCCTCGGCACCGTCCTCGTCGTGGTGTCGTCGATACCCGTGGCGTACGCGCTCGCCAAGTTCCGCTTCCGCGGCCGGCATCTGTCGCTGCTGCTCGTCATCTCGATGATGATGCTGCCGCCGCAGGTGATCATCATCCCGATGTACCTGTTCTGGGCCAAGCAGATGGACCTGTCCGGCACCCTGTGGCCGCTCATCATCCCGATGGCCTTCGGTGACGCCTTCGCCATCTTCCTGCTGCGCCAGTTCCTGCTGACCATCCCGAACGAGTACGTCGAGGCCGCGAGGATCGACGGCTGCGGAGAGTTCCGCACCCTGATCCGAATCGTGCTCCCGATGGCGAAGCCCGGTGTCGCCGCCGTCGCTCTCTTCCAGTTCTTCTACAGCTGGAACGACTACTTCGGGCCGCAGATCTACGCCTCGGAGAACCCGGGTGCCTGGACGCTCAGCTACGGCCTGGAGTCCTTCAAGGGCGCGCACCACACCGACTGGAATCTGACCATGGCCGCGACCGTCCTGGTCATGGCCCCTGTGATCCTCGTCTTCTTCTTCGCCCAGAAGGCGTTCGTCGAGGGAGTCACACTGACCGGAGTGAAGGGCTGACTCACACCATGAAGCTCACTGTCGTGGGGGGCGGTTCCACCTACACCCCCGAACTGATCGACGGATTCGCGCGGCTGCGCGACACCCTGCCCCTCACCGAACTCGTCCTCGTCGACCCGGCCGCGGACCGGCTCGACCTGGTCGGCGGTCTCGCCCGGCGGATCTTCGCCAAGCAGGACCACGAGGGAAAGATCACCACCACCTCCGACCTCGACGCCGGGGTCGAGGGCGCCGACGCCGTCCTGCTCCAGCTGCGGGTCGGCGGGCAGGCCGCCCGCGAACAGGACGAGACCTGGCCGCTGGAGTGCGGCTGCGTCGGCCAGGAGACCACCGGCGCCGGCGGTCTCGCCAAGGCGCTGCGCACGGTCCCGGTCGTCCTGGACATCGCGGAGCGGGTCCGCCGCGCCAACCCGGACGCCTGGATCATCGACTTCACCAACCCGGTCGGCATCGTCACGCGCGCGCTGCTCCAGGCCGGCCACAAGGCCGTCGGCCTGTGCAACGTGGCCATCGGCTTCCAGCGGAAGTTCGCCGGGCTCCTCGGCGTCGCCCCGTCCGAGGTCCACCTGGACCACGTCGGGCTCAACCACCTGACCTGGGAGCGTGCCGTACGCGTCGGGGGCCCCGAGGGCGAGAACGTGCTGCCCCGGCTGCTCGCCGAGCACGGCGACGCGATCGCCGACGACCTGCGGCTGCCGCGCCCCGTCCTGGACCGGCTCGGCGTCGTCCCCTCGTACTACCTGCGCTACTTCTACGCGCACGACGAGGTCGTCCGGGAGCTCGGCACCAAGCCCTCGCGGGCCGCCGAGGTCGCCGCGATGGAGAAGGAACTCCTGGAGATGTACGGGGATCCGGCGCTCGACGAGAAGCCGGCCCTGCTCGGCAAGCGCGGCGGCGCCTTCTACTCGGAGGCGGCCGTGGACCTGGCGGCATCCCTGCTCGGCGGCGGCGGTTCGCCGTACCAGGTGGTCAACACGTACAACAACGGCACGCTGCCGTTCCTCCCCGACGACGCCGTCATCGAGACGCAGGCCGCGGTCGGCGCCCACGGTGCCGCGCCGCTGCCGGTCGCCCCGCTGGACCCGCTGTACGCCGGTCTCGTCGCGAACGTCACGGCCTACGAGGCCCTGGCGCTCGAAGCGGCGCTGCGGGGCGGCCGGGACCGGGTGTTCAAGGCGCTGCTCGCGCACCCGCTGGTGGGTCAGTACGCGTACGCCGACGGGCTCACCGACCGGCTGATCGCACACAACCGGGAGCACCTCGCGTGGGCGTGAACCTGGACGGCGTCCTCCTCGCGATCGACGCGGGGAACAGCAAGACCGACGTCGCGGTCCTCGCCCCGGACGGCACCGTCCTCGGCGCGGCGCGCGGCGGCGGGTTCCAGCCGCCGGTGGTGGGGGTGGAGACGGCCGTCGACGCCCTGGCGGAGATCGTCGGGCGGGCGTGGGAGGAGGCCGGCGGCACCGGCGTCTCCCCCGCGTTCGCCCATGTCGCGGCGTGTCTCGCCAACGCCGACCTGCCCGTCGAGGAGACCGCCCTCCAGGCCGAACTGCTGCGCAGGGGCTGGAGCCGGTCGGTGCGGGTGCACAACGACACCTTCGCCATACTGCGGGCCGGGCTCGACGAGCCGCGCGGTGTCGCGGTGGTGTGCGGGGCGGGCATCAACTGTGTCGGGATGACCCCGGACGGCCGGACCGCGCGCTTCCCCGCGATCGGCAAGCTCTCCGGTGACTGGGGCGGCGGCAGCGGCATGGCCGAGGAGGCGCTCTGGTTCGCGGCGCGCGCCGAGGACGGCCGCGGCGAGCCGTCCGAGCTGGCCCGTGCGCTGCCGGCGCACTTCGGTCTGGAGACGATGTACGCGCTGATCGAGGCGCTGCACCTGGGTCTTGTGCCCCTGGAGCGGCGGCACGAGCTGACGCCGGTCCTGTTCCGGGTGAGCGCGGACGGCGACCCGGTCGCGCTGTCGCTGGTGCACCGGCTCGCCGAGGAGGTCGTCGCGCTGTCGGCGGTCGCGCTCGGGCGGCTCGGGCTCCTG
The DNA here is from genome assembly GCF_000717595.1 of Streptomyces flavochromogenes. Taxonomy (GTDB): domain Bacteria; phylum Actinomycetota; class Actinomycetes; order Streptomycetales; family Streptomycetaceae; genus Streptomyces; species Streptomyces flavochromogenes. The sequence continues at coordinate 36,104 of NZ_JNZO01000043.1, read as the reverse complement.
GACGAGGAGGCGCCGGTGATGCTGGGCGGCAGCGTGCTCGCCGCGCGGCATCCGCAGCTGGAGGAGAGGATCCGTGAACTCCTCGCCGAGCGGGCGCCGAAGGCGGTGATCGGCTTCGTGACGGCGCCGCCGGTCCTCGGGGCGGGGCTGCTCGCCCTGGACGAGGTGGCGGCGGGGCCGGAGGCGGCGGCCCGGCTGCGGGAGCACTACGGGGCCTGAGCGGCCCGTGGGGGTGTGGTCGCGGGGCGTCTCCTCTGCCGGGGGAGGCGCCCCGCAGGCATGTTCACCTGTTCGAGCGATGTCCGATACGGAACCGATCACGGCCGGACGACGTATTCAGAGTGGGGGGATTCGCCCCTCGAAGTGGGGGGTTGGCCCGCGGACGTGCCGGGGGCATGCGGCACGATAAGAACAAGATCCAGTCAATCCCGGTGTGCGGACGGCCCCCTGCGGCCATACTGCAGGCCGGACCGGCCGAAGTCGGCGACCAGGGGGAGGTCACGTGACACACCCGCCGAACGCACCCGCCGCCCCGGCGGCGCGGAGCACGGCGCAGGCGCCCGCGCGCCCGGCCGGCGTGCCCGCGCAGCCGTCGCCCGCGCCGGGCGCCGCCCCGCCCGCGGGGCAGAGCGCCTGGGCCGTGGGGCGGGAGCGGCTGCGGGTCGCCACGACGACCGAGCCGGGCCGGCTCCAGATCCTCGGGGCCGTTCTCGCGCTGCTCGTCGTCGCGTTCGGGGCCGTCACCGCCTTCCAGGTCGGCGACCGGACGACCGCCGCCGACGACGTCGTCAGCCGCAGCCAGCCGCTGTCGGCGGACGCCGCCGCGATCTACCGCTCCCTGGCCGACGCGGACACCACCGCCGCCGGCGGCTTCCTCGCGGGCACCCTGGAGCCCGCGGAGTCCCGCGCACGGTACGACCGGGACATCGCCACCGCCGCCCGACTGCTCGTCAAGGCCGCCGCGAGCACGGACGGTTCGGGCGAGTCGGCCCGCGAGATCGCCACCCTCAACGAACAGCTCCCGCGCTACACGGGCCTGATCGAGCGCGCCCGCGCCGCCAACCGGCAGGGCCTCCCGCTGGGCGGGGCCTATCTGCGGTACGCCAACCAGCAGATGACCAGCATCCTGCTGCCCGCCGCCGAGCGGCTCTACGAGGCCGAGACGGTACGGCTCCACGAGGACGACGAGTCGGCCCGCACCTGGCCGTTCCTCGCCCTGGGCCTCGGACTCCTCACCCTCGCCGTCCTGTTCTGGGCCCAGCGCCGCACCTACGCGCGGACGAACCGGGTCTTCAACCACGGGCTGCTCGCCGCCACCGCCGCCACGCTGACCGTGCTGCTCTGGCTGCTCGCCGCGCACACCGTCGCCCGCAGCGGCCTCGACAACGCGCGCACGCACGGACAGGAGTCCCTCCAGGCCCTCAACACGGCCCGGATCGGCTCCCTCACGGCCCGCGCCAACGAGCTCCTGACCCTGGTCGCCCGGGGCGCCGTCCTCACCGAGGACGGCAAGAGCGACAAGTACGAGGCCGAGTACACGTCGAGCACGGACACCCTGACGGACGCGCTCGCCACGGCGCGGGAACGGGCCGACGACGACGCCGGCCGCGTCCCCGTCGACGAGGCCGCCTCGCGTACGGCGGAGTGGAAGCAGCGTCACAAGGACGCCCGCGGCAAGGACGATGCGGGCGACTTCGAGGGCGCGCTCGGCCGCATCGTCGGCCCCGAGGACTCGACGGGCCAGTCCTTCGACCAGGTCGACGCCGCCCTGGACCGTGCCCTGGCGCACGAGCAGACCGAGTTCACCCGCGCCGCCGGGGATGCCAGGGACGCGCTGACGGCGCTGCCGCTCGGCGCGCTGGCCCTCGGGATACTGGGCGCGGCGGGCGCCGTGCTCGGCATCAACCGCAGACTGTCGGAGTACCGGTGAGAGGGGGCGGGATGCCGAACGGCACGTACCCGCTGGTGCGGCGGACGGCGCAGCGCTTCCGCGGCTGGGGCGGCGTGGCCGCGATGGCCGTGGCCTGCGGGCTCACCGCCTCGCTCACCCTGCTCCCGCTGGCCCACGACGGCAGCGACGCGGCGGCCGTGCCCGGCATCGCGGGGCCGGGGCCCGGCATCGGCACCGGGGTCCAGGTCAAGGCGGACACCTGCGACAAGCCCTGGGCCTCCCTCACTCCCTCGGCGTCGGACGGCCCGTCCATCGAGGCGATCAAGAAGCGCGGGAAGCTCGTCGTCGGCGTCGACCAGTCCAGCTACCGCTGGGGCTACCGCAACCCGGAGACGCGCGCCCTCGAAGGCTTCGACATCGATCTGGCGCGGGCCATCGCCGAGGACATCCTCGGCAGCCCGGACGCCGTCATCTTCCGGGCGATCCCCACGAACCAGCGGATCGCCGCCCTCGACAGCGGCAAGGTCGACCTCGTCGTGCGCACCATGACGATCAACTGCAAGCGGATCCAGCAGGTCGCCTTCTCCACCGCCTACTTCCAGGCCGGACAGCAGGTCCTCGCCCCCAAGCTGGCCACGGACATCACCGGCTACGACACCTCGCTGAAGGGCAAGCGGGTCTGCACCGCCGAGGGCTCCACGGCCTACGAGGCCCTGGAGGAGAAGTCCTTCGGCGCGCTCTTCAAGGACGAGGCCGACGGCACCAGGAACGACAAGGACCTGCTGACCGTGCCCAATCAGCTGGACTGCCTGGCCAGGCTCCAGATGGGCGAGGTCGACGCCGTCGTCACCGACAACGCCCTGGCGGCCGGCCAGGCCGCCCAGGACCCGGCGGTCGAGCTCAAGGGCGTCCCGTTCACCACCGAGTTCTACGGCGTGGCCGCCAAGCTCGGCAACGACGACCTGGTCCGCCGGGTCAATCAGGTCCTCGTGGGCTACCGCCAGGGCCCCTGGCAGCAGGCGTACAGGACGTGGCTGGAGAAGGACCTGCCCGGGATAACCGGGCCGCCCGCCCCCCTGTACAAGTAGCGCCGGACACGCCCGTACAAGCAGCCCTGTACACGGAGAGGAAGAGGTGATCGATGGGCGTCACGGGACCCCCTGGGCCGGTGATGGACCGGGACGAGGTGGACCGTGCGCTGGCGCGCCTCGGAGCCGAGCACAAAGCGGTCGAGGACTCGCTCCTCGCGCTCCAGGACCACGCGGGCCGCAGGCTGCTCGAAGGGGCGGAGCTGACCGGCACGACCCGGGACCGCTGGGTGGCGACCGAGCGGACCATCACCCTGCTCTGGAGCTGCTTCGACGTGTACACCGGCGCCCTGAGGGACGCCCGCGAGGTGCGCGCCCGGCGCCGCTGGCCCGGCCGTGAGGAGCTCGCGGAGCTGACCGACCGGCTGCGCGGCGAGAGCGTCCACGTGGCGGGCGGTGCGGGTGAACAGGGGCTCCTCACCGAGCGGTTCACCCTGGAGGGCCTCGTCCGGCGGATGAACGAGCTGTACGCGTCCTCGCTGGACGTGGTGGTGACCGCCGACGCGGTCTGGTCGGCGCTGCCCGCCCGGATAGACCTCCTCGCCGCCGAGCTGGGGCGGACGCGTTCGCTCGCGCACTCGGTCGGCGTACGGCCCGGGGAGCACCCGGCCGGCGACGAGCTGGAGGACATCACCGCCGAGCTGACCGCGCTGCGTTCCCAGGTCGTCACCGATCCGCTGGCCTTCTGGCGCCCGGCGACCGGGAGTTCGGCGCCGGGCGGCGGCCGCCCCGACACCGAGCGGTACGACCGGGCGGCCCTGGCCCTGGAGGACATCCGGCGCGAGATCGAGGCGGTGCTCGCCGTCCGGCAGGACTCCGAGGACCGGCTGCTCCGGCTGCGGGACGTGCTGTCGCGGGCGGACCGGACGCTCGCCGAGGCGCGGGCCGCGCGCGGCGAGGTCCTCGCGAAGATCGCCGCCTCCGAGGTGCCGGCCGTCAGCGGGCCGCCGATCGTGCTGCAGGAGCGGCTCGTGGCGGCCGCCGAGTACCGCAGGCACGCCCAGTGGCACCGGCTCTCCCCGCTCCTGGAGTCCCTGGAGCGGGATGCGGAGGACGAACTGCTGCGGGCCCGGGAGTCGCTGACCGCGGTCACGGCCCCGCTCGCGGTCAGGGCCGAGCTGCGCGGCAGGCTCGACGCGTACAAGGCGAAGGTGGCGCGGCTCGGCGCGGCGGAGGACCCGCTGCTCGTGGAGCGGTACGACGCGGCCCGCCGGATGCTGTGGAGCGCGCCCTGCGATCTGCGGGTCGCGGAACAGGCCGTACTGCGTTACCAGCAGGCGGCCGCGGACGTACTGTCCGGCCCGAGAGACGCGGGAGGACGACAGTGGTGAGCGGGGAACAGTGGTGAGCGGCGGGGAGACGGGCGTGGGGAGCTGTCAGCGTCCTTCGTGCGAGGGTTCGTACGAGGACATGGGAGGCGGCGAGCTGTACTGCGACACCTGCGGCCTCGCCCCGGTGGTCGCGGCCGGAGGGCTCATCGGCTCGACGCCCACGGGGGTGGCCGTGCCGGGGAGAGGCACGGGCACGGGCAGCGGGGTCGCTGGGGGCTCCGTTGTCGGGGGTCCGGACTCCAGCTCGTCGCGGAGCAGTTCGCGGGCGTCCTCGCGGGCCTCGTCGCGTTCGTCGACCTCCCGCCGTTCGGTCTCCGGGCGGCTCTCGCGCTCGCTCTCCGGGGCCTCCACGTCCCGCTCGGTGTCGGTGCGCAGTTCCGGTTCGTCGACCGGTCAGTCCGCCCGCAACCGGCTGGGCGCCGGTCTGGTGTCGATTCCCGAGGTGCCGCGTCCGGACCCGCGGGCGGCGGTCATGGAGAACGCCGAGGTTCCCGAGCGGAAGCGTTTCTGCTCCCGTTCCGACTGCGGCGCACCGGTGGGCCGTTCGCGCGGTGAGCGGCCGGGCCGTACGGAGGGCTTCTGCACCAAGTGCGGGCACCCGTACTCCTTCGTGCCGAAGCTGCGCGGCGGGGACATCGTCCACGGCCAGTACGAGGTCGCGGGCTGCCTCGCGCACGGCGGCCTCGGCTGGATCTACCTCGCCGTCGACCGCGCCGTCTCCGACCGCTGGGTCGTCCTCAAGGGCCTCCTCGACACCGGCGACCAGGACGCCATGGCCGCCGCGATCTCCGAACGCCGCTTCCTCGCCGAGATCGAGCACTCCAACATCGTCCGCATCTACAACTTCGTCGAGCACCTCGACCAGCGCACCGGCTCCATGGACGGCTACATCGTCATGGAGTACGTCGGCGGCAAGTCCCTCAAGGAGATCGCCAACGACCGGCGCACCCCGGACGGCCGCCGCGATCCGCTGCCGGTCGAGCAGGCCTGCGCGTACGGGATCGAGGCCCTGGAGGCCCTCGGCCACCTGCACAGCCGCAACCTCCTCTACTGCGACTTCAAGGTCGACAACGCCATCCAGACCGAGGACCAGCTGAAGCTCATCGACATGGGCGCGGTCCGGCGGATGGACGACGAAGAGTCCGCGATCTACGGCACCGTCGGCTACCAGGCACCGGAGGTGGCCGAGGTCGGGCCGTCGGTGGCGAGCGACCTGTACACGGTGGCGCGCACCCTCGCGGTGATGACCTTCGACTTCCAGGGCTACACGAACGTCTTCCTGGACTCGCTGCCCGACCCGGACAACATCGCGGTCTTCCGGACGTACGAGTCGTTCTACCGCTTCCTGGTCCGCGCCACGGACCCGGACCCGGCACGCCGGTTCGCCTCCGCGCAGGAGATGGCGGAGCAGCTGACGGGTGTGCTGCGGGAGGTCGTGGCGCTCCAGTCGGGGCGGCCGCGGCCCGCGCTGTCGACGCTGTTCGGCACGGAGGTACGGGTCACGGACACGGCCCTGTTCGCCGAACCGACGGAGGACGTGTCGCTGCTCGGGGCCCGACGGGGACGCAAGCGGTCCGCGCCGCCCGCCGCCGTTCCGGGGGCCGCGTACGGCTCCGGGCCCGGGGCCGCGCTGCCGGGTGCCGTGCCCGGGGCCGCGCTGCCCGCCGGACCCGGTGCCGTGACTCCGGGGGCGACGCCCGGGCTCGGGGAGCTGCTCGCGCCGCTCGACACGCCCGCCACCGCGCTCGCGCTGCCCGTCCCGCGCGTCGACACGGGCGACCCCAACGCCGGCTTCCTCGCCGGTCTCGCCGCCGCCGCGCCCGGCGAGCTGCTCGCCGCGCTGCAGGCCGCACCCGCGCCCTCCGCCGAGCTGCGGCTGCGGACCCTGCGGGCTGAGCTGGAGCTGGGCGACCTGCCGTCAGCCGCCCGGACCCTGGCCGGCCTCGAGGAGCGGGACCCGGACGACTGGCGGGTCGTCTGGTACCGGGGCGTCGCCTCCCTGGTGACCGGTGACCACGAACACGCGGCGCTCGCCTTCGACGCGGTCTACGACGCCTTCCCCGGCGAGCCCTCGCCGAAGCTGGCCCTCGGGATCTGCGCCGAGGTGCTGGGCCAGCTGGACAACGCCGCCGAGTACTACCGCCTGGTGTGGGCCACCGACCCGAGCTTCGTCAGCGCCGCCTTCGGCCTCGCCCGGGTGCAGCTCGCGGCCGGGGACCGGATCGGAGCCGTACAGACGCTGGAGTCCGTTCCGGAGGCCTCGATCCACTACACGGCGGCGCGGGTCGCGACCGTGCGGGCGCGGCTGCGGCGGCGCCCGGCGTGGGAGCCGCTCGCCGCCGATCTGACGGCGGCCGCCGCGCAGGTCTCGGCGCTCCAGGGCTTCGGTCTGGACGCCGTGCGCCGGGAGCAGTTGTCGACGGAGGTCCTCGGGACCGCCCTCGACTGGGTACTCTCCGGGAGTCCCGGTGCGGAACCGGGCGGCGGCGCGCTGCTGCTCGGGAGTGAACTGGACGAGCGCGGACTGCGCTTCGGCCTCGAACGCTCGTACCGGGTGCTGGCCCGGCTCGCCCAGCAGGGCGAGGAGAGGATCGAACTGGTGGAGCGGGCCAACCGCTTCCGCCCCCGGACGTGGGTGTGAGGATGTCCCAGAAGCCGAAGCCGTCGCACGGCCTCACCGTCTGCCCGGACTGCGCGGAGCCCCTGGAGTCGGGTGACCGGTTCTGCGGGGCGTGCGGTTACGACCTGACGGCCGTGCCGGTCGCCGGGGTCGAGCCGGACCGCCCGACCGTGGCCATCGGCACCCCCGTGGCCTGGCCGGACGCCCCGCCCCGGGACCCCGGTTCGCTGTCGACCGCCACCCAGCACCCGGGCGACCTTCCCGGCACCGACTCCGGTGGCCGCGACCTGCCCACGATGGCGGTCCGCACGGACGGGCCGGTGCCGCCCGGTGCCGACCCCGCGGGGCGGACCACGACGGGCAGCGGCGACTTCGAGCTGGCCGCTCCGGACCCGCGTGCGGCGGTACGGGTGGACCCGGCGCCGGCCGCACCCGCGCCGTCGGCCGCGCCCTCCCCCGCACCGGCGCCCGCCCCGGCGGCTCCGGCCGCGGATCCGGCCGCCGCCGCCCCCGGCTCCGCCCTGTGCGTGGCCTGCCGGGCCGGGCGGGTGGACACCGACGGCTACTGCGAGAACTGCGGGCACGCGCAGCCCCGCGAGCGCGACCACATGGAGCGGGAGCTCGGCAGCGTCGCCGCCGTCTCCGACCGGGGACTGCGCCATCACCGCAACGAGGACGCGTTCGCCGTATCGGCGACCACGCTCCCCGACGGCTCCCCCGCCACCCTCGCGATCGTCTGCGACGGGGTGTCCTCCGCGACCCGGCCCGACGAGGCGTCCGCGGCCGCCGCGGAGGCGGCCGGCGCCTCGCTGCTCGCCGCGCTGCCCCGGGGAACGCACCCGCAGCAGGCCATGCACGAGGCGATCGTGGCCGCCGCCGAGGCCGTCAACTCCCTCGCGGAGGAGCCCGGTCAGGACGGCTCCGAGCACGAACCGCACCGCCACCGCAACGCCCCGGCCTGCACCATCGTGGGCTCCGTCGTCGCCGACGGCCTGCTCGTCGTCGGCTGGGTCGGCGACAGCCGCGTCTACTGGGTGCCGGACGACCGGGCCACCCCGGCCGCCCGGCTCACCGAGGACGACTCGTGGGCCGCGCAGATGGTCTCGGCCGGCCTGATGAACGAGGCGGAGGCGTACGCGGACGAGCGCGCCCACGCGATCACCGGCTGGCTCGGCGCCGACGCGTACGAACTGGAGCCGCACACGGCCGCGTTCAAGCCCGACCGGTCCGGCGTGGTCGTCGTCTGCACGGACGGCCTGTGGAACTACGCGGAGGGCGCCGACGACATGGCCAGGGTCGTCCCGGCCGACGCCTCCGACCGACCGCTGCACAGCGCCCAGGTCCTCGTCGGCCACGCCCTGGACGGCGGAGGCCACGACAACATCACGGTCGCGCTCGTGCCGTTCACCGTCACTCCCCAAGGGGCAGGATCCGCCTGAGCGGCCGCCGATCCCCCCGTCCCTCCACCGATCGACCGTTGTTGTCCGAGGAGCCGTAACGAATGGCGAACTTCTCCAAGTCGACCGTGCCGCAGTTCTCTGTGGACGTCTACCAGAACGAGTTCCTGCCCGAGGGCGGCCGGGACGTCAGCGCGATCATCACGGTCACCTCGACCGGCGGCGGCACCACCGGACGGCAGCCGCTCGCCACGGCGGGCGGCGGCACGGCCGGCGTCGTGATCATGGTCGACTGCTCCGGCTCGATGGACTTCCCCGCCACCAAGATGCGCGGCGCCCGTGAGGCGACCGCCGCCGCCGTCGACACCCTGCGCGACGGCACGGCCTTCGCCGTCGTCGCCGGTACGCACGTCGCGAAGGAGGTCTACCCGGGGAACGGCGGGCTCGCCGTCGCCGACGCCAGGACCCGGGCCGAGGCCAAGGAGTCGCTGCGCCGGCTGAGCGCGGGCGGCGGCACGGCCATCGGCAGCTGGCTGCGGCTCGCGGACCGGCTGCTCTCCACGGCCGGCCCCGCCATCCGGCACGGCATCCTGCTCACCGACGGCCGCAACGAGCACGAGACGCCGGAGGAGTTGCGGGCCGCGCTCGACGCCTGCGCCGGCCGCTTCACCTGTGACGCGCGGGGGGTGGGCACCGACTGGGAGGTCAAGGAGGTCACCGGGATCGCCTCGGCGCTCCTCGGTTCCGCCGACATCGTCGCCGACCCTGCCGCCCTCACCGCCGACTTCACGGCGATGATGGAGCACGCGATGGGCAAGGGCGTGGCGGACGTCTCACTGCGGCTGTGGACCCCGGTCGGGGTGGAGATCGCCTATGTGAAGCAGGTGGCGCCGACGGTCGAGGACCTGACCGGGCGCCGTACGGAGGCCGGACCGCGCGCCGGGGACTACCCCACGGGCTCCTGGGGCGACGAGTCCCGCGACTACCACGTGAGCGTGCGGGTCCCGCAGGCCGCGATCGGCCAGGAGATGCTGGCGGCCAGGGTCTCCCTGATCGCGCCGGACCCGCTGGGCGGCGATCCGAAGCCGCTGTCCCAAGGACTGGTACGGGCGGTGTGGACCGACGACCTGGCGATGTCGACGTCGATCAATCCGCAGGTCGCCCACTACACGGGCCAGGCCGAGCTCGCGGACGTCATCCAGCAGGGGTTGGATGCCCGCAAATCGGGCGATCACGACGGCGCGACGGCGAAACTGGGCCGCGCCGTGCAGCTCGCGGCGGCCTCCGGCAACGCGGATACGGCGAAACTCCTTTCGAAGGTGGTCGACGTCGTCGATGCGGCGACCGGTACTGTGCGTTTGAAGGCGAAGGTCGCGGAAGCGGACGAGATGACACTCGAGACCCGCTCCACCAAGACCGTTCGCGTCAAGAGGTAGCCCGGCCACGGGCCGGACGACGAGAGGGGGAAGCACCGACATGCCGACCTGCCCGAACGGACACCAGTCGGTCTCCGACGACTGGTGCGAGGTCTGCGGCCATCGCATGGCCGGGGCGGGTGCGCCGACGGGTGCCGTACCGCCGCCTCCCCCGCCGCCGCCCCCCGCGTACGGATATCCCGGCCCCGGTGGCCCCGGTGGCTACGACGCACCCGGTGCTCCCGGTGGCTTCGGCCACGGCGGCGACCCGAACGCGACGGCCCAGGCCGAGCTCTGCCCGCAGTGCCGGACGCCGCGCGAGCACATGGCGCCGTTCTGCGAGGAGTGCCGCTGGAACTTCCTCACGAACACGGCGACCTCGTACACGCCCGTGGCCCCGCAGAACGTGCCGTCCGCGCAGCGCCCGGCGGGCCCTCCGCCCGGCCTGAACCTGCCGCCGGGCTTCCAGTCCACGCCGCCGCCCCCGCCGGGACCCCAGCCGGGCCACCCGGGGCAGCAGCCCGGGCCGCAGGGTCCGCACGGGCAGCAGGGACCGCCTCCCGGGCAGGACCCCTTCGGCTACCAGGGCTCGCGGCCCTCGCAGGTGAACCGCCCCGCCGAACCGCTGGGCGGCGACCCCACGCACCACCAGGCCCCGCCGCAGCGCCCGCCGGCGCAGCAGCAGCCGCCCGGCGCCGCCGGTCAGGGCGACCCCTTCGGTCCGCCCGGTCAGCAGCCGCCCGCGCCTCCGGCGTACCTCCAGGCCCCGTCGGCTCCGCCGTCCGCGCCCCCGGGCGCTCAGGCCCCGGCGCCGCCCGCACCTCCGCAGCCGCGTGCGGACGACGACTGGGTGCTCTCGCCGCCGTCGCAGCACCAGGCACCGCCCCAGCAGCACCAGGCACCGCCGCAGCCGCAGCAGCACCAGGGGCCCCCGCAGCACATGGCACCCCCGCAGCAGCAGCAGTTCCAGGCGCCCCCGCAGCAGCAGTTCCAGCCGCCGCGGCAGCCGCTGACCTGGACCGCGGTCATCGGTCCGGACCGCGAGTACTTCATGGCGATGATGCAGCGCAGCGGCCCGGAGGCCGGTGGGCTGAACCTGCCCGCGTACTCGCCGGACAAGCACCTGCCGCTCCAGGGCAACCAGATCTCCATCGGCCGCCGCCGGCACTCCACCGGCGAGTCCCCGGACATCGACCTGGCGGTGCCGCCGGAGGACCCGGGCGTCTCGCATCAGCACGCCGTGCTCGTGCAGCAGCCGGACGGTTCGTGGGCGGTGGTGGACCAGAACTCCACCAACGGCACCACGATCAACGGCGGCGAGGAGCCGATCCAGCCCTACGTCCCCGTCCAGCTCCAGGACGGCGACCGGGTGCACGTCGGCGCCTGGACGACGATCACGATCCGCGTGGGCTGATTCCCTCGCGGAGCAGCGGCCAGGCGTACGGTCCTCCGGGGTCGTCCAGCCAGGCCCACTGCCGCTCGCCGCTGACCGTCACACCGAAGCGCTCCCGCTCCGGCCGCCCCTCGCGCAGCCAGAGCGAGAGCGCTTCGTTCCTGTCCAGGGCCTGGTCGACCAGCCCCCAGAAGAAGCGGAAACGCTCGTCCCCGGCCGGGCCCTGGCGCGGGGCCCGTCCCGCGACGCCACGCAGCGCCACGAAGTACGCCGAGGTCGCGAGGAACCGTCCCTCCGCATGGGTGGCATCGCGCACCCGCAGCAGCAGGAGCCCGGTGGAGAGCGGGGCGAGCACCAGGGCGCCGGGCCTGCACTGGGCGAGCCACGGGTACGGGACCGAGGGGATCGCGCAGGTCGCCACGATCCGGTCGAAGGGGGCGCGCTCCGGGCAGCCGCGGGCGCCGTCGGCGGCGACCACGGCGGGCCGGTACCCGGCGGCGGCCAGATGGGTCCGGGCGGACTCGGCGATCTCCGCGTCCAGGTCGACGGTGGTCACGTGCTCCTCGCCGAGGCGGTGGCAGAGCAGGGCGGCGTGGTAGCCGGTCCCGGCGCCGATCTCCAGGACGTCGTCGCCCTCGCGGACGTCGAGGGCGTCGAGCATCAGGGCCATCAGGGAGGGCTGGCTGGCGGAGGAGACCAGCTCCCCGTCCCGTACCCGGGTGGCGATCGCGGTGTCCGCGTAGGCCCCGCTCAGCCAGCGGTCCCGCCGCTCGGGCTCGGGGTCGCCGGACCAGAGCCGCTCGTAGCCGCCGGTGCCGGGCACGTAGTAGTAGGGCACGAAGAGATGGCGCGGGACCTCGGCGAAGGCCTGCCGCCAGTGGGCGTCGGCCGGCACGCCCTCGGCCTCGATCTCCCGCACGAGCGCCTGTCGCGCCCGCGCGCCGGCCTCGGCGAACTCGTCCCGCCGCTCACCCATGCCTCCACTGTCCCGCCGCCCGGGGGCCCCGGCGAGCGGTCCTGGACCTCAAGTCCTAGGGCGGGGCATCTGAGACGATGGAATGGTGAACGAGATTCCCGGGGAAACAGTGCAGGAGCAGACCTTCTACGAGCAGGTCGGCGGCGAGGAGACCTTCCGCCGTCTGGTCCGCCGCTTCTACGAGGGCGTCGCGGCGGACCCGCTGCTCCGCCCGATGTACCCCGAGGAGGACCTGGGCCCGGCGGAGGAGCGTCTCGCGCTCTTCCTGATGCAGTACTGGGGCGGCCCCCGCACCTACAGCGACCACCGCGGCCACCCGCGCCTGCGCATGCGCCACGCTCCGTTCACCGTGGACCAGGCGGCCCACGACGCGTGGCTCCTTCACATGCGCGCGGCGCTGGACGACCTCGCCCTGGCCCCGGAGCACGAGGCCGAACTGTGGCGCTATCTGACGTACGCGGCGGCGTCGATGGTGAACACGGCCGGCTGACGGCCCCTCACGCTCCCGTCGTCGCCGCCGTTCCCACCCCCGCCCCACCCCGTCACCCCTCCCGCCCCCACGGACGGACACATTCCGGAGTCGGAACCCCGAATAACGGTCACGATCGGATCAAGGTCGGCCCGCAAGCGGTTTCCAGCGGCACATGCACTCTGAAAGCATCCGAGAGAAGTTTCGGGGGCGTTCGACACATGTGCGACGTGCGCACCGTGATCAGGGTGGCCAGGGGGATGGGTGACGGGGTTCGTTTTTCTGCGCGTCAGGGCGCACCGACTGCTGCTCGCCGCGGCACTGCTCGCCGTACTCCTGACGACCTCCGTGCTCGCCACCCTCGCCTCGTTCTCCGGGACGATCGGGGACGCCGCGCTCCAGGCGGGTCTGCGGGGGCGCTCCGCGGCCGCCGCCTCGCTGCTCGTGAGCGGGCAGGTGTCCGCCGCCAAGCGGGCGGATGCCGAGGAGGCCGTCCAGGAGGGGATGCGGAAGACCTTCGACGGGCTGCCCGTGACCGTACGGCGGGTCGAGCGCTCGGGGCCGTACGCGCTGCCCCGGAGTCTTCAGCCGCCCTCCGCCCGTAAGGGCGACCCAGACCTGACGCACTTCGCCGCGCTCGACCGTTCGCGGCTCACCCTCGTCAAGGGTGCCTGGCCCTCGGCCGCCCGCAGCGCCGGTGTCGTGGAGACGGCGCTGCCCGAGGAGGCCGCACGACGGCTGAAGGTCGCTCCCGGAGCCGTGCTCGACCTCACCGACCGGCTCGACGCCCGGAAGCTGAAGGCCAGGGTCACCGGCGTCTACCGGCCCGCCGACACCGGCGACCTGTACTGGCAGCTGGATCCGGCCGGAGGCCGCGGTGTGCGGACGGTCGCGTTCACGACGTACGGGCCGCTGCTGGTCGACCCGGCCGTCATCACCTCCGGCGCGCTGACCACCGGCGAGACGGCCTGGCTGGGCTCCGCCGACTTCACCGGATTCACCACCGACCGCATCGACACGCTGCGCGCCACCGCGACCGAGGGCCCTAAGGCGCTGGCCGGCGCCACCGACCGGTTCGGTACGACCGTCGCCGCGTCCACCGCGCTGCCGACCCTCCTGGAACAGACCCAGCGGTCCCTGCTCGTCTCCCGCTCCACCCTGCTGATCGTCGCCGTCCAGCTGGTCCTCCTCGCCGCGTACGCGCTGCTCCTCGTCGCCCGGCTGCTCAGCACCGAGCGGTCCGGGGAGACCGCGCTGCTGCGGGCCCGCGGTGGTTCGCGGCGCCGGATCGCCGGCCTCGCCGCCGCCGAGGCGCTGCTGCTCGCCCTGCCGGCCGCGATCGCGGCCCCGCTCCTCTCGGGACCGCTGACCCGGCTCTTCGCCGAGCGGTCCGCGCTCTCCTCCTTCGGCGTCCAGCTCGACACGACCCCGTCGCTCCAGGTCTGGCTGGTGGCCGCCGCGGTCGCCCTGTGCTGCGCGGCGGCCGTCGTCGCGCCCGCGCTCGCCGCCGGGGACGGCTCCGTCGTCTCGCTGCGCAAAGCCCGCTCTGCCTCGCTGCCCGGTCCCGTACGGGCCGGCGCGGACCTCGGCCTGCTCGCCATCGCCGCCGTCGCCTACTGGCAGTTGCAGCGGCCCGCCGCCGCGGGCGGCACCCTCGGCACGGACGGGGACGGCGTCGGATCCATCGACCCGGTGCTCATCGCCGCGCCCGCCCTCGCCCTGCTCGCCGGCACCGTCCTGACGCTGCGTCTGCTGCCGCCCGCCGCCAAGCTCGCCGAGCGGCGCGCGGCGGGCGGACGGGGGCTCTCCGCCGCCCTCGCCGGCTGGCAGTTCAGCCGCCGGCCGCTGCGCGGCGCGGGTCCCGTCCTGCTGCTCGTCCTCGCCGTGGCGATGGGGATGCTGGCCATCGGACAGAGCGGTTCCTGGGAGCGTTCGCAGCGCGACCAGGCCGACTTCCGCATCGGCGCGGCCGTCCGCGTCCTCAGCGCGGGCCCCGGTGAGCCCACCGAGACCGAACAGCTGGGCAAGGTACCCGGCGTCCGCGCCGTGGCCCCGGTGCACCGCACCACCATGGACCTGTCCGGCAAGAACGCGACCATCCTGGCCGTGGACACCCGTCACGCCGCCGACGGCATGCTGCTCCGCTCCGACCTCGCCGACGTCCCCGCCCGCTCCCTCCTCTCCCCACTGGCCCCCAAGGCCACCACCCGCCCCGGCCTCCCGTTGCCCGCCGGCACCCGGACGCTCACCGCCGACCTTCGGCTCACCGACCGGAAGGGCGACGCCCGGGTCACGGCGGTCCTCGAGGACCCGAACGGCGTCCCCTACCGACGGGCCCTGGGGTCGCTGCCCGACGACGGCCGGACGCACCGGCTGACCCTGAACATCGGCGCCATGACCGCGGGCCCCGGCAGCACCGGGGGCGACCGGGGCTCCGCCGGACTGCTCACCCTCGTCGGTCTGGAGTTCAACGGAGAGATCACCGCCGACTCGAAGGGCACCCAGACCCTCCACGCGGAACGGTTCGGTGTCGTCGGCGCGGACGGCGGCGAGAAGGTCCACGCCCCCGGGGCGGTCCTCGGCTCCTGGGCGCACTCCTTCGAGCAGACCAAGCAGGGCGACCCCCAGAACCCCGTCCCCACCTCCGGCGTGCCCGGCGCCGCCGGCCCGGGCGGCCGCCCCGCCCCGTACGTCCTCACCTTCGCCGTCTCCGGCACGCCCCTGAGCGAGATGTTCTGGTCGGCCGAGGAGTTCGTCGTCCGCATGAAGGCCCCCGGGCCCAAGGCGCCCGGCCGCCTCTCGGCCGTGGCCACCCGGACCTTCATGACGGCGGCCGGCGCCGGGCCCGGCGACGTGATCGAGGTCGCCCTCGGCGGCCGCCGGATCGACGTCACCGTCTCCCGCGTCGTCGAGGAGCTGCCCACCACCGGTCCCGGCGCCCAGGCCGCGTCCGCGACCAGCCCGGTCGCCACCCCCGAGGACGGCGGCACGATCCTCCTCGACCTGGCCTCCGTCAACCAGTACCTGTCCACCGGTGAGGCCTCGACCGTGGCGGCGACCGAGTGGTGGCTGACCGTCGAACCCGGCCGGGCCGACGACGTCGCCGCCGCCCTGCGCGCCCGGCCCAACGCCGACCCCGCCCAGGTCCTCGTACGCGACGAGGTCGCCGCCGAGCTGCTCGGCGACCCGCTCGGCGCCGGCCCCAACGCCGCGCTCATGGCGGTCGCCGCCGCAGCGGCAGCACTCGCCGCCGTCGGCTTCGCGGTCGGCTCGGCCGGCGCCATGCGGGAACGTTCCGCCGAGTTCGGCGTCCTGCGGGCACTCGGCGCACCACGCCGCCGCCTCGCCCGGCTGATCGCCGCCGAACAGGGGCTCCTCATCGGCATCGGCCTGCTCATCGGCATCGGACTCGGCACCGTCCTCGCCCGGGCCGTCGTCCCGCTCGTCGTCCTGACCGGCCAGGCCGCCCGGCCCGTACCCCCGGTCCTTGTCGAACTGCCCCTCGGCCAGGTGGCCCTGCTGCTCGCCGGCGTCGCCGCGCTGCCGCTCGCCATGGTCGCCGCGATCGCCCTGCGGCGCACCGACCCGGCCGTGACGCTGCGCCACCAGGGGGAGAGCTGATGTCCGGCACGGCCGGGCAGCACCCGGACGAGGGCCCGCACCGGAAGAAGACCCCCGACACACCCGCCGTACGCAGGAAGGCACCCGACATGTCCCGGTCCCGGTCGCCCCGGTCGTCCCGGTCGTCCCGGTCCGAGAAGCCTGCCCGTGCCGTCGCCCCCTGGGTGCGGACCCGGCTGCGGACCGCGCCCTGGGCCGCCGCCTCCCTCGCCGCCCTCGTCCTCGTCACCGGCTACCTCGCGGCCGCCCTGCCACGCGCCATGGACGCGTACGAGACCGAAGGCCTGCGGCACGACATCCGGACCGCCGCACCCCGCAACAGCGTCCTCGAAGTGACCGCCGAGCCGCCGGGACTCGAACTCGACCTGCCCGTGCGCGAGGCGGGCCTGGCCCCCGCCGTGCTCCTGAAACAGCGCGACGCGACGCGCGCCCTGCTGCCCGAGCCGCTGCGGACCGACCCCGAGCAGACCGTCCACGGCCTGCGCACGGTCAAGCGGGTCGACGGGCTCGACCCGTGGCTCCCCCGGCCGGACGGCATCTCCCCCGAGTTCGTCCTCTCCTCCCCGTCCGGCCTGACGGAACACACCACGCTGCGCGCGGGCCGCCTCCCCGCGGGCACGGCCCGTGCTCCGGAAGCGGCGGTGACCGTGAAGACCGCCGAGGCGCTGCGCCTGAAGCCCGGCTCCGTCGTGCACGTGCCGGGCCGGGTCAGCGCGGAACCGATCGCCCTGACCATCACCGGGATCGTGGAGCCGCGCCACCCCGAGGGCCCGTACTGGGCGGTCGAGCCGCTGCTCCGCACCCCGGCCCTCGCCCCCCTGGTCGGCGACGAGATCAAGTACTACTGGCAGGGAGCGCTGCTGCTCTCCCCCACCTCGGCGCCCGCCATGCTCTCCACCACCGGTGAGCCGGAGGTCTTCTTCCGGTACATGCCCACCGTCTCGCATCTCACCGGACGGGACACCGACCGGCTGGGCGCGGCGCTCGACTCGGCGGCCGGCGGCCCCGATCTGGTCAGGATGCGCGAGGTCGTGGGACCCACCGGTGCACTGACCACCGAACTCGACTCGATCGTCGACTCGTACGGTTCGATGCGCGAGGCGATCAACCCGGTCGTGGCCGTCGCCGTCTTCGGGATCGGCGCGGTCGCGGCGGTCGTCCTCGCCATGACCGGCGGCCTCTTCGTCGCCCGCCGGGACAGCGAACTGGCCCTGATCCGCTCCCGGGGCGCCTCGCTCACCGGAATCGGGCTGCGACTGCTCGGCGAGACCTCGGCGGTCGCCGTACCGGCCGCGGCGCTCGCGCTGGGGCTCGCGGTGGTGACGGTACGGGGCCGGGACGGCGGGTCCGCGGGCGCGTTCGGTGGAATCCCGCTGCTCCCCTCGGTCCTCGCGGCCTCCGGCGTCGCCCTCGTCGCGATGCTGGTCCTGCCGCTGCGGGCCGTCGTCGTGCACCGGCGCCCGCGGCTGCACGGCGGTCGCGACGACCTGCTCACCGCCCGCCCCTCCCGGCGCCGTACGGTCCTCGAAATCACCCTGCTCGTCCTGGCCGTGGGCGCGGTCGCCTCGCTGCGGCTCCGGGGAACCGGAGACTCCGGGGACCATCTGGTGAGCGCCGCACCGGTGCTCGTCGGCCTGATCGCCGCCATGGTGCTCGTACGGATCTATCCGCTGCCCCTGCGGTGGGCGGCCCGTCCGGCCCGTCGGCTGCGCGGGGCCGTCGGGCCGCTGGCCCTGGCCCGCGCCGGACGCACGTCCTCGGCGGGCACCCTGCCCCTGCTCGCGCTCGTCCTCGCCCTGACCACGGCCGCCTTCGGCGGCTCCGTCCTGGCCGGCGTCGCCGACGCCCGCGACCGGGCCTCGCTCCTCGCGACCGGCGCGGACGCCCGGATCGACGGCTCGGTCGAGTGGACCCCGGTGCCGGCCGGCCTCACCGAGGCGGTGCGCGGGACGGCGGGCGTACAGGACGTGGCGCCGCTGCAGGTCGAGTACGGGGTGTCGCTGCCCTCCCCCCGGAGCACCACCGCCCAGCCGATGAGCTCGGCGCTCGTGGGCGTCGAGCCCGACTCGTACACCCGGCTCGCGCAGCGGACCGGCTTCGGCCCGTTCCCCGCGGCGCTGCTCGCATCGACGGGCAAGGGCGGCAAGGAGGCCGCGGCGGACACGGAGCGGGTGCTGCCCGCGATCGCCTCGCCCTCGGTCGCCCAGCGGCTCGGCAGCACGCCGCAGGAGATCGTGTCGGCGGCCGGGGTGTTCCGGGTGAAGGTCGTCGCCGTCCGGTCGAACACCCCCGCCCTGCAGGGTGCCGACTTCCTCGTGGTCAACGCCGTCGACCTCACCCACCGGACGAACACGGCCCTGCTTGTCACGGGCCCGAAGGACGGGGCCGCGCTGCGGGCGGCGGTGAAGGCCGAGTCCGACGCGCTCCTGGTGTCGATGCGGACCGAGGAACGGGCCGGCTATGTGGACTCGCCGCTCCAGTCGGGCGCCGAGCGGATGTACCTGGGCGCGATCGGCGCGGGCGCCGCGTTCGCCGTGGTGGCCGTGCTGCTCTCGCTGATGCAGAACGCGCCGGAGCGGACCACGCTCCTCGCGCGGCTGCGGACGATGGGCCTGACCCGCAGGCAGGGCCGGCGGCTGCTCGGTCTCGAGGCGCTGCCGCAGGCGGTCCTCGCGGCGATCGGCGGCACGCTCGTCGGCTGGGCGACGGTGCCGCTGCTCGCCCCCGGCATCGACCTGTTCCGGCTCGCGCTCGCGACGACACCGGGGTTCGCCCCGCTGGACAGCGCGCCGCTGCGGGCCGACCCGTGGTCCCTGGTGGTACCGGCGGTCGCGGTCGTCCTGATCACGGCGATGGCGGCGGCCGGACAGGCCTGGTGGGCGGGCCGCAAGGGCTCGATCAAGGAACTCAGGGCAGGAGACGCACGATGACGAAGACCGACACGTCGATCCGGGCCGGCGCGGCCGGGTCCGCCTCCGACCCCACCACCCTGGAGGAGCTGGAGCGGAAGGCGACCGCGCGGCGCGACCGGCCCTCGTACGGCCATGACGCGCTCATCGCCTGCGACCGCCTCGTCCGGATCTTCACCACGGACGGGGTGGAGGTGCAGGCCCTCCAGGGGCTCGATCTCCTCGTGAAGGAGGGCGAGTTGATGGCTCTGGTCGGCGCCTCGGGCTCCGGCAAGTCGACGCTCATGAACATCCTCGCGGGCCTGGACGTGCCGACCGCCGGCGCGGCCCGGGTCGCCGGGGCCGATCTGCTCGCAATGGACGGCAAGGCGCGACTGCGCTACCGCCGCGAGGTCGTCGGCTTCGTCTGGCAGCAGACCGCCCGCAACCTGCTTCCCTATCTGACGGCCGCCCAGAACGTCGCACTGCCCATGCAGTTGAAGGGTCGCGCGAAGCACAAGGCGGAGCGCGCCGAGGAACTCCTCGCCCTGCTGGGCATCGCGGACGCCCGCGACCGGCGGCCCCACCAGCTCTCCGGCGGCCAGCAGCAGCGGGTGGCGATCGCTGTCGCCCTGGCCAACAACCCGGCCGTGCTCCTCGCCGACGAGCCGACGGGCGAGCTGGACTCGGCCACCGGCGAGCAGGTCTTCGCGGCCTTCCGCCGCGCCAACGAGGAGCTGGGCACGACGATCGTGATCGTCACCCACGACCAGGCGGTCGCCTCCGAGGTCCGCCGCACGGTCGCCATCCGCGACGGCCGCACCTCATCCGAGGTCCTGCGCCGCACGGAGGTCGACGAGCAGGGCAAGGAGTCCCTGGTGGCCCGGGAGTACGCGATGCTCGACCGCGCGGGCCGGCTCCAGCTCCCGGCGGACTACACGCAGGCGCTCGGCATGGAGCACCGGGTGGCCCTGGAACTGGAGCAGGACCACATCGGGGTGTGGCCGGACGACGCGGAGGGCTGAGCAACCGCGAGGGGCCGCCGGACGTCCCACCCTGCGGGGGTGATGTTCATGTCATCTACGGGTGCCGGGAGTCCGTCGGGGACGGGGAGCTCGTCGGGCGCGCGGAGAAGGGCGAGCGCGGGGCCCTGGCCGGCCACGCTCCTGCCCCTGTTCTGCGCGGTGGCCGTCTACGCCTGGTCGGCCTGGTCCTTCGGGAGCGCCTCGGCGCCGTCCACCACGGTCGCGGTCTCGGTCGGCGGGGCGGCTGTCCTCGTCTCGGCCGTGGCCTACTACCTGCTCGTCGACGGGGTCATGGGCCTCTGGGGCGCGCTTGCGCTGGTCGGCGCGCTGCTGCTCACCGTGGCCACCGCCGACCAGTGGGCCTCGCGCGGGGCGGTCGCGGACTGCGTCGTGGTGAAGGTCCACGAGGAGAGGCACGTATCGGTCGGCGAGGGCGGCGGCGAGCGGACCGTGTACCGCCACACCCTGCGCTGCCCGGGCGGCTATCCGTCGGCCCTGGCGGAGAACCGCCGGATCGCCCCGGACGGCGGGGAGGTACGGGTCGCCTACGACCCACGGCGACGGGTGGCACCGGCGGTGGAGGGCTCGTCTCCGCCCTGGGGCCAGGCGGTCTTCGCCGTACTGCTCCTCGCGGCCGCGACGGCGGGAGCGCGGAGGTTCAGCCGCGCGGGCCGACGGGAGCGAGAGGCCCGCTCGGGTCCATCAGGCCGGCCGCCGTCGGCCGGAAGCCGCACCGCTCGTGGAAGGCGGTGAGGTGGGGCTCGACGTCCACGTGCGGCCAGTGCGTGCCGCGCTGGGCCAGGACGGGACCGAGGTCGGTGTCCCGGTGCCCGGGCCGGGCGGCGTGGAAGAGGATGTCGGGCTCGTCGCCGGTGAGCGCCGCGTCGACCTCGACGACGAGCTCCGTCAGACGGGTGCGCCGGGGGTGACGGTCAGCGACATGGACACCGTACGGAGGGCGATCGAGCCGTACGGGGTGCGGAGCCGCAGCCAGGGACCGGAGGCGAAGAGGGCGACCGGGGCCTCGGTGTCCGCGGGCGGCAGGAAGCCCAGGGACTGCGCGGCGTGCACGGCCCGCAGCGGGAGCCCGGTGGGACCGAGGGTCCGGGACCAGATCTCGTGGCCGATCCGGTCGCGCTCGGCCCTGGTGCGCCGCTCCTCGGACAACTCCTCGTCCCGCGTACGGAATTCGGCGACGGCCGCGGCGACCGCGGCGCGCATCTCTGCGGCGCCCGGCAGCCCGGCGACCGGCTGCCAGCCGGCCCGGGGCGGGAGGACGCCGGTCCACGGCGGCCCGGTGACGGACTCCGGGACGACCGCCTTGCCCGCCGACTCCTCGATGCCTTCGAGGAGTTCACCGGCGGAGACGGTGACGTCGAGGTCGACGGCGTCGACCAGCCGGGCCGTACGGATCGCGAGCACCTCGAAGGACGGCGGCCGGCCGAAGACGGCCAGCGCCCCGCCGCCCGCCTGGATGCGGACGGCGGCGGCCCGGTCGTAGTGGACGAGCCGGGTCAGGAAGGCGGCGAGGGCCGCCGCCTCCCTGGCGTCGTCGAAGTGCAGCGGTGCGAGCACGGTCATGCTGCGGACGTCATCCCGTCGTCGACGTACTCCTGGAGGAACTCGCGCTCCTCCGCGGAGATCCTGCGCGGCCGCTGTGCCTCCAGGTCGAAGGGCACGACGACCGTGGACGCCCGGACGTACACGACGTCGGCGTCCTTGACCTCGTACGCGATCGTCAGCGACGCCGCGCCTATCTTCGTGACCCAGGACTCGATGGTCACCGGCTCGTGCCGGTGGACCAGCGGCCGCTTGTAGTCGATCTCGTGCCGGGCCACGACGGACCCGCCGGAGAACGAGGGGGAACCGTCCCCCGGTGCCAGCCGGAACATGAAGTCGATCCGCGCCTCTTCCAGGTACCGCAGGAAGACGACGTTGTTGACGTGCCCGAAGGCGTCCATGTCCGACCAGCGCAGGGGACAGCTGTAGATGTGGCGCACGTTCAGCCTCGGGTCAGCTTCTTGTACGTGGCGCGGTGCGGGCGGGCCGCGTCCGGGCCGAGACGCTCGACCTTGTTCTTCTCGTACGACTCGAAGTTGCCCTCGAACCAGAACCACTTCGACTCACCCTCGTACGCGAGGATGTGCGTCGCCACTCGGTCCAGGAACCAGCGGTCGTGGGAGATGACCACGGCCGCACCCGGGAACTCGAGCAGCGCGTTCTCCAGCGAGGAGAGGGTCTCGACGTCGAGGTCGTTGGTGGGCTCGTCGAGGAGCAGCAGGTTGCCGCCCTGCTTGAGGGTGAGCGCGAGGTTCAGACGGTTGCGCTCACCGCCGGAGAGCACACCGGCCGGCTTCTGCTGGTCCGGGCCCTTGAAGCCGAACGCGGAGACGTAGGCGCGGGAGGGCATCTCGACGTGGCCGACGTTGATGTAGTCGAGCTCGTCGGAGACGACGGCCCACAGCGTCTTCTTCGGGTCGATGTTGGCGCGGCTCTGGTCGACGTACGAGATCTTGACGGTGTCGCCGACCTTGACGGAGCCGGAGTCCGGGGTCTCCAGACCCTGGAGCATCTTGAAGAGCGTGGTCTTGCCGGCGCCGTTCGGGCCGATGACGCCGACGATGCCGTTACGCGGCAGGGTGAAGCTCAGGTCGTCGATGAGGACCTTGTCGCCGAAGGCCTTGGAGAGGTTCTCGACCTCGACGACGATGGAGCCCAGACGCGGGCCCGGCGGGATCTGGATCTCCTCGAAGTCCAGCTTCCGCATCTTGTCGGCCTCGGCCGCCATCTCCTCGTAGCGCGCGAGACGGGCCTTGGACTTGGCCTGACGCCCCTTGGCGTTCGACCGCACCCACTCGAGCTCCTCCTTCAGACGCTTCGCACGCTTGGCGTCCTTCTGGCCCTCGACCTTGAGGCGGGTGGCCTTGGTGTCGAGGTAGGTGGAGTAGTTGCCCTCGTACGGGTGGGCGCGACCGCGGTCGAGCTCAAGGATCCACTCGGCCACGTTGTCGAGGAAGTACCGGTCGTGGGTGACGGCGACGACGGTGCCGGGGTACTTGGCGAGGTGCTGCTCCAGCCAGTTCACCGACTCGGCGTCGAGGTGGTTGGTGGGCTCGTCGAGGAGGAGCAGGTCGGGCGCCTCGATGAGGAGCTTGCAGAGCGCGACGCGGCGCTTCTCGCCACCGGAGAGGTTGGTGACCGGCCAGTCGCTGGGCGGGCAGCCGAGGGCGTCCATGGCCTGCTCGAGCTGGGCGTCGAGGTCCCAGGCGTTGGCGTGGTCCAGGTCCTCCTGGAGCTTGCCCATCTCGTCCATGAGCGCGTCCGAGTAGTCGGTCGCCATCAGCTCGGCGACCTCGTTGAAGCGCTTCAGCTTCGCCATGACCTCGGCGGCGCCGTCCTGGACGTTCTCCAGGACGGTCTTGGTCTCGTCGAGCGGGGGCTCCTGGAGGAGCATGCCGACGGTGAAGCCGGGCGACAGGAACGCGTCACCGTTGGACGGCTGCTCGAGGCCAGCCATGATCTTGAGAACGGTGGACTTACCGGCACCGTTCGGGCCGACCACACCGATCTTCGCACCCGGCAGGAAGCTCAGCGTCACGTCATCGAGGATGACCTTGTCGCCGTGCGCCTTGCGCGTCTTGCGCATCGTGTAGATGTACTCAGCCAAGAGAAACCGTCCGGCAAGGAGTGAGTGGGCAGATACACCCATCTTGCCTGACCGGCGCCCCCGGGCGGAAACCGGTAAGCCGGGAGCGGGGCCCCGACGGGGGTCGCGCCGGGGCCCGGGACGGAGCCGTACCGGGCGGTAGGGGGCGGAAACGGAGCCCGGACGTGCGACGACCCCGGACGCTGACGCGTTCCGGGGTCGTGCGGTGATCACGGGGCGATCATGCTGTGACGCGGATCACTCCACGGGATCGGGTGGCTTCCCGGTGCCGGCGGGGCCGGCACCGGGGGCCCGGATCAGGCGCCGGCGGTCTTCTTCTTGCGGAGGAAGAACACCGCGCCGCCGCCGATCACGACGAGCGCGGCGGCGATGCCCGCGATCATCGGGGTGGCGTTGGAGCTGCCGGTCTCGGCGAGGTCGCCGCCACCGGTCGTGGTGGAGCCGGTGGTGCCGCCCGTGGTGTCACCGGTCGTGGGAGCGGTGGTCGACGGGGAGGGCTCGGTCGAGGGCTCCGTGGTGGGGGTCTCGGACGGCTTCGGGCCGGGGGTGGCCGTCTTGCAGTCCAGGACGCCCTCGAAGGTCTCCTCGAAGCCGTTCGGGCCGGTGATGGTGAACTTGTAGGCCTCGTCCTCGGCGAGCGGGACCGCGATGGTCTTCGTCTCACCGGCGGCGATCGTGTACGAGGTGCCCTTCAGGTCGAAGGTCCAGGCCTCGTCGCCCTTGTTGGAGGCGATGACCTCCAGGCCGCCCTTGGCGCAGTCCTTGGCGACCGTGACGGCCGGGACGGCACCCTTCTTCGCCCACGTGGCCGAGGCCTGGGCGTTGACGGTCGACTCGCTGGAGCCGGCCAGGATCAGGGTCTGGGACGGGCCGTCGATGGAGACGAACGCACGGCCCAGGGACACATTGGTGGTGGCCTCGGCGGTCAGACCGGCGGTGCCGTCGGCGGTGCCGGCGGCAACGTCGAAGTAGACCTGGTCGCCGTTCTTGGCCTCGGTGACGGGCTTGCCGTCCTTGTCCACGATCTTGACGCCGTCCGGGGTGCCCGGGGCGGTCGTCAGCTTGGCGATCTGGGCGTTGGTGGAGACGGTGATCGGGCCGATCCGGTCACCGGCCTTGCCCGCGACGGAGGACGGGGAGAGCGAGAGGGAGGCCTTCGGCTCCTCGAGCTTGACCGCGTCCTTCAGGAGCTGCTCGGTGAGCTTCTGGGCGTCGGGGCTCTTCGGCGTCGCCGTCACGTTGTCGGACAGGGTCCAGATGGCGGCCTGGGTGGCCGCGGCGGCCTCGTTCTTCGACAGGTCGACGTCGAGCTTCTTGCCGAGCTCCTCGGCGGAGAGCTTCGGGTAGCCGTTCTCGAGGATCCAGAGGATCTTTCCGGCGTTGTCGTTGTTGTGCAGGGAGGACTCGTCCCAGCCGACTTCCTTGTAGTCGAAGTCGTGCTTGGCCGGCGTCCGGAGGTCGATGCAGTAGGTCTGGAGGGTTCCCCCGCCCTCGACCTGCATCTTGAAGAGGCCGCCCTTGACGCCCCACTTCTCGCCGTTCTTCTCGGCGATCTCGACGTCGTCCCGGTCGGTCATCCCGCCGAGCTTCGCCGTCACACCGCCGGTGCCCGGGGCACCGTCGTCGGCCAGCGCCGGACCGGCGGTCGCTATCGCACCGGCCATGACAAGGCCGGAGACGAGGGCGGCTGCGGCGAGGCGGGCAGCGCCTCGTCCACGAACTGAATACATTGCTTTCCCCTCCGGGCGAGTCGCTCCACGAACCATCGTCAGATTCGCGTGGGGGGAGCGCACGCCAGCAGATCACAGACCCGATGGGCTCACGTGCCACATGAGTACCCGGGAATCCTAGGGATGCGGAACCCCCGGGTGCCCGGCCATACGGTCAGATAACCATTCCGAATCGGAATCGTTATCACGCAGGGCGAGTTGGTCGACAAATCGCCACAACACAAGGTCAGGACACGGTCACCAACCGCGTCGCCGACTCCGCCGCGGCCTCCTCCGCCGCCACCGCCCACGGGTCCCGGTCCGGCGCCGGACCGAACGCCGACACCATCTCCACCGCCCCCAACTGCGGTTCCGCCCCTGGCCCTGCCCCAGGTTCCGCTCCCGGACCGGCTCCTGGCCCGGCTCCTGGTTCCGAATCCGCCCTGAGCGGCCGTGCGGAACGCCGGAAGGCCGCCGTCCCACGGCTCAGATCGTGCCCCACGGCCAGCGCGGCCACGTCCACGAAGGTCTTGCGCTGCCCGTCCCGCTCGTCCTCACGGACCCTCAGCCGGCCGTGCACCACGAGCGGTTCCCCGACGGACACCGAGGCTGCCAGATTGGCCCCGAGGGAACGCCAGGCCGACACCGTGTAGAAGCTGGTGGGCCCGTCGGACCAGAGCCCCTTCTCACGGTCCCAGCGGCGCGCGGTCACCGCGAAGCGGAACCTCGCGACCCCGCCCGTCGCCGTGTCCCGGTACTCCACCGCCGTCGCCACGTTGCCGACGAGCGTCACCGTCGTGTCGTTCATGGTCCGTTCCCCCATCCTGCGTTCACGCTGCCGTCTCTTCACCGGTCGGACACCATCGTGGGGCCGCGGAGAAGATGCCGCCGGGGGCTGTGGACAAGGACAGGAATGTGGACGACTCCCCCACCCGGAAGAGGTACCGGAGGCGCTCTGAAAACGCTCCGGAGGTGTGCCGCGGGTGCTCCGGGGGCGTACCGAACGGGAAGGCCCCTGCCGAGAGGGCGCCCGCGGACGAGGGCGTCGCTACCTCCCCCGCACCCCCGTGCGCGTCGCGCCCAGCCGCCCCGTACCACCGCGCCCTGCACCGACGATCCGTGCCGACGGGCGCGTCCCCACCACCGTCGCGTACTGCTCGCGCACCTCGCGGTAGCGCATCAACTCCGCCGCCATCGGGTCGAGCACCCGGGCCCGGCCGCAGGCCGCCGTCGCCTCGCGCAGGCGGCGTTCGGCCTCCTGCCCGTACCGCCGCGCCGGGCCCTTGACGGCCCCCTCGCAGGCCCATTCGACGAGCGGCCCGCCGATGATGCCGCCGAGCATCACGAGGACCGGCGGAAGCAGTCCCGGCTCGACGACGCCGACGATCTGGCCCACCAGCCACAGCGCGCCGAAGATCTGCAGGAGCGTCATCACGGCCTGCGCGAGGACGGCCGCGGGCCACCAGGCGGGGCGGGGCGGCCGGGCCGCCGCGTCGCCGATGGTGACCGTGAGCTCGTCCAGTGCCTCGGGCAGCCCTTCCGCCCCGCGCGCCGCCGCCTCGCGCACGGCCTGCGCCCAGGGGGTCGGGAGACCGCGGGAGGCCTCGTCGGCGACGACCCGTACGGCCTGCTCCACGCGCTGGCGTGCCGTCAGTTCGTCCTCGACCGGCGTGGCGAGGTGCGGGTCGGTGGAGCCGTGCTCGCGGATCCGCTCGTACCAGCGGTAGAGGCGCAGCCAGGGGGTTCCGCAGGCGCGGATGGCACCGCGGCGCCAGACCCGTTCGGCGGCTTCGCCGGCGGCGTGGGCGCCGACGGCGACGGCGAGCCGGTCGGTGAAGGCGTCGCGGGCGCGTTCGTCGAGCCCGGACCGGCCGTCGCCGAGGTAGGCGGGGCGCAGCCGGGCCGCGGCGGCGTCGACGTCGGCGGCGAGCCGGCGCTCGGGGGCGGTACGT
Source organism: Streptomyces flavochromogenes (assembly GCF_000717595.1). Classification (GTDB taxonomy): domain Bacteria; phylum Actinomycetota; class Actinomycetes; order Streptomycetales; family Streptomycetaceae; genus Streptomyces; species Streptomyces flavochromogenes. The sequence continues at coordinate 8,662 of NZ_JNZO01000043.1, read as the reverse complement.
TCCTGGACGAATCCGGCGACCATCTCCCGCAGTTCGGGTACGCCCTCGCCGGTCAGGGCGGAGACGGCGAGGACGGTGGCGCCGGGCTCGCCGTGTTCGCCGAGCGCGACGCCGTCCTCGTCGAGGAGGCGGCGGAGGTCGTCGAGGACGAGGTCGGCGGCCTCCGTGCCGAGCCGGTCGATCTGGTTGAGGACGACGAAGGTGACCTCGGCGTGCCCGGCGAGCGGCCGGAGGTAGCGCTCGTGGAGGGCGGCGTCGGCGTACTTCTCGGGGTCGACGACCCAGATGACGGCGTCGACGAGACCGAGGACCCGGTCGACCTGGTCGCGGTGGGCGGTGACCGCCGAGTCGTGGTCGGGGAGGTCGATGAGGACGAGCCCCTGGAGCTCGGTGTCGGCGGCGCCGCCCGCGAGCGGCCGACGGCGCAGCCGGCTGGGGACCGCGAGCCGGTCGAGCAGCCCGGCGGCGCCCTCGGACCACGAGAGCGCCATGGGCGCGGAGGTGGTGGGGCGGCGGAGTCCGGTCTCGGACACGGGGACGCCGGCGAGGGCGTTGAAGAGCGTGGACTTGCCGCTGCCGGTGGCGCCGGCGATCGCGATCACGGTGTGCCGGGCGGAGAGCCGCTGCCGGGCGGCGGCTTCGTCCAGCACCCGCCCGGCCTCGGCGAGGGCCTCGCTCTCGACCCGTGTGCGGGAGAGCCCGACGAGTTCGTGGAGGGCGTCGAGGCGGGCGCGGAGGGGCCCGCCGTAACTCCCGCCGAGGGGCGGCAGGGTGTCGGGCTCCTGCGTGTCGTCCGCGCCGGGGGGCACGTCGGCGACCGCGGCGCCCCGCTCGGCGGCGCGGCGCGCGATCAGCCCGTCGTCCCAGCGGCCGGGTCGCTCTCGGTCACTGTCACCGCCGCCTGCCCCGGTACGGGTACCGGGGCGGGCGGCGGCGCCGCTTCCGCCCCTCTCGGCACGGGCTCCGGCGCGCGACTCGTCATCGTCCACCACGTCACTTCTCCTTCTGCAGTACGGAGAGCGCGGCGATCAGCTCCGCCTGCGGCTCGGGGGTCACGTCGAGCGCTTCGAGGGGCGCGAGGCGCCGGTCGCGTTCGGCGTGCAGGACACGGTCGACGTACGAGAGGACGAGTTCGCCGCCCTTGTCGCGCAGGCGCAGGGCGGCCTGGGCGCCGAGGAGTTCGGCCAGGCGCTCGCCCGCGGCCCGGGTGCGGCGCCCGCCGAGGAGGGCCGCGGCGAGGAGGGCGGCGACGGTGTCGGCCTCGGGGGCGGCCGTACGGGGGGCGGACGGGCGTTCGACGGTGCGCACCTCGTCCTCGGCGATCTCCTCCAGGACGCGGCGCCAGCGCCGTACCTCCACGCCGATCCGCTCGGCCGTGTCGCGGTCGCCGCCGGTCCGGGCGGGGCCGAGGGCCTCGGCGGCGGGTTCGCGGCGCCAGGCGTCGCGGACACGTTCCTCGGCGGCGGAGACGGCGCAGTGGAGGAGGGCGGCGAGGGACTCGGCGAGGGCGTCGAGCACCTCGTCGGCGGTGCTGTCGCGGGGGTAGGCGCGCCAGCGGGTGCGGGCGTCGCCGGCGAGGACGGCGCCGCGGCCGAGCTGTTCGCGTACCCGCTTGGCCTGTTCGCCGTAGGCGGCTTCGACGGCGCCGCCGAGGCGGACGGAGGCGGCGTACTGCGCGGCGACGGCGCCTGCCAGTTCGGGGAGCCGGGCGTCGAGGGAGTCGATGACGCCGGTGGCGGTCCGGTCGGCGGCCTGCTGACGGGCGGCGGGGTCCTCGGCCCGGTGGGCGAGCCAGCCGCGGAGGGCGGCGACGGCGGAGTCGGGGAGGAGGCCGCTGCCGCCGTCGGCGGATTCGGGGAGTTCGGGGATGGTGAAGCGGGGCACGTCGCCGAGACCGGCCTTGTCGAGGAGGGCCTCGTACTGGCGGGAGACCTCGCCGATGACCTGGTGGGGGACGCGGTCGAGGACGGTGACGAGGGTGGCGTCGTACTCCTTGGCGGTACGGAGGAGGTGCCAGGGCACGGCGTCGGCGTACCGCGAGGCGGTGGTGACCATCACCCAGATGTCGGCGGCGCAGATCAACTCGGAGGCGAGGAGCCGGTTCTCGACGACGAGGGAGTCGATGTCGGGCGCGTCGAGGAGGGCGAGGCCGCGGGGCATGGAGGAGGCGGTCTCGACGCGGAGCGCGTTCTCCTCGGGGGGCGGGGCGTCGTCGGCGTGGTCGTCGTCGGCCTGGGGCAGCCAGACGCGGGTGAGCTGCGGGAGGACCCGCATCCCGGCGAACCAGTGGTGGTCCTCGGGGTGGCAGACGAGCACGGGCGTGCGAGTGGTGGGCCGGAGCACACCGGACTCGCTGACGCGCCGCCCGACAAGGGAGTTGACGAGGGTGGACTTGCCGGCCCCGGTGGACCCGCCGACGACGGCGAGCAGCGGGGCGTCGGGATCTTTGAGCCGGGGCACCAGATAGTCGTCGAGCTGAGCGAGCAGCTCGGCCCGGGTCTGCCGGGCGCGTGGTGTGTCGGGGAGGGGGAGAGGAAGGCGCACGGCGGCGACACGGTCGCGCAGGGCGGAGAGTGCGTCGATCAGCTGAGGCCGTTCGTCCAAGGTCACCACATGCGAAGAATGCCCAATTTATGAGTGTTTTTGAAGCCTATTGCGGCCCTGCGCGCCGAAGAGAAGGGTGGTGACCGGAACCTCAGGCATAACGAGTGCACAACACCCGCCCCGAGCGGTGTGAAAAGCGCTGCGCGAATCGCACCTGCCTGCGATTATCGTTCCGCTTCACCGAACCTCCACATCGTGCCACGCAGGTGAAGCAACCGGGTCAAGGCGATCGGAGCCCTATCCTTGTCCCGGCGGGCCACACCCCACCCACAAGGGGCTCCTGGCCACACGGCCACCACCCGGCCCCCGTAGCTCAGTGGATAGAGCAGGTGCCTTCTAAGCACTTGGCCGCAGGTTCGAGTCCTGCCGGGGGCGCTCCGCGATCGACCCTCCTTCGGGAGGGTCTTTTTGCTGGTCAGGGGTGATTTCCAGCCGCCGGTCCAGGCGTCGGGAAGCGAGCCGAGGCGGCTTGAAATGGCCGGCTGCAACCGGCCGGCGGCGGGTTGGGCGGCCGATCGGCCCGGAAAAGGCCCGGAGTTCGGGCCGCCCGCCGGGGCTCTATGGTGGCGGTGACCGGGCGGAGGCTCGCTCGACTCGGAGCCGAAGGGGAGCGCGTGAGGGACGGCGCGGCTGACAGTGCGATGGACCGGCTCGAGGGGTACCGGCGAGAGCTGACCGGGTACTGCTACCGGATGCTGGGGTCGTACACCGAGGCCGAGGACGCCGTGCAGGAGACGCTGGTCCGGGCCTGGCGGAACATCGACCGGTTCGAAGGCCGCTCGTCGCTGCGCTCGTGGGTGTACCGCATCGCCACCAACGTCTGCCTGGACGCCCTCGCGTCCGGCCGGCGCCGAGCGTTGCCCATGGACCTGACCGGACCCAGCGACGGCGGCACCCCGCCGGCGTCCCCGGAGGACGCCGCACTCTGGGTGGAACCCTGCCCGAGCGGGGATCCGGAGTCGTCCGCGACGACGAGCGAGTCGATCCGGCTGGCGTTCGTCGCCGCGCTTCAGCACCTGCCGCCGAAGCAACGTGCCACGCTGGTCCTGCGGGACGTCCTGGGGTTCTCCGCCCGCGAGGTGGCCGATCTGCACGGTTCCTCGGTCGCCGCGGCCAACAGCGCCCTGCAGCGCGCCCGCACCACGCTGGCGGGTCGCCGCGGAGGGACGGACGGGGAGCGCCCGCAGCCGTCCGACAGCATCCTGCGCGTACTGGCCGAGCGGTACGCCACGGCGTTCTCCCGTTACGACATGGAGGAGCTGAACATGCTGCTCCACGTCGACGCCACCCTGTGCCTGCCCCCGTACGTGAAGTGGATGCGCGGGGTCCCCGACATCCAGGTGTGGCTGACCGGCCCGGCTGTCGGCTGCCGCGGCTCCCGCCTGATCCCGGTCATGGCGAACGGCGCCCCCGCCTTCGGCCAGTACCGGCCCCGCACGGACGGAGTCGGCTACACGCCCTGGGCGCTGCAGGTGATCGACTTCTCCGGTGACCGGATCACCGGCATCACGGCCTTCCGCGACACCGAGCGGCTCTTTCCGCTCTTCGGCCTGCCGGACCATCTGGACGAGGACGCCGGCGTACCCGCGAGGTGACCCTCCGGGACGTACTCCCCCCTCGCCCGCACCACCTCCCTTCGCCGGCGAGCGGGCGATACCGGCGGGCGCGCCTTCCGCGAGTCGGCGTGCGCGCCGGGCTCCTCAGTCCTGTGCGGGGACGTCCAGGGCGGTTCCGTACAGGCGGGAGACCTTGATCAGGATCACCACGCGCCGGTCCGGCAGCGGCTGCTCGCCGGGGCCCGCCCCGGCCGCCGGGTCCACGATCTCCGCCTCACCCTCCGCCACGGCGAACGACCAGACGTCCGGACCGCCGACGTGCAGCGAGGCGCGCGGGTCGCGCCGCAGCTGGCGGACCTTGAGGCGATCTGCCGTCGAGGAGACCCGCAGGACGCGCTCCTCGGCGTTCCAGTCGTAGAGGACGGTCGACAGGTGCGGGTGACCGGTGCTCCTGACGCTCGCGAGGACGCCGAACCGCTGCCCGCTCAGCAGCCGGGAGAGCTCCCCGTCCGTGAGCGCGCGAGGGGCCGGGCCGTCGTTCCGGGTGGTGCCGGCGGTGTCGGATTCGGTGGCGGCGTGCTCGCTCATGGACGGCCCATTTCGGTGATCGGGGTGGGTGCGGCGGCAAACATGCGCCCCCTCCCGGCCGTTGGCGCACACGAGGAACCGTAGCAGATAGTTTTGTTGCAGACTATCGGTCTCGGACCCGTATGCGGTTCCACCTGCGGCCCTGCCGGCCACACCCGGCGCGCAGGGGTCAGTCGGCGAGCAGGTCCAACTGGTATTCGTGCGTGCTGCGGTGGAAGCGGAAGCCCAGTCGGCGGTTCACCGCGATCATGTGGGTGTTGTCCTGTGCGTTGTCCGTCTCGATCTCCTCGATTCCGGGGTGCTCGGCACGGAGCCGGCGCACCATCTCCGCCTTGACCCACAGCCCGAGCCCGTGGCCGCGGTGGGCGGGCGCCACGACGGTGTCGTACTGCAGGGCCCGGTGGGTCTCCCCGGAGCGGATGACGATCTCGGTGTATCCGGCCATCTCGCCCTTGCCGAGCGCGGCGGTCGTCAGCAGCAGGTCACCGCGGTCGGCCAGTACTTCGGCCATCGCACGGACCCGGTCGACGGTCCAGGTCTGGCTGCCGTAGTCCATGTCCCCCATGGGCATGTCGTTCATCGCGTTCTTGACCGAGGCGAACGCCTCCGCGAGCTCGTCGGGAACCGTGCCGGTCCAGCTGACCAGTTCGTAGCCGGGGTGTTCGGCCTCGGCCTCGGCGTCGGCGATGTCGGCGTCCGCGACGTCGAGCAGCAGGTGGTCGAACGCCAGGACGCGCCGGAAGCCGCGGGCCGCGCCGAACGCGCCGGCCGGTCCCTCGCCGGGGGCGGCGGCCACCAGGCTGCGGCGCTCCTCGTCCCGTGCCGCTCGTACGACCGTGGCCAGCAGGTGCGAGCCCACTCCCGAGCGCCGCCGGTCCGGGGTGACGTGCAACTCCATCTCTGCCAGGTGCTGCTGACCGGGCGAGGTGAACAGCCGCAGTCCGGCCACACCGACCACCGCGCCGCCGGCGTCGGCGGCCAGCCACAGCAGTCGGCGGTTGTCCCGCCCGGTGACGGAGAGTTGGGCGTGGATCTGCTCGAACGTGGGCCCCTGCTCCTCGGGCAGATCGGCGGCGAGCGAGGCCTCCACGACCGCGTGCCATGCGGCGGCGTCCTCGGGCGAGACCTGAGCGAGGGGGACGACGTTGATCATGTGGAACGCATCGGTGGCGATGACTGTTTCTCCCGTTCATGTCCGTACGTGCGCGTGCACGCGGGTGCTTGAGCGCGTGCGCCGGGGGCCGGCTCACACGATCCGGCCCTGACTGTGCCATCGCTCGCGTTCGGGTCGCCGTGATTTTCCGGTCGGAGCCCAGCCGCCCGCCTCCGCTAGTGGATCTTGATACATTTCCGGTGCTTTCTGCTTCGTCGACGTACGTGCTGTGGCTCCCGGAGGGACGGAATGCGGTTCACGACCCCCGGCCCGGCGGCCGCTCCGGCCGAGCCGCCCTGGCGGGTTCTCGTCGTCGGGGGCGCGTCGGGCATGGGGAAGACCGGTGTCGGACGGGCACTGGCGCGGCGGTACGACGTCCCCGTCGTGGAGGTCGACGACATCGTGGAGGCGCTGCTCGCGGTGACGCGGCCCGAGCACCTGCCGGAGGTCCACTTCTGGCGCACCCACCCGGAGGAGGCCCGTCGGGCGCCCGAGTCGGTGGTCGAGCGGCAGATCGCCATCGCCGAGGCGCTGGCCCCGGCGATCGAGGCGGTGGTGGCCAACCATGTGGACACCGACACCCCGGTGATCCTGGAGGGGGACTACCTCCTGCCCCGAGTGGTGACACCCGGAGGGCCGGTCCGTGGCGTCTTCCTCCACGAGGACGACGAGGCGCGGGTGACGGCCGGCTACCTGAGCCGGGAGCCGGCGGCCGGGCCGCAGCGCCATCGCGCCCGCGTCAGCGTGCTGTACGGCCGTTGGCTCGCCGCGCGGGCACGGGAGGCCGGCGTGCCGGTCGTCGCTCCGCGCCCGTGGGAGGACCTGGCCGATCGTGTGGGGAGGCTGGGGGAATCGGCCGGGTAGGACTCCGTACGAGGGCTCCGTGCGCAGGACTTCGTGCGAGGAGCCAAGGACGACGGACTCCGCACAGCGGGGCTCCGCGCGGCCTGGGCGGCGTCCGGGACCGCTGCTAGCCTGCTGCTCATGATCAAGGGCAGTCCGGCCGGTCGAACAGCCCGCCTGGCCCGCGTGGCAGGGGCCGACAGGCCGGAGCGCGTGCTGATCGCCGCCAGTTTCGTCAACCGGGTCGGGAACGGTCTGTTCAACGCGGCGTCGGCGCTCTACTTCACCCTGATCGTGGGACTGTCCGCCGTGCAGGTCGGGTCCGCGCTCACCCTCGCCGGACTGGTCGGTCTCTTCGCAGGGATACCCGGGGGCCACCTCGCCGACCGGCGCGGCGCGCGCACGGTCATGATGCTGGCCCTCGCGGTCCAGGCGGTGTCGATGTCGGCTCTCGTGCTCGTCGAGAGCTGGACCGCGCTCACGGTCCTCGCGACGGTCGACCAGATCGCCGCTGCGGTCGGCGGGGCGGCCGCGGGCGCTCTGGTGGCCCGGGTCGGGACCGACCGGCCGGCGCTGTTCCGGGCGAAGCTGCGCACCTTCGTCAATCTGGGCGTCATCTTCGGAACGGTGGGTTCCGGGCTGGCGGTGGCGACGGACACCCGTGGCGCCTATGTCGCGCTGATCCTCGGCAACGCGGCGAGCTTCGCCCTGTGCGCCCTGCTTCTCCTCCTCCTGCCGAACTACCCGGTGCTGCCGCCACCACCGCGGGAGCGTCGCCGGCCGGCCTTCTCGGACGGCGCGTACCTGACGTTCACCGCCCTGTACGGGGCCATGGGGCTGCAGTACTCGGCGGTGTCCCTGCTCCTGCCGATCTGGATCTCCCAGCACACCGAGGCACCGCGCTGGACGGTGGCGGCGGTGTTCGCCGTCAACGCGGCCTTCTGCGTGCTCCTCCAGACTCGGATCGGGTCCCGTATCGAAACCCCGCAGGAAGGCGGCAGGGCGTTCCGCAACGCGGGCCTGCTCTTCCTCGTCAGCTGCCCGATGATGGCGCTGGCGGCGTACACGCCGGTCTGGGCGGCGGCGGGCCTGCTCGTCGCGGCGATCTTCGTCCACAGCCTCGGGGAGATCTGGGAGTCCTCGGCGGGCTTCGCCCTGGGCTTCGGCCTCGCGCCCGACCACGCCCAGGGCCAGTACCAAGGCCTCCTCGGCCTCGGCTTCACCGCGGGGCAGGCCCTGGCCCCCGCGATCCTCACCACGGTGGTGCTCGGCCTCGGCACGGCGGGCTGGCTGCTCCTCGCGGGGTTCTTCGCGGCCCTGGGCGCGGCCGGCCCCGCGGTCGCCCGCTGGGGCGTCCGGACCCGCCCGCAGCCGGCCGTGGCCATGGAAGCGGCGGGGTGACCGGGGACCAGCCGGACCAGGCGCCGTGTGCCGTCCGCCCGGGTGGGCGCCGGGCGCCGTGTGCCTTCCGCCCCGTGGGCGCTCCTGCCGTGGGTACCCGGGCGCCTCGCCGGGTGGGTACCCGGGCGCCTCGCCGGGTGGGTACCCCGGGCGTCTCGCCGCGGGACCCGGGCGTCTCCCCCATGAAGGCCCGGGAGTCTCGCCCGTGAAGGCCCGGGCGTCTCGCCGTGGGTGCCCCGGCGGGGAAGGTGGGTCATTCTTGGGGTATGGGTGCCGTACCTGGTGGGTCCCCGGGAAAGAGGCGGAGTCGCGGCCGAGGGTCACGCTCGGCTCTCGTCGGCGTGGTCGCCGCCGTCGTCGTGGGTTTCACCGCATCGGCCGGCTGCGCGGGCGTTGACGGTGCCCCCGGCGATCACGGTGCCAGTACGTCCACCGGCGCGCCGGGTCCCGTGTCGCTCGTTCCCCCGGTCGCAGCCCCCTCCCCGACGCCCTCGGCCGCCTCCCCCGCCCCCTCGGC
>NZ_JNZO01000042.1 GCF_000717595.1 Streptomyces flavochromogenes | reverse complement strand
AGATGCTCAGGAGTCTCGTGGGCTCGGAGATGTGTATAAGAGACAGGCCCGGGGGCGGTCCGGGGGGCCGTGGGCCTGCGGGCGGCGGGCAGCTGGGGGGTGTGGGCCCGTTCGGCCGCGGCGAGGGCGTCGGCGAAGCGGTCCAGGACGGCGGTGGCCTGCTCATCGGTGAGGGTGAGCGGGGGCAGGAGCCGGACGACGGCGGAGTGGCGGCCGCCGAGTTCGACGATGAGTCCGCGGGCGAGGCACTCCTGCTGGACGGCGAGAGCCAGGGCGGGGGCGGCGGGCGGTACGGGGTCGTCCGGTCCCGCCGCGTCGGGGTCGACGAGTTCGACGCCGATCATGAGGCCCCGGCCTCGGACGTCACCGACGCAAGGGTGGGCGGCGGCGAGGGACCGGAGTTGGCCGAGGATGCGGGCGCCGAGGATGCCGGCCCGCTCGGCGAGTCTGTTCTCGCGGACGTACGCGAGGGTGGCCGTGCCGGCGGCCATGGCGAGCTGGTTGCCGCGGAAGGTGCCCGCGTGGGCGCCGGGTTCCCAGGCGTCGAGCTCGGATTTGTAGACGATGACGGCGAGGGGAAGGGAGCCGCCGATGGCCTTGGAGAGGACCATCACGTCGGGCACGACGCCGCTGTGCTCGACGGCCCAGAACGCGCCGGTGCGGCCGACGCCGGTCTGGACCTCGTCGACGACGAGCGGGATGGAGCGGTCCGCGGTGATGCGGCGCATCCGGCGCATCCAGTCGTCGGGAGCGGGGATGACCCCGCCCTCGCCCTGGACGGCTTCGAGGATCATCCCGGCGGGGGTGGTGACGCCGCTCTTGGGGTCGTCGAGGAGGTTCTCGGTCCAGCGGGCGGCGAGTTGGGCGCCGCGGGCGCCGCCGACGCCGTAGGGGCAGCGGTACGAGTGCGGGTACGGCAGCCGGGTGACGCGGACGTCGGTCGCTCCGCCCGAGGCGTCGAGGGCGCCGGACGTCATGCCGTGGTAGGCGCCGGTGAAGGCGAGGAGTCCGCTGCGGCCGGTCGCGATGCGGACCAGTTTGAGGGCCGCCTCCACGGCGTCCGTTCCGGCCGGTCCGCAGAACTGGATGCGGGCGTTGTCGGCGAGTTCGCCCGGCAGGGTGGCGAACAGCTCGGAGGTGAAGGCGTCCTTGACGGGGGTGGCGAGGTCGAGGACATGGAGCGGGGCCCCGGAGTCGAGCACCTTCTTGACGGCTTCCAGGACCACGGGGTGGTTGTGGCCGAGGGCGAGTGTGCCGGCGCCCGACAGGCAGTCCAGGTAGCGGCGGCCGTCGGCGCCCTCGATGGTCAGCCCTCGCGCGCGTACGGGGACGATGGGCAGGGAGCGGGCGTACGTGCGGGCGGCGGACTCCCGCAGGGACTGGCGGCGCAGGATGCCTTCGTATCCGCCCCCACCCCCCTGGTCCGAGGGTCCATGGGCGGCAGCCGCCCGGTCCGGAACCCTCTGGGGCGCAGCCGCTGGGTGCGGAACCCGCTGAGCCGCGGCCACCCGGTCCGAAGGTCCTCGGTTCGGGGTGTCCCGGTCCCGTTCCGTCGGGGTGTGCGTCCCCGTGCCGGCCCCGTCGGGCGGTCCCGCGACGGGCCCGTCGGGCGTCCGGGTCTGCGTCCGCGCGGCCGGTGGGACGGCCGGAGCTGATTCGGTCACGGCCACGGCTCGGTGTCCTCCCGCTGTAACAGTTGCGTTGCACATCGGGACGTCGTGGAGCCGCCGCAAGGGCCGCCCTGAACGCCACCGTTGTGTCCCCCGTACGTACCAACGACGCGAACTGCCCAGGATCACGGGCCGGAGGCAAGAACTTGGCGTGTCCCGGATCACGGCACGGCAACGACGGAACGATGGCCGGAACCGCAGACCGACCGCGTACCGTCCCCTCCGGCACCGGCATAGTGGGGGCCGTCGGCCGCCGCCCGCACGGGCGCGGCCGCTGTCCATGCACCAGTTGACGTAGTCCCAGGGGGATCACGAGATGCGATCGATTCGTCCGCTGCTGACGGCGGCTTCCGCCGTCGCGGCGCTGACGCTCACCGTTACGGCCTGCGGACCGAGCGAGGAGAACGCGGGGGACAAGCCCAGCGCGCCCGCGACCGCCCAGAACCCGGCCGACAAGATCAAGATTCCGGAGGACCTGAAGGGGCGCCTGAAGGAGCACGGGATCGATGTCGACAGGTGGCGGAACGGCGAGTGGAAGAACTGGGACCGCGACAAGTGGCTGCGTGAGGCCAAGGACTTCGTCAACCCGATCATCGAGGACCTCTGGGACCCGGACCGGATGCGGGATGCCGAGCGCCCCGACAAGCCGGTCGAGGAGGAGGACATCTCGGGTGACGAGGGCGTGACGGACCCGACGCCGGCCCGGGTGCGGGCGAGGGCCGTGGACGCGAAGTACCACGCCAACGCCCCGGAGTCCGGGAAGGTCTTCTTCGACGGCCCCGAGGGCTCGATGGTCTGCTCGGCCACGGTCGTGCAGGACCCGGCACACCCCGGCAAGTCGAACATGGTGTGGACGGCCGGACACTGCGTCCACAAGGGAAAGAAGGGCGGCTGGTACCGCAACATCGCCTTCGTCCCCTCGTACAACGACTCCGCCCTGTCGACCGCCGACCTCGAGAAGGCGTCGCGGGAGCAGATCGCGCCGTACGGCGTGTGGTGGGCGGACTGGGTCAAGACCTCCGACCAGTGGATCGCCGAGGGCGCTTCGACGGGCGGCGCGGGCGCTCCCTACGACTTCGCGGTCATCAAGGTGACCCCGGAGAAGGGCGGCACGACCAAGTCCCTGGAGGAGACCGTCGGTTCGGCGCTTCCCGTGGACTTCAACGCGCCCGCGGTGCCGAAGATCGCGGCCATGGAGGCGACCGGCTACCCGGCGGCTCCACCGTTCGACGGCCAGCGGATGTTCCAGTGCGAGGACAAGCCGGGCCGGCTGTCCCTCAAGAAGGAGCAGCCGACGATGTACCGCATCGGCTGCTCGATGACCGGTGGTTCGTCCGGCGGCGGCTGGGTCGCGCAGGGCAGTGACGGCAAGCCGGCGCTGGTGTCCAACACCTCGATCGGCCCGTCGACGGCCGGCTGGCTCGCGGGTCCGCGCTTCGGTCCCGAGGCCAAGGCCATGTTCGACGAGGTCAGCAAGAAGTACGCCGGGCAGTAGGCGCGCGGGGCGGGAGGCGGGGCCCTCGGGGTCTCGCCTCCCCCCATGCCCACCCCCAGGGGCCGCCCCGGACAGGGAGAGCCCCCGGGACCGGCCTTCGGTCGGCTGTTCGTCCAACCGGCATACTGTGCACCGCAAGTGACGCGTCCATGGCAATGCCAGGCGGGAGCGCGCCGGAAACGAGGCCGCTCCCCGGACGCGGGAATCATCTCAGGGGGAATTCACCACATGCGTTCCGTACGACTCCTACCCGCCGCCCTCGGCCTGGTCACCGCGCTCGCGCTGACCGCCACGGCCTGCGGCCCCACCGAGACCCCGGCGGCCGACAAGCCGGCCGCGGGAGCGAGCAGTTCCGCGTCGGGCACCGGCGACGCGGCCACCGGGGACGGTGGCGCCGACCTCACCAAGGACCTCGCCGACAAGCTGAAGAAGCACGGCGTCGACCTGGACAAGTGGAAGGACGGCGAGTGGAAGAACTGGGACACGAACACCTGGCTGCGTGAGGCCGAGGACTTCGTCAACCCGGTCATCGACGGGCTCTGGGACCCGGCGCGGATGCAGTCCGCCAAGAGCCCCGACCCCACGATCACCGCGCAGGCCGGAGGCGGCGGCACCGACCCGACGCCCCGCCCCGTCAAGGCGCAGCGCGAGAAGACCCCGTACCACCGCAACGCGGCCCCGGTCGGGAAGATCTTCTTCGACTCGCCGCAGGGCCACATGGTCTGCTCCGGCACCATCGTGAAGGACCCGCGCCGGCCCGGTAAGTCCAACCTGGTCTGGACGGCCGGCCACTGTGTCCACGCGGGCAAGAAGGGCGGCTGGTACCGCAACATCACCTTCGTCCCGGCCTTCAACGACCTGGGCAAGTCCCCCTCCGCGCTCAACAACGCGCAGGCGCACGAGATCTACCCGTACGGCCAGTACTGGGCCGACTGGGCCGTGACCTCGGGCGAGTGGATCCAGTCCGGTGGCGCCAACCAGGCCTGGCCGTACGACTACGCCGTCCTGCACGTGCAGCCGCAGAGGGGCGGCAAGTCCCTGGAGGAGACCGTCGGCGCCGCGCTGCCGGTCGACTTCTCCGCCCCCGCGCCCGCGCAGTCCGGCACGATCGGCGCCTGGGGATACCCGCAGGCCGCGCCGTACAACGGTGTGATCATGCACAAGTGCCTGGACCGGGCGACGCGTATGACCACGGCGCCCGCCACCCCGGTGATGTACCGGATCGGCTGCACGATGACCGCGGGTTCGTCCGGCGGCGGCTGGTTCCGCGTACTGCCGAACGGGAAGACGGCGCTCGTGTCGAACACCTCGATCGGCCCGGCCGGCAGCAACGGCTGGCTCGCGGGACCGCAGTTGGGCCGGGGAGCGAAGGCGGCCCACGAGATGGTCAGCAAGAAGTACGCCCGCTGACCCGTCCCGTCACGGCGCCCACCGTCATGACAGAAGGCGCCGGTCCCCTCCCTCGCGGGAGGAGGCCGGCGCCTTCGTCGTACGTCGGGTCAGTGCGCCGCGGGAACGTACGGCGCGAGCATCGCCGCCAGTTCCTCGTGCACCCGGGCCTTGAGCAGGGTGCCCTCCGGGGTGTGCTCCTCGGACTCGACCTCGCCCTCTGCGTGCACCCGCGAGACGAGACCGCCCTGCGTGTACGGCACGAGCGCTTCGAGCTCGACCTGCGGGCGGGGCAGCTCGGAGTCGATGAGCGCGAGCAGCTCCTGCATGCCCTGGCCCGAACGGGCCGAGACCACGATGGAGTGCTTCTCCATCCGCAGCAGTCGCTGGATCACCAGCGGGTCCGCGGCGTCCGCCTTGTTGATGACGACGATCTCCGGCACGTTCACCGCGCCGACGTCCCGGAAGACCTCGCGCACGGCGGCCAGCTGCTCCTCCGGCGCGGGGTGCGAGCCGTCCACCACGTGCAGGATGAGGTCGGAGTCGCCGACCTCCTCCATGGTGGAGCGGAACGCCTCGACCAGGTGGTGCGGCAGGTGCCGGACGAAGCCGACGGTGTCGGCCAGGGTGTAGACCCGGCCGGTGGGCGTCTCGGCCCGGCGGACGGTCGGGTCGAGCGTGGCGAACAGTGCGTTCTCCACGAGCACGCCCGCGCCGGTGAGGCGGTTGAGCAGGGAGGACTTGCCGGCGTTCGTGTATCCGGCGATGGCGACCGACGGCACCTTGTTACGACGCCGCTCCTGCCGCTTGATGTCACGGCCGGTCTTCATCTCCGCGATCTCCCGGCGCATCTTCGCCATCTTCTCGCGGATACGACGCCGGTCGGTCTCGATCTTGGTCTCACCGGGACCACGGGTGGCCATGCCGCCACCGCCGCCGCCACCCATCTGACGGGAGAGCGACTGACCCCAGCCACGGAGGCGCGGCAGCATGTACTGCATCTGCGCGAGCGCGACCTGCGCCTTGCCCTCTCGGGACTTGGCGTGCTGGGCGAAGATGTCGAGGATCAGGGCGGTCCGGTCGACCACCTTGACCTTGACGACGTCTTCGAGGGCGATGAGCTGGCCGGGGCTGAGCTCGCCGTCGCAGACGACGGTGTCGGCACCGGTCTCGACCACGATGTCGCGCAGTTCGCGCGCCTTGCCGGAGCCGATGAAGGTCGCCGGGTCCGGCTTGTCACGGCGCTGGATCACGCCGTCGAGCACAAGGGCGCCCGCCGTCTCGGCGAGGGCCGCGAGTTCCGCGAGGGAGTTCTCCGCGTCCTGGACGGTCCCGGAGGTCCAGACGCCGACCAGCACGACGCGCTCCAGGCGCAGCTGGCGGTACTCGACCTCGGTGACGTCCTCGAGCTCGGTGGAGAGGCCGACGACACGGCGCAGGGCCGCGCGCTCGGAGCGGTCGAGCTGGTCGCCGTCCCGCTCTCCGTCGATCTCGTGGCTCCAGGCGACGTCCTCTTCCATCAGGGCATCGGCCCGAAGGCTCTCGGTACGGCTCGTCTCCGCGAAGCTCTGCTCGTCCTGGGAAGGGGAAGAAGAGGAGGTCATTTGATCCTTACGTCGATTGCTTCCACAGCGGCGCCGGCTTCGGCGCGCCATGGAGCGATGAGTCTTATGCCGCCACAACGCGTGAGGGCACGGGAAGATTCCCGGTCCGTCGGCCGCGTCGCCGACCTGAAGATGGTGACACGCCCCGGCGGGGCCCGTCATCCGGGTTTCGGGGCGGTCCGCGCGGCCTCGGCCGGGCTGCTGCGCCAGTCCGGGTGCCCGGGCATGGCCGGGGTCTTCGCCTCGTACAGCCAACCGCGGAAGAAGGCGGTGAGGTCGCGTCCGGCGATCTCACCGGCCAGGGCGACGAAGTCGGCGGTGGTGGCCGTGCCGTCCCGGTGGTCGGCGACCCAGCGCCGCTCCAGGTGCCCGAAGGCCTCGGTGCCGATCTCCTGGCGGAGCGCGTACAGGACGAGGGCGCTGCCGTCGTAGACCACGGGCCGGAAGAGGCTGATCTTGTGGCCGGGCGAGGGCGGCTCGGGGGCGGCCGGCGGGCCGCCGTCGGCCCTCCACCCGTCGGAGGCGGCGTAGGCGGCCTTCATGCGCCGCTCCAGGGGCTTGCCCGCGGTCTCCTCGGCGTAGAGCGCCTCGTACCAGCTGGCGTGCCCCTCGTTGAGCCAGAGGTCGGACCAGGTCCGCGGCGAGACGCTGTCGCCGAACCACTGGTGGGCCAGCTCGTGCACCATGACCGAGTCGACGTACCACTCCGGGTAGGCCGGCTCGGTGAAGAGGCGGCGCTCGAAGAGCGACAGGGTCTGGGTCTCCAGCTCGAAGCCCGTGGTGGCGTCCGCGACGAGCACCCCGTACGTCTCGAAGGGGTACGGGCCGACCTTCCGCTCCATCCACTCCAGATGGCCGGGGGTCTTGCGGAGCCAGGGCTCCATCAGCTCCCGGTCGGCGGTGCGCACCACGTCCCGCACCGGCAGGCCGTGGGGTCCTGAGCGGTGCACGACGGTGGAGCGGCCGATGGACACCTGGGCGAGCTCGGTGGCCATGGGGTGGCTGGTGCGGTACGTCCAGGTCGTCGTGTCGCCCCGGGTGACCCGGCCGGTGGGCAGCCCGTTGGCGACGGCGGTGAGCCCGCTGGGGGCGGTCACGCGGAAGGTGAAGTACGCCTTGTCCGACGGATGGTCGTTGGACGGGAAGACCCGGTGGGCGGCGTCGGCCTGGTTGGCCATGGCGAGACCGTCGCCGGTACGGACCCAGCCACCGGTGTCGGCGGGACCGCTCGGGTCGCTGGTGTGGGTGACGGTGATCTCGATCGACTCGCCCTCGTCGATCGGCACGGCGGGGGTGACGACCAGGTCCTCGCCGCTTGTGGTGTACGTGGCGGCCAGGCCGTCGACGGTGACGGCGGAGACGGTGCCGTGGGTGAAGTCGAGGTTGAGCCGCTCCAGGTCGTCGGTGGCGAGCGCGTCGATCCGGGTCACGGCGGCCAGCGGCGCGGTGTTGGCCCCGGGGTAGGTGAGGTCGACGGCGTACGAGAGGACGTCGTAACCGGGGTTGCCGAGGTGGGGGAAGAGCGGGTCCCCGATGCCGAGCGGCGCCGGGGCGGGCAGCGCGGCGGCGACGAGCCCGGCCGAGGCGGCGACCAGGACGGCGGAGCGGAGCCACCGCGCACGGGGCAGGGGCGTTCGGACGAGCGGCATGGGCCAGGCCTTTCCGGAGGACTGGCCCTACGGCTACCAGGACCGCGCCCGCTCCCCCGGGCGGCGCGCTCGCCCGCCACTCGAAGGGGGACACGGCCGGGTCCCACGCCGCGCCGGGCCGACGCCTCGCGGCACCGCCGGTCCCGGCGGGCCGGGCCCGGCGGGGCTCCGGGGAGCGAGGCAGGGCGTGCCCCGCTCCCCGGCGGGTCAGGCCCGGCGGGGCTCCGGGGAGCGGGGCCGGGCGCGGCTCACGTCGTACACCCCGGGCACGTCCCGCATGGCCCGCATGAGGGCGGCGAGCCGGGCCACGTCGGGCAGGTGGAGTGTGTACGTGTGGCGGACCCGCTGCTCGCTGGGCGGCTCGACGGTCGCGGAGACGACGGCGGCCCCGGCGACGGCGATGGCCTCGGTGAGGTCGGCGAGGAGGCCGGGCCGTCCGAAGGACTCGGCGACGAGGGTGACCCGGCCCTGGGTGGTGTCGCCCCAGCGGACGGCGACGGGTTCGCGGCCGAGCCGGCGCATGGTGTCGACGGCCGCGCAGCCGTTCCGGTGGACGGTGACGGATCCGCCGCGGACCCGGAAACCGGTGATCTTGTCCGGCGGTACGGGGGTGCAGCAGCCGGCCGGACGGACGGAGGCGCGGGGCTCGCCCTCCAGGTCGGCGTGGAGTTCCGCGCCGGAGCGGTGGTCGGCGGTGACGCCGGACTGCGGCCGGGGGCCGGTCGTGGCGACGGGCGGCGCGGCGCTCTCCGGGTGGGCCCGGAGCCAGCCGGTGATCGCGATCCGGGCCGCGGGGGTACGGGCGTGGTCGAGCCACTCGGGGGACGGACCGGAGACGGTGTCCTGGGCGAGCAGCAGCTGGACGGTGTCCCCGTCGCCGAGGACGGTGCTGAGGGGCGCGAGGCGCCCGTTGACGCGCGCGCCGAGACAGGCGTGGGCGGCTTCGCCGTGCTGGGCGTAGGCGGCGTCGACGCAGCTGGCTCCGGCGGGGAGGCTGATCGTGCCGGGGGCACTGCCGTCGGCACGGAAGACGGTGATCTCGTCGTCCTCGGCGAGGTCGGCGCGGAGCGAGGTCCAGAAGGTGTCCGGGTCGGGGGCGGCCTGCTGCCAGTCGAGGAGCCGGGAGAGCCAGCCCGGGCGGGTGGGGTCGACGCGTTCGCCGTCGTCGGCGGCCGACGGGTCGACCGTGGCGGGTGCGTCAGGCGCGGCAGGTGCGTCGGGTGCGGCCGAGGGGACGGACGCGGCCGATGTGGCGCTTGCGGCAGGCTGTGCGCGGTCCCCGGGCGTGGCGCGTGCGGCGGGCGTGGAATGTGCGGCGGTGTCCTGTGGGGTGGCGGTTCCCTGGCGGCCGGCGTTCGCCGACGCCGAGGGGGCCGCTGCGGCCGGCGCTTCTCCGTCCGGGGTGCCGCCGGCCTGCGCCGTCGTCTCCTGCCCCACGTGCGGGTTGCCGAGGGCGACGACACCCGCCTCCGCGACCGTGTGCATCCGGTGGGTACGGATGAGGACCTCGGCCACGGCGCCGTCGGGGGCCGCGACGGCGGTGTGCAGGGACTGGTACAGGTTGAACTTGGGGGCCGCGATGAAGTCCTTGAACTCGGAGATCACCGGGGTGAAACAGGTGTGGAGCTCTCCGAGCACCGCGTAGCAGTCGGCGTCCTCGGAGACCAGGACGAGGAGCCTCCCGAAGTCGCAGCCCCGTAGCTCGCCGCGCTTGAGGCGGACGCGGTGGACGGAGACGAAGTGCCGCGGGCGGACGAGGACTTCGGCGCCGATGTCCGCCTCGCGCAGGACCGCCGAGACCTTTTCGGCGACGGCGGCGAGCGCGTCGCCCGCGTGCGGGTTCCCGGCGATGAGCGCGCGGGTGGTCTCGTACTCCTCGGGGTGGAGGATGGCGAAGACGAGGTCCTCCAGCTCGGTCTTGAGTGCCTGGACCCCGAGTCGTTCGGCCAGCGGGATGAGGACGTCCCGGGTGACCTTGGCGATCCTCGCCTGTTTCTCGGGCCGCATCACCCCGAGCGTGCGCATGTTGTGGAGTCGGTCGGCGAGCTTGATCGACATCACCCGGACGTCGTTGCCGGTGGCGACGAGCATCTTGCGGAAGGTCTCCGGCTCGGCGGCGGCCCCGTAGTCGATCTTCTCCACCTTGGTGACGCCGTCGACGAGGTACGCGACCTCGGCGCCGAACTCCCGGCGCACCTGATCGAGCGTCACGTCGGTGTCCTCGACGGTGTCGTGCAGGAGGGACGCGGTCAGGGTGGTGGTCTCCGCGCCGAGTTCGGCGAGGATCAGGGTCACCGCGAGCGGGTGGGTGATGTACGGCTCGCCGCTCTTGCGGAACTGGCCGCGGTGCGAGGACTCGGCGAGGACGTACGCCCGGCGCAGCACCGACAGGTCGGCCTCGGGATGGTGGGCGCGGTGCGCCTCGGCGACATGACTGATCGCGTCGGGCAGCCGGTCGCGGGGGGCCGGTCCGGCGGTGGCGCCGAGCAGCGCGGCGCGGCCGATCCGGCGCAGGTCGATTCGGGCGCGTCCGCGTCTGCGGGCGGTCGCATCGGTGACGGCGGCTTCCGCCGCGCTCACAGGGTCGGTGGCCTCTGCGCTCATGGGGCACCTCCGGCAACGTCGACCGGCGGTGGGCGGGCCAGGCGTGCCCGGGGGCCGGTGCTTGATGCTACCGACCCCACCACGTGGCGCAGTCGCCCTCTCGCTCAGCGTGAATCGGATCACCCATTCGAGCGACACATCAGTCGTTGACTGTTTCGATTTCGTCGCTTCCTTCGATTCCCGCGCCGCTGCGGGCGCTCGGCCTAGCCGAGCCAGGCGGGGTCGACGGTGCCCTCGGCGACGATCACGGCGGGGCCCGTCATGTCGATCCGACCGTCGGGGTGCTCGGTGATGACCAGCGTCCCGCCGAGCACGTCGACGGTGTACGTGACGGGGGTGCCGCTCTCGGCCGGGTCGGCGCCGTCCCGGCGCGCGGTGGCGACGGCGACGGCGCACGCGCCCGTGCCGCAGGATCGGGTCTCGGCGGCGCCACGCTCGTGGACCCGCATGGCGACGTGGCGGGGGCCGCGGTCGGCGACGAACTCGATGTTCACCCCGTCCGGGTAGACCGCGGCCGGGGCGTACGGCGGCTCGGTGAACAGGTTGCCCGCGTGGTCGAGGTCCTCGACGAAGGCGACCGCGTGCGGATTGCCCATGTTCACATTGCGCGCGGGCCAGCTGCGGCCGTCGACGGTGACCGTGACGCCGGCCTCGGGCAGGACCGCGCGCCCCATGGCGACGGTGACGGAGCCGTCCTTGTCGAGGTGGACGCGCTTGATCCCGCCGCGGGTGGCGACGGCGACCTCGCCTGCGGTGACGTGCCCGGCGTGCTCCAGGTAACGGGCGAAGACCCGGACCCCGTTCCCGCACATCTCGGCGACCGAGCCGTCGGCGTTCCGGTAGTCCATGAACCACTCGGCCTCGTCGGCCATGTGCCGGGCCTCGGGGTGGGCGGCGCTGCGCACGACGTGCAGCAGCCCGTCGCCACCGATGCCGGCCCGTCGGTCGCAGAGGCGCGCGACGGCGGCCGGGGGCAGGTCCACGGCGTTCTCCGCGTCGGGGACGATCACGAAGTCGTTCTCGGTGCCGTGGCCCTTGAGGAACCGGAGGGGCGGGAGCGGTGAGGTCTGCGCGCTGGTCACGAGATCAACTGTACGGGGTGGCCCCGGTGGACCGCCCGGTCGTCCACAGGGCGGTCGGTGCGACCCGCCGGGCGACCGCGCCCGTACGGTCAGCGCAGGCGGGCGACGCGCCAGACCGCGAGGGCGACCAGGGCTGCGATCGTTGTCATGTAGAGCGCGAGGTACCGCCAGTTCGGGCGCTCGCCCGAGCCGCGCTGCGGGAGGCCCGGCCAGGTGTAACCGACCTTGCGGGCGGCCATCATGCCCCAGCCCGCCGCGCAGAAGCTGATCAGCAGACCCAGCATGGCGAGGACGGCGCCGCCGTCCCCCGAACCGAAGGCGAGCGGGAACGCGAACATCAGCGAGCCGACGGCCGCCAGACCCACGATCGGGGCGAGCTGCCAGATCCGCAGCCGGCGCTGGGGACGCAGTTCGACCTCGACCTCGTCGGCGTCCACCTCGATTGCGGTTCCCACCGCGTCGTCGGGGCCGTCCGGGGTCAGCCCCGGGGCACCGACCGACAGGTCGTCGGTCGGACGACCCGGTGTGTCACCCGTCGGGTCACCGAGCGCCGATTCGTGCTGTTCTCTGTCGCGAGGGCCGGCCTCCATCGCCACGCGCCCTCCCCACTCGGACTCCACTTGGTCGATCGATGCTCGATGATGGCACGCTCCCGACCGCCGAAATGACGGGCGGAGCGTCCCGATGCCATCACGTGATCAGGCTGTAACCGCTCGTTCGACCAACGAGAGCGCCTGCCCCGGGAGTTCCCCCCGGTGCTCAGCGGCTCCGCTGAGCCAGTGGACGCGCGGGTCGCGGCGGAACCACGAGTCCTGGCGGCGGGCGAAGCGCTTGGTGGCGCGGACGGTCTCGGCGCGCGCCTCGTCCTCGGTGCACTCTCCCGCCAGCGCCGCGAGGACCTGCTGGTAGCCGAGGGCGCGGGCCGCGGTGCGCCCCTCGCGCAGGCCCTGGGCCTCCAGGGTGCGCACCTCGTCGACGAGGCCGGCCTCCCACATCCGGTCCACGCGCGTGGTGATCCGCTCGTCGAGCTCGGGGCGGCCCACGTCGACACCGATCTGCACGGTGTCGTAAACGGAGTCGGGACCCGGGAGGTTGGCGGTGAAGGGCTTGCCGGTGATCTCGATCACTTCGAGGGCGCGGACGATCCGGCGCCCGTTGCTGGGCAGGATCGCGCGGGCCGCCTCGGGGTCCGCTTCGGCGAGCCTGGTGTGCAGGACGCCGGGTCCGCGCTCCTCGAGTTCGGCCTCGAGCCGGGCCCGGACGGCGGGGTCGGTGCCGGGGAATTCGAGGGCGTCGACGGCACCCCGTACGTACAGGCCGGAGCCGCCGACGAGGACGGGGGTGCGGCCGGCGGCGAGCAGCCGGTCGATCTCGGCGCGGGCGAGCCGCTGGTACTCGGCGACGCTGGCGGCCTCGGTCACGTCCCAGATGTCGAGGAGGTGGTGCGGAACGCCGCCGCGTTCCTCCGGTGTCAGTTTGGCGGTCCCGATGTCCATCCCCCGGTAGAGCTGCATGGAGTCTGCGTTGACGACCTCGCCCCCGAGGTGCCGGGCGAGGAATACACCCAGATCGGACTTTCCGGCCGCCGTGGGGCCGACGACGGCGATGACCCGCGGGGCGGGAGCTGCGCTTCTCACCGCACCAGTCTCGCAAACCTCCCGACCCGTCCCCGAATGAGCTACGTGACGGGCCTCATCCGGCTTCGTTGCCTGTTGCGAGGTTCCGGCCGTCGATCATCACGGAATCCCTCCCATCCGAGTACGCTATGGAGTGAATATGGGCGTTTTTGCAATGTTTCGCCGTAAGAAGCAGGATGCGGCCGCGGTTCCGTCGGAGGAGACGGAGACCGGGGCCGTCGCTCCGGCGGAGGACGGCGACACGGAGACGGAGACCGGAACGGACGCCCCGGAGGCGGCGACCGGAGCCGGGGTCGACACGGCGAACGCCGCGACCGCGGAGGCGGACGGCGTCGACGCGGACGAGGTGGAGACCGGAGCGGTCTCCTCGGAGGTCGTGGATGTCGTCGAGATCCCGAAGCAGCAGTCCGCCGAGGCCGCCGCGGACAACGAGGCCGGCGAAGGTGCACGTCAGTAGGCAGCACGCGGAAGACGGACTCCTCGGGGGTCCTCGGAGGGAAGGTGCCCCATGGGTCTCCTGGATTCGCTGAAGGCAAAGCTCGCCCCGGCCAAGGACAAGGTCGCCGACCTCGCGCAGCAGCACGGCGGCAAGATCGATCACGGCATCGAGAAGGCCGCGAAGCTGGTCGACGAGAAGACCAAGGGCAAGTACAGCGACAAGATCCATTCCGGTACGGACAAGGCCAAGGACGCGCTGGACCGGATCGGTCACAAGGACGACGGCACGCCGGGGAGCGGGGGCGCCCCCGGGACAGGCCCCACGCCCGGCGACGGCCCCTTCCCCGGGACCGCAGGCCCCACGCACGGCGACGGCCCCTTCCCCGGGACCGCAGGCCCCACGCACGGCGACGGCCCCTTCCCCGGGACCGCAGGCCCCCCGCCCGGCAGTGGCGGCACGACACCGCCGCCGAGCGCCTGACGTCCGGCGTCACCCGACAGTCCCTCCGCACGGCGGACGGCCGCGGAGCACCTCGCTCCGCGGCCGTCCGCCGTTTCCGCGGGTCCGTGCCGAGGCCTCAGGACCAGGCGGCCACGAAGTACCCGACGCCGTACGGGGCGTCCTCGAGGAGCAGCCGTCCGTCGAGGTCCGCGTCCTCGGCGGCGCCCGCGAGGACCTGCCAGGAGGCGCGGCCGGCCGCCTTCAGCTCGTACGCGAGCTCCGGCTCCAGGGCGAGCAGCGCGGCCGCGTCGGCCGTGCCGAGGGCGCGGGCGGCCTCCGCGTCGAAGCCGGCGGCCCGTTCGTCGAGGTAGCCCGGGGCCTTCACGGTCCGGCAGGCACTGCCGTCGCCCATCACCAGGAGGGCGACCCGCTCGGCCGAGTCGGCGAGGCCGCGGCCGATCCCGGCGCAGACGTCCGGAGTCGCCATCGGCTCGACGCCCAGGCCCTCGATGGGCGCGTCGGCCCACGCTGCCCTGCCCAGCAGCCAGGCGCCGACGGCGAGGGAGGCGGGCAGGGGGCGGTCGGCGGCAGGCCGGCCCGCGCCGTCGGCGGCGGCTCCCCCGCCCGGGGGTACGGAGTCGCCGAGCCGTACGGAGAGATCGACGCCGAAGCCCGCGAAGGAGCCGGTCGAACCCGCGGGGAAGACGCCGTGGGCGCCCTCGTCGGCCGGCCCGACGACGTACAGCCGGTCGGGGCGCGCCGCGGCGAGCAGCCCGACGGCATCCGTACAGGCCGCCCGCGCGGCGTCCAGCTCGGGGGCGGCGCCGGTCGCGACCTCGGGCACGAGGAGCGGCGGGCAGGGGCAGACGGCGGCGGCGACAAGCATGATCGGCAGCCTACTGCGCCCCGCCCGCGGAACCGGGTTCTCCGCCTGCCGTGACACGCCGTCCGCCCCGGCGCGCGGAGCCGGCTTCCCACGTGCCTGACATGCCGTCCGCCTCCGCCCGCGGAACCGGGTTCTCCGCCTGCCCTGACACGCCGTCCGCCCCGGCGCGCGGCTACTCGGAAGCCCCGGCCTTCGAGTCGTGGACCAGCTCGGCGATGCCCATCGTGATCTCGGACAGCGTCACCGCGCCCTTGACGATCACCAGGTAGCTGTCGCCGCCCGGCATGCGGTACACCTCGCGCCACTTCTCCCGCATGGGCTCGCGGTATGTCCTGGTGGCGGCGAGCAGCGCCTCCCGGGCGTCCTCCCGGGTGCCGGTCACCCGGGAGACCGTCTCGGTGAAGTAGGAGTCACCCGACCCGTACTGCGCGTAGACGATCCACTTCTCCATGCGGTCCCCCCGGGGGCGAACGGTTTCAGTGGCTGCCGCAGGCCGGGACCTCGGCCGCCGGGAGCGGCTCCGGGACCCCGATCTTCGGCAGCCCGAGCAGCACGCCCGCCGGCTTGGCGGCGGCCGCGGTGGTGCGCTTCTCCCAGGCGTCGCCGGCGCGGGTGCGGCGCACCGACGTGACGGGGCCCTCGGCGAGCAGGTGGTGCGGGGCGGCGTACGTGATCTCGACGGTCACGACGTCGCCGGGGCGGACGTCCTCCTCCGGCTTGGTGAAGTGGACGAGCCGGTTGTCGGGGGCGCGGCCCGAGAGGCGGTCCGTGGCACCGTCCTTGCGGCCCTCGCCCTCGGCGACCATGACCTCCAGGGTGCGGCCGACCTGCTTCTTGTTCTCCGCCCAGGAGATCTCCTCCTGGAGGGCGACGAGCCGCATGTAGCGCTCCTGCACGACCTCCTTGGGGATCTGGCCGTCCATGTCGGCCGCCGGGGTCCCGGGGCGCTTGGAGTACTGGAAGGTGAAGGCGTTCGCGAAGCGGGCCTCGCGGACGGCGTGCATGGTCTGCTCGAAGTCCTCCTCGGTCTCGCCGGGGAAGCCCACGATGATGTCGGTGGAGATGGCGGCGTGCGGGATGGCCGCGCGGACCTTCTCGATGATCCCGAGGAAACGCTCCTGCCGGTAGGAGCGGCGCATCGCCCGGAGGATCGTGTCCGAGCCCGACTGCATCGGCATGTGGAGCTGCGGCATGACGTTCGGCGTCTCGGCCATCGCCGCGATCACGTCGTCGGTGAAGTCGCGGGGGTGCGGGGAGGTGAAGCGGACCCGCTCCAGGCCCTCGATCTGTCCGCAGGCGCGCAGCAGCTTGGAGAAGGCCTCGCGGTCGCCGAGGTCGGAGCCGTACGCGTTGACGTTCTGGCCGAGCAGGGTGATCTCGGAGACGCCCTCGGCGACCAGCGCCTCGATCTCGGCGAGGATGTCGCCGGGGCGGCGGTCCTCCTCCTTGCCGCGCAGGGCGGGGACGATGCAGAAGGTGCAGGTGTTGTTGCAGCCCACGGAGATCGAGACCCAGGCGGCGTACGCGGACTCGCGGCGGGTCGGCAGCGTCGAGGGGAAGGCCTCCAGCGACTCGGCGATCTCGATCTGGGCCTCCTCCTGCACGCGGGCGCGCTCCAGGAGAACGGGCAGCTTGCCGATGTTGTGCGTGCCGAAGACCACGTCGACCCAGGGGGCCTTGGAGACGATCGTCTCGCGGTCCTTCTGCGCGAGACAGCCGCCGACGGCGATCTGCATGCCGGGGCGCGTGGTCTTCATCGGGGCGAGCCGGCCGAGGTTGCCGTACAGCTTGTTGTCGGCGTTCTCGCGGACCGCGCAGGTGTTGAAGACGACGACGTCGGCGTCCCCGTCGGAGCCCTTGGGGGCCTTGACGTAACCCGCCTCTTCCAGCAGACCGGAGAGCCGCTCGGAGTCGTGGACGTTCATCTGGCACCCGTAGGTGCGGATCTCATAGGTCTTGGTGCCGTCAACGCTCACTGCGGTGCTCCGGTCGCTGCTGCTCGTCATGCGTCCAAGGGTAGGCGGTCCCCGGAGGGCCTCCGGCCGGACCGAGGAGCCGGGCCGGAGAGCCGGGCCGGAGAGCCGGGCCGGAGAGCCGGACCGGAGAGCCGGACCGAGGAGCCGGACCGGAGAGCCGGGTCCCGCCGCGGAGCCGGGCCGGGCAGCAGGACCGGGGAGCCGGGTCCCGCCGGGAGCCGGCCGCGCACCCGCGACCCCGCGGTTTTCCGCAGGGTCGGACGTACGGGGAACCGCACCGGGGTGGGCGGGAACCCTCATACCGGCGCTGAGCTGCGGTTCCTAGGTTCGAGGGAGAAGAGCGGAGCACCCGCCCCGCACCCTCCCGGCCGGCTTGGAGTCCTGTCATGAACCCTGACCTCACGACCATGGCGATCGCCCAGCAGCCCGCCGACGGCGTCGCCGGCTGGGCGGCCGGGCTCGTCGACACGATGGGCGGCCCGGGAGCCGGGCTCGCCATCGCCCTGGAGAACCTCTTCCCCCCGCTGCCCAGCGAGGTGATCCTGCCGCTGACCGGTTTCGCCGCCGGTCAGGGGGTGCTGAGCCTGGCCTCCGCACTGTTCTGGACGACGCTCGGTTCGGTGGTCGGCGCGGTGGCCCTCTACTGGATCGGGGTGCTCTTCGGCCGGGACCGGATGCACGCGATCTGGCGGAGGCTGCCCCTGGTGAAGTCCTCGGACCTGGTCCGTACCGAGGAGTGGTTCTCCAAGCACGGCACCAAGGCCGTCTTCCTCGGGCGCATGGTGCCGATCTTCCGGAGCCTGATCTCGGTGCCCGCCGGTGTCGAGCGGATGCCGATGCCGCTCTTCGTCATGCTCACCACGCTCGGCAGCCTCGTCTGGAACAGCGTCCTCGTGATGGCCGGCTACTGGCTGGGCGACCGCTGGGACCTCGTGGAGACGTACGTGGGAGTCCTGTCGAAGGCGGTGCTCGTCATGGTCGTCGTCGGCTTGGCGGCCTACGTGGCGGTCCGGCTGCGCGGCCGGAGCCGGGCCGCCCAGCACCGGCGCGCGTCGTGACCCGCGACTCCCGCCCCACCGGTACGGCACCGCTTCCCGCACAGCCCTGGCGATCTTGCCCGGGCTGTGCGGGCGCATTAGTGTCGGGCCCCGTGCACGGGGATGCAGGGGCTACCGGGAACGACACGGGTGTGGACGGGCCCGTCACCCGTACGACCGTCCCGTCCTGGCCCCGCCGCGGCCTGGGGACCCTCCTCGGCTGCGCGACCGCGCTGCTCGGCGCCTTCTACTTCCTCGTCGTCGGTACGGCCCTGGGCCCGTTCCTCCTCTGGCCGCGCACCCGCTCCAGCGCCCTGGGGATCCTGATGGGCGGCGCCCGGCGCCTGGTCACCGTCGAACGGGCCCGCCGCTCCGCCTTCT
This sequence comes from Streptomyces flavochromogenes, assembly GCF_000717595.1. Lineage (GTDB taxonomy): Bacteria > Actinomycetota > Actinomycetes > Streptomycetales > Streptomycetaceae > Streptomyces > Streptomyces flavochromogenes. The sequence continues at coordinate 44,535 of NZ_JNZO01000042.1, read as the reverse complement.
TCGGCGATCTCTTCCCCGGGCACTACAAGGCCTCGGACCGGAAGATCCTGCGCTACCTCGCCGTCCGCAGTTACGCGGGCCTGCTCTGCGCGGTCGTGATCGCGCTGCTCGTCCTCGGCGCCGTCCTGGCCGGCATCCTGGCGTACGGCGCGGGACGGGGCACGCTCGACTGGGACGAACTGCTCACCCAGGTCCTGCTCGGCGGCGTGCTCCTCTTCCTCGACCTCCAGGGGCTGTACGCGTTGGCCGCGCTCGACGCCCGTATCGCCCGTGAGTGCTTCGGTCCCTCCGAGCGGGAGCTGCTCCAGCGCCGTATCGACGAACTCGCCGCCAGCCGGGCCGCCGTCGTCGAGGCCGTGGACGCCGAACGGCGGCGCATCGAGCGCGATCTCCACGACGGGGTCCAGCAGCGCCTGGTGGCGCTGGCCATGCTGATCGGGCGGGCCCGCCGCGGCCGCCGTCCCGAGCAGGCCGACGCCCTGCTGCTCCAGGCGCACGAGGAGTCCCAGGGCGTGCTGACCGAACTGCGCGAGGTGGCCTGGCGGGTGTACCCGTCGGCGCTCGACAGCCTCGGGCTCGAAGAGGCGATCGGCGGCGTCGCGGAGCGGAGCGGCATCCCGCTGCGGACCCGTTTCGAGGTGGCCGCGCCGCTGCCCCGGCCGGTCGAGACCGCCGCCTACTTCGTGGTGTCGGAGTCCGTGACGAACGCGGCCAAGCACTCCTCCGCCTCGGCGATCTCGGTGACCGTGGCCCTCGACGGGGCGCGGCTCACCGTACGGGTCGAGGACGACGGCACGGGCGGCGCGAGCGAGACCGGCAGCGGCCTGACCGGGTTGCGCAGCCGGGTGGCCGCGCTCGACGGCGTGCTGCACATCCACAGCCCCCTCGGGGGACCGACCACCATCACCGCGGAGCTGCCGTGCGCGTAATCCTTGCCGAAGACTCGACCCTGCTGCGTGAGGGCCTGGTCAGGCTGCTCGCCGAGGAGGGCCACGAGGTCCTGGCGGCGCTCGGGGACGCGGTGACACTGCTCAAGGAGGTCGAGGAGCGACGGCCGGACGTCGTCGTCGTCGACATCCGGATGCCCCCGACCCATACGGACGAGGGGCTGCGGGCGGCCGTCGAGATCCGTGAGCGCTGGCCGGAGGTGAGCGTGCTCGTGCTCTCGCAGCACATCGAGCGCCATTACGCCGCCCAGCTCCTCGCGTCCAACGCCGAGCGGGTCGGCTATCTCCTCAAGGACCGGGTGGCGCAGGTCGAGGAGTTCCTCGACGCGCTGGAGCGGATCCATGCCGGCGGGGCCGCCATCGACCCGGAGGTCGTACGGCAGTTGGTCATCCGGACCACCCACGGGGATCCGCTCGCGCCGCTGACGCCCCGGGAGCGGACGGTCCTGGAGGCGCTCGCGGAGGGGCACACGAACGCGGCCATCGCGCAGAAGCTGCACATCTCGCTGAGTTCGGTGGAGAAGAACCTCAACACCGTCTTCGACAAACTGGAGCTGACTCACACCACCGGCTACAGCCGGCGGATCCTCGCGGTGCTCCGCTACCTGGAGTCGTAGCGCCGGGAATTCCCGTCCAGCCGTTACGGGAAACCGCACCGGTTTACCTCGTACTCCCGTCATTCCGCCGTGCATAGCGTTTCTCCCGTCGCGCAGACGCGAAGCCAACGGGAGGGAACCGCACATGCGAAGGAAACCGGCGACGGTACGGATCGCTCGATGGAGTGCCACGCATCCGTGGTCCGCCATCGGGCTGTGGGTGGTCTTCGTCACGCTCTGCCTGGTCCTCGGCGGAACCGCCGGAGCACAGAAGATCAGCGACGAGGAGTCGGGGGTCGGCGAGTCCGGCCGAGCGGGCCGGATCACGGCCTCGGGGCATTTCACCGAGAAGCCCGAGGAGAACGTCCTCATCACCGCCACGAGCGACGGAACGCTCGACCTCGCCACCGCACGGAAGGCCGCCGCGGAGCTCGCCGGGAGGATGAAGGCCCTCACCGAGGTGGAGAGCGTCGGCGCCGCCGTCCCCTCCCCCGACGGCAAGGCGCTGCTGCTCCCGGTGACCATGAAGGGCGACACGGAGAACGCCGACACCCGGGTCCAGCCGCTGCTCGACGCGAGCGCGGCCACCGAGAAGGCCCACGAGGGCATCAGGATCGAACAGATCGGCACCGGCTCCACCGCCAAGGGGCTCGGCGAGACCCTCGGCGAGGACTTCAGGAAGGCCGAGCTGATCAGCCTGCCGCTGACCCTGCTGATCCTGCTCGTCGTCTTCGGCGCGATCATCGCCGCCGGTGTGCCGGTCCTGCTCGCCCTGTCCAGCGTCGGCGCCGCGATCGGCCTGTCGGCCCTCGCCTCGCACGTACTGCCCGAGACCAGCGCCGTCAGCAACGTCATCCTGCTCCTGGGCATGGCCGTCGGCGTCGACTACTCGCTCTTCCATCTGAAGCGGGAGCGTGAGGAACGCCGGAAGGGCGCCTCGCACCTCGACGCCATCGAGATCGCCGCCGAGACCTCGGGGCACACGGTCGTCGTCTCCGGCATCACCGTCATGGTCTCGATGGCCGGCCTCTACCTCGCCCAGGAGGCCACGTTCGCCTCCCTGGCCACCGGGTCGATCATCGTCGTGGCCGTCGCCGTCCTGGCCTCGCTGACCGTGCTGCCCGCGCTCCTCGCCAAGCTCGGCCGCTGGGTCGACCGTCCCAGGGTGCCGCTCCTGTGGCGGCTCACCATGCGCTCCACCGGATCCCGGCTCTGGCCCGTGCTTCTGCGCCCCGCGCTCGTACGGCCCGCGCTCACGCTCGTGGTCTCCGTCGGCGCCCTGCTCGCCCTCGCCCTGCCGGCGCTCGACATGCGGCTGAAGCAGCCCGGCTCCGACGATCTGTCGCGCGACATCCCGGTCGTCCGGGCCATGGACCGGCTGACCGCCGCCTTCCCCGGCAAGGGCACCGTGCACCAGGTGGCCGTGCGGGCCCCCGCCGGGCGGGCCGGCGAGGTCGAGGATGCGCTCAGGGCCCTGCTGAGCCGCACCGAGGGACGGGATCTGTTCGCCCACGACCGCACGCCCTCGATCCGCGCGTCGGCCGACAAGCGCGTGCACACCGTCGCCGTCGGCACGCCTCACTCGCCGAGGAGCGACGGGGCACGCGAGTCCCTCGAACTGCTGCGGGCCTGGGTGCCCGAGGCGATCGCCCCCGTCCGGGGTGCCGAGGGCGCGGTCGGCGGCAAGGTCGCCCAGGGGGTCGACTTCACCGGCCACCTGAAGGACCGGATGCCGTGGGTGGTCGGCTTCGTCCTGCTGCTGACCTTCGTCACCATGGCCGTCATCTTCCGCTCCCTGGCCGTGGCGCTCTCCGCGATCCTCCTGAACCTGCTGTCGGCGGCCGCCTCCTTCGGCGTCCTCGTCGCGGTCTTCCAGCACACCTGGGCCGAGGGCGTGCTCGACTTCCACAGCTCGGGGGCGGTCGTCTCCTGGCTCCCGCTGTTCCTCTTCGTGGTCCTCTTCGGACTCTCGATGGACTACCACGTGTTCGTCGTGAGCCGGATCCGCGAGGCCGCCCTCGACGGCGCCGGCGTCCGCGACGCCGTCCGCGACGGCATCACCCGCTCCGCCGGTGTCGTCACCGGCGCGGCGATCGTCATGGTGGCCGTGTTCGCCGTGTTCGGCACGCTCAGCATGGTGGAGTTCAAGCAGCTGGGCGTCGGCCTGGCGGCGGCGATCCTGCTCGACGCGGTGGTGATCCGGATCTACGTGCTGCCGGCCCTGATGACGGCACTCGGCCGGTGGAACTGGTGGCCGGGCGGCCTCGGCCCGGGGACGCGCGGCCGGCACGCGGCCGGCTCGGACGAGGTCCGGCAGCCGGGCCCGCCGGTGGCGGTACCGGTGGGGGAACAGCGGCGGTAGGCGGCGCCGACGGTGGGCGGAGCCCGCTCCGGGATGCCGGCGAGCGAGGCGGTCACCCGCCCCACTCGGCCGGGTTCACCCCCGCCACTCGGCGAGGACCTCCTCCGTGTGTTCGCCGGGGAGGGGCGCGCGGCCCGGGGCCTCGGCGGGGGTGCGGTCGAAGCGGGAGGGCGGGGCGGGCTGGAGGGTGGCGCTGTCGCCGACCCCCACGAAGGCCCCGCGGGCCGCGAGTTGGTGGTGTGCGGCGGCCTCCGCGGCCGTGAGGACCGGGGTCACCCCCGCGTCCACGGCGTCGAAGACCTTCACCCAGTGCTCACGGTCCCGGGTCGCGAAACGGGCCGCGATCAGTTCGCGCAGCGCGGGCCAGGCCGCCGGGTCGGAGCGGTCCGGGAGGCCGCCGTCCTCGGCGAGGGCCCCGGCGTCCGTGAGGCCCAACTGCTCCAGGAGGTTCCGGTAGAGCCGGGGCTCGATGGCGGCGACCGCGAGGTGGCGGCCGTCGGCGGCCCGGTAGAGCGAGTAGTGCGGGGCGTCGGTGACGGTGTGGTTGCCGGGGACCTCGCGCCACTGGTGGATCAGCGTGGAGATCAGGGCGGCGCCGTCCGCGAGCGCGGTGTCGACGACCTGGCCCCGGCCCGAGCGCTCCCGCTCGTGGAGCGCGGCGAGCAGCCCCTGCACATGGGCGTTGGCGCCGCCGGCGAAGCTGGAGAGGTACGCGGTCGGCGGGAGCACCGGGTCCCCGGTGGCCGGGTCGACGTCCAGCGCCCCGGTCAGGGCCAGGACGGCCAGGTCGTGGGCGGCGCGCCCCGCCCACTCGCCCTGCTGGCCCCAGCCGCTGACCCGCCCGTACACGAGGCGCGGGTTGCGCGCGTGGGCCGCCTCCGGCCCGATGCCGAGCCGGTCGGCGACGCCGGGGCGGAAGCCCTCGACCAGGATGTCCGCGTGCTCGACGAGCGACAGGGCCTGCTCGACGCCCTCGGGGCTCTTGAGGTCCACGGCGACCGAACGGCGGCCGCGGGAGAGCGGGTTCTCCGCGGGGCGCGGCGCGTCGGGGCCGGCGGCCTCTCCGGGCGCCCGGTCGACCCGTACGACATCGGCACCGAGCCCCGAGAGAACGGTTCCGACGAACGCCGTCGGAGCCGAGCCCGCGAATTCCAGTACGCGCACTCCGGTCAGCGGTCCCGCCATGGCCAACTCCCTCGTGTCCAACGGTCTGTGATGCTTTCCACGCTATTCCGGAGGGCGCCGGAAGGAACTGCGGACATCCGTAGCGTCCGGAATTCGACGGCACCCGAGACTGAGGGAATTCCCCCTTTCCCGATGTCGAAAGGCATGACGAAATGGCCGTCGTCTACACCGCCGAGGTCACCTCCACCGGAGACGGGCGCAACGGCGCCGTGCGTTCCTCCGACGGGCTGCTCGACCTTCCGCTGTCGAGTCCCAAGGCCGTGGGAGGGTCCGGCACCGCGACCAACCCCGAGCAGCTCTTCGCCGCCGGCTACGCCGCCTGCTTCCACAGCGCGCTCCGGGTCTCCGCACGCGAGTCCAGGCTCGCGCTGACGGGCGACACGGTCCTCGCCGAGGTGGCGCTCCACAAGGAGGAGAGCGGATTCCATCTGTCGGTCGTCCTCACCGTCGAACTCCCCGGATTCGACGCCGAAGAGGCCCGTCGCCTGGCCGACGCGGCGCACGGGCGCTGCCCCTACTCGAAGGCGATCCGGGGGAATGTCGAGGTGCGGGTGAACCTCGCCTCGTAGCCCGTCAAGAAGCGGATCTCCACCGCAGTGGATCTCCACCGAAGCGGATCCCTGCCGACGTGGATCCGTCCCGATGCGAAGGGGAAAGCCCCCGTGGTCCCTGCCACGGGGGCTTTCCGATCTCTCGCCCACGGCCCTGACGTCAGGGCGTCGCCGCGGCGGCCGCCGCGGCCGCCGCCGGCAGTGCCTCGACCACCCGGCTCACCGCCCGGTCGTCGTGCGAGGCCGAGATGAACCAGGCCTCGAAGGGCGAGGGCGGCAGATAGACACCACGACGCAGGAGCTCGTGGAAGAAGGGCGTGTAGCGGTACGACTCCGTGGCGCGGACCCCGTCGAAGTCGACGACCTCGTCCTCGGTGAAGAAGACCGAGAACATCGTGCCCGAGTACTGGACCCGGTGCGCCACGCCCTCCTTGGTCAGAGCCGCCGAGACCTCGCGGCCGAGCGTCGCCGAGACCTCGTCGAGCCGCTCGTACACCTCGGAGGTGCTGTGCCGGAGGGTGGCGAGGCCGGCGGCGGTGGCGACCGGGTTCCCCGAGAGCGTGCCCGCCTGGTAGACGGGCCCGGCCGGGGCCAGGTGGGCCATCACGTCGGCACGCCCGCCGAAGGCCGCCGCGGGGAAGCCGCCGCCCATGACCTTGCCGAAGGTCAGCAGGTCGGGGGCGACGCCGTCCCGGCCGTACCAGCCGGAGCGGCTGGCCCGGAAGCCGGTCATCACCTCGTCGGAGACGAAGAGCGCCCCGTGCCGTGAAGTGATCTCCTTCAGGCCCGCGTTGAAGCCGGGCAGCGGCGGCACGGCGCCCATGTTGCCGGGGGCGGCCTCCGTGATCACGGCGGCGATCTCGTCGCCGATCTCGGCGAAGACCTTCTCGACGGAGGCCAGGTCGTTGTACGGCAGGACGATCGTGTCGCTCGCCTGGGCTCCGGTGACGCCCGGGGTGTCGGGGAGGGCGAAGGTGGCGAGACCGGAGCCGGCCGAGGCGAGGAGCGCGTCCACGTGACCGTGGTAGCAGCCGACGAACTTCACGATCTTGCCGCGTCCGGTGAAGCCGCGGGCGAGTCGGATCGCCGACATCGTCGCCTCGGTGCCGGAGCTGACGAGGCGGACCTGCTCGACCGGGGCGACCCGATCGACGATCTCCTCGGCGAGCTCGACCTCCCCGGTGGACGGCGCGCCGAAGGAGGTGCCGCGTGCCAGGGCACCGGTGACCGCCTCGACGACGGCCGGGTGCCGGTGGCCCAGGATCATCGGGCCCCAGGAGCAGATCAGGTCGACGTACTCGTTGCCGTCGGCGTCGGTGAGGTACGGGCCCTGGGCCGAGGCCATGAAGGGCGGGGTGCCGCCGACGGCCCCGAAGGCGCGCACCGGGGAGTTGACGCCGCCGGGGGTGACCCGGCGGGCCCGCTCGAAGAGCGCTCTGCTCGCCGTCCCTGCGCCGCTCATCGCCCGGCCTCCTGGAGAGCTTCGAAGCCGAGGGCCGCGTCGAGGACGACGGCGCCCGTCGGGAGGACGCGGACCGGGTTGAGATCCAGGGCGAAGCCGGCGGGCCAGTCCTGCACCAACTCGCCTACCTTGTGGAGGAGTTCGGCGGCGGCCTCGATGTCCACCGCGGCCCGCCCCCGCGCACCGCCGAGTATCCTCGCGCCGCGCAGCCCGCCGAGGAGGGCGGCCCCCTCGCCGGGGGCGAGCGGCAGGAGCCGGTGGCCGACGTCGTCCAGGACCTCGGTGAAGATCCCCCCGAGACCGGCGGTGAGCACCGGGCCCAGGTCGGTGGTGTGGACGCCGACGATCAGCTCGACACCCTCGCCCTTCCCGTCGATCAGCTCCTCGACGAGGACCTGGCCGCCGAGTGCGGCGAGCCGGGCGTGGACCTCGGGCGCGGTGTCGGCGGTGACGCCGATCTCCACTCCCCCCGCCTCGGTCTTGTGGAGCAGGCCCGGGACGACGGCCTTGAGCACCGCCGTACCGCCGACCTCGGTCACGGCGCGCACCGCGTCCTCGGCGCTCTCGGCGATCCGGCCCTTCGGCACCGCGATCCCGGCCTCGGCGAGGAGCCGCTTCAGCTCGGGCTCGGTGGCCTCGGCGCCGGGGCCGGGCACGGTTCCGGGGCGCGGGGCGTCCGGCAGGGTCCGGGGGCGGCTGACCTCCCAGAGGGCGGCGGCGGCGCGCAGGGCGCGGGCCGGCGTCGGGTACTCGGGGAGTCCGGCCTCGCGCAGGTCGCGCGGGGCGTCGGGGGCGAGGAAGTCCGCTCCGGTGCGGGCGACGAGGATGGGCTTGCCGCCCTTCTCGGCCGCCCGGGAGAGGGCGTTGACGGCCTTCTCGACATCGGGTCCGGCCATCACGCAGAAGGCGGCGACGATGATGTCGACGGTGTCGTCGGCGATCAGGACGTCGAGGGAGCGGTCGAAGAGCGAGGGGTCGCTGAGGACCGTGGCCGTGATGTCGACGGGGTTGTCGATGGCCCCGAAGGCGGGGACGATCTCGGCGAGCGCCTCCTTGCTGCGCGGCTCCAGGCTGCTGAGCTCCAGGCCGTGGGCCTCGACGGCGTCGGCGGCGAGGATGCCGGAGCCGCCGGAGGTGGTGACCACGGCGACGCGGTTCCCGGTGGGGCGCCGCTCGGACTCGAAGACCCGTGCCACGTCGAGGAGTTCGTCGATGTCGTCGACACGGACGATGCCGAGGCCGCGCAGGGCCGCGTCCAGGACGCGGTCGTCGGTGGCGAGGGCGCCGGTGTGCGAGGCGGCGGCCCGGCCGCCGGCCTCGGTGCGGCCCGACTTGAGGAGGGCCACGGGCTTGCCGGAGCCGGCCAGTTCACGGAGGGTCCCGATGTCCGGGGTGTCCTCCAGGTAGCCGAGCAGGCCGGTGACTTCGGGGACGGTGGCGAGCTCGCGCAGGACTTCGAGGGCGGTGACGTCGGCGTCGTTGCCGGTGCTGACGACCCAGCCGGGGCGCAGGCCCCGCTCCAGGGCGAGGCTGGCGGCCCCGAAGCCGAGGGCGCCGCTCTGGCTGACGAAGGCGAGGGTGCCGGGCTCGAAGGGCACGGACTCGGCGCCGAAGAGGGGGCTGAAGGTGGCGAGGACGCGGTTCTCGTACCCGACGGCGCCGATGCAGTTCGGACCGATGATCCGCAGGCCGCCGGCGCGGGCCTTGGCGACGATCTCCTCCTGGAGGCGGGCGCCCTCCTCGCCGGTCTCGGCGAAGCCGGAGGAGGCGATGACGGCGAGCTTGACGCCGGCGGCCACGCAGTCGTCGACGGCGCCGGGGACCCGTTCGGCGGAGACCATGATCAGTGCCAGGTCGACGGGGCCCGGGGCATCCTTCACGCTGGGGTACGCGGGGACGCCGAGGATCTCCGGTGAGCGCGGGTTGACCGGCAGGATGCGGCCCTTGTAGCCGTACCGGAGGAGGTAGTCGAGCGGCTTGCGGCCCAGGGCGCCGGGGCGCTCGCTGGCGCCGATGACGGCGATGGATTCGGCTTCCCAGAGAGCCGAGATGTCACTCATGCGATGGCCTCGATCTTCGTCTCGTTCTGTGCGTTCGGGTCGTTCTGCGCGTTCGGGCGGTTCTGTGCGCCGGGGTCGTTCGGGGTGCTGCCCGCGGCGGCGCTCTCGGCGTCGGCCGCCGCGAAGAGGCGGGTGAAGGCGGCGATGTGCCGGGCGCCGTCCGGGTCGGCCGCCAGTTCCCGCACCAGGACGGTGGGCTGGTGCAGGGCCTTGTCGACGATGCGCCGTACGCTGCGGTCGATCTCCCGCCGCACGGTTCCGTCGATGCCGTCGATGCCGTCCAACCGGCGTGCGAGCCGGTCGAGTTCGGCCTCGGCGGCCTCGGTGGCGGCGGTCCGCAGCGCGGTGAGGACCGGCTTGGCGCCGGCGAGCCGCAGTCCGGTGCGGAACTGCTCGACCTCCGCGTCGATCAGCTCGTGCGCGGCCTGGACGCTGGCCGCCGAGATCTCGTCCTCCTGGCCCTCCTCCGCGATCCGGCGGAGGTCGACGAAGGTGACGCCGGGCAGTTCGGCCGCGCCGGGGGCGATGTTGTGCGGCAGGGACAGGTCGAGCAGGAACAGCTCGCGGCCGTCCCGGGCGGTGAGCGCCTCCTCGACGTCCCGGGCGGAGACGAGGTGGCCGGTGGCGGCGGTGGCGCCGACGACCACGTCCACCTCGGTGAGCAGCGTGGGCAGGTCCGTCAGGTCGTACCCGACTCCCCCGGTGGTCTCGGCGAGCCGCTGCGCCTTCTCCGGGGTGCGGTTGGCGACGTGCACCCGGTCGAGTCCTGAGCGGCGCAGCGCGGCGACGACGACCCCGGCGAAGGCTCCCGCGCCGATGACGAGGGCGGTCTTGCCGTGCAGGGAGCCGACTTCGCGTTCGAAGAAGCCGAGTCCCGCGGTGGCGAGCGAGCGGCCGGCCTCGTTCAGGCCGGTCTCGTTGCGGGCCCGCTTGCCGACCCGCAGGGCGGTCTGCACGGCCTTGGCGAGGACCCGGCCGGTCCGGTCGAGCCGCTGGGACCGTTCGAGGCCCAGCTTCACCTGGCCGAGGATCTGGTCCTCGCCGACCACGACCGATTCGAGGCCGGAGGCCACGGCGAACAGATGGCGTACGGCTCCGTCGGCGTGGTGGCTGTAGAGGTGTGGGGCGATCTCGTCGTGGTCGACGCCGGTGTGCTCGGCGAACAGCCGTCCGAGGCCGGTCAGTTCGCCGAGCCCTGCCGGTTCGCCCGCGTCCCCGGGGCCGGTGGGGCCGCCCCGGGTCTCGGCGTAGATCTCCAGGCGGTTGCAGGTGGAGACGACGACGGCGGCGTCGATGCCGTCGACGGAGGTGACGTCGGAGACGAGGTCCTCGGCGGGCCGGTCGGTGCCGGCGAGTCTCTCCAGGAGGTCGAGCGGGGCGCTGGCATGGCTGATGCCGAGGACCAGCATGGTGGAGGACGGGCTCACCGGGTCACCGGTCCAGCGTCTGGGCGAACTCGGAGGCCCAGTAGGTGATGATCTGCGTGGCGCCCGCGCGGTGGATGGAGGCGAGGCTCTCGCGGACGACCTGGTCGCGGTCGATCCAGCCCTTGGCGGCGGCCGCCTCGACCATCGAGTACTCGCCGGAGACCTGGTAGGCGGCGACGGGCACCTGCACGTGGTCGGCGATGAGCCGGACGATGTCGAGGTAGGCGAGGGCGGGCTTCACCATCACCAGGTCGGCGCCCTCGGCCACGTCCAGCGAGACCTCCAGGAGGGACTCGCGGATGTTGCCGGGGAACTGCTGGTAGCCCTTGCGGTCGCCGCGAAGGGTGGACTCGACGGCGTCCCGGAAGGGGCCGTAGAAGTGCGAGGCGTACTTGGCGGAGTAGCCGAGGATCGCCACGGACTGGTGGCCCGCCCGGTCGAGCGCCTCGCGGATGCGGCGGACCTGGCCGTCCATCATGCCGCTGGGGGCGACGATCTGGGCGCCCGCGTCGGCCTGGACGACGGCGGCCTGGGCGTACAGCTCGATGCTGGCGTCGTTGTCGACGTCGCCGTTCGCGTCCAGGACTCCGGTGTGGCCGTGGTCGGTGTACTCGTCGAGGTTGATGTCGCCGATGATCACGGAGGAGTCGCCGACCTCGGCGACGACGTCGCGGAGGGCGACCTGGAGGATGCCGTCCGGGTCGACCGCGCCCGTGCCGGTGGGGTCCTTGTGCTCGGGGATGCCGAAGAGGATGAGCCCGCCGACTCCGTTGGCGACCGCTTCGGCGGCGGCCTTGCGGAGGGTGTCACGCGTGTGCTGGAAGACGCCCGGCATGGAGGGGATCTCCCGCGCCTCGGTGAGGCCTTCGCGGAGGAAGAGGGGCTGGACGAGGTTGGCGGGGCCGACGCGGGTCTCGGCGGCGAACCGGCGCAGCGCGGGCGTGCGGCGCAGCCGGCGGGGGCGGTAGTAAGGGGCGGCGGGGTCGGTGGCCGCGGTGTTGCGGCCGTAGGCGTCGTACGTCATGAGCGTGACTCCTTCGAGGGCGTGGCGGCGTGCGGAGAAGGGGCGCTGTACGGAGAGGAGGTGAGGTGCGGGACGAGGAGGGCGCGCGAGGCGGCGGACACGGCATCTCCTAGAGCGCCTCGCCGAGGAACACCTGCTCCAGGTGCTTGGCGACGGGCTCGTCCGGGCGGCTGAACCAGTAGCCGTGCCCGCTGCGCTGGAACAGCTTCAACTCCCCCAGCTGGACCAGGGTTTCGGCGAGTTTGACCGCGAGCCCGGCCGGGTCGACGACGGGCAGGCCGTGCAGCTCGTGGATGCCGAGGTGCCAGAGGATCTCGTTGGGGATGCCCTCGGCGGGGATGATGACCTCGGCCCCGGCCCGCGCGGCACGTTCGGCGGCCGCCGAGTACACCTCGACGAACTGGTCGAAGTCACCGTCCAGGGACCGGTGCACGGAGTCCCAGCCACCGGGGACGACCTCGTACGAGCTGAGCGAGGACTCCAGGCGGTACTGCCGGATGTTGGCCCGGATGGGCTCCTCCAGGGGCGGCATGAAGCCCAGGACGCCGAAGCGCTGCCCGGTGAGCGCCGAGAGGAAGAAGGCCGTCTCGCCGTAGCCGAGGGTCGGGATGGAGGCGAGGTGGCGGGCGTCGCGCAGGCCGGGGTCCTGGCCGGCGGCGATCACCCAGGCGTCGTAGCCCTCCCGCTCCGCGACGAGCGCGGACTCGGAGAAGTGACGGCTGAAGAGCACCTGGGCGGAGTGGTGGCCGACGAGCCCGAACGGCGTGGCGTCGGGGTAGGTGTCGGCCGGCAGGGTCTTGATGTCGATGGTGGTGCCGGGTGCGGCGATCGCGTCGAGATGCTCGCGGTACCACTGGTCGAGCAGCGGCAGGCGTCCCTCAACGGTGTGCTTGTGAAACCAGATCCGCATGTGCGTCACCTTTCAGTGGTCGTGGTGCGACGTCGAGAAGTGATGCCTTGAGCAGGTAGTCGACGGCCGAGCGGGGGTCGGCGGCGGTGCGCCGCAACGAGGCGAGCCGGGACGGAAGTTCGGCCGCGCTGTCCAGTCCGGCCGTCCGGGCCTCGCTGCGCGGGATGACCGCCGTCTCGACGACCGATCGGCGCCGTTCGAGGGCCGCGTCGAGCACCGCCTCGCCCGGGGCGTCGCCCCGCAGGACGGCGGCGAGTGCCCGGCCGGTCTCCACGGCGTCGTGGATCCCGCAGTTCATGTTCAGACCGCCTGCGGTGGATGTCAGATGGGCCGCGTCCCCGGCGAACAGCACCCGGCCGGCCCGGTAGCGGGGCAGCAGGAACCGCGCGAGCCGGTAGGTGTGGGCCTCGGCGATCCGGACGGCCCTCCCGGCGGCGCCCGGCAGGGCCTGCTCGACCCTGGCCCGGACGGCTTCGGGCGCGAGCACGGCGTCGCGGTCCGTCCCGCGCGGGATCCGGAAGATCAGCCGCCAGTGGTCGGGCATGCCCAGGGCACTGAACGAGGCCCGGGCGTCACGGACGTAGGACAGCGGGGCGAGCCCGGGAACCAGCTCGTCGAGCGGCGTCCCGGTGACGACGCGGAGCGCGTAGTCCGGGTACTCCTCGGCCGCGCCGGGGAGCCCGGCGAGCTCACGGAGCGGGCTGCGGCTGCCGTCGGCCGCCAGGACGTAGGGGTGACGGGAGACGGTGACCCGCCCCGCCGCGTCCTCGGTACGCAGGCGCACCCCGCCGCCGGTTCCTCCGCCGCCGATCTCCCCGCCGCCGAGGTGTTCGGCCCCGGTGACGGTGGTCCCGAACCGTACGTCGGCGAGACCGGTGGCCGTCAGCTCGGCGAGCAACAGCGGTGTGAGCCGGGCCTGTTCGACATGGAGCCGGTACGGGTGGCCGGTGTGCCCGGCGAGCACGGAGTAGTCCAGCTCGGCGTGGACGACGCCGTCCAGGTCGCGCCACTGGACACGGTCGACCGTACGGCCCTGGCGGCGCAGCGCGGCGGCGACGCCGAGCTCGTCGAGGAGGTCGAGGGTGGAGGGGTGGAAGGTGGACGCGCGGGACTCGGCGGCCAGTGTCTCCCGGGACTCCAGGAGCGTCACGCGGACGCCGGTCCGGGCGAGGACGAGCGCGGCGGTCAGCCCCACGGGCCCGGCGCCGACGACGGCGACCGGCCCGTGGGAGGCGGTATCGCCGCTCACGACACGGCCACGGCGGCATCGCGACCGGCCGAGTCGGCATCCCGACCGGGCACGGCATCGCGACCGGCACCCGGTACGCCGGCCCTCGCGCCGGTCCGCTCGGCGAGCCGGCGCAGCAGCGGGTGCGCGTCCGGGCCGTCGGCCGGCAGGCCGAGGGCGTCCCGGGCCCACCAGGCGCTCGCCAGGTTGGAGGTGAGCAGGGTGCGCCCGCTGTCCCGGCCGAGCTCGGCGAGCGCGTCGAAGGTGAACATGCCGGTGCCGGTGAACAACAGCGTCGCGTCCTCGGGGAGTTCGGCCTCACGCACCTGCGCGACGAGCTCCTCGGTGGTCACGTCGTACGGGGAGAAGCGGGCACCGGCCCGGATCTTCACCACCCGGTCGACGGCGAGTCCTGCCGACTCCCAGTAGGCGTGGGACAGTTCGGTGAGCCAGGGCTCGTACGGCGAGACCAGGACGAGCCGCTCGGCGCCCACCGCCCGCGCCGTGTCGAGGATGGCGAGCGCCGCCGACCGCACGGGGGCTCCCACGCGCTCGGAGAGCTCCGCACAGAGGGCCCGGTCGCCGTCCGGCGCCAGAAGGTAGTGCGAGCCGGTGCAGGAGACGACGGCCGCGTCGAGACGCAGGCCGCCGAAATTCCCCAGCACATCGGGGAGTACGTCGTTGTACTTCTCCAGCCGGCCGCGGAGGTCTTTTCCGGGAAGGACCGGGAAGCGTGAGGTGTGGACATTGAACGAGGGGCTGACGAGGCTGCCGATCTCGGGTTCGGCCGCGGCGTTTCCCGAAGGAACCACCACACCGAGTCGCGGCGCCGAATGCAGAGCCATGAACAAGTCACTCCCATCCGTCGGTGCCATTGACATCACCGTACGAGCGGAACGGACCGCACATCGATACGGGATTCCGCACCCGTGGCCGGATTCTGCCGGATTCACCCACCCGACAAAGAAGGGCGCCGCACCGTGAATACGGTGCGGCGCCGTGGCGTCCGAAATGCGGAAGCGGAATTCAGTGGGCCCTGGCGGCCTCGGCGACGAATTCGTCGATCTTCGCCCGTCGGGTCAGTCCGCCGTTCACGGCCCAGTTCCCCTCCGGGATCTCGTTCACGACGAGCCAGACGACGGTGTCGGGCGTGGTCGCCTCCTGGACGTGCCGGGTGACCTCGACCGAGAGGCCTTCGTTGCGCTCGGGGGTGAGGAAGCCCTCCAGGGGCGTGACCACGACGAGGACCCCCGGGGCGGTGCCGGCCCCCGTGGACGCGAACCCCTTGGCGGCCTCGCGGACGTAGACCCAGGTGGCGGCGGCGAAGAAGTCGGTACGGGGCAGTTCCATGGCCGTCAGCACGGAGTCGGCGACCCGCTGCTGCAGGACCTCCGCGGCGGCCTCGGAGAGGGTGCCCTCGGGAACGGTTATCTCGACAAGCGGCATGACGAACTCCCCCAAGTGGATACGTACGGGAACAGGAACGGGTAGCGGAGCGAACGGGCGCCGGAAGGCACAGGCACGGGCGGAGGCGCATGTCTCGCGCTTGTGCTTGTGTGCGGACGCCTGTGGGTGTGTGTGCACGGCGGAAGGATCAGCAGGCCAGCGCCGCCTCGAACCGGTCGATGGCGGCGGCCAGTTGGGCGCGCCGGCGGATGTCGAGCTTGCGGTAGATGCGCGTGATGTGCAGCTCCACGGCCCGGGTCGACACCGTGAACGATTCGGCGATCTGCTTGTTGGTCAGGCCGTCGAGCATCATCGTGGCGATGCGCCGCTCGTGGGCGGTCAGCTCCTCACGGACGGCGACCTCCTCGCGTACGGCGGCCACCTCACGGACGGCCGGCGGGGCGGGCGCAGCGACGCCCCCGCGTATTCGCTCGTGGGTCCCGGCACCACCGGTGGACCGCTCCAGACCGGCGAGCACCACGTGCCCCATGACCGCGTTCCATTCACGGACCCGTAACTCGCCGATGACCTGCGCCTGGGCATAGGGATCGGCGTACAGGACCCGTAAGAGGGTGCCGCGGTCCCTGGCCTCGCAGACCAGGAGTTCTCCGGTACCGTCACGCCACGGTCCGCCGCCGAGCAGGATGCCGCGCGCGGCCATCCTTTTCCAATAGGTCCGGTGAGCCTCTCCGAAACTCAACCGGTCCGTCTCATTGCCACGGAAAACGAGTTCGACCACATAAGCCACGTACGACTCCCCCATAAAGGCCGGGTGTTTCCACTCGTGACGCTACCACCCATCACCCGCCCCATGAATGAACACAATGTTGCGGGCGGCGGCCCGGCAATTCCTGAGGGAATGGGCGGCTAATCGGCCGTCGCCGGCGTCGGTACGGGGGCGGCCTCGGGCGCCGGTTCGGGCGCCGGGCGCGGCTTGCGCCGGAGCAGGCCGGTGGCCGCGAGCACCGCGACCGCCCCGAGCCACACGGTCCAGCCGAGGGGCTCGTCGAGGACCACGGCGCCCAGAACGACGGCCACGGCGGTCATCAGATAGGTGACCGTGGAGGCCACGGTGGGCCCGTCCTTGATGATCAGCTCGAAGTTGAGCAGTGCGGCGAAGCCGGTGCAGACCACGCCGAGGACGAGGACGGAGATCACCGAGTCGGTGCGCCAGGTGATGCTCTGGAGCCCCAGGAAGGGGAAGGCGACCAGGAGGAGGACGGTGGCCGCGCCGAGCTGTCCGCCCGCGAGCATCAGAGGCGGAATGCCCCTGCCCACGAGGTACTTCCCCATGTAGGCGAAGCTGGCGCCGAAGCTGATGGAGCCGAGGACGAAGCAGAGGATGCTCCAACCGGTCCCGGCCGACGACGAGTTCCAGGGTGAGGCGATGAGCGCGGTGCCGCCGAGGCCGAGCAGCACGCCGCCGGCCTTGAAGCCGGAGACCCGCTTCTCCTGGCCGAGCAGCAGGGCTGCGGCGAGGGTCCAGATCGGCGCGCTGCCGTTGACGACCGCGGCGACGCTGCTCGATCCGTCGATCTCCCCCTCGGCGTAGAGGGTCCACGGGATGGCGTTGCCGAGCAGTGCGGCGACGGTCAGATGGCCCCAGGTGGCGGCCTCCCTGGGAAGCCGGAGGCCCTTGGCATAGCCGATGGCGAGGATGACGACGGCCCCGAGGGCGAGCCGGATCAGCACCATCTGCACGGGTGAGAAGCCGTACCCGGCGATCTTGATCCACAGGAAGACGGAGCCCCAGATGAGACTCAGTGCGGCCAGCCGCGTGTAGGTGGCTTTGGACATGGGTGTTCCCGCTCTCCGGAGGCAGACAGGCTCGGCAAGGAGTTGGAAGAGGAAAGGCGAAGGGGACGCGCGGAGCTCTCCGCGGTACGGGGTCGAGCCTCGCACCGGCGGTCGGACGGGTCCAGCAACGTCTGGTGGACGGTACCTTCCACCAGACGTGGCGAATCGCGTTCCCGCAGGTCAGTGGTGACGCGCCAGGTTCCGCCTACGGTGCCCGCTCAGCCGGCGACGGCCGCCCTTGCCGCCGTCCGCAGCGCGTCGAGGACGGCGGCGATCTCGGGGGACGTCTGGCTGCCCTCGCGTACGGCCGCGAAGACCGTCCGCGAGGGCGCCCGCTCGCTGAACGGGCGGATCGTCACCTCGGGCCGTGGGACCGGCTTGGCGAGGCGCGGCACGAGTGCGACCCCGAGGCCGAGCCGCACCGCCGCGAGCGTGGCGTCCCAGTCGCCGATGGCGTGGGAGGCCTGCGGGGTGAAACCGGCGGCCGTACACGCCGCGACGCCGATGT
Source organism: Streptomyces flavochromogenes (assembly GCF_000717595.1). Classification (GTDB taxonomy): domain Bacteria; phylum Actinomycetota; class Actinomycetes; order Streptomycetales; family Streptomycetaceae; genus Streptomyces; species Streptomyces flavochromogenes. The sequence goes on along the minus strand of NZ_JNZO01000042.1, from coordinate 27,032 downwards.
CATGACACAGGCCGGTCGTGGCGAAGATCCACGTCTCGTCGGCCAGGTCGGCGAGGAGCAGCCGTTCGCTGTCGAGGAGCCGGTGGCCTGCGGGGAGGGCGATGTCGAAGGGGTCGTCGCAGAGCACGACCCGGTGGAACCGCCCGTCGGAGCGCCCCTCGGAGCGGTTGTCGGGGCGGCTGTCGGAAGGATCACCGGACAGGCCGTCACGCGGTCCTTCGAGGCGCCCCTCCTCACCTCCGGAGCCCCCCGTGCCTCCCTGGCCCGCGGCGGGCCGGGTCGTGTCCGCGGAGATGACGACATCCGTCTCTCCGCGCTGGAGCAGGGAGAAGCTCTCCGGCGGGTCGACCTCGGCCAGCGAGGTCCGCAGCAGCGGCCGGGTCTCCCGCAGCCGGGCCACGGCGGGCAGGATGAGGGCCGAGAGGGTGGTGGAGAAGCCGGCGACCGCCACCTCGCCCCGCTCACCGCTCTGGTGGGCGGCGAGTTCCGCGCGCATCTGCTCGATCTGGGTGAAGACGGCGTCGGCGTGCCGCAGCACGATCCGCGCGGCCCCGGTGAGCCGCAGCCGGCGTCCGGACGGTTCGGTGAGCGGGACGCCCAACTCGCGTCCCAGGGCGCTGATCTGCTGCGAGACGGCCTGGGGGGTGAGGTGCAGGGCCCGGGCGGCCGCGCTGACGGTGCCGCGCTCGCTGAGTTCCCTCAGCACCCGCAGCTTTCGCAGGTCCGGATCGGTCACGTCGCGCGCCCCCTCCCGCTGCCGCCGTTCGGTCATCGTACGCAGCCGGCGTCCACGTCGATGACCTCCTTGGCCAGTGTCTCCAGGACGTCGAGGTCCCGGGCGGTGCGCCCCTCCTCGCGCCGGTCGCCCGGGTAGGTGGGGTCGAGGACGACGGCCCGCGCGCCCAGGTCCTGGAGGAGTCCGAGGTCGTCGGCGATCTGTCCCCGGGTGCCCTCTCCGAGCAGCCGTCCGGGACCGAGCGGCCGGGAGGTGACGCGGAGTTTGATCCGGGGGCAGACGTCGGGGACGGGCCGCTCGTGTTCCTCGGCGACCTGGCGGAGCGCGGGCAGTCCGACGCCGAGGAGCCAGTCGCCGGAGACGGAGGTGGGGTGCCAGGCGTCACCGAGCCGGACGGCCCGCCGGAGCGCGCCGTAGCTGTGGCCGCCGACCCAGACGGGCGGGCCGGGACGTTGCACGGGCAGCGGCCCGGTGTGCACCTCGCGGAAGGAGACGTGGGCGCCGTCGAAGGAGGCCACCTCGGTCGCCCAGCAGGCCTTGATCGCGGCGAGGTACTCGTCGCTGATCGCCCCGCGCTTGCGGTAAGGGACGTCGAGGACGGCGAACTCCCGGGCGGCCCAGCCTGCGGCGGCGCCGAAGACGAGCCGGCCGTTGCTGAACCGGTCGATGTTGGCGGCGACGCGGGCGGTGTGGACGGGATGCCGGTACGGGAGGATCGTCACCGTCGTCCCGAGCCCCACGGTCCTGGTGACGCCCGCGAGCCAGGCGAGGGTCGCGAAGGGGTCGTAGAACGGGGCGGGGAAGAGGTGCTGCACGTCCGGGGTGAGCGCGACGTGGTCGGAGACCATCGCGTAGTGGTAGCCCATCGACTCGACCCGCAGCGCCCAGTCGGCGAGGGCGTCGGGGGTGGCCTCGGGCCCGTAGTTGGGCAGATTGACGCCGAACTTCATGGCGTGTTCCTTTCCAGGGCCTCGGCCGCGGTCGCGTCCGCGGCTCCGGTCCCGTCTCTGTCGCGTGGGTCGGTCGCGGCGCCACGCGGCTCGGTGCCGGCATCACGCCGGTCGGGCCCGGCGTCACGGTGTCCGGTCCCGGCCTCGGCCTCGCGTCCGGCGAGCGCGCGCACCGCGGTGAGGTGGAAGAGGACTCCCGCGAGCGCGACCCCGGCGGCGGGGAGCGGGAGCCAGCGGGCGTCGAGCCCGTGGGCGAGGGCGAGGCCGCCGAGCGCGGAGCCGACGGCGCCGCCGAGGTAGGTGGCGGAGCTGTTGAGGCCGACGGCGGCGGCTCCCCCCTCCCCCTCCCGCGCGAGCAGTCGATGTTGCTGGGGTACGACGAAGGCCCAGCCGACCGCTCCCCACACGATCAGGGGCAGCAGGACGAGGCCGGGCACGGTTCCGGTCCACGGCAGCAGGGCCAGGGCGGCGCCGAGGGTGCCGAGCAGGGCGACCGCGAGCAGGGCGGGCCTCCCCGTCCGGTCGACGAGGGTCCCGGCGAGGAGGCTGCCGCAGACGCCGCCGATGCCCCAGACCCAGAGGTACGGCACGGCGCTGCCGACGTCGGCGACCCGGTGGAGGACCGGTTCCAGATAGGTGTAGAGCCCGAGGCTGGCGACGGTCTGGGTGAAGGTGACGGCGACGACCGCGGCGAAGCGGGGTCGGGTCAGGGCACCGAACCGGGCCCGCAGCGAGGGCGCCGCGGCCCCTCGTACCGGCGGAAGTGCGGTGCCCACCCCGGCCAGGGCGACCACCCCGAGGCCGGTGATCAGCCAGAGGGCGGTACGCCAGCCCGCGTCGGCCGCCACGAGCAGCCCGAGCGGCACGCCGAGGACCGTCCCCGCGCTCATTCCGCCGAGCACCAGGCCGAGGGCCCGCCCGCGCCGCTCGGGCGGTACGAGCGCGACGGCCGCGGTCGCCGCCGCCGGGGTGAAAAGGCCCGCTCCGGCACCGGCGAGGGCCCGGGTGCCGAGGAGTCCGGCGTACGAACCGGTCAGTGCGGTACCGGCGTTGGCGACGACGAAGACCACGAGCGCCGTCACCAGGACCGTGCGGGTCCCCCAGCGGGCGAGGACGGCCGAGAACAGGGGCGCGGCCAGGGCGTAGCAGAGGGTGAAGGCGGTGACGGACTGACCGGCGAGGGAGACGGAGACATGGAGGTCGGCGCCGATGTCCGGGAGCAGTCCCGCCATCGCGTAGGCGTCGGTCCCCATGGCGAAGGAGCCGAGCGCGAGCAGGGCCACCGCGCGCGTGCCGCCCATGACACCCCCTTTCGTTCCGCGTCCGCCGCGTCGTACGGAAGCGTCCGCCCGCGTCGTACGGAACGGCCCTCAGCACGCTACTGATCGTGCGCACCGCTCGGGGCCCACAGAGCCGAAGAGGGTTCGGAGTCCCGCAGCCTCGCGCCCCCTCTCGTCTCGAATCGGCCGGTCACCGGCCTACGGTGGACCGATCGAGGAACCCCAGGAGGGAGTCCACCGTGCTCGACCTGTCCGTCATCAACGCGATGTTCCCGCCCGATCTCCCGGAACCGGCCGACTGGCAGCGCCGCTTCCGGCCGCGCGCCCTGCCGGAGGGCGCCGAGGTGACGCGCTTCGCCCCGAGCCCCACCGGACATCTGCACATCGGCGGCCTCTACACGGCCGCCGTGGCGCGCGCCCTGGCCCACCAGTCGGGTGGCGTGCACGTGCTGCGCATCGAGGACACCGACCGGTCACGCCAAGTGGCGGGCGCGGCGGAGGAGTTCTCCCGGCTGCTCGCGGCCTTCGGGCTAGCGCCCGACGAGGGCGGGGTGACCGGTGCCGGGGAGTGGGGCCCGTACCTCCAGTCGGAGCGCCGGGACGTCTATCTCAGCCATGTGCGCGAACTGCTGCGGCGGGACCGTGCGTACCCCTGCTTCTGCGACAGGGAACGGCTGGCCCGCAGTGCGGAGGAGCAGCGGGCGGGCCGCTCGCCGATCGGCTACTACGGCCGGTGGGCGCCGTGCCGGACGCTGGCACCGGGGGAGGCGGCGCGCAGGATCGCCACCGGTGAGCCGTACGTCGTGCGGTTCCGCTGCCCGTACGAGTTCCCCGGCCGGGTCCGGTTCACGGACCGGATCCGCGCCGCGGTCACCATGCAGGACAACGGCAACGACATCGTGCTGCTCAAGTCGTCGCAGGAGGAACTCCCGCTGCCGACCTACCACTTCGCGCATGTCGTGGACGACCACCTGATGCGGGTGTCGCTGGTGGTACGCGGCGAGGAGTGGCTGTCCTCGACGCCGGTCCATCTCCAGCTCCACGCGGCGCTCGGCTTCGACCCGCCCGCGTACGCGCATCTGGCGCCCCTCATGAAGGCCGAGGGGCCCTCGCGGCGCAAGCTCAGCAAGCGCAAGGACCCCGAGGCGTCGGTGGACTACTACCTGTCCGCCGGATATCCGCCGGCCGCCGTCCAGCACTATCTGCGCGGTCTCGCCAACATCCGGCTCATGGACGTCCCCACGGCCGAGGCGCTCGCCGCGCCCGTCCGGCTCGACGGCATGCGCCCCTCGGGGCCGCTGCTCGATCTGCCCAAACTGCACTCCCTGAGCCGGGAGTTCATCGCCTCGCTCTCCCCCCACGAGCTGTACGGCCAGCTCCTCGCCTGGGCGGAGGAGTACGACCCGGAGCTCGGGTCCGTCCTCGCGCGTCAGCGGGGACTCGCCCTGGCGGCAGTGGCGGCGGGCCGGCCGGACGGCGCGCCCGCCCGGAAGGACCTCGACCGCTGGTCCTGCTTCCGCGACCGCTACGGCTTCTTCTTCGCGGAGCTCTTCGGCCCGCCTCCGGTCGCCGACGACGACCGCTACGGCGGCCTGGACCCGGATCTCGTGCGCCGGATCGCCGGCGAGTTCGCCGCCACGCTGGCCCACGGGCTCACCGTCGGCTTCGACGCCGGGTCCGGCGCCGCGCCCACAGGCGACCCGGCCGTCGACTCCGCGCGGGAGGGAAGCGGGGACGCCACGCCGGAGGAGTGGTACGGCGCGCTCCGCGCGCTGGCGGGGCGGCACGGTTACGCCCCCGACACGGCTTCCTGGCGCCGGGACCCGGAGCGCTGGGCGGGACCGCCGAGGGAGGTCGCGAACGTGGTCCGGGTCGCGCTCACCGGCGCCACCCGCAGCCCCGACCTGTTCGCGGTGGCCCGCGCACTGGGCCGGGACGAGGTGCTGCGCCGCCTCACCGCCGTGGCGGGGTGAGGCGGCGCAGGCTCGCATCGGTCCGGTCGCGCGTACCGGCTCCGGTCAGTTCAGCGGCACGCTCCGCAGCCCGGCCCGGACGCCCGCGGCCGTCGGCGCCGGGCTCTTGAGGAGACCCTTGTCGCTGGAGCCGGCGGGCGCGCCCGCGTCGACCGGGGTGGTGGTCATGGGCCGGGCGGCCGCGCAGCGCTGCTTCTCGGCCTCCGACATGGGTCCGGTGCGCTGGAGCAGCCGGTCGGGCACGGCACGCGAGGGTCCGTCGACGACGACGTGCAGGCGGTAGTCGTCCTTCTTGCTGACGAACCAGCCCTCGACCCGCTCGCGGCTCGGCTGCATCTCGACCCAACTGACCTCGCCGGGCTGGATCTTCTCCACGACGGTCCGCTGGTCACTGCTGAACCACTGCCAGGGCCGCTGCCAGACCTTCTCGTACGCGAGGGCGAACTGGGTGGCCATGGGGCGCTCCTTGATGCGCTTCTCGTCCTCCGTCCGGTCGCCCGACGTGGGCAGCCTGGCCACCTCGTTGAGCGCGAGGCCCGCGTCGGCGTAGGTCTGGGAGATGCTGTCGTGCCCGCGCTCGGAGTACGAGAGGAGCCGGGAGTGCTCCAGCGCGTTGCGGGTGCAGTTGACGAAGGCCTCGCCGATGACCCGCGCCCGGTCGTAGTAGCGGAAGGAGGTGCGGATGTCGGGCCGGAAGGTGCAGGCGTTCTCGCCGTTGCAGGCGGCGGCGGCGTTGTGGAGGGTGCTCTCGCGGTCGTTGCCCTTGTACGCCTCCGCGGTCCCGAGCGCGGTCTTGTTCACGGTCTTGTCCACGTCGGGCGGCACCTCGACCGCGCGGATGCGGGCGATCATCGGTGAACAGGTCACATGGGTACGGGAGTCGGTGACGCGTGAGGTGAAGGTGAGCAGCGGCTCGTTCTCGCTCGCGGTGAAGACGTAGGCGCGACCGGTCCAGCGCCCCTTGCCGGGCGTGCCCTTCACGCGGTCGGGGTCACCGGCGGTGGTGAGCTCCTGCACCGGGCCGCCGGAGCCGACGACCGCATAGGGCTGACCCGCGACGACCTGTTCCCCGGTGCACTCCTTGGAGACGGCGGGGCTGTCCTCGTACCGCACGGTGACCTTGGCGCCCGCGCGGACTCCGCGCAGCCGCTGTTGGAGGGTGTTGCCGTCCTTCTGGAGGGCGACGCCGTGGGAGGCGTCGGTGCGGCCCGAAGCGGTGGGCGAATAGCGCTGGTTGAGGCCGGTCCAGTGGTCGATTCCGACGGTGGTGGGGCCGTCGCCCCTCATGACGGGTTCGGCGAAGTCGCCGTTGAGGACGGGGACGGGCTGCTCGGCGGCGGCGGCCGAGGCGAGCGGGGAGAGGGGGACGACGGGCAGCAGCAGACCGGCGGCCCCGAGGACGGTGAGCGCCGAGAGGGAGCGGTTCATGGTGGGGACTCCCTCCGCGTCAGTGGGCGTGCGACGACAGGACGACTTCGCGCTTCGGGTCGGCGCCGGGCGGCACTGCCCGTGCGGCCGGCACCTCCTGCGCGGGGGCGCTCCGCAGACCGCCGGGAGGGCTGTTGTCGCCGTCGGGGGCGGTGTCACCGGCGGGGCGCTTGCGGCCACAGAGCCGGTCGGGGACGGCGTACGTCTGGGCGACGAAGCTACTGGTGTTGACCATGGAGGGGCTGTCCACGCTCACGTTGAGGATCTTCTTGCCCGTGTCCGTGACCAGGTCGCCGACCACGCGCCGCATGGCCGCGCTCGCGCCGAAGACGAGCATGTCGTACGGCTTGACGGTGGATTTGTAGACGGTGGTCTCGGTGTTGTCGATGGTCCAGGACTTGGAGTACGTCGCCTTGAAGGCGGCCTCGAAGGCGAGTTTCGCGCTCATCGAACCCGCCGCCTTCGCGCCGCCGGCGACCGAGGTCTTCGTCCCGTTCGTCGAGGTCGGGCCGTCCTTGAGGTTCGGGGTCTTGTTCTCGCTCGTGATGTCGTTGGAGAGGTTGGTGGTGACTTCCCCCGAGGCGGACACCGTGCCCTCGGCGGTGATCTTGCCGGAGATCTCGCCACCGATGTTGTCGGTGCTGCTGGTCCGCAGGGTGACGGTCCGGTCGACCCCCATGTCGCTCGTGGTGCAGTTGACGACCGCGTTGCCGAGGGACTTGACGGCGGTGGCGTACTCGCGAGCCTGCTTGGGGTCGATCCGGAAGGTGCAGGCGGAACGCTTGGTCCCGCAGTACTCGAGGATGTCGGCGACCTTCGCGGGCCGGCCGGACGAGGTCACGGCGCGGGCCACCGGCGTCTCGCCGGGCCCCTCCTCTGGGGTGACGGCGACGGCGGGCGGGGCGAGGGTGGCGGCGAGCCCGAGGCTCAGGGCGAGCACGGGCAGGAGGGCGCGGGGACGGCGCGGAGGCATGACGAAGAGACCCTTCGGGACGTGGGACGGAGCGGAGCGGGGAAGGAGTGGAACGGGGGACTCAGGAGCCGAGGAGGGAGCAGAGCTGCGTGGCCGGGAAGGGAGACTGTCCCGGGTCGCTCGACCCCTGCGGCAGGGAGGCGGGGAAGGCCGCGCAGGTGGACTCGACCGCCTGGGACGCGTTGTCGGCGGGCTCCGGCCGGTACGTGGAGATGGTCTTGCTCATGTCCTTGAAGCCGTCCTCCTCCCGACCTCCCTTGCCTGCCAGTCTCTCCATGCAGGAGCTGGAGCCGGGCGGGCACTCGTCCAACTTCTTGCCGGCGTTCTCGATATCCTTGTCGGCCTTGCCGGCCGCCTCCTGGGTCTTCTTCTGCTGCTCCTCGATCTCCTTGGCCTCCTTGGCGTTGGCCTCCTTGTCCAGGCAGGCCTGGTCCTCGGGCTGGCACTCCTCGGCGTACGCGGTGGGGGCCAGGGGCAGGGCGAGAGCGGCGGCGAGAACGGCCGCGGTCAGCACACGACGTGCCGACGTCTTCCATTCGGGCATGGGAACTCCCTTGGGACAGGGGTGATTTGGTGAGCTCGGAAGGGGACGCCAGGGGCGGACAGGGGACTGTCCTCAAGATCACCGAGCGCATCCAGACGCTAACCGTCGGGGCCCCGGCGCCACGGCAGGACACACGGCGCGGCGCGCTCCTCCGGGCCCGCTCACCGCTTCGGCGGAGCGCACTCGGCGGCCCTCGGACAGGGCGGCGGCGGGCCGCTCGCGGGGCACCGGCCGGAGCTGTCGGCCCACCCGTTCGCAGGGAATCGGGAGCGTGCACGAGAGCGCCGACGGCCGTACGCGGCCGGGTCCCTCACTCCCCCGGACACCGCCGTTCGGCGGCCCGCCGGAGCCACCCGCCGAAGCCCTCTCGGAGCACGCGCCCAGGGTGAATGCGCCCCCCGAACACCACCCCGAACGGACGTCCGTCAGACGGGTGTTTCAGCTGTTCCGGCTCGCTGCCGTGATCATTTTCGGACAGTCTTCTCGTGTGCCCGACGGCCCGTCCCGGCCGTCGCACCGGCCGTGGGCGTGCCATGCCCACGGGCCCGGCACCCCGTGTTCGCATGACCCGCGCCCGGCCCCCGTACGCCTCCGCCCACCCCCGCGGACGCGGACGGCACCCGCCGGGCGCAGCGCTCCCGTATGTCCCCGTCGAAGGAGAGCAGAGCCATGTCCCGTTCACGACCCGTACTCCCGCGCCCGAGACTGCGTCCCCGGCCGTTCGCCGCCGCCGTCCTCACGGCCGCCGCCCTGACCGCCGTCCCCGCCTTCGCCCCGGTGGCGACCGCCAACGAGGGAAATCCGACCGTTCTGAGCTGGGGCGCCGGCCGCACCGGCCAGCTCGGCAACGGCACCCTCGCCGACAGCCTCAGCCCGGCCTCGGTCACCAGCCTCTTCCGCGGCGACGTCGACCAGCTCTCGGCGGGCGGCACCTCCTCGTCCGACTCCTTCGTCCTCGCCCGGACCGACAAGACGGTCAAGTCCTGGGGCCACAACTCCTCGGGCCAGCTCGGCAACGGCGGCAACGCCAACCAGACCGTGCCCACCACCGTCCCCCGCCTCGACAGCATCAAGGACATCGCGGCGGGCGGGCGGCACGGGCTCGCCCTCAACACCTCCGGCCAGGTCTACTCCTGGGGGGACAACTCCTACGGCCAGCTCGGCAACAACCGCACCGGTGACAGCCGTACCGTCCCCGACCGCGTCCAGGGCATGCCCAAGGTCAAGCAGATCTCGGCGGGCTGCGACTTCAGCCTCGCCCTCCTGGAGAACGGCAAGGTGTACGCCTGGGGCCGCGGCATCCACGGCCAGCTCGGCACCGGCAACCGCGCCACCAGCGCCGTACCCCGGCAGGTCCTGGGCCTGGAGAACATCGTCGAGATCGACGCGGGCTGCCACCACGCCCTCGCCCTGACCGCCGACGACACGGTCAAGTCCTGGGGCTACAACCTCTACGGACAGCTCGGCAACTCCTCCACCCAGTCCTCCACCGTCCCCGTCGACGTCGACTGGGTCGAGGGCGTATCGGACATCGAGGCGGGCGCCCACCACAACTACGTGAAGACGAGCGACAGCCACGTCTGGGGCTGGGGCAACAACCAGTACGGCCAGCTCCTGGAGGCCGACGAGGCCTTCGACGCCAACGTCTCCCGCACCAACCGCACCGCCCCCGTCGAGATCCCGCGCCTGGAAGGCGTCCAGCACCTCGCGGCCGGCGCCCGGCACGGCGTCGCGGTCACCGCGGACGACGTCTTCACCTGGGGCCACAACGGCGAGGGCCAGCTCGGCAACGGCACGACGGTCTCGCGGTACGAGTCGGTGAAGATCCTCAACGAGGGCTCGGCGATCAAGGCGGTGGCCGTCTCCCTGGGCGGCAACACGACGTACGCGTACTGATCGGGGGCGAGCTCCCATGACGTACGTGTACGTGCGCGGTGTCCCCGCGCTCCTCGCCCTCGCGGCACTCATCGTGCCCCGCGCCGAAACCGCCGTCGCCGCCGAACCCCGCGACCCGTGGGTACGGGCCTGGGGCGCGAACCACGGCGGCCAGCTCGGCAACGGCACCACGGCCGACCAGCAGACCCCCGGGAGCGTCCAGGGACTCGCCCGCGCCTCCGTGCGTGAGCTGTCCGGTGGCGGAGGCAACGCCAACAACGCCTTCGCCGTTGCGCTCCTCACCGACGGCACGGTCCAGTCCTGGGGCGGGAACCTCACGGGCCAGCTCGGCGACGGCACCCTCGCGAGCCGACCGTTCCCTGCCACCGTGGCCGGACTCTCCGGAGTCACCGAGGTCGCCGCCGGCTTCCACGCCGCCTACGCCGTCCGCGGCGGGCGGCTCCTCTCCTGGGGCGACAACACCTACGGACAGCTCGGCGACGGCGGCACGGTGTCGGCCACCCGCCCGGTGCGGGTCCAGAGCCTGAACAAGGTGAAGGACATCAGCGCCGGCTGCCACCACGCCGTCGCCCTCCGGGAGGACGGCACCGTCTGGACCTGGGGCCGCTCCCACCACGGCCAGCTCGGTCTCGGCGACACCACCGACCGGAACACCCCTCAGCGGGTCCCCGGCCTCACGGACGTCGTCGGGATCTCGGCCGGCTGCCACCACACGCTCGCCCGGCTCGCCGACGGCACCGTGCGGGCCTGGGGCTACAACGTCAACGGCCAGCTCGGCAACGACGGCATGGAGCCCGGGCCCTCACCGGTCGAGGTGCGCCATCTCAGCGGGGTGACCCAGGTCTTCGCCTGCGGTTACCACAGCTTCGCCGTGCTCGACGACGGCTCGGTCCGCGCCTGGGGCTGGAACGGCTTCGGCCAGCTCGGTGACGGCTCCACCGTCGCCCGCACCACCCCGGTCCCCGTACCCGGTCTGGACGAGGTCACCGATATGGCCGGTGGCTGGCGGCACACCGTCGCCGTCCGCTCCGACGGCTCCGTCCTCGCCTGGGGCGAGAACGCGTCCGGCCAGCTCGGCGACTCCACCACCACCGACTCCCCCATCCCGGTCGCCGCACTGCCCGCCGGCAGCGGCGCGACCCGCGTCTCGACGCCCACCGTCGGCAAGTCGAGCTACGCCTACTGACCCGGAAGATCCCGAAAGGTCCCCATGCACCACAGCAAGCGCATCACCCTGCTCGCCGCCGTCACGGCGGCCACCGCCCTCGCCGCCCCCTCCCTCTCCGCCCACGCCGCCGCCGGCACCGACCCCTGGGTCCGCGCCTGGGGCGAGAACGCCCAGGGCCAGCTCGGCAACGGCAGCGTCCTCGTCCAGCAGACCCCCGCCGCCGTCATCGGCATCACCCGCGACGACGTCCGCGAGCTCTCCGGAGGCGGTGGCGGCGCCGCCGCGGCCGCCAACCCCTTCGCCGTCGCCCTCCTCAAGGACGGCACCGTCAAGAGCTGGGGCGCCAACACCACCGGTCAGCTCGGCAACGGCACCACGACCGCCCAGAGCTTCCCCGCCACCGTCGCGGGTCTCTCCGGGGTGAGCGAGGTCTCCTCCGGCCTCAACCACGTCCTCGCGGTCAAGGGCGGCCGGGTCCTCGCCTGGGGCAGCAATGCCTCCAAGCAGCTCGGCACCGGGCAGGACACCACCAACCCCTACAAGACCCCGATCCCCGTACAGAGCCTGGACAGGGTCAAGGACGTCGGTGCCGGCTGCGACTTCAGCGTCGCGCTGCGCCAGGACGGCACGGTCTGGACCTGGGGCAAGGGCGACAACGGGCGCCTGGGCACGGGCAACAACACGACCCGCGAGACCCCGCAGAAGGTCCCCGAGCTCGTCGACGTCGAATCCGTCGCCGTGGGCTGCGACCACGTCCTCGCGCTCACCGCCGACGGCACCGTCAAGGCCTGGGGCAAGGGCGCGGAGGGCCAGCTCGGGAACGACGCCACCGCCGACAGCAACAAGCCGGTGGACGTGGCCTACCTCGACGCCGTGGCCAGGATCTTCGCCACCTCCGCGTCCGGCTTCGCCGTCCTCGACGACGGCAGCCTGGCCGGCTGGGGCAAGAACACCGACCGGCAGCTCGGGGACGGCACCAACGCCAACCGCACCACCCCGGTCGTCCTGGACGCCCTCAGGGGTGTCCAGAGCATCGCGGGCGGCGCCGACTTCACGGTGGCCGCGCTGGACGACGGCTCGGTGATCGGCTGGGGTGCCAACGCGGCCGCCCAGCTCGGCGACGGCTCCACGACCGGGACGACCGGGACCTCGACGGTGACGGCGCTGCCGCCGGGCAGTGGCATCACTCACGTCGCCACGACCGTGACGGGCAAATCCGCGTTCGCCTACTGAGCCGGTTCGCCCACCGACCCGGCACGGCCGCGCGGCCCCCTCGCCGGGCCCGCGCGGCCTCACGCCTCCCGCGCTCCGGCCGGACACCCGCCCGGCGCGGTCCTCCCCCGGGGCCACGTACCCGCCTCACACCGTCCTCCCGGGCTCCGTACCGGGCGCCCCGGCGGCGCACCCGCCCCTCGCCGGCCTCCGCCGGCCTCGCGCCGGGGCGCCACGGTCCCCGCCCGGGGCGACCCCCGGCCCCGGCACTGCGCCCGGCCCGGCGACCTCACGCGATCGAACCTGGCCAGACACACCTGCGGCCTGGCAGGATCCCGAGCATGTTCGCCTCCCTCTCCCGTGCCGCCCGCCGCCGTGTCCTGGCGGGCGCGACCGCGCTTCTCGCGGTGTGCGGGGTGCTGGCGTGGTGGCTGATGCCCTTCGGTTCCCCCACTCCCAGCGGCTCGGTCACCTTCAGTACCGGAGTCGCCACCGGCGTCTACCAGCGGTACGGAGACCTCCTCAAGCAGGACCTCTCGCAGGACCTTCCCGAGGTGTCGATAACGCTGAAGGAGAGCGAGGGCTCCCAGCAGAACGTGCAGCGGGTGGCCACCGGCGAGGCCGACTTCACCGTCGCGACGGCGGACGCGGTCGCCCAGTACCTGCGGGAGCGCAGGCCCGGCTGGGAGCGGCTGCGCGGCTGCGCCCGGCTCTACGACGACTACGTGCAGATCGTGGTGCGCAAGGGCTCCCCGCTGCGGACGGTGCAGGACCTGCGCAACCTCCGGGTCGGCGTCGGCCAGGACAGGTCCGGCGTACGGCTGATCGCCGACCGGGTCCTCGCGGCCGCGGGCCTCACCCCGGACCGGGACATCGTGCCGGTCCCGGCGGGCATCGACACCATGCCCGGCCTCCTTGAGCGGGGCGAGCTCGACGCCTTCTTCTGGTCGGGCGGCCTGCCCACCCAGCCGGTGCAGACGCTGTCCGAGCGCTTCGAGGTACGGCTGCTGCCGCTCGACGCGGCGCTGGTCGACCGGCTCCACGACGTCGGCGACTCGACCCGTCACTACCGGTCGGCGGTGATCCCGGCCGACGCGTACGCCAAGGCGCAGGACGGCCTGCCGATAGAGACCCTCGCGGTGGCGAACCTGCTGGTCACGACCGAGGAGGCCGACGACGACCTGGTCGAGGGCTTCACGCGTACGGTGATCGGGAGCCGGGACCGGATCGGCCGCCTGGTCCATCCGGCCCAGCTGGTGGACCTGCGGACAGCCGTCTACACCGAGCCCCTGGCGCTCCACGAGGGCGCACGCCGCTACTACCGCTCGGTCAAGCCCTGAGCTCCCTGGTTCGTGAGCTCCCTGAGTTCCCTGAGCTCTTCCGTCCCTGAGGCCTGGGCTCCCTGAGCCGCTCGGAGGCCGTCTCCCGGCCCTGGCCGCCCCGCCCGACCGCGCTCCACCACCCTGCCGGCGCCCACCGCCCCACCGCACTGCCGGCCCCGCAGCGTCCTACCGTTCCCCCGGCGTCCAGGCCTTCCCCGGCTGTGCCACCGGGGCGTTCCGGGGCACGGTGACCGTCACCCGCAACCCGTGAGGCTCGTTCGGCGCGAAGGCGATGCCGCCGCCGCCCGACGTCAGCAGGACGCGGGCGATCGACAGACCGAGGCCGGAGCCCTTGATGTTCTGGTGTCGGCCCGAGCGCCAGAAGCGGTCGCCGATCCGTCCCAGCTCCTCGTCCGTGAGGCCGGGCCCGTGGTCGGCGACGACGACGGCGACGCTGTCCCCGCCGGGCGGGGCCGTGACGTCGACGGTGACCTCGTCCCCGGCCGGGGTGAACTTCAGGGCGTTGTCGATCACCGCGTCGAGCGCGCTGGAGAGCGCCACCGAGTCGGCCCAGGCCGTGACCGGCCCGCACTCCCCGGTCAGCGCGACGCCCTTCTCGTCGGCGACCGGCCGCCAGGACGCGACCCGCTCGGCGGTGAGCGCCCCGACGTCGGTGAGCCGCAGCTCGGCCGCGGCGTGCTCGGCGAGTGCCAGGTCGAGGAGGTCGTCGAGGACCTGCGAGAGGCGCTTGCCCTCGGTCCGTACGGAGGCGATCTCCTCGTTCCCCTCGGGCAGCTCCATGGCGAGCAGCTCGATCCGCAGGAGCAGCGCGGCCAGCGGGTTGCGCAGCTGGTGGGAGGCGTCGGCGACGAACGCCCGCTGCTGTTCGAGGGCCTCCTCGACGTTGTCGGCCATCTCGTTGAACGAGAGCGCGAGGCGCCGGAGTTCGGGCGGTCCGCCGGTGGCGGCGACGCGGGAGTTCATCCGGCCGGTGGCGATGTCGTGGGTGACGGAGTCGAGGACGCGGACGGGCCGCAGGACCCAGCCGGTGAGCCGGAAGGCGGCGCCGACGGCGACCAGCATGGCGAGCGACTCGCCCGCGAAGATCATCAGCCAGCCGCGCAGGATGCGGAGCCGGAGCTGTCCGGTGGGCGAGTCGGTGACGACGACCGCGACGACGTCGCCGTCGCGGACGACCGGGGAGGCGATGATGAGCCGGGCGTGGGCCTGCCAGGGCCACACCTGGGGCGGGTCGTGGCTGCGGCGGCCGAGCAGCGACTCGTTGAAGGCGCGGCGGCCCTCCCCCTCGTACGGGACGACCCAGTCCTCGGGGGCGGCGGCCATGGGCAGGTTGTTGCGGTAGAAGATGCCGGCCCGAATGCCGTACACGTCGTGGTAGCTGGCGAGTTCGCCGCCGAGGGTGGTGCGCCGCTCGTCGGTCCCGGGGCTGGTCGGGCTGACGAACTGGGCGAGCGCCGCGAACCGCGCGGCGTCGTCGAGCCGGTCGACGACGACGCGCTGCTGCTCGGAGGCGGCGAGGCTGGCGGCGAGCGGGAAGCCGAGGGCGAGCAGGACGCCGGCCATCAGCACGATGAGCAGCGGAAGGAGGCGGGTGCGCACGGAGGGGCCGTCCGGCGGTTAGGCGGCGGGGGCGACCAGGCGGTAGCCGACGCCCCGCACGGTCTCGATCAGGGCGGGCATCCGGAGCTTGGAGCGCAGGGAGGCGACGTGCACCTCCAGGGTGCGGCCGGTCCCCTCCCAACTGGTGCGCCAGACCTCGCTGATGATCTGTTCGCGGCGGAAGACGACTCCGGGGCGCTGCGCGAGGAGGGCGAGCAGGTCGAACTCCTTGCGGGTGAGGGGCACGCTCTCGCCGTCGACGCTGACCCGGCGGGTGGGCAGCTCGATGGTGACGGAGCCGAGCCGCAGCTGGGTCCCGTCGGCTGCCGCGCCGCCGCCCGCCGTCTCCTCCGCGCCCGCGTTGCGCCGGCTGACGGCGTGGATGCGGGCGAGGAGCTCACCGGGGTCGTAGGGCTTGACGACGTAGTCGTCGGCGCCGAGGTTGAGCCCGTGGATCCGGGAGCGTACGTCGCCGCGCGCGGTCACCATGATCACCGGGGTGGTGGTGAGCTTCCGGATGCGGCCGCAGACCTGGTAGCCGTCCTGGTCGGGCAGACCGAGGTCCAGCAGGATCACCCCGTACGAGGGGCGCTCGCCCTGCGCCGTGGGCAGCACGGCCTGGAGCGCCTCCTCGCCGTTGCGGGCGTGGGTCACCGTGAAGCCGTGCTTCGCGAGGATCGCGGAGAGGGCGGCGGCGACATGATCGTCGTCCTCGACGAGCAGCAGTCGCATACGTACCTCCTCCGTGGTCGCGGTCCGGGCTACCGGCTCCCTGTGTACCAGGTGGTACCAAGGCATGAACGCCGATCATCGGTGTCACAGTCAAGTGTCCCCCTGTGACGGCGGCGTTTCCGTTATGCAGCCGGTACGGCCTGGGGTGTCCCCTTCACACACTGTGTCCGGTTGCGGCCGGATCGTTATCCTCAATTTCCGCTCAGATGTGATGACGGTCGTCACATCGGGTCTCTAGTGTCCTCCCCAACCGAGGAGGACGGAGCAAGGCCGATGAGCGGAGAGTCAGTGTCCAAGAGTCTCGAGGACACCCCGCAGGGCTCGGACGACCTGGTCGTACTGTCCGGCGTGAACAAGCACTTCGGCGCACTGCATGTCCTCCAGGACATCGATCTGACGATCAGCCGCGGCGAAGTCGTGGTCGTCATCGGGCCCTCCGGGTCCGGCAAGTCGACGCTGTGCCGCACGATCAACCGGCTGGAGAGCGTCGACTCCGGCACCATCACCATCGACGGCAAGCCGCTGCCGGCGGAGGGCAGGGAGCTCGCTCGCCTGCGTTCCGACGTCGGCATGGTCTTCCAGTCGTTCAATCTCTTCGCTCACATGACGGTCCTCGAGAACGTGATGCTGGGCCAGATCAAGGTCCGGAAGACGGAGAAGAAGGCCGCCGAGGAGAAGGCCCGCGCCCTGCTCGACAGGGTCGGGGTCGGCACCCAGGCGGACAAGTACCCGGCGCAGCTCTCCGGCGGTCAGCAGCAGCGCGTGGCGATCGCCCGCGCGCTCGCGATGGGCCCGAAGGTCATGCTGTTCGACGAGCCGACCTCCGCGCTCGACCCCGAGATGATCAACGAGGTCCTGGAGGTCATGCAGCAGCTGGCGCGGGACGGCATGACGATGGTCGTCGTCACCCACGAGATGGGCTTCGCGCGTTCCGCCGCCAATCGGGTCGTGTTCATGGCGGACGGCCGCATCGTCGAACAGGCGACGCCCGAGGAGTTCTTCAGCAACCCGCGCAGTGACCGGGCCAAGGACTTCCTCTCCAAGATCCTTCACCACTGAGCGAGTTCGGGCCTATTCTTCCCAACTCACTTCTAGACCAAGGGACATTCCTCGATGAAGCTTCGTCGCACCCCTGCCGCCGCCGCGGCCGCCGTCGTCCTCGCGCTGACCGCCACCGCCTGTGGCAGCGGCTCCGACTCGGGCAGCAACGGTGACAAGATCACCGTCGGCATCAAGTTCGACCAGCCCGGCCTGGGCCTGAAGACCCCGGACGGCACGTACGCCGGCTTCGACGTCGACGTCGCCAAGTACGTCGCCAAGGAGCTCGGCTTCGCCGAGGACAAGATCAACTGGAAGCAGGCGCCGAGCGCCGAGCGCGAGAACCTGATCAAGAACGGTGACGTGAAGTTCGTCGTCGCCAGCTACTCGATCAACGAGAAGCGCCTCAAGGAGGTCGACTTCGCCGGCCCGTACTTCGTGACCCACCAGGACCTGCTGGTGCGCGCCGACGACTCCTCGATCACCAAGGTCGAGGACCTCAACTCCAAGAAGCTCTGCTCGGTCTCCGGCTCGACCTCCGCGCAGAACGTCAAGGAGAAGCTGGCCCCGAAGGCCGACCTCCAGCAGCTCGGCGGCTACTCCGAGTGCCTGACCGGTCTGGAGAACAAGCGTGTCGACGCCCTGACCACGGACGCCTCCATCCTCGCGGGCTACGCCTCGCAGAAGGAGCACCAGGGCAAGTTCAAGCTCGCGGGTCTCTCCATGAGCGACGAGAACTACGGCATCGGCGTCAAGAAGGGCGACTCGGAGCTCAAGGGCAAGATCAACAAGGCCCTGGAGAAGATGGTCTCCGACGGCACCTGGGACAAGCTCGTCAAGCAGCACTTCGGCCCCTCGGGCTACAAGAACGACCCCGCGCCGAAGATCGCCGGCTGAACCACCCCGCCCGGCCCGTGACGGCCGCCCCGCTCGACGGCGGCCGTCACACCGGCACCGGCCGCTGCCCACGCACCGGCCTCCACACCGACCGACCACCAGGGGAGAGCGCGGGGCATCGTGTTCGACTTTCTTGATTCCGGGCAGTACGACCTGCTCGGCGCCTTCTGGGTGACGGCGAAGCTCGCCCTCTACTCGGCGATCGGCTCCCTGATCTGGGGCACCGCCCTCGCCGCCATGCGAGTCAGCCCGGTACCCCTCATGCGGGGCTTCGGCACCACATACGTGAACCTCGTCCGGAACACCCCGCTGACCGTCGTCATCGTGGCCTGCTCGTTCGGCCTCGACCAGACGCTCAACATCACGCTCGGCGCGGACCGCTCCGAGGACATCGGCTTCCGGCTCGCGATCCTCGGACTCATCGCCTACACCGGCACCTTCGTCTGCGAGGCGTTGCGCTCGGGCATCAACACCGTGCCGCCCGGTCAGGCCGAGGCCGCCCGCGCGCTGGGCCTGAACTTCATCCAGGTCCTGACCCTGGTCGTCCTCCCGCAGGCGTTCCGCGCGGCGGTGACCCCGCTCGCCAACGTCCTCATCGCCCTCACGAAGAACACCACCGTGGCGGCCGCCATCGGCGCCGCGGAGGCGGCCGTCCTGATGAAGGAGATGATCGAGAACGAGGCCGACGCGCTCTTCGCCGTCTTCGCCGTCTTCGCCTTCGGGTTCATCGTTCTCACCCTTCCCACCGGCCTGTTCCTCGGCTGGGCGGCCAAGCGACTGGCGGTGAAGCGATGAGTTCCGTCCTGTACGACACCCCCGGACCGCGCGCAAGGCGGCGCAACGTCCTCTTCACGATCGTCTTCCTCGCGGTCCTCGCCCTGGTGGCGTGGTGGGTCCTGGCGGCCCTCAACGACAAGAACCAGCTGGCCGCGGACAAGTGGAGTCCGTTCGTCACCGACTCCCGGGTCTGGACGACCTATCTGCTGCCCGGCCTGACGGAGACCCTCAAGGCCGCCGCGCTGTCCATCCTGATCGCGCTGCCCCTCGGAGCCCTCCTCGGCATCGGCCGGCTCTCCGACCACCGTTGGGTGCGGGTCCCCGTGGGCGCGGTCGTGGAGTTCTTCCGCGCCATCCCGGTGCTGCTCCTGATGATGTTCGCGGCCGCTCTGTACCGCGAGTTCACGACGGTCAGCTCCGACTTCCGCCCGCTGTACGCGGTCGTCACCGGTCTGGTGCTCTACAACGCCTCCGTGATCGCCGAGGTCGTCAAGGCCGGTGTGCTCTCGCTGCCCCGCGGCCAGGGCGACGCGGCCGAGGCGCTCGGCATGCGCAAGGGCCAGACCATGACGTACATCCTGCTGCCGCAGGCCGTCACCGTCATGCTCCCCGCACTGGTCAGCCAGCTCGTCGTGATCGTCAAGGACACGGCGCTCGGCGGCGCGCTGCTCGGATACGCCGAGCTGCTCAGCCAGAACCGGCAGATCACGGCCAACTACGGCGCCAACACGATCGCCACCTTCACCGTCATCGCGCTGATCTACATCATCATCAACGCGATCGTCACCCACCTCGCCGGGCGCCTGGAGAGGCGCCTGCGCCGGGGCAGGAAGTCCGCCGCGGTGGCCATCCCGGCACAGGGCGGACCCACCGACGTGAAGAGCGACGCCGTCAGCGGCGCCTGACCCCTCCCGGGGTCCGTGGGACAACAGGGGTGGGCCGGAGCGGTACTGACTTCAGGTCAGCCGCACCGCGCCCACCCCGTCGCTTGACGCAAGCACCCTCAGTGGGTTGCATACGGTCTGTGATCAAGCACCGGGCTCGTGCCACACTCAGATGTGCTGCCCCCATGACCGTCCGGCCTTCAGGAGCCGCGCCGTGGACCCGGTGATCATCGTGGGCGCGGGGCCGGTGGGCCTCGCGCTCTCCCTCGCGCTCGCCGCGCAGGGCGTGCCCAGCATCGTCCTCGACGAGGGCTCGGGCAAGGACGAACCACGCCCCGCCCGCAGCGTCGTGCTGCGCGCCGACATGGCCGCGATGGTCGAGCGGCTCGGCTGCACCACCCTGCGTGACGAGGGTGTCCGCTGGGTCGGCTGGCGCGGCATGCGCCGCCGCCAGGTCGTCCGCCACCTCACCCTCGACCTGGGACTCGGCGGTACGGAGGAGTGGTCCGAGGACCCCGCCGCGCCCTCGGCCCCGGCCGCGCCGCTGCACATCCCGCAGCACGCCCTCGCGCGCGGGCTGCGCGACGCCATCGCCCACCAGAAGCTGATCCGGCTCGTCGCCGAGGCCCGGCTCGACACCATCGAGCAGGACCGCGACGGCGTCGTCGCCCACACCCGGGGCCCGGCGGGCACCTGGTGGCGCGGGAGCCATCTCGTCGGCTGCGACGGCGCCCGCTCGACCGTGCGCAAACTGCTCGGCATCCGCTTCCCGGGCCGTACGGCCGTGGAACGGCACGCGGTCGCCGCGCTCCGCACCGAACTCCCCTGGCCCGGCGAGGCCCTGCTGCACCGTCAGCCGTCGTGGCGCGGCGCCTCCGACGAGATCACCGCCCGCCCGCTGCCCGACGGGGTGTGGCGGATCGACTGGCTGCTGCCGCCCCGGGGCGACCTCGTCACTCCCGACGCGCTGGTCGCCCGGATCCGCGAGACCCTGGCCGGCTGGTGCGACGGCGTGACACCCCCGTACGAACTCATCGACACCGGCGTCCACACCCTCCACCACCGGCTCGCCCGGCGCTGGCGGGTCGACCGTGTCCTCCTCGCCGGCGACGCGGCGCACCTGCTGGGCGCGGTCGGCACCCAGGGCCTCGACGAAGGGTTGCGGGACGTCGACAACCTCGCCTGGAAGCTCGCCCACACCTGGCACCACGGCGCCTCCGAGCGGCTGCTCGACAGCTACCAGAGCGAGCGACGCGCGGCCGTCGCCCACCGGCTGCGCGGCGCCGACCAGTCGCTGCCGGTGCTGCGGGGCGGTGGCGGCCTGCGGACGTACCTTCCGGGGGCCACGCGCGGCCATGACGCGCTCCTCACCGACGGCCACGTGGGGCGCGGCCCGCTCGGCGCGCCCCCGGCGTACCCCCACTCCCCCCTCGCGCCTCCGTACACCGAGGGCCGGACCCCGGTCGGGACCCCGGAGGGGGCCCCGGTCGAGGACGTCCGCGTGACCGCCCCCGACGGCACGACCGTACGGCTCCGGGACCGGCTCGGTCAGGGCCGCCTCCTGGTCCTCCTGGTCGCCCCCGGCACCGGGGTGTGGGACCGGCGGCACTGGCGCGGCGCCGGGGTGATGCCCCGGCTCGAAGAGGCGGTCGCCGCCCTCCCGGCGAAGGCCGAGGTCCTGGTGACGGAGGCCTACCCGGGTGCCCCCGCCCACGCCGTCCTGCTTGTACGGCCCGACGGTCATCTCGTCGCGGCCTTCGCCGGGGTCCACCCTGCGGAGCTCTACGCTGCCGCCGACGCGGCCCGGGGCGGCTCGCCGACCGACGAGCCGGAGGAGGGTCCGGAGACCGGGACGGACCCCCGAGCCGAGGCAGGGACGAAGGCGGCGTCGAAGGCCGGGACGAAGTCCGGAGCGAAGTCCGCGGCGAAGGTGGGGGCCACCGGAGTGTCCACGGGGAGTGACCGCACAGCGGACATCCATTGATTCCCATCGGCGCGCATGGTGTACTCCGGAGCGTGACCGACACCGATGTGCGCCTGTGGCGGAGGGTCCATATGGACCTCGTCCGCTATGCGGGCTGCGTGTGTCGCCCGTCCTGCTGATCTCGCCCCTTCCCCGCGCGCGCCCCGCCACCGCCGTACGTCCAGGTACGCCCGTGTGCCGCGCTGCCGCCGCGCGCTCTCAGCGAATCCAGGACGGTCACCCGTGTCTCAACCCGCCCCCGCACGCCCCCTGAGTGCCCCGGCCGAGCCCTCCCCCGACGCCTCAGCCGACTCCCCCTCCTCTCCCGCCACCCCGCCCCCCGGCGCACCGACGGCGGCCCACCTGCTCGACTTCGTCCGGCGCACGGCGGCGGACCGGGACCTGGTCGACTCCCTGCCGCTCGACCCCGAGGGCCGCACCTGGGTACGGCTCGAAGGCCCCGGTGGCAGCGAGGCCTGGCTCATCGGCTGGCCGCCCGGCACGGGCACGGGCTGGCACGACCACGCCGAGTCACTGGGCGCCTTCGCCACCGCGCGCGGCACCCTGACCGAGAACGCGCTGGCGGTCCGGCTGCCGGCGAGCGGCTGGAGGACCCTGGAACTCGCCGACGGCCTCGACCGCTCCCGCCGGCTCGGGGAGGGCGGCGGCCGCGCCTTCGGCCGTCACCATGTGCACGAGGTGCTCAACGGGTCCCCCGACACCCACGCGGTGTCGGTGCACGCCTACTATCCGCCGCTCCCGCTGATCCGGCGCTTCAGCCGGACGGGCGCGGTGCTCCGCCTCGAGCAGGTCGAACGCCCGGAGGACTGGCAGTGAGCGACAGCGACAACGACCGCGTCGGCATCGACGAGCTCCTGGAGCGGGTCAGGTCCGGCCTCGACCGGATCGAGCCGCGGGCCGCCTACGAGGCGTACGAGACGGGTCAAGCGCTCCTGGTGGACACGCGCTACGCGGCCCTGCGCGAACGGGACGGTCTGATCCCGGGCGCGCTGGTGGTGGAGCGCAACGAACTGGAGTGGCGGCTGGACCCGCTGGGCAGCCACCGGGCACCGGAGGCGACCGGTCACGACCTGCTGGTGGTGGTCCTCTGCAACGAGGGCTACGCCTCCTCCCTCGCGGCCGAGTCCCTGCGCCGCCTGGGCCTGAACCGGGCGACCGACCTCATCGGCGGCTTCCAGGCCTGGAAGGCGGCGGGCCTCCCGGTCCTGCTGCCGACGACACGGGGCTGAGCCCCGGACGGGACGGGACGTGTCCTTCTGATCTCCCCCGGGGATCAGAAGGACTCGTCGAGCCCGTCCGTGTCCTCGCCCTCGGCCTCCAGCGCCTGTCGGACGACGCGGAGGGCCATGCCCTCGGGATAGCCCTTGCGGGCCAGCATCCCGGCGAGCCGTCTCAGGCGCCGGTCGCGGTCGAGACCGCGGGTGGCGCGCAACTTGCGGGCGACGAGCTCCCGCGCGGTGGCCTCCTCCTGGTCGGAGTCGAGCTGCTCCACCGCCTCCTGGATGAGGGCCGGCTCGACGCCCTTGGTCCGCAGCTCGCGGGCGAGCGCCCGCCGGGCGAGGCCCCGGCCGTGGTGGCGGGACTCCACCCAGGCCCCCGCGAAGGCGGCGTCGTCGATGAGCCCGACGTCCTCGAAGCGGGAGAGGACCTCCTCGGCCACCTCGTCGGGGATCTCCCGCTTGCGCAGTGCGTCGGCGAGCTGCTTGCGCGTGCGGGGGTTCCCGGTGAGCAGGCGCAGGCAGATCGCCCGCGCCCGCTCAGCCGGGTCCTGGGGTGACAGCTCCTTCTCGGCCCTCGACGAGTCGGGGCTGTCACCCGGCCATTCGGTGCGACCGGTCACTGGTTCAGCTCTTGACCGCGGTGGCCTTGGTCGCCTTCGCGGTCTTGCTCGCGGGTGCCGGGACGCTCTTGGCGGCGTCGTCCGTGCCGGCGGTGTCCGCGGCGGCCGCGTCCGTCGCCGTCTCGGCCTTGGCGGCCTCGGGCCGGACGCCGACGCCCAGCTTCTCCTTGATCTTCTTCTCGATCTCGTCGGCGAGGTCGGGGTTGTCCTTCAGGAAGTTACGGGCGTTCTCCTTGCCCTGGCCGAGCTGGTCGCCCTCGTACGTGTACCAGGCACCGGCCTTGCGGACGAAGCCGTGCTCCACGCCCATGTCGATCAGACCGCCCTCGCGGCTGATGCCCTGGCCGTAGAGGATGTCGAACTCGGCCTGCTTGAAGGGGGGCGCGACCTTGTTCTTGACGACCTTGACGCGGGTGCGGTTGCCGACCGCGTCCGTGCCGTCCTTGAGGGTCTCGATACGGCGGATGTCGAGGCGCACCGAGGCGTAGAACTTCAGGGCGCGGCCACCGGTCGTGGTCTCCGGCGAGCCGAACATCACGCCGATCTTCTCGCGGAGCTGGTTGATGAAGATCGCGGTGGTCTTGGACTGGTTGAGCGCGCTGGTGATCTTCCGGAGCGCCTGGCTCATCAGTCGGGCCTGGAGGCCGACGTGGGAGTCGCCCATCTCGCCCTCGATCTCCGCGCGCGGGACGAGCGCGGCGACGGAGTCGATGACGATCAGGTCGAGGGCGCCGGAGCGGACCAGCATGTCGACGATCTCGAGGGCCTGCTCGCCGTTGTCCGGCTGGGACAGGATGAGGTTGTCGATGTCGACGCCGAGCTTCTTGGCGTACTCGGGGTCGAGGGCGTGCTCGGCGTCCACGAAGGCCACCTGGCCGCCGGCCTTCTGGGCGTTGGCCACCGCGTGCAGGGTCAGGGTCGTCTTGCCGGAGGACTCCGGGCCGTAGACCTCGACGACACGGCCGCGCGGCAGGCCGCCGACGCCGAGGGCGATGTCGAGGGCGGTCGATCCGGTCGGGATCACCTCGATCGGCTCCTGGGTGCGGTCGCCCATGCGCATCACGGCGCCCTTGCCGAATTGGCGTTCAATCTGTGCGAGCGCGGCGTCGAGCGCCTTCTCGCGGTCGGTTCCTGCCATGGGTTCCACCCGGTTTGCTTGAGTCGATCGCTTCATGTGAAAGACGCTAACCCCTGCCACTGACAATGGGCCCCGACGTCCCCTCCAGCCTGTGGACAACTCGGCGACGAGCCCGAGATTCCAGGGGCCGGGCTTCCATGAGAATGGATGTTCGATTTTGGTGTCAAGCACGCTCGCCGGTCGACACGCCGACGTGTCGCGACGCCCCGGCACCACCGGCCCCCGGTAGCGCGCGACCGAATCCCGAGCGCGACGACCAGAGGCACGCGCGCCCGACCGCCGGGCGGAACTCCCGTTCCCGCGAAGGGGCTTCGGGCGTGCGGGCAGGGGGCGATACTGATCGTGGCAGCCGCCTGTCACCCGACCGACCCTGGACGGGGCCGGCCGGCGGGGCGGGAGCGCACCTTTGTCGACGTCTCCGAGGGGAGCCTTCATGACCACGGCGAAAGACCTGTTCATCATCGCCACGGACCCGAGGCCGGACCGTTCCGTGGGCCAGGGGGACCTGTCGCTCGCACTCGCGGGAGCCGAGCTGATCGATCTCCTCGGCGCCGGGGCCGTCACCGTGGAGGACGACCGCATCGTGCCGGGCGAGCCGTCGGCGCCGGACGACCGGCTCCTCGGCGAGGCCGCGGCGGAGCTCTCCCGCCAGGAGCCGTACGAGCTCGTCGAGGACTGGCTGTGGCGCCGGGGCCGCGACCTCGCGGACGCGTACCGGGCCGCCCTGGAGGGCGCCGGCGAGCTGACACGGAAGCGGAGCGGCCTGCTGCCCTTCGGGCCGGAACGCCTGGAACCGGCCGACACGCCCGCGAGCCGCCGGGCCGCCGACCGCTGGGACGAGAACGAACCCGTCCTGGCCGCCCTCGCCTCGACCGTGGGCATCGACAGCGGACGGTCCGACGACGAGTCCGGCCTCGAGGACGAGGCGGTGACGACCGTGGTCGCCGTCGTCCACGACGCGGTGATGGAACTCGAAGCCGTACGCCAGAGGCGGACCATCGAGAACACCGCCTTCGCCAACATCTGGCGCGGGCCGTGATCCCGGCCCCGGCCCCCGTCCCGCTCTCGGCCCCACGGCGCGGGGCCCCGGCGTGGAGACGTTCTATCTCCAACCTGCGTTGTTCCTAGAATGGCCGAATGGAGGACACGCAGGACATCGACGCGATCGCCATGCTGCAGGATCCGGTACGGCGCCGCCTGTACGAGTACGTGGTGGCACAGGGCCGCGAGGTCGGGCGCAACGAGGCAGCCGAGGCCGCCGGGGTGGCGCGCACGCTCGCCGCGCACCACCTGGACAAGCTGACCGACGTCGGGCTCCTGGAGAGCGGCAGCCGCCGCCTGACAGGCCGCTCGGGGCCAGGGGCCGGCCGCCCCGCCAAGGTCTACACGCGTGCGCGGGCCGAGCGGTCCGTGTCCCTGCCGGCCCGCGACTACCGCACCGCCGCCGAGCTGCTCGCCGAGGCGGCCGAGCAGGCCGGGCTCGACGCCGGGCTGTGCGCGGCCGCCCGCCGCCGGGGCGAGGAGCTGCGCGGCTCGGCGGCGCCCTGCGGCGGCCTGGAGGAGGCCATGAAGACGCTGGCGGCACGCGGCTACGAACCGCACCTGGAAGCCCCCGAACACGCCGAGCGCGCCGAGGGCACCCAAGGCGCCGCCGGCACGACCCTCCGTATGCGCAACTGCCCCTTCCACGCCGTCGCCGAGCGCTTCCCACCCCTGGTCTGCGGCATGAACCTCGCACTCCTGGAGGGCCTGCTGGGCGTGGACGGCGCCGTACGCGCCCGCATGGACGCCCGGCCGGGCGCGTGCTGCGTGGTGGTCGAAGCTTCTAAAAACAACGATCATTGACATAGAAAACCACGCCGTGCTGGGATGAGGCCATGACCGCATCCCCGCACGCCGTCGCCCACCTCGCCCAGCTCAACGTCGCCACGCTCCTCCACCCCCTCGACGACCCGCGCCTCGCGCCGTTCGTCGAGCTCCTCGATCCGGTCAACGCCGCCGCCGACGGCACACCCGGCTTCGTGTGGCGGCTGGTGGAGGACGGCGCGGCCGACGCCACCGCCCTGCGCCCGGCGGGCGAGGACGTCATCGTCAACCTGTCCGTCTGGGAGACCCAGGAGGCCCTGTGGGACTTCGCCTACCGCAGCGGGCACCTGGAGGTGATGCGGCGGCGCCGCGAATGGTTCGCACGGCACGTCGAGTCGCACCTGGTGCTGTGGTGGGTCCCCGCCGGACACGTCCCGAGCGTCGACGAGGCCCTGGAACGGCTGGCGGAGCTACGGGCGAACGGCCCGTCCCCGCGCGCGTTCACCTTCGCCTCCTCCTACAGCGCCACCGAGGCCGCCCAGCACATCGAGGCGGCGGCAGCCGAGAAGTCGCACGCAGGCTGACGCGTCGGACGCGGGCTGAGGTCACACACGCGCTGACGCGACACACGGGCTGAGGCGCCGCGCCCGGTGGACGGCCTCTTCCGGCGCCCACTCCCCTCACGGCCGCCTAGGACTCCGTACGGCCCTGGTCAGGGCCGCGCACCGGGCCCCGGTCAGGGCCGTGGTCCGGGCCCCGGTCAGGGCCGTGGTCCGGACTCGGGTCCATGTCCAGGTCCGAGCCCGCCCCCCGCCCCCGCCCCCGCCCCCGACG
>NZ_JNZO01000041.1 GCF_000717595.1 Streptomyces flavochromogenes | reverse complement strand
GGGGGAGGGTGGGGGGGAGGCCGGGGGGGGACACGGCAGTGAGCCGACCCCCGAGCGGTCAGGCCCGGGTGCCGTTGACCCCGTGGAGGGCCATCGTGACCGCCGCCTCGGCGATCTCCGCGGGGTTCTCGGCCGCGCCGAGCTCGATGCGGCGGACCGCGGCGTCGACGACGCCCTGGAGGAGCATGGCGCCCAGGCGGGGCTGGGGCTGGCCCAGGGCTGCGAGGGCTTCGACGATCATGGCGACCAGTCCGCCGTGGGCCGCGCGGATCTTCTCGCGGGCGCCGTCGTCGAGCTCGCTCGCCGAGATGGCGACGACCGCGCGGTGCCGGCGGTCGCCGACGAGCTCCAGCTGTTTGCGGACGTAGGCCTCGACCTTGCCCTGCGGGGTGTCCGCGCCGTCCATGGCGACCTCGACCTCGGCCGCCCAGACGGGGAAGTCGACGGCGCACAGCTCTTCGACGACGGCCGCGCGCGATCGGAAGTACTCGTACACCGAGGAACGGGCGAGGCCCGTGCGCTCGGCGAGTGCGGGGAAGGTCAGCGCCTCCGTACCGCCCTCGGACAGCAGGGCGCGCGCGGCGTCCAGGAGGGCGCCGCGCTGCATCGTCCGGTGCTCGGCCACCGAGGCCGCTCGAATCCTGGGCACGGCTCCACTGTACGACCGGCTCGCGCCGGGTCAGCGTCCGACGTCGGCCAGCTTGGCCCGGAGCTGGAGGACGGACTTGGTGTGGATCTGGCTCACGCGGCTCTCGGTGACGCCGAGGACGTGGCCGATCTCGGCGAGGGTGAGGCCCTCGTAGTAGTAGAGCGTGACGACGGTCTTCTCCCGCTCGGGGAGCGTGTTGATGGCGCGGGCGAGCAGTCGGCGCAGCTCGCGGTCCTCGGCGACCTCGACGGGATTGTCGGCGGCGGTGTCCTCGAGGGTGTCCATCAGGGAGAGCCGGTCGCCGCCCTCGCCGCCGACGTGTAGCAGCTCTTCGAGGGCGACGACGTTCGCCAGGGACAACTGGCTGAAAACCGCGTGCAGTTCCTCCAGCGTGACGTCCATCTCCGCGGCGACCTCGGTCTCCGAGGGGGTGCGGCGGAGCTGGGCCTCGAGGGTGGCGTACGCGCGCTCGACGTTGCGGGCCTTTTGGCGGACGGAGCGCGGGATCCAGTCGAGGGCGCGGAGTTCGTCGATCATGGCGCCGCGGATGCGGGTGATCGCGTACGTCTCGAACTTGATCGCGCGCTCGACGTCGAACTTCTCGATGGCGTCGATGAGGCCGAAGACGCCGGAGGAGACGAAGTCGGCCTGTTCCACGTTGGACGGCAGCCCGACGCTGACTCGCCCCGCGACGTATTTGACGAGGGGCGAGTAGTGCAGGATCAGCTGCTCCCGCAGTCGCTCGTCTCCCGTGTCCTTGTACGACCGCCACAGTTCGTCGAGGGAGGTCGGTGCGGGTGGTCGCACGGTGCCCCGGGCTGCTGGGGGCACCGCAGCGCGGTCAGACCCGGAGGTGTGCTGGGGCATGCGTTGCCTTGAGCCGTTCTGCTGTCGGGTGTGTCGGTGTGGGTGTCCTGGACGGAATCCTGGTGAGCGTAGCGTGAGTGCGCGGTCGCGGTGCGCGAACATCGGCGGATCGCGCCGCTCCGGGTGGACGCCGTCGGCCACATCTTCGAACCCGGGCCGTGGCGCGTGTCGGCCCCTCGGGTGCGGCCGAGAGAACTCGATTGTTCATCGCCCTTCACCCTTTCACCCGAATGCTCCAGGTCAAGTACCGCCTCGCCGCACGTTCGACGCGGGTGTTGTCGTGTTCGTCAACTGCCAGCCTTCTCCGTGTCGTTCGACGAAGCCGAGGGAGTGGAGTTCGTACAGCCTGGCGAGGGTGTCGTCGGGGGTGGTTCCGGCGCGACGGGCGATGACGGTGGCGGGGGTGGGGCCGCGGGCGGGGATCGCTTCGAGGATGTGCGCCGCGGCCGGGGCGAGGAGGTCGCGTGGGAGGACGGGCCCTCGGCGCGCCGGGGCGAGCTGACCCATGTCGCCGACGAGTTCGACGATCTCGTCGGCGTCGGTGACGAGGGCGGCGTCGCCGCGGAGGAGTTCATGGACGCCGGCGGAGAGTGCGCTGGTCACGGGGCCGGGGATGCCCATCGTGTGGCGGCCGAGGCGGGCTGCGGCGCGGGCGGTGACGAGCGAACCGCTGCGGTGCTGGGCCTCGATGACGACGGTGCCTCGGGTGAGGGCGGCGATGACCCGGTTGCGGAGGATGAAGCGGCTGGGGGTGGGGTGACTCTCTGGCGGCAACTCCCCTACCACGAGGCCTTGTTCGGCGATGCGGCGAATGAGTTGGTCGTGGCCGCGGGGGTACGGGGTGTCGACGCCGCAGGCCAGGACGGCGACGGTGGCTCCGCCCGCGGCGAGGGCGCCGCGGTGGGCGGCGCCGTCGATGCCGTAGGCGGCTCCGGAGACGACGACCCAGCCTTTGCGTGCGAGGTCGGTGGCGAGGTCTGCGGCGGTGTGGGCGCCGTACGGGGTGCAGGCGCGGGCGCCGACGAGGGCGACGGAGCGGAGGGCCCAGGTGCGCAGGTCGGCGGGGCCCCGGACCCAGAGGCCGAGGGGGCGGGCGTCCGCGAGGTCGTCGAGCTGTCGGGGCCATTCGGTGTCGCCGGGGACGAGGAAGCGTCCGTCGAGGTCGTGGATGGTGGCGAGGTCGCGGGCGGGGTCGGCGGCGGTGGCGCGCAGCCGCCAGGAGGCGACGCGTTTCGCTCCGGTGCCGGGGAAGGGGTCGGCGTCGGTTCCTCCCCGGGGATGGGGCGTGGTGTCGAGGAGGCGGTCGAGGAAGCCGGTGGCTCCGTAGCGCTGGAGCCAGCGGCCGGCGTGTTCGTCGCCTGGTTCGACGGCGCGGCTGAGCGTGGCCCGTGCCCGTCGCTCGTCCATGGGCGCGGAGCCTGGGGTGCCGGGGCGGGGGTCGGGAGTGGTCATGCCCGGCCCTCCGCTCCGACGGGCACGCCGCGGGCGATGCCGGTGCGCAGTTCGAGGGCGAGGGCGATGTCCTCGCTGTCGGGGCGGTCGTGTCCGGCGAGGTCGGCGACGGTCCAGGCGACGCGGAGGACCCGGTCGAGGCCGCGGGCGGTGAGCAGTCCGCGTTCGATGTCGCGTTCGGCGGTGGCGAGGGCTCCGGGGGCGGCCTGGAAGCGGGTGCGGAGTTCGTGTCCGGGGATCTCGCTGTTGACGTTCCAGGGGGTGTCGGCGAGGCGTGCGGCGGCGCGGTGGCGGGCTTCGCGGACGCGTTCGGCGACGGTCTCGGTGCTCTCGCCGCGCCCTCCTTGGCCCAGGAGGTCGGAGCGGGTGACCGGTTCGGCCTCGACACGAAGGTCGACACGGTCGAGGAGGGGTCCGGAGAGGCGCGCCTGGTAGCGGCGGACGAGTGCGGCGGGGCATTCGCAGCCGGCGCCGTGCAGGGTGTGGCGTCCGCAGGGGCAGGGGTTCGCGGCGAGGGCGAGGAGGAAGCGGGCGGGGAGGCGGACGACTCCGGCGGCGCGGGCGATGACGACGTGCCCGGATTCGAGGGGTTGACGGAGGGCGTCGAGGGCCTTTCCGGAGAACTCCGGGGCTTCGTCGAGGAAGAGGATGCCCCGGTGGGCGAGGGAGACGGCGCCGGGCCTGGGGAGGCCGTTTCCGCCGCCGACGAGGGACTGCATGGTGGCGGAGTGATGGGGCGCGCAGTAGGGGGCGCGGCGGACGAGGGGTTCGCCGGGCGGGAGGATGCCGGCGACGGAGTGGACGGCGGTGACTTCGAGGGATTCCTGCCGGGTGAGGGGCGGGAGGATGCCGGGGAGGCGCTCGGCCAGCATGGTCTTCCCTGCGCCGGGCGGTCCGGAGAGCAGGAGGTGGTGGCTGCCCGCGGCGGCGACTTCGAGGGCGCGGCGGGCTCGGTGCTGGCCGGCGACGTCGGCGAGGTCGGGGCCTTCGGAGGGGTCGGTGGGGTCGGGTGCGAGTCCGGTGCCGAGGCCGGCGCCGGGGACGAGGAGTCCGGCGAGCATGGCGTCGGGTCGGCCGGCCTCGGTGGGTTCCTCCTCGGGGACGGGTTCGTCGGTGAGGACGGCGATGAGCTGGCGGAGGCTGCGGACGCCGAGGACGGACACCCCGGGGACGAGGGCGGCCTCGCCGGCGGTCTGTTCGGGGACGACGACCTGGCGGTAGCCGGCGTCGGCGGCGGCGAGGACGGCGGGGAGGATGCCGCGGACGGGCCGGACGCGTCCGTCGAGGCCGAGTTCGCCGATGAGGACGAGGTCGGCGATGGCACGGGGGTCGATGCGCTCGGCGGCGCCGAGAACCGCCGCCGCCACGGCGAGGTCGAAACCCGATCCGCCTTTCGGTACGGATGCGGGGCTGAGCCCGACGGTGAGTTTCTTCTGGGGCCATTCGGCGCCGGAGTTGACGACGGCGGCGCGGACCCGGTCTCGGCTCTCGGTGAGGCTCTTGTCGGGGAGGCCGACGAGGGTGAAGGCGGCGACGCCGGGTTCGAGGTCGGCCTGGACCTCGACGACGACGCCTTCGACGCCGACGAGGGCGACGGAGCAGGTGCGGGCGAATCCCATGTCAGGCCACCCCTTCGGCGTGGGTGAGGAGCGGGGCGCCGCGGCGGGGCAGGACGATGCCGATGAGGTCGATGCGGACGCCGCCGGGAGGGGCGGGGGTGCCGCTGCGGTCGAGCCAGCAGGCGGCGAGGCGCCGGAGCCGGTCCGCCTTGCGGGGTGTGACGGCGGCCATGGGGTGTTCGTACGCGCCGTCGCGCCGGGTCTTGACCTCGCAGATGACGAGGGTGTCGCCGTGGCGGGCGACGATGTCGATCTCGCCGGTCCGGCCGCAGCGCCAGTTGCGGGCGAGGATGTGCATGCCGGTCGCGGTGAGCCGGCGGGTGGCCAGCTCTTCTCCGTACCGTCCGAGTGCTTGGGTCCTGTTCATGCGGTACCACCTCCGTCGCCGACTGTGACGGAGGTGGTGGGATCGCGTGTGGCGCTGTGGACGGCGGGGGACCTGTGGAGAACCGGCTCACCCTTGCGGGCGGGGGCGGTTCAGCTGCCGGGGAGTTCGAGGTCGCTCTTGTTGAGCTCCTCGATGTTCACGTCCTTGAAGGTGAGGACACGGACCTGCTTGACGAACCTGGCCGGTCTGTACATGTCCCAGACCCAGGCGTCGGCCATGCTGACCTCGAAGAAGACCTCGCCCTGGACCGAGTGCACCTGCATCTCGTAGTCGTTGGTGAGGTAGAAGCGCCGCTCGGTCTCGATCACGTATTTGAACAGCCCGACGACATCGCGGTACTCCCGGTAGAGCTTCAGCTCCATCTCGGTCTCGTACTTCTCGAGGTCCTCGGCGCTCATGGCATGTTCCCCTTCAGCCGTGCGTCCCCCTATTGTGCGCCAGGCGGACGCGCCCCTAAACGATTTCCGGGGCGAGAACCACCGGTGCACGCGGAGGTCCCTCGTCGAGCAGCGTGCGCAGCAGCTCGGCGAGTCTGGTCGGGTACACCGTCTCACGGGCCGCCGACAGTTCGGCGGAGGTCCACCATCTGAGGCCCGCGAGGCTGCGGTTCTCCAGCTCGGTGAGGGCCTGCGGCCGGGGTGCGGCCTCGGTCCTCCGGGTGCGGGCGAGGTAGTACCACTCGTCCTGCTCCCAGCGGCGCCCGTCGAAGGGGAACGAGCAGTACCGCGTCCAGAGCACGGGCCCGAGGTCGATGTCGGTGATGCCGGTCTCCTCGGCGAGCTCGCGGAGGGCCGCCTCCTGCCGGGTCTCGTCGCCCTCCAGGCCGCCGCCGGGTGTGAACCACCAGGTCTGGTCGGGGTGGTCGGGCTCGTAGCCGTGCATGAGGAGGATGCGGTCGTCGGGGTCGAGCAGGACGACCCGCGCGACCCGCCGGACCTCCACGTGCGGTCCGGCGGCCGGGGCGGCGCCCTGCGCGGTGCCGGGCTCGCCGCGCGTTTCGGCACCGGGCCCCTGCGTCTGCCGTGCCGTGGAGTCCGTCATGTACCCACCTTCTCGCGTGCCCCGGGAGCGGTGCCCGCCGGCCGGCGCTTCGTGAGCCGGCCCACGCGCCGTACCACCGGCCCGTACGCTCCCCCGGCCAGCACCAGCACGGCTCCGGCCGCGATCGCGCCCAGGAGGGGCATGACGGGGCCGGGCTCCGAGATCCCGCCGGGAAGGCCGGCGAAGCCCGTCGGGCGGTCCAGGAGGCCCTTGGCGGGCCAGACCACGGCGTCGACCCTGGCGACCACGGAGGAGCGGGGCACGGAGCCCTGTCCGGCCTCCTCCATGTGCGTACGGGAGTCGAGCGAGGTGTGGCGGTCGTCGCCGAGGAGGAAGAGGTTGCCGGCCGGGACGGTGACGGAGAACTCGGTGCCGGACGCGATGGTCCTGCCGCCCGGTCCGGGCCTCAGATAGGGCTCGTCGACGGGCTTGCCGTTGACGGTGAGGCGGCCGTCCGCGTCGCAGCAGGCGACGGTGTCGCCGCCGACCGCGGCGACGCGCTTGACCATGGGTGCGTCGCCCCAGAGGGGGTCCTTGAAGACGACGACGTCTCCGCGCCGCACCTCGTCGCCGTCGACGCGCTGGGCGAGGATCTTGGATCCGACGTCGAGGGTGGGGGTCATGGAGTCGGTGGGGACGGAGTACGGCTGGTAGAGCAGGGCTCCCCAGACGAAGCCGCCGAGGAAGAGCACACAGCCGACGGCCACGGCCAGCCCCGACAGCGCGCTGCCGAGGCGGCCGTGGCCGCCCTTGGTCCGTATGTTTCCGCTCATGTGCGCACCCCGCAGGTCTGTCGGCGGACCGTTGGTCTGTCGACGGTCCGGGACGGCACCCTACCCGCGGGTCACTACTCGGCGGTATGCCGTGCGGCGACCTTCTTCCGGCGCCACAGGACCAGCGGGAGCGCTCCGGCGAGGCCGGCCGCGCCGAGGGGGGCGGCGCTCAGGGCCTGGTTGAGCGCGGGGTTGTCGAAGATGTCGGGCACCGGGAGGGTGGCCCAGCGGGTGACGGGCCAGGCGATGACGACCGCGCGGCCCACGACCTCGTCGTTGGAGACGGTGCCGCCACCGGGGAGCTGCTGGTGGAAGCGGGAGTCGAGGGAGTTCTGGCGGTTGTCGCCCATGACCCAGATGCGGTTCTCGGGGACCTTGATCGGGCCGAAGGAGTCCTGGCAGGGGACGGAGCCGGGGTAGAGGTACGAGGTCTCGTCCAGCGCCACGCCGTTGAGGATGACCTTGCCGCCCTCCTTGCAGGACACGGTGTCGCCGCCGACGGCGATGACCCGCTTGATGAGGTCCTTCTCCTCGGCGGACGGCATGAGGCCGATGAAGCTGAGGAACTTCTGCACCACGTTGGGCGTGGGCGTCTCCTGGCCCTCGAGCCAGCCGCCCGGGTCGTGGAAGACGACGACCTCGCCGCGCTCGGGCTCGGAGCCGAACCAGGGGGTCAGCTTGTCGACGAGAACCCGGTCGCCCCGCTGGAGGGTGTTCATCATCGATTCCGAGGGGATCGAGAACGCCTGCACCAGGAAGGTCTTGATCAGCAGGGCGAGGACGAGCGCGATGCCGACGAGAAGGGGCAGTTCCTTCCAGAAGGAACGCGGCTTCTTGGGGCCCCGGCCGGAGCCGCCTGCCGTCTCGTCGCCGTCGTCCGGCGTCCCGCCGTCCGGTGCCCCGCCGCTCGGCGGCTGCGCCTGCCCGTCATCCGTCACGTCGTCACCCGTCGTGTCATCGCCGAAGGCCCCGCCGGCCCTCTTGTCGGGCTCATCGTGTCCGGATCGTGCGCCGACGGCCAAATCCCCCACATCCACTCCTCAGTCCGTGCGATCGCCTGCCCCGGAACAGGGACAGGCCCACCACTCCCATAACGAGCAGAAGTTCCGCAGGGGTCGGGAGCCCGGGGAATCCGTTGAGATTCCGCTGGGACACAGTATGCGACGGACCGAGCGCGGACTCGGAACCCGCACGGGCGTCCGGTACGGCGGCGAAGGTGCCGCGTTCCTCCAGGCCGCGCCAGTGCGCGACGGGCCAGGCGATCACCACGGCACGGCCCACGACCTGGTCCTCCGAGACGGTGCCGTGGTCCTTCTCGTCGAGGTGGTAGCGGGAGTCGGCCGAGTCGGAGCGGTGGTCGCCGAGGACGAAGATCCGGCCCTGCGGGACCTTCACCTCGAAGGGGATGGTCGACGGCTCGTTGCCCGGGTGCAGATACGGCTCGTCGAGCGGTACGCCGTTGACGGTGAGCCGCCCGTCCTTGCCGCAGCAGCGGACGGTGTCTCCCCCGACGGCGACGACCCGCTTGATGAGGTCCCGGTCGTCGGCGGAGGGCAGCAGCCCGATGAAGGTGAGGGCCTGCTTGGCCTGCTTGATGCCGACCGGGTCGTCGGCGGGCGGCGTGGCCTCCTGCTGGAGCCAGTTGCCGGGGTCCTTGAAGACGACGACGTCGCCGCGCTGCGGGCGGGAGCCGAACCAGGGCGTGAGCTTGTCGACGAGGACCCGGTCGGAGATGCGGATCGTCTGTTCCATCGAGCCGGAGGGAATGACGAACGCCTGGACCAGGAAGGTCTTCAGGACGAGCGCGATGAGGACGGCCACCGTGATCAGGATGGGGATCTCGCGGATCGCGGAGCGCTGCCTGCGCCGCTTGACCTTGCGGGCGAGCCTGCGCCGCTCCGCCCGGCCCGGCAGGGGTGCGGCCTGCTCGGGTCCCCGGTCGGGGGTGCGCCCGGCGCCGCCCGGCGGTCGTCCCCGGCTACCCATGGGGTGCCGTCCCGTGCCCGCCGGCCGGTGCCGCGGGTACGGCGTCGAAGGCGTCGGTCCCCTGGACCGTGGACCAGCGGCCGAAGGGCCAGGCGATCCAGTCGGCGCGGCCGACGACCTTGTCGACGGGGACCATGCCGCCGCCGGGGTTGCCGAGGTGGTCGCGGGAGTCGCTGGACTGGCTGCGGTGGTCGCCCATGACCCAGAGCCTGTCCTGCGGGACGACGATGTCGAAGGGCACGCTGGACGGCTGGTCGCCGAACATCACGTAGCGCTCCTCGACGGGGACGCCGTTGACGGTGAGCCGGCCGTTCTTGTCGCAGCAGACGACCCGGTCGCCGCCGATGCCGACGACCCGCTTCACGAAGTCGGTCTCGTCGGGTTCGGCGAGCCCGAGGGCCGCCGCCCCGTCGTGCAGGAGACCGGTGACGGGATTGCCCCGGGGCTGTTCGCGTACGAAGGATCCGGTGCCGTCGAAGACGACGACGTCGCCCCGGCCCGGCTCACTGCCGAAACGGTACGCCAGCTTGTTGACCAGGATCCGGTCGCCGACCTGGAGGGTCGGTTCCATGGAGCGGCTGGGGATCAGGAAGGGCTGCATCACGAAGTGGCTCAGGAGCAGCAGGAAGGTCACACAGGCGCCGCCCACGAAGGCCGTGCGCCGCCAGGAGGAGGTGCGCCTCGCACTCCCGGCGCCTGCCGTGTCCTCCGCGTCCCTCGCGTCGTTCGTGTCCTCGGAAACGCGCGCGGAGCGCGACCCGTCCTCCATTCCGGAAGAGGGGTCGCGCTCCGTGTGCTGTGCTTCGGTGTCCATCGGTGGCAGAGCCTATCGGGACTGCCTGTGCGAGGGCTCGGAAGCGTCGAGCGTGCCGGGAGCGTGAGCTCAGCGGTCGCGCTTCTCCTTGATCTTGGCAGCCTTGCCGCGCAGCTCACGCAGGTAGTAGAGCTTGGCGCGACGGACGTCACCGCGGGTCACGAGCTCGATCTTCTCGAAGATCGGGCTGTTCACCGGGAAGGTGCGCTCGACGCCGACGGAGAACGAGACCTTGCGGACCGTGAAGGTCTCGCTGACGCCCGAACCCTGGCGGCGGATGACGACGCCCTTGAACTGCTGGATACGCGAGCGGTTGCCTTCGATGACGCGCACGTGGACGTTCACGGTGTCGCCGGGGCGGAAGGCGGGGAGGTCGGAGCGGAGCGAACCCGCGTTGACCTGGTCGAGCAGGGAGGCCATGGAGGTCTCTTTCCTCGCTGATGCCACAGGTCATCAGCGGTACGTTCGAAGTGATTCGGAAGATCGTCCGTTCCTGGCGGCGTCGTTCCCCCTGTGGCAGGGGCGCGCGCCGGACGGACGACAGCGGCCTATTGTTCCACGTCGTCGAGCTTGCGCCAAAATCGGCCGCCGGGCTCGGGCGCCCAGCCCATCATCGAGAGGATCTCGCGGTCCTTCTTGTCGAAGGCGGCCGGGTCGCAGCGCTCGATGAGATCGGGGCGGTTGGCGGCGGTGCGGCGGAAGGCCTCGTCACGCCGCCAGCGGGCGATCTTGCCGTGGTGCCCGCTGAGGAGGACGTCGGGGATGCCCCGGCCGCGCCACTCGGGGGGCTTGGTGTAGACGGGGCCTTCGAGGAGGTTGGCCATGGCGCCGGGGGCGAAGGAGTCGTCCCGGTGGGACTCGGCGTTGCCGAGGACGCCGGGCAGGAGCCGGGCGACGGCCTCGGTGACGACGAGGACGGCCGCCTCTCCGCCGGCCAGGACGTAGTCGCCGATGGAGACCTCGTAGACGGGCATCCGGGTCGCGTACTCGTCCATGACGCGGCGGTCGATGCCCTCGTAGCGGGCCGGGGTGAAGATCAGCCAGGGCCGCTCGGAGAGCTCGACGGCGAGCTCCTGGGTGAAGGGTCGACCGCTGGGGGTCGGGACGACGATGACGGGGCCGTGGGCGCCGCCCTCGTAGCCGTCGGCGAGCGTCTGGTCGAGCGCGTCACCCCAGGGGTCGGTCTTCATGACCATGCCGGGGCCGCCGCCGTACGGGGTGTCGTCGACGGTGTTGTGCCGGTCGTACGTCCAGTCCCGCAGGTCGTGGACGTGGACGTCGAGCTGTCCGCGCGCGCGGGCCTTGCCGACGAGGGAGACGTTCAGCGGCTCGAGGTACTCGGGGAAGATCGTGACGACGTCGAGCCTCATGCCTGGCCCTCACCGGACTCGTCGTCGGACGTCTCGTCGGACTCGTCGCGCGAGGAGACGATCTCGGCGCGGTCGTCGATCAGGCCGGGCGGCGGGTCGATGACGGCCCGCTGCTCCTCCAGGTCGATCTCGATGACGATCGACTCGACGAACGGGATCATCAGCTCGGTGCCGTCGGGACGCTCGACGATGAAGAGGTCCTGGGACGGCAGGTGCGAGATCTCGGTGATGCGGCCGATCTCGGTGCCGTCGGCGAGCACCACGTCCAGGTCCATGAGCTGGTGGTCGTAGTACTCGTCCTCCTCCTCGGGCATCTCCGTGGGGTCGACCTCGGCGATGAGGAGGATGTTGCGCAGGGCCTCGGCGCCGTTGCGGTCGCGGACGCCCTCGAAGCGCAGCAACAGCCGGCCGCTGTGCACCCGGCCGGTCTCGATGGTCAGCGGCCCGGCGGAGGCCGGGTCGGTGAGCAGTACGGCACCGGGGCCGAGCCTGAGTTCGGGCTCGTCCGTGCGTACCTCGACGGTGACCTCGCCCTTGATCCCGTGGGCGCGGCCGATCCGCGCGACTACCAACTGCACTGCTCCACACTCTCCTGTCACACAGCTCGTACGACGCGAACGACAACGGGCCGGGGTGGGCTCGTAAGCCCTCCCCGGCCCGTGCCGGCACAACTAAGGTGATGCTGCCGGCCTGCTCAGCGGACCTGGTCCACGTCGACGAGGTCGACCCGGATGCCACGGCCGCCGATGGCGCCCACGACGGTACGCAGCGCGCGAGCGGTGCGGCCGTTGCGGCCGATCACCTTGCCGAGATCGTCCGGGTGGACCCGGACCTCCAGCACGCGGCCGCGGCGCAGGGTGCGCGAGGCGACCTGCACGTCGTCGGGGTTGTCGACGATGCCCTTCACGAGGTGCTCGAGAGCCTCCTCGAGCATGATCAGGCCTCGGTCGACTCGGTGGACGCGGCCTCGGCCTCGTCAGCCTTCTTGTCGGCCTTCTTGGCCTTCGGGGTGATGGCCTCACCCTTGTCGTCGCCGCCCTCGAGGGCCTTCGCGAACTCGTCGAACGAAGCGCGCTTGGCCTCCTTCGTCGCGGGGACGAGCAGAGCCTTCTCGGGGGCCGGGAGGCCCTTGTGCTTCTGCCAGTCGCCCGTGAGCTTCAGGATGGCGAGAACCGGCTCGGTCGGCTGGGCGCCGACGGACAGCCAGTACTGCGCACGCTCGGAGTCGACCTCGATACGCGACGGGTTGTACGTCGGGTGGTAGAGGCCGATCTCCTCGATCGCGCGACCGTCGCGGCGGGTGCGCGAGTCGGCGACGACGATGCGGTAGTGCGGCTGGCGGATCTTACCGAGGCGCTTGAGCTTGATCTTGACTGCCACTGAAGTGGTGTCTCCTGGTCTTGACGTGGTTGGGCACTTTGAGATGCCACGTGGGGTTGCGGTACTCGGATGCCCGATGGACGCGTCAGCCGGAGGAGAGAGGGGTCCTGTGCGACTGTCGAGTACAGCTAGCCATTGTGCCACACACCGCGAGGTCAGCTCGCGGCGCCCACGGTCTCCGGGATACGGAAGGGCTTGCCGCAGCCGCCGCAGACGATCGGGGCCTGGGCGAGCACCGAAGGCACCACGCGCACGTTGCGCCCGCAGTCGCAGACGGCCTTGACGCGGACGCCTCCGCCCGAGGAGCCGTGCCGGGCGGCCGGTCCGCGGAAGGAGCGCTTGGTGTCGGCCGCCGTGGCGACCGTGTGGGCCTTGAGGGCGCGCTGGAGCCGCTCGATGGTGGGGCGGTAGCGCCGCCTCGCCTCGGGGTTGAGCGTGACCAGGGAGAAGCCGCTGCTGGCGTGCGGCTCCTCGGGGTGGTCGAGGCCCATCTCCTCGGCGATCGCGAGGAATCTGCGGTTGTGATACCGGCCGGCGCGGGAGGTGTCGCGGACACCCCGGGCGGCGGCGATGCCGTGGACTGCCTCGTGCAGCAGTCGTTCGAAGGAGAGTTCGGCGCCGCAGGCGGACGAGGACTCTCCGATCAGGGACTCGGGCGCGGCAAGATCGGGCAGCTCGGGGTGGTGCCGCTGAATGTCGGCCCACGCCTGTGCCAGCTCTGCGGCGAGAACAGGTGGTGTCGTGCTCACGTCGCGTACAACGAGCCGAAGTGCCCCCGGGTTCCATTCCGGGGCATCCCAAATATTTTGCACGTACCCGTCAGTTGCCGTTGATGTGTCGCGACGAGGGCCAGTGCGCCGATCTGCGGAGAAGCCACGCAGCGGGCGTCAAGCTGGTGCGTAGTAGCGCATACGCCCCGGCGTGCAGCCGTGGTGCGCGCGCCCCTTGGGGAACGACTTCCCGGGCGGACCGGGAAGCGTGACAGGGACATTACCGGTTCGCCTCTCTCCCGGACGAATCGGTGCGGTGCGAGCACTGGACGCGGCACGGGATGCGCAGTTCCCTGGCTACGGGGGGTCGTCGTCCGAGCACGGATTGGGGCACTTTTCCATGACACCTACGCTCGTCCCGCACCACCCCGCGCGCGACTGGGCCGAGATCCAGGAACGGATGCTCGTCCCGCTCTACGAGGCGGTGTACGACCGCCTCGGCGTGGGCGCCGGGACCCGGGTCCTGGGCCTCCGCTGCGGCTCCGGCCTGGCGCTTCTCATGGCGGCGGCGCGGGGCGCCCGGGTGGCCGGCGCGGACCGGGACCACGCGCGCGTGGAGCTGGCGAGGGAGCGGCTCCCCGAGGACGTGACGGTCACGGAGGAGCCCCCCGAGGGCGACACGTACGACGTGATCACGGCCTTCCACACGACGGACGCGCTCCTGCCGGAGCTGGCGGCCCTCACCCGTACGGCCCAACCGGGCGCGACGGTCGTGCTCGCCGGCTGGGGGCCGCCGGAGCGGTGCTCCACGGAGGCGGTGCTGCGGGTCGCGGCCCGGCTCGCGGACCGCCGGCCGGCCCTCCGGACGGACCTGGAGGGGCTGGTGGCCGGGGCGGGGCTGCGGCCGGCCGGTTCGGGGCGGGTGGCCTGTCCGTTCGGGTACGCCGACGAGGGCAGCGCCGTGCGCGGGCTGCTGTCGACGGGCGCCTTCGACGAGGCCGTGCGGGCGACGGAGCTCTCCCAGGTCGAGAAGGAGATCGAGGAGGCGCTCGCCCCGCACGTGCGCGCGGACGGCACGGTGTGGATGCCGAACGTCTTCCGCTACGTCGTCGCCCGGGTGGCGTGACGTCCGCGGCCCCCGGACGCCGGTGGCCCGTACGCCGGCTCAGTCCTCCCGCGCGGCCCGCGCGATGCCCGCCGCACGGTAGGCGGCGGCCTCCTCCAGGGTCTCGTTCTCCAGGAGCGCGGCGGCCAGCGCGTCCAGCTTGTCGCGGTGCTCTCGGAGCTG
Source organism: Streptomyces flavochromogenes (assembly GCF_000717595.1). Taxonomy (GTDB): domain Bacteria; phylum Actinomycetota; class Actinomycetes; order Streptomycetales; family Streptomycetaceae; genus Streptomyces; species Streptomyces flavochromogenes. Next base: position 59,141 of record NZ_JNZO01000041.1, on the reverse strand, counting down.
CCGTACGGCGCTCTCGTAGCACTCGTCGACGATGCGGCGCATCTCCGCGTCGACGGTGTCGAGGGTCGCGGGGGCCGCCGAGAGGCCGTACGCCTGCTGGGCGTCGCTCGGGATGGCGGTGAGGCGTCCGACGCGCTCGCTCATGCCCCAGCGTCCCGCCATGCCGCGGGCGATGTTGGTGACCTGTTCCAGGTCGCTCTCGGCGCCGGTGGTGACGACTCCGAACACGACCTGCTCGGCGGCCATGCCGCCGAGGGCGCCGATGATCCGGCCGCGCAGGTAGTCCTCGGTGTAGGCGTACTTGTCGGAGTCGGGGGTGGAGAGGGTGACGCCGAGGGCGCGGCCGCGGGGCACGATGGTGATCTTGCGGACGGGGTCGGCGCCCGGCTGGAGCATGCCGAGGAGGGCGTGGCCGCTCTCGTGGTACGCGGTGCGGCGCCGTTCGTCTGCGGGCATCACGAGCGGGCGTTCGGCGCCGAGCTGGACCTTCTCCAGGGCGTCGGAGAGGTCGGACTGGGTGACGGCCCTCTGGTCGCGCTTGACGGCGAGGAGGGCGGCCTCGTTGGCGAGGTTGGCGAGTTCGGCGCCGGTCATGCCGGGGGTCGTGCGGGCCACGTGTTCCAGGTCGACGTCCTTGGCGAGCGGGATCTCCCGGGTGTGGATCCTGAGGATGGCCTCCCGGCCGCCCCGGTCGGGCGGGTTGACGTGCACGATCCGGTCGAAGCGGCCGGGCCGGGTGAGCGCGGGGTCGAGGACGTCGGCGCGGTTGGTGGCGGCGAGGACGATGACGCCCTCGGAGCCGGTGAAGCCGTCCATCTCGGTGAGGATCTGGTTGAGGGTCTGCTCGCGCTCGTCGTGGCCGCCCATGCCGGAGCCGCCGCCGCGGGCCCGGCCGATGGTGTCGATCTCGTCGATGAAGATGATCGCGGGGGCGACCTTGCGGGCCTCGGCGAACAGTTCGCGGACCCGGGAGGCGCCGACGCCCACGATCATCTCGATGAACTCGGACGCGGAGGCGGAGAAGAACGGCACCCCGGCCTCGCCGGCGACGGCGCGGGCGAGCAGGGTCTTGCCGGTGCCGGGCGGGCCTGCCAGGAGCACACCGCGCGGCATCTTGGCGCCCATCTCGCGGTAGGCCTGCGGGTTCTTGAGGAAGTCGACGACGTCGTTGAGCTCGCCCTCGACCTCGTCGATGCCGGCGACGTCGGCGAAGGTGGTGCGTTTGACCCCGGCCTCCAGCTCGACGGGTTTGGGCGGGGCCTTGCGGCCGAGCATGCCGCCGGCGCCGCCCATCCCGGAGCTCATCCGGCGGGCGATGAAGATCCACAGCACCACGAGCAGCAGCATCGGCGCGAGGGAGATGAGGAGGTTGGCGAGGAAGCTGCGCTCCTGGACGACCGGCTCCGCGGTGACGGTGACGTTCTGCTTGGTCAGCTGCGCCCACAGGTCGTCGTCGGCGAACGCGGGCCGCTGGGTGACGAACTTGCTGTAGTCGCCCTTGTCACCGTTGGGCAGGGGTTGCTTGTTCTTCAGCTCCCCCTGGATGGCGTCGCCCTTGGAGTAGATCTTGGTGACGTTGCCGGAGCTCACCTGCTTGCTGAACTCGGTGTACGAGATCGTCGGCTCGTCGCCCCGGTTGAAGAACGACAGCACGAGGTTGGCGATCAGATAGACGACCAGAGCGGTGAGGATGAGGCCTCCCCAGCCGCCGGGCATCTTCCGCTTCGCCGGCGGTGGCGGCGGAGCCCCCTCCGAGCGCCAGGGCTGGTCGGTCCGGTCGCGCGGGGGTACGGGGTTGGCCACGTGGCTCTCCTCGGGGCGTCTGTGGCCCCAGTATCGAAGAGCGGGACGAACGCGGCATCGCGGACGGTCCGGAGGGATGAAAAGGGGCCCGGTGCGGTTTCGTACCGCTCCGGGCCCCTCACGCCGTCCTCGGGCGCACGGCCCGGTCAGCTCATCAGCTCATGAACTTCTTGAACTCGTCGGGCAGCTCGAAGTCCTTCGGGGCCTGCCCCGGCGCCGGGAGACCGAAGGCCCCGCCCTGCTGCGCCTGGTCGCGGCGCTCGGCGGCGGCCTGCTCCTCGGCCTTCCGCTTCATCGGGTTGCCGCTCTTGCGCTTGCCCTTGGCCTGCTTGACCTGCTTCTTCTGCCGGCCGGGGCCGCCGCCCATGCCCGGCATGCCGGGCATGCCGGGGAGGCCGCCGCCCTGGGCCATGCGGGACATCATCTTGCGGGCCTCGAAGAACCGCTCGACGAGGCCCTTGACCGCGCTGACCTCGACGCCGGAGCCCTTGGCGATACGGGCGCGGCGCGAGCCGTTGATGATGGTCGGGTCGTGGCGCTCGCCGGGGGTCATCGACTTGATGATGGCGGCCGTGCGGTCGACATCCTTCTCGTCGATGTTGGCGATCTGCTCCTTCATCTGGCCCATGCCCGGGAGCATGCCGAGGAGCTTCGAGATGGAGCCCATCTTGCGGACCTGCTCCATCTGCGCCAGGAAGTCGTCGAGCGTGAACTCCTGGCCCTTCTTCGACGCGAGCTTCGAGGCCATCTTGGCGGCCTCTTCCTCGTCGAAGGTCTGCTGCGCCTTCTCGATGAGGGAGAGCATGTCGCCCATGCCGAGGATGCGGGACGCCATGCGGTCCGGGTGGAACGCGTCGAACTCGTCCAGCTTCTCGCCGTTGGAGGCGAACATGATCTGCTTGCCGGTGACGTGCGCGATGGAGAGCGCGGCACCACCGCGGGCGTCGCCGTCGAGCTTGGAGAGCACGACACCGTCGAAGCCGACGCCGTCGCGGAAGGCCTCGGCGGTGTTGACCGCGTCCTGACCGATCATGGCGTCGACGACGAAGAGGACCTCGTCGGGGCTGACGGCGTCGCGGATGTCCGCGGCCTGCTGCATCAGCTCCTGGTCGATGCCGAGGCGGCCGGCGGTGTCGACGATGACGACGTCGTACATCTTGGTCCGCGCGAACTCGATCGAGTCCTTCGCGACCTGGACCGGGTCACCGACGCCGTTGCCCGGCTGCGGGCCGTAGAAGGCCACGCCCGCGCGCTCGGCGACGACGCCGAGCTGGGTGACGGCGTTGGGGCGCTGGAGGTCGCAGGCGACGAGCAGCGGGGAGTGGCCCTGGCCCTTGAGCCAGAGGCCGAGCTTTCCGGCGAGGGTGGTCTTACCGGCACCCTGGAGGCCGGCGAGCATGATCACGGTGGGCGCGGTCTTGGCGAACCGCAGACGCCGGGTCTCGCCGCCGAGGATGCCGATGAGCTCCTCGTTGACGATCTTGATGACCTGCTGGGCAGGGTTGAGGGCCTGCGAGACCTCGATGCCGAGGGCGCGCTCCTTGACCTGCTTGATGAAGGACCGGACGACCGGCAGGGCGACATCCGCTTCGAGCAGCGCGATACGGATTTCGCGCGCGGTGGCGTCGATGTCCGCCTCGGACAGACGGCCCTTGCCGCGGAGGTTCTTGAAGGTCGCTGCAAGGCGGTCGGAGAGGGTATCGAACACGGCGGTCGCGGATCCTCGGTGTCGGGGGCGGTCGGATTGCCCTCCAGGGTATCGGGCCGCTCGAAGTGTGTGCCCCCGCCCGCCGAATCCGGCGCGCGGGGGCGGTGGGGGCCGGGGGTCAGCGGAGCGCCGACTCCAGCGCACGCGCCAGGTCGATCGCCTCCTCGTCGGGCAGCAGGGAGCCGTCGGGGCGGGTCACGTACAGGGTGTCGACGGCGTTGGCGCCGAGCGTCGACACATGCGCGCTCCGGACCCGTACCGCCGCGCCCTCCAGGGCCCGGCCGATGCGGTGGAGGAGGCCGGGCGCGTCCTGGGCGCGGACCTCGATGACGGTGGCGAGGCGGGAGTCCGCGGCGGCGACGGTGACGCGGGGCGGCGGGGCGGTGAGGCCCCGCCGGCGGGGGTAGGCGGCCTCGCGCTCGGCCAGCCGGGCGCGGATGTCCAGGGAGCCGTCGAGCGCGCGGACGAGGTCGGCGCGGAGCCGGGCGGCCTCGGGCAGGGAGCCGTACTCGGCGGCGACCCGCCAGTCGAGGACGAGGACGGGTCCCGAGCCGGCGCCGAGGTCGAGCGGGAGCTCGACGGCGCGGAGGTCGGCGGCGCGGACGGTGAGCCGGTGCAGGGCGAGGACGCCGGCGACGGCGGGCAGGACGCCTGGCTGGTCGGGTAGGGCGATGACGAGTTCGACGCCGACCGGTTCGGGTTCCTCCGGTTCCGCCACGACCGGTTCGGTGTGGAGGGCGAGGACGGGTTCGCCGGTGCGCAGGGCCTCGATGGCGAGCCGTTCCTGTTCGGCGCTGGGGGCGGCGGCCTCGGGGTCGGGCGGGGTCTCCCCCGCCAGGACGCCGGCGACCCGTTTGACCAGGTCGGCGACGAGCGAGGCGCGCCAGGCGGACCAGGCGGCGGGTCCGGTGGCGAGGGCGTCGGCCTCGGTGAGGGCGTGCAGGAGTTCCAGGGTGCCGACGGTGCCGACGGCGGTCGCGACGGCACGGACGGTGGCGGGGTCGTCGAGGTCGCGGCGGGTGGCGGTCTCGACGAGGAGCAGGTGGTGGCGGACGGCGGTGGCGATGGTGGCGACGTCCGTGCGGTCGAATCCGATGCGGGTGGCGAGGTCGCGGGCGATGGTCTCGCCGGCGACGGAGTGGTCGCCGGGCCAGCCCTTGCCGATGTCGTGGAGGAGGGCGGCGACGAGGAGGAGGTCGGGGCGGCCGACGCGGCGGGTGAGCGAGGAGGCGCGGACGGCGGTCTCGACGAGGTGGCGGTCGACGGTCCAGGTGTGGACGGGGTTGCGCTGGGGGCGGCAGCGGACGCGTTCCCAGTCGGGCAGCAGCCGGGTGACGATCCCCTCGGCTTCGAGGGCTTCCCAGACGGGGACGGTGGCCTCGCCGGCGCCGAGCAGGGTGACGAGTTCCTCACGGGCCTCGGCGGGCCAGGGCACGGGCAGCGGGGTGGCGGTGGCGGCGAGGCGGCGTACCGCGTGCAGGGAGATCGGCAGGGCGGACTGGGCGGCCGCGGCGGCGGCCCGCAGGGGCAGGACGGGGTCGCGTTCGGGCCGGGCGGTGCGGGCGAGGACGACCTCGCCGTCCATCTCGACGACGCCTTCGGCGAGCGGGGTGCGCTCGACGGGCGGTTTCCCGGTACCGGTCCGGCCGCCGAGGAGGGCGCGCAGGCGGGGCCGGGCGGAGCGGGCCTTGAGGACGCGGTTGACCTCGCGCCAGGTGACGTCGGTGGCGTACGAGATGGTCCGGGCGGCCTCGTACACCTCGCGGAGCAGGGTGTCGGCGTCGAGGAGGCCGAGTTCGGCGGCGACGGCGTCCTGTTCCTGGAGGGCGAGCCGGTCGGTGGCGCGGCCGGTGGTGAGGTGGAGGGCGTCACGGGCGTCGAGGAGGCGGCGGCGGGCGCTGTCGAGGCCTTCACGGGGGGCGTCGGCGAGCCAGGAGGCGGCGACGGCGCGGAGGGCCTGGGCGTCGCGGAGGCCGCCCCTGGCCTCCTTGAGGTCGGGTTCGAGGAGGAATTGCAGCTCGCCCATGCGTTCGGCGCGTTCGCGGCAGAGTGCGTCGAGTTCGGGGAGGCGTACGGGTGCCTGGTTGCGCCAGTCGGCGAGGACGGTGGTGCGCAGGGCGGCGACGAGTCCGTGGTCGCCGGCGAGGGGCCGGGCGTCGAGGAGGCCGAGGTGGACCTTGAGGTCGTCGGCGGCGGTGGCGCGGGCCTCGGCGGCGGTGCGGACGGAGTGGTCGAGGGCGAGCCCGAGGTCCCAGACGGGGTACCAGATGCGGTCGGCGAGAGCGGCGATCGCGGCCTTGTCGGCGGTGCCGTCGTGGAGCAGGAGGAGGTCGAGGTCGCTGCGCGGGGAGAGCTCGGCGCGGCCGTAGCCGCCGACGGCGACGAGGGCGACCCCGTGGGGTGGTGCGGCGGCCGCGAAGAGCCCGGCCAGCCAGTCGTCGGTGAGCCGGGCGAGGGCGGCGCGGCGCGGCGGCCCGGACCGCTCCTTCTCGTGGAGGAGGAGCAGCCGGGCCGCCGCGTAACCGCCGGGTCCCGAATCTTCGGTCTCTTCGCTGACTTCGAGGCTCGTCACCCGGCGGCTCCTTCGTTGCTTACGGTGCGTCCGGACCGCTGTCTACAGGGCGTCCGGACCGCGTTCGCCGGTGCGGACGCGGACGGCGGTCTCGACCGGCACGCTCCACACCTTGCCGTCTCCGATCTTGCCGGTTCGGGCGGCCTTCACGACGACGTCGATGAGCTGTTCGGCGTCCTCGTCCTCGACGAGGACCTCGATGCGGATCTTGGGTACCAGGTCGACCGTGTACTCGGCGCCCCGGTAGACCTCGGTGTGGCCGCGCTGGCGGCCGTAGCCGCTGGCCTCGGTGACGGTGAGGCCGTGGACGCCGAAGGCCTGGAGGGCCTCCTTGATCTCGTCGAGCCGGTGCGGCTTGACGACCGCGGTGATGAGCTTCATGCGTCCACCTTCTTGTTCTCCGTGACGGCCGGGGCGGGGGCTGCGGTGGAGCGCGAGGACGCGCCGCCGCCGGCTCCGCTGAAGTCGTACGCGGTCTCGGCGTGCTCGACCTGGTCGATGCCGGAGACCTCGTCGTCCTCGCTGACCCTCATGCCCATCGTCTTGTCGATGATCAGCGCGAGGATCGCGGAGGCGATCAGAGAGTAGGCGAGGACGGCGAAGACACCGACGGCCTGCTTGCCGAGCTGGTCGAGGCCGCCGCCGTAGAAGAGTCCCTTGGCGTCGGACTGGACGCCGCCGGTGGCGAAGAGGCCCACGAGGAGGGAGCCGAGGACACCGCCGACGAGGTGGACGCCGATGACGTCGAGGGAGTCGTCGTAGCCGAACCTGTACTTGAGGCCGACGGCCATGGCGCAGAGGAGACCGGCGATGACGCCGATGGCGATCGCGCCGAGCGGACTGACGGCGCCGCCGGACGGGGTGATGGCGACGAGGCCGGCGACCGCGCCGGAGGCGGCGCCCAGGGTGGTGAAGGAGCCGTGGCGGATCTTCTCGTACGCGAGCCAGGCGAGCATGGCGGCGGCGGTGGCGACCTGGGTGTTGACGAACATCACCGCGCCGACGCCGTCGTCGTTGCCGAGCCAGGAGCCGGCGTTGAAGCCGAACCAGCCGAACCAGAGGAGACCGGCACCGAGCATGACCAGCGGGAGGCTGTGCGGGCGCATCGGGTCCTTCTTGAAGCCGACGCGCTTGCCGATGACGAGGATGACGCCGAGGGCCGCGGCGCCGGCGTTGATGTGGACCGCCGTGCCGCCGGCGAAGTCGATGACGCCCATCTCGAAGAGCCAGCCGCCGGCGCCCCAGACCCAGTGGGCGACGGGGAAGTAGACGACGGTGACCCAGAGGGTGATGAAGAGGGCCCAGGCGGTGAACTTGACGCGGTCGGCGAGGGCGCCGCTGATCAGGGCCGGCGTGAGGATGGCGAACATCAGCTGGAAGACGGCGAAGACGTACACCGGGATGGTGTAGCCGTCCCAGAGTTCGGTGACGCCGATGCCGCTGAGGCCGACGTAGTCGGAGGACCAGCCGATGATCGAGCCCGAGTCGGTGCCGAAGGCGAGGCTGAAGCCGAAGAGCACCCACAGGATCGTGACGATCCCGAGGCTGATGAAGCTCATCATCAGCATGTTGAGGGTGGACTTGACGCGGACCATGCCTCCGTAGAAGAAGGCGAGTGCCGGGGTCATCAGCATGACCAGGGCGGAGCAGATGAGCATGAACCCGGTGTTGGCGGCGGACAGCTCGGGGGCGTCTGCTGCCAGGGTCGTGATGGCTGGTGCCATCGGCGTCTCCTCGTCGTCGAATGCGGCCTGTGCGGGGGCGGGGCCGGAGGGCGGCTGCGGCCGTGAGGGGTGGCCGGTTATGGCCCAGAGATTCGCGCAGGGCCGTTTCCGCCGATGCCGCTCGATGTTTCGGAGCGGTGACGAAGGGGTGGGGCGTGTTACGCGACCGTGAACGGCCGCATCACAGCGAGGTAACGCCCGTATCCTCCGCCCACGGGAAACAGGCCTGGAACGGTGTACGCGGCACGCCGGAGACGGGGCCGGAACGGTGTACGCGGCACGCGGAAGACGGGGCCGGAACCGTGTACGGCACACGGAAGACGAGCCCGAAGCGGTGTACCGGCACGCGGAAGACGGGGCCGGGGAGCCGTGCCCGCGGCACACGAGAACCGGCCGCGCCTGGCGTCCGTGTGACCTTGCGGCGGGGGAGCCGAGTCGGGCATTACGGGACGTCCGGCGCGGCCGGAGTACGGGTGGCGCCGGGGGCGCCGGGTGGGTCAGACCGCTTCGGCGGCCTCGGGGAGCAGCTGGGTGAGCCGGTCGGTGAGGTGGACGACCTCGGCGACGTCGCTGTAGTTGCGTGCGGCGTGGTCGACGGTCTTGCGGAGTCGGGTGTTGACCCGCTCGGAGCGGATGCTGCGGGCGACTCCGAGGGCCTTCTCGGCGAGGACGACGGACTGCTCGGGCTCGCGCTTGAGGAGGTGGACGGTGGCCATGCCGATGAGGTTCAGCGCGTACGACCGCTGGTGGTCGGGGTCCTTCTCGAAGAGCTCGACGGCCCGCTCCATCACGGGTTCGGCGAGCGAGGCGTAGGTCGGGGAGCGTCCGGCGACGTAGGCGAGATCGCGGTAGGAGTGGCTGTTCTCGCCGTTGAGTTCGGCCTCGGAGAAGAAGCCGATCCAGTCGGGCTCGGGCTCGCCGTCGAGGCCGACGTCGGCGAAGGTGTCCTCGGCCATCCGGACGGCCCGCTTGCACTTGGAGGGCTGCCCCATGTTGGCGTAGGCGCGGGCCTCCATCGCATACAGCATGGCCTGGGTGCGCGCGGTGGCGCAGTCCCGACTGCCGTACTGGGCGAGATGGATGAGTTCGAGGGCGTCGTCGGGCCGGCCCAGGTGGATCATCTGGCGGCTCATCGAGGACAGGATGTACGAGCCGAGGGGCTTGTCGCCTGCCTCCTTGGCGGCGTGCAGGGCGAGCACGAAGTACTTCTGGGCGGTGGGCTGGAGGCCCACGTCGTAGCTCATCCAGCCGGCGAGTTCGGCGAGTTCGGCGGCGCAGGTGAAGAGGCGCTTGGCGGTGGCGGCCGGCTGGGGCTCCTGGAGGAGGTCGGTGACCTCGTGGAGCTGGCCGACCACGGCCTTGCGGCGCAGTCCCCCGCCGCACTGGGCGTCCCATTTGCGGAACATGGCGGTGGTGGATTCGAGGAGGTCGAGTTCGATCTCGGAGAGCCGGTTGGGGCGGCGGGCGTCGGCGAGCGGGTCGGGGCGCTCGAGGTCGCCCGCGGGGGTGGGGACGAGCCAGCGCTGCATCGGTTCGATGAGGGCGGGTCCGGCGGCGAGCGACAGGGACGAGCCGAGGAAGCCGCGGCGGGCGAGCATGAGGTCGCTGCGGGAGAACTCGCCGAGCAGTGCGACCGTCTGCGGTCCGGCCCAGGGCAGGTCGACGCCGGAGACGGAGGGCGACTGGTGGGCGGTGCGCAGGCCGAGGTCCTCGATGGCGACGACGGAGCCGAAGCGCTCGGAGAACAGCTCGGAGAGGATCCGCGGGATGGGCTCGCGCGGCTGCTCGCCGTCGAGCCAGCGACGGACGCGCGAGGTGTCGGTGGAGATGTGGTGTGCGCCCATCTGGCGCGCCCGGCGGTTCACCTGGCGCGCGAGTTCGCCCTTCGACCAGCCGCTGCGGACGAACCACGAACCCAGCTGCTCGTTCGGGCGCTTGCCGGCAGTCGTACCGTCTGCGCCGTTGCCGCCCACAGGAACGCCCCCATCCACCTGAATACCTGTCATGTGAACCCCTACCAGAATGCCGCGTCTCGCGGCACCCGTCCGGCGTTCGCGCTCCTTCGAACTGGAAACCGGGTTGCCTCCGGCATACCCGCGTGCGCAAGCGACCCCGGGGGTTCGAGTACCGAAAGTAATCCTACGATCACCCGTCCACGAGGGCGATTCAAGAAACGCCACCATTCGCCACCCCTTCGAATGAACTCGCCGCCCGCGGATCGCGATTCACTTGACATGCGACGAACCGGAGTCGGCGGACGGATGCGCGGAGAGGCGCGCGCACCGGCCCGCACCACCCCGCCCACGACCGCACGCCACCCTCGGCGACGGAACGTGACGAAGGGTGACGACGGTGCTCCGGGTCGTAACCACCGGCGCGCTCGACCCGTTGGAGGGGACATGGGTTTCACGATCGGCGGCATTCGTGAGATGCGGTCCGGCGCACGCCGCCGCGTTCGCACCACGGAGTGCACTGCGGTGGCCGAGTACACAGGACTGTGGGGCTGGGACGTGGTGCCCGGAGCGCGGGCCGTCTCCGGCCAGTGCTCCTGCGGGGATCCGGCGTGTACGGCCCCGGGCGCGCACCCCCTCTCCTTCGCGGAACCGGTCCCGGCCGGCGCCGGCCTCGACGACGCGACCAAGGCATGGTCGGAGTACCCCGGCGCGGCACTGCTGCTCCCGGTGGGCCGGGCGTTCGACGTGATCGAGGTCGCCGAGGCCGCGGGCCGCCGGGCGCTCGTCCGGCTCGAACGCATGGGGCTCCCGCTGGGCCCGGTGTGCGCGACGCCGACCGGCCGGGCGCGGTTCTTCGTGGCGCCCGGAGCGGCGGCGGAGCTTCCGCAGCTGCTCTACCGGATGGGCTGGGACGACGCCGATCTGGATCTGCACTGCCTGGGGCCCGGCACCTACGTCACCGCTCCCCCGTCGGACCTGGGCGGGCTCGGTCCGGTGCGCTGGCTGCGGCCCCCGACGCTGGACACGGCGGGCGCGCCGCCGCAGGCACGGCTGCTGCTCGGCACGCTGGCGTACATCTGCCACCGCACCCACTTCTGAGCCCCGGCACGCGGAAGGGCCCTCGCCGGGTGGCGAGGGCCCTTCCGCGTGCCGTACGGGCGTCAGTCGCCGATCAGGGCGTCGACGAAGGCGCCCGGCTCGAAGGGCGCCAGGTCGTCCGGGCCCTCGCCCAGGCCGATCAGCTTGACGGGGACGCCCAGCTCGCGCTGGACGGCCACGACGATGCCGCCCTTGGCGGTGCCGTCGAGCTTGGTGAGCACGATGCCGGTGATGTCGACCACCTCGGCGAAGACACGGGCCTGGATCAGACCGTTCTGGCCGGTGGTGGCGTCGAGGACGAGCAGGATCTCGTCGAGCGGACCGTGCTTCTCGACGACGCGCTTGACCTTGCCGAGCTCGTCCATGAGGCCGGTCTTGGTGTGGAGGCGGCCGGCGGTGTCGATGAGGACGACGTCGGCGCCCTCCGCGATGCCCTCCTTGACCGCGTCGAAGGCGATCGACGCCGGGTCGCCGCCCTCCGGGCCGCGGACGGTCCGGGCGCCGACGCGCTCGCCCCAGGTCTGGAGCTGGTCGGCGGCGGCGGCACGGAAGGTGTCGGCCGCGCCGAGGACGACGGACTTGCCGTCGGCGACGAGGACACGGGCCAGCTTGCCGGTGGTGGTGGTCTTGCCGGTGCCGTTGACACCGACGACCATGACGACGCCCGGCACGTCCGAGGGGCTCTCGGTGTGCACCGTGCGGTCGAGGTCGGGTCCGAGCAGGGTGACGAGCTCCTCGCGGAGCAGCGCGCGCAGCTCCTCCGGGGTACGGGTGCCGAGCACCCGGACCCGCTCGCGCAGCCGCTCGACGAGCTCCTGGGTGGGAGCGACGCCGACATCGGCCGTGAGAAGGGTCTCCTCGATCTCCTCCCAGGTGTCCTCGTCGAGGTGCTCGCGGGACAGGAGCGTGAGCAGCCCCTTGCCGAGCGAGTTCTGCGAGCGGGCGAGCCGGGCCCGGAGCCGGACGAGGCGGCCGGCGGTGGGCTCCGGGATCTCGATCTCGGGAGCGGCGGGCGCGGCGACGACGGGGTCCTCGACGGCGGCCGGCGTCTCGACGGCCTCCTCGGCGGGGAGTTCGACCTCCTCGACCGTGCGGCGTGGTTCCTCCCGCGGCGTCTCCGCCTCCTCGCCGACATGCGGTTCGGCGGGCGGAGCGGTGATGGTCGGCGTGGTGGACGGCGGCTCGGCCGGCGGCAGCTGCTTCTTCTTGCGACCGCTGATCACGAGCCCGCTCGTCACGGCGACCGCGACGACCAGAGCGATGACTACAGCAAGGATGAGTTCCATAACTCGACCAGTATGGCGTGACCTCGCCCGCGTCCCCTCGCTCTCCCGGCGGGGGCATGCCCCTCCGGGCCCGGCCGGTCCGCCGTTCGGCCGCACGCCGACGGGAAGCCCCTCGGGGCGGAGACACGACCGGCCGGTGTCGGTCCGGTGCCGGTGAGCGAGGCCTCGGCGCGCGAGGCGCGCCCGGAGGGTGCTGAGGCCCCTTCTATGGGCTGACGCACCCTTTGCTCGTTAGGGCGCGAATGTACGATGTTCCGACCCCCACACCTTCGTACGGAGTACCCCCATGCCCCACGACGCCTCCGAAGCCGCAGGCGCGACGCACGACGGCGCGATGGAGACCCGCGGTCTCGAGCCCGTCCCCGACGCCGAGCGGACCGGCCGGGTCCGCGAGCTGTTCCCGACCTGGGTCGCGGCCAACATCAGTGTGCTGCTGCTCACGATGGGCGCGGGCCTGATCGTCTTCAACGGCCTGAACTTCTGGCAGGTCCTGGCGGTGGCGGTCGCCGCGCCGGTCCTCTCGTACGGGATCGTCGGCCTGATCTCGATCGCGGGCAAGCGGGGCGGGGCCCCCGGGATGGCGCTGTCGCGCGCGGTGTTCGGTCAGCGCGGAAACCTTTTTCCCGGCGCGCTGATCTGGGTGGCCCGGTGGGGCTGGGAGACCATCAACGCGGTCACCGGCGCCTACGCGGTGCTGACCGTGCTCGACCTGCTCTTCGGCGTGAAGTCGAACACCTTCCTCATCGTCGTGACGCTGCTCCTCTTCGTCACCTGCACCTTCCTCGTCTCGGGGCTCGGGATCAACGCGCTGCGGGTGTGCAGCAAGTGGTCCACCTACCTGTTCGGCGCCTTCTCGGTGCTCGTCCTGGTCTATCTGGTGGCGAACACCGACTGGTCGGCGGTCTTCGACAAGCCGGCCGGTTCGACTGCGATGATGATCGCGGGCATCGGCACGATCGCGGCCGGCGGCATCAGCTGGGTCCCCTCGGGTCCCGACTTCACCCGCTACCTGCCCCGTACGGCCTCGTCGAAGGCGATGGTCGGCTCGACGGTGGGCGGCGCCGGCATCGTCGTGCTGCCGATGGTCCTGATGGGCGCTGTCATGGCGGTGTCGACGCCGGACCTGGCCTCGGCGCAGGACCCGGTCTCCTTCATCGGCGAGCTGCTTCCGATGTGGATCTCGGTGCCGTACCTGGTGATCGCCCTGCTCGGGATGCTGCTGATCAACTCGATGTCGATGTACTCGGCCGGGTTCACCGCGCAGACCCTGGGCATCAAGGTCTCGCGCGCGGCGGCGGTCAGCGTCAACGCGCTGATCAGCCTGATCTTCGGCTTCCTGCTCATGGTGGTCGCGACCAGCTTCATCGGCTCGTTCATCTCCTTCCTGACCCTGCTCGCGGTGGCGTTCTCGGCCTGGATCGGCGTCTTCGGCGTGGACATGCTGCGGCGCCGGTCGTACGACGCGGTGGCCCTCATGGACACCACCCGCACCAGTGCGTACTGGTACCGGGGCGGTTTCGCCTGGCAGGCGATGACGGCCTGGGCGGTCGCGCTGCTGGCGGGTCTCCTCTTCACCAAGGTCGACTGGTTCTCCGGTCCGCTCGCCTCGTCCTGGATCGGCGAGAACGGCCTGGGCTGGGCGGCGACCATCGTGGTGGCGGGCGTGCTGTACGCCGTGCTGCCGCGTGCGCCCGAGAAGGTTCCGGCGGAGCCCGCCGGAGTGCGCGAGACCGTTTCCATCTGACGCTACGTCAGATAACGTCCCCCTTCGCCGGTATCCCACCAGCGGAGGGGGACTTCCCATGCCGATCAGCGTCATACGGTTCAACCTCGTCGATCCCCGCGCGACCCCCGAATCCCTCTCCGCCCGCTACCGGGCCGCCGTCGAGATGGCCGCGTACGCCGACGCCCACGGGGTCGACACCGTGCAGACCGAGGAGCACCACGGGGTCGACAACAACTGGCTGCCGTCCCCCTTCGCCTTCGCCGGGGCGGTCTTCGGCGCGACGATGGGAGGGGCGGCGCACAGCGCCTCGCCGGGGGGTGGTGGCCGGGAGACGGGTGGGCGGATCGCCGTCACCGTCTCCGCGATCATCGGGCCGCTGCACGACCCGCTGCGGCTCGCCGAGGAGATCGCCGTCCTCGACCTGCTGAGCGAGGGACGCCTGGTGACGGTGGCGGGGATCGGCTACCGCCCGGAGGAGTACGAGGAGCGCGGGGTCGACTGGGGGCGGCGCGGCAAGCTCCAGGACCTGCTCCTGGAGACCCTGCTCACGGCCTGGACCGGGGAGCCGTTCACGTATCAGGGCCGTAAGGTACGGGTCACCCCGAGGCCCTTCACCCAGCCGCATCCGATGCTTCTGGTCGGGGGGTCGTCGCGGGCGGCGGCGCGGCGGGCGGCCCGGCTCGGGCTTCCGTTCTTCCCGAGCGCGCACCTGCCGGAGCTGGAGGAGTACTACCAGGAGCGCTGCGCGGAGTACGGCACGGAGGGCTGGACGATGATGCCGGCCGAGGTGACGCCGCTGCTGCATCTGTCGGAGGACCCGGACCGGACCTGGGCGGAGTACGGGGAGCACTTCCTGCACGAGGCGCGGACGTACGCCTCGTGGCAGTCCAAGGACATCCGCTCGGCGGTGCGGTCGACGGCGGCGACGGTGGCGGAGCTGCGTGCGGAGGGGGTCTACCGGGTCCTCACTCCGGAGGAGTGCCTTGCGCTCGGCCTGGAGAGCCTCGTGCTGCATCCGCTGTGCGGCGGGATGCCGGTGGAGGAGGGGTGGCGGAGCGTGCGGCTGTTCTGCGACGCCGTCGTGCCCCGGCTCGCGGCCTGAGCGCGGAGGACGACACCGTCCCGCCCCGGCTCGCGGCCTGAGCGCGGAGGACGACACCGTCCCGCCCCGGCTCGCGGCCTGAGCGCGGAGGGCCGTGACGTACTGCCCCGGTCCGAGGCGTGAGGCCTCGGGCCGGGGCAGTTCCGTGGGTGAGGAGAGGGGCAGCGGGGATTAGCCCATCTCCTCCAACGCCTTGCCCTTGGTCTCCTTGACGTACCGGAGCACGAAGGGGATCGAGAGCACGGCGAAGACCGTGTAGATGATGTAGGTGCCGGAGAGGTTCCAGTCCGCGAGGGACGGGAAGCTGGCCGTGATGGCCCAGTTGGCGATCCACTGGGCGGAGGCGGCGACACCGAGTGCGGCGGCGCGGATCCGGTTGGGGAACATCTCGCCGAGGAAGACCCAGACCACCACGCCCCACGAGAGGGCGAAGAAGAGCACGAAGACATGGGCGGCGACCAGTGCCACGACGCCCTGCGTCTCGGGGAGTTTGCCGTCGACGAGGTCGGCGGAGAAGGCCCAGGCCTCGACGGCGAGGGCGATCGCCATGCCGACGGAGCCGACGAGGGCGAGCGGCTTGCGGCCGACACGGTCGACCAGGACCATCGCGATCACGGTGCCGATGATGTTGATGATCGACGTGGTGAACGAGTAGAAGAACGAGCTCGACGGGTCGATGCCGACGGACTGCCAGAGGGTCGCGGAGTAGTAGAACGCGACGTTGATGCCGACGAGCTGCTGGAAGACCGAGAGGCCGATGCCGACCCAGACGATGGGCAGCAGCTTGAAGCGGGAGCCGATGACGAGGAGGTCCTTGAAGGTGGACTTGTGCTCGCTGCGCATGGCCCGGTCGATCTCGGCGACGCGGTGGTCGAGGTCGACACCCTTGCCCTCGACCTCGGCGAGGACCTCCTTCGCCCGGTCGATCCTGCCGACGGAGATGAGGAAGCGGGGGGACTCGGGGATCGCGAAGGAGAGCATGCCGTAGAGGAGGGCGGGCACGACCATGACGCCGAGCATCCACTGCCAGGCCTCCAGGCCGCCGATCTCGCCGCGCTGGTCGCCGTCGGCGAGCTGGAGGATGCCGTAGTTGACCAGCTGGGAGATGGCGATGCCGATGACGATCGCGGCCTGCTGGAAGGAGCCGAGGCGGCCGCGGTAGGCGGCGGGGGCGACCTCGGCGATGTACGCGGGGCCGATGACGGAGGCCATGCCGATGGCGAAGCCGCCGACGATCCGCCAGAGGGCGAGGTCCCAGAGGGCGAAGGGGAGCGCGGAGCCCACGGCGCTGACCGCGAAGAGCACCGCGGAGATCTGCATGCAGCGGATGCGGCCGATGCGGTCGGCGATCCGGCCGGCGGTGGCGGCGCCGATGGCGCAGCCGATCAGGGCGATGGCGATGACCTGGGCCAGGGTGCCGGAGCCGATGTCGTAGCGGTCGCGGATCGCCTCGACGGCGCCGTTGATGACGGAGCTGTCGTATCCGAAGAGGAAACCGCCCATCGCGGCGGAGGCCGTGATGAAGATGACGTGGCCGAGGTGGTCCGGGTGGGCGGCTCGGCCTTCGGAAGGCGGCGGCGTGGGCGCCTGCGCGGTGTGGGGCACATGGACTCCTCGGTGGGGGGCAAGCCCTTCCAGTGGCGCACAACTTCACGCCGCCCACCACGTGAAGGTAAAAGCAACGTTGCAGAGACTATGCCTTCAAGTTTCTAAGTCAATAGGTGATGTCGTGTGACTTAATCTGCACTGCAAGGTGGCTTGAGTTCAACACTTGAAGAAATGGCGCTGTCGAGCTCATCGCAGCCGCTGGCTGATCACCTTCGAGACGCCGTCACCCTGCATGGACACGCCGTACAGCGCGTCCGCGACCTCCATGGTCCGCTTCTGGTGGGTGATCACGATCAGCTGCGAGGACTCCTGGAGCTCCTGCATGATCCGGATCAGCCGCTGGAGGTTGGTGTCGTCGAGCGCCGCCTCGACCTCGTCCATCACGTAGAACGGGCTGGGCCGGGCCTTGAAGATCGAGACCAGCAGCGCCACGGCCGTCAGCGAGCGCTCGCCGCCGGAGAGCAGCGAGAGCCGCTTGACCTTCTTGCCGGGCGGGCGGGCCTCCACCTCGACGCCGGTGGTGAGCATGTTGTCGGGGTCCGTGAGGACGAGCCGGCCCTCGCCGCCCGGGAAGAGCCGCGAGAAGACGCCCTCGAACTCACGGGCCGTGTCCCGGTAGGCCTCGGTGAAGACCTGCTCGACCCGCAGGTCGACCTCCTTCACGACCTGAAGCAGGTCGGTCCGGGTCTTCCTGAGGTCCTCCAGCTGCTCGGAGAGGAAGCGGTGCCGCTCCTCCAGCGCCGCGAACTCCTCAAGGGCCAGCGGGTTGACCTTGCCGAGCTGGTGGTACGCCCGTTCGGCGGCCTTGAGACGCTTCTCCTGCTCCGAACGGATGAAGGGGCGCGACTCGTCGGCCTCCGGAGAGTCCGTACCCTCCGGGGAGTCCACGCCCTCCGCTCCCCCGACGGCCGGCGACGGCGGTACGGGCTGGTCCGGTCCGTACTCGGCGACCAGCGCGGTCGCCTCCACGCCGAACTCCTCCAGGGCCTTCGACTCCAGCTGCTCGATCCGCAGTCGCTTCTCCGCGCCGAGCACCTCGCCGCGGTGCACCGAGTCGGTCAGCTTGTCGAGTTCCGCCTTGAGCTCGCGGCCCCGGGTCCGGGCTGCCGTCAGGCCCTCCTCGCGATCGGCCCGCGCCGCCTGCGCCACCACCCGCTCCCGCTCGGCGCGGACGAGCGACACGTCGATGTGGGCCAGGAGGCTCCGGGCGCCGGCGGCGACCGCGCCCCCGACCCGCTCCTCGTGGCGCAGCCGGGCGCGGCGCTGCTCGGCGCGCGCGCGTGCCTCCCGTTCGGCACGGGCGGCCCGGTCGAGCGAGTCGGCCCGCCCTGCGAGCCCCCTGACCCGCTCCTCGTGAGTACGGACCTGGAGGCGTGCCTCCATCTCGGTCTGGCGCGCGTTGGATCCGTCGATCGCGAGCCGGTCGCGGGTGGCGGTGTCGGGTTCCTCGTCCCCGCCCTCCCCGAACGCCGCGGCCTCCTGGGCCACAAGGAGCCGTTCGGCGAGTTCCTCCGCCTCGGCGGTCGCCTTCTCCAGGGCCTCCTGCGCGCGGGCGGCGGCGGCCGCGGTCCGTTCGGCCTCCCCGGCCGCTCCCCTGGCCTGGCCGGCGAGCCGGCCGAGCTGCTGGGCGACGGCGGACTTCTCCCGTTCGGCGGTACGTCGAAGGGTGTCGAGTTCCTCGACGAGTGCGGCGGCGGTACGGCGCCGCTCGTCGGCCTGGCCCTTGGCGGCGGCCAACTCCTCGCAGCGTACGACGAGTTCGTCGAGCTCGGCGGCGGCCTCGGCGACCGAGGCCTGGACTTCGAGGAGGCTGGGAGCGCCCGCGGAGCCGCCTTGGGCGAAGTGCGCGCCGAGCAGGTCTCCTTCGAGGGTGACGGCGGTCGACGCGGGCCGCGACCTGACGAGGTCGGCGGCCTGCTCCAGGTCGTCGACGACGACCATTCCGGCGAGCAGCCGGCGGACGGCTCCCATGAGCTCGTCGGGGCCGCGGACGAGGTCGGCGGCGTACGGGTGCCCCTCGGGCGCCGGGACCGCGGTCTCTCCGGAGCGGTCCGGTTCGGGGGCCCCGGTCAGGAGCAGGGCCGCGCGGCCGGCGTCCTGCTTGCGCAGCAGGCGGAGGGCTTCGGCTGCGGCGGAGGGGCCGGTGGCGGCGACCGCGTCGGCGGCCGCGCCGAGGGCGGCGGCGACGGGGATCTCGTATCCGGGGGTGACGGTGAGGAGTTCGGCGGCAGGACCGAGGAGTCCGCTGAGTCCCGCGGTCAGCAGGGCGCCCGTGCCGTCCTTCCGGCGCAGTCCGAGGGCGAGGGTCTCGTGCCGGGCCTGGGTCGCGGCGCGGCGGCGTTCGGCGGTGGCGGCCGCCTCGCGGGCGGTGCCGAGGGCGGCCTCCGCCTCGGCCAGTTCGCGGCGGGCGGCCTCGTACCGCTCGCCGTGTTCGGTGTCCGCGGCGTCGAGGCCGTCGACCTCGGTCTTGAGCTGCTCGTACTCCTCCTGGGCGGTGACCGCCCGTTCTCCGGCCTCGTCACGGGCGGCGGCGAGCCGGTCGATCTCGGCCTGGGCGGAGGCGGCGCGCGAGCGGGCCGCGTTGACCTGGCCGTGGAGGCGGGCGAGGCCCTCGCGCCGGTCGGCGAGGGCGCGGGCCAGGTCCTTGAGCCGGCGCTCCTCGGACGCCAGCGCCTGTTCGAGCTCGGCGCGGTGGGCGACGGTGTCCTCCAGGGCGCGCTCGGCCGCCTCCAGGGCGGCTTCCAGCTCCGCCTCCTGCTCGCGGACGCGGGCAGCCTCGCGCTCCAGGTCCTCCGGGTCGCGGCCGCGGCGTTCCTCGGCGGGTGCCGCGGTGGCGCTCTTCACCCGCGCGTCGGCCAGGGAGGCCGTGCCGCGGACGCGTTCGGCGAGCTGGGAGAGGGCGTACCAGTTCTGCTGGGCCCTCTCGAGTCGGGGCACGAGCGCGCGTGCCTCGGCCTCGAGGGCGGCCTCGCGGGCGAGCGCGGCCCGCAGTTCGGTCTCGGTGGCTTCCTTGCGGGCGAGCAGGGCCGCTTCGTCGGCGACCTCGGCGGTGAGGGCCCGCTGGAGGTGGACGAGGTCGTCGGCGAGGAGGCGGAGCCGGGCGTCGCGCAGGTCGGCCTGGATGACGACGGCGCGGCGTGCGACGGCGGCCTGCCGGCCGAGGGGTTTGAGCTGGCGGCGCAGTTCGTCGGTGAGGTCCTGCACGCGCGCGAGGTTGGCCTGCATCGCGTCGAGCTTCCGCAGCGCCTTCTCCTTGCGCTTGCGGTGCTTGAGGACTCCCGCGGCCTCCTCGATGAAGGCGCGGCGGCCCATCGGGTCGGCGTGCAGCACGGAGTCGAGCTGCCCCTGGCCGACGATGACGTGCATCTCGCGTCCGATGCCGGAGTCGGAGAGCAGGTCCTGGAAGTCGAGCAGCCGGCAGGTGTCGCCGTTGATCTGGTACTCGCTGCTGCCGCCGCGGAACATGATGCGGGTGAGGGTGACCTCGGCGTAGTCGATGGGCAGCGCGCCGTCGGAGTTGTCGATGGTGAGGGACACCTCGGCACGGCCGAGCGGAGGGCGCCCGGTCGTGCCGGCGAAGATGACGTCCTCCATCTTGCCGCCGCGCAGCGACTTGGCGCCCTGCTCGCCCATGACCCAGGACAGGGCGTCCACGACATTGGACTTGCCCGATCCGTTGGGGCCCACGACGCAGGTGATTCCCGGTTCGAACCGCAGCGTGGTGGCCGAGGCGAACGACTTGAATCCGCGGAGGGTCAGGGCCTTGAGGTGCACGCCCGGGACTCTACCGGGGCTCGTGCGTTTCACCCGCGAAGGTGTAGGGCAGATCCTCGGGTGAGGAGGGGTGGGACGGGAGGGGAACGGCGGGTGAAAGAAAGAAGGGACGCCGAAGCGCCCCTTGCATGTCTGCTCTGCCGACATGAGTGTTCAGATGGCTGCCGACATGAGTGTCCATGCGGCTGTGCCGGCGTGAGTGTTTCCCACCTGGCCCCTCGGGGCTGGGTTGTCAGGTGAGCGCAGGCTCCGCCTGGGGTACGTCGAGGTCGATGCTGTTCAGCAGTGACTCTCCCTGGTGCTGAGCGGCGGCAGCGGCAAGCGAGTCGTTCTCGGACTGGATCCGTACCAGCTCGGATTCCAGGTCCTGGACGCGCTGCTGAAGCCGTCGCATCTCGGCGAGGAGTCGCGGGTCGGAGCCGCCGACGTAACCGAGAAGCGCCTTTGCCATGATGGATGGTCCTCCACAATGAGTGACCGACCGAAGCGGTTGGGTCGTGAGGGATTTCGCACCCGCGGTGCTCGGCAGTACTGCTTGTCGTGCCGGTTCCACTGCCAAACAGCTAAGGTGCGCGGGGCTTCCAGAGTCTCACCAAAAAGTTTGACGGTCAACACGATCACGCCCCGTTTGAAGGGGCGACCGAGGAGTCCCGGGCCGCTCAGCGGGCGGCGGGGCCTCATGAACTCGGTGCCTCAGGGCGTCGCGATCATCCTTACCCGGCAGCCTTCCACGACGGGCGCGCCTTGGCAACCACCAGGCCGTTTCCCCTCCACCCGGCTGTTACCGCGCGTCCTTTCGAGGCCTCTCTCGGTCACCGGAAAGGGTGTCGGAGAGTGATCGTCAGCGGATGGCGAAGCCGTCGTAGCCACCGCGCGGGGTGGCCCAGATCTCAGTGACGCCGTCCACGCGCCCGGGTGTGTCGGCGGAGTGGAGCCAGGCGAGCAGACGGTGGCAATTCTCACGCGCCCCTTCGGCCACCACCTGCACGCGGCCGTCGTCGAGGTTCAGGGCGAAGCCCACCAGGCCGCCGATCTCCAAAGCGTTTGCCCTGGTGAACCAGCGGAAGCCCACTCCCTGTACCCGGCCGCGTACCCACGCGGTCATCCGCACGTCGTCACTCATGCCTGCACGCTAGCGGGCGGATTGCCAGATGAGCACATCGCCCCCGGTCCGCATGGACTACAGTCCCGACCGAACACGCCTCACCCATTCGGGCCCGCCCTGTTCGATCGGCGGTCCGAAACGGTACCGAGAGCAAAGATCAGCAAAGGCCACAGGGCCGGCACAGGACCACAGCAGGACCAGCAAGAGGAAGGCAGACCAGATGGGACGCCACCGTCGCGCCGGAGCCGCACCCGCCGCAGAAGACTACGCGGACGGCTCGGACCGCAGTCACCGGGGTACCCGCCGCAAGCGGCGCGCCCCGGTGCGCACCGGCCTGCTCGGAGCCTCCGCCGCCGTCGCGGTGGGCGCCATCGCCGTCGCCTCGGGCCTGCTGCCCGGCGGGGACACCTTCGACGTCGGCAGCGCGGGCACGAGCGAGCGCCCGAGCCAGTCCCGGCAGGCGCCGGAGCTGACGACGCAGGGCGGGTCCACGCAGACCCCGACCGGCGACTCGGGCAGCGCCCGCACGAGCGCGAAGGCGAGCGCGGGTACGGACAAGGGCAAGGCGGCCTCGCCGTCGGCGACCCCGTCCGCGAAGCCGACCCCGAAGGCGACGCCGACCCCGACGAAGGCGCCGGCCAAGGCCCCCACGAAGGCCCCGGCCAAGCCGGCCGCCCCGAAGAGGACCACGGCCGCCCCCTCCACCAAGGCCCCCGCGCCGAAGCCGGAGCCGAAACCCGACCCGACGACCGAGGCTCCGGTCGAGACGACCGCGGCCCCCTCCACCGCCGACCGCGGCGTGGCCGCCGAGGCGGAGGTCGTCCGGCTGGTCAACGTCGAACGCGCCAAGGTGGGCTGCTCGCCGGTGAGCGCGGACGCCCGGCTCGCGGCACTGGCCGGGGCGTTCAGCTCGGACATGGCGGCCCGCGGCTTCTTCGACCACACGGACCCGGACGGGGCCACCCCGTGGGCGCGCGCCGAGAAGGCGGGCATCTCGGGCCTCGGCGGCGAGAACATCGCCCGCGGCCAGGCCGACGCGGCGGCCGTCATGGAGTCCTGGATGAACAGCGACGGTCACCGCGCCAACATCCTGAACTGCGACTTCACCACCCTGGGCGTGGGCGTCCACTTCGCCGACGGCGGCCCCTGGTGGACCCAGGACTTCGGCTACTGAGCCGGCCGTCCTCGCGCTTCCCCTGTGTGAAAGGGCCCGTCACCTTCCCGGTGGCGGGCCCTTTCGCGTCGTCACGTCCGGGATCCTCAGGCGGCGGCCTTGCCCGCCACGAAGGTGCGGGCCGTCAGGGCGACGCGGCGGCCGAGGTGTTCGGCGGTGGCGACGTCGGCCTTGTGGACGCCCTCGGGGCCCAGGTCGGCCGGGGTCTGGCCGGCGGCGCCGGAGAAGAAGCCGAGGCGGTTGATGTCGTTCTCGGAGGCCTCGCTGGTGTTCCAGCCGGGCTTGAGGCCGAGGTTGATCCAGTTCATGCCGTGCTGGCCGGCGAGGATCTGGAAGTACTGCAGGGTGTGCAGCTTGTCGCCGCTCTTGGAGCCGGAGTTGGTGAAGCCGGCGGCGAGCTTGTCCAGCCACGCGTCGGCGAACCAGCGCTTCGAGGAGTCCTCGGCGAACCGGTGGAAGGCGCCGGAGGCCGTGCCCATGTAGGTCGGGGAGCCGAAGACGATCGCGTCGGAGGCGTCGAGCAGCTCCCACTCGGCCTCGGTGATCCCGTCGACCTTGATCAGGTGGACGGTGGCGCCCGTCTCGGCGGCACCGTCGCGGACGGCCTCGGCCAGGACGGCGGTGTGGCCGTAGCCGGAGTGGTAGGCGATGGAGACGACGGGGGTGGTCACAAGAGGCTCCTCGAACGAGAACAGGTCTGAGAACAGGTCTGTGGGGACGTCCAGAAGTAGAGCACTAACTTTTTGATAGCGCAACCCATGAGTGAGCGCACACCTGGCGGTGAGCGCTGTGCGGGAGTACGGTGGAGGGCATGACTGACGACCTCGCCTACGACGTGTTCGCGCGCGCCTGCCCCTCGCGCGGCACGCTGGAGCATGTGACGGGCCGTTGGGGCAGCCTGACCCTCGGCGCCCTGTACGACGGGACGTTCCGGTTCAACGAACTGCGGCGCCGGGTCGACGGCGTGAGCGAGAAGATGCTGTCGCAGACCCTGCACGCGCTGGAGCGCGACGGACTCGTCCATCGCGAGGCGCAGCCGACGAATCCGCCGCGGGTCGACTACCGGCTCACCCCGCTCGGCCGCGAGATCGCGGAGCGGCTGATCGGCCTGATCCAGCTGGTCGAGGGCCGGATGCCCCAGGTCGAGGCGGCCCGCGAGCGTTACGACGCGGAGCGCGGAGCCCCGGTCGGCGCCTGATCCTGAGACCCGCCGGCGGCGTCGAGGGCGTGCGCCCCCGGGCGATCGCGTCGTCAGGCGCTCGCGCGCGGCGGTCGCTGGCAGCGCGGACAGAAGTAGCTGGAACGGTTCATCCACGCGCGGCGCCGCATCGGCGTACCGCAGCGGTGGCAGGGCTCGTCCTCGCGCCCGTAGGCGTCGAGCGAGCGGTCGAAGTAGCCGGACTCGCCGTTGACGTTCACGTACAGGCTGTCGAAGCTGGTGCCGCCGACATCGAGGGCCGCGTTCATCACGTCCCGGACGTGCCCGAGGAGTTCGGCGGAGCGCGGGCGCGTGAGGGTGGCGGTCGGCCGGTCGTAGTGGAGCCGGGACCGCCAGAGCGCCTCGTCGGCGTAGATGTTCCCGACGCCGCTGATCAGCGACTGGTCGAGCAGCGCCCGCTTGACCGTCGTACGGCGCAGCCGCAACGCGCTCTGGAAGGCGGCGTCGTCGAACTCGGGGTCCAGCGGGTCGCGGGCGATGTGCCCGATGACGTCCGGCAGTCCGTCGGGGGTCTGGTCGTGGAGCGAGAGTCCGCCGAAGGTGCGCTGGTCCACGAAACGGAGCTCGGTGCCGGCCGCGCCCGTGACGGAGTCGCTGTCGGATGCCGCGAAGCGGATCCGGATGCGGAGGTGCTTCTCGTCCGCGGCGTCCTCCGGCTGGACGAGCAGCTGCCCGCTCATGCCGAGGTGCCCGAGGACGGAGGTGCCGGTCTCGGCGAGCGGCAGCCACAGGTACTTGCCGCGTCGGCGCGCCACCTCGAACCGCTGCCCCTTCAGCCGGGCCGCGAAGTCCGCGCCGCCCGCGGGATGACGCCGTACGGCCCTGGGGTGCAGCACCTCGACCTCGGTCACGGTCCGCCCGGCGACCCAGCGCTCCAGACCCCGCCGTACGACCTCGACCTCGGGCAGCTCGGGCACGGGACTCCTCCGGACGTACGTCTTCGACAGCGGTTCAACCCTACCGGGGGCCGACCCGCGAGGAGGACGGAGAAGAGGACGGGAAAAGACGAGAACCCCGCCCTGGGGCGGGGTTCTCGGGAAGCGGGGGTGCGGCCGTCAGGCCGACGCCCGGTGGGCGGTCGGAGAGGGGTCGGCGACCTCTCCCGTTCCCGCCTCGGCCGCGGCCTTCGCCGCCGCCGCGCGCTCGTCCGCGGCCGCGCGGATCGCGCGCCACGCGGACTCCGCCGCCTGCTGTTCCGCTTCCTTCTTGCTGCGGCCGGTGCCGGTGCCGTACGAGACACCACCGACGCGGGCGGCAGCAGTAAAGGTCTTCTCGTGGTCCGGGCCCTCTTCGGAGACGAGGTACTCCGGAACGCCCAGACCCTCGGCCGCGGTGAGCTCCTGGAGACTGGTCTTCCAGTCCAGGCCGGCACCGAGGTTCGAGGACTTCTCGATCAGCGGGTCGAAGAGCCGGTGCACCAGCTCGGACGCCGCGTCGAGGCCCTGGTCGAGATAGACCGCGCCGATCACCGCTTCAAGGGTGTCGGCGAGGATGGACGCCTTGTCCCGGCCACCCGTGCCCTCTTCGCCCCGGCCGAGCCGGATGAAGGAGCCGAGTTCGAGTTCGCGTCCCCCGTCCGCCAGCGCACGCGAGTTGACCACCGCGGCCCGCAGTTTGGCCAGCTGGCCTTCCGGCAGGTCGGGGTGGGTCCGGTACAGCGTGTCCGTGACCACCAGGCCGAGCACGGAGTCCCCGAGGAACTCCAGCCGCTCGTTGGTGGGCAGACCGCCGTTCTCGTACGCGTACGAACGGTGGGTCAGCGCACGCACCAGAAGGGCGGACTCGAGCTGATAGCCGAGCCGCCCTTCCAGAAGCGTGTGGGACGAGGCATGGTCCGTCTTGTCGTCCGTCTTGCGGGACTCAGACATTGCGCCTCTCACCAGCCCAATCAGACCGAGAGGACCTGGCGCTTGTTGTAGGTGCCGCAGCTCGGGCACGCGATGTGCTGCAGCTTCGGCTCCTGGCAACGCTCACACGAAACCAGGGTGGGGACCGCAGCCTTCCACTGCGACCGGCGGTGGCGCGTGTTGCTGCGCGACATCTTCCGCTTCGGAACAGCCACGGCTACTTCTCCTGCTTCTCGGCGGCGCTTCGGACGTCCCCGTCAGAGGCTTTGCCGCTCATGTTGTCCTTCTCATCGGTTCCCAGCGAACCGGCGAGTCCCTGCAGTGCCGCCCAACGAACGTCGACGGCGTCATGGTGGTGGTCCGGGTTCTCGTTCAGGTTGGTTCCACACTCGGAACACAGGCCTGCACAGTCCTCCCGGCACACCGGCTGCATCGGCAGTGCGAGCACCACCGCATCACGCAGCACGGGTTCGAGGTCGAACATGCCGTCCTCGAGGGGGATCATGTCCTCGTCTGCCTCGGCTTCGTCGTCCGCGGCCGCCTTGGAGCGGCCCCGGTCGTCGGAGTCGGGGTACGAGAACATCTCCTGGAAGTCCACATCGAGCTCCAGCTCGACGGGCTCCAGACACCTTACGCACTCCCCCTCGGCCGATGCACGGGCGGTGCCTGTGACAAGCACCCCTTCCATGACCGACTCAAGACGGAGATCGATTTCCACCGGAGCGCCCTCGGGCACTCCGATCACTCCTTCGACGCCCAGGTCCCTGGGGGCCTCGATCGAACGCGAGAGCCGCTGGAGGGCACCAGGACGCCGCCCCAGCTCGTGCGTGTCGAACACGAGGGGGTTGCGGTGGTCGAGGCGCGTGCTCAGGGCTCTTCCTGCTTTCGAAATCGTGCTGCGTCGAGGAGGCTGCCAGACGTGGGCAGCATGGATCGCGGAGATACGCGCGACCGAAGAGCCAGGATACTGGACGCTTCGCTCAGGGCCCAATCCGGGCCTTGGGGTCGTACCGACCCCGCGCTACTGCCCCTGTTCGTAGCGGCGGAGCTGCTCCAGGTCGATCATGCCCGTGTCGAAGAAGCTCGTCTCGTCGAGCGCCGCGCCCTGCTGCTGGTGCCCCTGCGGATGGACCTGCTGCTGGACGGGCTGCTGGTACGCGTACGGGTCCTGCTGCTGGTAGCCGTACGGGTCGGCGTGCTGCGGCTGCTGCTGGTACGCGTACGGATCGGGCTGCTGCTGGACCTGCTGATAGCCGGCGTACGGGTCGGGCTGCTGCACCTGCTGGTACGCCGCGTACGGGTCGGGCTGGGGCTGGGACTGCTGCTGGGCGGGGATCTGGACCGGTTCCGGGTCCGAGAGCTCCGCGAGCCCGGCCAGATAGTCGGAGTCACTGGTGTGCACGGAGCCGCCGAGACCCTCCTGGGCGGCCATGTGCTCGCCCAGCGCGTCGGTGGCGATCCTGCCGTGCAGCTTCTGCCGTCCCCGTCCGACGGCCTCCAGGGTCTTGCTGAGCACCGCCTCGAAGGCGCCGAGCTTGGCGTCGACGTACTCGTCGGCCCGGTGGATCAGGGTCTGCGGGTCGGCGCTGTACTCGGGGGCGTCCTCGTCCGCGTAGCCGTTCTGGTCGAGGCCCGGGCCCCGGCCGAGGAGCTTCTCGCGGCCCCGGTCGACGGAGCCGATCGTCTTGTTGAGGACGACCTCGAAGTTCGCCAGCTTGGAGTCGACGTAGTCGTCGGCCTCGGCGCGGACCTCCTCGGCCTCGCGGCGGGCCTCGGAGAGGATGCGGTCGGCCTCCTCCTGCGAGAGCCGGGCGACCTGCGTGTCGGAGACGATCGAGCCGCGCTCCGCGTGGGCCGCCTCGATGATCCGCTCCGCCTCCTGGCGGGCCTGCTCGACCATGTGCTCGCGGCCGCCGATCAGCTCCTGGGCCTGCGCGAGGGAGCCGGGCAGGGCCTCCCGTACCTCTTCGAGCAGGGCGAGCAGCTCGGCGCGATTGACCACGCAGGATGCCGACATGGGCATGGAGCGGGCGCCCTGCACGGTCGCGACGATCTCGTCGAGCTTCTTCTGTACGTCCACCGGGTGCTCGCCACTCTCTACAGCTGGATGGAGACGGACGGGACGACTGTAAGGGCAGTCGGCGCCCGTCCGACACCGGGTGACGGAGCGTCAGCGGCGGTGGCCGCGCGTCACTTCTGCGCCAGGCGCTCGGTCAGCCGGGGCAGGACCGTCGGCGGGACCAGGTGGGAGACGTCGCCGCCCCAGGCCGCGACCTCCTTGACCAGCGAGGACGACAGGAAGCTGTAGGTCGGGTTGGTGGGGACGAAGAGGGTCTCCACACCCGTGAGGCCGTTGTTCATCTGGGCCATCTGCAGCTCGTAGTCGAAATCGCTGACCGCGCGCAGTCCCTTGACGATCGCGGGGATGTCGCGCTGCTTGCAGAAGTCGACGAGCAGTCCGTGGAAGGACTCCACCTCGACGTTGCCGAAGTCGGCGGTCACCTCGCGGATCAGCTCGATCCGCTCGTCGACCGTGAACAGGCCCTTCTTCGACTGGTTGATCATCACCGCGACATGTACGACGTCGTACAGCTTGGAGGCGCGGGCGATGATGTCGAGGTGTCCGTTGGTGATGGGGTCGAATGACCCCGGACAGACGGCGCGGCGCAACTTGGGTCCCTCGCTCTCCGGTCCGGTCATCGTGCGTCTTCGCACGTAGAGGCGGCGCGACCGTACCAAAACGTTCCCTCGCCGTAACGACGGGCCCGCAGTGGTTCGAAACCGGCCGGCCAGCCGAACTCTCCGCCTCTGGTGCTGCGCTCCACGGTGACGAGGGCGTCGTCCGCGAGCCAGCCCCCCGAGCGGAGTGTGAGGAGAATCTCGCGAAGATCCTCGTCGGTGACGGCGTACGGCGGGTCGAGAAAGACCAGGTCGTACGGGTCGGAGGGCGCCGGTCCCGTCACGATCTGCTCCGCTTTGCCGGTGCGGAGTTCGGCGCCGGGCAGACCGAGCGAGGAGATGTTCTCGCGGATGGTCCGAGCGGCGCGCGGCTCGGCCTCGACGAGGAGGGCGTGGGCGGCTCCCCGGGAGAGCGCTTCGAGGCCGACGGCGCCGGAGCCGGCGTACAGGTCGGCGACCCTGGCCCCGTCGAGGGTGCCGAGGAACGCCCCCCAGGTGGAGAAGAGGCCTTCGCGCGCCCGGTCGGAGGTGGGGCGGGTTCCGTTGCCGGGCGGCACGGCCAGGCGGCGCCCGCCGGCGGTGCCGGCGATCACGCGAGTCATCGGTGTCCTCGTCCTGCGTCGTCCAGTGCGTACGTCTCAGGATATGACCGCGGTCCACACCGCGCGGTCAGCCCTTCTCCAGGTACTCCTCCCGGTCCTTGTCGAGCAGGGCGTCGAGCGCGGTGCGCAGGCCGGGGTGGGCGGCGAGGTCCGGGTCGGCGAGGACGAGGGCGGTGGCCTCCTCGCGGGCGGCGGCGATGACCTCCTCGTCGTCGATGACGGTGAGCACCCGCAGGGAGGAGCGGACCCCGGACTGGGCCTGGCCGAGGACGTCGCCCTCACGTCGCTGTTCGAGGTCGATGCGGGAGAGCTCGAAGCCGTCGAGGGTGGCGGCGACGGCGGCGAGGCGCTGGCGGGCGGGGGTGGCCTCGGGCATCTCGCTGACGAGGAGGCAGAGGCCGGGTGCGGAGCCCCGGCCGACGCGGCCGCGGAGCTGGTGGAGCTGGGAGACGCCGAAGCGGTCGGCGTCCATGATCACCATGGCGGTGGCGTTGGGGACGTTGACCCCGACCTCGATGACGGTGGTGGCGACGAGGACGTCGAGCTCGCCCGCGGCGAAGCGGCGCATGACGTCGTCCTTGTCGTCGGGGTGCATGCGGCCGTGCAGGACGGCGATCCGGAGTCCGGTGAGGGGCCCGGTGCGGAGCTTCTCGGCGACGTCGAGGACGGCGAGCGGCGGGCGCTTCTCGGCCTCGTCCTCGGCGGACGCCTTCGCCTTCTTCTTCTGGTCCTCCTCGTCGCCGATGCGGGGACAGACCACGTACGCCTGGTGGCCCTTCTCGACCTCCTCGCGGACCCGCTCCCACGCGCGCGTGAGGAAGTGCGGCTTGTCGGCGGCGGGCACGACATGGGTGGCGATCGGGGAGCGTCCGGCGGGCAGCTGGTCGAGGACGGAGGTCTCCAGGTCGCCGAAGACGGTCATGGCGACGGTGCGCGGGATGGGGGTGGCGGTCATCACGAGGAGGTGCGGGGGCTGTTTCCCCTTGCCGCGGAGGGCGTCGCGCTGCTCGACGCCGAAGCGGTGCTGCTCGTCGACGACGACCAGGCCCAGGTCGTGGAACTGGACCTTGTCCTCGATCAGCGCGTGGGTGCCGATGACGACGCCGGCCTCGCCCGTGACCAGGTCGAGGAGGGCCTGGCGGCGGGCCGCGGTGCCCATGGAGCCGGTGAGCAGGACGACCTTGGTGGCCCGGTCGGCGCCGCCGAGCATCCCTCCCTCGGCGAGCTCGCCCATCATCTCGGTGACGGAGCGGTGGTGCTGCTGGGCGAGGACCTCCGTGGGGGCGAGCATGGCGGCCTGTCCCCCGGAGTCGACGACGGCGAGCATGGCGCGCAGCGCGACCATGGTCTTGCCCGATCCGACTTCCCCCTGGAGGAGGCGGTGCATGGGGTGTTCGGTGGCGAGGTCGTCGAAGATCTCCTTGGAGACCTTCCGCTGACCGTCGGTGAGGGTGAAGGGGAGCTTGGCGTCGAAGGCGTCGAGGATGCCCCCGGGGACGGGCCGGCGGGCGACGGCGGGGAGTTGGGTGTCGGCGTGCCGGCGGCGGGCGAGGGCGACCTGGAGGACGAAGGCCTCGTCCCACTTGAGGCGTTCGCGCGCGGTGGCGATGTCGGCCTTCGTGCGGGGCCGGTGGATGAGCCGGAGGGCGTCGGGGAGCTCGGCGAGACCGCGGCCCTCGCGCAGGGCGTCGGGGAGCGGGTCGACGGCGTCGACGGCGCCGGGCAGGACGGCGTCGACGGCCTTGGCGATCTTCCAGGACTCCAGCTTGGTGGTGGCCGGGTAGATCGGGATGAGGGCGCCGGCCCAGACGTCCACGGCCTCCTCGCCGTCGCCGCGGAGGAGTTCGTACGAGGGGTGGGCGAGCTGGAGGCGCCGGTTGAAGAGCGAGACCTTGCCGGCGAACATCGCGCGGGTGCCGGGCAGCAGGTCGTGGTGCGGCTTGTGCACGCCCTTGCCGAAGAAGACCAGCTGGAGGCGGCCGCTGCCGTCGGTGATGGTCACTTCGAGGCGCTGGCCGCGCCCCTTGGAGCCGTTGAAGGTGTGCACACGGGCGTCGGCGACCTGTGCGACCACCGTGACGTGCTCGTCGAGCGGCAGGTCGGCGAGGGTCGTCAGCTCCCCCCGCTCGGCGTACCGGCGGGGGTAGTGGTGGAGCAGGTCACCGACCGTGTGCAGGTCGAGTGCCTCGGCCATGACCTTGGCGGTGGCGGGGCCGAGGGACTTCTTGAGTGGTTCGTCGAGCGCGGGCACGCGTTCCATTGCACACCACGCGACCGACAGTCGTCCCGGAGGCTGTGGACAACCGCCGGGAAAAACTCCTATTCCACCCCGATGAGCAGCGGCGGAGCGCCCGCGCCCGCGTGGTACGTGGTGGTGTCGACGGCGAGGTAGCCGCGCCGGACGTGGGCCTCCAGGTCGGGGGCGAGCCCGGTCGGGGTGTCGTCGGCGACGACGAGGGTGACGAGTTCGCCGCCGGCCGAGAGCATCCGGTCCAGGACGGTGCGGGCGGTCTCGGTGAGGTCGGTGCCGATGACGGCGACGTCGCCCTCGATGAGGCCGAGGATGTCGCCGGCCTGGCAGACGCCCGCCGAGGTGAAGGACTGCCGTTCGGCGACGGCGAGTTCGGCGTAGCGGGTGGCTCCGGCGGCGGCCGTCATGGCGACGACGTCCTCGTCGAAGCGCCGGTCGGGTTCGTGGACGGCGAGGGCGGCGATGCCCTGGACGGCGGCCCGGGTGGGGATGAGGGCGACGCGAATGCCCTCGGCCCGGGCGCTTTCGGCGGCGGCCGTCGCGGTCTGCCGCAGGTCGCTGTCGTTGGGCAGGAGGACCACTTCGCGTGCGTGGGCCCGCCGGATCGCGTCGAGGAGTTCGTCGGCGGCGGGCTGTTCGCCGGGCAGGGTCCGTACGGTGGTGGCGCCCGCCTCGGCGCAGAGCCCGGCGAGGCCCTCGCCGGGGACGACGGCGACGACCGCGCGCTGGGCGCGCTCCCCGCGCGCGGAGGCGGCGGCCGAGTCGGCGGCGAAGTGGGTGATCCGGATGCGGTGCGGCCGTCCGGCCTCGACACCGGCCTCGACGGCGGCGCCCGCGTCGTCGACGTGCACATGGACGTTCCACAGTCCGTCCCCGCCGACGACGACGAGGGACTCCCCCAGCGCGTCCAGCCGGGACCTGAGCAGCTCCACGGCCTCGTCCCCGGCCTCCAGGAGGTAGATCACCTCGAAGGCGGGCCCGTCCTCGGCGGGGCAGTCCTCCGGCGGTGCGGGCGTGATCCGCGCCTCGGGCACCGGCGGCGGGGTCTGTCCGGTCACGGTCTCGAGGAGGGCGCCGAGGACCGTCACGAGGCCTCTGCCGCCCGCGTCGACGACTCCGGCGCGTTCGAGGACGTCGAGCTGCCCCGAGGTGGCGGCGAGAGCGGTCCTGGCCCCGTCGTGTGCGTTCCTGGCCACCTCGACGAGCCCGCCGCCTGCGGCGCAGGCTCCGGCCGCGGCGCTCGCGACGGTGAGGATGGTGCCCTCCACGGGGTGGGCGACGGCCCGGCGGGCCGCGCTCGCGGCCTCGCCGAGGGCGCGGGCGAGGTGATCACCGTCACAGCCGTCGGCGAGGACGCCCGCCATGCCGCGGAGGAGCTGGGACAGGATGGTGCCGGAGTTCCCGCGGGCTCCGAGGAGCGCGCCGTGCGCCATGGCCCGTACGGTCTCGGCGGTGTCGGGTGCGGGCGCCGAGACGGCGAAGACGGCCTCGACGGCCTGGTGGGCGGCCTCCGCCGTCAGGTACAGGTTGGTGCCGGTGTCCCCGTCGGCCACGGGATAGACGTTGATCGCGTCGATCTCCTCGCGTTCCCGGCCGAGCGCGTCCAGCGACCGCGCGCACCAGGACCTGACCGCTTCGGCGTCGAGCTCGACGAGCTCCTCGAAGGGGTGAAGGGCTCGCGACAACGGGGGGTCCTCCTTCGGCGGTGAGCTCACCGCAGGGTAGACCCGAGGTGTCCCTCCCCCAAGCTCCCGGCTTCGCTCGGGCAGGGAGGACCCTCCGGTGACCTGGGCCCGGGGCGAGGTCCGCCGAGTCCATGCTAGTTTCGTTCCACCGAGCCAGCCGTTGTATGCTGCTTCGGTTGCCTGGTTCACACCGGGCCATCCCCCGGCAAGCCACTTCAGACTCCTGATTCCGGTGCGCCGGATTTCACTGTAATTCTGAAGTCTTTGGAGTGACCCGTGGCTGCCAACTGCGACGTCTGTGGCAAGGGGCCGGGCTTCGGCAACAACATTTCGCACTCGCACCGCCGTACGCCCCGTCGCTGGAACCCGAACATCCAGCGTGTGCGTGCCGTGGTCGGTCGGACGCCGAAGCGGCTCAACGTCTGCACCTCGTGCATCAAGGCCGGCAAGGTCTCGCGCTAATTGCGGCGTGTTCTGTCGTAGCGCAGCCCCTGCGGTTGCCTTGAAAGGCCGGTTCACCCAGGTGAACCGGCCTTTTGCCTTGCCCGGGTGCGGAAGGGCCGCCGGTGTGGGCACCGGCGGGGCGCTCACTCCCTGAACCGCCAGCCGTGGTCGACCGGCCCGATGCCCGCGCCCAGCGCGAATCCGGCGCCGATGGCCCCCGTGACGTACTCCTTGGCCTCCCGTACCGCCTCCGGCACCGGGAGCCCCTTGGCGAGCCCGGACGCCACCGCGGAGGCGAGCGTGCAGCCCGTCCCGTGGGTGTGCCGGTTGTCGTGGCGCGGGGCGCGCAGCCAGTGCTCCTCGGAGCCGTCCGTGAGCAGGTCCACGGCCTCCCGGCCGGTGGGCAGGTGCCCGCCCTTGATCAGCACCCACTCCGGCCCGTACGACAGGATCGCCTCGGCCGCGACGCGCATGTCGGCCTCGTGGACGACGTGGACACCCGTGAGCTGTGTCACCTCGTCCAGGTTCGGGGTGGCGACGGTGGCCCGGGGCAGCAGCTTCGTACGGACGGAGTCGAGCGCGCTCTCGGCGAGCAGGGAGTCCCCGTGCTTGGAGACGCCCACCGGGTCGACGACGACCGGTGATCCGGAGTCGCCGAGCAGCTCGGCGACGGTCTCCACGAGGGCGGCCGAGGCCAGCATGCCGGTCTTGACGGCCTGGACGCCGATGTCGTCGGCGACGGCCCGGTACTGGGCGCGTACGGCCTCCACGGGCAGCTCCCAGACGCCCTGGACGCCCCGCGAGTTCTGGGCGGTGACGGCGGTGAGCACGCTCATGCCGTGGACGCCGAGCGCGAGCATCGTCTTCAGGTCGGCCTGGATGCCGGCGCCGCCGCCGGAGTCGGATCCGGCGACGGTCAGCACCAGCGGCGGCGCGGAGGTCACTCGGTCTCCCCGAAGTGGTCCCAGCCGCCCGCGCTGTGCCAGGGCGCGCCGTCCACGGTGACCTGCGGAAGTGCGGAGGGGTTGAGGACCTCGCCGATGACCTTCCAGCGGGCGGGCAGTTTCACGTCGGGCGGGAAGGTGGCGACGATGGCGTGGTCCTCTCCCCCGGTGAGCACCCACTGCATGGGGTCGACGCCGACGGCCTGGCCGATGTCGTTCATCTGGGTCGGGATGTCGATGAGCCCGGAGCGCAGGTCGATGCGGACCTTGCTGGCCTCGGCGATGTGGCCGAGGTCGGCGATGAGGCCGTCGCTGACGTCGCACATGGCGGTGGCGCCGAGGCCGGCGGCCGCGGGGCCCGCGTGGTACGGCGGTTCGGGCCTGCGGTGGGCCTCGACGAAGGCGCGCGGCGACCGGAAGCCCCGGGAGAGGACCGCGTAGCCGGCGGCGGACCAGCCGAGCCAGCCCGTGTAGGCGACGACGTCGCCGGGCTGGGCGCCGCCCCGGGTGACCGGGTCGTGGTTGCGCAGATCGCCGAGCGCGGTGATGGAGACCATGATCGTGTCGCCCCGGACGACGTCGCCGCCGACCACCGCGGCGCCCGCGACCTGACATTCGTCGCGCAGTCCGTCCATGAGTTCGGTGGGCCAGGTGACGGGGAGTTCGGCGGGGACGACCAGGCCGAGGAGGAGCGCGGTGGGGACCGCGCCCATGGCGGCGATGTCGGCGAGGTTCTGTGCGGCGGCCTTGCGGCCGACGTCGTACGCCGTCGACCAGTCGCGGCGGAAGTGACGTCCTTCGAGAAGGATGTCCGTGCTGGCCACCACGCGCCGGTCGGGCGCGGAGACGACCGCGGCGTCGTCGCCCGGCCCGATCCGTACCGCCGGGGTGGAGGTGAGCCGGGACGTGAGCTCCTTGATGAGCCCGAACTCGCCCAGCTCTCCGACTGTGCCCTTCACCGCGCCTCACCTCGTGTCTTCGTGTCGGCCGGCGGGCGGGGGCGCGTCTGTTCGCGCCGCGGGTCGCGGGCCGTCACCGTGCTGGGTACCGTCAAGTAGACCGTCAACTTCTGTCCTGCGTACGCCACCCCGCGAGCGCCTCGGGACACGCAGGTCTCCCCGCGGCCCGCGGCGACGCGGTACCGTGGCGTCCCTTTCTCCCACAAGATCCTCGTGGTCGCCCTGGAGGTTCCGTGGTTCAGGCGTACATCCTCATCCAGACCGAGGTGGGCAAGGCGTCGACCGTCGCCGACACCATCTCCAAGATCCCGGGGGTGCTCCAGGCGGAAGACGTGACCGGTCCGTACGACGTCATCGTGCGCGCGCAGGCCGACACGGTCGACGAGCTCGGCCGTATGGTGGTCGCGAAGGTCCAGCAAGTGGACGGCATCACGCGCACCCTCACCTGCCCGGTCGTTCATCTGTAGCCCCCGTCTACGCTTGGCCGGTGAAGTCTTCCCACCGGCCCCTCGGCCTGCCCGCCGCCGTCACGGCAGCCGTACTGCTGCTGGCCGCCGCCGGCTGTTCCTCGCCGGACGCCGCGGCGTCCGTCGTGGTTCCCAGCCCCCCGGCGGCGGAGGCCGCCCTCTGCCAGGACCTGGCGAGGGAGCTTCCCGGCACCGTGGCGGGGCTGGAACGGAGTGACCCGGAGCCCGGCTCCGAGTTGACCGCCGGCTGGGGTGACGGTGCGATCGTACTGCGCTGCGGGGTGCCCCGGCCCGAAAAGATGAGCGATCCCCAGGCGCAGGGCGTCGAGGCGAACGGCGTCAACTGGATGCTGGAGCGTCCCGAGGGCAGCGGGCCCCGTTTCACCTCGACGTACCGGAAGACGTACGTCGAGGTCACGCTCGGCGAGCAGTACACGCACGACATGACGCCGCTGGCGGATCTCGCCGATCCCGTACGGAAGACCGTGCCGCCCAGCCTCTGAGGGCGGCGGCACGGTCTTCCGGGGTGCCGGGGCCTGTCGGACAGGCCCAAGGGGTCAGCGCAGGCCCGTGGAGCGGGTCAGCGCGGCCTGGATGAGCCGGTCGACGAGCTCGGGGTAGCTCACGCCGCTCTCCTGCCACATGCGCGGGTACATGGAGATCGGCGTGAAGCCCGGCATGGTGTTGATCTCGTTGATGACGAACTCGCCGTCCTCGGTGAGGAAGAAGTCGGCGCGGACCAGACCCTCGCAGGAGACCGCCTCGTAGGCGGCGACGGCGAGGCGCTGGATCTCGGCGGTGGCCTCGTCCCCGATGGGGGCGGGCACGATGCCGGAGGCCGAGTCGATGTACTTGGCCTCGAAGTCGTAGAAGTCGTGGTCCGTGACCGGCGGGATCTCGGCCGGCACGCTGGCGCGCGGCCCGTCCTCGAACTCCAGGACGCCGCACTCGATCTCGCGGCCGCGCAGCAGCGACTCGACGAGGATCTTGGGGTCGTGGCGGCGGGCCTCCTCGATGGCCTCGTCCAGGCCGGAGAGGTCGTCGACCTTGGTGATGCCCATGGAGGAGCCGCCGCGGGCCGGCTTCACGAAGAGCGGCCAGCCGTGCTCGGCGGCGAACTCGACGATCTTCTTGCGCGCGGCGGCGGGGTTCTGCTCCCACTCGCGCGGCCGGATGACCTCGTACGGGCCGACCGGGAGGCCGAAGGAGACGAAGACCCGCTTCATGTACTCCTTGTCCTGCCCGACGGCGGAGGCGAGGACGCCCGCGCCGACGTAGGGGACTCCGGAGAGCTCCAGGAGGCCCTGGAGGGTGCCGTCCTCGCCGTAGGGGCCGTGGAGCATCGGGAAGACCACGTCGACCTCGCCGAGGGCCCTCGGCACGGCGCCGGGCTCGGTGAGGACGACCTCGCGGTCGGCGGGGTCGACGGAGAGGACGACGCCGCCCTCGGTGGACTCGGCCAGGTCGGCGACGTTCGGCAGGGCGCGGTCGGCGATGGCCATGCGCTCGGGGGCGTCGGCGGTGAGCGCCCAGCGCCCGTCCGTCGTGATGCCGATGGGCAGCACGTCGTACTTGTCCCGGTCGATGGCGCTCAGGACGGCGCCCGCCGTGACGACGGAGATGGCGTGCTCGGAGCTGCGTCCGCCGAAGACGACGGCCACGCGCGGCTTGCGGGGGCTCTGGGTGTTCTCGCTCATATCGCGATGAGCGTACCTTGCGCGTCCCGAACGACCTTGCGGCCCCGGTCCCCTCGCGCGCGTCCGGCGCAGTGCGGCTCGGCGTCGCGCGGGGGCCCGGGACGGCACCGGCCGGTGGCGGCTACCGGCGCTCGGCCTTCGCGCTGCGCGACATCAGCTCCTTGAGCGCGACGACCGGCGGCTTGCCGTCGTGGACGATCGACACGACCGTCTCGGTGATGGGCATGTCGACGCCGTGGCGGCGGCCCAGATCGAGCACCGACTCGCAGGACTTGACGCCCTCGGCGGTCTGCTTGGTGGCCGCGATGGTCTCCTGGAGGGTCATCCCGCGGCCGAGGTTGGTGCCGAAGGTGTTGTTCCGGGAGAGCGGCGAGGAGCAGGTGGCGACGAGGTCGCCGAGGCCCGCGAGGCCCGAGAAGGTGAGCGGGTCGGCTCCCATGGCGAGGCCGAGGCGGGTGGTCTCGGCGAGGCCGCGGGTGATGAGCGTGGCCTTGGAGTTGTCGCCGAGGCCCATGCCGTTGGCGATGCCGACGGCGAGGCCGATGACGTTCTTCACGGCTCCGCCGAGCTCGCAGCCCACCACGTCGGTGTTGGTGTACGGGCGGAAGTACGGGGTGATGCAGGCGGTCTGGAGGCGCTGGGCGACCGTCTCGTCGACGCAGGCGACGACGGCGGCGGCGGGCTGCCGGGCGGCGATCTCCTTGGCCAGGTTGGGGCCGGTGAGGACGGCCACGCGCTCGGCGGGCACGTCGGCGACCTCGGTGATGACCTCGCTCATCCGCTTGGCGGTGCCGAGTTCGACACCCTTCATGAGGGAGACGAGGACGGTGTCGGGCGCCAGCACCGGCGCCCAGGCGGCGAGGTTGCCGCGGAGGGTCTGGGAGGGGACGACGAGGACGGTGAAGTCGGCGTCGTGGGCCGCCTCGGCCGGGTCGGCGGTGGCCGTGACGGCCGCGGGGAGTTCGACGCCCGGCAGGTAGTCCGGGTTGACCCGGGAGGCGTTGATCTCCTTGGCGAGTTCGGCGCGGCGGCCCCAGAGGCTCACCTCGCAGCCCGCGTCGGCGAGCACCATCGCGAACGCGGTACCCCAGGATCCGTTTCCGAAGACGGCTGCCTTGGTCACTTGGTGCCCCCTTCGGCGGCCCTGCGCCGCTGCTCCAGGCGCGCCTTGCGGTGGTCGTACGGTTCGGCGGGCGCCTGCTCGCCGCGGATCTGCTCCAGGAGCGCGGTGACGGCCGCCATGATGACCTCGGTCGCCTCGCGGAGCACCTCGGGCGTGGGCTCGAGTCCGTAGAAGCGGGAGAGGTCGACGGGCGGACCGGCCTGCACGGTCAGCGTCTTGCGGGGGAACAGGCTGAGCTTGTTCTCCTTGGCGTACGGCGGCATCGCCAGGTTGGCGCCCCACTGGGCCACCGGGATGACGGGGGCCCGGGTGAGCAGCGCGACGCGCGCGGCACCGGTCTTGCCCGCCATGGGCCACATGTCGGGGTCCCGGGTGAGGGTCCCCTCGGGGTAGAAGGCGACGCACTCGCCGCGCTCGATGGCGTCGACGGCGGCGCGGAACGCGTCGAGCGCGTTGGTCGTCTCCCGGTAGACGGGGATCTGTCCGGTGCCGCGCAGCATCATCCCGACGAAGGGGGCCTTGAAGAGGCCCGCCTTGGCGAGGAGGCGCGGGACCCGGCCGGTGTTGTACTGGTAGTGCGCGTAGGACAGCGGGTCCAGGTAGGAGTTGTGGTTGACCGCGGTGATGAAACCGCCGTCGGCCGGAATGTGCTCCATACCGCGCCAGTCCCGCTTGAACAGAACCACCAGGGGGGGCTTGGCGATGACCGCCGCGAGGCGGTACCAGAAGCCGATTCTGCGGCGGGGCACTCGTACACCTTTCTCCGGGACTGGCTGGCAGGGGGTCAAGTGTCGCCCCATGCTCCTGCTCTGTCGAGTGACACCGTACGCCCCGGGCCCTCCTGGGGACCGCGTGGGCGGGACAGAATGGGCCCCGATGAACACGCATGCGGACGACGGCTGGTCCCTGGTCGTACCTCTGAAGCCCCTTGCCCTGGCGAAGAGCAGACTGGCCGCGGCGGCCGGGTCCCGGCTGCGCCCGCGGCTGGCGCTCGCGTTCGCCGAGGACACCGTGGGGGCGGTGCTGAACTGCCTGCGGGTACGGGATGTGGTGGTCGTCACGGACGATCCGGCGGCCGGCGAGGCGCTCGCCGCCCTGGGCGCGCGGATCGTCCCGGACGCCCCGGCGGCTGGGCTCAACGCGGCGCTCGCGCACGGGGTCCGTGCCGTACGGACCCGGCGGCCGGCCGCGCGGGTGGCGGCGCTCAACGCGGATCTGCCGGCGCTGCGGCCCGAGGAGCTGGCCCGGGTCCTGGATGTGGCCAGGAAATTTCCGAGGGCTTTTCTCGCTGATGCCGCCGAAATAGGTACGACATTCCTCTCGGCGGCTCCTGGGGTGGAATTGGAACCGGCATTCGGAGGTGCGTCGCGACTCCGGCATTTGTCTTCGGGCGCGGTGGAAATCCTGCTGACGGGGGTGGATTCGGTGCGCCGGGACGTGGACACCGGTGAGGATCTGGCGGAGGCCCGGGCGCTGGGGCTCGGCCCGCGGACGGCCGCCCGGTGGCTGCCGGCGGCCGGATAGGCTGCGGTCCATGCAGGCGACCGCGTTCACGTACGACTCCGAGACCCACAGCGGCAGTGTGCTGCTCGACGACGGCACCCCCGTGGAGTTCGGGGCGGAGGCCTTCGAGGCGGGCGGGCTGCGGCTGCTGCGGCCCGGGCAGCGGGTCCGGATCGAGGCGGAGCCGGGCACCTCGGGGGCCGGCCTGCGGATCACCCTGGTGACGCTCCAGACGTTCTGACGCGCCCGGTCCCCGCCGACGGGGCCCCGGACGCGCCGCGGGCCGGGCTCCCTGGGGGGAGCCCGGCCCGGCGGGTGTCTACCGCTCGTCCTACTTCTTGGCGGCGGCCTTCTTGGCGGTCGTCTTGCGCGCCGTCGTCTTCTTGGCGGGCGCCTTC
Organism: Streptomyces flavochromogenes; assembly: GCF_000717595.1. Taxonomy (GTDB): domain Bacteria; phylum Actinomycetota; class Actinomycetes; order Streptomycetales; family Streptomycetaceae; genus Streptomyces; species Streptomyces flavochromogenes. Next base: position 18,688 of record NZ_JNZO01000041.1, on the reverse strand, counting down.
GTCGCCGTGGCCTTCTTCGCGGCCGGCGCGGTCTTCTTCACCGTGGCCTTGGTCGCCTTCTTCGCGGCGGCCGTGGTGGTCTTCTTGGCGGCGGCGGAGGTCTTCTTCGCCGCGGCCGTGGTGGCCTTCTTGGCCGGGGTCGCCTTCTTGGCGGCGGCCGTGGTGGTCTTCTTCGCGGGGGTCGCCTTCTTCGCGGCGGCCGCCGTGACCTTCTTCGCCGGGGTCGCCTTCTTCGCGGCGGCCTTCTTGGCGGTGGTCGCCCTCTTGGCGGCGGCCTTCTTCACGGTGGCGGAGGCGCCACCGCTCAGGCTGCCCTTGGGGGCCTTCTTGACGGAGACCTCGCCGCCCTTGGGGAGCTTCTTCGAGCCGCTGACCAGGTCCTTGAAGCCCTGACCGGCACGGAAGCGCGGGACCGAGGTCTTCTTGACCCGCACCCGCTCACCCGTCTGCGGGTTACGGGCGTAGCGGGCCGGACGGTCGACCTTCTCGAACGAGCCGAAACCCGTCACCGAGACCCGGTCGCCACCCACCACGGCACGCACGATGGCGTCGAGCACGTGGTCGACGGCTTCGGCGGCCTGCTGGCGACCGCCCATCTTGTCGGCAATCGCTTCTACGAGCTGCGCCTTGTTCACGTCTTCCCCTTCGGAGACATTGCCAGAACGAAAGTGTTCAAGCTTTTTCGCACGTTAGGCATGTATATACCGCAAATCAAACACGAAACGGGCTAATCACCCTAGTGCCGCAACGCGGAAGATCCGCTACGGAGTTCTTGGTGTCAGTCGTCCTCTGGGAATCGGCCCTCGTCGAGGTCCTTCATCAACCGGTCCAGACGCGTTGCCGCGTCCTTGAGATCGTGCTTCGCCGCTGCCGTCACGACCAGCAGCTTCCGGGACAGCGCCATCCTTACGCCCTCCGGGACTTGCAGTGAGCGCACTCTTGTGTGCGCTTCCTTCAATCGGGCGGCGACTGACTCGTAGAGCTCGAGTTGGCTGTCGCGTTCCATGCACCGATTGTGCCATCTAGGGCGAGTTGTCGCCCGACAGGGTCTCAACAAGCGACTGCGCCCCCCACCGGTCGGTGGGGGGCGCAGTCTTGGAAAAGCGCTGCTCAGACCGTAATTGTACGGGGCTTGAAGGCCGGTCGTGACGTCTCGTACGCCGCGATGTCGGCTTCGTTCTGAAGGGTGAGGCTGATGTCGTCGAGACCGTTCAGCAGCCGCCAGCGGGCGTTCTCGTCGAGCTCGAAGTCGGCGTCGATCCCGGCCGCCAGGACCTTGCGACGCTCCAGGTCGACGGTGACCTCGGCGGTCGGGTCGGCCTCGGTCAGCTCCCAGAGCGCGTCGACCGTCTCCTGCGGCAGGACCACCGTGAGCAGGCCGTTCTTCAGCGAGTTGCCGCGGAAGATGTCGGCGAAGCGGGAGGAGATCACGGTCTGGAAGCCGTAGTTCTGGAGCGCCCAGACGGCGTGCTCACGGGAGGAGCCGGTGCCGAAGTCGGGGCCGGCGACCAGGACCGAGGCGCCCTGCCGCTCCGGGCGGTTGAGCACGAACTGCTCGTCCTTGCGCCAGGCCTCGAAGAGACCGTCCTCGAAGCCGTCGCGGGTGACCTTCTTCAGCCAGTGCGCCGGGATGATCTGGTCGGTGTCGACGTTGCTGCGGCGCAGCGGGACGGCCCGGCCGGTGTGCGTGGTGAAAGCTTCCATGGTTCCTCAGACCCCCGCGGTGGTGGCGACGTCGGACAGATCGGCCGGGGAGGCCAGATGGCCCAGGACGGCGGTGGCGGCGGCGACCTGGGGCGAGACCAGGTGGGTCCGGCCGCCCTTGCCCTGCCGACCCTCGAAGTTGCGGTTCGAGGTGGACGCGGAGCGCTCACCGGGAGCCAGTTGGTCGGGGTTCATGCCCAGACACATCGAGCAGCCCGCGTGCCGCCATTCGGCGCCGGACTCCTTGAAGACCTTGTCCAGGCCCTCCTCGACGGCCTGCAGGGCGACGCGCACCGAGCCGGGAACGACCAGCATGCGGACGCCGTCGGCGACCTTGCGGCCCTCCAGCAGGGCGGCGGCGTTGCGCAGGTCCTCGATGCGGCCGTTGGTGCACGAGCCTACGAAGACGGTGTCGACCTTGATGTCGCGCAGCGGCTGTCCGGCGGTCAACCCCATGTACTCCAGGGCCTTTTCGGCGGCCAGGCGCTCCGAAGCGTCTTCGTACGAAGCCGGGTCGGGGACGTTCGCCGAAAGCGGCGCGCCCTGGCCCGGGTTGGTGCCCCAGGTGACGAACGGCGCCAGGGAGGCGGCGTCGATGACGACCTCGGCGTCGAATACCGCGTCCTCGTCGGACCTCAGGGTCTTCCAGTACGCGACGGCGGCGTCCCAGTCCTCGCCCTCGGGGGCGTGGGCGCGGCCCTTCAGATAGGCGAAGGTGGTCTCGTCGGGAGCGATCATGCCCGCGCGCGCGCCGGCCTCGATCGACATGTTGCAGATGGTCATCCGGGCCTCCATCGAGAGCTTCTCGATGGCGGAGCCGCGGTACTCCAGGATGTAGCCCTGGCCGCCGCCGGTGCCGATCTTGGCGATGATCGCCAGGATCAGGTCCTTCGCGGTGACGTCCTCGGGCAGCTCGCCGTCGACCGTGATGGCCATCGTCCGGGGGCGGGCCAGCGGCAGCGTCTGGGTGGCGAGCACGTGCTCGACCTGGCTGGTGCCGATGCCGAACGCCAGCGCGCCGAAGGCGCCGTGCGTGGAGGTGTGCGAGTCGCCGCAGACGACGGTGGTGCCGGGCTGGGTCAGACCCAGCTGCGGTCCCACCACGTGGACGACGCCCTGCTCGACGTCGCCCAGCGGGTGCAGGCGGACGCCGAACTCGGCACAGTTCTTCCGGAGGGTCTCCAGCTGAGCGCGGGAGACCGGGTCGGCGATCGGCTTGTCGATGTCGAGGGTCGGGGTGTTGTGGTCCTCGGTGGCGATGGTGAGGTCGAGGCGCCGCACCTGCCGGCCGTTCTGGCGCAGGCCGTCGAAGGCCTGGGGGCTGGTCACCTCGTGCAGCAGGTGCAGATCGATGAAGAGGAGGTCGGGCTCGCCCTCGGCGCGCCGGACGACGTGGTCGTCCCAGACCTTCTCCGCGAGTGTCCTACCCATCGCTTTCCCTCCGGCCGACGTCTACGCCGGCACAACTAGAGACCCGTTTCGCGGGCCGTTGTGCGGCCGCCTCACCAGAGTGACAAGTTCCGCAGGAAATTGAACTTGCGTTTCACAGAGTGAGACGCGAATATCGTTGCATGGACAACTCTAGCGGCGTAGGCGTTCTCGACAAGGCAGCCCTTGTCCTGAGCGCCCTGGAGTCCGGTCCGGCCACCCTCGCAGGACTGGTCGCGGCGACGGGACTCGCACGACCCACGGCACACCGACTGGCCGTGGCACTGGAACACCACCGGATGGTGGCGCGTGACATGCAGGGCCGGTTCATCCTCGGACCGCGTCTCGCGGAGCTCGCCGCCGCGGCCGGCGAGGACCGCCTGCTCGCGACCGCGGGCCCGGTTCTGACGCATCTGCGCGATGTCACCGGCGAGAGCGCCCAGCTCTACCGCCGGCAGGGCGACATGCGCATCTGCGTGGCGGCCGCCGAGCGGCTCTCGGGCCTGCGGGACACCGTCCCGGTCGGCTCGACGCTGACGATGAAGGCCGGCTCCTCGGCGCAGATCCTGATGGCCTGGGAGGAGCCCGAGCGGCTGCACCGCGGCCTCCAGGGCGCCCGCTTCACGGCGACGGCCCTGTCGGGCGTACGGCGCCGCGGCTGGGCCCAGTCGATCGGTGAGCGGGAGCCGGGCGTCGCGTCCGTCTCCGCGCCCGTACGCGGCCCGTCGAACCGCGTGGTGGCCGCCGTCTCGGTCTCCGGTCCGATCGAACGCCTGACGCGCCACCCGGGCCGTATGCACGCCCAGGCCGTCATCGACGCCGCGGCCCGTCTCTCCGAGGCGCTCCGCCGTACCGGCTGACCTTCCCGCCCGCCTTCTGTTCGTCCCGGCCCACCGCTCCAACGCCGCAGCGGTGGGCCGGAGTTGTCCCTGCGTACGGCACCGGACAGCGAAGAAGCCCTCCCCCGAAGGGAAGGGCTTCCTCGTTCTGTACCCCCGACCGGATTCGAACCGGCGCTACCGCCTTGAGAGGGCGGCGTGCTAGGCCGCTACACAACGGGGGCCTTGCGGATCAGATCCGCGGTGCAGATGAGCTCTGCGAGCTGGCCTACCTGGACTCGAACCAAGAATGACGGTACCAGAAACCGTAGTGTTGCCAATTACACCATAGGCCATGGTGGTTACACCGTACCCCCGACCGGATTCGAACCGGCGCTACCGCCTTGAGAGGGCGGCGTGCTAGGCCGCTACACAACGGGGGCCCTAGCGATCCCACCCGGTCGAGACCGGGTGATGTCACCGTAGATCCACCGGGAGCTACCCAAGTGACCTACAGGATGGATCTGTACCCCCGACCGGATTCGAACCGGCGCTACCGCCTTGAGAGGGCGGCGTGCTAGGCCGCTACACAACGGGGGCTTTGTGGATGCCATCCACGGGTTGCAGATAAAGCTCTGCGAGCTGGCCTACCTGGACTCGAACCAAGACTAACGGAACCAGAAACCGTCGTGCTGCCAATTACACCATAGGCCACCGGGGCAACTTCCCCACCAGGGAGGATCTTGCTCGGCTTGCGCTTTCCGGGTTCTTGCCTTTCGGCTTGTTCCCCTCGGCGCAGGAAGAACATTACCCGAAGGTGGACGGTGCTCCAAAACGGGTATGCCCTCCGAGCAGGGCCGGAAGCTCGCGGAGGCTTGTGATCCGCTTCAGCTCGGGGCGGCCGCCGGTGTCCGCGCGGTCCAGCCAGATGCCCCGCAGCCCCGCCTCCACGGCGCCCCTGGCGTCGATGTCCGGCTGGTCCCCCACGTACGCCACCTCGCTCGGGCGCAGGTCAAGGGCGGTACAGGCGGCGTGGAAGGCCTCGGCGGCCGGCTTGGCCACCCCGAGCTCCGCCGCGCACAGGACGGCCTCGAAGCGGTCGCGTACGCCGAGGACCCGGAGCTTCCGGTCCTGGTTGTGGAGGCTGGAGTTGGACAGAATCCCGTGACGATAGTCATCGGCCAGCAGGTCCAGGACAGGGAGGGCGTCGGGGAAGAGTTCCCAGGCCGCCTCGTAGTGGGAGACGTACCGCTCGAACCAGCCGTCGGCCTCCGCGGCGGTCATGCCGGGCTCCGCCAGGAAGTCCCGGACGCGCTCCCGCCGCTGCTCCTGGAAATCGACCCCGCCGGCCTCGAAACGGCGCCAGTGGAGCACGGTCAGCTCCCGCCAGCGACGGAGGGCCTGGTCGACGGATGCGTATCCGTCCACCAGGCCCTCGGCCGTCAGGTGCGCGCTCATGCCGACGTGGTCGGCGCGGGCGTAGTCGAAGATCGTGTCGTCGACGTCCCACAGCACCGCGCGGATGGTCATGGCCCGACCGTACCGCGCGGGAGGGGTCAGGCGGCGAGCTTCGCCAGAGCCGCGTCGATGCGGGTCAGGGTCTTCTCCTTGCCCAGGATCTCCAGGGACTCGAAGAGGGGCAGGCCGACCGTGCGGCCGGTGACGGCCACGCGGACCGGGGCCTGCGCCTTGCCCAGCTTGAGGCCGTGGGCCTCGCCGGCGGCCAGCACGGCGTTCTTGAGGGACTCGGGGTCGCTCCAGTCGGCGCCTTCGAGCTTCTCGCGGGCGGTGGTGAGGAGGGCCGCGGGCTCGCCCTTCATCGCCTTGTCCCACGAGGGCTGGTCGAAGACCGGCTCCGACAGGAAGAGGAAGTCCACGTTGGCCGTGATGTCCGAGAGGACGGTGACGCGGGTCTGGGCGTGCGGCGCGATGGCCTCCCAGGCGGTCCGGTCGAAGTCCTCGGGCGCCCAGTTGGCGAAGGGGGCCCGCAGCCAGGGCTCGCAGGCCTCGGCGAACGCCTTCACGTCCAGCAGGCGGATGTGGTCGGCGTTGATCGACTCGGCCTTCTTGAGGTCGAAGCGCGCCGGGTTGGCGTTGACGTCGGCGATGTCGAACTTCGACACCATCTGCTCGATGGTGAAGATGTCCTGGTCCGCCGAGAACGACCAGCCGAGGAGCGACAGGTAGTTCAGCAGGCCCTCGCGGAGGAAGCCGCGCTCCCGGTAGAGGTTGAGGGAGGCCTCGGGGTCGCGCTTGGAGAGCTTCTTGTTGCCCTCGCCCATCACGTACGGCAGGTGGCCGAAGGACGGGATCTCCTTGGCGACGCCCAGCTCGATCAGCGCCTTGTAGAGCGCGATCTGCCGCGGGGTGGAGGACAGCAGGTCCTCACCGCGCAGGACGTGGGTGATCTCCATCAGGGCGTCGTCGACCGGGTTCACCAGCGTGTACAGCGGGGCGCCGTTGGCGCGCACGATGCCGTAGTCCGGGACGTTGTCCGGGGTGAAGGTGAGCTCGCCGCGGACCAGGTCCGTGAAGGTGATCGGCTCGTCGGGCATCCGGAAGCGGACGATGGAGTCGCGGCCCTCGGCGCGGTAGCGCTCGATGCGCTCGGCGCTCAGGTTGCGGCAGGTGCCGTCGTAGCCGGACGGCTTGCCGGCCAGGCGAGCGGCGTCACGACGGGCTTCCAGCTCCACGGCGGTGCAGAAGCAGTGGTACGCGTATCCGCCGGCGAGCAGCTTGTCGGCGACGTCCTTGTAGATGTCCATCCGCTGCGACTGGCGGTACGGCGCGTGCGGGCCGCCGATCTCCGGGCCCTCGTCCCAGTCGAGGCCGAGCCAGCGCAGCGAGTCGAGCAGCTGGTCGTACGACTCCTCGGAGTCGCGCGCAGCGTCGGTGTCCTCGATGCGGAAGACCATGGTGCCCTCGTTGTGCCGGGCGAAGGCCCAGTTGAAGAGAGCGGTGCGGACCAGACCCACGTGGGGGTTGCCGGTCGGCGAGGGACAGAAACGGACGCGGATGTTCGCGTTAGCCACGCTTGATCACCCTATTGGTGAGAGTGCCGATGCCTTCGATGGTGACGGCGACCTCGTCGCCGACGTTGAGGGGGCCGACCCCGGCGGGGGTGCCGGTGAGGATGACGTCTCCGGGGAGCAGCGTCATGGCCTCGGTGATGTGGACGACCAGGTCCTCGATGGAGCGGATCATGTCGCTCGTCCGACCCAGCTGGCGCTGTTCGCCGTTGACCGTGGCCTGGATGGTCAGGTCGCTCGCGTCAGCGATGCTCAGGTCCGTCTCGACCCAGGGTCCCAGCGGGCAGGAGGTGTCGAAGCCCTTGGCACGGGCCCACTGCTTCTCGCGCTGCTGGGCGTCGCGGGCGGTGACGTCATTGGCGCAGGTGTAGCCGAAGACGACGTCCTTCACGCGCTCACGGGGCACCTCGCGGCACATACGGCCGATGACCACGGCCAGTTCGGCCTCGTGGTGCAGCTCGTTGGAGAAGGAGGGGTACTCGATGGCGTCGCCGGGGCCGATCACCGAGGTGGTGGGCTTGAAGAAGGCGACGGGGACGTCGGGGACCTCGTTGCCGAGTTCGGCGGCGTGCTCCGCGTAGTTGCGGCCGATGGCCACGATCTTGTTGGGGAGCACCGGCGGCAGGAGCCGTACCTTGCTCAGCGGGACCTTGGTGCCGCTGAGCTCGAAGTCGGTGTACGGGATGCCCTTGATGATGTCGAGGACGAGGCCGCCGGACTCGACGGTTCCCTCGCCCTCGACGGCGCCGAAGGCCACATTGCCGTCGATGGAGAATCTGGCGATGCGCACGAGTGCTGTCGCCCCTCACTTGGTGCTGGCTGGAGTCTGACGCTCCAGGCTAACGCGGCGCGGGGCGGCGGACCGGCGATGTCACCGGGTCGATGACCGGGAGGGCGGGCGGGTCCCCGGGTGCTGACGCGGGTGGCTCCGGGGGTGGCGTCAGCGGGACGCGGAGGCGTAGGGCTGGGGCTGGTACGGGGCCGGGGGCTGCATGAGGACGGTGCGGCGCGGGTTGGCCGTCTTCGCCGGCAGCTCGACCGCGTACTCGGGCAGGGCGACCCGGCCGAGCTCTGCGGCGTCCGAGAGGTGGACGAGGGTGGAACGGCGGGGGTTGGCCGTGGTGCCGGGCGTCGTCGTCTTCATCGCGGTGATCTGACCTTGTTCCGGAACGGGCGCCGCGTTCGGGCGCGAGGGGGTGTAAAGCGTCAGGCTAAACATGCGATTCCCTTCGAATGCATGGCTAAGACATCGATCATCGTGTGAGTTTGCTCACCAAGGGCGACATATTCCGGGCATTACGGACCGTCGCCTGTCGCCACGGAAAGGGACATTCCGCCACTGAATGCTCTATTCCGCTCCTGATCATGGCGACTGGGACACACGGGTACGCGCAGCCATTGGAGAGGAAAAGTCCGAATCCTCCGTGATCATCTTCTACATGGGGTGACGCTGTGCGCACGGGTTGTCATGACCCTCCCGGCGCGACACGCGGCCCTTGTTGGAGGTCCGGCACTGTGCTGGAATTCCACGCACCGCCGCGGGTTTCAAGCCGGCGCGCAGGGGGCGCAACGCAGCGCCGGCCTAGTGGCGGGGAAGGGGGAACTGCGCCGGTCACCGACGACCACCTGGGGTGCCCTCCACGCACCCCGATTGACGCCGACACCGTCCTCTCCGTTCATCCGGAAGGACGCCTGGTCCAGAGGTTGCGACGCTAGTGCAGGGACGTTTCAAGAGGGATGGCTCGGGGTCTCCCCAGGCCCGTCAGGGCCGAGCGGATGCTCCGGCGGAGCAGGAACCGCGTGCCGGGACCGACCGCGGTCCCTCGGCCTCGCACACCCCGAACCAGGGTCAGGGTCCGTCCGGCGAGGGCGGTGACGGCGGCAGGCGCACGAGCGCCGCGGCCGCGTCCGACGCGCCGTCCGACGCACCCCCCAAGGTCCGGGCCGAGAACGAGGTCGGTCCTCGAATAGCCCTGCGCAACTGGCGCATCTCCACGCGCCTGGTCGCGCTCCTCACCCTCCCCGTGGTCGCCGCGACCACCCTGGGCGGCATCCGCATCAGCGAGTCGCTCCAGGACATGGAGCAGCTCGACCACATGCAGCTGCTGACCAAGCTGACCCGAGAGGCCACCGACCTCGCGCAGGCCCTCCAGTCCGAGCGTGACCTCTCCGCGGGTCCGCTCTCCAACAGCCGCCCGGTCAGCGACTACCAGGTCGCCAACCCGCGCCGGAAGACGGACCTGGAGTACAAGGCCTTCCTGCAGGCCACGGAGGCCATCCCGGCCACCGAGGGCGACGAGGCGCTGCGCAGCATCCGGCAGAACGTCAACCAGATCGCCTCGCAGGTCAGCGGTCTGCACACGATCCGGAGCAACGCCTACGAGAAGGACGTCTCCCACTCGGTGACGGTCGAGGCGTACAGCCGTCTCATCCGCTCGCTGCTCAGCCTCTCGCAGGACATGGCGCAGGCGACCAGCAACCCCGAGATGATCAAGCGGACCCGTGCGCTCGCCGCGTTCTCGTCCGCCAAGGAGTACGCCTCCATCCAGCAGGCGATCATCGCCGCGGCGCTGCCGCCGAGCGACCGGACCTCCGGCGACATCCAGCAGGGTGACCGCCTCTACGCCGAGGCCGCGCTCAACTCCGAGGGCCGCGAGCTCCAGTCCTTCCAGGCGATCTACGAGTCGACCGGTGGCGACGCCACCGAGCGACTCGCGTCCCTGAACAGCGGCAACCCGTCGATCACCGCCGCCGAGAAGTACGCCGAGCGTGTCCTCAACATGGACAACGCCATGAAGAGCGGCCCCAAGCGCGGCCACCTCAACTTCACCGACGAGTACGGCACCAAGATCGCCACCATGAACCGCATCGAGCGCGGTCTGCTCGGCGACATGGAGAGCCTGGCCCGTGAGCTCCGCCAGGAGTCGCAGCGGGACGCCATCGTCAACGGTGCGCTGATCCTCCTCGTCCTCGGCGTCTCGCTCATCGGTGCCTTCGTCGTGGCCCGGTCCATGATCCGCTCGCTGCGCCGGCTCCAGGACACCGCGACCAAGGTCGCCCAGGAACGCCTGCCCGAGCTCGTCAAGCAGCTCTCCGAGTCCGACCCGCAGGACGTCGACACCTCCGTCGAGTCCGTCGGTGTGCACTCCCGGGACGAGATCGGCCAGGTGGCCGCGGCCTTCGACGACGTGCACCGCGAGGCAGTCCGTCTCGCCGCCGAGCAGGCCCTCCTCCGGGGCAACGTCAACGCGATGTTCACCAACCTCTCGCGCCGTTCCCAGGGCCTCATCCAGCGTCAGCTCTCGCTCATCTCCGAGCTGGAGTCGCGCGAGGCCGACCCGGACCAGCTGTCCTCGCTCTTCAAGCTCGACCACCTCGCGACGCGTATGCGCCGTAACGGTGAGAACCTCCTCGTCCTCGCCGGTGAGGAGCCCGGCCGCCGCTGGACCCGCCCGGTCCCGCTGGTCGACGTGCTCCGCGCCGCCGCCTCCGAGGTGGAGCAGTACGAGCGCATCGAACTCGCCTCGGTCCCCGCGACCGAGGTCGCCGGCCGGGTCGTCAACGACCTCGTCCACCTCCTCGCCGAGCTGCTCGAGAACGCCACCTCGTTCTCCTCGCCGCAGACGAAGGTCCGGGTCACCGGTCACGCACTGCCCGACGGCCGTGTGCTCGTCGAGATCCACGACACCGGCATCGGCCTCTCCCCCGAGGACCTCGCCGCGATCAACGAGCGGCTCGCCTCGCCGCCCACCGTGGACGTCTCCGTCTCCCGCCGCATGGGTCTCTTCGTGGTCGGCCGCCTGTCCCTGCGACACGGCATCCGCATCCAGCTGCGCCCCTCCGACTCGGGCGGCACCACCGCGCTCGTCATGCTGCCCGTCGACGTCGCCCAGGGCGGCAAGAAGCCGATGCCCAAGCCGGGTGCCGGTGGCCAGGGCGCGATGCCGCCGGGTGCCTCCGCCCCGGGCGGCCGGCTTCCCGCCGGTCCCGGCGCGGCCGGCGGCCCCGGCGGACGTCCGGGCCAGGGCGGTGCGCCGTCCTCGGCGGCCGGCCGCCTGGGCACCGGTGCGCCGCGCGGTCAGGTCGGCACGAGCGGTCCCCGGGCCGCGCTGCCCGCCCGTGACGGTGCGCCGCTCTCCGGTGGCCCGCAGGGCGCCCCGCAGTCCCGTACCCCGCAGCCGCAGAACGCGTCGCTCGACCGGACCGGTCAGCTGCCGCAGCCTCCGCAGGCCCCCCAGGCCCCGCAGAGCGGCGATCCGCTGCGGCCGGGCCCCGGTGGCGGCGGTCTCATCGGCGGCGCCGCGAGCGCCATCCCGTCCCGTACGGACGTCTGGGGCAGCCAGGGCGCCCCGCAGGCCGGACCCGGCGCCCCGCAGCACGCACCGCAGGGCCAGGGCCAGGGTGCCCAGCAGACCGGTGGATACGAGTTCCCGCGCGCCGAGCTGCCGGGGGGCAACCCCCAGCAGCAGCGCCCGCAGGGGGCTAGCTGGGGCAACGACCAGGCCCAGCAGCCGGTCCGCCGCCCGCAGCAGGAGATGTCCCCGCTGGACGCCCCGCGCGGTCACGAGGACCCGGAGACGACCGGCTCGTTCGCGGCCCCGGCGCCCCAGGGACCCGGTTCCACGGGCCAGTTCCCGCGCCCGGACTTCGGTGCGCCCCAGCAGTCGCAGGGCCGCCCTCAGCAGGCCCCGCAGCAGCAGGCCCCGCAGGTGTACCAGGGCGGTGTCCAGGACCCGGCGTCGACGGCGCAGTTCCCGCGCCCCGACTTCGGTGCCCCGCAGGGCCCCGGCTCCACCGGCCAGTTCGCGCGGCCCGACTTCAACAGCCCGCAGCAGGCCCAGCAGCAGGGCTACCAGGGCGGCCAGCAGCAGCAGTTCGGCCGGCAGCCCTACGTGCCGCAGGCGCAGCAGCAGGCCCCGCAGCCGCCGGCCCCGCGTCAGCGCACCGGCGGTGGCAGCGGCGACTTCGGCGCCCCGCGCCCGGAGCCGGTCCAGCCGCAGCAGGGCCAGCCGCAGGGCCAGCAGCCGCAGCTCCAGCAGCCGCGCCGTCCGGAGGCGCTGCCGCCGGCGGGCACGGGCGACGGCCGTACGCCGCTGTACGACACGCTGGAGACCAACTGGTTCCACCAGGAGCAGGCCCAGCAGCAGGCACAGCAGCAGGCGCAGACCCCGGTCGCGCCGCAGCCGTCCGCCCCGGCGCAGCGTCCGGCCGGTGACCCGGCCGACGGTCGCCAGAACGGCGGGGCCGCCTGGCGGACCTCGCCCAACGACGAGCTGGTGCGCCAGGCCGAGCGGGTGCGCAAGCCCGCGGCCGGCGGTGTCACCACCTCTGGTCTTCCCCGGCGTGTGCCGAAGGCCAACCTCGTACCCGGGACCGCACAGGAGCAGGCCCACACGGCCGGCCCCCAGGTCTCGCGTGCACCCGACGACGTCCGCGGCCGGCTGACCAATCTGCGCCGCGGTATCCAGCAGGGCCGTCAGGCAGGTAACTCGACCACGGGTAATCACCACCTCGGTCCGAACCATCAGCAGGAGCGTTAGTTGAACGCGATGAGCCAGGCGGCGCAGAATCTGAACTGGTTGATCACCAACTTCGTGGACAACACCCCTGGGGTGTCCCACACGGTGGTGGTCTCCGCCGACGGACTCCTGCTGGCCATGTCCGAAGGATTCCCCCGCGACCGTGCCGACCAGCTGGCGGCGGTCGCGTCCGGACTGACCTCGCTGACCGCGGGTGCGTCCCGGATCTTCGAGGGGGGCCCCGTCGCCCAGACCGTGGTGGAGATGGAGCGTGGCTTCCTCTTCCTCATGTCGGTCTCCGACGGTTCCTCGCTGGCCGTGCTCGCGCACCCCGAGTGCGACATCGGCCTCGTCGGCTACGAGATGACGCTGCTGGTCGACCGGGCCGGCAGCGTCCTCACCCCGGATCTCCGCGCGGAGCTCCAGGGCAGCCTGCTCCACTAGCCGGCTGCTTCAGGGAAAACCTCACCGCACCACCGACCGACAGGGCGGTACGCCCCTCCGTACCGCCCTGGCACCGTTATCCGTCCGGCCGCCCCACCCGGCCCCCCACCGGCCCCATCAGACGGCAGAAGGTTTGCTGTCACGCCCGGAGGATTCATGACCCCGCCCCCCGCCTCTCACGATCCGTACGGCAATTCAGTCGACGAGTACGGACATGAGGGCGACCAGCCGCTGGTGCGTCCGTACGCGATGACCGGCGGCCGGACCCGGCCGCGCTACCAGCTCGCCATCGAGGCACTGGTCAGCACCACGGCCGACCCGGCGCACCTCGCCACTCTCCTCCCGGAGCACCAGCGGATCTGCCACCTGTGCCGTGAGGTCAAGTCGGTGGCCGAGGTGTCGGCGCTGCTGTCGATGCCTCTCGGTGTCGCCCGCATCCTCGTCGCCGACCTGGCGGAGGCCGGCATGGTGGCCATCCACCAGCCGGGCAACGGAGAGACCGGCGGCACGCCGGACGTGACTCTGCTCGAAAGGGTGCTCAGTGGACTTCGCAAGCTCTAGCGGCGGTGCGCGAGAACAGCGGCCTGCCGTTCGTCATCGCCCTCAACGGCTTCGACGGCGCCCAGCCGTACCAGCCCGAGGAGGTCCGCGAGGCCCTCCAGATCGGCCCCGGCACCCCCATCATCACCACCGACGCCCGGCACCGCGCCGACGCCAAGAGCGCGCTCATCACCCTTGTCGAGCACGCTCTGATGGCCCGGCTGAAGTAGTCGGACGACCGGAGCGGTTGTCATATGCCGCCGCCAGGGGCGGTCTGTGTCGTTCGACACGGCCGCCCGCGCGTTCATAACATTTCGACAGAGAATTGGGGCGCCCCGGACACCCGACGCATCCGATCGGTGTCGCTGCGCTCACCTGAGCCCCGTCTTTTGGCGGGGCTCGCTCTTTATGCCCGTTTTATACGTGGCGTAGGCCCGTGAAACCGGCCGCATCCCACTGTTTGGAACCGACCCCCTTCACGTGCTGCAATTCATGAACTCCCGAGTAGTACGGCCCTGAACGAAACACCGGCACAACGTAGGTGCCGACGCCGAGAGGTTGTTGGTCGAGTGAGGCGCAGCAAGGAAAGCTCCGCGGAGCAGGAGACACGGGGCAACTTCACCCCGCCGTCGCGCACGGCGATGTCGCCCGCGGACGTGCCCGTGACGCAGCCCACCGTGGCCGCCGCCCCGGGCAGCTCCAGCAAGCTCTCGCCCCGCAACTGGCGGGTGCCCACCAGGCTGAACGCGATCCTCTGCATACCCGTGCTGGTCGGCCTCGTCATGGGCGGCTTCCAGGTCAAGGGATCGATCGACACCTGGCAGGAGGCGCAGGACGCCGAGAAGACGGCGCTCATCGTGCGCGCCGCCTCGGAGTACAGCACCGCCCTCCTCAACGAGCGTGACCTCACCGCGGCTCCCCTGCTGGCGGTGAAGACCCCCGAGGACCGCAAGAGCGACGAGGTCACGAAGGCGTACGCCGCGACCGACGCCGCCAAGGTGAAGTTCGACGAGGCTGCCAAGGACCTGCCCTCGGGCCAGGGCCTGGAGCGCCGCCTGAACCTCTTCCGCGAGGAGGAGCCCAAGCTCGAGGCGCTGCGCAAGGCCGCGTACACCCGCTCCCTCGACCCGGTGAACACCCAGCTCCAGTACACCGGCGTCCAGCACTACCTCACCGAGTTCTCCAACGAGCTCGGTCTCGGCACCGGCAACGTCACGGCTTACGGCCGCAGCGTCTACGCCATCCAGCTGGCCAAGGGCGCCGAGTCCCTCCAGCGCTCCATAGGCACCCAGCTCCTGGTCCGGCCCAGCCGGGCCGAAGCCGTCTTCGCCCAGCAGTCCGTGGCGTTCAACTCGTACAACTACCTGGAACAGATCGCCCTCGGCGAGTTCTCCTCCGGTGGTATGCCCGAGGACGTCGCGCTGCTGAAGAAGGTCATGACGGGCAAGGCCACCGAGGGTGCCAAGCAGATGCAGGCCGAGGGCCTCGACCTGCCGAAGGGCAAGGACGGCTCCGTCTACTCCGGCGTCGCCTCCGCCATCGGCACCGCCAAGAGCCCCGAGGCCCTCGCCGCCCTGAAGTCCAAGGGCATCACCCCCGTGACCTGGATGGCCGTCGCCACCGCCAAGTTCGAGGGCTACTCCGAGGTCGAGAAGGCTCTGGTCGACAAGGCCGTGGCCGAGGCGATCAAGATCTCCGACGAGGCCAAGACGGACGCCTGGGTCAACGGCGGCATCGTCGTCATCGCCCTGCTCGCCGCCTTCATCCTCGCCGGAATGATGGCCCGCCAGATGAGCCGCGCGATGCAGCAGCTGCGCACCGCCGCCTTCGGCATCGCCGAGCAGCGTCTGCCGATGCTGGTCGACCAGCTGTCCCGTACCGAACCCGGCCGGGTCGACACCCGCGTGCAGCCGATCCCCATCGACACCCAGGACGAGATCGGCGAGGTCGCCCGCGCCTTCGACCAGGTCCACCGCGAGGCCGTCCGGCTCGCCGCCGAGCAGGCCATGCTCCGGGGCAACGTCAACGCGATCTTCACCAACCTCTCGCGCCGCAACCAGTCGCTGATCGAGGGCCAGCTGACCCTCATCACCGACCTGGAGAACAACGAGGCCGACCCGGACCAGCTGGAGAACCTCTTCCGCCTGGACCACCTGGCGACCCGTATGCGCCGCAACGGCGAGAACCTCCTCGTCCTCGCCGGCGAGGAGCCGGGCCGACGCTGGGACCAGCCGGTCCCGCTGGTCGACGTCATGCGCGCCGCCTCCTCCGAGGTGGAGCAGTACGAGCGCATCGAGCTGGCGGGCGTGCCGGACGCCGAGATCCACGGCCAGGCCGTGACCGACCTCGTGCACCTGCTCGCCGAGCTCCTGGAGAACGCCACCACGTTCTCCTCCCCGCAGACCAAGGTCCGCGTCACCGCGACCCGTCTCCCCGACGGCCGCGTGATGGTCGAGATCCACGACAAGGGCATCGGCCTCACCGCCGAGGACTTCGCGGACATCAACCACAAGCTGGCCAACCCGCCGACCGTGGACGCGGCCGTCTCGCAGCGCATGGGCCTCTTCGTGGTCGGCCGGCTCGCCGACCGCCACGGCATCCGGGTCCAGCTGCGCCCCTCGGGCGAGCAGGCCGGTACGACCTCGCTGGTCATGCTGCCGGACGCGATCACGCACGGTGGCGGTGGCGAGCAGCCGATCCAGGACGACTTCACGGTCTCGCAGATCATTCCGCAGCAGCAGCAGCCGAGCGCCTTCGAGAGTGCCCCGCAGCAGCAGCAGCCGATGCTGACCGCCGCCGATCTCGGCTTCGACGACTCCCGGTACGAGCAGCCGGCCGAGGAGGAGCGTCAGCTCGACCCGGTCAACCGCTCGCTGAAGCGCGAGGGGCGGCGAGCCGCCCTGGAGGCCCAGGCGCAGGGCGACGACCGGCCGCTCTTCCGCGACGAGGCGGAGCAGCCGGACGAGTACGGTCAGCAGGGCCAGGAGTACGCGCAGCAGGGCCAGGAGTACGGCCAGGGTCAGGAGTACGGGCAGCAGCAGGGTCAGGAGTACCCGGCCGAGCAGTACGCCCCGGCGCAGGACTACGGTCAGCAGCAGGCTCAGCAGTCGCAGGGGTACGGCCAGGAGTACGAGGCCGGATTCCCGCAGCAGCAGGACGGTTACGCGTACCAGCAGCAGGGTTACGAGGCCTACCCGCAGCAGGGCTATGCGGAAGCTTCGTACGAGACCCCGGGAACCGAACACCAGCAGTACGGCAATGCGTTCGATACCCAGTCCCACCAGGGAGACTGGCAGGATCAGAGCGCTTACCAGGGCGGCTACCAGCAGCCGTTCGGAGCGGAATCGGAATCTGCTCCGAGCGCTCCCGAACAGGCCCCCGAGCGCGTAGGCTTCGACCGTCCGGGTCCGACCCCGAGTGCCGCCCCGGACGCCGGTCACGCGCTGACCGACGCCGGACTGCCGCGCCGCGGCAGCGTCGCCTCGCCGACCCAGCAGGCGCCGCAGCAGCAGGCACCGCAGCAGGCGAAGCCCGCGCAGCCGGCGCAGCAGCAGAACGACGCCGACCCCACCGACGAATGGCGCTCGACCAACGACGAGCGCTGGCAGCGGGCCGGGAAGCTCAAGGACCCGAAGGCGGGCGGGGTCACCTCGTCCGGTCTCCCCCGCCGGGTCCCGAAGGCCAACCTGGTCGAGGGCACGGCGGAGCAGACCCCGCAGGGCGGCCCCCAGGTCTCCCGCGCACCCGAGGACGTACGGGGCAGGTTGAGCAACCTGCGCCGCGGCGTCCAGCAGGGACGCAGCGCGGGAACGGACACGAACGGATCGGGCCTCGGCCCGGGCAGTACCTACAACCAGGAGCGTTAGTGTGAGCATGAGCCAGGCGGCGCAGAATCTGAACTGGTTGATCACCAACTTCGTGGACAACACCCCCGGGGTGTCGCACACGGTGGTGGTCTCCGCCGACGGACTCCTGCTGGCGATGTCCGAGGGTTTCCCCCGGGACCGCGCCGACCAGCTGGCGGCCGTCGCCTCCGGACTGACCTCGCTGACCGCGGGCGCGTCCCGGATCTTCGAGGGTGGTGCGGTCAATCAGACCGTGGTGGAGATGGAGCGCGGCTTCCTCTTCATCATGTCGATCTCGGACGGCTCCTCGCTGGCCGTGCTCGCCCACCCCGAGGCCGACATCGGTCTCGTGGGCTACGAGATGGCGCTGCTCGTGGATCGCGCGGGCACCGTCCTGACTCCTGACCTCCGGGCGGAGCTTCAGGGAAGTCTTCTCAACTAACAGACAGACAGTGCGTTTCGCGCCACCGCCCCGTAAGGTGCGGTGGCGCGGTTCAAGGGACATGGACCGCGAGGCAGTCGGAGGAGGAGACGTGGGAACACCACCGGGCTCAAGCCCCTACAACGGTTATGACGCGCACCAGGCGCCGCTCGGCGACACCGCGCAGAACCGGTTCAACTTTCCCTCCGCCCCGAGCAGACAGGGTGTATCGCAGCCCTACCGGCAGCCTCACGCCCAGCCCGCGGGTGCGCAGGGCTCCTCTCGTGCTCCGTCCGCCGCAGGCTCCAGCAGCTCGGGCGGCGCGCACAACCCGCTGGTGCGTCCCTACGCGATGACCGGCGGCCGGACCCGGCCGCGCTACCAGCTCGCCATCGAGGCGCTGGTCAGCACGACGGCCGATCCGTCCCGGCTGCAGGGGCAGTTGCCCGAGCACCAGCGGATCTGCCGGCTGTGCTTCGAGATCAAGTCGGTCGCCGAGATCTCGGCTCTTCTCTCCATCCCCCTCGGCGTCGCCCGAATCCTCGTGGCCGACCTGGCAGAGGCCGGGCTCGTCGCCATCCACCAGCCGGGCGGCGACGAGGCCGCCGGCGGTCAGCCAGACGTGACACTGCTCGAAAGGGTGCTCAGTGGACTTCGCAAGCTCTAGCGGCGGCGCGGCCCGTTCAACCACCAGCGCGAAGATCGTGGTGGCGGGTGGCTTCGGCGTGGGCAAGACCACGTTCGTCGGCGCCGTCTCGGAGATCAACCCGCTGCGTACCGAAGCCGTCATGACGTCTGCGTCCGCGGGCATCGACGACCTCACGCACACCGGCGACAAGAAGACGACGACCGTCGCCATGGACTTCGGCCGCATCACCCTGGACCAGGACCTGATCCTGTACCTCTTCGGTACGCCCGGTCAGGACCGCTTCTGGTTCAT
>NZ_JNZO01000040.1 GCF_000717595.1 Streptomyces flavochromogenes | reverse complement strand
CCGCTCCCCCAACAACCGCAACGCCATCCCCACCGGCAACGGCCCCAACGGCCGCACCACCTCCCCCGGCACCCCCAACGGCTCCCGGCTCGTCGCGAGCACGGTGACGCCCGGACAGCGCGTGAGCAGCACGTGCGCGAGCTCCGCCGCCGCCGCGATCACGTGCTCGCAGTTGTCGAGGACGAGCAGCATCCGCCGCCCGGCGCAGTGCTCGACGAGCTCGGCGAAGGGGTCCACAGCGGCGACCGCCGCACGGTGCCACACGTGTGTCTCGCGCGCACCCACCGCGCTGAGGACGGCCGCGGTGACCGTGGACTCCTCGCGTACGGACGCGAGTTCGGCGAAGTACACCGGGCCGTTCCGATAGGTCCGGGCCGCCTCCACGGCGAGCCGCGTCTTGCCGACGCCACCCGGCCCGGTGAGGGTGACGAGCCGCCGGGCTCCCCACTCGGCGGCGAGCGCGCCCAGGTCGTCGTCCCGGCCGATGAACGAGGTCAGCCGGGCGGGAAGACCGACCGCCTGCCCCGTCCCCTCCGGCGTGGCGGGCGACGGCGCGGGAGCGGGCGCCGAGTCCGTCAGGAGGTCGGCGTGGAGGGCGCGCAGGGCGGGTCCCGGGTCCGTGCCCAGCTTGTCCGCGAGGCTCGCCCGGATCTCCTCGTACACGGCCAGGGCCTCGGCGGGCCGCCCGGCTGCCCGCAGGGCGCGGATCCGCAGGGCCTGGAGCGGTTCGTCGAGCGGCTCTCCGGCCGCCAGAGCGGCGAGCGGTGCGAGGACCTCCGTGGCCCGTCCCAGGGCCAGATCGGCGGCGAAGCGGTCGCGTCGCGCCTGGCTGTGCCGTTGTTCGACCCGTACGACCAGGGGGTGGGTGTCCCGGCCGGGCAGATCCGCCAGGGCGGGACCCCGCCAGAGACCGAGGGCCTCGTCGAGGAGGGCGGCAGCGCAGGCCGGGTCCCCGGCTCCGAGCGCGGCCGCGCCTTCGGCGGCGAGCCGCTCGAAGCGGTGGAGGTCGACGGCGTCCGGGGCCGCGGCCAGCCGGTAGCCGCCCCCGGGTGCGGAGACGACGGCGTCCCGGCCCACGGCCCGGCGCAGACGCCCGACGAGGGCCTGGAGCGCCGCCGTACGGTCCTGGTCCGGGTCCTCGGCGCGGTCGGCGTCGCCCCACACCTGGTCGATCAGGGCGCGTGTGCCCACCGTCCGCCCGCCGGCCGCCGCGAGAGCGGTGAGCAGGGCGCGGATTCTGGCACCGCCCAGGACGGCCTCCGTCCCGTCGTCGGTACGGAAGGCCTGACACGGACCGAGAACGCGGTAGGGCGGCTGCACCGGCCCATTCTGCCCGCCGCGCGCCGGGGCCCACCGGTATTTTCGTGCGGTGTCACAGGAGCGGCCCGCCGACCGCCCCGCGAGGCCCTCCCGACGCAGTCCGGCCGCTCCCGGCCCCTTCGCGGCCGCTCTCCCACCGCCTCCCCACCACCTCCCCACCGCTCGCCCGCCGAGGCGAACTCGCGCCACGCCGTGTCATCGCCATGGCGTCGGAGGGGCGCGGGTTCGACAATGGGGAGGATGACCGATGAAGACCGGCGTACGCGCAATGGCGAGATCGGGCCCGCCGAGTGGCTCGCCATGAACCGGACCGGCAGCTTCGACTGGGATCTCGACACGCGCACCATCGATGTCGACAAGTCCGGGCTGCTGGTCTTCGGGGTGGCTCCGGACGCCTTCGACGGCCGCCCGGTGTCTCTGATCGCCCGCCTCGACCCCGACGAGCGGACCAGGCTGGAGGCTGTCGTACGGGAGGCGGTCACCAGCGGCGAGGTGTCGTACACCGCTCATTTCCCCATCCCGCAGGCCGGTGGACCACCCCACTGGACGCATGTGCAGGCCCGGATCCTGCGCTCGCCGGACGGGCGGGCGAAGCGGATCGTCGGGGTCGTACGGGACACGACCGCCGAGGTCACGCGCTTCGCGTTCGTCCAGGAGCTGGAGAAGCGGCGCGAGGTCCAGACGAACATCGTCGAGCGGACGACGGCCGCGCTGTCGCGCGCGGTGACCGTGGACGACGTGACGGCCGCCCTGACCGGCCCCGGCGGGCTCGCCAGGCTCGGCGCGGACGGCCTGGCACTCGGCCTCGTCGAGAACGGCTCGCTGAACATCATCGCGCTCAGCGGCGAGACCCTCGACGCGCTCGACGACTTCCGGGTCCGGCGGCTCGACCGGGGCATGCCGCTGGCCGAGGCCGTGCTCAGCGGGCGGCCCCGGTTCGTCTCCTCGTTCCCGTCGCTCGGGCGCGACTTCCCCGAGCTGGCCCCGTACCTGGCGCGGCTGGACTTCCGGGCGGCCTGCTATCTTCCGCTGGTCGCGCAGGCGCGGTCACTCGGCGGCATGGCCCTGTTCTACCGGGGCCGCACCTCGTTCAACGCCGACGAGCGCAACCTGGCCCTCGGGCTCGCGGCGATCGTCGCCCAGTCCCTCCAGCGGGCGATCCTCTTCGACGAGGAACGGGAGCTGGCGACCGGGCTCCAGGCGACCATGCTGCCGCGCCGGATCCCGCGCATCACCGGCGGCGAGATCGCCGTGCGGTACCACGCGGCCTGGAGCGGACGGCAGGTCGGCGGCGACTGGTACGACGTGATCCCGCTGCCCCGCGGCCGGGTCGGAATCGTCGTGGGCGACGTGCAGGGGCACGACACCCACGCCGCCGCCATCATGGGGCAGCTGCGCATCGCCCTGCGCGCGTACGCCGGTGAGGGCCACGCCCCGTCGACCGTGCTGGCCCGCGCCTCCCGGTTTCTCGCCGAGCTGGACACCAACCGGTTCGCCACCTGCACGTACGCCCAGGTGGATCTGGGCAGCGGAACGCTGCGGGCCGTCCGGGCCGGGCACCTCGGTCCGCTGATCCGGCACACCGACGGCCGGGTCGGACAGCCCAAGCTGCGGGGCGGGCTGCCGCTGGGGCTCGCGACCGTGTTCGGCGACGAGGAGTTCCCGGAGACACGCCTCGACCTCGTCCCCGGGGAGACCCTGGTGCTGTGCACGGACGGACTCGTCGAGCAGCCAGGGTCGGACATCGGGACCGGTCTCGATGTCCTCTCGGAGGCGATCAGCAGCGGCCCGCCGCAGGCGGAGGCGCTCGCCGACCACCTCTCCGAGCGGCTGTGGGAGCGCTGGGGCTCGGGCGACGACGTGGCCCTCCTGGTGCTGCGGCGCAGCCCGGACCCCGGCACGCCCCGCGCGCCGCGCATCCACCAGTACATCCACCAGGCCGATCCACAGGGCCTGTCGGACGCGCGCGCGGCCGTGGGACAGGCGCTGGGCGACTGGGGCATGCCCGAACTGGCCGACGACGCCGAGCTGTTGACGGGCGAACTACTCGTGAACGTCCTGCTGCACACCGAAGGCGGCGCGGTGCTGACCCTGGAGGTGCTGCCCGAACCGGTGCGGCGGGTCCGGCTGTCGGTGCAGGACCGGTCGAGCGCCTGGCCCCGGCGGCGTACCCCCGGCGAGGCCGCGACCTCGGGGCGCGGACTGATGCTGCTCGACGCGCTGGCGTCGCGCTGGGGTGTCGAGCCACGCGGCGAGGGCAAGGCCGTGTGGTGCGAGATCGGCCCGGCGGAGGTGCCGGCCGACGCCGTGAACGGCACCTGAGGAGAAGCCTGGGAAGCACCCTCTGAGGAGAAGCCCGAGGACGGGCCCCGAGGAAGCGAGGAGCGACGTCATGGATCCTGTGGCCGCCCTGAACCGGATCGCGTTCCTCCTGGAGCGCGCCCAGGCGCCCGGGTACCGGGCGCGGGCCTTCCGTACGGCCGCGGCCGCGGTCTCCGCCCTGCCGGAGGGCGAGGCCGGCCGGCGGGCGGCGGCGGGCACCCTGGAGTCCGTCAAGGGCCTCGGTCCCAAGACGGCGGCGGTGGTGCGCGAGGCGCTGGACGGGCGGGTCCCGGAGTACCTGGCGGTGCTGGAGGCGGAGCTCGAGGAGTCCCTGCGGACCGCCGAACCGACGAGCGGGGGCGAGGCGTTGCGGGCGGCCCTGCGCGGCGACTGCCACCTCCACTCGGACTGGTCCGACGGCGGCGCCACGATCGAGGACATGGGCCGTGCGGCGGCGGGTATCGGCCACGAGTGGGCCGTGCTCACCGACCATTCGCCCCGGCTCACGGTGGCGCGGGGCCTGTCGGCCGAGCGGCTCCTGGAGCAACTGGACGTGGTGGCGCGGCTGAACGAGGAGTGGGCGCCGTTCCGTCTGCTCACCGGGATCGAGTGCGACATCCTGGAGGACGGTTCGCTCGACCAGGAGCCCGAGCTGCTCGACCGCCTCGACCTCGTGGTCGGTTCGGCCCACTCGAAGCTCCGGATGGACGGGCAGGCGATGACCCGCCGGCTCGAACGGGCCGTGCGCAACCCGCTGATGGACGTGCTCGGGCACTGCACGGGCCGTCTGGTGGCGGGCGGACGGCTGCGACCGGAGTCGGAGTTCGACGCGGAGCGGGTGTTCGCCGCCTGCGCCGAGTCCGGGACGGCGGTCGAGATCAACAGCCGCCCGGAACGCCTCGACCCGCCGCGGCGGCTGCTGCGGCTCGCGGTGGCGGCGGGCACGCACTTCGCGGTGGACACGGACGCGCACGCGCCGGGCCAGCTGGAATGGCAGATCCTCGGCTGCGCGCGGGCGGAGGAGTGCGGAGTGCCGGAGGACCGGGTGATCAACACGTGGACGGCGGAACGGTTGTCGGAGTGGACTCGGAGCTGAGCGGGACATCATCGACGCTCACCCGAGCGAACCGACCGTCCGCTCGTCAGGCGCGCTGCCAGACCGTCGTCGCGTTGCAGAACTCGCGGATGCCGTGCCCGGAGAGCTCACGGCCGTACCCGGACCGCTTGATCCCGCCGAAGGGGAGGGCGGGGTGCGAGGCCGTCATGCCGTTCACGAACACGCCCCCGGCCTCCAGGTCGCGCACGAAGAAGGCGACGTCCTCCCGGGAGCGGGTCCAGACGTTGGAACTGAGGCCGAACGGGGAGTCGTTGGCGACGGTCACGGCCTCCTCGATGTCTCGGACCGGGTACACCGTGGCGACCGGCCCGAAGGCCTCCTCCTGGTGGATCCGCATCTCCGGGGAGATGCCGGCGAGGACGGTGGGCCGGTAGTACCAGCCGTTCGCGAGCCCCGGCTCCTCCGGGCGGTGGCCGCCGCACAGGGCGGTGGCGCCCCGTCGTACGGCGTCGTCGACGAGCGCCTCCAGGTCGGTGCGTCCCTGCTCGGTGGCGAGGGGGCCGACGTCGGTGGACTCGTCGAGGGGGTCGCCGACGGTGAGGGCGTTCATGGCGGCGGTGAAGCGCTCGGAGAAGTCGTCGTACACGTCCTGGTGGACGATGAACCGCTTGGCGGCGATGCAGGACTGCCCGTTGTTCTGCACGCGCGCGGTGACGGCCGTCTTCACGGCTCCGACGATGTCGGCCGAGGGCATGACGATGAACGGGTCGCTGCCGCCGAGTTCCAGGACGGTCTTCTTGACCTCGTCGCCCGCGACGGAGGCGACGGCCCGGCCCGCGGGTTCGCTGCCGGTCAGGGTGGCGGCGACGACCCTGGGGTCCCGCAGGACGCGCTCGACGTCGCGGGAGCCGATCAGCAGGGTCTGGAAACAGCCCTCGGGGTATCCGGAGCGGCGGAAGAGGTCGCCGAGGTAGAGCGCGGTCTGCGGCACGTTGGACGCGTGCTTGAGGAGGCCGGTGTTGCCCGCCATGAGCGCGGGCGCGGCGAAGCGGATCACCTGCCAGAGCGGGAAGTTCCACGGCATGACGGCGAGGATCGGGCCGAGAGGCCGGTAGTGGACGCGTGCCACGTCGGCGCCGGAGTCCTGGACGTCGCTCTCCGCCGGGTGCTCGTCGGTGAGCAGTTCCTCGGCGTTGCGGGCGTACCAGCGCATCGCCTTGGCGCACTTGGCGGCCTCCGCACGGGCGGCGGCGATCGGCTTGCCCATCTCGACGGTCATGGTGTGCGCGATGTCCTCGGTGTCCTCGTCGAGGAGAGCGGCGGCGGCGCGCAGCAGGCGGGCGCGTTCGGCGAAGGAGGTGGTGCGGTACTGGCGGTACGCCTCGTGAGCGGCGGCGATCCGCCGCTCGACCTCCTCGGACCCGTGGGCCTCGTAGACGCGCAGCGTCTCGCCGGTCGCGGGGTTCACGGTGGCGATGCCCATGACGGATCTCCTCCTGACAACGGCCCCCGTCTGCACGTTTCCGCTAAGCGCGGCTCGGCGCAACAGGGGCGGAGCGGTGGGGTGACCCGAAAGCGGCGGCGACCTCGGGAAACGTGGCCGGCGGACGATCTCTAGGCGGTGAGCCAGGTCAGGGCGCCGGAGAGGTGGGCGCGGAAGACGGGGTCGCGGTACGTCTCCGAGGCGTGGCCGAGCGCGGTGAAGAACACCCGCCCGCCGTCGATCTCCCGGCACCAGACCAGCGGGTGGTCGTCACCGTGGGTACCGCCCCGGTACGAGGTCTCGTCGGCCCGGGCGAGGATCCGTACCCCGGACGCCGGGGCGTCCCTCGACTCCGTGCTGTTCCCAGGCTTCCTTCCGCCCCCGGACTGCGCGCCGCCCCCGGACGCCGTGCCGTCCCCGGGCTTCGCGCTGCCCCGCGGGTCGGACGTGAAGTTGTACCACTCGTCGGTCCAGGCCCAGCGGGCCGGCAGCGGGGCCGTCGCGGGGTGGTCGCGGTCGTCGACGAGGACGATGCCGGGCTGTATCTCGGGGTGGCCGTCGAAACGGGTGCCGAGCAGTTCGCCGTAGAAGGGCCAGTCGGGCTCGGCGTTGGCCGCCGCGTGGACGGCGAGAAGGGCGCCGCCGCCCCTGAGGTACGCCTCAAGGGCGGCGCGTCCCCCGGGGGTCAGGACGTTCCCGGTCGTGGACAGCAGGACGACGACGGCGCACTCGGCCAGGCGCCCGGGCGTGAAGACCTCCGGGTCCTCGGTCACCTCGGCCTTCCGCCCGAGGTCGTGCGCCAGCTCCGCGAGCGCGGCGGCCCCGTCGGGGATCGAGTCGTGGCGGTAGCCCGTGGTGCGGGTGTAGATCAGGACGTCCTGAGGGGGCACGCGGAGACTCCAGGGGACGGGGCAGCGGACAAGGGAAGGGGGTAAGCGCTTTCTCTACGAGGGTCGACCGTAGCCACCGAAAACCCCGGGCCGCAACCCTCGGCCCTCCGCCACACTGCCCCGATGACACGGATCCACGCCGCAGCGCACACCCACGCACACGCACGGCGCGCCCTCGCCCATGTGGCGGCCCGTTCCACCGGCGAGCCGATCGACCCCGCCCTGCGGGTCACCCTCAACTTCCACCCCCATTTCCTCGGCCGGCTGGCCGACGACGGGGTCTACCGCCCCCAGTTCGTCACCGGAACCAGCAACGGCGGCCTCACCGCCCGTCCGGGCGGCGACCGCTGGCGCTGGGAGAGCCGCATCTTCGGAGGGACGTACGACGAGGCCCCGGCGGACGCGCGGCCGGTCTACGGCGCCCTCGACTTCCGCCGCCGCCCGTTCGGCGCCGCACCCCGCTTCGGCTCCGCCCATCTGCGACTGACGGCCGCCGCCGTGGACCGGGCGACCTTCTGCTATCCGGACAGTTTCCTGGAGCCCACCGACTTCGGCGTCGCGGCCCGGATGGGCCTGATCGCGCTCGCCGAGAGCGACGACAAGGACCTGCTCGACGACTACATCGAGGCGCAGATCCACGGCCCGGTCCACCTCGCGCGCGACGTGGAGGCACTGGTCCTGGACCCGAGCCACCGGGACACGGAGGTGGAGGCGGCGGCCCGGCGCCTGCCGTGCCCGGTGGAGTGGCACGACGGATTCCGCCTGTCCGTCGACGAACTGCGCCGGCATCCCGGCTTCCGGGGGCAGGAGTACGTGGAGCTCGGCGCCCGGATCGCGGTCGACGGCCGGCTCGATCCCCGGATCGTGCAGGAGGCGGCGGGTTCGGGGCGGTACGACCCGCAGGACGTGAAGAAGGTCTGGCACTACCTGGCCCGCTTCGGCGCACCCGCCGCCTGACCGGCCGACGCACCACGGCGCAGCGTTGCTCGATGCGCACCTGGACGCGTGATCCGTTGTCGTATCGGATACATCTCTGTATCTTTTGCCGCGCCGGGCCCGCCCGTGCCCCACCCTCGCCCGCCCGTGCCCCACCGCTCACCGAGGAGCCGTCATGAGCACCGTGCCGCCCGCGCTCGCCGCCGCCGTCGGGCCGTTGCCCGAAGGGGTCGTCCTTCCGCTGCCGCCCACCTTCGACTCCGTCGAGGAGGAGCGCCGGTACCGCAAGGAACAACTCGCCGCCGGTTTCCGTATCTTCGGGAGGTTCGGCTTCTCCGAGGGGGTCGCCGGGCACATCACCGTCCGCGACCCCGGCGACCCGAACGCCTTCTGGGTCAACCCCTTCGGCATGAGCTTCGGTCAGATCAAGGCCTCCGACCTGATCCTGGTGGACCACGAGGGGACCGTACTGGAGGGGCGCAGGCCCGTGAACCGGGCCGCGTTCGTCATCCACTCGCGGGTCCACGCCGCCCGGCCCGACGCGATCGCCGCCGCGCACTCGCACTCCCTGTACGGCAAGGCCTTCTCCAGCCTCGGCATCCCGCTCGATCCGATCACCCAGGACGCCTGCGCCTTCTTCGAGGACCACGGGATCTACGACGACTACCGGGGCGTGGTCAACGAGACCGAGGAGGGCGAGCGGGTCGCCAAGGCCCTGGGCGACCACAAGGCGGTCATCCTCAAGAACCACGGGCTGTTGACCGTCGGGCAGTCCGTCGCCGAGGCCGTGTGGTGGTTCGTCACCATGGAGCGGTCCTGCCAGGCGCAGCTCCTGGCGATGGCGGCGGGTACGCCTCAGCACATCGACCGGGAGACGGCCCTGCTCACGCGCGGTCAGATCGGCGGGCACCTGGCCGGCTGGTTCCAGGCGCGCCCGCTGTGGGATCAGATCACGGCGTCGGACCCGGACCTCTTCGACTGACCCTCGTCCTCTGGCCCGTTGTCGATGCCGGTGTCGATGCCGGCGCCGGTGGCGGCGCCGGGGATCTCCCGCGTCGACACCTCCAGGAGCGGGGCGAGGAACTGTCGCTCCAGGCTGCCGGGCGGCAGCTCCGCCGGCTCCACGTAGCTCTGCGCGAGTCCCCCCTCGCGCAGGGCGATGAGAAGGCGTGCGAACCGGTCGGCGTCCACGGTCAGTTCGCGCCCGGCCCGGCGCAGGACGAGGGTGAGCCCGCGGGCGATCTCGGCCCGCAGCCGTGCGTCGTGGCGCGCGAGCACCCAGGCGGCCTGCGGGTCCCGGATGGCGTGCAGGGTGAACTCGGTGGTGACGAGGTACCAGTCCCGCTCGTCCGGTTCGACCCGGGCGGCGAGCTCCGCGAGCCGGGCCAGGGTGTACTCCTCGGCGGTCAGCGCGTCGATCGACTCGGCGAGCCGTCGCACGGTCCGGTCGCTGTGCTCGTCGAAGAGGGCGAGGAAGAGCTCTTCCTTGCTGGCGAAGTTCGAGTAGTACGCGCCCCGCGTGTAGCCGGCGCGCTCACAGATCTGCTCGATCGTCGTCGCGTGGAAGCCGTGCTCGGCGAAGGTCTCCAGGGCGGCCTTCAGCAATGCCGCGCGGGTACGGGGCCGCCGCCTGGTGACACCTTTCGGCACGGGTGCCTCCTCCTTCGTCCTGGGCCGCGTCCGCGGCGGACGCCCACCCTACCGGCGGCCTCATCCCGGGCAGGGATGACCACCGGCGGATAATATTCACGCATGGGAGAGCGGCCCGTAGCGCCTTCGGCGCCCGATCTGGTCCTCGTGATCGACGGGGACGCGACCCGGATGACTCCGAGCCGTGTCTATCGCATCGGGCGCGACCCCACCAGCGACATCGTGCTCGCCGACGCGCGCGCGTCCTGGCATCACGCGGTGCTCAGCGCCGCCGCCGGCCACTGGACCCTCGCGGACGAGAACAGCACGAACGGCACCTTCACGGACGGTCTGCGAGTGGCCGGGCCGCGGGAGGTGGGCCCCGGGACGGTCGTGCGGTTCGGCCATCCGGAGGACGGCCCCCGTGCGGTGCTGTCGTCGGGAGCGGCCCCCGCCGCCCCGGAGGCGATGCCGGCGGCGCAGCCCGAAGCACGACCGGAACAACCGGGAGCGCAGGCTGAAGCCCAGCCGGAAGCCCCGCCCCATCCCGAACCGGCTCCGGCCGCCCACCCGGCCCCCCGGCCCGCTCCACCGGCACCGGCACCCGACCGGACCCCCGCACCCGCCGAGGCCGCGGCCCCGGCGGCCTCCCCCGTGCCCCCCGGCCTCGTCACCCCGCAGAACGCGCCGCCGCCCCGGCCCCCCTCCGTCTCGCACCCCGCCGCCACCGGTACCTTCCGGCAGCCGACGTCCGTACGGCCGTTGCCCGCCCACAGCATCCGGATCGGCCGTGCCCCCGACAACGACGTCGTCGTCCCCGATCTCGTCGTCTCCCGACGCCACGCCGAGCTGCGCGCCCATCCCGACGGCACGTACTGGATCCATGACCTGGGCAGTCACAACGGCACCTACCTCAACGGCGCCCCCGTCGTCGACGCCCGCGTGACGCCGGACGACATCGTCGGTGTCGGTCACTGCGCGTTCTGTCTCATCGGCGGGCAGCTCGTCGAGTTCACCGACACCGGCGAGGTCTCCCTCGACGTCCAGTCGCTCGCCGTCACCGTCGACCACGGCCGCAAGACCCTGCTCGACGAGGTGTCGTTCCCCGTGGGCGAGAAGTGCCTGCTCGGGGTCGTCGGACCGTCCGGCGCGGGGAAGTCGACGCTCCTGGGCGCGCTCACCGGGCAGCGCCCCGCCGACCGGGGCACGGTGCTCTACGACGGCCGTGACCTGTACCGGGACTACGCCGAGCTCCGGCAGCGCATCGGGCTCGTCCCGCAGGACGACATCCTGCACCTCCAGCTGACCGTGCGCCGGGCCCTCGGGTACGCCGCCGAGCTTCGCTTCCCCGAGGACACCGAACCCGACGAGCGGCGGGCCCGGGTGGACGAGGTGATCCAGGAGCTGGGGCTCGTGGAGCGCGCGCAGCAGCCGATCCACAGCCTCTCCGGCGGCCAGCGCAAGCGGGTGAGCGTCGCTCTCGAACTGCTCACCAAACCCTCGCTGCTCTTCCTCGACGAGCCGACGTCCGGCCTCGACCCGGGCATGGACCGGTCGGTGATGCACATGCTGCGCGGGCTCGCCGACGACGGCCGCACGGTCGTCGTCGTCACGCACAGCGTGCTCAGCCTGGACGTGTGCGACCGGCTGCTCGTCCTCGCGCCGGGCGGCCGGGTCGCCTACTACGGGCCGCCCGCCGAGTCCCTCGGCTTCTTCGGTTTCGGCGAGTGGCCGGAGGCCTTCGAGGCCTTCGAGAACGACCGGGAGCGCGACTGGGCCGGGCTGTACCGGTCCTCCCGCTTCCACCGCCGGTACGTCGACGACGCGACGGCCCGCCCGAACGTCCCCGTGCCGGGGGCCTCCCCGGTGGAGCGGGAACCCGCCCCGCCGCCGAAGGCGCAGAGCTGGGGCTCCCAGCTGCGGACGCTCGTCCGACGGTACGCCGCCGCGCTCTCCGCCGACCGCACGTTCCTGGCCATCATGATCGCGCTGCCGTTCGTGATGGGCGCGATGGCCCGGGCCCTGTCCGAGGGCGGCTTCAACCAGGAGTCGACGCTGAACGTCCTGCTCATCCTCTGTGTGGGCGGCGTGCTCACCGGTGCGGCGAACGCCGTCCGTGAACTGGTCAAGGAACGCACGATCTACCGGCGCGAGAGAGCCGTCGGCCTCTCACGCTCGGCATACCTCGCCTCCAAGATCGTCGTGCTCGGTGCGATCACGGTCGTCCAGGCGGTCGTCCTGACCCTGGTGGCCCTGATCGGCGTCCCGCTGAACGTGCCCGACGGCAAGGGTGTCCTGATGCCGCCGCTCGTGGAGATCACCCTCGCCGTCGCGCTGCTCTCGTTCACGGCGATGATGCTCGGCCTGCTCGTCTCCGCCCTGGTCCGCAAGGAGGAGGTGACGATGCCGCTGCTCGTCCTCCTCGCGATCGTGCAGGTGGTGTTCTGCGGGGCGCTCCTGACCGTACGGGGGACTCCCGTCCTGGAGCAGCTGGCGTGGCTGGTGCCGTCGCGGTGGGCGTTCGCGGCGATGGGCGCCACGGTCGACATCGGGACGGTCTCGCCGAGCGACAAGACGGCGGATCCGCTGATGGACCACACGGCGGCGGCCTGGCTGTTCGACATGGGCATGTTGGTGGTGCTCTGTCTCGTCATCGGCCTGGTCGTGGCGCGGCTGCTGCGCCGCCACGAGCCGGTCGTCATGCGGAGGTAGGCCCGTGAGCGTCCCCGTACCCGAGTACGTGCCGGACTTCCGGCCCACCCATGTCGTACCGCGCGACGGTCTCGACACCTGGGAGGAGCCGGATCCGGGGCTGCCCACGACGCCGCTCGACGCGTTCCTGCCGGTACGTCTGGAGGAGCGGGCCGGTGACTGGGGGCGGATCCTCTGCTCCAACGGCTGGACGGCCTGGGTCGACGCGCGGCTCCTCGTCACCGTCCCGGACGATCCGCCGGCGGCGGGACAGCCGCTCACCAGGACCGCCGACCCGCGCCCGCTGATCGCCCGCGCCGAGGACGCGCTCGGCCGCTACCGGCGGGCGGCGGAGGCTCTGGGGGCGGGGCACCTCGACGGTGAGAACTTCCGGCTGCGGACGCGTGGGCTGCGGGTGGGCATGGTCGTCGACGGCGAGTCGGTGTGGCTGTACGACGCGGAGCACGAGCGGTGGGTGTACTGCGACGGGGTGGGGCTGAGTACGTACGCGGCGTCGTCGGCGCCCTCGATCGCCTCCCCGGCGTCCCCGGTCTCCCCCGCCGCCGACGGGGCGAAGCCCGACGAAGCCGGGGAAGCCGGGGAAGCCGAAGCCGACGGTCACGATCGGCCCGCGACCGCGCCCCCCGACCACGAGCCGACCCAGGTGGTGCTGCGGGGCGACCCGCCGCCGGCCGCCGGCCCGCCACCGACCCAAGCCGTGCCGCAGCCGCAGGCGGACCCCGCCGCGGCCCCGGCTCCACCGCCCACGCAGATCGTGGAGAGCCCTCCGCACCGAACGGCCGGTGAGGAGTGATGGCCGGCGGGCCGCGTGACGAACCGGAGCTGCCGGCGGGCCGTCCCTCCGGACTCCTCGGCAAGGAGATCGCGGGCTACCGGGTGGAGAGCGAGATCGGCCGCGGCGGGATGGCGGTCGTGTACCGGGCGCGGGACCTGCGGCTCGGCCGGACGGTGGCACTGAAGCTGCTCGCCCCCGAACTGGCCCGTAACGACACCTTCCGCAGGCGCTTCGCGCACGAGTCGCGGGTCGCCGCCTCGATCGACCACCCCCACATCGTGCCAGTCTTCGACGCGGGCGAGACGGAGGGGGTGCTGTACATCGCCATGCGGTACGTCGCGGGGCAGGACCTGGTGGCCCTGCTGGACCGCGAGGGGCCGCTGCCGCCGGGGAAGGCGGGACGGATCGCCGTGCAGGTGGCTTCGGCCCTGGACGCGGCGCACGCCCACGATCTGGTCCACCGGGATGTGAAGCCCGGCAACATCCTGGTGGCGGAGGGTACGGACCGGGACCATCCGGAGCACGTGTACCTCACGGACTTCGGCCTGACGAAGAAGTCGCTGTCCCTGACGGGGTTCACCACGGTGGGCGAGTTCGTGGGCACGCTGGACTACGTGGCGCCCGAGCAGATCTCGGGGAAGCCGGTGGACGGCCGGTGCGACGTGTACAGCCTGGCGTGCGTGGTCTTCGAGACGCTGGTGGGGGCGCCACCGTTCCGCCGTGACACCGACTGGGCGGTGCTGTGGGCGCAGCAGTACGACCCGCCGCCACCGCTCTCCGAGGTCCGGCCGGGGCTGCCGGAGTCGGCGGACGCGGTGTTCGCGAAGGCGCTGGCGAAGACGCCCGAGGAGCGGTACGGGACGTGCCTGGAGTTCGTGGCCGAGCTGCGGGCGGCGCTGACGACGGGCGGAGGCGGACCGGTCGTGACGAAGAGCCGGGACCCGCTGACCCCGCCGCGGGACCCACCCGCGTGGGCGAGGCCGATGTTCCGGAGCCGCTAGACCCTTCCTCCACTCACCGCCCGAGTAAGACCTGTTCGGCGCGTGCACGACTGAGTACACGGCTGAGTACGCGACCCCTTCGGCTCCGGAACCCGGGCGTGCGAAAGTGCGTCCATACGGGCCGTGGGGCCCGGGGGTGGCCCGGGTGGGGAGAGGGGACGGACGTGGACCTGTTCGACGGAGAGCTGGGCGGTCGGGACGAGCACCAGGTGGACGTGGGGGGCGGCTGTTCCTGGTTCTACGTGGTCCTGATCGGGCTCGTGATTCTCGCGATCGTCGCCGTGAACCGGTTCTTCGACTTCATGGGGAACCTGTTCTGACGGTGGACGCCGGAGCGGCGGCGCAAGCGCCGCCGAGGGCTTCCTCGATCAGGCCGCGCAGTTCCTTGTCCAGGAGAATCATGGGGTACCCGCCATCCCGGCTCAGGCGGCGCTCCGACTCCCGTATCGCCAGCAGCGCCGTGCGGATCGCGGGGCTGATCTCACCCATGCGGATCAGGGCCCTCAGAGCGTCCTGGAAGAAGCCGTAGCCGTCTCCGCCGTCGGCGATCGGCAGGACGAACTCCTCCAGGACCCGCATGGTCGGTTCGAGCCGGCCCGTGATCTCCCAGAGCGTGATCGCCGCCCTGAGCCGGGACCAGTGCGTGAGGTTCTCCATGAGGGCGCGCAGCCCGTCCGCGTAGGGTGCCGCGTCGGAACCGAATCCGGCGAGGGTGCTCATCGGACCCCACCCGGGGTTCTCCGCCGTGAGGACCGCCTCACCGATGACCCGCAGGGCCGCGTCGCGGTCACCGCCGATACGCGCGGAAGTCCAGGCCATCAAGTCGTGGTTGCCCGGATGGTCCTCCACCTGGCAGGTCCGCAGGGCGGGTTCGGCCGAGGCCGCGGCCGGTCCCATGCTCAACAGGATCCTCAGGACCGTGGTCGAGGTGGAGGTGTCCGTGAGGAGCGGGAGGAGCTCGGGCAGGGCGGCGGACTGCGCGTCCTCGCCCCAGGCCTCCAGCACGTGGAGGATGGTGTGCGTCAGACCTTCTCGGGGTCCGCCCTCACGGATCGCCTCCAGCATGGCGGGCAGCAGGACGTCCGCGTGCGCGCGCAGCGGGACCAGCACGTCCGTGATCTCCGGCCGCCTCGGATCACCGATGACGTAGCCTCGGCCCTGCTCCTCCGCCTGTGCGCGGAGCTGCTCCATCAGCCCCGGCAGAGCGCGCGGGTCGTCGATCCGGGTCAGTGCCCACCGGGCGATCTCCCGGACTGTTCCGTCGAGAAGGTCGTCGGACGCGTCGTCGTCGAGCATGTCGGCGAGCCGGTCGGCGTAGGGAGCCGCCGCCGGGCCGAGCACCGCGAGGATGTTCGCCGCCCTCAGCCGCAGGGTCCCGTCCGGATGGGTCAGCAGCCCGCCCGCGAGGGGCAGCAGGGCGGCTTCCACGGACCGTCGTTCGGTGAGGAGGCGCCACGCCACGTCGAGTGCCTCCCGGCACAGTGCGGTGTCCGCCGTTCGCCCGGCCGTCTCGATCAGCGTGACGGCGAAGGAGAGTTCGGCCTCGCGCTCGTGTTCGAACAGCACGGCCGTCGACCGCACCAGGTCCTCGCGGGTCCAGGAGCCGTCGACGTTCGGGGAGTACCAGACCTCTTCGAACCGCGGTCTCAGGACGAGGTCGGAGAACACCTCGATCAGCCTGTCCATGTGCCGGAGCGGCAGGTCGCGGTCGAGCTCCGCCGAGGCGTGCACGGCCGCGACCCACAGGACGGGGTCGTCGGCGTCCAGCATCGCGGACAGCACGGCTCGTACCTCGTCCTCTCGTTGCCCGGCCCGCCCGGCCGCGGCCTCTTCGCCGAGGGCGAGCAGCAGTGGCAGCCGTACCGCCGGGTCCGTCTCCACCCGCCACCGCTCCAGGAGCCTTTCGGCTCCGACGGCCAGCCCCATCCCGGCCCGCCGCATCGCCGGCTCCGGATCCGCGAGCAGGGCCCATGCCCCGGACCAGTCCTCACCGTTCAGGGCGGGTGCCTGCATCGCCACCAGTACGTCGACGAGTTCGCGGCGCACCCTCACCGGCACGACGGGGTCGGCGGCGAGGGCGATGACGAAGGGCAGGGCCACCGCCGCCGCGGACGGCGGCTCACACCCTTCCCTCGCGACGAGCGAGTACAGCGGGTAGGCGTCCTCCTCCTTCGCCGCCGGGCCGGCCGTGACGAGCCGGCGAAGCGCCCGACGGACGTCCTCGACCTGCTCCGTCGGACTTGCCGTCGCAAGGCCGTCCCACACCACGGCGTCGAGCGCCTTCAGCGACATCCGCGTCCCCCTGCCTCGTTCATCCCCGCATCATCCTGCCACCGGGCCGCCCCTCGTCGTCGGGCCGATCGGCCCCTCGCCCCGGCGGGCGTGCGGCCCTCGTCGTGGCCCCGCCCCCGAAAGGGCGGGGCTCGGCGTCAGGCCTCGGTCCGCTGGCGGCGGGCGAGGGCGTCGGCGGCCGAGCGGCGACGCTTGTCGTGTACGTCCACGAGGACGCCGGCGCCCTGGCCGGAGGTGCGCTGCCCGGTGCGGAGGCGTTCGGCGACGGCGGCCAGTCGGGTGTCGTCGGGGCCGACGGCGAGGTAGAAGAGGGCCTCGTCGACGGCACGGTCGTCGCCGCCCCAGCGTACGACGCCCTGGAGTTCCGCGAGGATGTCGCGGAGAACGGCGAGTTCGAGGGGGAAGTAGCCGCCCTTGGTGCCGGGCGGGAAGTGGCCGGGGCGGACGCGGACGGCGGTGCCGGAGGCCAGGTTGCGGGCGGGCCCCCGGAGCCCGTCCGGAGCGGTCCAGCCGACGGCCTCGCCGGGCTGGAGCTCGGCGATCTCGTAGTGGAAGCGGCGTACGAGGTGGACCAGGACGGTCTCGGGTGCGCCGAGCCGGACCTGGAGGTCCGTCACGGGGGTGCCGGGCACGGGCCGGGTGGCGATGGATCCGCCCTGGTCGGCGGCGGCCTCGATGGCCCAGCCGTTGGCCGAGCGGGCTCCGGTGAGGAGTCGCTCGTTCCGGGCTTCGGCCCGTGCGACGCCCTCGCGGATGGCCCGGGGGAAGGTGTAGTCCCGCGGGGCGACGGCGTACGCCGGGGAGGCCAGCGCCTGCGAGTGCGGGAGCGCCACCGCGGCGGTGGCGACGGCGGCGGCACGCAGCAGGAAGCCTCGGCGGGACAGCGGGGAGGCGGGAGTGGCGCTCACGTGTTCCTCTTCTCGGAATGCTCGGAATGCGGGGAAGGCGCGGGATGCCGGGGGCGTACGGACGGGGTGGTGCGGCGGTGTTCGGCAACGGCGAGCAGGGCGAGCGTCACCGCGATCACCGCACTGCCCGTCATCACGGGTGTGAGGAAGTCGGGGACGGCCGCCGCGTACGAACCACCGGATGTCAGCCGGCAGTCGAGGCCGGGGGGCAGATAGGACACGCTGTAGCCGCTCACCTGCCCGTACAGGCCGGGGTTCGCGTCCTGGCAGGCCTGGGCGGTGCCGCTCTCGTCGCGGAGGAGCGACACCAGGCCCCAGGCGTAGGCGACCGCGGCGAGGGCTCCGGCGAGCGCGGCGCCGCCGCGTGCCACGGCCCCCCGGCCGATCGCCGGGAAGCCGTAACCGGTGAGACCGAAGGCGGTGAGGGCGGCGACGACGATGCCGATCAGCAGGGGCACGAAGGCGGGGTACGAGGAGGTCATGGCGACCACCTCACTCGCCGGCGAGCTGCCGGACAAGGTTGTTGTACTTCTCGAAGATGTGGTAGAGCCCCATCCGCTTGGCCGCGTCGGTCTCGGCCTGGTCGCCCCAGCCCTGGTAGCGGCGGATGATCTCGAAGATCTCGCCCTCGGTGTAGTTCAGGCTCATGTCGCGCAGAGTGGTCTCGCCCGCCGGCGGGTTCTTGCCGCCGGGCTTGCCCGCGACGCCCCAGAGGTGGATCAGCGGCACGGTCCGCAGGGAGAAGGCGTTGTCCTGATTGACCTTCTGCCACATGGTCCAGATGTCGGCGTCCTTGGTCGGGTCGGTGCGCGTGCCGGTGACGAAGCCCTTGTCGATGCAGTGGTTCCAGGCCCGGATGCCGACCTCGCCGCTGATCTGCCCGATGCCGGTCGAGGAGTCCTTGACGATGCCGATGCCGTTGAGGTGGTACGAGGCGACCTGATGGTCCACCCCCTGGTCGATGAGGTCGTAGTGCCGCATCTCCCAGTAGGCGGAGGTCTGGATGAGCGCCTTGCGCATGCTGTAGGCGAGGGACAGCTGGGTGGTCTGCGCGTCGTGCGCCATGATCGTCTCGAAGCACTGGGTGTGCGTGAAGAGCCGGGCGTCGGTACCGGTGCCGCCGTCGTCCTCGTAACCGATGCTGCGCATGTACCGGCTGAGGTCCTCGTGCAGCGCGGTGAGGAAGGAGCCGTCGAAGGCGACGTCCGGGCGCGGCGGGCGCGGCGGGTCGAAGGAGCCCTGGCCGGTGTCGCGGCCGGAGGCGATGTTGACGTCGATCTCGATGGAGCCGGCGCCGGAGCCGACGGTGCGGGTGACGATCTGGTCGTACGCCCAGTCGGCGGGGAGCGGGTAGCCGAGGTTCCCGGAGAAGCCGGAGGACATGTCGGAGACGAACGAGGCGGTGGAGTGGCCGGCCTCGCCGACGCGGGTGCAGACGTTGCGGGGGCCGTACACACCGATCTCGAACCGTCCGCCGTCGGCGGCCAGCGCGTCCACGATGCCCTTGAAGTGCGGCAGGACGTTCGACGTCACCTCGTGGTCGAGCGCGTCGAAGTCGACGGCGAAGAAGATCCGTGAGCCCGGCTTGAAGCCGTGGTCGAGGGCGGCGTTGGCGGCGGCCTGCCCGGCGGCCCGTCCGGCGGCGTAGTTGAAGCCGTCGGCGTCCCGGCCGTACGTCTGGTAGATCGGGAAGCAGCGCAGGCCGTTCGCGGCGATGGTGGCCAGCTCTCCGGGCTGGATGGCCTTCTCGGGGAGAGAGGTGGCGCTGGGGTTGGTGAGGTAGCGGCCTATGTACTTCACGCCGGCCGCCTTGAGACCGGCCGCACGGGCGTCGGTGATCTTGGTGACTCCGTCGCAGGCCTCTCCGTTACGACTCTGGTCGCCGTAGGAGACGAGGAGGGAGGCCCAGGTGGAGAAGTCGCCGTTGCCGGTGACCGGGAGCTTCGCGAAGGACTGGAAGCCCTGGACGGCGGTGGACACCGCGCCGGTGAAGTCGCCGAAGGCGACGGACCTCTGATTGAGGATCATCGCGCCGGTGAACAGCCGCGCCCAGTTGCCGGAGCTGCCGACCGACTGGGTGTGCGACTTGAGGCCGGACTGGGTGCCGGGCCCGAAGACACCGTTGGCGACGCCGTCCGCCATTCCGAGCTCGTACTGGACGGCGAAGAGCATCGACTTGGCGACGTCGCGCGAGTGGTGGCCGTCGCAGGGGATGACGTAGAAGTCCTTGCGCAGCACGTACTGGCCGTTGAGCCACTGCTGCACAGAACGAACGGCGCTGGAGCCGCCGTTGACGGTGACGTACGCGTCCATGTTGAACAGGCCCTTGATGACCTTCGGCCACAGCGCGCTGCCCGGATAGACCGCGCTCAGGCCCATGTCGGCGTTGAGCTCGGTGACGGACTGCTGGACGCGGGCGCTGTACGTACCGTCGATGCCGCCGCCGTCGTAGCCCTTGCAGTACAGGGCGGACTGCAGGATCCGGCAGAAGTCCGCGGACGGCACGTTGGACGCGTCGATCTTGCCGTACTTCTCGGCTATGGCCGCCAGGGTGGCGGGGCCGAAGCTGTTCGACAGGCTGGTGATGCCCAACTCGTACTGGAGCGCACGGGTCAGGGCGTACATGACGTTCCAGCTGGTCTGGCCGTTCTCCTCGACGCTCATGCCGATACGGCTGCTGTACGTGCGGTTGATGGAGACCTGGGCTTGACGCACCATCTCGTCGGCCATGGGGTGCCCTTCTCGACAGGTGACAGCAGGTGAAAGCCGGTGGACAAGGGCCTGCCGCGACCTGGGTCGGTCGGGATCAACGCCCTTGAGGAGCCCTGGTCTTGACCATTTCACGGCCAGTGCGACGACGGTCCTGGATCTTTCCGAGCAATGGACCCCGGATCGGACCCGGCCGGTGATCTTCGTGATGATCTCGTGACGTCGACGACACCGAACGTGCGCACAACCTTCCGCCCGCTCGCGCGTCTCCTCTTCAAGACCCCACACCGCAGGCACACTTCCCTCACGGGGGCCTCAGGCCGAGGTTCCTCCGTAGCGGTCGGCCAGTGCGGAGGCGCGGTCGTGCAGGGCGGTGCGCAGGGACTGCGGTGCCAGGGCCTCCGCGTCCATGCCGAGCTGCCACAAGGCCCATTCGGCGTGTCGTGAGTCCTGGTAGGTCAGCTCCAGACGCAGCCGGCCGTCCGCGTCCGGTGCTTCGGCGCGTACGGCCACCGCGGTGTCCAGCAGGTCCTCGCGGCGCGCCGGGTTCACCCGTACCAACACGACGAGGTGGTCGTCGCCGAGGAACCGGGCGGAGCGCTCCCGCCAGATCCGGTCCAGGTCGACCCGGTCGGGCCGTTCGGCCGCCTCGGCGAGCTCCTCGGCGGCCCGTACCCGTGACAGCCGGTACGTGCGGTCCGCGCCGGCCCGTGTGGCCAGCAGATAGCCCCGGTCGCGCACCGTGACCAGGCCGATCGGGTCCACCGTGCGCCACTCCGGATCCTGGCCCGTGGCCGCGTAGTGGATGCGCAGTCTGTGTCCGGCGAGCACCGCGCGCCGGACCTCGGTCATCGTGGTGCCGGGTACCTCGTCGGCGACCACCCTCCGCGAGAGCAGGTCCGTCTCCGGCTCGACGAGAAAGCGCCGGACCGCGTCGCTCGCGGTGGCCCGGTGGTTCTCGGGCAGCGCGTCGAGAACCTTCCGCAGGGCCGAGGCACGCGCCGAACCGAGGCCGAACGCCTGCTCCCCGCGGCCCGGTCCGGCGGTCAGCAGGGCAAGGGCCTCGTCGTGGTTCAGCCCGGTGAGCTCGGTCCGGAACCCGGGCAACAGGGCGAAGCCGCCGTGGCGGCCGCGCTCGGCGTAGACGGGGACACCGGCCGCGGAGAGCGCCTCGATGTCGCGCAGCACGGTGCGGGTGGACACCGCCAGCTCACGGGCCAGCGCGTCCGCGGTGAGACGACCGCGCTGACGCAGCAGGAGCACCAGGGAAACCAGCCGGTCGGCACGCATCCGAGAACGTTAACGGAATACATGACCAAGGGTGTCGTGATTTGTTGGGAGGCTCGTCACCACGACATCGGAGCAGGCGGCCGCCACGGCGATGGACGTACGCACTCCCCATGGATCGACATGAGTCGAACGAATCGAACGGAGCTGATGTGGCGATGGAGCGAACCGCGGTCAACCCGGTGACGTGGTCGGTGGAGAAGGGGTTCAACCAGGGCGAGCTCGTCTCCGGGCACACACGGACCCTGTACATCTCGGGCCAGACCGCGATGAGCGACGAGGGCGGGCCGCGGCACGAGGGCGACATGGCCGGGCAGTTGGCGCTGAGCATCGACAACGTCGAGGCCGTGCTCGCCGAGGCCGGGATGTCCCTCGCGAACCTCGTGCGGCTCAACGTCTATACGACCGACGTCGATCTGCTCTTCCGGCACTACGGCGAGCTGGCGGGCCGGCTGGGCGCCGCCGGGGTGGCGCCGGCCACCACGATGCTCGGGGTGACGCGGCTGGCGCTCCCCGGCCAGATGGTCGAGCTCGAGGGAACCGCCGTCGCCTGACGCGACAGCGGCGGCCCGCTCCTCGTGCCGGCTCGGCCGGCACCAGGAGCGGGCCGGGCTCACTCGCACCCTGCCGGTGCGGCCCGTGCTCGCATGCTCGTCGACCTGCTCGCGCGCTTCTCCGGGGGCACTGTGGAGGTAGTCGTTCGAAGAAGGTGACGGCCATGGGAGTCACACCCGGCCAACAGCCCCCTTCCTGGGGAGGTCAGCCGCCCCCCTCGGGCGGAGGCTCAGGAGGTCAGCCGCCTCCCCCGGGCGGGGGCTGGGGAAGCCAGCCGCCTCCCCCCGGCGGAGGCTCGGGAGGTCAGTCGCCTCCGCCCGGCGGGGGCTGGGGAGGCGGCCCGCCGCGGCCTCCGCGGAAGTCGAGGACCTGTCTGGTCGTGGGCCTCGTCCTCGGCGGCCTCGCGCTGCTCGCCGTGATCGGCGTCGTCGCCCTCGTGGTCACCGTGGACGATCCCGGCCGGGACGATCCGGACGGCCCCGCGGGGGATGTGAGGATCACGGCCTGCCAGGTGGACTCCGGCACGAAGTGGCCGCACGCCGAACTGGACATCACCAACCGCAGCAGCAAACCGAGCGACTACTTCATCGACGTGGAGTTCACGGCCGCATCGGGAGAACGCCTCACCGAGGCCCACACCGCCGTGAACCACCTGGCTCCCGACCAGGTCGCCCACGAGCGGGCTCAGAGCCTGACCCAGGTCGACGAGCCCGTCACCTGTCGGATCACCGAGGTGACGCGGGTCGCCTCCTGACCTCTCGGGACGCGAGGATCCTTCTCCCGGAGTGACCTGGGAAACACCGAGAACAGGGCAACCATTCAGCGCAGTCGCGAGTCTCCTGATCGATCACGCCGGTGATCGAACCCATGAGGAGACCATCATCACCGCCATACGCAAGACCCTCACCGCCACCGCAGTCGTCGGCGCCGTCCTGGCTGGTTCGGCCGCCTGCGGCACGGTGGAGCAGCTTTCCGCCGGGAAGAAGCTGGACCAGGCCTTCGAGAAGCTGGGCAAGGAGAAGTCGATCTCCTTCGAGCTGGACCTGGACGTCGACGCGAAGACCCTCAAGCTGATGGACGCCGAGTCGGACCCGGAGCCCGGCGAGGAGATCCCCGAGGAGGCCGCGGAGCTGATCAGCGGCGCGAAGATCAGCGTCACGGTGGAGTCGAAGAAGGCGATCGACGAGTCCGAGGAGAAGGACTTCGTCGGTATGGCCATGAAGGTCAGCACCTCGGGCGGTGACCTTCTCGACTACCGGGTCGTCGGCGACTACACGTACGTCCGGTCCGACGTCGAAGCCCTCGGCAAGGCGATGGACACGCCCATGCCGCCCGCCGACGAGCTGCCGCCGGAGGCGAAGGGCCTCAAGAAGGTGCTCGCGGGCGAGTGGGTCAAGTTCAACACCAAGGAGATGGAGAAGGCCGGCCAGGAGATGGCCGAGGAGATGGGCGAGGCGCCCGGCGCCACGCCGTCGCCGGAGGCCTCTCTGGACCCCAAGACCCAGAAGAAGCTCGTGGAGGCCCTCCGCGAGGTCATCGCCCGTGAGGTCGACTTCAAGACCGCCGGCGGCCAGGACGGCACCGAACACATCACCGCCA
Organism: Streptomyces flavochromogenes; assembly: GCF_000717595.1. Classification (GTDB taxonomy): domain Bacteria; phylum Actinomycetota; class Actinomycetes; order Streptomycetales; family Streptomycetaceae; genus Streptomyces; species Streptomyces flavochromogenes. Next base: position 46,749 of record NZ_JNZO01000040.1, on the reverse strand, counting down.
CAGCCCCACTGCGCAGCCTGCTCACGTCCCTGATCGGCGAGCTGCGTCCGCTCACCAAGGACCTGCCGCCCGGCATGGACCTGCCGTCGGACAAGGACCTGAAGGACACCCCCGACACCAAGGTCTCGGCCGACTTCACGCTCAAGAACGGCGAGCTGACCGAGGTGTACGTCGACCTCGCCAAGCTGGCCGAGAACGCGAAGGTCAAGAAGTTCGGTCTGGCGCTGAAGATGAGCGGCGGCACCAAGCCCGTGGCCCCGGCCGGTGCCACCGAGATGAACCTGGAGGAGCTCATGGGCGGCTTCTTCGGCGCCATGATGGCGGACGAGGGCCTCGAGGAAGGCTCCGAAGAGGGCTTCGAGGGCGGTGCCGCGTAGGCGCACCGCGTACGGCGTCTGCCGCGTTGGCGCACGCGCGTACGGCGTGTGCCGCGCAGGCATTCCGCGTACGGCGTCTGCCGCGTAGGCGCACCGCGTACGACGCAGAGGGAGGCCCGCTCCGCGACCACGAGCCGACCCCGCCCGCGGGACGGCTTCTGACGCACGGCGCCCGGTCCCGTGCACGGGGGAGGCACAGGACCGGGCTGTCTCCTACGGTACTGGTCGCGGGCCCTGCCGCGTAGGGTCTGTGGCCGATTCCGGTCGTCCACAGCGCCGGCGCGCTCGGACCGTTCCACCTACTTCCGGGGTGGCGGTGGAGGCTCGGTATCGGTCTCGCCCTTGCGGCGTACGCGGGTGGCGAGCAGACCGCCCAGGAAACCGAAGAACAGGCCCCACAGGACGGCGAATCCGACCGTCTTCCAGATGTGGGGGCGGAGGATCACTTCGCCGCCCAGAGAGTCCAGGTCGCCGATGCCGAGGACCGAGAGGCCGAGGCGGGCCTCCACCAGGGTCAGCGGGGCCGCGACCAGCATCGTCAGCGCGAAGGCGATCCCCAGGTGCAGGGAGTGCTGCCAGAGCTTGATCCTGGCCGGGGAGCGGACCGCCGCCACGAAGGCCGCTGCGAGGACCAGGACGGCCGCCACGGGGAGCAGCCACCACGCCCGGGCGTCCTGCGCCGCGAGCGAGCTCAGGTCGATCGTCGAGAGGTCCGTGCTGTCGCCCGTGCCGTCGCCCTGGCGGAGCACGGCGTCGAGGATCTGCGGCATCGGCAGGCCGAACGGGCCGTCGACCCGGCCCTCCCAGGAGCCGCCGATGCCCACGCCGAGCGCAAGCCAGGTGACGTTGGGCAGGCCGAGCAGGAGGACGGCGAGGGTCTCCGCGGCGTGGCCCTTGGTCGCCGCGACCACCACGCCGATGACCAGGCCCACGACCACGTACGCGAGGAGCAGCAGGAGCATCGCGTGCGCCGCCGGCCGCACGGTCTCGTGGTATCGGACGAACCGGGGCGGCAGCGGGGTTCTGCGGGAGACGAGGAGTGCGACGACGAGCACGCCGATGATCCACAGGAGACCGTAGAAGAAGGTCGGCCCGAAATCGGTGCGGAAGCCGACGGTGGGGTTCACGGCGTCGAGCAGCTCGCCGAAGATGTCCATCAGGGCGTCCTGCTCGTCCCCGCCGCCGATGGTGATGGGGAAGTCGTGCCGGGCGACGACGGAGACTCCCGCCAGGGCCGCCAGCCAGAGGACGACCGTGCTCACGCCGCGGAGCAGGAGCTCGCGGGAGCTGGTCACCGCGTGGTGCCGCAAGGGCCGCAGGAAGCAGTAGCCCGTGACCAGTGCGCCCACCAGGGTGACGGTCAGCGGCATGGCGGTCAGTTCGGCCTGGGTTCCGGCGAGGCCCCCGGCGTCGCCGGAGAGTTCGACCTTGCCGCCCGCGGCCATGACGACGACGGCGGCAAGGACGGCAGTGAAGCCGCCGGGCAGATCGCCCGCGCCCGCCGCCCAGAGGCCGAGACCCGCGACGATGCCCATGGCGACGTACCCGGCGACCACCGCGGCCAGGGACTGCAGGCCGACCCGGGCGAGAAGCCCGGTGGTGGGGGCGGCGGGCGGTGCGGAAGTGGGGAGCCGACTGCTCACCCTGCTCACGCTAGTACCGGTGACGGCCGGCCGCTTGTGGACGGGTCCGCACGTGTACGGGCTCCTGGGGGCGGCCGCGCGTGGACGAGGCCGCTCGTGCACGGGCGGTCCGTGAACGGGGCAGCCGCTTGCCGGGCTCTGCCACTCGGGGTTCTCCGCTTGCGGGTACCCACCGTTCGGCGCACACAATGGGCCCGGAACGGAAGAAAGGGAAAAACGTGACTTCCCACCCGCCGTCCGGCCCTCCGTCGGTTCCTCCCGCAGGTCCCCCCTCGGGCCCCCTCTCGGGCCCGGGCGCACGCCCAGGATCCGCCGGGCCCCCGCCACCGCCCCCCGGCCCGCCCCACAGTGGCGCGGGCGGCGGTGCGGGCGGCGGCGGTTCTTCCGGCGGCGGGGGTTCGGGTGGTTCCGGCGGTCCGGCCGGCCCCGGCGGAGGTGCCGGCGGTTCCGGTGACGGCACTCCCGGCGTCCCTGGGAACGGCGGCCCGAAGAAGGGCCCCTGGTGGCGTTCCGTCCCGAAGGTCGCCTCCGTCACGGCCGTCGCGGTCGCTGCCGCCGCCCTGGCCGTGGTGCTCACCAACAGCCCCGACGACAAGAACGACACGGCGGGTTCCGGCGGCGGCGAGGTGTTCCTCCAGAACGCGGCCGCGTCCGGACCCGACCCGTTCACCAGGTCGACGGCCCGTTCCGGGGCGACCACCGCCTCACCGGCCTCGCTGCCTCCCCGTACCGCCTCTGCCACCCCCGAGGTGTCGGGCTCGACACCCGGCCTCTACGGCGGAACGCAGTCGGTGGCCAGCTGCGACGTGGAACAGCAGGTCCGCTACCTCTCCGAAGAGCCCGCGAAGAACACCGCCTTCGCCTCCACCCTGGGCATCCAGGCGAACCAGGTGCCCGGCTATCTGCGCTCCCTGACCCCGCTTCAGCTCCGGGCCGACACCCGGGTGACCAACCACGGCTACAAGAACGGCGCCGCCACCACGTACCAGTCGGTACTCCAGTCCGGAACGGCGGTCCTGGTCGACAACCGCGGGGTACCCCGGGTGCGCTGCGCCTGCGGCAACCCTCTGACCCCGCCGGTGGCCCAGAAGTCACCGAAGACGACGGGCACACCGTGGCAGGGCTACAACGCGAGCCAGGTGGTCGTGGTGGCGCCGTCGGTCACCGTCGTGAACGTCTTCGTGGTGTACGACCCGAACGACGACAGCTGGTTCGCGCGGCAGCACGGGGACCACGGCAAGAACGACAAGCCGACCCCGCCGCCTCCCCCGCCTCCCACCAAGTCCCCGTCGACCTCGCCGTCTCCGTCCACCTCGACGTCCCCGTCCGTCTCCCCGTCGACACCGGTGCCGTGCGTGACGGTGACGGGCGACGAGACCCCCACGCCGAGGGACGGCGTGACACCGTCGCCGTGCCCCTCGACGCTCACCCCGACGGAGTCGACGTCCTCGCCGCCGACTTCGCCCCCGGACACGTCCCCTTCCACCGACACGCCGCCGCCCGACACCCCGCCCGCGGACGACACCACCCCGCAGGACAACGCGTCGTCGTCGACCGACACGTCGGGCCCCGAGTCCGCGCCGGTCACGGCGAGCTAGGCGGATCTGTCCGGCGAGCCGGCCGGCGGCTCCGCCCCCGCCCCGGTCGATCCCCTTCGACCGGGGCGGGGGTACGGGCGTTCCGCCGCAGGACGCGGGCCCCGCCCGGGAGCAGCGCGGGACCCGGGACGGTCAGCACCGGGCAGCCCGCATCCTTCAGGACGGCCCGCAGGACCGGACGGCGGCGCAGTCGCGCGACGGCCGACCGGCCTCGGCCCGGCGCCGAGCCGACGACGAGCAGGTCGCCGGGCAGACACGCCACCCGGCACAGGGCCGCCGCCGGGGTGCCCCTGACGACGCGCCCCTCGAAGGCGACTCCGGCGGGGAGGGACCCGAGTCCGTCGACGACCGCGTCCTCCAGACGCCGCCGGGCGTCCTCGGCCCACATCCGGGCCCAAGACCGGTCGGGCATCCGGGCGTACAGCGCCTCGCCCTCCGGCGGCTCCCAGGCCAGCACCGCGAGCAGCGGTACGCCCTCCCGCCGGGCGAGAGCCGAGGCGTGGCGCAGGGCGGAGAGCGAGGCCGGCGACCCGGTCACCCCGACGACGATCCGGCCGGATCTGCTCACGCCTGTTCCGCGGGGCGAGCGGTGACCGGAGGCGTCTTCGTCCCCGCACGCAAGGCCCGCAAGGCACGCGACGTGCGCGATACCTGCGGGCTCTCCAGGTTGCGCAGGCTCCGCAGCCGCGCCCCGATCCGCAGTGGCCGGGCCACCCGCTCCTCCGCACGCCGCTGCCACATCCGCTCGTCACGGTCGGTGAAGTGTCCGGACATCGGTCGTCCCCTTTCCCCTGTGGAAGGTGGCCACCAGGCCACTGGAAAGGAGTCTGTAACCTTATTGGACCGGACAGCAGAGCCAATGAGGAGTGATTGGCATGGCAGTGGCACGCGTGGTCCACACAGCGGACCGGACCCTCACGGGTCGTCAGCTGGCCTCGCTCCTCACCCCGCCCCCCGACGGCCGCTTCGGCTACCGGGAGCTCGCGCGGGCGGTCCGGGAGGCCCTTCTCGACGGACGGGTGGCCCTGCGGCTGCGACTGCCGGCCGAGCGGGAGCTCGCCGCGGTGCTCGCCGTGAGCCGGACGACGGTCACGGGGGCGTACGACCTGCTCCGGGAGAGCGGGTACGCGCACAGCCGACGGGGTGCGGGCACCTGGACCGCGCTCCCGGAAGGCCAGGCACCGACCGCGCTCGGGGCCTTCCACGACCACACCGGGGCGACCATCGACCTCGCCCTGGCCTCGCCGGAGGCCCCCGCCGAGGAACTCTCCGCCGCGCTCGCCTCGGCTGCCGCCGAGCTCCCCCGGTACGCCGGCACGCAGGGCTACCACCCGTACGGACTGCCCGCACTGCGTGCCGCCGTCGCCGCGCGCTACACGGCCCGTGGCCTGCCGACGCTCCCGGAGCAGATCCTCGTCACCACCGGGGCACAGCAGGCCCTGTCCCTGGTACTCACGCTGCTCGGCCGGTCCGGTGACCGGGTGCTCGCCGAGAACCCCTCGTACACCAACGCCCTCGACGCGATGCGGGGCCGCATGCTCCGCATCACCCCGGTGCCGGTCACCGAGACCGGCTGGGACACCGGGCTCGTCGACGCCGCACTCCGGCAGACCGCGCCGCGCCTCGCCTATCTGATCCCCGACTTCCACAACCCGACCGGTCGTCTGATGCCGCAGGAACAGCGGCGTGACCTCGCGCGGTCGGCGCGGGCCACCGGGACCTGGCTGGTGGTGGACGAGACGCTGACGGACATCGCGCTCGACGTACCCGCGCCGCGGCCGTTCGCGGCGACGGCCGCCGGCGGTGACAGCGAGCAGATCGTCACCGTGGGCTCACTGAGCAAGAGCTGCTGGGGCGGTCTCCGGGTCGGCTGGGTGCGGGCTTCGTCCCGGGTCGTGACCGAACTGGCCCGGGTACGGATCACCGCCGACCTGTCCGGTTCGGTGCTGGACCAGCTGGTGGCCGTCGCCCTCATGGACCGGCTCGACGAGATCCTGCCGAAACGCCTGGCAGAGCTGCGGCTGCGCAGGGACGCGCTGACCTCGGCCCTGGCCCGCCATGTGCCCGAGTGGCGGTGGACGGTTCCGCCCGGCGGGATGTGCCTGTGGATCGACCTGGGCCGACCGGCCGCCTCGGCCCTCGCGGCCCGCGGTCTGCGGCACGGGGTGCGGGTGGAGGGCGGGGCCCGGTTCGGTGTGGACCCCGGCACGCACGAGCACCGGCTGCGCCTGCCGTTCACCCTGCCCGAGGACGTGTACGAACCGGCGGCGGAACGGCTCGCGGCGGCCCTCGACGGGGCGCCGGGGCGCTTCACCGACCCGGCCCTGCCGGACTGGGTGGCCTGAGGACCCTCGCCGCGGGGGCTTATTCGGATGCCCGCCGACCGAGGTGCATGTACGGTCCACCGAGTGGAACCACTGACCGACAAACAGATCCGCTCGTCCTTCGTGAACTGCACCAAGGGCGAGGCGGCACGCCTCAAACTGCCGCTCGACTTCGCCGAACTCGCCTGGGAGGAGCTGGACTTCCTCGGCTGGATCGACCCCGGTGCACCGCTCCGCGCCCACCTGGTCGTCCCTCGCCCGGACGGGCCGGTCGGCGTGAGCCTGCGCGTCCCGGCCGCCGGGCGGACCAGTGCCATGAAGTCGAGCATGTGCCAGGTGTGTCTGACCGGGCACGCCTCCTCGGGCGTCACCCTCCTCGTGGCGCCGCTCGCCGGGCCCCGCGGCCGCGAGGGGAACACCGTCGGGATCTACCTCTGCGCCGATCTCGCCTGCTCCCTGTACGTGCGGGGCAAGCGGCAGCCGAAGCTGCGCGGCCGGCGCCAGGAGGAGTCCCTCACGGTCGGCGAGCAGGTCGCCCGGCTGACGGGCAACCTGGACGCCTTCGTCGACCGGGTGACGTCGGGCTGAGCCGGGAAAGGCCGAACCAGCGCGGGGCGAGCCGGCGTCAACGGAGCCCGCGCCGGGCCCGCGACAGACCGAACCGACGTCAGGGCGAGCCCGCGACAGACCGAACCGACGTCAGGCCGAGCCCGCGTCAGGCCGAACCGACGTCAGGACGGCCTGCCGGCTCGGCGCGGCTCAGCGGAACGCCTGTTCGCCGGTGAGCGCCTTGCCGATGACCAGGGAGTGGACCTCGCTCGTGCCCTCGTAGGTGAGCACCGACTCCAGGTTGTTGGCGTGGCGCAGCACCGGGTACTCCAGGGTGATGCCGTTGGCGCCCAGGATCGTGCGGCACTCGCGGGCGATGGCGATGGCCTCGCGGACGTTGTTCAGCTTGCCCACGCTGACCTGCTCGGGGGTGAGCGCGCCCGCGTCCTTGAGCCGCCCCAGGTGGAGGGCGAGCAGCATGCCCTTGCCGAGTTCGACGGACATGTCGGCGAGCTTCTGCTGCGTCAGCTGGTACGAGGCGAGGGAGCGGTCGAAGACGGTCCGCTCGCGGGCGTAGGAGATGGCCGTCTCCAGGCAGTCGCGGGCGGCGCCGAGGGCGCCGAAGACGATGCCGAACCGGGCCTCGTTGAGGCAGCCGAGCGGGCCCGACAGGCCCCGGGCGTCCGGCAGCACGGCGTCCGCCGGGAGGCGGACGTCCTCCATGACCAGTTCGCTGGTGACGCTCGCGCGCAGCGACAGCTTCATCTTGATCTCCGGGGCACTGAACCCGGGGGTGCCGGCCGGAACGAGGAAGCCGCGTACGCCGTCCTCGGTACGGGCCCAGACGACGGCGACATCGGCCACCGAGCCGTTGGTGATCCACATCTTGGTGCCGTTGAGGATCCAGTCGGAGCCGTCTCGCTTGGCGTTGGTCCGCATGGCGCCCGGGTCGGAACCGGCGTCGGGCTCGGTGAGGCCGAAGCAGCCGATGTACTCCCCCGCCGCCATCTTCGGCAGCCACCGCTGCTTCTGCTCCTCGGAGCCGTACTTCCAGATCGCGTACATGGCGAGCGAGCCCTGCACGGAGACGAGCGAGCGCAGTCCGGAGTCGACCGCCTCCAACTCCAGACAGGCGAGGCCGTACGCGACGGCGTTGGTGCCCGCGCAGCCGTAGCCCTCCAGGTGCATGCCGAGCACACCGATGCCGCCGAGGGTGCGGGCGAGTTCGCGGGCGGGGACCTCACCCTTCTCGAACCAGCCGGCGACGTGCGGGCGCAGCTCGCGGTCGGCGACGGCACGCACGGTCCGCCGGATCTCGCGCTCCTCGTCGGTCAGCAGTCCGTCGACGGCGAGCAGGTCGAAGGGGTGGACGGGGGCGGAGCTGGACTGCGACGACGATGGCGACTGCGACGACTTCACGGACGGCCTCCTGGCGGCTGTGGCAACTCGGCGAGGCGAAGCGTAGCCCCAGATCGGATATTGGATCCAGTATTGAAAATCCCCTGTCCCGGACCTACGGTCCGAGGGGACCCGATGGCCAGTGAGGGAGAGCGGAATGCGCGCAGACCAGCCGGGCACACCGGGGCCGACGGCGGCCGGCGCCCTGTCCGGGATCGTCGTCGCCGACTTCGGGCGGGTCCTGGCCGGGCCGTACATGACGATGCTCCTCGCCGACCTGGGCGCGGACGTGATCAAGATCGAGCGGCCGGGTTCCGGGGACGACACGCGCGCGTGGGGGCCACCGTTCGCCGACGGCGAGGCCACTTACTTCCTCGGGGTGAACCGCAACAAGCGCTCGGTCGCGCTCGACCTCACCGACCCCGACGGCCTGGCGACGGCACGTGCGATCGTGGACCGCGCGGATGTCCTCGTGGAGAACTTCCGCCCCGGGACGATGGAGAAGCTGGGCCTCGGGTACGAGGACGTGCGGACGACCAACCCCGGTCTCGTCTACTGCTCGGTGACCGGATTCGGCACCGAGGGGGGCGCCCGGCTGCCCGGTTACGACCTGCTCGTCCAGGCCATGGGCGGTCTCATGAGCGTGACGGGCGAACCGGGCGGACAGGGGACGAAGGCCGGGGTCGCCCTGGTCGACGTCATCACCGGGCTGCACGCGGGCATGGGCGTCCTCGCCGCCCTCCGCCACCGCGAGCGCACCGGCGAGGGCCAGCGGGTCGAGGTGTCTCTGCTCTCCTCCCTCCTGTCGGCGCTCACCAACCAGGCGGCCGCCCACCTCGGGGCGGGGGTCGTGCCGCGCGCGATGGGCAACCGGCACCCGAGCATCGCTCCGTACGAGGTGTTCGAGGCACGGGACCGGCCGCTGGTCCTGGCAGTGGGCAACGACCGTCAGTTCCGGGTCCTGTGCGAGCGGCTGGGACTGCCCGGGCTCGCCGAGGATCCGCGCTTCGCGACCAACTCGGCCCGGGTCGCCCACCGGGACGAGCTGGTGACGGCACTCGCCGGACCGCTGGGGACCCGTAACGCCGACGGCTGGTTCGAGGAGCTCACCGCGGCCGGGGTGCCGTGCGGGCCGATCAACGACCTGGCCGCCGCGTTCGACCTCGCCGACCGGCTGGGGCTCGCCCCGCGCGTCCCGGAGTCCGCCGCGGGTCCCGGCCAGGTCGCGCATCCGGTCCGGCTCGGCGCGACCCCGCCCGCGTACCGCTCCGCTCCCCCACGCCTCGGCGCGCACACGGAGGGCGTGCTGGCCTCGCTGGGACGGACGGAGGACAGGGCAGCGGGAGCTCCGTGACCACGTGCGCGTAGGAAGATGGTCGGCACCGGTGGAGAGATCGTCCGGTGGGGAGCACGAGGGATCGGAAGGTCACAGGCGATGAGCAGCGCGGTGCAGAAGCGGCGGCCGCAGACCGCCCAGCAGTTCGTTCTCGGGGAACTGCGGCGCGCCATCACCAGCGGGGAGCTGAGACCCGGCGGGCAGATCCGTCAGGACGCCCTCGCGGCCCGGTTCGAGGTGAGCCGGGTGCCGCTGCGCGAGGCCCTGAAGGCCCTGGAGGCCGAGGGGCTGGTCGTCCATCACATCCACCGGGGCTACTTCGTCGCGGAGCTCTCGCTCGCCGATCTGGAGGAGATCTACCGGATCCGTGAGCTCCTGGAGACGGAGGCCGTACGGAGGGCGGTACGACGGATGCCGGACGGCATCGTGGCCACCCTGGAGCGCGTCCAGCGCGAGGTGGAGCAGGCGGCCGACGAGGGCGACGTGCCGGCGATGGCGGCGGCGAACCGCCTCTTCCACTTCACGCTCATCGAGGCGTCGGGGATGCCGCGGCTGGTCCGCCTGATCGCGACCCTGTGGGACTCCACCGACGCCTACCGCTCGCTCTACTACACCGAGGACCCGCACCGGAAGCAGGCCGTCCGTGAGCACCGCGATGTCATCTCCGCGCTCCGGCAGGGCGACGAGGACGCCACCGTCCGCCGGCTCGACCGGCACCGGGCACACGCGGTGGCGGCCCTGCGCGAGGTCCTGGACCTGGAGCGGGACTGACATGCGGCCGCGTTTCGACATGCGCATGCAGTTCGTTTACATCGCCAACACGTGAGCTGGACGCCATCCTCCACCCCTCCGTGTACCTTTGAAGACATGGAGGACGACACCGCACGCCTGGCAACCACAGAGCCCCTTGTCACCGCGGCCGAGATCGCCCGGCTGACAGGAGTGACACGTGCCGCCGTCTCCAACTGGCGCAGGCGTCACGAGGACTTTCCGACCCCGGTCGCGGGTGGCGCCGGCAGCCCTCTGTACTCCCTGCCCGAAGTCCGATCCTGGCTCGAGAACCAGAGCAAGGGCAAGGAAGCGTCCACTGAGGTCCGCCTGTGGGAAAGGCTGCGCACCGTCTACGGCGACGACATGGTCCGCGGACTCACGGAGGTCGCGGAGACCCTGGTCCAGGGTGACCGAGGCAGACACAACGGCGACGACGCTCTCCGCTCCCTCGTCGCTGAACTCACGGCGGACCGCTCCCCCGCCGAGCTGCTCGCAGGACTCACCGCCCGGTACGTCGACTCTTCCGGGCGTGCCGGGTCCGACGGCATCACCTCCCAACGGCTCACGCAAGCGATCACGTACTTCGCGGGTGACGAGGCGAGAACCGTCCTGGATCCCGCCTGCGGAATCGGTTCGCTTCTGTTCGCCGTCGGCGGCCGGGCCGACACCCTGTACGGCCAGGACGTCGACCCCGCGAACGCCCGTTTCGCCGGGCTGCGCGCGGGGCTGATGGATCTCCCCGACACCACCGTCCGGGCCGGCGATTCCCTGCGGGACGACCAGTACCGGGACCTCAGAGCCGAACTCGTGGTCTGTGAACCGCCGGTGGGCATCGCCGACTGGGGGCGGGAGGACCTTCTCCTCGACCCACGCTGGGAGTTCGGCATTCCTTCCCGCGCCGAGAGCGAGCTGGCCTGGCTGCAGCACTCGTACTTCCACACCGCCCCTGGCGGTCAGGTCCTCATCGTGATGCCCACCTCCGTCGCCTATCGAAAGGCCGGACGCAGGATCCGGGCCGAACTCGTACGGCGCGGCCTTCTCACCCACGTCGTCGCCCTTCCGCCGGGGATGGCCGCCTCCCACGCCCTTTCGGTTCATCTGTGGGTGCTCAGGCGTCCGTCGGACACTCACCAGGCGGTCGAGTCCGTTCGCATGACCGACCTCACCGGCAACGCGCTCGACGCGTCCTTCGAGCCCCAGCCGGGCCAGAGCACCGAGGTACCTCGTATCGAGCTGCTCGACGACACCGTCGATCTGACACCAGCGACACACATCGCCGCCAGGCTGACCGACTACGCAGCGCAGTACACGGCCGTCCGGGCCGACATCGGCGCACGACTGGCCCAGCTCCAGGGCCTCTTGCCCACGCTCTCCGAAGGCTCCGGCGGCCACCTGCAGGACGGCGCCGTGGTGAGCCTCTCCGAACTCTCCCGCGCGGGACTCATCAGAACGTCCGAGGACGCGGCGGTGTCGACCAGCGACCAGCTCGACACCGACTACCTCAACGGCTTCCTCCGAAGCCCCGCCAACAATCGGCGGTCGACCACGGCGAGCGGCACGTTCCGTACCGACACACGTGGCGCCCGCATCCCCCGGATGGGGATCGAGGACCAGCGCCGGTACGGCGCCGCCTTCCGCTCCCTCGTGGAGTTCGAGCGGCTCATGCGGGACCTCACCGAGCTCGGTGAGCGCGCCGCCACGCTGGCGCGTGACGGTCTCACCGGCGGAGCCCTGCTGCCGCCGTCGGACAATGACGCCGGCAGCTGACTTCCCTGCTCGTCTGAAGGGGATCTGTCATGGTTCCGGCAGGAACGGGCTCGGTGCCCTGCCGGGCTGTCCCCGCCGTCGCCGCCTTGCGGCCCTTGTTCGCCCTGGGCCCCTTGCGGGCCCTCAGCCCCTACGGACCCGGCCGGGCCCTGCGCCCCTGAGGAGCCGTCGCGACAACGTACGCACCGGCCGCGCCCGAGAGCGTGACGACGGCCAAGGTGGCCGCCATGCCGATCGCCAGGCGACGACGGGTGGTGCTCATGGTCCTTCCTTGGGGTCAGTGGACATCGTGGGGGCGTATGCGGCGAAGGCGCGGGCTTGCTCTGTCTTCCGTACCAGGCCCAGTTCGATGGGGCGCAGGCCATAAGGACGGCCCAGGGCACGGAGGATGTCGTCGAAGTAGGGGACGGGAGTGTGGCCGGGCCCGATGACCAGGGACGAGAGGAGCACTCCGGGGATGTGGGGCTGTCTGTCGACAGCCGTCAGGATGGCTCTCCGCGCCTCCGGGGAGAGTTCTCCCGGCTCCGTACCGGCCGCTGCAGCAAGAGTGTGCCAGCCTACGCAGACCTGGCGGCGTGCGGCATCGACGAGAGCCTGCCGTACAGGTCCCACGGCCCTTCTGCTGATCACGCCCATGCCGTCCAGCACCCGCGCGGTCTTGCTCCGCTCGGCGATGCGGTCTGGGGAGCGACCGGCCGACTCGTACGCGCGGTCCCGACCGATGCGCCACGCGGCGGCCACCGTGGGCGTCCTCCTGCTCGGTCGCCAACCCAACGCGGTCAGTACCTTCTCGAAGGACGGAGCGGGCCCATCCGTACCCTTCGCCTTGACGAGCGCTGACAGCATCGCACCGCCTGGCTTGAACGGCTCGTCCACGGCGGCGAGCATGCGGACTTGAGCGTCGAAGGACACCGATGTCGCGTCGATGCCCTGCCGTTCCAGGAGTGTGGCCCATCTGATCCGACCGCCGGCCTTGGCCACACCCATCAGCCCCTGACGGAGTGCACTCACCAACTCCTCATCGTTCAGATGCCGTTCGGACTCCGCGCGCGGACTCGCCACATCCGGGTTCTGGGCCCGAGGCTGAATCGACTGCTTCCAGATGCGGTGCACCTCGGAGTCGGTGTGACCGGTACCCAGGCCGAGTCGGGCGAGGATGTCGGCGAAGAAGGGCGCGGGACCCGGTGCCGCGTGTGCCGGCTTCACGACGGCGGAGAGCAACGGCGCTCCGGGGGTGTGCGGCGAGTCGACCGCAGCCAGGATGCGGGCGCGGTCGGTCGAGGTGAAGTCACCGGACTTGGCGTCCGCGTGACGTATCAGGGTCTCCCAGTTGATGAGCCCACGCGAGCGATGGATCGGCTCCAGCTTCTCTCGGAAGAGCGCGACCATTTCCTCTTCGCCCATGACGAGCCTCGGCGGGGCGGGCGGGCGAAGGTCCGGCCAGCGGGGGTCCGTCCTGTGCGGGAGCGCGACCGCGGCCTCGGCGCGTATGAGCCAGTGACTGTCCGCCAGTGGGATCAGGTGCGCGATGCCGGTGAGTGTGTGGATCAAGTGGGCCGGCGGCACGGGGGCCTGGTGAGGCAGGGTGATCCGGGCGCGGGTGACGGGCGAGCCTTCGGGCTGGACGTCCGCCTCGTAGAGGCGCGTGCCGTCGGCCTGGTGAGCGGCTAGCTCGACCGCCCCGGTGAACGCGACGGCTCCGGCCTGGAGCGGGAAGGCCACCAGGGCGGGAGCCTCAGGTGCAGGCACCGATCTCCTGGCAGCGAGAGTGGGCGTGATGATGCCGTCCTCCGTCAGGCGGCATTCGGGGAGCGTCGTCCACTCCACCGCGTGGCCGGGGAGCTGCGTCCCGACGTACACCTTCCGCGTGCCGCCCTCCGTGCGGCAGGAGAACCGGATGGCGTGGCCGTGTTCGTCGACCTCGTTGTGAGCGAGGCCGCTGTCGGGGCCGTAGGACCAGTGAGCGCCGCGCGGATGCTTCCGGGCGAGGCGGTCGCGGTCGGATTCCCACGTACGGAGCGGAAGCCGGCCCATCTGAACGCGGATGAGCCGGGAGCCACCTCCGAACCGGATCTCGATGGCCCCGCCGGGACCGGCGCCCTGGTCGGGATAGGCGACGGTCGCTCCCGGGTGGCCGCAGTGGCGACCCAGCCAGTCCAGGATCGCCTTGCCGATGTAGAGGTGGTCGGCGCTGGACTCGCCGTTCGCAGTACGTCGGCAGTGGACGGGCGGGCGGTGCGCGAAGTGGCACTTCTTCTGCGTGTACCGCCTGGCCGTCAGCTTCTTGCCGCAACCACCCAGGAGAATTCCGCAGTAGAAGTCCTCGCGGGAACGGCCCCGCATGAACGTGTCGAACTCGTCGGGCTCGAAGGGCAGGAAGACAGGCATGTCGGATCCTGCCCGCCCGATGACGGCGGTCTGGACTTTGCGGGTGTCTTCCTCGTCGGCGTACGGCGTCATGGCACGGCTCCGAGCAGTCGGTAGTGACGAATAGGTGGGGCGGGATGTTCGCGGTGGGTCCGGCGGGAGACGGTCCACGGGACGGCCATGGGCCGGATGAGCCGTCAACTCATGCTGGAATCCGCAAGGTTCACCACGGCCAGATCATCCTCGTCCATGCCCCGGGAGCCGGAGAACGTCCACCCGGCCGGGCGCACGTCGGCAGGGATCTTGTAGACGAAGACGGCGTCACGCTTGAACCCGGGTTGCATGGCTTCGCCGCAGGCATCGGCCTTCTGGTTGGCCTTGACCAGATACGCGTCACTGATGAGGTCGAATGTCCGACCCTCGGCGTCGATGAGACCCTGCGAGATGCCGCCTCCGCAGACGGGATCAAAGGGCTCGGTACCGTCGTTGTAGACAGTCGTCTCCACGATCGCGAACTTCGCCCCGACACCGGCCTTGAGGATCTTGTCTGTCTCGAAGTCGTCGAGTGTCACTGTCGCGGACTCGCGGACCTTCTTGACGACGACGGTCGCGCCGCTGCTCTTGGCCTTCTCCCCGATGGCGTAGCCCTTGACCGTGGGAGACGGGACGGGCTCTGCTTCCGGCCCTTGCGGGGGATCGGCGGGATAGGTACGTGTGTCCTGCCATATCGACGGCCTGACCACCGGCGCCGCGGTGACGCCGTCACTGTTGCCGACGACGGCGACGGTGATTCCGGAGGAGACCCCGGCGACGAGCACCGTCCAGACGACCGCCAGCACGGCGGCGCGGCGGGACGGCCTGGGGCCGGCGGGCGCGGGAACGGGAGCGGCGGGAAGCACGGGCTCGTCGGTGGGCTTGGGCGGGATCATGCAGAGGACTCCTGAGGTGCCGGCCCGTCCAGGTCGGGCGGGCGGTTCCGGGGCTCATCGCGATCGAGGGTTCAGGTGGAGCAATCGGAGCTCGGACGAGGTGGCCGCCGACAGGGCCGAAGCGGCTCACGTGAAGCCTGTGGAGGTGCGTCAGGCTCGCTTGTCGGGTGCACGAGGAGCCCCTGTAACCGGGTGTCCCTGCACTCTCATCCTTCCTCGTCGCCCCCACGCCGACGGAGCGTTCGCTCGGCGATCCCGCTGGAGAGCCTGCCTGTCGCCGATCTGGCCCGGCCGAGGGTCTCGGTGCCGAGGCGCCGGGCGGCGTCGACGTTCTCCGCGCCCTTCTCCAACGCCTTGTCCCTCACTTCCACGGCCGCGTCCTTCCAGCGTCGCGCCTCCAACGACTCCTGATCGCGCTCGATCCCGAGCCGTCCGTGGAAGTCGACGACGGCGACCTCGACGTTGTTGCGCGCGTGCACCACCTCACGGGACGTGGTCGGGTGCAACAGCACCTTCGCGTTGGCCGTGCCGGCGGCCGTGTGCATCCTGGCCACCAGACGCTCGGTACTCTCCGAGATGAGATCCATCCGGTTCTTCCGGGCGGCCCGAAGTCCGAGACGGTGCGCGTCCAGCTCGTGCGGATGCGTCTCCCGCACCCGGTCGAGTTCGAGTACGGCGAAGGCGTCCTGGAGCTGGAAGCAGTGCGCCAGAACGGCGAGCCACTCCCGCGCCCTGGACTCGATCCCCTTGGACGCCTTGGCCAGTTCACCGACCTTGCTCTTGGTCTCCGACTTCTCCGCGAGCGCGTCGAGTTGACGCAGCGCGTACGCCTGAGTGTCGGCGATGGTCGTGGATGTGTGCTGCACCTTGGACCACGTGACCTCGGAAACACGGCCCACCTGCTCCCGGACGGTGACGGCATCCTTGAGCACGAGGTCCACCCCGATCATCCGGGCCAGCGCCTGGTCCTTCTGGGCGCGGAGCACGTCGTCGACCTTCTCGTCGATCGCGGCGAGGTAGTCGGCGATCTCGTCCATGGCCTGCTGCATCGCCAGCTGCGCCATGACCGTTGCGATGTTGGCCATCTGGGCCGGGTTGCCCTTGAGCGGTCCCGACCCCTTCGCGAACTCGACGAATCCCTTCACCTGCCCCTTGGGCCCCTTGAGCACTCCTGTTTCGAGACCGGTCCTGGCACTCTTCCGCAGCCCGATCCTGTCGATCCGCTGCGCGGACTCCTTGGTCAGCTTCACCCAGCGACCCGAGCCGGCGGCGATGTCGGAACCGGCCTGCACGAGCCCGGCCGCATCGCCAAGGGCGGCCCCGAGCCGCCGTGTTCCGTGCCCCCTCGCCGGCAGCCCCTCGGAGACAAGAAAGCGTTCGACCGCAGCCGGGTCTCCGATGACGGCCAGGCCGTCACCGTCCCTGAACAGCTGGATCTCGTCGTCCATGGTCGACCCCTTTCGGGTCGCGGCCCGGACCGTGGCTCCCCTCCGGTCCGGGCCGCCTAGGCGTGGCGGGCGTCAGACTGCCGATTGGCGGGGACGGTGACTCGGGAGAGGGGTGAGGGTGGAGGTGTACTTCTCGCCGTCCACAGGGGGGGTGGTGAGAATGACGCCGGCCGCCGCGCTGCGGTCGCATGCGGCGGGGATGAGCCTGAACCGCCCCTCGACCGTCTCCAGGTCCATGGCCACTCCCTCGCACGCTCCCCGCGCACCCTCTGGTCCAGAGCGTGCGCCTCCCCTTAGCACCTACCGGGGCTCCGTCGTCGCCGACGGAGCCGATCCGACGAGAACACTGTACACGCTCACGGCACCCCTCACCCGAATATCGCTCTGTTTACATTGCCAACACGTCAGTGCTCTATACCAGGGGCGGACCACTCGCCGCCCTCACGTGACGGATGGGTGACCTTGGACCTCAGGCACGGGCGAGACCGGCTCCTGAGCCGAATCGCAGGAAACCGCGCGCGAGCGTTCGCCATGTTCAGTTCTCAACCATCTCCGACACGCACGATGGGGAGAAGGTTGCACAGTCGCGCCCAGAAAACCCGCAAACGGCGGAAACCGTCCGCCGGCTCGACCGGCACCGGGCCCACGCGGTGGCGGCCCTGCGCGATGTACTGGAGCTGGAGCGGGACTGAGTCACCGGCAGTGGTGCCCGCCGTGGGGGCGAGCGGTCAGTCGAGACAGAACTCGTTGCCCTCGATGTCCCGCATCCCGATGCACGCGTCGTGCCCGTCGTACAGCAGGCGCTCGCGTACCGCGCCCAGCGCCGACAGTCGTGTGCACTCGGCCTCGAGCGCGGCCAGACGCTCCTCACCCACGAGCCCGGTGGCGACCCGGACGTCGAGGTGCACCCGGTTCTTGACGACCTTGCCCTCGGGTACGCGCTGGAAGTACAGGCGCGGACCCGCGCCCGAGGGATCGGTGCACGCGAACCACGCTCCGCGCTCCTCGGCCGGCTGCGAGCGGTGGTAGTCCTCCCAGGTGGCGAATCCCTTGGGCGGCGGCGGTACGACGTACCCCAGCACCTCGCACCAGAAGCGGGCCACGCGCTCGGGATCCGCGCAGTCGAAGGTGACCTGGAACTCCTTGATCGACGACATCGGCGCACCCTAGCAGGGGTACCGATTAGGCTTCTCGCCATGTATCACGGGGGATTGGTCAACGTCGTCGACGTCGAGGCGACCTGCTGGGAGGGCGAACGTCCGCCCGGCGCCGTCAGCGAGATCATCGAGATCGGGCTGACGGTGGTCGATCCGGGCGCGGGTGAGCGGGTCTCGCGGCACCGGATCCTGGTGCGGCCGGCCCGCTCGAAGGTCAGCGCGTTCTGCACCGAACTGACCGGGCTCACCCAGGCGGAGGTCGACACCGGTCTGGACTTCGCCGCCGCCTGCCGGCTGCTCGCGACCACGTACGAGGCGGGTCTGCGGCCCTGGGCGAGCTGGGGCGACTACGACCGCAAGCAGTTCACCCACCAGTGCCGGGTCACCGGCACCCCGTATCCCTTCGGGCGCCACCACACCAACGCGAAGGCCGTGTTCACCGAGGCGTACGGCCTGCGCAAGCGCCCGGGCATGGCGCGCGCCCTGGAGGTCGCGGGGCTGCCGCTGGAGGGGCGTCATCACCGGGGCGAGGACGACGCCTGGAACATCGCGGCGTTGGTGCTGCGGCTCGCGGAGCGTGACGCGTGGCCGCGGGCCGGCGCGGTGGACGTTCCGTAGGCGCCCGGGGGACCTGCGGTTACCCTGGCGCCGGACGCGAGGAGGAACCATGGGGCGGATGCCGTCGGCCGAACGACGCAGACAGCTGGTCGACGCGGCGATCAGGGCGATGACCAGGGACGGGGTCGCCCGGACCACCACCCGGTCGATCTGCGCCGAGGCGGGCGTCTCGCTGAGCGTCTTCCACTACTGCTTCGAGTCCAAGCAGGCCCTCCTCGAAGCCGCGATCGAGACGATCAACAGCAACTACGTGGCGCGCGTGATGTCGGCTGTCGAGCCGGGTGCCACCCTGCGCGAGACCGTACGGGGCGCGCTCCAGTCGTACTGGGACCATGTCACGGCCCGCCCCGGTGAGCACATGCTGACGTACGACCTCACCCAGTACGCCCTGCGGGAGCCGGGGTTCGAGCATCTGGCGCGCGCCCAGTACGAGCAGTACGTGGTGTCGGCGGTCGCGCTCGTCGAGCAGGTGCGCGCGATGCGGGGCATGGAGCCGCGGGTGCCGGTGGAGACGATCGCCCGATACCTGGCGGCGGCGATCGACGGTCTCACTCTCCAGTTCCTGGTGGTCGGGGACGAGAAGACGGCGGCGACCCTGCTCGATCTGACGGCCGATCAACTTGTGGTCCTCATCGACGGATGAGGACTCGCCCCTTCACTTCGGGGGAAGCCTCATGACCATCAACAGGTCATCTGTCCCGGACTATTGACTCACTCCGCCAACACCGCGATCCTCGGGGCGCCCGGTACTCCCCCACCGTCCGGAGGCATCGCTGACCATGACCCGACCCCTTTCGCGCCGGACCGGCGGCAGATCCGCCCTCCTCGCGCTGTTCCTCGCCCTGGCCGCCGTCCTCTTCGGCTCCGGTCCCGTTCCCGCTGCCGCCGCCGGCGGTTCGTGGTGGGAGCCCACCACCCGGCCCGCCGCCGACTCGCAGATCAATGTCACGGGCGCGCCGTTCGCGGGAACGGACGCACAGGGGAAGGTGCGCGGCTTCGTCGACGCGCACAACCACCTGATGTCCAACGAGGGCTTCGGCGGCCGGCTCATCTGCGGCCAGACGTTCTCCACGGCGGGTGCCGCCGAGGCCCTCAAGGACTGTCCCGAGCACTATCCCGACGGTTCGGGCGCACTGTTCGAGAACATCACCGGCGGAGCCGACGGCCATCACGACCCGGTCGGCTGGCCCACGTTCAAGGACTGGCCCGCCCACAACTCCCTGACGCACCAGCAGAACTACTACGCGTGGGTGGAGCGCGCCTGGCGCGGCGGGCAGCGCGTGCTCGTCAACGACCTGGTGACGAACGGCCTCATCTGCTCGATCCTGCCCCGTGACCGGAGCTGCGACGAGATGACGTCGATCCGCCTCCAGGCCCGCAAGACGTACGAACTCCAGGACTACGTCGACGGGATGTACGGCGGGCCCGGCAAGGGCTGGTTCCGGATCGTCACCTCCGCGGCGCAGGCGCGCTCGGTGATCGAGCAGGGCAAGCTCGCGGTCGTCCTGGGCGTCGAGACCTCGGAGCCGTTCGGCTGCAAGCAGATCCTCGATGTCGCGCAGTGCAGCAAGGAGGACATCGACCGCGGTCTCGACGAGCTGTACGGGCTCGGGGTCCGCAGCATGTTCCTGTGCCACAAGTTCGACAACGCGCTGTGCGGTGTCCGCTTCGACTCGGGCACCATCGGTACTGCGGTCAACATCGGCCAGTTCCTGTCGACGGGCACCTTCTGGGCGACGGAGAAGTGCGCCGGCCCCCAGCACGACAACCCGATCGGGCTCGCGGCCGCCCCGGTGATGGCGTCCAAGCTGCCGCCGGGCGTGAGCACCCCCTCGTACGCCTCCGACGCGAAGTGCAACACGCGTGGTCTGACCCGGCTCGGCGAGCACGCCCTGCGGGGCATGATCGACCGCGGCATGATGCTGGAGCTCGACCACATGAGCGTCAAGGCCGCCGGGCGGGCACTCGACATCCTGGAGTCCGAGGAGTACCCGGGCGTCCTGTCCAGCCACAGCTGGATGGACCTGGACTGGACGGAGCGCCTCTACAAGCTGGGCGGTTTCGTCGCCCAGTACATGCACGGCGCGGAGGGCTTCGTCGGCGAGGCCGGCCAGAAGGCCGCGCTGCGCGCGAAGTACAAGGTCGGTCTCGGCTACGGCACCGACATGAACGGTGTCGGCGGCTGGCCCGCCCCGGTGGGCAGCGGGGCGCCGAACGCGGTGAAGTACCCCTTCCGCAGCTTCGACGGCGGCTCGGTGATCGAGCGTCAGGTGACGGGCGACCGCACCTGGGACCTCAACACCGACGGCGCGGCGCACAACGGCCTGGTGCCGGACTGGGTCGAGCAGATCCGGCTCAGCGGCGGCCAGGGGGTCGTCGACGAGCTGGCGGCCGGCGCGGAGTCGTACCTGACCACGTGGAAGGCGACCGAGAACCACGAGCCGGGTGTCAACCTCGCGAAGGGCGCGCCGGGTTCGGCGAGCTCCTCGGAGTGGAACCCGTTCGTCAGCTACGCACCGGGCCGCGCCCTCGACGGCGACACCGGCTCGCGCTGGGCCAGCGACTGGTCGGACGACCAGTGGATGGGCGTCGACCTCGGGGCGGTCCGCAGGGTGGGCAGGGTCACCCTGGACTGGGAGCGAGCGTACGCGCGCCAGTACCGGATCGACGTGTCGGAGAACGGCACGGACTGGCGGACGGTGTGGTCCACGGACTCCGGCGACGGCGGGTACGACACGGCGGAGTTCCCGTCGACGTCGGCCCGTTACGTTCGGATCCACGGCGAGCGGCGGGCGACCCAGTGGGGCTATTCGCTCTACGAGGTCGCGGTGCACAGAGCCTGAGCATGGCGCGTGGGGGCCGGCCGGATCACCTCGTGGTCCGGCCGGCCCCCACCGGCGGTCATCGACTCCCGTCGGAGCCCGTCCAGTCGGCAGGGATGCGGGCGAGCCGCACGCGCTGCGGGTGGTCGCCGACGTCCACGGAGGCCACACGTCGGCCGGTGGCGAAGTCGATCGCGGTCACCCGGTCGGTGCCGCTCTCGGAGATGACGCAGGACCGTCCGTCGCCGCTCACGGTCGCCCAGTACGGCTTGGACGCCTCGACCAGCGGGCCCTCCTGGAGGGTGGCCCGGTCTACCACGGTGGCGTAGTCGTCCATCGTTCCCGCGACGCAGAGCTTGCTGCCGTCGGGACTCATCGAAAGGCCGTGGTGGCGCGAGTCGTTGACCCAGGTCGTGCGGTCGGGGTCGGTCTTCGGGTTGCCGGGGAGGACCTTGGCCCGGGTGATGCGGTCGGTGGTGATGTCGTACTCCAGGAGGCCGTTGTAGAAAGAGACCTGGAGGTAGAGCTTCTTCTCGTCCGGGGTGAAGGCGACGGGCCGGACGGCGTCGGAGAGGTCGCCGCGGCCGAAGGCGTCGAGCCGCTCGCGCATGTCGATGACGCGGACGGTCCTGAAGGTCGTGGCGTCGACGACCGTGATGCGACGGTCGCCCTTGGTCCAGTCGAGCCATGGGGCGTCGAGGGCGGTGGTGACCTCACCGATGGACATGTTCCACAGGAGCCCGTCGGAGGTGAAGACGTTCTCGTGGGGCTTGTCGCCCGTCTTGAAGGAGCCGATCTCGCGCCCGGTGCCGATGTCGAGGACGTGCACGGTGTTGGCGGTGGAAGCGGAGACCGCGACCCGGGCGCCGTCGGGCGAGACGGCCATGTGATCGGCGCGGTAACCGGCCACGGGAAAACGCCAGTTGATCCGGCCGGTGCGCAGGTCGAGGGAGACGACGTCGGCGAAGCTCGGCCGGGAGACGACCATGGACGAGCCGTCGGGGGTCGCGTACATGTCGTCGACGAACTGGTCGTGCCCCTCCCCCGGGCCGCTGCGGACTCCGAGGAAGAACGCGAGCTTGATGGGGTTCAGATAGATCTCGCGGAGGCGTTCCTCCTTGTCGGGGATGACGTTCACGCGGCCGATGCGGTGGAAGTCGCCCCGGGCGGCGATGACGTCGGCCGTTCCGTCCCAGTTGTTGCCGACGAACATCGCCTCGCGGAGTCCGGCGGACGCCGGCGCCTCGGTGGCGCCCGGTCCGGGGACGGCCGAACCGGTGCCGCCGGCCGTGGCGACGAGGGCGACGGCCACGGCGAGGGCGGCAGCGAGGCGTCGGGGGCGGGTGGACGACGTACGGGGAGAGGGCATGCGGGGGTCCTTCTTCCGGCTCGATGGGCTGACGTCGGGGGTGACTGCGGACATGACTTCAGGCGTGGATCAAGACGTGACGTGCGGCGTGACTTCAGGCATGACTTCAGGCGTGACTTCAGGCGTGACTTCAGGCGTGACTTCAGGCGTGACTTCAGGCGTGACTTACCCGAAGTAACCATGTACATGACAGGCCTCGCAAGTCCCTGTCGCCCCCTCGTCCCGCTCCGGCGCCCGGTAGGAGATCATGGACTCCGGAACCCAGAAGGGACGGAACGGACGATGAGGCACCGCAGTGTCGCCGACCTGATGACGCCGACCGCGGTCGCGGTACAGCCAGGGACGTCGTTCAAGGAGATCGCGCGGCTCCTCGACGAGTACGGCATCACCGCCGTCCCGGTGGTCGACGACGAGAACCGGCCCGTGGGCGTGGTCTCCGAGGCCGACCTCCTGCGACGGCACACCGCGAAGGACGGGCCGAGCACCGCGGAGGCCATGATGTCGAGCCCCGTCGTGACGGCCAGGCCCTCCTGGACGGCCGTCGAGGCGGCCCGCCTCATGGAACGGCACCGGGTGAAGCGACTGCCGGTCGTCGACGCGGACGGGAAGCTCATCGGGGTGCTGAGCCGGAGCGACCTGCTCCAGCTGTTCCTGCGGAGGGACCGGTCGATCCAGGAGGAGATCCGCGAGGACGTGGTCGTCCGCATCCTCCGCCTCTCCCCCTCCGCCGTCCACATCGACGTCGACGAGGGCCGGGTGACGCTGAGCGGCACACTCGACCGCGCGGGGATCGGCCCGATCCTCGTCCGGCTGTGCGAGACGGTGGACGGAGTGGTGGAGGTCGAGGACCGGCTGACGTACGAGGACCAGGGCGGCGCCGAGGGCGGGGAGGACCGGTCGGCGTAGGGGCGGTCGAGGGCCCGGCCCGGGGGGACGAGCCCTCGACCGCCCGGCGCACGGGGGCGCGAGACGCCCCGGCCTGGGGAGACCGGCCCGCGCGAGTCCGGCCTGGGGAGACGAGCCCGCGCGATCCCGGCCCGGGAGACGAGCCCGGCGCGGAAGACGGGCCCGGCGCGGGAGAACGGCGAGAGCCCGGCCCGGGAGGAGAACCGCGGGAGCCCGGCGCCAGGCCTGTCAGGGCGCAGTTACACCCCCGGGCCCGGCGCTTCGCTCGCGTGCCGCCGGGTCCTCACCCCGCAGACGCCCGCGGGCCGGTCAGGAGACCGCCTCCGGCCAGCCGTATCCGGGTCCGGTGCGCTGGGGTACGGTCCCGGCGCCCACCGCCTCCATCTCCCGGTTGGCCTCGCGCATGAGCTTGCCGGCCAGGTCCTTCATCGCCCGGCTCGCCGCGAGCTCGTCACCGATCGCCGGAACGTCGACGTCCGACGGGTTGCAGCGGGCGGAACCGTGACCCGTGAGGGTCGAGTTGCCGGTCAGGAGCCGGGCCTCGGCCTTGGTCCTGCCGTCGTCCTCGACCAGCTCCACGCCGACGGTCCACTCCAGAGTGCGGCTCATGATCTGCCTCCTCGCACAGCCGGCCTCGCGCGACCGAGGCGCGGCCCCTTCCGATACCTCCAGGATCCATCGGCGCGCGCCGCGCGGCACGCCGCGACGGGGGCGGTCACGGATCCTGAACGCCTCCGCACGCTCGGTGGCCGGTCAGCCGCGGGTACGGGGGCGGCGAGGACCGCCGTACACGGGCCGTCGAGGGACCCGGAGGTCCGCGGCGTACGCTGCTCGGTTCCTGGGCCTGGCCCTACTCCGGACTCGCAGGCGGCACCCCGGACGCCCTACGGCGCCCGGAAGAGGCGGGGGAAGCGCGGGGCCAGCCAGGGCTTCCGGCCCCATCCGAGGGCCTTGCCGCAGGCGATCACGGGCCAGGGGTCGATCCGGCCCAGGCCGAGGAGGAGGAAGGCGACCGGCTCGGTGAGGATGGTGCAGTCCGGGCGGGCGGGCGGCTCGTGGGTGGTCTCCACGGCGCCGTCCGTGACGAGGACGCCGAAGCTCGGACCACTCCGGAGCCGTACCGCGAAGCGGGCCGTCAGGCCGTCGACGGCGGCCGGGTCGGTGACCCGGGGCATCGCCTCGATCATGAACGGCAGCGTGAGGTCGACCCGCCGCGCGTCCAGCATGTGGGGGCGGCCGACGGCCCGGGCCAGGTCGTAGCCGTGACCGAGCATGTGCGTCAGCAGGTACGAGCCGAGGACGGCCGGGCGCATGGCGCCGAGCGGGGTGGAGAGGAGATCCTCCGGGTCGCGGTCCTCCACGGAGGCGAGGAAGGCCTCGGCCTGGGCGGTGATCATCTCGGCGAGTGGACCGGGTGCCCGCTCCCCGAATCCGGCGAGCGCGCGTTCGTTGGCGGCGGCGAGGCTCCCGGGGGTGCCGTCGCCGTAGGGGCGGTCGTGTCCGGCGGCCAGGTCGGCCATGAGGGCGTTGGCCTGCGCCAGGTGGGCGGCGGCCTCGCCCAGGGTCCAGGTGGACCGGGGCACGGGCAGTCCGGCGCCGGCCTTGCCGGGCGCGGCGCGCAGCACCGTGGCGATGTCCTCGGCCGTCCCCCGTATCGCCTGCGCGAGCCCCTCGGGCAGCACCCCGACCGCACCCACTCGTTCCACCGTCACTCCGCACCCCTCCCGACCCGGCGGCCCCACGTGGAGCGCCGGTTGGTCAGGGACCGTACCAGTGAGTAGCTCCATCGGCACCGGTCGCGTCCGCCGTACGCCGACGTCGGCCATGGACGTATCAGAGCTCGTGAAGGAGAACCACCGTCCCGTCCCGTCCGGTTTCGAGCCGGGCGGGCACCCGCGTCGTCGGGTGCGCCGTGCTTCGCACGGAGGCCGGGCGTCGCCGACGCCTGTGGGCCGGCCGTCCCCCGACGGCCGGCCCACGACACCCCGCGCGGGCTACAGACCGACGTCCCGGGCCCTGAGGTCCTCCAGCGTCTCCCTGCGCACCAGGAGTCGCGCGTGGCCGTCGCGCACGGCAACCACCGGCGGGCGGCCCACGAGGTTGTACGAGGAGGCCATCGAGAGGTGGTACGCGCCGGCCACCGGTACCGCGAGGAGGTCGCCCGGGTGCGTGTCCGCGGGCAGCGACACGTCCTCGGCCAGGAGGTCGCCGGCCTCGCAGTGGCGGCCGACGACCGTCACGCTCTCGCTGTCGGCCGGCGAGTGACGGCCGATCAGGCGCGGGGCGTAGCGCACCCCGTACAGCGCGGGTCGCGGGTTGTCGCTCATCCCGCCGTCCACCGCCACGAAAGTCCGTCCGGGTGTGCGCTTGACCGCGAGGACCCGGTAGACGGCGACTCCGGCCGGTCCGGAGACCGCGCGGCCCGGTTCGACGACGAGGCGCGGGACGCGGAGGCCGGCGGCCGCGCAGCTGTCGGCCAGTTCGGCGCGGACCCTGCGGGCCAGCGCGGTGACGTCGAGGGCGGGCTCGCCGGGGCGGTACGCGATGCCGTGGCCGCCGCCGAGGTCGAGCTCCGACAGGGCGAACCCATGGGTGTCACGCACCCTGGCCATGAGGCCGACGAGGCGCCGCACGGCCACGAGATACGGCTTGACGTCCGTGATCTGTGAACCCAGGTGGCAGTGGATTCCGGTGAGTTCGAGCTGCGGCTGGTCGAGTATGCGGGCGATCGCGTGCTGGGCGTGGCCGTCCCGGAGGGAGAGCCCGAACTTCTGGTCGTCGGAGCCCGTGCGGATCTTCTCGTGGCCGCCCGCGCTGATCCCGGGCGTGACACGGACCATGACCCTCTGACGTCCCCCGGGCCCGACCGCGGCGGCGATGCGCGCGATCTCGGCGGGGGTGTCGATGACGATCCGGCCCACGCCGAGGCGCAGTGCGGTGCCGAGGTCCTGCGGCGACTTGGCGTTGCCGTGGAACAGGATCCGGTCGGCCGGGAAGCCGGTGGTGACGGCGAGCTCCAGCTCACCGGCGGAGCACACGTCCAGGCCGAGTCCCTCCTCCTCCACCCAGCGGGCGAGGGCGCGGCACAGAAAGGCCTTGGCCGCGTAGTGGATGTCGGCGTCCGGGAAGGCGCTGCGGTAGGTGCGGCAGCGTTCGCGTACCTCGTTCTCGTCCAGGACGTACACGGGCGTGCCGTGGCTCTCGGCGATCTCGGCGAGGGCCACGCCGCCGACGAGGAGGCCGCCGTGGGGCTGCTCGGAGGTGGACGCGGGCCAGACGGAGAGCGAGTCGGGGGTGGTTCCGGGGCCGGAGGCGGGCCGGGTGTCGAGCGTGGTCATCTCCGGGTCTCCCGTCAGCTCGCGAGCGCGGTCAGAGGCCGCCGCAGCGGCTCGGGCAGGGGTACGGAGGCGGTGGCGGGCCGCGGAGCCGTCAGCACCGGATCGATCCTCAGCTCGCGGACGTCCAGCGGCTCCGTCAGTGCCCGCAGCGCCGGTTCCGACAGCGGGATCCAGGGCTGGTCGGCGCCCAGAACGGCCCTCAGCCGCGCCGGGTCGGTGAACGCGACGGCGGTCCTGCCGCCGACCGGCGTGCGGAACAGACGGGTCACGAAGCCGCAGCCTCCCGGCCGGACGGGCACGCAGAGGCGTCCGGCCGGGAACGGTTCCCCAGGCTCCGGGTCGTCTCCGTACAGGGCGTGTGCCATGGGTTCCTCCCGAGAAGCGGAACACGGTCCCCGGCACGGTCGCGCCGGGGTGTCTTCGACGCTATGCCCGGTGATCACCTGGCCCTGGTCCGCCCTGACGCGCCCCTGACGCGCGGAGGCCGCATGCATACGCCCCACTGACGTGCGCGCGCTCCTGCGGCCCCGCCGGCCCCACGACCGACGCCCGGCCCGGCGCCTGCTCGAGCCGACCGATCTGCCCGTGGACGGCATCGCGACGGAGGTCGGCCTCGCCACGGGGACCTCACTGCGCCGGCACCTGCGTGCCGCCATCGGGGTCACTCCGCTCGGCTGTCGGCGTACCTTCCGCGGCACGCGCCGCGGAGGCCGAGCCGGTGAACGTCTGAGCCTTTCCGCAGGCCAGGGGCATGGGCGTATTCCCGTGGACCCATCGGAGTTCCCATGGCAGCCATTGGATTCCGCATTGGAAAGGTCTCCGGGACGGGGCTACGTTCGAGGACATCGCCACACCGACGGTCCCCGCACCGGGGCGCCGGGTGGGCGATCACCGCCCTTCGGGCCGGAACCAGGCCCGCACCTCCCGGGAGAACCCTCATGCCCAAGATCCTTTTCGTGTTGACCGGCACCGACTTCTGGACCCTGGCCGACGGTACGAAGCACCCGACCGGCTTCTGGGCCGAGGAGGCGGCCGCGCCGTACGAGGCGTTCACGGCCGCCGGGTACGAGGTCGTCGTCGCCACCCCCGGCGGTGTCGTCCCGACCGTCGACAAGAGCAGCCTCGCGCCTGAGTTCAACGGCGGCCAGGAGGGTGCGGACAAGGTCGCCGCCGCCGTCGACTCGCTCACCGAGCTCCGGCACCCGCTCCGCCTCGAGGACGTGGACCTGGCCGACTACGCGGCCGTCTTCTACCCGGGCGGCCACGGCCCCATGGAGGACCTCGCGGTCGACGCGGTCTCGGGCCGGCTGCTGATCGACGCCCTGGATTCCGGCAAGCCGCTGGCCGTCGTCTGCCACGGCCCGGCCGCGCTGCTCGCCGCCACGAAGGACGACGGCACCAACGCCTTCGCCGGCTACAAGGTCGCCGCGTTCACCAACGACGAGGAGACCCAGTCCGGTTTCGCCGACAAGGCGAAGTGGCTCCTGGAGACCCGCCTGGTCGAGGCCGGCATCGACGTCCAGGTCGGCGAGCCGTGGGTGCCGAAGGTCGTCGTCGACCGCAACCTCATCACCGGCCAGAACCCGGCCTCGGCCGCCCCGCTCGCGGACCGGGTCCTGAAGGAACTGGGCTGATACGACGCCCCGGCGGCCCGAGCGGCCCCGGCGGCCGGACGCCCCGCACCCCCTGAGGGTGCGGGGCGTTCCCGTCATAGGAATACCAGTAGGCTTCCCGTGTGAGGCATACGGATCCTGATGGCCCGGTGGGCGTCCCCCGCACCGCGACGGCGCCTCCCGGCGGCAGCGCGGGACCGGCGGACCTGAATCTGCTGCGTACGTTCCTGGCCGTCTACCGCTCCGGCTCGTTCACCGCGGCCGCGGGGCTCCTCGGCCTCTCTCAACCCACGGTGACGACCCAGATCCGCTCCCTGGAGCGACAGACAGGCCGAGAGCTGTTCGAACGGCTGCCGCGCGGGGTCGCCCCGACCGCGGTCGCCCACGACCTCGCGGCCCGCGTCGCCGCTCCCCTCGACGCGCTCGCCGCCGCGACCGGCCATGACACCGAACCCCACGAGCGGGCCGCCCCCGTCCACCTGGCGGGCCCCGCCGAACTGCTCTGCACCCGCGTCCTGCCGGCCCTGGCACCCCTGGCGGCCGAAGGGGTGAGGCTCCGGATCACGCCGGGCCTCACCGAACCCCTCCTCGACGAACTCCGGGCCGGACGCCATGACTTGGTGATCGCGACCTTTCGTCCGCGGGGGCGCGCGCTGACCTCCGTACCGCTGATGGACGAGGAGTTCGTGCTGGTCGCCGCCCCCACGTGGGCCCATCTCGTCGGCGAGCGGGCGGCGCGGGAGGGCCCGGCGGCCCTGCACGCCGTCCCGCTGATCAGCTACGCCGAGGACCTGCCGATAGCCCGTCGCTACTGGCGCCACGTCTTCGGCAGCCGGCTCTCCCGCACCGCCGCCGTCACCGTCCCCGACCTGCGCGGCGTCCTCGCGGCGGTCACCGCAGGCGCGGGCTTCACGGTCCTGCCCCGCTACCTCTGCGAGGCCGAACTGACGTCGGGCGCCCTCGTGCCCCTGCACCACCCGGACGACCCGCCCATCAACACCGCTTACCTCGTCCAACGCCCCGGTCGCCCCGCCAACTCCGACGTCACCCGCGTCCGGGACCTCCTGACGGAGGCCGGCCGCACCTGGTGACGTCACGTCAGGAACCGGGCCGCCGCTCCTGACGGGCGGAGGTGGAGCGCGTACGACCGCTCAGGACCCGGTCCCGGTGGACGCCGTCTCCGCGGACGCGGTCCCGGCGGTCGACGCCGCAGCCGCGATCGCCGCCGCGCGCCGCCAGGCGGCCTCCCGGAGAAGGCGCAGGCCGTTGAGGCCGACCAGGACCGTGGAGCCCTCGTGGCCGAGGACACCGAGGGGCAGCGGCAGGGTGCCGACGAGGTCCCAGAGCACCAGGCCGGTGATGAACACTCCCGCGATGACGAGGTTCTGCGCGACCAGACCGCGGGCGCGGCGGGAGAGCGCGACGACCGTGGGGACGGTGGCGAGTTCGTCGCGGACGATCACCGCGTCCGCCGTCTCCAGGGCGAGGTCGGAGCCCGCGCGGCCCATTGCGATGCCGGTGTGGGCTGCGGCGAGCGCGGGCGCGTCGTTGACGCCGTCCCCGATCACCAGGACCTTGCGTCCGGCCCTCTCACGCTCCTGGACGGCGGCGACCTTGTCCTGGGGCAGGAGTCCGGCGCGTACGTCGGTGATGCCGACGTCGGCGGCGAGGCGGGCGGCGGCGCGCGGATTGTCCCCGGTGAGCAGTGTCGGCGTGGAGCCGGTCAGCCCGGTGAGGGCGGCGACGGTGGCGGCGGCGTCCGGGCGCAGCCGGTCCGCGATGCCGAGGACGCCGACGGGCACGCCGTCGACCTTGACCAGGACTGCGGTGTGTCCGTCCGCCTCCAGTGCGGCCGCGAGGCCCGCGGCCACGGTGGCCGCGCGGGCGGTGCGGGGCGCGTCGTCCGTGCGGCCGTCCTCGGCCCCGGGGAGGAGCCGGGCGGGGGCACCGACCTCGACCCGCTCGCCGCCGACGGTGGCGGTGACGCCGACACCGGGGGTGGAGCCGAAGTCCTCGGCGGGCAGGAGTCGATGGCCACGGGCGTGGGCGGCGAGGACGACCGCGCGGGCCAGTGGGTGTTCGCTGGGATGTTCGGCGGCCGCCGCCAGGGCGAGCAGCCGGCCCTCGTCCACGGCGCGCTCGCCGGGAACGGGGCGGACGGCCGTGACCCGTGGGGTCCCCTCGGTCAGCGTGCCCGTCTTGTCGAGGGCCACGGCGTCGACCTGCCCGAGCCGCTCCATGACGACGGCGGACTTCACGAGGACGCCGTGCCGGCCGGCGTTGGCGAGGGCGGAGAGCAGCGGTGGCATGGTGGCGAGTACCACGGCGCACGGCGAGGCGACGATCATGAAGGTCATCGCGCGCAGCAGGGCGTCGGTCGGCCCGGCGCCGAACGCGAGCGGCACGAAGAACACCGCGAGGGTGGCCACGACCATGCCGAGCGAGTACCGTTGTTCGATCTTCTCGATGAAGAGCTGCGTCGGGGCCTTGGTCCCGGAGGCCTCCTCGACCATCCGTACGATGCGGGCGATCACCGAATCGGAGGCGTCCCGCTCGACCTCGACGCGGAGCGCGCCGGTGCCGTTGAGGGTGCCTGCGAAGACCTCGTCGCCGTTCTCCTTGACCACCGGTAGGGGCTCTCCCGTGATGGTGGCCTGGTCGACCTCGCTCGCTCCTTCGAGGACCCGGCCGTCGGCCCCGATCCGCTCCCCCGGGCGGATCACGACGACGTCCCCGACCACGAGGTCGGCGGTGGCGATCGTCTCCTCGGCTCCGTCGTCGAGGAGCCGGGTCGCGGTGGCGGGGGCGAGGTCGAGCAGCCCGCGCACCGAGTCGGCGGTCCGGGCGGTGGCGACCGCCTCCAGCGCTCCCGAGGTCGCGAAGATGACGATCAGGAGCGCTCCGTCGAGGACCTGCCCGATGGCGGCGGCGCCGAGGGCGGCGACCACCATGAGCAGGTCGACGTCCAGGGTCTTGTCCCTGAGAGCCTTCAGTCCCTCCCATGCCGGTTCCCAGCCGCCGGCGAGGTAGGTGGCGGCGAAGAGCGGCCCCCACGTCCACGCCGGAGCACCGAGCAGGTCCAGGGGAAGCGCGATGAGGAACAGCACCAGGGCGGCCAGCGCCCAGCGGGCCTCCGGCAGTGCCAGGACGCGGGTGCGGCGTGCGGCCGGGGGTCCGACGGGGGGCCGTGCGGGCTTGGTCAGGGTGGAGGCCATGACAGAGGGAGTCCTTCACGGGAGGCGTCGTACGCCGCCACCGTACAGGAATACTTGAACATCCATTCATGTGTTCATTCCGTAGGATGGCACCCATGGGCCACGGAGTGAACGCACCGGACAGCAGCGCGGCACCGCGCACCCGTCTGACCCCCGAGAACGCCCAGCAGGTCGCCACCACACTCCAGGCGCTGTCCACCCCGTCGCGCCTGCTGATCCTGGCCCGTCTGCGCGAAGGACCGTGCGCGGCGACCGAACTGGCGGCGGCCGTGGGCATGGAACAGTCCGCCTGCTCCCACCAGTTGCGCCTGCTGCGCAACCTCGGCCTCGTCACCGGCACCCGCGAGGGCCGTTCCGTCGTCTACGCCCTCCACGACGACCACGTCGCGGGCCTTCTCGACCAGGCGCTCCACCACGTGGAGCACCTCCGCCTCGGCGTGACCGACGCGGCGCCGGCGACGCGCTGACGGTCAGCCATCCGCCGGAGCGGGGGCAGTCAGCAGATCGTGCCGCGGCGGAGCGCAGTGGCCTTCAGGAGGTCACGCACCAGAGCGAAGTCGATCCGCTCGGGCGTCCTGAACCGCAGACACCCCTTGCCCATGTCCTGCGCCGCGAGCCGCTCCGCGAAGGCATCACGGACGTCACCGCGCAGGAGGTAGAAGGAGATGTACCGCTTCTGGCTGGCGAAGGCGATCTCGGCGCTGCCGTCCCGCTCGTAGACCGGCATGCCGTACGCCATCGACTCCGTGAAGCCGGCCAGCTCCTCCCGGCACAGCTCCCGCAGCCGCCGCAGCGCCTCCTGCCGGGCGGCGGGCACCTCGTCCAGGTATCCGTCGACGTCTTCAGCGTTGCTCTGGACCATACGACGAGCCTACCGACGCCCCTCGACGTATGAACATCACGTTGCCGCCGAGGCCCTGGCCGACCGGCCTGCGGACCGGGCCGGTACTGTCCGGACGGCGACGGCGGAACGGGGAGCCCGGTGGACTGGACGGTGTGGGCGGGCCTGATCGCCGGGCTGCTGATCGCGGTGGTGACCGCGCCGGTCGGCGTGTCCGGGGCGGTGTTCCTCCTCCCGGTGCATCTGAGCGTCTTCGGCGTACCGAACCCGGCGGTCACCCCCACGAACCTCCTGTACAACGTGGTGGCCGGACCCGGCGCCCTGTGGCGCTACCGCCGCGACGGCACGCTGCGCGGCCCTCTGACCCGGCGCCTGATCGCCGGCACCCTGCCGGGAGTCGTCCTCGGTGCCGCGATCCGCGTCTACGCCCTCCCCGGCCCGGGGATCTTCCAGTCGCTGGTCGCGCTCCTCCTGTTGCCCCTCGGACTCTGGCTGTGCGCCCGCACGCTCGCCCCCGCACGCACCCCGGCCCCCGCCGTTCCGCCGGCGGAACCGCGCCCGGCCGTGCTCACCACGCTGGCCGTGGCGGTGGGGGTGTTCGGCGGGATCTACGGCATCGGCGGCGGCTCGCTGCTCGGGCCGATCCTGGTCGCACGCGGCCTGCCGATGAGCCGGGTGGCGCCGGCCGCGCTCGCCGCCACGTTCGCGACCTCCCTCGTCGGTGCGGCCGCGTTCGTGGTGCTGTCCCTGACCAGCTCCGGTGACGTCGCCCCCGACTGGTGGCTCGGCCTGGCGTGCGGCCTCGGCGGACTGGTCGGCGGCTATCTCGGCGCCCGCCTCCAGCCCCGCCTGCCCGAGAGGGCCCTGCGGCTGCTGCTCGGCGTGCTCGCCGCCGCGATCGGCGCCTTCTACGCCGCACGGACCGTCGGATCCTTCTGAGGGGTGCGGCGACCCCGACGGATCCGACAGGATCTTCCGCACCGGCGTCGGCCGACCGCCGTCGCCACAGGTGTCACGACACCCCGACGGCGCCCGCACGAGGTGCGGGCGCCGTCGACAGCGGGTCGCCGTCAGGGGGAGACAAGCTCGCCGGAGCGGTCCGAGGGCTCAGCCCCGGACGATGTTCTCCGCCTGCGGACCCTTCTGGCCCTGGGTGATGTCGAACGTCACGGCCTCGCCCTCGGTCAGCTCGCGGTATCCGTTGCCCGAGATGTTGGAGTAGTGGGCGAAGACGTCCGGTCCGCCGCCGTCCTGGGCGATGAAGCCGAAGCCCTTCTCGGAGTTGAACCACTTCACGGTGCCGCTGGCCATGCTCGTCCTTCTGGTCAGTCCAGCGACGGTCCGGGGTGGGACCGTCGCGGTGCCCTTCCACGGGCGCCACTCCGGTCTTCCCCCGACACATCCCCACCTACACCCACCGATCCGATCTTGTTACATCGAACGGGTGACACCCGTGGCCCTCACCAGCATCCATTGCAACTCGTCGTTGCACTCACCTGCCAGGCCATCGCATCAGTTTCCGTCCATAGAGCAGGGATTCGACTCCTCGCTCGATTGACGGCGTTTCGAACGCAACGCAGCTTTCACGAGACGTCAAACACGTCACGCTCAAGATGAGGGCACGCCATGAGGGCGGAGGACCATGAGTCCGTCCTCCAGGGTCGCCACCATGGCGAAGGGGAAGCGGTCGAGTTCAAGACAGAGGGCGACATCGTCGGGGTGGGCTCCTCGGCGCACGCCCTCCTTCAGCTCGGTGGCGGCGCGCGACGCGCCGGCCCGGCGAAGGAACTCGGCCGCGTCCGTCGCTGGCTCCGTCGCCCTCCGGGCGATGTACTGCGCGCACGCCAGGTCTTCGTCGGCCCGGCCGTCCTCGCCGGTGACCACGAACGTGACATCGTCGCCGCCGCGCGACCGCAGGACCCGGGCCGTCGCCTCCGCCACCACGAAGCCCGCGCACAGCACCAGCGACGCCTCCTTGACGGCGAGGGCGCCGACCGTCCCGGCCGTGGTCTTCTGCACGACGGTCCGCCCGCCGAGGTCGACGGACCGCAGCAACGCCGGTGAGTTGACGGCGTCGAAGCCGGGCGCGGGCGGGCCGTCCTTGAGCGCCACCCAGTCGGGGTGGCGGGCCTTGAGCGCCAGGGCGTCGTCCGGCGACTCGGCGAGAACGATCTTCTCCGCACCCCGCGCGAAGGCCCAGGCGGCCACCGTGTAGGCACGCATGACGTCGATCACGACCGCCACGGACGGGGGTTCGGCGAGCTCGGCGATACCGAGGAAACGAGCGTCCATCCGGTCATGATCACGCATGCCCGACGCGGAACGACCCGACAGTGGCACGCATCACGTCGTCCGGCTCACCCCGAGCGGGCACCTGCCGCGCCTGCGGAAGGAGTCGGTCACGGTCGCAGACCGCGGACCGCCGACATACGGTATGCGTGGTCCGCCCCGCCCCGCCCGGCCCGTACGTACGCCGCAGCCGCAGTCCGACGCCACGGCGCAGGAACCCCGACGCGATAAGAGGAGTCCGCGATGGGAATGTACGAGGATGTCTTCCGCGCCAGCACGGAAGACCCCGAGTCCTTCTGGCTCGACGCCGCCGAGGGCATCGACTGGGACGTCGTTCCGCGACGCGCCCTGGACTCCTCGGGTGCTCCCTTCTACCGCTGGTTCCCGGACGGACGGCTCAACGTCTGCTTCAACGCGCTCGACCGGCACGTCGACGCCGGCCGGGGCGACCAGCCCGCGCTCGTCTACGACTCCCCCGTCACCGGCACCCGGCGCACCTACAGCTACGCCCGGCTGAGGGACGAGGTCGCGGTATTCGCCGGGGCGCTCGCCCGGCTCGGCGTGGAGCGGGGCGACCGGGTGGTGATCTACATGCCGATGGTTCCGGAGGCCGCCGTCGCGATGCTGGCCTGCGCGCGCATCGGCGCGGTCCACTCGGTCGTCTTCGGCGGGTTCGCCCCGCGCGAGCTCGCCCTCCGCATCGACGACGCCGCTCCCAAGGTGGTCGTCTCCGCCTCCTGCGGCATCGAGGGCAAGCGTGTCATCGCGTACAAGCCGCTCCTCGACGAGGCGCTCGAACTCGCCGCCCACAAACCCGAGAAGAGCGTGGTCCTGCAACGGCCACAGGCGCCGGCGGACCTGGGACCCGACGACCTCGACTGGGCCGACCTGGTGGCCGCCGCACCGCCGGCCGAGTGCGTTCCCGTCTCCGCGAACGACCCCCTGTACATCCTCTACACCTCCGGAACCACCGGAAAGCCCAAGGGTGTGGTGCGTGACTGCGGCGGCTACGCGGTCGCCCTGCACTGGTCGATGGGCGCCGTGTACGACATCGGTCCGGGCGAGACGATGTTCACCGGATCCGACGTCGGCTGGGTCGTCGGCCACTCGTACATCGTCTACGGGCCGCTGCTGGTCGGCGCCACGACGGTCCTGTACGAGGGCAAGCCGGTCGGCACCCCGGACGCGGGTCAGTTCTGGCGCGTCGCGGCCGAGTCCGGCGTCAAGACCATGTTCACGGCGCCCACGGCGTTCCGGGCCATCCGCAAGGAGGACCCGGAGGGAACACTCGCGGCGCACCACGACCTCTCCGCCCTGCGTTACCTGTTCCTCGCCGGCGAGCGCCTCGACCCGGAGACCTATCGCTGGGCGAGCGCTCTCCTGGACGTCCCGGTGATCGACCACTGGTGGCAGACCGAGACCGGCTGGCCGATCGTCGCCAATCCGGTGGGGATCGAAGCCGCTCCCGTCAAACCCGGCTCCCCCACGCGCCCGCTGCCCGGCTGGGACGTCCGCGTCCTCGACGCCTCGGGCCGGCCGGCCCCGGAGGGCGTCGACGGCGCGATCGTGGTCAGACTGCCTCTGCCGCCGGGAGCGCTCCCGACGCTCTGGAACGACGACGAACGCTACATCGCCTCCTACCTGTCGGCCTTCGACGGCTACTACCTCACGGGCGACAGCGGGCACATCGACGACGACGGCTACGTCTTCGTCATGGGCCGCACCGACGACGTCATCAACGTCGCCGGACACCGGCTGTCCACCGGCAGCATGGAGGAGGCCCTGGCCGCCCACCCCGACGTCGCCGAGTGCGCGGTCATCGGCGTCGCCGACCCCCTCAAGGGGCAGGTGCCGCGGGGCTTCGTCGTCCTGAAGGCCGGCGCTGCGCGCGAGCCCGGCGAGGTCGAGGCCGAGCTCGTCCAGCTCGTACGCGACCGCATCGGCGCCGTCGCCTCCCTCAAGGACGTGGCGGTCGTGGCCGCTCTGCCCAAGACCCGCTCGGGAAAGATCCTCCGCAAGACGATGCGCGGCATCGCCGACGGCCGCGACGAACCCATCCCCTCCACCGTCGACGACGCGAACGTCATCGACGCGCTGCGCCCCGTCCTCCGGAGCACCGGTGACAGCGGCAGCAACACGTGAAGGGGGGCCCAGCCGTTGTCGGACCCCCCGTCGGGACGGCCGGCCTTGCCGGCCTCCCTGTCCGCTGTGCACGACCGCGCGCCGCAGACCCTGCTTCACCGGCACGTCAGGCCTGCGGCGCCCCGGCCGCGCGCTTCGTCGCTCACCGTCGCCGGGCGGGGCGGCGCGGCGGATCGGTCACCTCACCGGTTGACGATCTTGCGGACGTTCTCGATGTCCCCGCAGTCCGACGCCAGTTGCTTCGCGCGCTCCTCACGGAACGCGGCGGCCAGCTCGGCCCGTCGCTCGTCGGGAACGTTCTCCCTGGCGCCGTTCAGGATCGTCCGTTCCTCCTCGTCGAGGTGGTGGGAGACCGCCTGCACCAGGTCTTCCAGCCGGGAGTCCCACGCGTCGGAGCCGACGTCCTCGACCTCCAGCAGACCGAGGAGCGCTTCGTTCCCCTCGGCGTGCTCCGCCGTGCCGTGCTCCACTTCCTCGTCGTCGATGTCGCGGAAGCGCTTGAGCGCTCCGTAGACCTCGGACTCCTCCGCCTCTCCGTGCGCGATGAGCAGCGCGGAGAACTCCTTCAGCGCGGCGGCACGGTCGGACTCGACGCTCCGCATACGACGGAACAGGTCCTCCATGGTGCGGTGATCCTTGAGGATGGCCGCGACGACGTCCTGGTCTTCCCTGCTGCCGTGACTCACCGTAGTCCTCCCTCGACGGTTGCGGTCGCCCCTGCCCGGCGTAGGCACCGTGGACCGGGGCGGTTCGTTCCGCGGGTACCCCCGGTCGGGCGGGTCAATCCCTCTCGGCGGGGCGGTGAGGCTACGCCGCTGCGGGCCGCGAGCGCGGGGCGATCCGGATGGGGCCGACGACCGTCAGCGGGGTTCCCAGGCTTTCGCACAGGCGGCGGGCGCGGGCGAGCACGCTGAGCGAGGCAGGGGAGGGGTCGTGGGTGGGCAGCTGTATGCGGACATGCCGCGGACCGTGGGTGGCGAGGAGCGTCTCGATGTGCAGGATGACTGCCGCACGGCCGGTGACATCGAGATCGCGCAGGAGGGTCACGTGCAGGACACGATCCTCGAAGACATGGCTGATGAGCATGAACCCTCCTGCCACACGTCGGTCCCCCTCTGCCCCGGTCCTCTGTCGGCGAGAGGAGGCGAGGGGTGGTGGACCCAGTATCCGACAACCGGTCCGCAGCGGCGCGCGGGACGCCCGAGGACCGGGCTCCCCCGGTCGGGAAGCGCTGTCCCGACCGGGTGGAGCCCTCGGGACAGCGCCGTCCCGACCGGGTGGAGGCCCTCGGGACAGCGCCGTCCCGACCGGGTGGAGGCCTCGGGACAGCGCCGTCCCGACCGGGTGGAGGCCCTCGGGACAGCGCCGTCCCGACCGGGTGGAGGCCCTCGGGACAGCGGTTTCCCGACGGTGGCGGTACGGGAACGGGAGGGGACGAGAGGGGTTCGCCCGCGGTTTCGGCGCACTGCCTCCGGGCAGCCGCCCGGGGAGGGCACCCGTCGCAGCGAAGGGGGTGTGGGCCATGTCCACAGGAACGATCCTGGCCCTGGTCGTTCCGGCCGCGGTGCTGGTCGTCCTGATCGTGTCGTCGTTCGCGCTGGACCGTCGCCTTCGGCACCGACCGCGCGAGCCCTTCGGCCCGGAGAAACGGCACGACTCTCACGAAACCCACCCCCTGCCGGACCACGTGCGGGATCGCTACGTGCGGGAATGGCAGGGCGTGCAGAAGCAGTTCGTCGATCGGCCGGAGGCGGCGGTCCACGACGCGGACCGGCTGGTGACCGTCCTCATGCGGGAGCGCGGATACCCCACGGAGGACTTCGAGCACCGGGGAGGCGATCTGTCCGCGGAACACGGCCACGCTCTGGAGCGCTACCAGGAGGCCCACGAGATCGACCTGCTCGCCGCCACGCACCGGGCCACCCCCGAGCAGCTGCGGGGAGCGATGGTCCACTACCGAGCCCTCTTCGACGCCCTCCTCTCCGGCGGAGACCAGGCCGGCCCCTGAGGCACGAGCGCCGGGTCGTGGTGACCGGACTCCTGCCATGTTTACGGGACACGAAAACGGCTAACCGCAA
This sequence comes from Streptomyces flavochromogenes, assembly GCF_000717595.1. Lineage (GTDB taxonomy): Bacteria > Actinomycetota > Actinomycetes > Streptomycetales > Streptomycetaceae > Streptomyces > Streptomyces flavochromogenes. The sequence continues at coordinate 7,854 of NZ_JNZO01000040.1, read as the reverse complement.
TACAGCGAACGGTGTCGCAGGAGAACGAGCACCTCACGGCGAAGGGCCCACCGGGCCGGCCGCGGCCCGTTACGCACGCGGCTCACCTCAGAGAGCGAGGCACACCATGATCCTCCTCGGAGTCATTCTGCTCGTCATCGGACTCATCGCCGGCATCTCGATCCTGTGGACCATCGGGATCGTGCTGGTCGTCATCGGCGCCATCCTGTGGATCCTCGGAGCCGTAGGACATGCGGTGGGAGGCCGACGCCACTACTACTGACGACGTTCCTCCTCGGCACTCACGAACCGGCCCGGATCCCCGGCCGAGGTGACCCGCGGGTACGGACTCACACCGGGTCCGGCAAGTCCCTGAGCGCGAGTTCGGCCGGGTCGATCACAGCGGCGGACCCGGTGACGCGGCCGTCGGTCCGCCCAAGGTGAGGAGAGAGCGGGGTGCCGTCTTCGCTCCGGGCGAGGACGCCGGGGCGGCCGTCGACGGCCGCCCCGGCGTCCTTGTGCCGCGGCGCATCGCGCTGATCACTCCTCAACCGGCTCGACCGCGCCGTCAAGGAACCGGCCGGCCAGACCTGGGGCGAGTTCGCCGTGGACCCTGCCCACCGGCCGCGCGGTGGTGATCGAGCTCTTCCTCGTCCTACCGTGGAGAGAGCAGCGAATCCCTGGAGCGCGCCATGCTCGACTTTCCGAGCGCCGAAGGTGGGCCGATGACGCCGGGCGCGGCTCGGGCGGCGGACAGCTGATGGGCGCCCGTTCCGCTGGGCGTCGCTCTCCGTGGGAGCGGATACGAAGCGTCATCCGCCGACTGCGCGCCGGACACCGGTGGGGGCCGGTCAGCGAACTCGATCTGTGGCAGCGTTCGCTGGGGTTCGCGGCGCTCGGATTCCTCACCCTGATACCGCTGCTGATCGTCGTGTCCGCGGCCGGGGCCGGCAGCGGCAAGGGGTTCGCGCAGTGGCTCGGCGACGCACTGGGGGTCTCGGCACCCGCCAGGATGGAGATCGAGCAGCTGTTCGCGCTGCCGGGCCAGGTGCGGCGGACCGCGACGGCGTTCGGCCTCGCCCTGCTCGCCGTGTTCGGGCTCTCGTTCGGGACCGTGGCGCAGAGCGGCTACGAGAAGGTCTGGGACCTGCCCCCGGCCCGCTGGCGGGCCAGATGGCGGCATGTGCTGTGGCTGGCCGTCCTCCTGGGGGTCCTCTATCTGTTCGCCGTCGCCGCCTTCTGGCGCCAGGGGCCGGCCGCGGGCGTCGTCACGACATTGACCGGCATCCTGTTCTTCTGGTGGTCGCAGCGGCTGTTGCTCGGGGGCCGGATCGCGTGGACGGCCCTGCTGCCCGGTGCGGTGGCCACCGTGCTCGGGCTGCTGGGGCTCAGGGTGTTCTCCCGGCTCGTCTTCTCTCCGTTGATCGCGTCGAGCGCCGTCAGCTACGGGCCGTTCGGAGCGTTTCTGGTCATCGAGACCTGGCTCGTCGCGGTGGGCGTGGTCGTGTTCGGCGGTGCGCTCGTCGGCCGCCTGTTCCACGACGAGCTGCCCCGGCTGACGCGCACGCCGAAACGGCGGAAGTGACCCCGGTGGGCGATCGAGGCATGGGTTGCCGGGGCCGGGGCAGGCGGAGCACAGGCGGGCACACCACCCGCCGCGCACGGAGCACGAAGCACGGAAAGGGAGGACGGCGGAGAACCGCACGCCGTCTTCTGCCTACCGGAGGAGTTGTTTTCGCGTGACCAAGCACATCTGGAGCTACAAGTCGACCACGGGCCACCTGGCCGGGACCGATCTGACCGGCTACAAGGTCGAGGCGACCAACGGCAGTATCGGGAAGGTGGACAAGCACTCCGACGAGGTCGATGACGCCTATCTGGTCGTGGACACCGGTCCCTGGATCTTCGGTAAGGAGGTCCTGCTGCCGGCCGGCACCGTCGTCCGCATCGACGTGGACGAGCGGACGATCTTCGTCGACGGGTCCAAGGAGCAGATCAAGGACGCTCCCGAGTTCCACCGCGACACCCACCTGGACGACCCCGCGTACCGTCACGAGCTGGGCGCGTACTACTTGCCGGGCGGCCCCTTCGGCAACCGCCTGGTCTGAACCCCCGCGCGACCGAGGGCCCGAACTCGACGAGTTCGGGCCCTCGGTCGTCTGCGTGTGGCAATGCACATTCGCCACGAGACTCAACCGATCTCTCCGAAAAGACAGTTGAAGGAATTTGGCTTGCCATGTGCATGACGTAGCGGGGTACGGGCGCATACCGTCGGAACGCCTCGGAGGCTCGGCGATCCGACCGCCCCAGGTCGACCGGTACCAGCGCCGCTCCTCCCGCACTCCCGGTTCCGCCGGGTCCCGGTCCCCCACGAGTCAAGGAGCAGCATGTCGCTCTACACATGGCTGAAGACGGCCACCGTCGGCGTCGCCGTCGTCCTCGCCACGGCGTCGGCCACCACGGCGAACGCCGCACCCATCCCGACGGAGGAACGGCCGGCCGCGGCAAGCGCGTCGGCGGCGGTGGTGACACTTCGATACGACGACAGCCGGGCCGGAGGCTGGGAGGCGGCCATCGCCGCCGGCGTCGCCTCGTGGAACGCGAACGTCGACAACGTGAAGCTGGTCGAGGCCGCCCCGGGCACCCGGGCGGAGATCGTGATCGTGGCGACCACCGGCTGGCCTCAGGCCACGCTCGGGCCCGTCCGTCCCGGCAGGCAGGTCCGGGTCGAACTCGGGAGTCAGGCCGTGGCCCAGGGGTACGACAAGACCCGTATCGCCGCCCATGAACTCGGCCACAGCCTGGGCCTTCCGGACACGAAGCCCGGCCCGTGCTCGCAGCTGATGTCGGGATCGAGCGCCGGTACGGCGTGCGTGAACGCGACCCCCAACGCGACCGAACAGGCCCGGGTCGAGTCCGCCTACGCCGGCGGTGCCGCATCGCTCATCGCCACTGACGGCCGAACCCTGGTGGACGCCCCGTAAGCCGGTAGGCCCGTGAACGGCCCGCCTCCTCTCCTCTACGCTTCACCACGCGGAGAAGAGAGTGCGGGCCGTTGCCATGTCCACTTCTGTGGACGCTACGGGTTCGTTTCCCAGAGTCGAATGGCGGTCACGGTATGGCGTACGCAACTGAGCTGTCGGAAGCCCGGATCGAGGATGCGAGCAACGTCCTGGTGGCGCCTTCGACGGCGCGGGACCACGACATGGTCCGGGACTTCTTCGGGTCCACGATCACACCTGAGGACCTTGCCTCCGGCGCACTCGACCTCACGCGGAAGACGGTCTACGTGTACGGCGACGCGTCCGGTATCAGCGCCGACCGACTGCGCTCGGCGGAGCGGGTGTTCGTCGTCAGGGAGCCCTCGCAGGGCAACCTCGGGGACGTGCCCGCTCCTTGGCCCCTCGTCGGCCAAGGACGAGTACCCGTCCGCGTCCACGGCGCCGGCGTGTACTACCGCCGCTTCTTCGACCTCGACGCCGATCACTTCGGGCGGATCGTCGCGGAGCACGCCTTCCAGTCCCTGACGGAGTCCACCAAGCCCGGAACCGCCCATCGCAGCGGAATCTATCTGACGCCGGTGACACGAGACGGCGACGACCTGCGGTTCCGCCTGCTGCGGTGCTCCACGAATCTCTCGGGTCCGACCGAGAGCTTTCGCGCGACCGACACGGACATCGTCGACGCCCTGAACCGCGAGGCCGCCACCGTCTTCCGGAACCAGGCACCGCTCAATCACGTTCTCGCCCAGATCTACCGCAACTCCCTTGCCACGGCGGAGCGCAAGCAGTCCAAGGCCAGGATCTCGGCCCATGCCGACAAGACCAAGGACATGCCCGCCAACGGCATCATGGCCTTCTGCACGTTCTATGACCGGCTCGACACACTCCGGCCTCTGGCCGAGGACCCCTTCGACCACGGCGTGAAGGGCACCAGCGGGCTGACCAGACTCCACTTCCGCCTCAAGGAGCAGCACGAGGAACGCGACGGGGCGGCACGCGCGCTCCCCGCGCAGTTCACCGTGACCCTGTATCCCGGCTCCGTGTTCTTCATGCCGCTGTCCACCAACCGCCTGTACACGCACGAGATCCGGCCCTCGGCGTTGGACGCCGATTCGCTCCCGACGCGCCTGGGATACGTGGTGCGCTGTTCGAACACCGAAGCCGTTCACAGGAACGGCCACACGTTCCTCGAAAGGGCCGGAGACCTGGTGAAGCTGGAGCCACCCACAGCGGACGGGATGGACGCCCTGCGCAGGCTGTACGCCGAGGAGAACAGGACCTCGTCGTTCGTCGACTACGGCGACAGGTTCCTCTTCAGCATGAACACGGGAGACTACCGTGCGCCCCGCATCTAGGATTTCGGACGAGATCCTCTCGTTCGTCGTACCGGGCGAAGAGAACCTCTTCGCGGAGCTGTCCGCGTCGGCCCTCTTCGAAGACGTGGGAAAAGGCCGCCGAGGCACCACGCTCACCAGGGTCGACGATACGGATGGCGTGCCGCTCGTACGGACGACGACTCGATACGACAGCCCGACGCAGCGCTTCCGGGCGGTGCACGAACGGCTGGCCGAGCAGATCCGAGAACGTGCGGCGCTCCCGGTCGGCTTCAACAACGCTCTGATCGAGACCTACACGAACGCCTACACCACCATGGGCAGCCACTCCGATCAGGCGCTCGATCTGGCCGACGAGTCGTTCGTCGCCGTCTTCTCCTGCTACCGGAATCCCGAAGCGGGCCCGCCGAGAAAGCTGATCTTCGAATCGAAGGTGTCCGCCGGTGAGAGGTTCGAGGTCCCCCTCGCCCACCACAGTGTCATCGCGTTCTCTGTGGCCGCGAACCGGCGACTCAAGCACAAGATCGTTCTGGACAAGCCCGTCCCGGCGGTGGACAACCCATGGCTCGGAGTGACCTTTCGAACGTCCAAGACCCTGCTCCGGTTTCGCGGCGGACAGGCATACCTGCCGCAGGGTGAGCGCCTCACGTCGGCCGACGAGGAGCAGGCGCGCGAGTTCTACCGGCTGAGGCGCCGCGAGAACACCGAAACGGACTTCGTCTACCCGCCGCTGACGTTCACGGTCAGCGAGAGCGATCTGACGCCGCCCGTCTGAAGAACGGTGGAGCGGCGGGCGGTGCGTCTCGCGGCGTGTGGCCGCCGCGGGCACGGACGCGGGTCCCCTGGAGGTCTCACGTCCTGTCGTCGGCCACAGGGTACGGGACGAACGTGCTGGTGCTCTCATCCACGGCGAGCGGGCGGCGAGAGAGGCTCCGGGCGAGGGTCCTGTGCCGCGCGTGCAGGAGGGCGGGAAGCGTGGAGGCTTCCCCGCCCTCCTGCCATCAGTCCTTGCCCAACTCCTACGCGTACACGGTGAGCTCGCCTTCCTGGTCCCACGTCAGGTGCCGGATCTCCCAGATCAGCGCGGCCGTGTCGAGCACCTCGGGCGGGTGTTCCCGGCCGTCCGCCGACGGGCGGACGCCGGTCAGCTCGGCCAGGACGGCGACCGGCACTCCGAGGGTCGCGGCGAAGCCGTCCAGCATCTCCCCGTCGAGCGGCTTGGCGCCACGCCCCACCGCGCCGATCGTCGAAGCCGCTTTGCAGACACCGGACATCAGGCACATCGCCTTGGCCGTCCCCGACCAGTTCAGGTTACGGAGGGCCAGCATCCGCAGGAGGAGCGAGCCGAAGCCCGGTGGGTACTGTTCGTACGGACGGGGCTGCCAAGCGTGAGCGTGCCCGTCGGCGCGGTCAGGGAGCGCGCACGGGTGCGCAGCAGCCGACGACCGGACGAGGGCAGCGCGAGGGAGCGCGCCACCAGGGAGCTGGAGGCACCGGCCGTCTCGTCCATGAACCACGCGGTCTCGGGCGGGGGGATGTCCGCGACGAGCAGGAGGTCGTGGGCGCGCAGCCCGGTCCGCTGCGCGAGGCCACCGAGGAACTCCTCCGTGGGGGGCCACACGGCCGGCAGACCGACCGCGCCGGCCAGGCGCGCGAGCCGTACGTCGGGTTCGGGGTAGGGCAAGGTTTCCATGGCCACCACGGCTTCGGTCGAGGGCGTGTGTTCTGTGTTCTGTGTTCTGTGTTCTGTGTTCTGTGTTCTGTGTTCTGTGAATGGTGCTCGTTGGCGGTGCCGAGTGGCGACTCGCGGCACCAACACACACGCCCGGAGCGCGCGCACTGCGCGCTCCGGGCGGTGTGACGGACGGTGCGTTCCGCACGCGGTGCGGTTCAGTTCACGCTGACTGCCGCGACCGAGAACAGCAGCACGCCCGCGATGACGGCGAGGACCACCACGACAACCAGGGCCAAGACGGCCGCGATGGCCACCCAGCCCACGCGCTCGGCCTTTCGACTCCGGGCGATCTCCGCGCGAAGGTCATCGGACTCGTCGCTGTCGCCGAAATCCTCGTACATGTCATTCTCCCAACGGCTGCATCGGCAGGCGCTCCGACCAGCGAACAGTGAAGTGGACGTCTCGCATTCCGTTCGGGAACACCTTCCTGATCGCATCCGCGGCTGCCGCTGCGCCGGGCTCCTTGGCCCCGGACTCGTAGCCCTCGTCCGATACTCCGCGGGTGAACGACTCCTCCGACATCGTCTGCGTGAGCTCGTACTCGACCTTTCCCGTGCGGGTGAGCGGCTGGTAGTCCGAGACCGTCGCCTGCAGGTTGAACGAGCCGAGAATCGCTCGGGTCGCTCCTTCCCGGGCTGCGGGGTCCTTGGACCCGGAGAGGTAAGTGACGAAGTCGGCGAGTTCACCCACCATCATCACCTTCAGTTCGTCCTCTCCGTTCATTTTGGCTCCGGCCCTTGTCGTGTAGTCGAGCCCCTTGATCACCTGGCCGCTCTTCAGGCCCTTCCGTGACGTGAGGAACCTTCTCACCACGTCCATCCAGATGTGGTCCTTCACGCCGGCCGTGAACTGGTCCGACTCGTCGAAGCTGTACGCGTCCGGTGCCGAGCCCATGAAGAACATCGCGACGATCTGGGGAGCCGTCGGGTTCAGATGAAGCGATGCGTCACCGCCCGCACCGCTCCTGTACGCCGCCCTGGCGCGTCGGCCCAGTTCGGAGCTTCGAATGTAGTTGTCGTAGTTCTGCTTGAAGACCGTGCTGTTACGGCGGTTCTGATCCACGACCTTGTCGTAGTTCTTCCCCTTCTTGACGATGTCCGTGCCCTTGTTCTTGCACACGTACATCCCGTTGACGCATTCCTCCAGCGCTTCACCCGTGGGGTCGGCGAACGAGAACGGGTTGTTGGCGGCGTACCCGTATCCGTTCATCGTCTGGGGCTTGTCGGCCTCCAGGATGGGGTCCACGCTGACGAAGCGCCCGGTGGCCGGGTCGTATTCGCGGGCCCCTATGTGGACGAGTCCGGTGTCCGCCTCGTTCGTGCCTCCGACGAAGCCCTTGTCTCCGATCCACTTCGTGGGCTGGGTGCCGCGCGGGCCGCCGAAGAGGGTGGTCTTGCGGCGGGTGATCGCCTGGCCGGCGTCGTTGCTGATCTGGGTGGTGCCGGTGCCGTGGTGGTCGGCGAGCAGGAAGGTGAGCTTCCCTCCCTTGTACATGGCCGTGCCGCCGCCGTAGTACCGGGTGCCCGTGACCTTGCCGGCCTTGTCCTTGTGGAGCTCGTTGCCGCCGGGCAGGTACAGGGTCGTGCCGGTGGAGTCGCGGCGGATCAGCCGCTGTCCGGTCGTGTCGTAGAGGTAGCCGGTGGCGCCGGCGGCCGTCGTGACGGACTTGAGGCGGCCCTCGTCGTCCCAGGCGAGGTTCTGGAGATCGGCGTTGCCGATCTTCCGGGTCTCGGTGTTGCCGGCGGCGTCGTAGGTGTACGTCTCCGTGCGCGGGTCGGCGCCGGTCTGTGTCACCGACGGCAGG
>NZ_JNZO01000039.1 GCF_000717595.1 Streptomyces flavochromogenes | reverse complement strand
ACGCCAGCTCCACCACGTTCCGATGGGTGTTCGCCACACCCTTCGGCACCCCACTCGAACCCGACGTGTACATCACGTACGCCAACTGGTCAGGATGGACGGCCACGTCGAGGGCCGCCGCGCCGTCCCCCTCCGGAACCGTCACGTCCTCCGTCAGCCGCAGCACCGGCAGGTCGCCGGCGAAGGCCGCCTCCCGCTCGTCGCGGTCGGTGAGGAGGAGTACGGCCCCGGTGTCGGCGAGGATGAACGCCCGCCGCTCCTCCGGCTGACGCGGGTCCAGCGGCACGTAGGCGCCACCCGCCTTGAGCACCGCGAGCATCGCGACGACGTAGGCGAGGGAGCGGTCCTGGAAGAGACCTACGGCGTCGCCGGGCCGGACGCCCCGGTCCCGCAGGCGGTGCGCCAGGACCGTGGCGGCCGAGTCCAGCTCGCGGTAGGTGAGTTCGCGTTCCCCGCACACCAGCGCAACGGCGTCCGGCGTCCGTGCGGCCTGGGCGGCGAACAACTCGTGCAGGGCGCCCTCGGGGAGCCGCACGGCGGTGCTGTTGTACGCGTCGATGTCGACGGCGGGAGCCAGGACGGAGTGCTGGTGAGACATCTTCTCGACACCATTCTCGAAGGTTCGGGCGGGTACGGGTCTCGCGGCGTGCCGGACATCCCGTACGGCCACGACTGGGAATCGCGTAGGTGGTGCTGAGGCGGGCTAGGCGGCGCCGGGGGCGGCCGGGGGCTGCTCCCACCGGTCCGGCAGGAGCAGGTCCTCCGGGGCCAGGGCGTTGACGTGGTACTTGCCGACCGCACTGGTCAGCATCCGCAGTTCGAGGGCGAGGGCTTCGACGAGCCGGGTCAGGCCGGCCTCGCGGTCCTCGTCGACGGCGAGCAGCGCGGCGCGGCCGAGGCCGACGGCGCGGGCGCCGAGGGCGAGGGCCTTGACGGCGCGGGTGCCCTCCCACATGCGTCCGCTGGCGAGGAGGCAGTGGTCGGTGCGGCCGACGCGGCGCAGGCAGTCGGCGAGGGGCAGGCCGACGTGGGTGAGGAAGCCGGTGGGGGCCCAGGCGGTGCCGCCCTCCGCGCCGTCGACGGTGACGGAGTCCGCGCCGGCCGCCCAGGCGGTGGCCGCGGCGTGGGCCACGTCCCGGCCGGGGTGGAGCTTCACCCATACCCGGGCCCGGGGGAAGTTGTTGCGCATGAGGCGGATCTGCTGACGCAGGATCTCCTCGGTGAAGGTGCCGGGGCTGGCGACCCGGAGCACCTGGCCGCTGCCGGCGCCGAACACCTCGTCGAGGGAGTACTGCTCGGCGACCTGGCCCGCGGTCTCCCGGTCGAGCAGGGTGAGCCCGCCGAGGCCGGGCTTGGCACCCTGGCCGACCTTGAGCTCGAAGGCGAGGCGGCCGGTGGCGAGCAGGGGCTCCGTGACGGGGTCGCTGTAGACGAGGTTCCAGACCTCGGCGTCGGCGTCCTCGGTGGACTGCTGGACGACGACGCCGCCGTGCTCGTCGTCGGCGGCCTCGGCGTAGGCGGCGATCCTGCCGAGCAGCGGGGAGGCACCGGCCTCGCCGGCGCTGCGGTAGCCGTTGACGGGGACGACGTTCTCGCCGATGACCAGGGGAATGCCGAGTGCTCCGGCCTGCCGCCCGGCGGCCTCGCCCAGGTCGTGGCTCGCTGCCCGGGTGGACCCGAAGGCCGACACGTAGAGCGGCAGCCGGCTGGTGAACCCGCCGACGACGGAGTCGAGTTCGACGTCGCTGTAGAGGGGTTCGCGGGCGAGGTCGATGAGCTTCTTCAGCCGCTCGGGCATGAAGACGGGCGGCACGATCCGGATCCGCTCCAGCAGGTCGTCCGGGTCGTACCCGGCCCGCTCCGAGGACGGGGCCGGAACGGCGCCGAGCAGTCCGGTGCCGTAGCCCGCCTCTGCGGGGAAGACGGCCCCGGCGCCGTGCCGGGCGCGCTGCCGGACCTGCTCCTCGGGAAAGCCGTCCGCGACGAGTGCGGTGCTCACGCCGACACCACCCCGGGGAGCTTCGGGTAGGCGCTGGCCTGCCAGGCGGCCTGCCGTCCGGTGACATAGCGGGTGAAGCGCTCCAGGCCGATGCCGAAGCCGGAACTGGCGGGGATGCCGCGGCGCGCCAGGTCCAGGTACCAGCCGTACTTGGCGGGGTTCTCGCCGGTCTCCCGCATGCGGGTGACGAGGGTGGCGTAGTCGTGCTCCCGCTCGCTGCCGCTGGCGAGCTCGCCGTACCCCTCGGGGGCGATGAGGTCGAAGTTCCGCAGTACACCCGGCTGTTCGGGGTTCTCCTTGTCGTAGAAGCCGCGGGATCCCTTGGGGTAGTCGGTGATGAAGAAGGGGCGGTCCGCGCGGGCGGAGACGATCTCCTCGCCCTGCCAGTCGATCTCGGCGGCGGGGTCCTGGGGGTGGCCCAGGCCGATCAGCTCGGTGGTGGCCTCCTGGTGGCCGACGCGTCCGAAGGCACTCGCGAAGATCCCGCGCAGGGCGGCGGTGTCCCGGCCGAGCAGGTCGAGTTCGGCCGGCATGCGGGACACGACCTCGGCGACGACATGGGTGACGAGCTGCTCGGCGAGGTCCATCGCGTCCTCGCGGCGGGCGTCGCGGATCTCGACGTCGATCTGGTGGAACTCGGCGAGGTGGCGGTGCGTGACGGCCGTTTCGAGGGGTTCGAGCCGGACGTTGGGGGCGATGTAGAAGATCTTGTCGAAGGCGAGGAGCGAGGCCTGCTTGTAGAGGATCGCGCTCGTCATCATCTTGTACTTGTGGCCGTAGAAGTCGACGTCCACCTGCTTGGAGCCGCGGATGCCGGGGTCGGTGACCGGACCGATGATGGGCGGCAGCAGCTCCTGGAAACCGCGGGCGGTCAGGAAGGCGCGGGTGGCGGTGAGCATGTGGCTCTGCACGCGCAGGGTGGCCCGGGTCAGCGGATCGGTCAGATGCGCGTCGGGCGAGGACGGGAACGGCAGGAGAGCCTCGTCCACGGCCTCGGCGATGGTGACGGTCATGGTCATACCTCCTGGAGGAGAGGGGCGTCGACGGGGGTGTGGTCGACGTCCTCGGTGCGGGTGTCGAGGTGGTCGTACCGGCGCTGCACGAAGGTCAGCGCGTCGTGGAGACCGGTCGCGGTGAGCCGGGCGCCGCTGCGTCCGGCGACCCGACCGATGGGCATGGCCCCGATGTTCGACCAGGTCAGGCGGCCCGCCGCGTCGATGTGGCTGCGGGAGCGGCCGGCGTTGTCGGGGTGCAGGCAGTAGGGGACGTCCAGGTAGCCGCGCTCGAAGGCCTTCAGGAGCGCGCTGCCGAGGTCGGTGTGCAGGTCGAGTACGGCGTCCACGAGGGCGCGGGCCTCCGCGTAGACGGGGTTGTCGGCCTCGTCGTCCCCCTCCTCGGCGCCCGCGGCCGCGGCGGCACGGCGGGCCGCCTCCGTCGCGATGCGCAGGGCGCGGACGTTCTCGGCGACGGTCGGGATGCGGTGGGCCTCGGCGGCGGTCTTCACGATGAGCCGCTGCCCGCCGGCCCGGACCGCGAGCTCGGCGGAGTCCACCAGGAGGGCGTGGGCTCCGCGCGTGGTCCGCGGGTAGACGCCCATGTAGGTGTAGACGACGACGTGCCAGTCGGTGTCCGGCAGGAGTTCGGACGCGAGCCGGCGCAGCGCGCGCACTGCCTGCCGGTCCTGCTCGGGGTTGGTCTGCTGGGCGTAGCTGAGCGAGACGGACCGCAGTCCCGCCCGGTGGAAGAAGAGTCCCTCCAGGGCGCTGATGGCGACGAGGAGTCCCGGCGGGCAGAGCTGGCCGAGCATGCAGCCGCCGAAGCTCTCCAGGTGGGGTTCCGCGCCGTCGGCGCGCAGGGCGGCCAACTGCCGGCAGGTCTCCGTCCAGTTGCGGACGGAGTCCTCCAGCGGGGTACGGCCGTAGGGCAGGCAGTACGAGACGGGTCCGCCCTCGGTCGCGGTGAGGCCGAGCCGGGCGAGGGCGGCGACGATCCGCTGCGGCCTGGCCGAGCCGTGCCGGACCTGGACGGGGAAGGTCTCGTCCGCGAGACCTTCCAGGACCCAGTGCGAGGTGCTCGGGCTGTAGGAGGTGAGGGGGTAGCCGTTGAGCGGGATGCCGTCGCCCAGGGCGCGGACGGCCGAGGGCTCGTCGCAGACCCGGGTGTAGCTGTCGATGGTGAGGGTGCCGGCGACGGCGTCCGTGGCGGCCTTGGTGGCCGCGAGCCCGGTCCTCATCCGGGCGGGCTCGGAGAAGCCCATGCGGGGCTGGACCACGAGGGCACCCCGCGCGTGGGCCGCGGCCACGAACCGGCCGAAGGACGTCACCCTGCCACCTCTTCGAGGGAGGCGGCGGAAGCCACCGGGGCCAGGCCGGCGGGGACGCGGTCGGCGGCCGCGGCGTCGTCGGCCGCGAGCGGGGCGGCCGGGCCGCGCTCGGCGTCCAGTCGGGCGATGAACGCCTCGAACGCGCCGAGGCCCGCGCCCTGGCCCTGCTCCGGGTCGTCCTGGAACACCGCGTCGAAGCCCGCCTCGCGGAGCCGGCGGCCGTGCCCGGCGCGCTGCTCGGTGCCGAGGACGCCCAGCTTGCCGCCGATGACGGCGGGCAGGCCCGCCAGCTCCCAGCGCGAGCGGATCGCCCGGATGAGCTGGTCGGCGTCCTGGAAGCCGTGGCCGTTGACGGTGCTGACCACGAGCAGGTCGGGCTGGTACTTGCCGCAGGATTCGACGATCTCGTCCTGGGGGACGCACGGGCCCAGGTTGATGACGTGGTGTCCCAGGTCCTCGATCAGCAGCTGGATGAATACGAGGTTCCAGGTGTGCGCATCGGACGGCAGTCCGGTGACAACGACGTCCAGCGGCCCGGATCGCTCTCGGGACGCCCATTCCGCAGTCTGCATCATCACTTCTTCGTCCACATCGTGGGATGACAAGTGGGAGAAGGAGGTCCTGGATCGCTCGGAACATCCCTTCGGCATCGATCGTAGGAACGCGGGACCGCGCCGACCGGCGCCCCGGGCGGCAGCCGGGCGGCAGTTGCCGGCGCCTGTCGCCGCCGCCCTCCCGGCCCGCCCTACAGTCGAAATCCGCCGCTCCGAAGCCCCGTGGGCCGGAGCGGAACGCGGGAGCACGCGCGTCCGAGAACCCTGAGGAGTGGACCCATGTCCCAGATCGCCCCCGCCGCGGAACTGGCCGCGGCCCTGCGCGACGTCATGACCGATGCCGACCGCCACGAGCCCCTGGGCGAGGCCAAGTTCGCCGTACTGGAGGCGGCGGTGCAGTTGATCGACGCCGACCGGCCGGAGCTGGCGGACCAGCCCCTGCTGCGCACGGAGCTGCTGCGCGAGGCGCTCGGCTCGGTACGGGCCGCCGCCGTCGCCACCGGCATCGCCGTCACCCGCGCCAACGAGGTGTCCCGCGTCCTCGTCTAGGACGCCACGCGCGGGGCCGGCCGCCGGGCAGGAGGCCCGGGCGGGCTGCCGCCCAACTGCCGCTCCGGCTGCCCGAACCGGCGGACACGGTCTCGTAGCGTCGAGGCACCGGTGCGGCACCGGATCCCCGTTCCACGGAACCCACAGAGGTGAAGCCATGGCAACCAATCCGTTCGACGACGCCGACGGCCGTTTCGTCGTCCTGGCCAACGACGAGGGCCAGCACTCGCTGTGGCCCGCCCGGATCCGCCGCCCTGAGGGCTGGCAGCTGGTCCGCGAGGAGGGCGGCAAGCAGGAGTGCGCCGAGTACATCGAGGCCAACTGGACGGATCTGCGGCCCCGTTCGGTGGTCGCCGCGATGGGCGGCTGACGACCGTCGCTCACACGCGGGGGCGGCGTCGGTACCGGGTTCCACGAACCCGTACCGACGCCGCCCCCGTCCGTTTCGGACCTGTGCCGCTCAGTTCTCGCCGACCACGCACCACTCCAGTACGGCCATCGCCGCGGTCATCTTGTGGTGGGCCTGCCGCCACGCGAGGCTGCGCTCGCCGTCGAGGACCTCGTCGGCGACCTCCTGGCCGCGCACGGCGGGCAGGTCGTGCAGGAAGACGGTGTCGGGACCGCTGTAGCGCTCGAAGAACGCGCGGTCGATGGCGAACCCCTCGAACGCCTCCAGCCAGTGGGGGTCGGCCTTCGGCACGCCCATGGTCTGCCAGCGGCTCGTGTAGACCGCGTCGACGGGGCCGTCGACCTCGGCCGGGTCGGTGATCCGGCGCACCTGGTGCTCGCCGCCGCTCAGTTCGTCCACGAGGTCCATGGTGCTCTTGGGCACCTCGTACCCCTCGGGGCTCAGCAGGGTGATCCGCAGCCCGGGGGTGAGCGCGCCGGCCAGTGCGAGGGCCGCGCCGGAGCTGTTGCCCTCGCCGACGACGAGCACATGGAGCCCGGCGAGCTTCCCGAAGTGCTCGGCGAGCGTGGTCAGGTCGGCGATCGCCTGGGTCGGGTGCTCGTCGAGGCTGAGGGCGTTCACCACCGCGAGGTCCGGGCTGCCGCCGAGGCGGCGCATCTCCGCCACGTCGCCGTTGGTGCGGACGACGAGCGCGTCGAGGTACTGGCCGAGGACCCTGCTGGTGTCCTCCACGGTCTCGCCGGTGGTCAGCTGGAGTTCGTCGGGACCGAAGGTGATGACGTCGGCGCCCAGCCGGGTGGCTCCGCTCCAGAACGAGGTCCGGGTCCGGGTGGACGACTTGCGGAAGTAGACACCGACCTGGCGTCCGGCCAGCGGCTTGTCGTCGACGCCGCCGGTGCCGAACTCGACGGCGCGGGCGACGATACGGGCGAGCTGCTCGGGCTTGAGGTCGGCGAGCGAGATCAGGTTGCGCATGGCGGACGGGCCTTTCTTCGAGGAGGGAGAGGAGGAAGCGGAAGGGAGCGGGAAGAGGAAGCGCAGGGAGAGCGGGGTCTGTTCAGGAGGAGACGAGGGCCGTCGCCGGTACGAGCGAGGCGGCGCGCTCGGCGGCGAGCCGGCGCACCAGGTTGAGCACCCCGAACCGCGGGGCTCCGTCCTCCTCGCCGGGAAGGCGTCGTACCAGACCGCGCAGCATCAGCGCGTGGACGTCGCGCACCACGGAGGCCGGGGTCGCGGACAGGCCGGCGGCGGCCTCGTCGGCGCTCCAGCCGTCGGGGAGGAGGCTCAGGTCACCGAGCAGCGCCGCGGGCCCGTCGTCGAGCCGGGCCACGGCCGCCGCGAGCAGCGCGGCGAGTCCCTCGCCACCCCCGTCGCCACCGGCGTCCCCGGTCACGTCGTCGACGACGTCGAGCGGCGTGCTGTGCGCGATCCGCAGCAGTTCCGCGGGAGAACGCAGCAGCAGCCAGGAGGCGGCCGCCTCCATCGCCCGCGGCACACCGTCGAGGGCCCGGCTGATCCGCGCCACCGTGCGCACCAGCGAGTCGCCGGGCATCAGGTCCGGGCGCATGTGACCGACGTACGACAGCATGAGCTCGACGGCGGGCTGCCCGGCGGTCAGGGAGGCGCCGGGCGCCGCGGCCCCGCCCGGGAACTCCGGGGGCTCCGGGGCGGGTACCGGCAGCGGGCCGAGCGGCAGCATCCGGTTGCCCGGGGTGCGGTGCGGCTCGCGCGTGGTGATCAGCACCTTGAGCCGCTCGCAGACGTGCAGCAGTTCCAGGAGCGGGGGCGTGAGGTGGGGGCCGGTGTCGTGGCCGTCGAGGACCAGCAGGGTGGCCCGGCCGCGTATCACGGAGGCGAGCTCGTCCAGCCCCCGGCCGCCGAGGGCCAGGGAGCGGGCCCAGCCCGTCAGCGCGGACCGCGGGCTGCGGGTCCCGGCGGGTCCGGCGGGCTGCGGTGCGGTCCCGGTCATGTCGACCCAGACGACGGGGGTCCGGTCGCGGCCGTGGAGCATCAGGGCGGCTTCCTGGGCCAGTCGTGTCTTGCCCACACCGGCCAGGCCCACCACGCTGAGGAGCCGCTCATGCTCGGTGGCCAACAGACTGGTCAGGGAGCGGAGTTCCTCGGTGCGGCCGACGAGTCTGCGCAACGGCTGGGGCGGCGGCGCAAGTTCGGCCCCGTACGCCTCGCGCATCACCGTGCCGGCCTCCGCCCCTTCGACGGCCAGCTCCAGGGCGGCGCGGCGGGCGTCGCTCAGCCGCATGGCGCCGGCGAGCAGCCGGAGCGTCTCCCGGCGCGGGTGCCGCACCCGTCCCTGCTCCAGATCCCGGATGGCCCGCACGCTGACGGTCGACAGGCCGGCCAGCTGCTCCTGGGTGATGCCGGCCCACTGCCGTGCCGCCCGCAGCTGCTCGGCGAGCCCGTCCGGCGATGCCTGTTCGGTCATGACCAGTCTCCTTGCTGCATGGGGGGTCCTCAGTCGCGAGGGCCGTGAAGGAGTCGGCCTCGTGGGTCATACGGTGGCGGGACCACTTACCGATCCCGTACCGCCTCGTTCCCGGGGGTCACGGGAACGGGCTAGGATCCGCAAACACCGGCGCCGAGGGCGTGGCCGGGAGACCTGGGGGGGTGCTCGCGGCAATGACCGCTGCCGAGGAGCAATCGCTGAGATTCAACGTGCTGGGCCCCCTCGAGGGCTGGGCCGACGGTTCCCGGCTGAGGCTGGGGGGCCTCATCCAGGAACGCGTGCTCGGTACGCTGCTCCTGGAGCCCGGAAGGGTCCTGACGATCGGCCGGCTCGTGGAGTCGGCCTGGGCCGAGGACCCGCCGGCGACCGCCTCGCACCAGGTCCGCAAGGCGGTCGCGGATCTGCGTCGGCGCATCCCCGCGGGCAGCGAGGTCATCGTCACCGACGGCCCCGGATACCGGGTGGCCCTCGCTCCGGAGCAGCTCGACCTGACGGAGTTCGGCAGTCTTGTGAAATCGGCCCGGGACGCCCCGGGCGAGGGCCGGACGGTCGACGCGGTGGAGGCGCTGCGCCGGGCCCTCGGCCTGTGGCGGGGCCCGATCCTGTCGGGGGCGGGCGGCCCGGTGATCGAGGCGGCGGCCACCGCGCTGGAGGAGCGCAGGCTCGCCGCCGCGGAGCAGCTCTTCGATCTCCGCCTCGGTCTCGGCGAGACGGCGGAACTCGTCGTCGATCTGCGGGATCTGGTGCAGGCGCATCCCCTGCACGAGTCGCTGCGCGCCCAGTTGATGCTCGCCCTGTACCGCTCGGGCCGGCAGGCGGAGGCCCTTGAGGAGTACAGCCGGGTCCGCGAGCTCCTGGTGGAGGAGCTGGGCGTCGACCCGGGCCCCCGGCTGACCAAGGTGTACGAGGGGATCCTGCGCGACAGCCCGGAGCTGGCCGCCCCCGTCCCCCCGCCCGTCGCGGCCCCGGTGGTCTTGACGGCGGCGGCGCCCACCGAGGCACCGTGCACCCTGCCGTACGACCTGGCGGACTTCACCGGCCGCGGTGACGAACTGCGGGAGCTGCTCGACTCGGCGGGCCGGGACTGCGCGCGGCATTCCCGGATCGTGTCCCTGGACGGCATGGGCGGCAGCGGCAAGACCTCTCTGGCCGTGCACGCGGCGCACTCGCTGGCCTCCGAGTTCCCCGACGGCCAGCTCTACATCGACCTGCGCGGCTACACGCCCGGCGAGCAGCCGGTGACCGCCGGCGGAGCGCTCGACAGCCTGTTACGCGCCCTGGGTGTGCCGGGCTCGCGCATTCCGGAGGACCTCGCGGGTCGTACGGCGCTGTGGCGGTCGACCGTCACCGGGAAGCGTCTGCTGCTGCTCCTCGACAACGCCGCCGACGCCGACGGCGTGCGACCGCTGCTGCCGACCACCCCGGGCTGCCTGGTCCTCGTCACCAGCCGGGCCCGGCTCGTGGACCTCGACTCGGCACAGTGGATCTCGATCGACGTGATGTCGCCGGCGGAGTGCGCGGCACTGATGGCGGAGACCCTGGGCGAACGGCGGTACGCGGCGGAGCCGGAGGCGGCGGCCGAACTGGCGCGGCTGTGCGGTCATCTTCCGCTGGCGCTGCGGATCGCGACCGCCCGGCTGCGCAACAGGCCGCGCTGGACGTTACGTTACCTGGCCGACCGGCTGCGCGACGAGACGCGCCGTCTGGACGAGCTGAGTTCGGGGCAGCGCAGCGTCGCCGCCACCCTGCGCCTGTCGTACCAGGCCCTGGAGCAGGACTGCCGGACCGCGTTCCGCAGCCTGGCACTGCATCCCGGCGGCGACCTCGACGTGTACGCGGCGGCCGCTCTCCTGGAGACCGATCCGGCCGACGCCGAGGACATCCTGGAACTCCTCCTGGACGTCCATCTGTTGCAGCAGCCGGAGATCGGCCTGTACACCTTCCACGACCTGGTGCGCAGTTTCGCGCAGAGCCTCAGGTCGACGGCGACGGAGGAGGACGACTCCGCGTCGACGCGCCGGCTGCTCGACTACTACCTGGCGGCGACGGAGTCGGCCTGCCAGGTGATGTTCCCGGGCCGGCGCCGCATCCCCACCGAGGTGGCGGAGGTGGAGGACGCGGACGCGTGGCTCATGCGGCTGCCGCGGTTCGCGGAGAGCGAGCAGGCCGAGCAGTGGTTCGCGCGGGAGCAGGGGTCCCTGCTCGGGACGGTGGGCCTGGCGGACCGGCTCGGACACGACCGCCACACCGTGTTCCTGAGCCGCAATCTGGCCTTCCAGCTCAGTGCGCGGGGCCAGTTGGAGGAGTTCCGCTCGATGGGGCTGCTGGCGGTGGCGGCCGCGCGCCGGCTCGGCGAACTGCCGCTGCTGGGTGTGAGCCTGTCCAATCTGGGTGTGGCGTGCTGGAAGCTGGGCCGTTTCGCCGAGGGCATCGAGGTGGCCACGGAGGGCCGGGACGTCGCCGAACGGCTGGGGGACGTCCAGACCTTGGCCCACAGCGAGGGCGCCCTCGGCCAGCTGAACAGTCTGCTCGGCCGGTTCCCGCAGGCGCTGTCCCATCTGGAGAAGTCGATCGCGCACCAGCGGGAGCTGGGCGCCAGCCGGGCGGAGGCCGAGAGCCTCACCCTGCTCAGCACGTTGTACGAGCAGTGGGGGCGGCACGAGGAGGCGGCGTCGGCGGCCCGTCGGGCGATCGCGCTCTGCGACGAACTGGGCCAGCACGAGAACAAGTTGGTGGCCTTCACGGACCTGGCGTTCGCCCACGCCTGCCTCGGCGACAACGAGGCCGCCGACTTGTCCCTCGCGCGGGCGCGTGCGCTGTGCACCGAGAACAGCGACCCGGGGCAGGTGGCCCTGGCCCTCGCGCTGCTCGCGGAGGTCGCCCAGCGTCTCGGCAGGGACGATCAGGCCGTCCGGTACGCGGACCGAGCCATGGAAACCATCGGGCCAAACGTTTCTCCACTGCGCCGGGCCAAGGTCGAGAACACCGTCGGCCGCTATCTCTACAAGCGCAAGGAGTACGTGGCGGCGCTCGGGCTGCACGAGAGCGCCCACGAGGTGGCGCACTCCCTCGACTTCCGCATCGAGATGGCCTACGCCCTGTCCGGCATGGCCCGCGCCCAGGCCGCCCTCGGCCTCTCGGAGGAGGCGGCGCGCAACGAGCGCTCGGCGGAGGACCTGTTCGGCGAGATGGGCGTCCCGGCGGAACGCCGTCGCAGCTGACGTCACCGACGTGGCCGACGTGGCCGGGCCGGCGACGTGGCCGACGTACGGGCGGGGAATCAGGCGGCGAAGACGCTCTGACCGCCGGCGGCGGGCGCGCCCTTGCCGATCACCGTCGGGCCCTGGTCGTCGGTGGCACCCGCCTGGACGACCCCGGACCCGATGACGGTCGGACCCTGGTCATCGGTCGCGCCGACCCGAACCACGCCACCCTTGCCGATCACCGTCGGGCCCTGGTCGTCGGCCTGGACCTGCACGCCGGCCGGCCGGCTCTGCCCGTGACCCGTCTCCACCGTGATCCCGAGCCCGAGGGCGAGAGCGGCGGCGACGACGATCCCGGCGAGTCCAGTCGACTTGCGTCCCATGGCCTATCCCCTTTACGTGGTTTCTTCGGTTCTGCTTCCCGACACCACGTACTCTCCGGCGACCCGTTCCCGGACCGTTCCCGAGCCGATACCGCCTTCCGGCAGGGCACGGGAACGCACCCGGGAACGCCAGGTCAGCCCGGGTACAACCGTCCTACCGAATCCCGCTCGGCCCGCCCCGTACGACCCCGGCGACCCCGGCGACCCCGGCGGCCCCGGCGGCCCCGGCGGCCCCGCTCAGCCCACTCCTCCCGGCCCCGGCTCGCGCGCGAACACGGTCGCGCCGCCGCCCAGCCGGCAACTGACCACCCGTGGCCCCCGCTCGGTGAGGACCACCGTGGTACACGCGCGCCCGGATCCGATGTCCGCCAGGTCGAGCAGCGCGCGCACGGTTGCGCGCAGCGCGGCGGCCTCTTCCTCGTCGGGCCCGGCACGGTCGGGCAAGGGCCGGCCGGGACCGCGCAGCGCCCTGATGTCCACCACGGTGTGCATGCTGTTGTCGCTGACGGTCTCGACGGTGAACCCGGGCCCGTCCCAGGACCCCTCTCCGTCCGTACGGGCATCCGGCAGGCCCGCGCGTTCACCCTCGACCGACCGCTCGATGGCGGACAGCTCCTGAAGGATGTGGCGCAGCCCCTCGGCCACGTCGATCCGGTCCGGGGGATGTTTCATCGAAAGACTCCTCCTGCAGAGAACTACTCCGCCAGAGTCGAGCGCCCCGATACCGTTTCTCTCCCGCTCCGGTCCCGCCGTACGGGCCGGGCCCCCCGCGTGCTCAGCCGGTGACCGGCAGCACGTCCGGGGAGAGGGCCCCCGCACGGGCCGAGGCGGAGGTCATCCGGCGCCGGTGGTGGCGCCGGCACAGCACCTCGTAACCGATCTCCTCGGCCGGGCGGTTCACGTCGCCGACGACCACCTGCTCGCCCTCGACGACCATCACGCCGCCCACCGTGCGGGCGTTGTGGGTGGCGCGGGCGCCGCACCAGCACAGCGCCTCGACCTGGAGCTGCTCGATGCGGTCCGCCAGCTCGATGAGCCGCTGCGAGCCGGGGAAGAGCTTGGTCCTGAAGTCGGTGGTGATGCCGAAGGCGAAGACGTCGAGACCGAGGTCGTCGACGACCCGGGCGAGCTGGTCGATCTGCTCCGGGGCGAGGAACTGGGCCTCGTCGACGATCACGTAGTCGGCCTTGCCGCCCTGGGAGAGCTGGGCGACGAGGTACGCGTACAGGTCCATGCCCTGCGGCGCCTCGACCGCCTCCGTCACCAGACCGAGCCGGGAGGAGAGCTTGCCCTCGCCCGCCCGGTCGTCACGGGTGAAGATCACGCCCTGGAGCCCTCGCGCGTCACGGTTGTGGGCGATCTGGAGGGCCAGGGTGCTCTTCCCGCAATCCATGGTTCCGGAGAAGAAGACCAGCTCGGGCATGACGGGACGGGGACCTTTCAGGTCGTGGAGGGGGACGGGCTTCCGGGGGGCCGGGGTTCCGGAGGGTTCAGGAGCGGACTTCGAGCAGCGGGACGAGCTGCTCCGCAGAGGTCATGGATCCGTGCATGCCTGCCATCGCGGACTCGTGAGGCTCGTTCACGGAGGCGGTGATCGCCACGTCGTCGTGGGCCGCGGCGACGACGTCGCCGATCCGCCCGTACACGCGCTCGTCGATGTCGTCCCCGAACCAGCCGAGCGAGATCGCCTCATCGCGGCTCGCGACCCAGAACTGCTCGCCGATCACCTCGCGCCAGCAGGTGAGGACGTCCGCCTCGGCGCCGGGCACGGCGTAGACATGCCGGGCACGTCCCTCGCCGCCCAGGAGGGCGACGCCCGCGCGGAGCTCCCAGTCCTCGTCGAAGTCGATGCGGTGCTGCTCGTCGAAGGGGATGTCCACCATGCCGTGGTCGGCCGTGACGTACAGCGCCGAGCGGGGCGGCAGCTGCTCGGCGAGCCGCTGCACGAGCCGGTCGACGAACATCAGCTGGCCGCGCCAGGCGTCGGAGTCGATGCCGAAGCGGTGGCCGGCGCCGTCGAGTTCGCTGTAGTACGTGTAGACCAGCGAGCGGTCGCCGGCGGCGAGCTGCTCGGCGGCGAAGTCCATGCGCTCCTCGCCGGAGAGCCGCCCGTGAAACGTTCCGCCGCTGAGCGCGACCTTGGTGAGCGGGGTCTGCTCGAAGATCGGGGAGGAGACCTGGGCGGTGTGGATCCCGGCCTTGTGGGCGAGCTGGAAGACGGTGGGGTACGGCTGCCAGACGTGCGGCGCGGTCCACGGCTTCCAGCGGAGCTGGTTCATCAGCTCGCCGGTGTCGGGGTTGCGCACGGTGTAGCCGGGCAGCCCGTGCGTACCGGGGTAGCGGCCGGTGCCGACCGAGGCGAGCGAGGTCGCCGTGGTCGCGGGGAAGCCGGCGGTGATCGGACGGCCGGTGCCCCCGCGCGAGGAGCCGAGGAGCGAGGTCAGAAAGGGGGCCTCGTCCGGGTGGGCCTTGATCTGCTCCCAGCCCAGCCCGTCGATCAGGAAGACGCAGTTGCGGTCGGCCGGGGAGAGCTCGGCGATCCGGGCGTCGAACCCGGGCACGTCCTGACCGGCGACGAGCGTCGGCAGCACGTCACCGAGCGAGCCGAAGGTGTACTCGGGGACCGGAGCGGTGTCCGGGGCGAGCGGAACCGGGTCGTCGGGCCAGCCGTGGGTCACGGCGGTCGGCTGCACCATCAGCGGGTGGGGGCGGCGGTGGCCGCGATGGCTTCGGACAGGGCCTGGGCGAAGACGAGGGTCTGCCGGACGGTGTCCGGGCCGTCCCCGGCCTCGCTCACCCGGAGGCTGAGGTCGTCGGCGGTGGCGTTGCCCGTGTAACCGTGGTCGGCGTCGCAGTTCGCGTCGCCGCAGGCGGCGGGCTCCAGGTCGATGCGGGAGACGGCGCCCCAGCCGATGGTGAGGACCACCTCGCGGGGCAGCGTGCCGGGGGTGTACGACTCCGGGTTGGCGACGACACGGCTCACGACGACCGACGAGATCCGGTCGAGCTTCACGGACTCGGTGGACGTCGTGGCGTACGGCGTCGGGGAGCTGGTGTCCGCGGCCTGCTCGTCGGTGTGGCTGACGATGAAGCGGTGCGGCGTCAGGACGAGGACGGTGACATGGCGCCGGACCTCGTTGGCGTCGAACGTGGTCTCCTGGTGCACGACGTACGACGCGACGGCCTCGCCGCCGACAGCGGCCTCCACCGCCTCGGCCACGAGGGCCGGGTAGTAGCCGCTGCGCTCGATCGCCGCGCGCAGCCCCTGGGTCGTCGTACCGGTCTTCGCCATGGACTCCATCCTACGGGGCTGTCGGCCCCCCTCAGGCCCTTCAGTAACTCGGCAGGCTGCGCGGGCCGAGGTCGGTGCGGGGCGGCGGCGGGGCCAGCCGGACGGTGGCGCCGAGGACGGACAGCCCGCGCGGCGCCACGACCACCGGCTCCAGGGAGACGGCGACCACCTCGGGGTGGTCGTCGACCAGGCGGGACACCCGGAGCAGGACCTCTTCGAGGGCCGGGGTGTCGACGGGGGCGGAGCCGCGCCAGCCGAACAGCAGCGGGGCCGTGCGGAGGGACCGGACCAGTTCGGCGACGTCCCGGTCGGTGGCCGGCACCAGCCGGTGGGCCGTGTCGCCGAGCAGCTCGGACGCCGCTCCCGCGAGGCCGAAGGAGAGGACGGCGCCGACGGCCGGGTCGATGGCGGAGCGGACGACGGTGTCGACCCCACGGGGCACCATCGCCTGGACGACCGGCTGGAGCTCCTCGGGCTTGCCGAGAACCTCGGTCAGCTCGGCGTAGGCCGTCCGGAGCTGTTCCTCGGACGCCAGATCGAGCCGTACGCCCCCGAGGTCGGGGCGGTGGCGGAGGTGGGGCGCGGTCGTCTTGAGGGCCACCGGGTAACCGAGCCGGCCGGCGGCCGCGACGGCGGCGTCGGGGGCGGGGGCGGGCAGCGTGGGCAGGACGGTGATGCCGTACCGGGCGAGCAGCTCCCCCGCCTGCGCGGTGTCGAGGGTCACACCGCGCGGGTCGGCGTCGTCGCCGCCGAGCACCCGCTCGATGAGCGCGGCGGCCGCCGCCTCGTCGATGTCGTCGTACTCGGGCACCCGCCCGGGATCGGCGGCCTGACGCCGCCACTGCCCGTACCGGACGGCCTCGGCCAGCGCCCGCACGGCCCGCTCGGCGGCGGGGTAGGAGGGGATGGTGGCGGGCGGGGCGGGGACGGACGCGGGGGCCGGGTCGCCCTCGGCGCCGACGGCAGCGGTGCCGGACGCGGGGGCCGGTGCCGCTGCGGGCGGGGTCGCTCCCGGGACGCCGGGGGCGGACACGGCGGCGCCCGTTCCCTGGCCGGACGGTCCGGGGCCGGCCGTCCGGGTGGCGGGCCGGAGGCCGCCGGGCCCTGCCCCGGGCTCGGACCCCGGGGCGGTCGGGAGTCCGGTCGGCCGGGGTCCCGAGGCGGTGGCCGCAGCGCGTCCCGGTGCCGTCGGGCGCGTGCTCGTGGCGACCGCGAGGGCCTCCGCGAGGCCGCCCATCTCGACATGGACGACGACGACCGGCTTCGTGGGGGCCGGGGCGGAGGCGACGGCCTCGCGGAGGGAGGCCGCGAGGACCTCTCCGTCGCCGAACTCGGTGGCGCCGTTCTCGCCGACCCAGGGGATCGCGTTCACGACGACCGCGTCGGACGTCTCGTCCGCGAGCGCCGCCACGAGGGCGTCCCGGAAGTCCGCCGGCTCCGCCGCCGTGGTGAGGTCGAGCGGTCGCAGCGGGCGCAGCCCCTCCGTCAGGCAGGCGTCGTACGTGAGAAGGCCGAGGGACTCGGAGTTGCCGAGGATCGCGACCCGGGGCCCGGCGGGCAGCGGCTGGGCGGCGAGCAGCAGTCCGGCGTCCACCAGCTCGGTGACGGTGTCGACGCGGATGACGCCGGCCTGGCGGAGCAGCGCGGAGACCGTGGCGTGCGGGATGCGGGTGACGGGCACCCGGTGTCCGGGCGGCGCGCTGCCGCTGTGCCGGGCCCCCTTGACGACGACGACCGGCTTGACGGCGGCGGTGCGGCGCGCGAGCCGGGTGAACTTCCGGGGGTTGCCGATCGACTCCAGGTAGAGCAGGACGACGTCGGTGCCGGGATCGTCGTACCAGTGCTGGAGGAAGTCGTTGCCGGAGACGTCGGCGCGGTTGCCGGCCGAGATGAAGGAGGAGAGCCCGGCGCCCCGCCGGTGCAGTCCTGCGAGGAGGGCGATGCCGATCGCGCCGGACTGGGTGAAGAGCCCGATCCGACCGGCGGCCGGCATCTGCGGGGCGAGGGAGGCGTTGAGCCGGACGTCGGCGGTGGTGTTGATGATCCCGAAGGCGTTCGGCCCGATGATCCGCATGCCGTACGAGCGTGCCTGCCGGACCAGCTGACGCTGCCGCTCGCGCCCGTCCGCCCCGCTCTCGGCGTATCCGGCGGAGAGGACGACCAGGCCCTGGACGCCGTGCTCGCCGCAGTCGGCGACGACTTCCGGCACCCGTTCGGCGGGGACGGCGACGATCGCGAGGTCGACGGGCTCGCCGATGGCCGCGACGGAGGGGTGGGCGGGGACGCCGTCGAACTCGACGGGCCCGTCGTTCCCGGCGAGCGCGGCGTTGACCGCGTACACGCGTCCGGCGAACCCGGCCCCGAGGAGGTTGCGCAGGACGGTCCGGCCGACGCCGCCGGGTGTGCGTCCGGCGCCGACGACGGCGACGGACCGGGGCGTGAGGAGGCGCTGCACGGAGCGGGCCTCGGCACGCTGCTCCCGTGCGCGCTGGACGGCGAGGGAGCGGTCGGTGGGTTCGAGGTCGAGGTGGAGCCGTACGGACCCGTCCTCGAAACTGCGCTTCTGGGTGTAGCCCGCGTCGGTGAACACCTTGATCATCTTGGTGTTGGCGGGGAGCACCTCGGCGGCGAAGCGCCGGATGTCCCGCTCGCGCGCGACGGCCGCGATGTGTTCGAGCAGGGCGGAGGCGACGCCGCGTCCCTGGTGGGCGTCCTGGACGAGGAAGGCGACCTCGGCCTCGTCGGCCGGTGCGGAGGCGGGCATGCCCCGGTCGTCGATGCGGTCGTAGCGCACGGTGGCGATGAACTCGCCGCCCACGGTCGCCGCGAGGCCGACCCGGTCCACGAAGTCGTGGTGCGTGAATCGGTGCACGTCCTTGGCGGACAGCCGCGGGTAGGGGGCGAAGAAGCGGTAGTACTTCGACTCGTCCGAGACCTGCTCGTAGAAGCTGACGAGGCGGTCGGCGTCGTCGGCCGTGATGGGCCGGATGCGTGCGGTGCCGCCGTCGCGGAGCACCACGTCCGCTTCCCAGTGGTCGGGGTAGTCGTGCTCCGGCAGCTGGTCCGACGCGCTCTGCATGGGGTCAGCCTACGGCCGCTGCACGGCGGTGGCACGGGTCGCGGCACGGCGATGACACCGGCCGCGACACGGCGGCGGCACCGCTCGCGCGGCGGAGGTCGGCCGTGCAAGGTAGGGAGCACGCCGCGCACGGCGGGGAGGGCCGAACGGCGGTCCGATCCGGGCCGAAGGTCGGCGCGAGCACGCAGCATCCCGTGAGAGACTGGTCTAGACAACCCGCTTGAGACTTGAAGGGCAACACCATGGCTGAGCGCCGCGTCAACGTCGGCTGGGCCGAGGGCCTGCACGCCCGCCCCGCGTCCATCTTCGTCCGTGCCGCCACGGCTTCCGGCGTTCCGGTGACGATCGCCAAGTCCGACGGCACCCCGGTGAACGCCGCCTCCATGCTCGCGGTGCTCGGCCTGGGCGCGCAGGGCGGCGAGGAGATCGTCCTCGCCTCGGAGGCCGACGGCGCCGAGGCCGCGCTGGACCGTCTGGCGAAGCTGGTCGCCGAGGGTCTGGACGAGCTTCCCGAGACCGTCTGATCCGGGTCGTCCCCCTCTGTACGACGAAAAGGCCGTGACCGCCGGAATTCCGGTGGTCACGGCCTTTCGCTTTTCCACTGCCCCTCTTTCGGGCAGCACGAAGCAACGGCGCCGAATTCCTATTCCATGTATACGATGCGCGCGTTAATTCCGGGAACCCGCCGTGTTGACTGCATGTTGCGAAACCCTCACACGACCGCGGTCCTGCCGCTTGAGGCGGTGCAGCGACTGCGAGCGCTCCGCGTGCAGCGCGGTCAGCGTCCGCGCCCGCTCGGCGTCCCCGCGCGCCACGGCGTCCACGATCGCGCCGTGCTCGGCCCAGGCGTCCACCGGCCGCTCGGGCTCCTCGACCGCGTACATCCAGGCGATCTTGTGCCTCAGCTGGGTCAGCAGCGCCGTCAGGGCCGGGCTGCCGGAGGCCTGCGCGAGCGTCTCGTGGAACCAGCCTCCGAGGGAGCGCAGATCCTCGCCCTGCCCGCGCCTGGCCCGCTCCTGCCCCAGCCTGACCAGGCCGCGCAGCACCTTGAGATGAGCCTCCGTGCGCCGCTGGGCGGCGCGGGCCGCCCCCAGCGGTTCGAGCAGCGCCCGCATGTCCAGCAGATCGGCCGCCTCCTGCTCGGTGGGCTCGGCGACATGCGCCCCGGCGTGGCGGCGGGAGACGACGAAACCCTCGGACTCCAGGGTGCGCAGGGCCTCGCGGACCGGGACGCGGGAGACCCCGTACCGGCGGGCCAGCTGATCCTCGGTCAGCCGGCTGCCCCGCTCGAAGACGCCGGAGACGATGTCGTCCCGGATCGCCGTGCATACCGAGTGCGCGGGAATGCGCATGTCCGACCTCCGCCTTGGTCTGCGCGAGTCAATTCCGACGGCGCCTGTTCTGCGCCCGATCTGCGACTCTATTGCAGCGCGCCGGAATTTCCGATGCCCCGGTGGAATATCGAGGTCCCACGACCGACGAAAAGCCCCGGCTCTGTCCGAGCCGGGGCTTTTGCGATGCGGGGGCGGCGGAGCCGCCGGCCTGTGCGAGGGACGTCCTGGATCAGACGTTGACGCCGCGGGCACGCAGGTACGAGATCGGGTTGATGTCGGAGCCGTACTCCGACGTCGTCCGCGCCTCGAAGTGGAGGTGGGGGCCGGTCGAGTTCCCGGTCGAGCCCGAGATGCCTATCCGCTCTCCCGGCTCGACGCTCTGACCGACGTAGACCCCGATGGAGGAGAGGTGACCGTACTGGGTGTACGTGCCGTCGTTCATCCGGATGACGATGTTGTTGCCGTACGCGCCGCCCCAGCCGGCCTCGACGACGGTGCCCGAGCCGACGGAGACGACGCTGCTGCCGTATGCGGCGTGGAAGTCGATGCCGGAGTGGCTGCCGGAGGACCAGAGCGAGCCGCCGGTCTGGTAGCCGGTGGACACGTACGAGCCCTCGACGGGCAGCTGGAAGGAGGCCAGGCGGCGACGCTCGGCCTCACGGGCCGCACGCTGCTCGGCCTCGCGGATCTCCTTGGCACGGGCCTCGGCCTTGCGCTTCGCCTCGGCCTTGGCCTTCGCCTTGGCGGCGACCTCGAAGGCCTCCTGCTCCTGGGCGGCGGCCTGGGCGTCGATGCGCTCGGCGAGGGAGTCCTCGGTGATCACCTTGGTGAGACCGGTGTCCTCGAGCGAGCGGTTGTCCGTGTCGGCGGCGAGCGCCGGGGAAGCCAGGGTTCCGATGACGCCGGTGGTGGCGAGCGTCGCCGCGCCGGCGATGCCCACGCCGCGGCGCGCCATCCGGCTCGGAGCACGATGCTTCCCGGTGGCACGGGTGAACGCCATGTAGGGGCTGATCCTTTCCTTCCCTCTCGCCTACCGGGTTAGCTGACGGGTTCGGAGCAGGAAGGTCTCCTACGGGCCCCTCCGTACGAGACGAAGGCACCCGATTCACCCCAGGGACTACGTGTGGGTCCCCGGCTCCCCAGGCTCGCGCCTGACGGGGACTCGGCGATGTCTGTCCGATGCCGCGGGTGCGGCACGTGCAACTGACGAACAGACGCACCGACGCTATGCGGATCGTCTTTCAATCACCAACCGGACACGCATTTTGTAAGACATGCCACAGGGCATACGACCACCCTTGATCCCAATACGGACAAAGGGGAGGACCCCGACGAACTATGCCGTCGGGGCCCTCGCTTGCCGTGTCGGCGGCGTGAATCAGCCGGTCACGACGGTCACTTCACCGATCCCGAGCGCGCGCACCGGCTCCGCGATCTGCGCCGCGTCACCGACGAGCACCGTGACGAGCCGGTCCACGGGGAAGGCACTGACCACGGCCGCGGTCGCCTCGACCGTGCCGGTCTCGGCCAGCCGCGCGTACAACTGGGCCTGGTAGTCGTCCGGGAGGTGCTGCTCGACCTGGTCGGAGAGCGTCCCGGCGACGGATGCGGCGGTCTCGTACTTGAGCGGCGCGACGCCCACCAGGTTCTGCACGGCCGTCTCCCGCTCGGCGTCGGTGAGACCCTCCGCGGCCAGCGTCCGCAGCACCTTCCACAGGTCGTCAAGAGCCGGGCCGGTGTTGGGCGTGTCGATGGAGCCGCTGATGGCGAGCATCGACGCGCCGTTCCCCCGGCCGTCCGAGCGGAGCACCTGCCCGAAGGCGCGCACGCCGTACGTGTAGCCCTTCTCCTCGCGCAGGACCCGGTCGAGCCGCGAGGTGAGGGTGCCACCGAGGCAGTACGTGCCCAGGACCTGGGCCGGCCAGACGCTGTCGTGGCGGTCGGGTCCGACCCGGCCGATCAGCAACTGGGTCTGGACGGCGCCGGGACGGTCCACGATCACGACCCGTCCGGTGTCGTCGGCGGTGATCGGCGGCATCGGGAGCGGCTCGGCCGGCTCGCCGGTCCAGGCGCCCAGGGTCTCGGCGAGGACCTTGTCCAGGTCGACACCGGTGAGGTCGCCGACGACCACGGCGGTGGCCGTGGCGGGCCGGACGTGCGCCTCGTAGAAGGCGCGGACAGCGGCGGCGTCGATCGCCTCGACGGTCTCCTCGGTGCCCTGGCGCGGCCGGGACATCCGGGCCTCGGCCGGGAAGAGCTCCTTGGAGAGCTGCTTGGCGGCGCGGCGGGACGGGTTGGCCGTCTCGTGCGGGATCTCGTCGAGGCGGTTGCGCACCAGGCGCTCGACCTCGGTCTCGAGGAAGGCCGGCGCGATCAGGGCCTCGGAGACCAGACCGAGCGCCTTGGGCAGCCGGGAGACGGGAACCTCGAGGGAGACCCGTACGCCCGGGTGGTCGGCGTGCGCGTCGAGCGTGGCGCCGCAGCGCTCCAGCTCGGCCGCGAACTCCTCGGCGCTCTGCTGGTCCGTGCCCTCGAAGAGCGCGCGGGCCATGATGGTGGCTACACCGTCGAGACCCGCGGGCTCGGCGTCCAGCGGGGCCGGCAGGAAGATCTCCACGGCCACCACCTGCTGGCCGGGGCGGTGGCTGGTGAGCACCGTCAGGCCGTTGTCCAGGGCGCCGCGGTCCGGGGCCGGGAAGGCCCAGGGCCGGGCGGTGCCGGGCGTCGGCTGCGGGTGGAAGTCCATGCTCGTCAAAGACGCGGCGGCGTCGGTCACTGGTCCGCTCCCTCTTCCTCGTCGTCGCCGTCGGCGTTGTCGCTCTGTTCGGTCGCCAGGGGCTCGTAGACCAGCACCGCGCGGTTGTCGGGGCGCAGCGTGGCGGCGGCCACCGCCTGCACCTCGTCGGCGGTGATCGCCAGGACCCGGTCGACGGCGGTCAGCGCGAGCTGCGGGTCGCCGAACAGCACGGCGTACCGGCACAGTTCGTCGGCGCGGCCCGCGACGGTGCCGAGCCGGTCGAGCCACTCGCGCTCCAACTGGGCCTGCGCGCGCTCCATCTCCTCGGGCGTGGGGCCCTCGGCGGCGAACCGGGCGAGCTCCTCGTCGACGGCCGCCTCGATCTGCGGGACCTCGACCCCGCCGGAGGTCTTCACGTCCAGCCAGCCGAGCGAGGGCGCGCCGGCGAGCCGCAGCATGCCGAAGCCGGCGGCCACGGCCGTACGGTCGCGGCGTACCAGGCGGTTGTGCAGCCGGGAGGACTCGCCGCCGCCGAGGACCGTCAGGGCCAGGTCGGCGGCGTCGCACGCGCGCGTGCCGTCGTGCGGCAGCCGGTAGGCGGCCATCAGCGCACGGGCCGGGACCTCCTCCTCGACGACCTCGCGCAGCTGCTCGCCGATGACCTCGGGCAGGTCGCCGGAGCGCGGTGCCGGCTTGCCGTCGTGGCCGGGGATGGAGCCGAAGTACTTCTCGACCCAGGCGAGGGTCTGCTCCGGGTCGATGTCGCCGACGACCGACAGCACGGCGTTGTTCGGGGCGTAGTACGTGCGGAAGAAGTTCCGCGCGTCCTCCAGGGTGGCCGCGTCCAGGTCGGCCATCGAGCCGATCGGCGTGTGGTGGTACGGGTGCCCGTCCGGGTAGGCCAGGGCGGTCAGCTTCTCGAAGGCCGTGCCGTACGGCACGTTGTCGTAGCGCTGGCGGCGCTCGTTCTTGACGACGTCCCGCTGGTTCTCCATGGACTCGTCGTCCAGGGCGGCGAGCAGCGAGCCCATGCGGTCGGCCTCCAGCCAGAGCGCGAGCTCCAGCTGGTGCGTGGGCATGGTCTCGAAGTAGTTGGTGCGCTCGAAGCTCGTCGTGCCGTTGAGCGAGCCGCCGGCGCCCTGCACGAGCTCGAAGTGCCCGTTCCCGTGGACCTGCTTCGAACCCTGGAACATCAGGTGCTCGAAGAGGTGGGCGAGGCCCGTGCGGCCCGGGACCTCGTGCCGCGAGCCGACGTCGTACCAGAGGCAGACCGCGGCGACCGGGGTCAGGTGGTCCTCCGAGAGCACCACCCGCAGGCCGTTCGCCAACCGGTGCTCGGTCGCTGTCAGGCCGCCGGAGCCGGCCTCGGCCGTGGCCGTGTGACCCATGGGCATGTACGTCCCTTCGATCGCGATGTGAAAAAGTCCTGCCACTGTATGCAAGCGCGCCGACACCTGGCGAAGTTCCCGCCCCCGGGAGATGTCCCTCTTCCGGGTCGCGGTCGGCGTTGTCGGTGGCACGGTCCACAATGGTCCGCGTCAGATCAACCTTGTTGGTGAAGGAGCCGCAGCCGCGATGGCCCGCCGCAGCACGAAGACACCGCCGCCGGACGACGCGTTCGAGGAGCGAATCCTCGACATCGACGTTGTCGACGAGATGCAGGGCTCCTTCCTCGAGTACGCGTACTCGGTGATCTATTCGCGTGCCCTCCCGGACGCCCGTGACGGCATGAAGCCCGTCCAGCGACGCATCGTCTTCCAGATGAACGAGATGGGGCTCCGGCCCGACCGGGGCTTCGTGAAGTGCGCCCGCGTCGTCGGCGAGGTGATGGGCAAGCTCCACCCGCACGGCGACGCCTCGATCTACGACGCCATGGTCCGCATGGCGCAGCCCTTCTCCATGCGTCTCCCGCTGGTCGACGGCCACGGCAACTTCGGTTCCCTGGGCAACGACGACCCGCCGGCCGCCATGCGGTACACCGAGTCCCGGATGGCCCCGGCCGCCCTGCTCATGACCGAGTCCATCGACGAGGACACGGTCGACTTCTCGCCGAACTACGACGGCCAGGAGCAGGAGCCGGTGGCGCTGCCCGCCGCCTACCCGAACCTGCTGGTCAACGGCGCCTCGGGCATCGCGGTCGGCATGGCGACCAACATGCCCCCGCACAACCTCGGCGAGGTCGTCGCGGCCGCCCGCCACCTGATCCGCCACCCGGGCGCCGACCTCGAGACGCTGATGCGTTTCGTGCCCGGCCCCGACCTGCCGACGGGCGGCCGTATCGTCGGCCTCTCCGGCATCAAGGACGCCTACGAGTCGGGGCGCGGCTCGTTCAAGATCCGTGCCACGACGAGCGTGGAGACGGTGACGGCGCGCCGCAAGGGCATCGTCGTGACCGAGCTGCCGTTCACGGTCGGCCCCGAGAAGGTCATCTCCAAGATCAAGGACCTGGTCGGTTCCAAGAAGCTCCAGGGCATCGCGGACGTCAAGGACCTGACCGACCGCAACCACGGACTGCGCCTGGTCATCGAGATCAAGAACGGCTTCGTGCCCGAGGCCGTCCTGGAGCAGCTCTACAAGCTGACGCCGATGGAGGAGTCCTTCGGCATCAACAACGTGGCGCTGGTGGACGGCCAGCCGCTGACGCTCGGCCTCAAGGAGCTCCTGGAGGTCTACCTCGACCACCGCTTCGAGGTCGTCCGGCGCCGCTCCGAGTTCCGCCGCACCAAGAAGCGCGACCGGCTCCACCTGGTGGAGGGCCTCCTCGTCGCCCTGCTCGACATCGACGAGGTCATCCGGCTGATCCGGGAGAGCGAGAACTCGGCGCAGGCCAAGGAGCGCCTGATCGAGCGCTTCTCGCTCAGCGAGATCCAGACGCAGTACATCCTGGACACGCCGCTGCGCCGCCTCACCAAGTTCGACCGGATCGAGCTGGAGACCGAGCAGGACCGGCTCAACGGCGAGATCGACGAGCTGACCGGGATCCTCGACTCGGACGCGGAGCTGCGCAAGCTGGTCTCGGCGGAACTGGCCGCGGTCGCGAAGAAGTTCGCCACCGACCGGCGTACGGTGCTGCTCGAGTCGGCGGGCGCGCCCGTCGCGGCCGTCTCCCTGGAGGTCGCGGACGACCCGTGCCGCGTGCTGCTCTCCTCGACCGGACTGCTCGCCCGTACGGCGACGGCGGAGCTGCCCCCGGTCGACCCGGATGCCGCCCGCGTCAAGCACGACGTGATCCTGTCGTCGGTGGCCGCCACCCAGCGCGGTGACATCGGCGCGGTGACCTCGGCCGGCCGGCTGCTCCGGATCGCGGTGATCGACCTGCCGCAGCTCCCGGACACCGCGTCCGCACCGAACCTGGCGGGCGGAGCGCCGCTGTCCGAGTTCCTGTCCCTGGAGGCGGACGAGACCGTGGTCTGCCTGACCACGCTCGACGAGGCCTCGCCGGGGCTCGCCCTGGGCACGCTCCAGGGCGTGGTGAAGCGGGTGGTCCCTGACTACCCGGCGAACAAGGACGAGCTGGAGGTCATCACCCTCAAGGACGGCGACCGGATCGTCGGCGCCACCGAGCTGCGGACGGGCGAGGAGGACCTGGTCTTCATCACCTCGGACGCCCAGCTCCTGCGCTACCCGGCCGCGCAGGTGCGGCCCCAGGGCCGGCCGGCCGGCGGTATGGCGGGCGTCAAGCTGGCGGACGGCGCCGACGTGATCTCGTTCACGGCGGTCGACCCGGCGGCGGACGCCGTCGTCTTCACCGTCGCGGGCTCCACGGGCACGCTCGACTCCTCGGCGGGCACGTCGGCGAAGCTGACGCCCTTCGACCAGTACCCCCGCAAGGGCCGCGCGACCGGTGGCGTCCGCTGCCAGCGCTTCCTGAAGGGCGAGGACGTCCTGATCCTGGCCTGGGCGGGCACCACCCCGGCCCGTGCCGCCCGGAAGACCGGCACCCCGGTCGAACTCCCGGACGTCGACCCCCGCCGCGACGGCTCGGGCACCCCGCTCGCCCACCCGGTGGACGTGGTGGCGAGCCCGGCGGTCTAGCCGGGGCCCGGAGGCGTCCTACGGCGCCTCCGGCTCCTCCTCCGTCTGCTGTACGTACCGCAGGACGCCCCACATGCTGTGTTCGTCGGGGGCGTCCTGCGGTCCGTTCTGCTCGCACTCCGCGAGCTCCTTGCGCAGGCCGGCCGCGTCGACGCCGGAGCCGATGAGGACGAGCTGGGTGAGCCGCTCCTCGCCCCCGGGCCATCGCTCGGGGTAGAAGCGCAGGAAACGGCCGACCGCGTGCACGGCATAGCGGTTGTCCGGGTCGGCGGCGCCGAAGTCGACGAAGCCCTTGATCCGGTAGAGACCCTCCGGCCGCGCGTCGAGGAAGGCCATCAGCCGGCGCGGGTGGAGCGGGGTGGCCGCGGTCAGGGAGACGGTCTCGTACGACGTGTGGGTGTGGGCCCGCGGGTCCCCGTCCCCGTCCCCGTCCCCGTCCCCGTCCCCGTACAGGATGTCCTCGATCGACATCTGGCCCTCGATCTCGCCCTCGGGGACCACACGGTCGAAGAGCAGCTCCGGGTCGATCCGCCCGTGCGTGGCGTCGACGACCACGGCCTTCCCGGCGAGTCCCGCCACCGTCTCGTGGACGGCGAGCAGCTCGGCCCCGGAAACCCGGTCGGTCTTGTTCACGACCACGAGGTCGGCGATCGGCAGGTGCCGGTCGGTCTCGGGGTGGCGCTCCCGGGTCGCGGAGAACTCGGCCGCGTCGACGACCTGGACGAGCCCGCCGTACACGATCCGGTCGTTCTCGCTGGCGAGGACCATCCGGACCAGTTCCTGCGGCTCGGCGAGCCCGCTCGCCTCGATCACGATCACGTCGAGCCGCGACTCGGGGCGGGTGAGGACCTCCAGGTACTCGTCGAGCTCGCTCACGTCGACGGCGCAGCACAGACAGCCGTTGCCGAGGGAGACGGTGGAGCCGACCTGCCCGGCGATTCTCATCGCGTCGATGCCGATGTCGCCGAAGTCGTTGACCATCACGCCGATACGGGTCCCCCGGGAACTGCGCAGCAGATGGTTGAGGAGCGTGGTCTTCCCTGCGCCGAGAAACCCGGCCAGGACGACGACGGGGATCTGCTGCGTGGTCAAGGGACGTGCCTCCGGTTCCTTCGGGTCCCACGGCTGTGGGATCCCCAGAATAGGTTTCCGCACGGACACCCGCGCCGACGCCGTTTCCGGTCCCGGGGCGTGGCCGCTTACCGTTTCCGGCATGAGCCCCGCACAGACCAGCCCCCCGCGCCCGCGTGCGCGCCGTCGGCGGTTCGGCTGGCCGCAGCGGGTGTTCTCGCAGGTCCTGCTGATGCAGCTGGCCATCGCGACCGGTGTCACCGTCCTCGCCACCGGGCTCTTCCTTGCCCCGCTCAGCGCCCAGCTGGACGACCAGGCGATGCGGCGCGCCCTGGCCATCGCGGGGACCACGGCGTCACCCCGGCTGGCCGCGGACCTCACCGGCACACGGCCGTCGGCGCGGGGGCCGGTGCAGACGGAGGCCGAGCGGATCCGGACCTCCACGGGAGCCGAGTACGTCGTCGTCATGGACACGCGCGGGGTGCGCTGGTCGCACACCGATCCCGCCGCGATCGGCAGGCGCGTGTCCACCGATCCGTCCGACGTCCTCGCCGGGCACGAGGTCATGGAGATCGACAGCGGCACCCTGGGCCGCTCGGCGCGCGGCAAGATGCCGCTGCGGGACGCGGACGGGCGGATCGTCGGCGCGGTCTCGGTCGGCATCGAGTACGACAGCGTCCGTGACCGGCTCCTCGCCGCGATCCCGGGCCTCCTCGCCTACGCGGGCGGGGCGCTCGCGGCCGGCGCCCTGGCCGCGTACCTGATCTCCCGGCGCCTTCAGCGGCAGACCCACGACCTGGCGTTCTCCGACATCTCGGCGCTGCTCGCCGAACGCGAGGCCATGCTGCACGGCATCCGCGAGGGGGTCGTGGCCCTGGACCGCAACGGCTCCGTCCGGCTGATGAACGACGAGGCTCAGCGGCTCCTGGGCCTCGGCCCCGAGGCGGCGGGCCGACCGCTCGACGAGGTCCTCGGCCGGGGCCGTACGGCCGACGTCCTGGCGGGCCGGGTGACGGGCGAGGACCTGCTCACCGTCCGCGGACACCGGGTGCTCATCGCCAACCGGATGCCGACGGACGACGGCGGCGCCGTGGCGACCCTCCGCGACCGCACGGAGCTGGAGCGGCTCGGGCGCGAGCTGGACTCCACCCGGGGCCTGATCGACGCGCTCCGTGCCCAGGACCACGAGCACGCCAACCGGATGCACACCCTCCTGGGGCTCCTGGAGCTGGAGATGCACGAGGAGGCGGTCGAGTTCGTCACCGAGGTGGTCGGCGTGCACCGGGCCACCGCCGAGCAGGTCACGGAGAAGGTCCACGACCCGCTCCTCGCGGCGCTCCTGGTCGGCAAGGCGACCGTCGCCGCCGAGCGGGGCGCCTCGCTGCGGCTCACCCCCGACTCGCTGCTGCCGGACCGGCTCGTCGACCCGCGCGAGCTGGTCACCGTCGTCGGCAACCTGGTCGACAACGCCCTGGACGCCGTCGCCGGCACCCCGGGCGCCCGCATCGACGTCTCGTTCCGCACCGAGGGGCGTACGGTCGTGCTGCGGGTCGCGGACAGCGGTCCGGGGGTTCCCGAGGAGCGCCGAGAGCTGATCTTCACCGAGGGCTGGTCGACGAAGGCTCTTCCGTCGCACGGAAAGCGCGGCCTCGGTCTCGCGCTGGTACGCCGGCTCGCCGAGCGGCGTGGCGGCTCCGCGCGGGTGACCGACGGGCTCGACGGAGGCGCGGAGTTCACGGTCGTCCTCCCGGACGCCCTGACCGAGCCGGAGCCGGACCTGGCTGTCCGGGGACCGGAGCCCGAACCGGACGCGGCTGTACGGGGGCCGGCTGCGGGGTCCGTCGAGGAGGCCCGATGATCGACGTCCTGGTCGTCGACGACGATGTGCTGGTCGCCCGGATCAACGCCGCCTACGTCGCCAAGGTGCCCGGCTTCCGCGTCGCCGCCACCGCCCACTCGACCGCCGAGGCGCTCGCCGCCCTGGACCAGCAGCCGGTGGACCTGATCCTCCTGGACCACTACCTGCCCGACGAGAACGGGCTGGCCGCCGTACGGGAGCTCCGCGCGCGTGGTCACCAGTGCGACGTGATCATGGTGACGGCTGCGCGGGACGTGGCCACCGTGCAGGCGGCGATGCGGCACGGCGCCCTCCAGTACCTGGTCAAGCCGTTCAACTTCGCCGGGCTGCGCGCCAAGCTGGAGGCGTACGCGACGCTGCGCCGCACCCTGGAGTGCGGGGGCGAGGCGGAGCAGGCCGAGGTGGACAGGATCTTCGGAGTCCTCTCGGCGGGCTCCGTGGCCCCCGACCTGCCGAAGGGGCACTCCCCCACGACGGCCGAGCTGGTCCGCCAGGTGCTGCTCGCCGCCGGTGGGGCGCTGTCCGCCCAGGAGATCGCCGAGCGGGCCGGCGTCAGCCGCCAGACCGCCCAGCGCTACCTCAAACTCCTCGAACGCACCGGCAGGGTCCGCCTCTCGCTCCGGTACGGCGAGACGGGCCGCCCGGAACACCGCTACGCCTGGGCGACCTCGCCGCCCCACGGCTGAGGCCCACCTCGCCTGCCGCCGGCTGATGCCGTCCGCCGGTGGAGGTCTGGTTCCCGAGGTTCGTCAGGCGGCACCGGCGCCGGTCAGCGACCGGACCTCGGTCTCGGCGTGCCGCGCCTCGTCGGACGGCTCGGTCGACGTCACGGTCCCGATCCACCCGGCGAGGAAGCCCAGCGGAATGGAGACCGCTCCCGGGTTCTGCAGCGGGAAGAGGTGGAAGTCGACACCGGGGAACAGTGATTCGGGACTGCCGGAGACCACCGGCGAGACCAGGACGAGCAGCACGGCCGGGATCAGACCGCCGTACACCGACCAGACCGCACCCCGAGTGGTGAACCTCCGCCAGAACAGCGAGTAGAGCAGCACCGGCAGATTGGCGGAGGCCGCGACCGCGAAGGCCAGTCCGACGAGGAAGGCCACGTTGAGGTCGCGGGCGAGCAGCCCCAGGCCGATCGCGGCCGCGCCGATCCCCGCGGCGGCGACCCGGGCCACGGCCACCTCGCTGTACTGCTTCGCGTGCCGGCGGCGCAGCGAGGCGTACAGGTCATGGGCGACAGAGGCCGAGGAGGCGAGGGTGATCCCCGCGACGACGGCGAGGATGGTCGCGAAGGCGACGGCCGCGACGATCGCGAAGAGCACGGTGCCGCCGGTGGAGCCCGCGCCGCCGCCGAGGTCGAGGGCGAGCAGCGGTACGGCGGTGTTCCCCGACGCGTTGGACGCGCGGACCTCGTCGGGGCCGATCAGGGCGGCCGCGCCGAAGCCCAGCACGATGGTCATCAGGTAGAAGCTGCCGATGAGCCCGATGGACCAGACGACCGAACGTCTGGCGGCGCGGGCGGTCGGCACGGTGTAGAAGCGCGACAGGATGTGGGGCAGACCCGCCGTGCCGAGGACCAGGGCGAGGCCGAGGCTCATGAAGTCGAGGCGGGACGTCCAGTCGCCGCCATAACGGAGCCCGGGAGCGAGGAAGTCCAGGCCGTGACCACTGCGTTCGGCCGCCGTGGAGAGCAGGCTGTTCACATCTCCGTGGAACCGCAGCAGGACCAGCACGGTGAGCGCGATCGTGCCCGCCATGAGCAGGACCGCCTTGACGATCTGGATCCAGGTGGTGGCCCGCATGCCGCCGAGCGACACGTAGATCACCATCAGCGCGCCGACACCGATCACGGTCCAGGAGCGGGCCGCCTCACTGGTGCCGCCGAGCAGCAGCGCGACCAGGCTTCCGGCTCCCACCATCTGGGCCACCAGGTACAGCACGGAGACGGCCACCGAGGACGTGCCCGCGGCGATCCGCACCGGGCGCTCGGCCATCCGCGCGGCGACGACGTCGGCGAGGGTGAACCGCCCGCAGTTGCGGACCAGTTCGGCCACGAGCAGCAGCACGACCAGCCAGGCGACCAGGAACCCGACGGAGTACAGCATGCCGTCGTAGCCGTAGAGGGCGATCAGCCCGGAGATACCGAGGAACGACGCCGCGGACATGTAGTCGCCGGCGATGGCGAAGCCGTTCTCCAGGGGCGAGAAGAGCCGGCCCCCGGCGTAGAACTCCTCTGCCGAACCGCGCCGGTTGCGGCTCACCCAGGTGGTGATCCCCAGGGTGACGGCGATGAAGACGCTGAACAGCACGAGCGCCAGTGTCTGGTGGTTCGCGGTCACGGCTGCGTCACCCCTCGGGTCATCTCCTGGGTGTCCCAGCGCAGGTCGAGCGCGGCCCGGTCCCGTCGCAGCCGCGCGTGGCGCGCGTACGCCCAGGTCAGCAGGAAGGTGGTGAGGAACTGCCCGAGCCCCGCGACCATCGCCACGTTGACCACCCCGGCGACCGGCCGCGCCATGAGCCCGGGAGCGGCGGTCGCCGCCACAACGTAGGCGAGGTACCAGAGGAGGAACGCCAGGGCGGCCGGGAAGACGAACCGGCGGTAGCGGCTGCGCACCTCCTGGAAGGCAGGACTCCGCTGCACTTCCAGATAGATCTCCGCCGCGCTGTGGACCCGCTGTCGCGGCACCGCGTCGGGGCGGCCGTCACCGGGAGCCCCGGCCCCGACGCGCTCGTCCCGGCCGGAGGCCGTCGCGTCGTACCAGGGGTCGTCGAAGGGCACCGCCGAAGCGTCGAGCCCCTCCTGCCTGTCCACCTGCTCCACCGGCCAACTCTCCTTGTCAAGCGAACCGTTTCGGCCGCGTGCCCAAGGATGGACAGAGCGGGAAGATCCCGGACTCTTCTCCTCCCGCTGTTCACCCCATCAGGTGACTCTCCGCCCAGGTGCCCTGACCAGACCGTGCTGATATGCGTACCGCACGGCCTGCGCCCGGTCGCGCACCCCCGTCTTGGCGAAGAGGTTGTTGATATGGGTCTTCACGGTGGCCGTGGAGATCCGCAGCCGCCCGGCGATCTCCTGGTTGGAGAGCCCGTCGGCGACGAGCACGAGCACCTCCGTCTCCCGCTCGGTGAGCCCGTCGGCCTCCGGGGCCACGGGCGCGGCGGGCGCGTCCGGATCCGCCGACCCGGGGCCGGCCCCACCCGACGGGCCCGCCCGCTCGGGCCCCTCCCTCCGTTCCAACAGCTGCTCCAGCAACCGCCGCTGCACCGTGGGGGAAAGCCCCGCCCGCCCGTCGGTCACGTCCCGCAGGGCCCGTACGATCTCGTCCCCGTCCGCGTCCTTGGTCAGGTACCCGCGCGCCCCGGCCCGCAGCGCCGGGAACAGCGAGTCGTCGTCGGCGTAGGTGGTGAGCACCACGATCTCCGTCCCGGGGTGCCCCTCACGGATCCGTCGGGTGGCCTCGACACCGTCGCAACGCGGCATGCGCAGATCCATCAGGACCACGTCGGGCGCGAGTTCTGCGGTCAGCGCGACCGCCTCCTCCCCGTCCCGTGCGGACCCGACGACCTCGACCCCGGCAAGGAGCCCGAGCAGCATCACGATCCCCTCACGCACCACGGCCTGATCGTCGGCGACCACCACCCGCACCGCCCGAGCCCCCTCCCGGAAATCGATCTCCTCCGGCCGCGACAGACCCCCGGCCCTCTCCTCGGCCCTCATGCCGGCACCCGCAGCCGCACGGCGAATCCCGGCCCGTCCGGCCCCGCGTCCAGACTGCCGCCGAGCAGTTCCGCCCGCTCCCTCATCCCGACGAGTCCGTACCCGGAGCCGGACGAGCCGAGCCCGTACCCCTCTCCCCCACCCTCGGCCGTGACAGGTGGCCCGGAGTCACATATCTCCAGGGCGATCTCATCGGCCTCGTACGCGAACCGGATCCGGGTCCGGGCGCCGGGGGCGTGCTTGCGCACGTTCGTCAGCGCCTCCTGCGCGACCCGTCGCACCGCCTGAGAGGCCTCTGCCGGCAGGTTCCGACGTTCTCCGCTGACATCGACCTCGGCACGGTCCTGCCGCGCCAGCTCCCGCAGGTACTCCTCGACGGGCACCATGTCACCGCGCAGTGCCGACAGCGCGTGCCGGGTCTCCGCGAGCCCCTCTCTGGCCATGGAGCGGGCCGAGGTGACGAGCTTGAGGATCTCACTCCGGTCCGCACCCGCCTCGATCTGGAGCCGTGCGACCTCCAGGTGCACCATCTGGGCGGAGAGGCTGTGGGCGAGCACGTCGTGTATCTCGCGGGCGATCCTGGCTCTCTCGGCCAGCGCGGCCGACGCGGC
Source organism: Streptomyces flavochromogenes (assembly GCF_000717595.1). Classification (GTDB taxonomy): domain Bacteria; phylum Actinomycetota; class Actinomycetes; order Streptomycetales; family Streptomycetaceae; genus Streptomyces; species Streptomyces flavochromogenes. The sequence goes on along the minus strand of NZ_JNZO01000039.1, from coordinate 39,342 downwards.
CTCGGCCTCCCGGGCGAGCCGCTCCTGAGCGAGCAGCTGGAACCCCGCCCCGCGGGCGTGGGCGTCCAGCCGGAGCGAGTAACCCGCGAGCAGCACGGCCCCGGTCGTGAGGCCGGCTCCCAGGATCCCGGTCTCGTCCGCCTCCACGAAGCCGGGGACGAGCACGACCACGGTGGCCAGGGCGAAGGGCAGCGGCAGCCGTTCCATCGCCATGATCGAGACGACTATCCACATGACGGTCGCGGGTGTGGGCGCCCCGGCCGCGTAGGCCCCGAGGCCGCACAGGGCTATCACCCCGAGCAGCCCCAGCGAGGCCGCGAGCCGGTGGTCGAGGGTCGTGTGGTGGTAGCCGAGCGCCGCCGCCACACAGAGCCCGAAGCCGAGGGGAGGCAGCGGCGTGTACCAGCCGTCGAACCCGCCCGAGGTGTAGCAGCCGGCGAGCACCCAGACACTCAGGGCCGTGATCATGCTGTAGTCCAGGACGATCCGGCCCCGGGGCACTCCCAGCCGGGTGAGCGCCTCCCGCGAGGGCCAGGAGCTCCAGGAGCTTTCCTGGGCCGTGCCGGTCCTCCCGTCCGCCCGCTCGCGCTTCTCGTTCATGCCTGTCCCCCTCCGTCACATCCATGCTACGGAGAGTCGAAGGGCGTGTGATCGGCCCGTGGGTGGAGCGTGTGGCTCCACCCACGGGTGGAGCGCCTCAGGCGTCGATGCGCGAACGGTCGAGGGTCGCCGCGGAGCCGGTGATGAACTCCTTGCGGGGCGCCACGTCGTTGCCCATGAGGAGGTCGAAGACCTGCTCCGCCGCGTCCAGGTCGCCGATGTTGATCCGGCGCAGGGTGCGGTGGCGCGGGTCCATCGTGGTCTCCGCGAGCTGGTCGGCGTCCATCTCGCCCAGACCCTTGTAGCGCTGGATGGAGTCCTTGTAGCGGACTCCCTTGCGCTGGTACTCCAGCAGGGTCTGGCGCAGCTCGTTGTCCGAGTACGTGTAGACGTACTTGTCCTGGCCCTTCTTGGGCTGGACGAGCTCGATCCGGTGCAGCGGGGGCACGGCGGCGAAGACCCGCCCGGCCTCGACCATCGGCCGCATGTAGCGCTGGAAGAGCGTCAGCAGCAGACAGCGGATGTGGGCGCCGTCGACGTCGGCGTCGACCAGGAGGACGATCTTCCCGTAGCGGGCCGCGTCGATGTCGAAGGTGCGGCCCGACCCCGCTCCTATGACCTGGATGATCGCCCCGCACTCGGCGTTCTTCAGCATGTCCGAGACGGACGACTTCTGAACGTTGAGAATCTTGCCGCGGATCGGCAGCAGGGCCTGGAACTCGCTGTTGCGAGCGAGCTTGGCCGTACCGAGGGCCGAGTCCCCCTCGACGATGAAGAGCTCGCTGCGCTCCACGTCGTCGCTGCGGCAGTCGGCCAGCTTCGCCGGCAGCGAGGAGGACTCCAGAGCGGTCTTCCTGCGCTGCGCCTCCTTGTGCTGGCGGGCGGCGATGCGCGTGCGGGCGGCGGCGACGGCCTTGTCCAGGACGGCACGGGCCTGCGCCTTGGCGTCCCGCTTGGTCGAGGTGAGGAAGGCCTTGAGCTCCTTCGCGACCACGTTCGCCACGATCCGGCGGGCCGCGGACGTGCCGAGGACCTCCTTGGTCTGCCCCTCGAACTGCGGCTCGGCGAGGCGCACCGTCACGACGGCGGTGAGGCCCTCGAGGGCGTCGTCCTTGACGATGTCGTCCTCGGCGACGCGCAGCATCTTCGAGGAGCGCAGCACTTCGTTCACCGTCTTGGTGACGGCCTGCTCGAAGCCCGAGACGTGGGTGCCGCCCTTGGGCGTGGCGATGATGTTGACGAAGGACTTGACCGTGCTGTCGTAGCCGGTGCCCCAGCGCAGCGCCACGTCGACGGCGAGCTCACGCGTGACCTCGGTCGGGGTCATGTGGCCACGCTCGTCGAGGACCGGGACGGTCTCCTTGAAGGTGCCCTGGCCGGTGAGGCGCTGGATGTCGCAGACGGCCTTGTCCTGCGCGAGGTACTCGCAGAACTCGCTGATGCCGCCGTCGAAGCGGAAGGTCTCCTCGCTCTTGCCGACCCCCGCCAGATCCCGCTCGTCGCGGACGACGATGGTGAGGCCGGGCACGAGGAAGGCGGTCTGCCGGGCGCGCTGGTGCAGCGTCTCCAGGGAGAGCTTGGCGTCCTTGAGGAAGATCTGCCGGTCCGCCCAGTAGCGCACGCGCGTGCCGGTGCGGGTCTTGGGGACGCGCTTGCCCTTGCGCAGACCGTTGCCCGGATCGAAGGGGCTGTCGGGGCCCTGCTCCGTGAAGATGCCCGGCACACCCCGGCGGAAGCTGATCGTGTGCGTGGCGCTGTTCCGGTCGACCTCGACGTCGAGGCGAGCCGACAGCGCGTTGACCACGGAGGCGCCGACGCCGTGCAGACCGCCGGACGCGGCGTACGATCCGCCGCCGAACTTTCCGCCGGCGTGCAGCTTGGTCATGACGACCTCGACTCCGGAGAGTCCGGTCTTCGGCTCCACGTCGACCGGGATGCCCCGGCCGTTGTCCTGGACCTCGACGGAGCCGTCGTCGTGGAGGATGACCTCGATGTGGTCGCAGTAGCCCCCGAGGGCCTCGTCGACGGAGTTGTCGATGATCTCCCAGATGCAGTGCATCAGGCCGCGGCTGTCGGTGGACCCGATGTACATACCGGGGCGCTTGCGGACCGCTTCGAGCCCTTCGAGTACGAGCAGGTGCCGCGCGGTGTAGTTGGAAGCGTCACGGTCTGCGGTCAGCAGCGCACTGGACGGCACGGACGTTTCGGCGGTCACGCGGTTCGCTCCTCGCTGAATTTGAAATCTGGCCCAGTGGGGTAAGGCCCGGCGTCGGTCACCCGTCAGAGGGTACCGATGCCTGGTAGAGCCGTTGTTACGCCACCCTCCCCTATTCCTCATGCTAGTCCAGAGTCGCATGGATGTTCGATCCCTCGATGGGGTGACGCGAACATCACGTTCCCTTCCGCGCATGAACCATTTAGGCTCCGGGCACGTCCTCATGAACAACCGGCAACCACGCCGGGAGGATCGACCGACACAAGCAACGCGAAATCCGTAGAGCGACGCAATACGGCTCATTCGCCGCCAACCGGCAGCAGACAGCCACCTGCGAAGAAGTTTGAAGGAAAAGCCGCGAGCGGGAACGTTTTCGGCCTGGTTGGATGTTGACCCTGGTACGACAGCTCGTCGAGCTAGAGAAGAGGCGACGTGACTACTGTTCTGACCCCCGCGAGCCCCCTGACGGCCGCTGACCGTTGCGACCGCTGCGGCGCCCAGGCTTACCTGCGTGTCGTCCTGACCAGCGGAGGTGACTTGCTCTTCTGCGCCCACCACGGACGTAAGTTCGAGCCGGAACTCAAGAAGATCGCCGTTGAGATACAGGATGAGACGGACCGCCTGACGGACGTGCCGGCCCGCACGCAGGGCGACGACCACTGACGTCTCGCCTCCACGACGAGCCCAGATCCGGCCAATGACCGGACAACGGGCGGCCACCCCCGCACTCGCAGGGGGGTGGCCGCCCGTTCTCGTACCGCCACTGTCCGCTGTGGATCAGAAGCTCTCCGGCAGGACCGCGGAGACGCGGGTGTAGACCCCCGGGTTCTCCGCCTGCCCACAGCCGCTGCCCCAGGACACCAGGCCGACGAGGAGCCCCTTCGCCACGAGCGGGCCTCCGCTGTCGCCCTGGCACGCGTCCTTGCCGCCGCGCGGGTCGCCCGCGCACAGCATGGTGTCGCCCCGGTAGGGGACGCCGAACCCTCCCGGGTACGCTCGCTCGCACGCGCCGTCCGGCAGCACCTGGACCCGCGCCGTCCGCAGCGCGGAGGCATAGGTCCCGCTGCCGGTGGTGTCGCCCCAGCCGTAGACGTCCGCCTCCGTGCCGGGCGTGTACGCCGCGTCTCCCGTGCGGGCGACGCCGATCACGTACGACTGCGGCAGCGCGCTCACCAGCGTCAGTACCGCGAGGTCACCCGAGTTCGTCGTCGGGTCGTAGTCGGGATTGACCCAGGTGTCCGAGATCCGCACCTCCTGCCCGCCCTGCCCGCGCAGCGCGGCGCGGCCCGCGATGACGACGAAATCGCGCACCTCCCACGGTTCGCCGCCGAGGACCTCACGCCCCAGGCAGTGGGCCGCCGTGAGCACCTTGGTCGGCGCCACGAGCACGCCGCCGCAGAACTGCCCCGCGCGCGTACCTCCGAACCGGTCACGGCTGGACAGCGCCACGACCCAGGGCGCGTCCGTGATCTGGGCCTGCCGGCCGCCCACCACGACGCTGTCGGCGGCCACGGGTGCGGCCGTGGCCAGCTGTCCCGCCGCCGCCGCGATCAGGCCCAGAGCACCCGTCAATGCTCGGGTGAGGGAACCACGCATGGAGCCTCCTGACTCTCCGGTGATGTCGCTTCACCCAGAGTCCAGCACACGGCCCCGCGGTGCACCCCGCACACAGCCGGAGGGCCCGGCTCCCCCTCGGGGAACCGGGCCCTTCCGCATACCGCTCCTGCCTCGTGTCCGTCACTCTCACGGACGTCCGAGGCACGGATCAGTCGAGGTAGTCGCGCAGCACCTGCGAGCGCGACGGGTGGCGCAGCTTCGACATGGTCTTCGACTCGATCTGGCGGATCCGCTCGCGGGTCACGCCGTAGACCTTGCCGATCTCGTCCAGCGTCTTCGGCTGACCGTCGGTGAGGCCGAAGCGCATCGAGACGACGCCGGCCTCACGCTCGGAGAGCGTGTCGAGCACGGAGTGCAGCTGCTCCTGGAGAAGCGTGAAGCTCACCGCGTCGGCCGGAACGACCGCCTCGGAGTCCTCGATCAGGTCGCCGAACTCGCTGTCGCCGTCCTCACCCAGCGGGGTGTGGAGGGAGATCGGCTCACGACCGTACTTCTGGACCTCGATGACCTTCTCAGGGGTCATGTCGAGCTCCTTGGCCAGCTCCTCCGGGGTGGGCTCACGGCCCAGGTCCTGGAGCATCTGACGCTGCACACGCGCGAGCTTGTTGATGACCTCGACCATGTGCACCGGGATACGGATGGTGCGGGCCTGGTCGGCCATGGCGCGGGTGATCGCCTGACGGATCCACCAGGTGGCGTACGTGGAGAACTTGTAGCCCTTGGTGTAGTCGAACTTCTCGACCGCGCGGATCAGACCCAGGTTGCCCTCCTGGATCAGGTCCAGGAAGAGCATGCCGCGGCCGGTGTAGCGCTTGGCCAGCGAGACCACCAGACGGAGGTTGGCCTCCAGGAGGTGGTTCTTGGCCCGGCGGCCGTCCTCGGCGATGATCTCCAGCTCGCGCTTGAGCTTCGGCGCGAGCTTGTCCGAGTTCGCGAGCTTGTCCTCGGCGAACAGGCCGGCCTCGATGCGCTTGGCGAGCTCGACCTCCTGCTCGGCATTGAGGAGCGGGACCTTGCCGATCTGCTTGAGGTAGTCCTTGACCGGGTCGGCGGTGGCACCGGCGACGGCGACCTGCTGCGCCGGAGCGTCGTCCTCGTCCTCGTCGGACAGGACGAAGCCCTTGCTCTCGCCCTCGGTCTCTTCTTCCTCGCCCTTGCCGGGCGCGACGTCCTCGAGCAGCTCTTCGCCCTCGACGGCTTCGTCGGCGTCCTTCTTGGACGCGGTCTTCTTGGCCGCCGTCTTCTTGGCGACGGTCTTCTTGGCCACCGTCTTCTTGGCGACGGTCTTCTTCGCAGCCGCCTTCTTGGCGGCGGATCCGGCCTCGTCGGCCGGGTCGTCGCCCTCTGCCGCGGAGGCCGTGGCGGCCGTGACGGTCGTCTTCGTCACGGTCGTCCTGGCGGTGACGGTCTTGGTGGCGGTGCGCTTGGCCGGGCTCTTCGCGGCGACGCTCTTGCGGGCGCGCTTCGGCGACTCCGCTGCACTGACCATCAGCGTCACACCCTCTTCCTCGAGGATCTGATTGAGGCTGCGCAGAACATTCTTCCACTGGGTTGGCGGAATCTGGTCAGCCTCGAAGGCCCGACGCACGTCATCGCCGGCGATCTGCCCATCAGCCTTTCCCCGCTCGATGAGCGCCATCACAGACTCGGACTCGGCGATCTCCGGCGGGAGCGTACGGGATGTGCTGGCCGACACGAACAACCTCTCGGAACGATGGAAACGGCTTCCGGCCCCGCCCTGGAGGGCTGGAGCCGACGACCGTCGACGGGGAATGTGCCGACGGCGCGGGCTGGACCGGGGAACTGCACAGCGCCTCCATCGGCTGCTGTATTCCTTCCTCGGCTGTCACCTCTTAGGTCATCGCACGGCTCGGAGGAGTGTTACGCCCAATCTTCGTGGCCCGAGTCACACCTCATGTGCGACAAATCAACGCAGAGGGATATATCAGCGTACATTCACTCCGCCCGAATCCTGGCACCGGCCGGGGAAACCCTTCCGGGCTCCCCGGGCGGCGCTCGGACCCGGCGGCGCGCGATGTCCACGCCTCCGCGCTCCCGGCCACGGCCCGCGGGTCAGTGTTCGCGAGGGGCGGGGACGACGCGCTCCACCTCGGGGTGGACCGTGAGCAGGGCTCGCATCGCCGTCTCGGCTCCGAGGGCGTCGCCCGCGGCGAGCGCGTCCACGATCCGCGCGTGGTGCCCGAGACAGGCCTCGCTCGGGCGGTCACAGCCCGTGACGGGGCCGCCGGACACCTGGAGCGCCGCGCCGACGATGCCGGAGAGGTGCTCCAGCATCCGGTTCCCGGCGAGCTGGATGAGGAGCGAGTGGAACTCGGTGTCGGCGCGGGAGAACGTGATGCCGTCCCCCTGGGCGAACGCGTGGCCCATGATCTCGACCATGTCGGCGAGACGCTGCTGCACGTCCTCGCGACCGTGCCCGGCGGCGAGGCGGGCGGCCAGGGGCTCGATCGTCCAGCGCAGCTCGTTCAGCTCACGGCGCTGGTCGTCGCGCTGCGGGCCGAAGGCGCGCCACTCGATGATGTCGGGGTCGAGCAGGTTCCAGTCGCTGACGGGCCTGACGCGGGTGCCGACGTTCGGGCGGGCGCTGACGAGCCCCTTGGCCTCGAGCACGCGCAGCGACTCCCGGACGACGGTGCGCGAGACCTCGAACCGCTGACCGATCTCCTCGGGGACGAGCGGGCGGTCGGCGCCGAGATCGCCGGAGACGATCATCTGGCCGAGCTGCTGGACGAGCTGGCCGTGGAGCCCGCGCCCGCGGTTGCCGGCGCTGCGGCGGCCGACGCGGCCCAGGTCGGTGTCCACCCCCTCCCAGGAGGGCGGGCCCACGCGGCCGGCGGCGGGCGCCTCCGCGTAGGGGTAGCGGTCGAGATCGCCCGGGGCGCCGAGGCCGGAGTCGACGGAGCGGGCGGCGGTCATCATGGTGTGCGCAAGGGTACTCACGCATCCTTTGTCGGCGCTGCCTCCGTGACCCTTGAGGTCTTTGGTGAAAAGCACACGAAAGGGTGATCGGCACCCCCTACACAATTGACGATTTATCGGACATAACGGGCACATTTCAAGAGAGTTGACCGCGAACCGGAACCTTTAGGTCCGCAAGTGATCACCAACGCGCCTTACGACGAAGGCCGGTGAACACATAGGCGCAGAGCAATCCGGTCAACGTCAGAGAGAGAGCCACTCCCGCGGGCTGCCCGAGCACCCGCAGCGCGCCCGCCAGCCAGCGATCCACCGCCGGGGACCACTGCGGACCGGCGAACTCCCGGAGCCGCGCCGGAAGTCCGGCGGCCGACCGCACCGAAGGTCCGGTCAGCACCTTCTGGAGCAGCGGGACGAAGGCGACCGGAACCGCGAGGACCGCCGCCACACCGGCCGCGGCCGCCCGGAACACCCCGGCGCCGAGGACTCCGGCCCAGGCGCAGCCGACCATCAGCCCCAGCCAACTCGCGCAGAGAGTCGGCCAGTTCTTCGGTACGGCGATCAACTCTCCGCCGTAGACGAACCTCAGAGCCTCAAGATCCACCACAGCGACGGCCGCCCCGAGCACCAGGGCGACGGCCGCCGCCACGGTCAGTTTCGCCAGCAGCAGGCCGGGTCTGCGCGGAACCGCTCCCCGGCCCGTGGTGAGCGCGGGATAGCGGTACTCCTCACCGAAGGAGAAGGCGCCGAGCAGTCCGGCCCCGAGCGCCGCGGGCGGCAGCGGGAAGAGCGCGGGCCAGCCGGCCACGACCGCGGGCACGGCGGCGCTCCCGCCCCGTCCGAGGAGGAGGGCGATGGTCACGGAGCCGAGCAGGACGGCCGCCGCGACGAGCGGCGTGGACGGCACGCCCAGGAGGCGATGGATCTCGTACCGCAACGGCCGCAGGGGCGAGCGGGCGGGCCTCCGGGCCCCACCCCGCTCCCCGGCAGCGGGGTCACCGGTCACGGCAGCAGGGGGTACGGAGTCCGTGGGTACGGGGTCACCGGTCACGGAGCCGCCGACTTCGACCGCACGCCCGGAGCCGGATACCGGGCCGGCCTCTCCCGTCGGGGTACGCCGAACGGGCAAACTGCCGGCCATGCCGTCGATGTCGCCGGTCTCGGCGGCGAGCAGGTGGATCGGTACGCCATGGCGGAACGCCGTGTCGCCGACGGCCGCGCAGTCGCTCCCGTAGACGGACAGCCGGTTGCCGTCCTCGGCGACGACCTCGACCGGCCGACGTGCGGCCCTGGCCTCCTGGGTCACGACCGCGGCGAGCCGTGCGGCCTGCGGGGTGCGGACGGCGACGCGGGGGCGCAGCCGGGTACGGGCGAACTCGGTGACGTCCTGGTCGGCGACGAGTCGCCCACCGTCGAGCGTCACGACCCGGTCGGCGTTGCGCACCGCGTCCTTGGGATCCGCCGTGGTGTACAGCACGGTTCCCCCGTCGTCCGCGTGCGCCCGCAGCAGCTCGTACAGCCAGGCGCTCTCGGATACGGAGAGGCCGGCGCCCGGCTCGTCGAGCAGCAGGGTGTGCGGGTCACCCAACAGGGCGGAGGCGAGGCCGAGTCGGCGATCGGCCCCGATCGGCAGGGTGCCGATCCGCCGGCGCTCCAGGCCGTCGAGACCGACGACCCGGGACAGTTCCCCGGCCCGAGAGGCGGGAACCCCCGTGGCGGCGCAGAGCATCCGCAGCTGGCCCCGGAGTGTGCGGGAGGGGTGCCCGGGGATGTCGCCGAGGAGAACGCCGACCTCGCGCGGGGGGTGGGCGATGCGGTGCAGCGGCCGACCCCGGAAGTAGGTGATCCCGCGGCCCGGCTCGAGTTCGAGCATGAGCCGGAGCGCGGTGGTCTTGCCGGAGCCCGCGGTACCGAGGAGAGCCGTCACGGTACCCGGCCGGGCCTCGAACGTCAGATCGTCCACGGCGGGTGGGCGATCGCGGCGGGGGGTGCTGGTCAGTCCGATTGCCTGGAGCATCGCTTCTCTCGCGGTAGATGACACCGCTCCGCGGCAGGGCGGCGCTACCGCAGCAAGATAACGCTACATTTCGGACTTTCGGCGTAGGGTTGGCGCCCAGGAGCGCCGGAAACACCGGTCTGTCAGACCTCGGGGCGCAACATCGGCGGGTTGAGGAGAGTGGCCCCACCTGCCCTGAAGAGCTGGGCCGGGCGTCCGCCCTGACGAGTCGTGGTGCCACCGGCCGGCACGAGGAAGCCGGGCGTGCCGGTCACCTTCCGATGGAAGTTGCGCGGATCCAGGGCCACACCCCAGACGGCCTCGTAGACGCGCCGCAGCTCTCCGACCGTGAACTCCGGCGGGCAGAAGGCCGTGGCCAGGGAGGAGTACTCGATCTTGGAGCGGGCCCGCTCCACCCCGTCGGCGAGGATGCGGGCATGGTCGAAGGCGAGCGCCACCGGGCCGCCTTGCTTCTCGCCACCCGCCATGTCACCGGAGTCCCCGGCAGCGCCGGCGCCATGGGCCACTCCGATGGCCTCCGCGGTCCCGGCGAGCACGTCTTCTCCGAGCAGCTCCTCGACGGGTGCCCACCGGGCGCTGTTCGCGTCGCCCCCGGCCCGCGGCGCGGGAAGGTCCGGGGCGAGCGCCAGGTGCGCGACGCTGACCACCCGCATGCGGGGGTCACGGTCGGGCGCCCCGTAGGTCGCCAGCTGCTCCAGGTGTGCGCCGTTGCTCGGCACGGGCGGCGGGGCGGCCGGGTCGTGGGCGCAGAGGCCCGTCTCCTCGACCAACTCGCGCGCGGCGGCACCACTGAGGTCCTCGTCCTCACGCACGAAGCCGCCGGGCAGCGCCCAACGCCCCTGGTACGGCGCCTCTCCCCGTCGCACGACCAGGGTGCAGAGCGCATGGCGGCGCACGGTGAGCACGACCAGATCGACGGTCACGGCGAAGGGCGGAAAGGCCGACGGGTCGTAGGGAGGCATGCCGCGATCATAGTCGTCTTCCTGACGATAAGCACGCCCCTCGGGGGCATCCACGCTGACTTCCACGCCTGGCCGCGAGGCTTCCGTCGTGTCTGTGCCCGGCATCCCGTCACACCCCCAGTTGAAGGCCCTCTGCGGCCTCCTCGACCATACCGAGACCGAGCCTGCCGACCCGCACGGCGAACGGCTCACCCGCGACCACGAGCCCCGAGAACCGGATCGCTCCGAGCGGCGCCGACCTCAGGGGATGCGTCGTCACGGACCGGCCCGGCGCGTCCGGCCGGATTCCGGCGAGGGCGAGCAGCGCGTGGACGGCTCCGGCTGCCGCGACCGCCGCCGGCCGGCACGCGGCGGGGTGCGGCACCGGTCGCCCGCCCGCCGTGCGCTGCTCCCCCGCGTACATCTCGGGCAGCCGGTACGTGAAGGCCTCCGCCGCGTCGAGCAGCCCGCGGAGCAGTGAGGCGGCCTCCTTCTCGTGGCCGAGGGCGGCGAGTCCTGCCACGGCGACCGCCGTCTCGTGCACCCGCACCGCACCCGCACGGTGGCCGAAGGGGTTGTGTCCCGGCTCCTTGGCGCCCAGACTGCGCAGCCCCCAGCCGGAGTCCAGGGCAGGGGTCCCGAGCAGTCTCGCCACCTGTTCGGTCTCCGTCCTGTCCAGCAGCCCGTGGGCGAGTCGGCCGCCGCCCAGCAGCCCGGTGTCGAGCAGGTGCGCGGCCCAGCCACCGAGCTGGGACCAGGTCCGCCCGTCCGGTCCACGGGCGACGGCAGGCCGGCCGCCGGCCCGGTCGTCGAGCCAGAACTCCCTCCGGAAGCGCTCGCGCAGGGTCTCTGCCGCATCGCGCAGTGCGTCTCCCCCGGGCCTGCCGCAGGCGTCGAGCAGGTCCGCGCCGAGCAGCGCCGCGCGATGCGCGTGTGCCTGTGTCTCGGCGCGCCAGGGCCCGGCGGGCCCCGGGTCCGGCACCAGCCCGCTCGCGCCGGCCGTCCGGCGCAGCCAGTCGAGGCAGCGCTCCGCCACGGGCAGCAGCTCTTCGAGGTCCGCCGCCGGCAGTCCCCAGCGGCGGGCCTCGGCGAGCACGACCGGACAGGCGAGGGTGGCCTCGATGCCGGTGCAGCGGGGCGGCAGGTGCGGGCCGGCGTCCCTGAGAGGTCCCAGGATGCGGCCGGACTCGGCTCCGCCGCCGGAGAGTTGGGTGCGCCCGAGGGCGCGCAGGGTGGTGACGGCGAGCCGGGTGCCGAGGGGCAGGGCCATCCGTGCCGCCCAGAGGGCCTCGGCGGTGACGGGTCCGCAGCGCCAGGGGACGCCTGCGGCGAGGTGGACGTCCGCCGGGTGCGCCGGGTCGCGCTGGAGCAGGGCCCGCAGGTCCTCGACGGAGGCGCGCAGAAGCTCCCCGGGACGGGTGTCGTCGCCCTCGGCGAGGGCTTCGGCGAGGACGTGGCCTCCGGGCCGCCCCGCACCGCCCGGAGCGCCGGTGGGCCGCCCGGGCGAGCCGTCGTGTACCCGCAACCGGACCGTGAACGTGCCCCCGGGCGCCAGCTCTGCCTCCCAGCGGAGGACGCCCGCCGCCGCCAGGGCGTCCATGGGCGGCGGATCCGCCGTGACGGTGACGGATCGCCCGCCGCCGCCGGTCCAGCGCAGGCCGGTGCCGTGGACGCTCGCAGTGAGCTCGGGTCCGGGCCGGCCGGACGCCACCGCGCCCAGGTCCGCGAGATCCGACCCCAGAGCGATTTCCAGGGGGAGCCGGAGGGGGCGGGCGACGGCGCTGCGGAGGGTGATCCGTTCGGTGCCGTCGGCGCTCCGTGTGCGTTCGACGGCGAGCCCGGGATCGGGGCCCATGTCCCCGGGGACGCGGACGGCTCCGAGGAACACCGCCCGGTCCGCGGCCGCCATTCGGCCCTGGAGGGCGACCGGCTCACGCCCCGCCACGCGCAGGACGCAGCGGGAGAGGAGCCGTCGCCCCGCCGTGTACACGCCCTCGGGTCCCTCGCCGGTGAGCTGGCCGTGCTCGGCGCAGACGGCGAGAGCGGGCAGGGCCACGCAGAGAAGCGCGTTGTGCACCGAGGGGAGCTCTGCGGGCCGCGCCGCGCGCGGTGGCGCGGCGCCGATACCGGCAGCGGCCCCGGGTTGGCGCCCGGCAGGGCGTCCCGGCGCGTGGCCGATCGGAGGGCCGGTGGGGCGGCCGGGGGCCGGGACGGGGCTGAGGGCCATGGCGGGTACGGGGTGCTCTCTGTGCGGACCGGGCGGCCGGCGAGGTGTCGGCGGGACCGTTCGGACGGCTCCGCCAGAGAGCTGAACGCGCCGACGGGCGGCCGGGTCACGGTCGTCATCGTCCGCTCCTGGTGTCGCGCCGGCCGCCGCGCCTCGGACTTCCGCTCCCCGGCTTGCCCGCGGCGGGCCCAGCGGGCCGGACGCCCGCCGCGGAACGACGCTCCGCCCCACGGGTCTGGCGACCGGGCTTCCTCAGGGTCTGCCGACTGCTCCGCGGGTGGGCGACGCGTGTCCGGACCTGCAGTGATGTGCCCGAGGCGGTCTCGTCCGAGGCGATCCGGCTGTCCCGCTCGGCCCGCAGACAGGAGCGGAGAGACTCGGGGTCGAGCCCCTCGTTGCACGCCTGGTGCAGCAGCCGGGCGAACACGTACTCGGGGTCGATGTCGAGTGCGAGCCCGAGGGCGACCCGGGCGGTCGGCTCGTCGCCGGCGGACCAGGCGGTCCAGCCCGCGAGGGTGAGCGGTGCGGCGGCGTGCTCCTGGTAGGGGGCGACGCAGCGCCGGGCAAGCACGCGCCAGAGGCGCAGGGCGGCAGCGCCCTCCCAGCCCTCCATCCATTCGGCGGCGCGGTCCCGGGTCGCCCGGTCCTGGAGACCGAGGATCAGCGCGGCCGCTTCGCCGGTCTCGACCAGCGCGTCGTCGGCCGCGTCGCTCTCGGCGGTGCCTGCGATGCCCGCCCGCACGGTCCTCGGGGCGGTCGAGCCGGCGGTCCGGCCGGTCGGCCCGGCCTCCCCCGGCGGATTGACGAAGCGGCGGAGGACCTGCCGTGCCAGGCGCAGAGTCGTCTCGCGCACCTCATCCCGCCCCTTGCCCTCGGCGTCCTCGAGGATACGGGGGACGATCTCGGCGGCGCTCGCGTCGAGTGCCGCGCGCTGTTCTTCCTCCCGGGGGCCGCCGGCGGGCTGGAACCGCCTCTCCATGTCCCGCAGGGACCCCCGCACCTGGACTCCGGCGTACGCCGCGGTCGCCGCCATCACCGACGTACCGCTGAGGGCGAGCGGGGTGCCGTCGGGCGGGCAACAGCGGGCGTCGGGGCAGCAGTAGGAGAAGAAGAGACCGTCGGAGATGCAGAGTGCCTCGTAGACGGGGATGTCGAGAGCGCCGCACGCCGTGCGCAGCCGCTGCGCGAACGGGCGCAGTCGTTCCATGACCCTGCGGCCCGTCTCGCCCGCTGCGGGGTCCTGGCAGAGGAAGACGACGATGCCGTCGGGTCGGGTGCCGCTCCTGCTGCTTCCCTCCACGAGGCATTCGGCCAGGTGATCGGCAGTGGACGCCCATTCGCTGGGCGAGCTGGGAATGCCCAGCCTGACGCGACCTCCGAAGCGGCCGTGCTCGCCGTGGAGGGCGACCAGGACGACGGAGTCGGTGGGGTGGAAGCCCAGCACGAACGGCAGGGCGTCGGCCAGTTCCGCCGGGCCGCGCAGGGTGATCCGGGTACGGGTGAGGTCACTGGATTCGTGGTGATTCGCGTTCATGGTCAGGACGGTCTCGTGATCTCCCGAATTCCGAAACCCCTGTGGATAACTCCCGGAACGGGGCTTCCGTCGGCCTGTCGAGTTGTCCACAGGTTCGGCGCTCATTCGCGCGATGTCCGAGGGATCGGGTTGCATGGAGTCATGACCCACGCAGACCCCCTGGAAGACCGCGCCGCGCTCCGGACCGCCGCCGATGCCGTGCTCGCCCGTCTCGTCTCGGACCCGACCGGGACGGCGAGACTGCGCGAGGACCAGTGGCGGGCCATCGAGGCCCTGGTCGCGGACCGGCGCCGGGCCCTGGTGGTGCAGCGGACGGGCTGGGGCAAGTCGGCCGTGTACTTCGTGGCGACCTCGCTGCTGCGTGGGCGCGGCAGCGGCCCGACCGTGATCGTCTCCCCGCTGCTCGCACTGATGCGCAACCAGGTGCAGGCGGCCGCTCGGGCAGGCATCCGCGCCCGCACGATCAACTCGTCGAACACGGAGGAGTGGGACACCGTCCAGGAGGAGGTGGCCGCCGGCGACGTGGATGTACTCCTGGTGAGCCCCGAGCGGCTCAACAATCCGGATTTTCGTGACCAGGTGCTGCCCCGGCTCGCTGCCGCCACCGGGCTGCTCGTGGTCGACGAGGCGCACTGCATCTCGGACTGGGGGCACGACTTCCGGCCCGACTACCGCCGGCTGCGCACGATGCTGGCGGACCTGCCGTCCGGGGTTCCGGTGCTCGCCACCACGGCCACGGCGAACGCCCGGGTGACGGCGGACGTGGCCGAGCAGCTCGGTACGGGCGCCGGCACGGACGCCCTGGTTCTGCGCGGCGCGCTGGACCGGGAGAGCCTTAGCCTTGGCGTGGTCCGGCTGCCGGACGCGGCCCACCGGCTGGCCTGGCTGGCCGACCACATCGGCGAGCTGCCCGGTTCCGGCATCATCTACACGCTGACGGTCGCCGCGGCGGACGAGGTCACGGCCTATCTGCGCCAGTGCGGTCACACGGTCTCCTCGTACACGGGCCGTACGGAGAACGCCGACCGTCAGCAGGCGGAGGACGATCTCCAGGCCAACCGGGTCAAGGCCCTCGTGGCGACCTCTGCCCTCGGCATGGGCTTCGACAAGCCCGACCTGGGGTTCGTGGTGCACCTCGGGTCGCCGTCCTCCCCGATCGCGTACTACCAGCAGGTCGGCCGTGCCGGGCGAGGTGTGGAGCATGCCGAGGTGCTGCTGCTGCCGGGGCAGGAGGACGAGGCGATCTGGCGCTACTTCGCCTCGGTCGCCTTCCCGCCGGAGGAGCAGGTGCGTCGCACGATCGACGTGCTCGCACAGGCGGGCAGGCCCTTGTCCCTGCCCGCACTGGAGCCTCTGGTGGAGCTGCGCAGGACCCGTCTGGAGACGATGCTCAAGGTCCTCGACGTGGACGGCGCGGTGCGACGGGTGAAGGGCGGCTGGGAAAGTACCGGCCGCCCCTGGGTGTACGACACCGAGCGGTACGCCTGGGTGGCGCGGCAGCGGGAGGCCGAGCAGCAGGCGATGCGCGACTACGCGGCGTCGTCGGGGTGCCGGATGGAGTTCCTGCGCCGTCAGTTGGACGACGAGGAGGCCGCGCCGTGCGGTCGCTGCGACAACTGCGCGGGGAGTCGCTTCGATCCGAAGGTCTCCGACGCGGCACTGGACGCGGCGAAGGGCGAGCTGGGCCGGCCGGGTGTGGAGGTCGAGCCGCGGAAGATGTGGCCGACCGGACTCGCAGCGGTCGGGGTCGATCTGAAGGGTCGTATCCCGGCCGGCGAGCAGGCTTTCGGCGGGCGCGCTCTGGGACGGCTCTCGGACATCGGCTGGGGCAACCGGCTGCGTCCTCTGCTGGCCGACACCGCCGCCGATGGTCCGGTTCCGGACGATGTCGTGCAGGCGGTGGTGCACGTGCTCGCCGACTGGGCGAAGGGGCCCGGCGGTTGGGCCTCCGGAGCGCCGGACGCACCTGCCCGGCCGGCAGGGGTGGTCACGGTCGCCTCCCATCGGAGGCCTCGACTGGTGGGTTCACTCGGACAGCGGATCGCCGAGATCGGCAGAATGCCCCTGCTCGGTGCGGTGGAGTACGTGCCCGAGGCGGAGGATGTCCGACTGTCCCGGACCAACAGCGCCCAGCGGGTGGTGGGGCTGCAGCGAACCCTGACGGTCTCCGCCGAACTGGGCGAGCGGCTGGCCGCGGCGGGCGGGCCGGTACTGCTCGTCGACGATCTGTCCGACAGCGGTTGGACCTTGGCGGTGGCGGCGCGGCTGCTGCGACGGGCCGGAGCGGAAGGGGTGTATCCGCTGGTACTTGCCGTCCAGGGGTGAAACGGGAGGGGGAACGGGGAGTGAACAATGGGCAACTGGGCAGGGATATGAAAGGCATACCGCCGCAATCCCGTCAGCGGCCTCAATTGCTCGTTGCCGCTCGCCCACGGGCCCGCAAGAATTGGGAAACCGCCTCGCACGCCCCGCCAGCGGTCCGGACGGGCTGTGCTGTGGTGCGCCCTCACCCGACCTTGCCCGCCTTGCGGGCGCGTATCCGAAGGGAGGACCGTGACCCTCGGATTCGCTCCGCCCACAGCCGCCTCGCTCAGATCGTCGTCCGAGTCCGCCAACCGCCTCGCTCGGATACTCGAACCGGCCGAGTGGGCCGCGGCGGGGATCCCCCTGTTGAGCAATCCGCGCGAGATCGTCGGCGGACTGCACTCACGCCACACGCCCACGCCCTCGATGGCGGTCCTCGCGATCCTGGACCACGAGGAACGGATCGCCGCCAGCGCCTCGTTCGTCCGCCGTCCCACGCCGGCGGACGGCTGGGAGTTCCGCAACGCACTGCTCGCCCATCTGCGGCGGGTCATTCCGCACGACCTCCGCAGGCGCACACCCGTACGGACCGCGGTGCTGATGTACTGCCGTGAGGGCGACGAGCGCTGGACCGAGGAGGACGGAGCCTGGATGTGGGGGCTCCGCGACGCCTGCACCCTGCACGGTCTCCGCTGCGGCGCGTACATCTCGCTGACCCGAGCCGGTTGGCAGGTGCTCGGTGAAGGCCGCGGTGGCCGTCGTCCGAGTTCCGATTCGCTTCCCCTGCCGCTCGGCGAGGGTCCGGCCGAGCTCGGCCGACTGACGCCGCGAACCGCGAGCGGCGCGACCGAGCCCCTGCGTCGGGCCGCCGCGCGCTGATCGCGCGGACGACGTCGGCCCCCGCCGGACCCGGTGCGGTCCGGCGGAGGGGCGTTCGTCAGACTCCGGCGCCCGTTCCGAGGAGCGCCGTGACGCGCTGCGGGTCACCGCAGACGACGAGCAGGGCTCCGGCGCGGGCCATGGCCGACGGCAGGGCCTTGGCGGCCGTCTCGTCGTCTCCGCCGTTGACGGCGACGATCACCACGGGGCGGGCGGTCGCCCGCTCCACGGCGGCGGCGTGCGCGAAGAACACGTCGTCACCGGTGTCCTGCTGGGCCCAGTAGGCGGGCTCGCCGAAGGACAGCTCGTGCGTGGCCCACGGGTGCGGGTCGCCGGTGGTGAGCACCAGGACCTCGCCCGGCGCCCGTCCGCTCTCCAGGAGCAGGTCCAGGGCCTCTTCGGCGGCGTCGAGCGCGCCGTCGACGGAGGCCGGGATCAGCTGGAGCTGCGGCGCGGATCGCTGCTCGGAACGATTCTCCGGGGTGTTCGCCGAAGACGGCGCGGGACCGGGGTGCGGGCGCGGCGCCGCGGGCCTGGCAGGCCCGGGAACGGGGCGTCCGGGGCGCGGTGAGGCCGCGGTACGCGGGCCGGGTACGGGACGGGGGGTCGACGCGGGGCGGCCGGCGGCCGCGGTGGCGCGGGGACCCTGGGCGCTCTCGTGAATCTGAGGCTCCTCGGGGATGAGAGGCATGAGTGGATGTCTATCAAACGCCGCTGCGCGAGGCACCGGCGGGTGGGCACACATGTGCACCCCGGTCGCGCGGAAGACCCGCTCCTTGGACAGGGCCGGGATCCCGCGACCGGAAGTTCAGAAGTCGAAGCCGAGTTGGCCCCCGCTTTCCAGCGCGACCGCCTCGGCGGAGAGGCGGACCTTTTTGAGGTGGCACCACCTGGGCATCGCGTCCAGGTACGACCAGGAGAGACGGTGGTGCGGGGTGGGCCCCAGCTCTTCGAGCGCCGCTTTGTGGACCGGCGAAGGGTAGCCCGCGTTGGCAGCGAAGGCGTACGCCCCATAGTCCTCGCCGTCGACGCCCAGCTCCGCCATGGCGGCATCCCGCCGGACCTTGGCGATCACGGAGGCGGCGGCCACGGCGATGCAGGACTGGTCGCCCTTGATCACCGTACGGACCTGCCAGGGGCTGCCGAGGTAGTCGTGCTTGCCGTCGAGGATCACCGCGTCGGGCCGCACGGGGAGGCCTTCCAGGGCCCGGACGGCCGCGAGTCGCAGCGCGGCGGTCATGCCGAGCTCGTCTATCTCCTGCGGAGAGGCGTCGCCCAGGGCGTACGCCGTGACCCAGTGCTCCAGTTCCGCGGCGAGCGCGGTACGGCGCTTGGGGGTGAGCAGTTTGGAGTCGGTGAGCCCTTCGGGCGCCCGGCGCAGTCCGGTGACGGCGGCGCACACGGTGACGGGGCCGGCCCACGCCCCGCGTCCGACCTCGTCGACTCCGGCAACGATCTTGGCGCCGGTGGTGGCTCGGAGCGATCGCTCGACGGTGTGGGTGGGTGGTTCGTACGGCATGGCGCCTGACAGGTTACGCCGGTAGGTGCCGGGTGCGATACCCGGATTCCCGCCGGGCGCCCGAGGGGCCGTCGCAGTGCACCCCCGGGCCGGTGCGCATCACCCCTCGGAGGCCGCCCGGCCCGCTCAGGCACGCAGCAGCGGCACCATGATCCGGTCGATCAGATCGGCGATCTCACGGTCCGGCCATTCGCTCGCGCACACTTTCGAGCGATACATCATCATCGCGGGTACGACGTCGACTACCAGGTCGTTGTTCGCGTCCGCGCGCACCTCACCCCTTGCGATTCCACGGCGCAGCACATCCCGGAAGAGCCGGGCCGAGGGCTCGACCACCCCGGTGACGATCAGGCCGTGGAACCGCTCGGCGGCGTCGGCATCGCATTCGTGAAGGACGGCACGCAGGGCGAACCCGGGCTTGGAGTACATGACGTCCCGGACGCGACGGCACAGCTCGTACAGCTCCTCGCGCACACTTCCCAGATCCGGGGCCTCGTCGAGGGCCGGAAGTCCGGCCTGGAGCGCGTCGGCGACGAGGTCTTCCTTCGAGGGCCATCGCCGGTACACCGCGGCTTTACCCGTCTGCGCGCCGACTGCGACACCTTCCATCGTCAGACCGTTCCATCCGACGCTGCCCAGCTGCTCGAGCGTGGCCTCCAGGATGGCCCGTTCGAGTACGGGGCCACGGCGTCGCAGTGCCACCCCTGCCGGCCGGGCGGCGGCCGTGGAGCGCGAAGTAACCATCAGGATCTCTCCGTTGAGGCAGTGTCACGTCGTCGGCAGTGCCCAGTGAACGGTTGCGTTCACTGAGGGGGACTCACTACCGTGATGAACAGTGAACGGGTGCGTTCACTAATTCTTCCGTGGGGGATCCATAGTGACAACTTCTCCGGTCGACACACAGACCAAGGACGGACCAGCCCGCGCCGGAGGACGGCCGGGTATCGCCTTGACGGTCATCGCCGCCTGCCAGCTGATGGTCGTCCTCGACGCCACCATCGTGAACATCGCCCTGCCGCACATCCAGGACGCGCTCTCCTTCTCGACCACCGACCTGTCGTGGGTGCTCAGCGCCTACACGCTCACCTTCGGCGGTCTGCTGCTCCTCGGCGGGCGGGCCGGGGACATCCTGGGCCGCCGCCGGGTGTTCATGGCAGGCATCCTGCTCTTCACCTTCGCCTCACTGCTCGGCGGCTTCGCCCAGGAGCCCTGGCACCTCCTCGCCGCGCGGGCCCTGCAGGGCGTCGGCGGCGCCATCGCCTCGCCCACCTCGCTCGCGCTGATCACCACGACGTTCCCCGAAGGGCCGGAGCGCAACCGGGCGTTCGGCGTGTTCGCCGCCGTCTCCGCCGGTGGCGGCGCGATCGGTCTGCTCGCCGGCGGCGTCCTCACGGAATGGCTGGACTGGCGCTGGGTCCTCTTCGTGAACGTCCCGATCGGTCTGCTGATCGCCTTCCTGACCCCGCGCTACATCGCGGAGTCCGAGCGTCACCCCGGCCGGTTCGACATCGCCGGGGCCGCGACCTCGACACTCGGTATGGCGGCGCTGGTCTACGGATTCATCCGCGCGTCCGAGAAGGGCTGGAAGGACGCGCTGACCATCGGTTCCTTCGTCTCCGCCGTCATCCTGCTCGTCGCCTTCGCGGTCGTGGAGTCCCGCGCGAAGGAACCGATCACCCCGCTCCGGATGTTCGCGGACCGCAACCGCTCGGGCACCTACGTCATCATGCTCAGCCTGGCGGCCGCCATGTTCGGCATGTTCTTCTTCATCGTGCTCTGGGTCCAGAACGTCCTGGGCTACACCCCGATCCAGTCCGGCCTCGCCTTCCTTCCCGTGACCTTCGCGATCGGCGCCGGCGCGGGGCTCGCCCAGCGGCTGCTGCCGGTGCTCGGCCCCAAGCCGTTCATGGTGAGCGGTGCGGCGATCACCGGCACGGGTCTGTTCTGGCTGACGTTCATCAGCTCGGACAGCAGCTACGTGAGCGGTGTGCTCGGACCGATGATCCTCTTCGGCTTCGGCATGGGCCTCAACTTCGTGACGCTCACGCTCACGGCCGTCTCCGGAGTGGCTCAGCACGAGGCGGGAGCCGCGTCGGGCCTGCTCAACGCCACGCAGCAGGTCGGCGGTTCGCTGGGCCTTTCCATCCTGGTCACGATCTTCGGCACGGCGAGCCGCGAGGAGGGCGAGAAGCAGCTGCCCGGATTCCTCGCGAACTCGACGCCCGAGCAGCAGGCCGCGGCGATGAAGACGCAGGAGCTGCCCCCACCATGGGGCCACGAGGTGCTGACCTCGGGTATCTCCTCGGCCTTCACGGCCGCCGTCGCGATGGTGCTGATCGCGCTGGTGACGGCCGTCCTGGTGATCCGGGTCCGCAAGAGCGACCTGGAAGCGCTCAGCGGCCGGGCGGAGGCCGCGGGGCCGGTGGCCTGAGAACGCGCCGATGGCCCCTGAATCCCTTCCGGGTTCAGGGGCCATCGTGCCGTTTCAGGCCGTCTCGACCGGAACCCACTCCGGGAGGTCCTCGGTCTGCCGCAGCCAGTCAGCCGGCGGCGCACCGGTCGCCGCCGCGGCCACCACGCCTCCGGCGATGGCACAGGTCGTGTCGACATCGCCACCGACCTGGGCAGTCGTCCAGAACACCCGCTCGAAGTCCCCGAGGCCGCGGGCCGCCGACCAGAGCGCGAACGGAACCGTGTCGTGTGCGCTCGTCCGCCGGCCGCTGCCGAGGACCGCGGCGACCGTGCCCGCGTCGCCGTAGTCGAGCATGTCGCGCGCGCGGCGCAGTCCCGCCCCGACCGCACTGCGTGGCACCAGGGCGACGACTCCGTCGAGCAGTGCCTCCGGAGTGGGCGGCCCGGCAGGGTCGGCGACCAGGGCGGCCGCGGCGGCCACCGCCATGGCACCCACCACGGCCTCACGGTGCTGGTGGGTCGTGTAGGCGGAGATCTCGGCCTGGTGCGTCGCCTGCTCCGGGTCGTCCGCGTACCAGGCTCCGAGCGGTGCGATCCGCATCGCGGCGCCGTTGCCCCAGGAGCCCTGCCCCTGGAAGAGCGCGGCGGCCAGTTCCCGCCAGTCGCCCCCCTCCCGGATGAGCCGGAGCATGCGGTTGACCGCGGGGCCGTAGCCCCGGTCGAAGTCGTGGTGCCGAGCGAAGGACATGGCCAGGGAGTCCTGGTCGATCCGTTCGTGGCGGGCGAGGACGGCCAGGACGGAGCAGGCCATCTCGGTGTCGTCGGTCCACTGCCAGGGGCCGTCGGGCAGCTCGCGCCGCTTCAGCAGGGGATAGTTGGCGGGTACGAAGAACTGGGAGCCCAGGGCGTCTCCCACGGACAGCCCGCGCAGGCTGGCCAGGGCGCGGTCGAAGCGCCGGTCGAATGAGGAGTCAGCGGTCATCGGTCCGCCACTCTATCCGGTAGGGCCGTACGGTTCCGGAGTACGCCAGCGTTCGAACGGCCTGTCCAGTCGGTATCGCCCGTCCGCGTGGAGCAGGAGCATGCGGGTCTCGGCGTTGCCGGGGTTCGACAGCGATTCGAAGTCCGCGACCGTCCAGTGGAACCAGCGCATGCAGAACAGCCGCATGGTCAGCCCGTGGGTGACGATCAGGACGTTGTCCGGATGGTCGGGTGCCTCGAAGCTGCGGTAGAGGCTCTCCAGGAACGCTCCGACCCTGTCGTACACGTCGGCCCCCGACTCGCCCTGGGCGAAGCGGTAGAAGAAGTGCCCGTACGCGTCTCGGTAGGCCTTCTGCAGTCGTACGTCCTCCCGCTCCTGCCAGTTGCCCCAGTCCTGCTCCCGCAGCCGGGGCTCCTCCCGCACCCTGACCTGCTCCGGAGGCAGCCGGAAGGCGCGAAGGGTCTCGTGGGTGCGTCGGTACGGCGAGACGTAGACGCTCACCGCCTCGTCGCCGAAGAGTTCCCGCAGCCGCTCCCCCGTCTCCTCCGCCTGTCGCCACCCGGTCTCCGTGAGCCGCAGGGCGTGGTCGGGCTCCCGTTCGTACACCGTGTCATCGACATTGCCCTCGGACTCTCCGTGCCGTACGAGAACGATGCGCCGCGGTCGTGCCATACCTCGACCCTAGATCGCCGGTCCTGGGCGGGCTCAGCCGAGGAGGCGTCCGGAGTCCATCCGGCGTATGTGCCCGGTGAAGCGACGGCGCAGCGCACGGTCGTGCGAGACCACCACTAGGGCTCCGGTCCACTGCTCCAGCGCGGCTTCCAGCTCCTCCACGAGCCCCGGGGCCAGGTGGTTGCCGGGCTCGTCGAGCAGGAGGAGGTCGGCGGGCCGGGCCAGCAGCCGCGCGAGCGCCAGCCGACGGAGCTGCCCCGCGGAGAGGCCGCCTACCGGCACGCTCAGGTCGGCCGGGCGGAACAGTCCGTACGACAGGAGCAGTTCGGCCCGCTCGTCGTCGGCGAGGGCGAGCCCGCGGCCGAAACAGGCCAGCAGTCGCTCCTCCGGCCGCCGGACGGTGACGTCCTGGGCCAGGTACCCGACCCGTCCGGCGCGCCGGACGTCCCCGGCGTCGGGGCCGACCGTCCCTGCCATGACCCTCAGCAAGGTGGACTTCCCCGCGCCGTTGCCGCCGTGGACGAGCAGCCGCTCCCCCGCCCGCACGGTGAGCGTGTCCACGGAGAGACGGTCCGCGACCCGCACCCCGGTCAGAGTGACGAGCTCTCCCTCGGCTCCGCCCGCCAGGGGGCGGGCGGAGAAGGAGAGGGGCGGAGGCGGCGGAGGCACGGGCTCGTCGCGGAGTCGTCTCAGTCGCTCCCGGGCATTGCGGACGCGCCCCGAGACAGAGGCCTGGACGCGGCCCGCCGCCCGGTCGAAGGCCATTTTGTTGTTGTCCTTCATCTCCCTTCCGGGTGCGACTCCGTGCGCCGTGGTCGCGGCGTACACCTCCAGCCGGGCCGTCTCCTCGCACCACTCCTCGTAGGCCTCCTCCCAGCGCCGCCGAGCGGCCGCTCGTGCCGCGCGGTAGCCGGCGTATCCGTCGCCGTACCGCACGAGCGCCCGACGGTCGGCGTCCACCTCGACGATCGTGGTGGCGACGCGCTCCAGGAAGGTCCGGTCGTGGGAGACGGCCACGACGGTCCCGCGGTGCGCGCGGAGGGCGCCCTCCAGCCAGTCCAGCGCCTGCGCGTCGAGGTGGTTGGTGGGTTCGTCGAGCAGGAGCACCTCGGGGCCGGCCGCGACCGCGCAGGCGATGCCGAGCCGGGCCAGCTCGCCGCCGGAGAGGCTGCCGAGTATCCGCTCACGACCGGTGCCCGCGAGCCCCAGTCCGTGAAGAGCCTTGTCGACCCGGGCGTCCGCCTCGTATCCGCCCCGCAGTTCGTAGGCGGTGAGGAGTTCGCCGTACGCGTCGAGCTCCGCCCCGTCCGCCGTGTCGAGCCCGGCTTCGAGTGCGCGCAGCCGCCGTTCCATGGCGCGGAGCTCGGCGAGCGCGGCGTCGATCGCGTCGCCGACGGTGGCGCCGGGAGGCAGGTCGGGTGTCTGGGCGAGCATCCGCAGACCACCGTCGGCGACGGTGACGACACTGCCCTCGTCGGGCTGCTCCACCCCGGCGAGGAGACGCAGCAGAGTCGACTTCCCCGCGCCGTTCTCCCCCACGATCCCGATCCGCTCCCCGGGGCGCACGGAGAGCGAGACCTGGTCGAGGAGCAGTCGTTCACCACGGGATACGACGACGTCGTGCAGCGAGATCTGAGTGGGCAAGGGCGCCTCCAGGAGCATATCGGCCAAACACAACTTCAATTGCATTAAGCCGAGTGTGGCAGACTCGACCCACTAATGCAACGGGAGTAGCAGTTGAATGACTCGATCGAGGAGCGCCCGACCCCGGCGCCCGGCAACACGCGCCCCGGCGGCCGCACCGCCCGCACCCGGGCTGCCGTCCGCGACGCCGTCCTGACCGGTCTGTCCGAGCACGGGTACCCGGCCCTGACCGTGGAATACGTCGCGGAGCACTCGGGCGTCCACAAGACGACGCTCTACCGCCGCTGGGGCAGCGTCGAAGGCCTCCTCGCCGACGCGCTCGACCTGGCGAGCGAGGACGCCTGGACGCCACCGGACACCGGGAGCCTCTCCGGAGATCTGCGCGCACTCGCGCACGAGGTCGTCGGCGCCTTCGGCGATCCGGCCGCAGGCGCAGCCCCCACCGCGTTCATCGGCGCGGCGTTCCAGTCCCCGCGGGCAGCGGAGGCCCTGCACGCCTTCTACACCGAGCGCTTCCGGCGCTGCGAGGTCGTCGTCACCCGGGCCGTCGCCCGCGGCGAGGCACCGTGGGGCACCGACGCGAACGCGGTCGTCCAGGGAGTCTCCGCACCCCTGTTCCTGCGGCTCTTCATCACCCGCGAACCGATCGACGGCGCGCTCGCGGACCAGGCGGCACGCGCCGTTCTGGCGGGGGTCGAAGCGGGCGCGTACGTCCCGGCGTAGCCCTCCTCGGCCTCGACGCGCCGGGCCTCTCAGGCCCTGCGGGCGGCCGAAGCCACTCGGGCCGATCGGCCGGCCCGGGTCCGCTCAGATCGATCGGCCGCCCCGGGTCCACACGCCGAGCGGCCCGCCCGAATCCGCTCAGACCGTCCAGGCCGACTCGAGCTGCACCACGTCCCCGGCCAGCGCCGCCACATCGGCCGCGGTCCTGGCCCGGAGCCCGAGCCGCTCGATGCGCTCCACCCGGTACTTCCCGTGCTCCGCGGCGGACTGCCACATCGACAGCACCAGGAACTCGCTGCCGGGCGCCTCGCCGAACAGGCCCCTCAGCATGCCGGGGGACCCGGCCATCGCCGGGTTCCACACCTTCTCCTGCATCAGCGCGAAGTGCTCGGCACGGTCCTCGTGGACACGACAGTGCGCCACCCTCGCCACATCGGCGTCGGAGAACTTCGGCTCGAACCCGGTCTTCACATCGAAGCGGTGGTCGAACAGCTTGACCTGGATGTCTTTGTACGTGCCCACCTGCGCGGCCGCCAGTCGATCATGCGAACGCGCCATGAACGAGTCGTAGAAGGCGCGGCTCTCCCAGAACCCGAAGACATGGGCGACATCCGGCCGAGCCCGGCTCCACCCGCCGCCCTGCCCCCGGAATCCCGGCTCACCGAGCAGCCCCGCCCATTTCCGCTGTCCCCGCTCGAACCCTCGACGGTCCATCACGGTGCAGCGAATCCACTTGACCAGCACCGCGCCATCGTACGGGCCCGGAGACCGCCCCGGCAGACCCCGTCAGTGTCCCGCCGGGTGCATGCGCTCGAGTCCCGTGCGCTCCTCGTCGTCCAGTTCGATCCCGAACCGGCTCTCCAGCGTCGCGATCAACTCGTCCACGGGTACGACACGTTCCTCGACGACACCGTCCGTCCGTACTGTCGTCAGCGTGTCGCGCACCAGCGCCCTGCGCTCGTCCGCACCCGGCCACTGGGCCACGACCTGGCCGAGGAAGCGCGACTGCGGATGGCTGGAGCTGTAGTGGTTCATGACGGTGAAGTCACCCGGGTACAGGGTCTGCGGGGAGAAGGCGTACAGATCGGTCCACCCCTGCGGGCGCAGGGACCGCAGCACACGGATGCCCTCGTCCTCCACGACCATCCCGAACGTCCAGCCGCTCTGCTCGACGCGCACCCCGTCACGCAGGGGCACCGGCTCCAGTGGTCCCTGCCAGCCGAACCCCACGTCGGCGAGCCACTGTTCACCCTCGATCGTGACGACGAGAAGCGCGTGCGTGACGGGCGGCAACGCCGCGCCTCGCGAACGGTTTCGGGCCCCGCGCGCGGTCACCGTGAAGCCGATCCGTTCGAGCACCGCGGCGAACAGGGAGTTCTGCTCGTAGCAGTAGCCTCCACGGCGTCGCTCGACGAGCTTGGCCTGAAGGCTCTTGAGATCCAGCGGAACAGGCCGCCCGAGGGCGACGTCGAGGTTCTCGAAGGGCACCGCGCGAACGTGCGCCCGATGAAGGGCCGTCAATGTCCTGAGATCAGGGGCGAGTTCTCCATCCCGTTCGACCTCGTATCCGATTCGAGCCAGATATGCATCGAGATCCAGCTCCTCACCACTCCACAAACCGTTCTCCCCCTCAACCCCCGGGTCCACTGTCGTAGCCCCATGACACCATGAGCAATCGGCCCGCGACCAAGGGCTTTTGAGCGGATGGACGGTTCGACGCGAGGCGTGCGCGGGGGCGTACGCGGAGAGGGGAAGCACCATGAGCGGACTCAACAAGGGGGTGGGCCGGGTCGAGGTCACGCTCAGGTGGGACCCTGCCCCGATCGGCGCGCCGGCCCACGACCTGGACATCGTCGCAGGTGTCTTCGACGCGGACGATCCCCATGGGGCCCCGGTTCAGCTGGTGCACTTCGGCAGTCGGTCCCCCGACGGCACGATCACGCTGCACCGGGACAGCCGCACGGGCCAGGGATTCGGCTACGACGAGGCCATGACTCTGGAGCTCGACCGCCTGGCACCGCGCTACGCGCGCGTGGTGGTGGGCGTCGCCATACAGCAGGGCGGAGGGCGGCGGTCCTTCGGCGACGTGGCGAACACGGGCGTACGGGTCCGCGAGGGCTACACGGACCTGCTGGTCCACGACTTCGCCGACGTGCCGGACGCCCTCGCGGCGACGGTCGTGGAGTTCACGCGGGACGGCGCCGACGGGTGGACGTACCGCCCGATCAGCCACGGCTTCGACGCCGACCCCCAGGTGTTCGGCACCGTGCTGGGTTCCATACGGGCCTGAAGCCCTGACGCACGCGCCCGGACACGGCAGCGCACGCGCCCGGACGCGGCACGAGCCCTGGCCACGGCAAAGGGGACCGGCGCAAGGCCGGTCCCCTTCATGAAGCACCTACTCGTTGTCAGCTGCAGCCGCTGGTCGAGCCGCAGCCCTCGCAGATGTAGCAGGAGCCGGCGCGCTGCATCTTCGTCCCGCAGGAGAAGCAGAGCGGGGCGTCGGCGCTGATGCCGAGCTGCATCTCGACGAGCTCCGCCGAGGTGTGCGCCTGCTTCGGGGCCGGGACCTCGATCTTCGGGGCCGGGGCCGCGACGGCCTTCAGCTCCTGGGCGCGGGGCGCGGACTGGGCCAGCCCCTCGACGTCGACCTCGTCCTCGTCGGACTGCTCGTACGAGCCGGTGTCCAGGTGGCGCTGACGCTCCTCGGCCGAGTGGATGCCGAGCGCGGAGCGGGTCTCGAAGGGCAGGAAGTCCAGCGCCAGGCGGCGGAAGATGTAGTCGACGATCGACTGCGCCATCCGCACGTCCGGGTCGTCCGTCATACCGGCCGGCTCGAAGCGCATGTTGGTGAACTTCGAGACGTACGTCTCGAGCGGGACACCGTACTGCAGACCGACGGAGACGGCGATGGAGAAGGCGTCCATCATGCCGGCGAGCGTCGAACCCTGCTTGGACATCTTGAGGAAGACCTCGCCGAGACCGTCGTCCGGGTAGGAGTTGGCGGTCATGTAACCCTCGGCGCCACCGACGGTGAAGGAGGTGGTGATCCCCGGGCGGCCCTTGGGCAGACGCTTGCGGACCGGACGGTACTCGACGACCTTCTCGACGGCCTCGCGGATCGTCGCCTCGGTCTTCGCGGTGACCTCGACCTTCTCCTCCTCCTTCTTCTTGGCGGAGAGGGGCTGGCCGACCTTGCAGTTGTCGCGGTAGATCGCGAGCGCCTTGACGCCCATCTTCCAGGCCTCGAAGTAGACCTCTTCGACGTCCTCGACCGTGGCCGTCTCCGGCAGGTTCACGGTCTTGGAGAGGGCGCCCGAGATCCACGGCTGGATGGCGGCCATCATGCGGACGTGGCCCATCGCGGAGATGGAGCGCTCGCCCATGGCGCAGTCGAAGACCTCGTAGTGCTCGGTCTTCAGGCCGGGGGCGTCGATCACGTTGCCGTTCTCGGCGATGTGGGCGACGATCGCCTCGATCTGCTCCTCCTGGTAGCCCAGGCGGCGCAGGGCCTGCGGGACGGTGCCGTTGACGATCTGCATCGAGCCGCCGCCGACGAGCTTCTTGAACTTGACCAGGGCGAGGTCGGGCTCGAGGCCGGTGGTGTCGCAGGACATCGCGAGACCGATGGTGCCGGTCGGGGCGATGACCGAGGCCTGGGCGTTGCGGAAGCCGTTCTTGGCGCCGAGGCGGATCACGTCCTGCCAGGCCTCCGTGGCGGCGGCCCAGATCGGCGAGTCCAGGTCGTCCATGCGGACGGCCTTGGTGTTCTCGTCGGCGTGCTGCTGCATGACGCGCTGGTGCGGCTCGGCGTTGCGGGCGTAGCCGTCGTACGCGCCGACGACCGCGGCGAGCTCGGCGGAGCGCTTGTACGAGGTGCCGGTCATCAGGGAGGTGATGGCACCGGCGAGGGCGCGGCCGCCGTCGGAGTCGTACGCGTGGCCGGTCGCCATCAGCAGGGCACCGAGGTTGGCGTAGCCGATGCCGAGCTGGCGGTAGGCGCGGGTGTTCTCGCCGATCTTCTCGGTGGGGAAGTCGGCGAAGCAGATGGAGATGTCCATCGCGGTGATGACGAGCTCGACGACCTTGGCGAAGCGCTCGACCTCGAAGGACTGGTTGCCCTTGCCGTCGTCCTTGAGGAACTTCATCAGGTTCAGCGAGGCGAGGTTGCAGGACGTGTTGTCCAGGTGCATGTACTCGCTGCACGGGTTCGAGCCGTTGATACGGCCGGACTCGGGGCAGGTGTGCCAGTGGTTGATCGTGTCGTCGTACTGGATGCCCGGGTCGGCACAGGCCCACGCGGCCTCGGCCATCTTGCGGAAGAGCGACTTGGCGTCGACCTCCTCGATGACCTCGCCGGTCATGCGGGAGGTGAGACCGAACTTGCCCCCGGACTCGACGGCCTTCATGAACGTGTCGTTCACGCGGACGGAGTTGTTGGCGTTCTGGTACTGGACGGACGTGATGTCGTCGCCGCCCAGGTCCATGTCGAAGCCCGCGTCACGGAGGGCGCGGATCTTCTCCTCCTCCTTGACCTTGGTCTCGATGAAGTCCTCGATGTCAGGGTGGTCGACGTCGAGGATGACCATCTTGGCCGCGCGGCGGGTCGCGCCGCCCGACTTGATCGTTCCGGCGGACGCGTCGGCGCCGCGCATGAACGAGACCGGGCCGGAGGCGTTGCCGCCGGAGGAGAGCAGCTCCTTGGAGGAGCGGATGCGGGAGAGGTTCAGGCCGGCGCCGGAGCCGCCCTTGAAGATCATGCCCTCTTCCTTGTACCAGTCGAGGATGGACTCCATGGAGTCGTCGACGGCAAGGATGAAGCAGGCGGAGACCTGCTGGGGCTGGGGCGTGCCGACGTTGAACCAGACCGGCGAGTTGAAGCTGAAGATCTGGTGCAGGAGGGCGTAGGCCAGCTCGTGCTCGAAGATCTCGGCGTCGGCGGGCGAGGCGAAGTAGCCGTACTCCTCGCCGGCCTTCGTGTACGTCTTCACGATCCGGTCGATGAGCTGCTTGAGACCGGTCTCGCGCTGCGGGGTGCCGACGGCCCCGCGGAAGTACTTGCTGGTGACGATGTTGACCGCGTTCACCGACCAGAAGTCGGGGAACTCGACGCCACGCTGCTCGAAGTTGATCGAGCCGTCGCGCCAGTTGGTCATGACGACGTCACGGCGCTCCCACGCCACCTCGTCGTACGGATGCACGCCGGGGGTGGTGTGGATGCGCTCGATACGCAGGCCCTTGCTCGTGGCCTTCGCTCCCTTGGAACGAGAACCACGTGCCGGACCGCTCGCCGTCTCTGTCATGCCGCCTCCCATATACGGGCAAAACACACTTTGGCGCCCAGAAAGTCCCAGGGCACCGTCTTCTGTACGTCGTTCTGTACTGCTGCCACGAGCGCCACGGGGGTCGCTCGGGGCACGTCTGCCAGGCCGCCCGGCGGCCGGTCGCCGGGCGCGGGGCCCGGACCGCCGGTCAGTCGGCGGCGGTGGCGGGAACGGGGACCTCAGGGGTCGCACCGGTCCCGCGGTTCTCGGCGGGAGGCCGCACGCGGAGTTCCGCGATGGCGGCCTCGAAGTCTTCGAGGCTGTCGAAAGCCTTGTACACGGACGCGAAGCGCAGGTACGCGACGAGGTCGAGCTCCTGCAACGGGCCGAGGATGGCCAGACCCACGTCGTGGGTGGTCAGCTCGGCGCTGCCGGTGGCGCGCACCGCCTCCTCGACTCGCTGGCCGAGCTTGGCGAGGGCGTCCTCGGTGACCGGTCGCCCCTGGCACGCCTTGCGTACGCCGGAGATGACCTTGGTACGACTGAAGGGCTCGGTGACACCGGACCGCTTCACCACCATGAGCGAGCACGTCTCCACCGTCGTGAAACGACGGGAGCAGTCGGGGCACTGGCGACGACGCCGGATCGACGTCCCGTCGTCGGTGGTGCGACTGTCGACGACACGGCTGTCGGGGTGCCTGCAGAAGGGGCAGTGCATTGGTTCCGACCCTCCCTCACGGCACGACTGGTGAACCTCGCCCGACCGTCAAGGCCCTGCGAAGCGACCACCAGCATAGGCGATGTGGGCACCCCCGGCAGACCGGGGACCACTACCCCTGGGTGGCCGGTGCCATCCAACCACTAGATCTTGGGTTGGGGGCGATTCCGGGCGTTCCGCGTGTCGCGACGCGTCCGCTCCCGCGATTCAGCCCCTCCGGGTGCGACACTGGGAGGGTGCACCGCGCGCGACCCAGCGGCGAAGGCTACCGTGACGACCGCATGGGGACGGCGGCGCAAGAGTGCTCATACACCCGCATGCGTACACGCGTAAGGCAATCTGCGAATTTTCACTCGAACGTGTGTTTGGCGCAACCTTTCGAAAGCCACTACCGTTGTGCCAGCCAGGGAGACCATTCGAGAGGGGCCGACGACGTGACCACCACCGCAGACAGTGCCACCATCACCGCCCAGGACCGCTCCCAGGGCCGACTCGAGCCGGTACACGCCATGAACGACACAAGCATGAACGGTGAGGACCCCGGGCGACCCGCCCGCGCCCTCCCCGGGCGACCTCCAGGCATCCGAGCCGACAGCTCCGGTCTCACCGACCGGCAGCGCAGGGTCATCGAAGTCATCCGCGACTCGGTCCAGCGGCGCGGCTACCCGCCGTCGATGCGCGAGATCGGGCAGGCCGTCGGCCTGTCCAGCACGTCCTCGGTGGCGCACCAGCTCATGGCGCTGGAGCGCAAGGGCTTCCTCCGCCGGGACCCGCACCGCCCCCGGGCGTACGAGGTGCGCGGCTCGGACCAGCCGAGCACCCAGCCGACGGACACCACGGGCAAGCCCGCCGCTTCGTACGTGCCCCTGGTCGGCCGGATCGCGGCCGGTGGCCCGATCCTCGCCGAGGAGTCCGTCGAGGACGTCTTCCCTCTCCCCCGGCAGCTTGTCGGTGACGGCGAGCTGTTCGTCCTCAAGGTCGTCGGCGACTCGATGATCGAGGCCGCCATCTGTGACGGCGACTGGGTCACCGTCCGCCGCCAGCCCGTCGCGGAGAACGGCGACATCGTCGCGGCCATGCTGGACGGCGAGGCCACGGTCAAGCGCTTCAAGCGCGAGGACGGCCACGTCTGGCTGCTCCCGCACAACGCGGCGTACCAGCCGATCCCCGGCGACGAGGCGACCATCCTCGGAAAGGTCGTGGCGGTGCTGCGGCGGGTCTGACTCACCTCGCCGGCTCTGACCGGGCCCCGGGACCCACTGCGCCGGTCCCGGGGCCCTGCCGTGTCCTGCCGAGCCCCGGTGAGCCGGGGCCCGGCAGGGTGGAACCTCAGGCCTCCGCCGCCTTCGACGCGGCGTCGATGGCCGCCAGCGACTTCCGTACCTGGTTGCGGTCGGTCGTGTACCAGAAGTCGGGCAGCGAGGCCTTCAGATAGCTGCCGTACCGGGCCGTCGCCAGCCGGGGGTCGAGAACCGCCACGACACCCCGATCGCCCGTGGCCCGCACGAGCCGGCCGGCGCCCTGCGCCATGAGCAGGGCCGCATGGGTCGCCGCGACCGCCATGAAGCCATTGCCCCCGGCCTCCTCGACGGCCTTCTGCCGGGCGCTCATCAGCGGGTCGTCCGGGCGCGGGAACGGGATCTTGTCCATGACGACCAGCTGGCAGCTGGTCCCCGGGACGTCCACGCCCTGCCAGAGCGACAGCGTGCCGAAGAGACAGGTCTTCGGGTCGGCCGCGAAGTTCTTGATCAGTTCGCCCAGCGTGTCCTCGCCCTGGAGCAGGATCGGCAGCTCCGGGACCCGGACCCGCAGCTCCTCCGCCGCCTGCTGCGCCGCGCGCATCGAGGAGAACAGGCCGAGGGTCCGCCCGCCGGCCGCCTGCATCAGCTCGGTCAGCTCGTCGAGCATGTCGCCCCGGTCCCCGTCACGCGCGGGGCGGGAGAGATGCTTGGCGACGTAGAGAATGCCCTGCTTGGGATAGTCGAACGGGGAGCCGACGTCGATCCCCTTCCAGACGGGCAGGTCGTCACCCGTGGTGCCCTCCGGAGCGAGCCCCAGCGAGGCACCGACGCCGTTGAAGTCGCCGCCCAGCTTGAGCGTCGCCGAGGCCAGGACCACGGACCGCTCCGTGAACAGCTTCTCGCGCAGCAGGCCCGAGACGGAGAGCGGCGCGACCCGCACCGACGCGCCGAAACGGTCGTGACGCTCGTACCAGACGACGTCGTACTCCGAACCGTGCGTGATCCGCTCCGCCACACCGTGGACGGTCTCCACCGAGGCCATGGCCTGCTTGCGCACCGCGTCCTCGTCCTGCACCGACCGGTCCCGGGTCGAACCCAGGGCCGTGATCACCGCGCGGGCGGCGTCACGCAGGGCCATCAGGGCGTACGCGAGGTCCTCGGGGATCTCCTCCAGGCGCCCCGGAAGAGCCAGCTCCATGACCCGCTCGAAGCCCTCGGCGGCGGTCTGCAGCTGGTCCGCGACCTTCTCGTCGACCAGCTTCGAGGACCGGCGCACGGCGCGGTTGACCTGTCCGGGAGTGAGCTCGCCGGTGGCGACCCCGGTGACCCGGGAGACCAGCTCGTGGGCCTCGTCGACGATCAGCACCTCGTGCTGCGGGAGCACCGGGGCACCCTCGATGGCGTCGATCGCGAGGAGGGCGTGGTTGGTGACGACGACATCGGCGAGCTTGGCCCGCTCGCGGGCCGACTCGGCGAAGCACTCCGGCCCGTACGCGCACTTGCTCGCGCCGAGGCACTCCCGGGAGGAGACCGAGACCTGGGCCCAGGCCTTGTCGGAGACACCGGGCGTCAGATCGTCCCGGTCGCCGGTCTCCGTCTCGTCCGACCAGTCCCGGAGCCGCATCAGGTCCTGGCCCAGCTTGCTGGTGGGCGCGGCCGCCTCGAAGGGGTCGAAGAGGCCGTCCTCCTCGTCCTGCGGGACCCCTTCGTGGAGCCGGTGCAGACAGAGGTAGTTCGACCGGCCCTTGAGCATGGCGAACTGGGGGCGGCGGCGCAGCTGCGGATGCAGCGCGTCGACCGTGCGCGGGAGGTCACGCTCGACGAGCTGGCGCTGGAGCGCCAGGGTGGCCGTGGCCACCACCACCCGCTCGCCCTGGGCCAGCGCCGGCACCAGGTAGCCGAGCGACTTGCCCGTGCCGGTGCCGGCCTGGACCAGGAGGTGGGAGTTGTCGTCGATGGCCTCGGCCACGGCCTCGGCCATGGTGACCTGGCCGGGCCGCTCCGTGCCGCCGACGGCGGTGACGGCGGCGTGAAGGAGGTCGGGGAGGGATGGCTTCGTCATAGCCCTTCCACCCTACGGGGCGCCACTGACAGCCACGGCACGCGCGCGCGTCACGCGAGCGGGTTGGGCACGGTCCCGTGGACGGCCGCGTGGGGTCGCTCGGGGCGGTCCCGGTAGCCGTCCAGGTGCAGACGGTTGCGGTTGAGGCAGAGCCGCTCGATCCGGGGGGTGAGAAGGTCGAAGAGCTCGAACCGTTCCTTCAGCTCGGGGAATCGCGCCTGGTGACGCAGGATCTCGGCACGGACGAGGGACCAGAAGTCCTCCTCCGGCACGCCGAGTTGGTTCTCGCAGAGCGGTGCCAGGTAGCGGAAGACACCGACGAAGAGCCCCGAATGGATGAACTGGACGAGGAAATCGGGTTCCTCGGTCAGGAGGACGGCGCGCACATCGTCCGGCAGGGTGTCGTGCTCGGGAAGCGACCGGGCGCTGATGTTCACGTCGTCGACGAAGTCCTTGATCGCCAGGCGTACGGGCACGTCCTCTCCGTCGTAGACGACGATGGCGTTCTCACCGTGCGGGGAGAAGACCGTGCCGTAGCGGTAGAGGAAGTGCAGCAGCGGGGGCAGCAGCGCGGCGAAGAGGCGCTGGAGCCAGACGGCCGGAGCGAGTCCGGAGCGCTCGACGAGTTCGGCGACGAAGGCCCGCCCGTCGGGGTCCGTGTGGAGCAGGGAGGCGAGGGTGCGGGCCCTCTCGCCCGGGGGCAGCCGCAGCGGTTCGCGCCAGATCGCGCCGAGGAGTTCCTTGTACTGGTACGGGACTTCGGGCAACCCGTCGTACAGGGGGTGCTCGACGGTGACGGAGGCCACCTCGCCGAGGAGGATCACCCCGCACTCGTCCCGCAGGAAGGGGTCGGCATCGCGGAGGCCGTGGACCCAGGCGGTGACGGCCGGGGCGGCGAGGGTGCGTTCGGTGGGCAGGCCGCGCCAGACAAGGGTGTTGAGCACGGACAGCGGGAGTTTGACGGTGTGCCGGTCGGGGCGGCTGGTGTTGAGGAAGGTGCGGACCGACTGCTGCGGCAGCCGGAGGTCCCCGTCCGCGGAGAGCGGGACGACGGTCCCCGCGGCGATGGCCGGGGCGTAGAGCGGAAGCAGGACCTCGTCCCACTGCCAGGGGTGGACGGGCAGCAGGAGATAGCCGTCGGGTTCGTGGCCGCGGGCGGTCAGTGCGGCGCGGAACGCGTCGTGGACCTCGGGGTCGAGCTCCTGGGCGTAGAGACGGTCGGGGGTGCCGAGCCCGGACACGCCCCGGTAGGCGGCGATGCGGTTGCTGACCGCGATCCACGGCAGCCGGGTGGGGCGGCGGGCCTCGGGTGCCCACCGGGCGGCGTCGGTGGCGGAGAAACCGATGCGGCCCTTGTTGAGGACGAGCCAGGGGTGGCCGGTCTGGTGCCCTTCGAGGTCGGCGTAGGAGAGGTCGGCGAGCCGGGCGGCGGAGAGGGCGGTCTGGTCGAGGCGGGCGTCGGCGGCGAGGGTGGCGGAGAGCTCGCGGATGAGGTGGCCGAGGGTGGCGCCGTCGAGCTGGAGGAGGCGGCGGGCGCGGACCAGGAAGTCGAGGGCGTCGGTCATGGGCCGGCCCTCGTGGGTGATCGAGTCGGCGGCGATGTACCAGCTGCCGTAGGCGCCTCGGCGGGCACGGAAGGTGAGGGTCGTGCCGTCGTCGAGCCGCAGGGCGTGGAGGTCCGGTTCGTCCGCCACCGGTGCGGGTTCGACGATCTCCTCGTAGGCGAACTCGGCGAGGGCCTTGGCGAGGAGCCGGGAGGAGGCCCTCGTCCAGGCGGCGGCGTTCAGCTCGGGGGGCGCGAGCAGCTCAGGGGACGCTGGGAGTGCGGACTCCGGCGCCGGTTCGGGCCTGGAGGAACCGGTGGGAGCCGTGGCGGACCGGGTGGGCTGTGCGGAGTCGTGGGGTGCAGGGGACGTCGACACGAGGACTCCTCGGAGTGGGAACCGCTGTGGATCGAGCGGTGTATAGAAGACAGAGGGTTGCTCACAGAACGTGACGAAGGGCGCGGTCACGCATCATGAGCGCCGCTCGCTTGTCAGGGAGGTCGACTTCCGCCGCATAGCGGAAGCCGCCGCTGAGGAAGGCCGAGACGGAGGGGGTGTTACGGATGTCGGGTTCGGCGACGACGCGGGTACAGCGGGGACGGTGGTCGAGGACGAGATCGGCGACGGCACGCAGCAGTGTGCTGCCCACGCCGCGGCCGCGGTCGGTGACGCCTCCGATCAGCAGATGGATACCGGTGTCGTGGGGGCGCGCCGGGTAGTGGCGGGCGAGCGGGTCGAGGTCGGCGCGGTAGATCTCGAAGTAGCTCATGGGCGTGGCGTCGAGCACCCCGAGGCAGGGGACGCTGCGGCCGTCGCCCTCGACTTGGGTCCGGATGTGCTCGGCGGTCACGGTCTCGGGTCCGGCCAGTTCCCAGAAGGCGGCGACGGCGGGGTCGTTCATCCATCGGGCGATGAGCCGCAGGTCTCGTTCGAGCCGCACGGGGACGAGCTGGAAGATCCCGGCGGACGTGTGGGCGGCGTTCCAGGTGGCGACGGAGTCCAGCAGGTCGCCGTCGAGGAGTTCGGCGTCGACGTGGCCGCCTTCGAGGAGGGTGACGAGTTCGTCGAGCCTCAGGTCGAGGGTGTCGTCACCGGGCGGGTCGGCCGGTGGGCGGATGGGTGACACGGTGTCGCTCTCCTCTCGGCGGTGCGGTCGGTGTGTGGTTTCTCCGAAGGCGTGTTCAGGCGCGGAGGGGGTTGGTGACGGTGACGTAGACGGACTGGGTGTCGACGGGTCCGACGAGTTCGTCCATGCCGTGGAGGCGGGTGAGGAGGTTGGCCTTGCTGCGGAGGGTCGCGGCTTCCAGGAGGCGGTGCGGCAGGGGTGAGCCGAGGCTGGTGGCAGAGGTGAGGAAGCTGCGGAAGGCCGCGAGCAGGACGCGCTCGTCGGCGAGGTGCTGGGCGCCGAAGGCACCGATCAGGCCCAGGACGTTGTTGATGCCGAGGTAGTAGGCGAAACGCTCGTCGGTGACCTGGTCGGAGACGAAGGTGTCGCTCGCGGCGCCGATGCCGGGGAGGCGGCTCTCCAGCTCACTCCGGTGGGACTCGCGGAAGTAGTAGCCCTGGTTGTCCCGGTAGCGCCCGCCGACGGGCCAGCCGTCGGGGTCGAGGAGCACCAGGGTGTTCTGCTGGTGGGCCTCCAGGGCGATGCCGGCGTGTCCGTCGAGCCAGAGGACGGGGCGGACGACCTGGTCGAGATAGCGGAGGAACCACTCGGCGGCGACGGCCGTGGTGGGACGGCCGGTGCGGAGGGCGAGGCGGCCGATCACGTCGGCGAGGCGGGAGCGCATGGCGCTGGTCCCCGGCCAGGGCCGGGGGGCGGTGAGGGAGGCGATGCAGACGGCGTCGTCGCCGGGCCCGAAGGGGTTGTGGCGAATCATCAGGTCGAGGCCTGGGACGGGGGCGCCGTCCGGGGTGTCGACGGCGAGCCACGCGGGGTCGCGGACGATGTCGAAGCCGGGGTGGGCGGCCTGCCATTCGTCGACGAGTCCGGTTCGGAGCAGCCGGTGGACCTCGACGCCGCGGTGGAGTTCCTTACGGAGGTTCTCGCGGCGCGAGTTGGTGATGCGCAGGCCGAGGGAGAGCTTGAGCATGGCCCGCGCGCCGGGGCGGTGCACGGTGCGAACGGAGGAGGTGGGATGCCACGGGCTGCCGTGGAGACCGAGGTCGTGGAGAAGGCCGGCGTCGATGAGTGCGCGGATGTCGGGGCGGTGCAGCAGCTCTCGGGCCTGCCAGGGGTGTACGGGCAGGGGCGCGGTTCCGGTGGGGAGCGCGATCCCTTCGGCGAGGGCGACGGCGAGTTGCTCGGCGCTGACGGGACGGCCCTGTTCGGTCCAGCCGGAGTCGGAGGCCAGGAGGGAGGCGTCGACGGCGAGCCAGTGGAGGGGGAAGGAGCCGTGCAGTTCGGGTGAGTAGAGCCGGGCCTCTGCGTCGGAGAGGCCTTCGCGGCTCTTGGGCGTGGGGTGGAGGGGGTGGCCGAGCAGCAGGGACTGTTCGGCGGCGAGGAAGAGGTCGGCGTCCGGGTGCGGTTGAGGCGAGCGGCGGCGCTCGGTGAGGAATTCGGCGGTGCGACGGGCCGAGTCGGCGACCCTGCCGACGAGTTCGGTGCCCTCGGGGCGGCCGGTCTCCCGGCTGAGCAGGGCGGCCACGGTCACGGCGTCGACGGTGGGGGCCGTGGCGGGGAGGCCTTCGAGGGCGGGGGCGCCGAAACGGTGCCAGCCGGTGGGCGACCAGTAGCGGACCGGGACGAGCAGGGCGGTGCCGCTGGCGTCGAGGGGGATGCGCAGGGTGGTGGAGCCGGGGGTCGGCAGGTTCTTCTCGCGGACCCAGCAGCGGAGCAGGTTCTCGACGGCGGCCACGTCGGCGGCGCGCTGCGGATCCGGGTCGTCCAGGGGTCGGTGGCGTTGGCCGGGCGGTGCGGGTCGGGGGCGCTCAGCGGGTCGGGGGCGCTCAGCGGGTCGGTGCCCGCGGCCGTGCGGTGCGGTCGTGGGTCGTACGGGCCGATGTGCTGGCGCGGGACCGTGGCGTCGGCGGGGCGGGAAGCGACGGGGCCGCGCTCCACGCCATCGGGCTCCGTGGCACCGAGGGCCGTGGCGGCGAGGTCCGAGGTGCGGAGGTCCCCGCTGCCGAGGTTCGAGGTGCGGAGGTCCCCGCTGCCGAGGGCTGTGCCGGGTTCGGCGGTGGCGAGGGGTTCGGTGGCGTTGGCCGGGCGGTGCGGGTCGGGGGCGCTCAGCGGGTCGGGGGCGCTCAGCGGGTCGGTGCCCGCGGCCGTGCGGTGCGGTCGTGGGTCG
>NZ_JNZO01000038.1 GCF_000717595.1 Streptomyces flavochromogenes | reverse complement strand
GGGGGGGGTGGAGGAGCGCGTCCGGACGCTGGTCAGGAGCATCTGCCGTTGTCCGGATCCGGTCAACACGCTTCAATGCGGGGTGACATCGGACTGTGAACGGCGTGACCCGGGTGTGAACGGACGCCCCCGGTCCACCTGCCCGCCCACCCCACGCGGCGCCGCGGTCCGCTCCCCCACCGTGAACGTTCACTGAGGAGCCCTCGTGAGCCACACCGAGGCCGATCTGGTGCAGCTCCTGCACACCGGCCCCTTCCATCTGGCGCTGCGCACCGCGCTGGCCGTGCGCGGGCTGCCGCTCCAGCGGGTCCAGCACCATCTCGCGCACCGGGGCATCAAGGTCGGGGTGACGAGCCTGAGCTATTGGCAGCAGGGCGCCCGTCGCCCCCAGCGGCCGGAGTCGCTGAAGGCGGTCCGCGCGCTGGAGGAGGTGCTTCAGCTGCCGGGGAACTCGCTGCTCCGGCTGCTCACGGAGGACGCGTCCGCGCGGTTCGAGGTGGAGCGCCCGGCGGCCCGTTCGTACCGCTCGCTCGTGGAGGCGTCCGGTTCCGTCGAGGAGCTCCTCGCGGGCCTCGAGTCGCCGACGGACGGCGGGCTGCACACGGTGGGGCACCATGAGCGGGTACGGATCGGGGCCGGGCGGGAGCTGGTCGGGCGCGAGTCGCAGCAGGTCGTACGGGCGCACCGGGACGGCGTGGACCGTTATCTGGCCATCCACCACGGGGACCCGGGCTGCGACCCGTCACGGGTCGCGGTGCGGGCGGCGGAGAACTGCCGGACGGGGCGGGTGCGGTGGGACGCGGCGACGGGGGTGCTGGTGGCGGAGCTGCTCTTCGACACGCGGCTGCGCGCCGGGGACACGTACCCCTTCTCGTACGGCTTCGAGGACGGTACGGCGGGGCCGAGCGGGGAGTACGTGCGGGGGTTCAGTTTCGCGGGCGGGCAGTACGTGCTGCAGGTGCGCTTCGACGAGGCGGCGCTGCCCGTGCGGTGCCGGCGGTTCGCGCAGGCCTCGACGGGTGCGCCGCGCGGTGGCCGCGCGGAGCTGACCGTGAGCGGCCGGCACCGGACGGTGCACGTCGTGGAACAGGGGGTACGCCCGGGGATCCTGGGGATCGACTGGGACTGGACCTGACGGGGACCGGCCTCGCCGCAGACTCGATGCGGCAGGGCCGGGGTCCGGTGGGGCCGTAACCCTGCGGCGACGCCCTGAACCGGAGGGGTCCGACCGGCGCGGAGTCCGGTTCAGGCCTTGGGCGCGGCCTCGGGGCCCGCGATCAGCTTGCCGTTCTCGACACGGACCGGGACGGCGGGGAGCGGGACGGTGGCCGGGCCCTTGAGCGCCTTGCCGGTCGTCACGTCGAAGCGGCTGCCGTGGCAGGGGCAGTTGCCCTCGTTGTTCTCGATCTTGTCGAGGACGCAGCCGGCATGGGTGCACTGGGCGCTGAACGCCTTGTACTCGCCCTGGGCCGGGCAGCTCACCACGACCTTCTGCTCGCGGTAGAGCTTGGCGCCGCCGACGGGGATCTCGTCCGGGGCACCCAGAGCGACCGGGGCGGTCGGGGTCGGGACCCCGGCGTGGCCGAGCTTGGACTCGGTGGAGCAGGCGGCGACTCCCAGCCCGGCGGCACCGGCGAGAGCGGCGCCCTTCAGTACGGTGCGGCGGCTGGACTGGCCGGACATGGGCGCTCCACGGTGGATCGGGGCAAGGCATGACCGAACCGACGATACCGGCGGGGTTCCCCGCGCCGACGGCCGGGCCCGGGTCCGTCCCGAGACGGAGCAGGGCCCCCGAGGAGGGGCCCTGCCGGGAACGTCAGGCCTTGCGGGCCCGCGTCGTCGCCTTCTTCGCGGCGGCCTTGGTGGCGGTCGCCTTCGTGGCCGTCTTCTTGGCGGCCGTCTTGGTCGCGGCGACCGTCTTCGCCGTCGCGGCCTTCTTGGCGGGCGCCTTGGCCGGAGCCTTCTTCGCCGCCGTCTTCCTGGTCCCCCGGGCCGCCGGGACGGTCACCCCGGCGTCGCTGACCCGGTCCGCGCCGAGGATCTCGCGGAGGAACTTGCCGGTGTGGCTCGCCGGAACCGAGGCGACCTCCTCCGGCGTGCCCTCGGCGACGACCAGGCCGCCGCCGCTGCCGCCCTCGGGGCCCATGTCGATGAGCCAGTCGGCGGTCTTGATGACATCGAGGTTGTGCTCGATGACGATCACCGAGTTGCCCTTGTCGACCAGACCGGACAGGACCTTGATCAGCTTCGAGATGTCCTCGAAGTGCAGACCGGTGGTCGGCTCGTCCAGGACGTAGACCGTGCGGCCCGTGGAGCGCTTCTGGAGCTCGGAGGCGAGCTTCACGCGCTGCGCCTCGCCGCCCGAGAGCGTCGGCGCGGACTGGCCGAGCCGGACGTACCCGAGGCCGACCTCGTTGAGCGTGCGCAGGTGGCGCGCGATGGTCGGGACGGCCTCGAAGAAGTCCAGGGCCTCCTCGATCGGCATGTTCAGGACTTCGGCGATGGACTTGCCCTTGTAGTGGACCTCCAGGGTCTCCCGGTTGTACCGGTCGCCGTGGCAGACCTCGCACGGGACGTAGACGTCCGGGAGGAAGTTCATCTCGATCTTGATCGTGCCGTCGCCGGAGCAGTTCTCGCAGCGGCCGCCCTTGACGTTGAAGGAGAACCGGCCGGGCAGGTAGCCCCGGACCTTGGCCTCCATCGTCTCGGCGAAGAGCTTGCGGACGTGGTCGAAGACCCCGGTGTAGGTCGCCGGGTTCGACCGCGGGGTGCGGCCGATCGGGGACTGGTCGACGTGCACGACCTTGTCGACGAGGTCGTCGCCGTCCACGCGCGTGTGACGGCCCGGCACCGACTTGGCGCCGTTCAGCTCGCGCGCGAGGTGGGTGTAGAGGATGTCGTTGACCAGGGTCGACTTGCCGGAGCCGGAGACTCCGGTGACGGCGGTGAGGACGCCCAGCGGGAACGAGACGTCGATGTCCTGCAGGTTGTTCTCGCGGGCCCCGTGAACGGTGAGCCGGCGGCCGGGGTCGACCGGTCGGCGGATGTCCGGGGTGGGAATCTCCCGGCGGCCGGACAGGTACTGCCCGGTCATCGACTCCTCGTTGCGGAGGAGGTCCTTCAAGGTGCCGGAGTGGACGACCTTGCCACCGTGCTCACCGGCGCCGGGGCCGATGTCGACGATCCAGTCGGCGACCTTGATGGTGTCCTCGTCGTGCTCGACGACGATGAGCGTGTTGCCCATGTCCCGGAGCCGTACGAGGGTCTCGATGAGACGGTGGTTGTCGCGCTGGTGGAGGCCGATGGACGGCTCGTCGAGCACGTAGAGCACACCGACCAGGCCGGAGCCGATCTGGGTGGCGAGCCGGATGCGCTGGGCCTCGCCGCCGGAGAGGGTGCCCGCGGCGCGGTTGAGCGAGAGGTAGTCGAGGCCGACGTCGACGAGGAAGCGCAGCCGCTCGTTGACCTCCTTCAGGACCCGCTCGGCGATCTTCTTGTCCCGGGCGTTCAGCCTGAGCCGGGAGAGGAACTCGGCGCAGTCGCTGATCGACATCGCGGAGACCTCGGCGATGGACTTCTCCATCACCGTGACCGCGAGGACGATCGGCTTGAGCCGGGTGCCCTCGCAGGTGGGACACGGCACCTCGCGCATGTAGCCCTCGAAGCGCTCGCGGCTCGAGTCGCTCTCGGCCTCGGTGTGACGCCGCTTGACGAAGGAGACGGCCCCCTCGAAGGCCGGGGTCGTGTACGCCCGCTCCCTGCCGTACCGGTTGCGGTAGCGCACCTCGACCTGGGTCTTGTGGCCGTACATCAGGGCCTTCTTGGCGCGCTGCGGCAGTCCCGCGTACGGCATGTCCGTACGGAAGCCGAGGGCCTGCGACAGACCGCCGATGAGCCGGCCGAAGTACTCCTTGGTGTGGCCGTGCGACCAGGGGTGGATCGCGCCCTCGTCGAGGGACTTGTCCTCGTCGGGGACGATCAGCTCAGGATCGACCTCCATGCGGGTGCCGATGCCGGTGCAGTCGGGGCAGGCGCCGAACGGCGAGTTGAAGGAGAAGGAGCGCGGCTCCAGCTCCTCGAAGGACAGGTCGTCGTACGGGCAGTAGAGGTGCTCCGAGTACATCCGCTCGCGCTCGGGGTCGTCCTCGTCGAGGTCGACGAAGTCGAGCACGACCATGCCGCCGGAGAGTCCGAGCGCGGTCTCGACGGAGTCGGTGAGACGGCGCTTGGCGCTGTCCTTCACGGTGAGGCGGTCGACGACTACCTCGATCGTGTGCTTCTCCTGCTTCTTCAGCGTCGGCGGTTCGCTCAGCTGTACGGTCACGCCGTCGACGCGGGCGCGGCTGTAGCCCTTCGTCTGGAGGTCGGCGAAGAGGTCGACGAACTCGCCCTTGCGCTCGCGCACGAGCGGGGAGAGCACCTGGAAGCGGCTGCCCTCGGGGAGCTCGAGGACCTTGTCGACGATGGCCTGCGGCGACTGGCGGGAGATCGGCCGGCGGCACTCGGGACAGTGCGGCTTGCCGATGCGGGCGAAGAGCAGGCGGAGGTAGTCGTAGACCTCGGTGATGGTGCCGACCGTCGAGCGCGGGTTGCGCGAGGTCGACTTCTGGTCGATGGAGACCGCGGGCGACAGACCTTCGATGAAGTCGACGTCCGGCTTGTCCATCTGGCCGAGGAACTGCCGGGCGTACGAGGAGAGCGACTCGACGTAGCGGCGCTGCCCCTCGGCGAAGATCGTGTCGAACGCGAGGGAGGACTTGCCCGATCCCGAGAGCCCGGTGAAGACGATCAGGGAGTCACGCGGGAGGTCGAGCGAGACGTTCTTGAGGTTGTGCTCACGAGCGCCACGGACGATGAGACGGTCGGTCACGCCGGTCCGCACCTTTCTTCAGAGAGCGGATGCTGCGCAGGGATGCCGCACAGAGCTGATGTGCCTGAAACACCCAACGCTTCAAGGATGCCGGATGCTTCCTTCGAGCTTATAGCACGCACATTCGATTTCCGGACTCCCGGAGACCTCTTCACCCGAACGAGTGGTGACACCCCGGCTGGCACTAGGGTCGGCGCCATGATCGACCACGAACGCGACCTCGCTCACGTACGCGAAGCGACCGAAAGGCTGCTGACGGCGGCCGCCTCCCTGGACAACGCGGCGACCGCCGAGCCGTCACGGCTGCCGGGCTGGACCCGTGGCCATGTGCTCGCCCACGTCGCCCGGAACGCCGACGCTCTGGTGAACGTCCTCCAGGGGCTCCCCATGTACCCCGACGCCGCGACCCGCGACGCCGACATCGAGCGCGACTCCGGCCGCCCGCTCGACGTCCAGCTCGCCGACCTGCGCGAGACCGCCGAACGCTTCCAGGCCGTGGGCGCCGAGCCGGCCGACTGGAGCCGGACGGTCGAGCTCCGCAACGGCGTCC
This sequence comes from Streptomyces flavochromogenes, assembly GCF_000717595.1. GTDB lineage: Bacteria > Actinomycetota > Actinomycetes > Streptomycetales > Streptomycetaceae > Streptomyces > Streptomyces flavochromogenes. Next base: position 67,799 of record NZ_JNZO01000038.1, on the reverse strand, counting down.
TGGACAGCGCCTCCCGGATCCCGTTCCGCCGCTGGGTGGAGGTCGACCTGCACCACGTCGACCTGGGCGTCGGCTACGAGCTGCAAGACCTGCCCGAGGAGTTCGTGAACCGCGAGATCGACTTCCTCGCCGACCGTTTCGCGGGCCTGGAGACCGTGCCGGCGACCGCCCTGTGGGCCGACGGCGGCCGGGTGTGGAAGACCGGCGGCACGTCCGGCGGCGTCGTCGTCACGGGCAGCCCCGTCGAGATCCTCGGCTGGCTGGCCGGGCGCCGTGACGGCGCGACCCTGGAGACCAAGGGCGGCCCCCTGCCGAAGCTCCCCCCGTTGTAGCGCTCGCAACCCCTTCCGTCGGCGGGCGGGACTAGTCTGAGCGCATGACGTACAGCGGAGTGGTGAAGGTCGGCGGGGCGGCGGACGTACACGAGCTGACAGACCTGATGATCTCGAAGGTCGCGGTCGGCCCGATGGACAACAACGCGTATCTGCTGCGCTGCCGGGCCACCGGCGAGCAGCTGCTGATCGACGCGGCCAACGACGCGGACACCCTCCTCACGCTGATCGGTGACGACGGCATCAAGTCCGTCGTCACCACCCACCGCCACGGGGACCACTGGCAGGCGCTCGCCGACGTCGTCGCCGCGACCGGCGCCGTGACGTACGCGGGCGCGTACGACGCGGAGGGCATCCCGGTGGCGACCGACGTGCCCGTCGAGGACGGCGACACGATCCGGGTGGGGCGGGTCGAGCTGACCGCGCGCCGCCTGGTCGGGCACACCCCGGGCTCGATCGCCCTCGTCTACGACGACCCGCACGGCCACCCGCACGTCTTCACCGGCGACTGCCTCTTCCCCGGCGGTCCTGGACGGACGACACATCCGGAGGAGTTCGACTCCCTGATGAGCGGCCTGGAGGCCAAGCTCTTCGGCGCCCTGCCCGACGAGACGTGGGTCTACCCCGGCCACGGCAACGACACCGCCCTCGGCACGGAGCGGCCCCACCTCGCGGAGTGGCGCGCACGAGGCTGGTAACCGTCCAACGCCGACCGCCCCTGTTTCGAAACCGAAGCGGGGGCGGTCGCGCATTCAGGCCCGTTACGCGCTCGGGAGCGTCATGCCCACGGAGGGTGGCCTCCTGAGCACCGTCACCGACGCCGGCAGCGGTGACCGCCGTGAACAGGGGGACTGTTGCACGGGCCGCGGTCTGCCGGGCCGGGTTCACCTGGCAGGCAGCGGAACCTCCCATTTCTCCGCAATCCATCCCTTCGGCTCCCAGCCGTACTACGGGCTCGAAACACCCGCACGCAGCTGGAGGCCGCGCTCAAGCGGGCTGCGACCGCCACTGTCACCTCACGGCCCTTGGCCTCCGGGCCAGCCCCGCAGGAGCGCCCGGGGCGGCCCGGAGGCCAGAAACGGCGAGGTGTTCCGGCAGAGGATCCGCGTGGCCGTGGACCACGCCCGCGCCCTGCGCGTCTCGCGCCCCCGGGCTCCTGGCCGACGTGCCTGGCGGGCGATCCGGCGGAGGCGGTGCCCGTCGCTCCGGCGATCCGGTGGACGCCCCGTCGGCGATCTAGTGGGTGGACCCGGTGTGCTCCCGCACAGTGGCCGCCTCGTTCGCCGTCGTCCCGGCCCCCGGCTCGGCGCTCTGCTTCGCGAAGCCGCGCCGGCCCGGCAGGATGGCGAGGACGATCATTGTTCCGGCGGCCATGATGATCCCGCCGATGAGGCTGGTCTGGGCGACTCCGTGGGCGAAGGCCTGGTGGACGGCGTCCACGGCGGCCTGGGCCTGCTGGGGTCCGGCGGAGGGATCCTGCGCGACCCGCTCCGCGACGGCCAGGCCACCGCCGACCGAGTCCTTGGCGATCTCCATCGCCTCCGCCGGGAGCCGGTTGCCCACCAGGTCGGTCAGCTCGTCCCGGTAGGTCGTGCCCAGCAGCGAGCCCAGCACCGCGATGCCCAGCGCCCCGCCCAGCTCCAGCGCGGTGTCGTTGACACCGCCGCCCACGCCCAGCTCGGACTCGGGGAAGGAGCTCATGATCGTGTCGGTCGCCGGGGAGATGGCCAGTCCGAGCGCGAGACCCAGCATCATCAGCGGCGCCAGGAAGTCCCCGTACGTCGACCCCTTGTCGATCTGGGTGAGCAGGAACATGCCCGCCGTGCCGACGGTCATGCCGGTCACGGCCATCACCCTCACCCCCAGCTTCGGGGCGAGCGCCCCGGTCACCGCGGACCCCAGGAACACCGCACCGCCCAGAGGCAGCAGCCGTACACCCGTGTCCAGGGCGCCGTAGCCGAGGACGAACTGCAGGAACTGCGTCGAGTAGTAGATCACGGCGAACATACCGAAGAAGAAGAACATCACCGCGAGCATCGAGCCGCTGAAGGGCCGCAGCGCGAACTTTCGGACGTCCAGCATCGGGTGCGGGTGCCGCAGCTCCCAGGCGACGAAGGCGACCAGACCAACACCGGCGACCACGGCGCCGATGACAGGGCCGACGCCCCAGCCAGAGTGCGGGCCCTCGATGGCGGCGTAGATCAGGGAGCCGACGGTGACGATCGACAGCAGACCACCGACGTAGTCGATCCGGCCCATGCCCTCCGCCTTGGAAGGCGGTACCAGGGCGAGCGCGCCGAACACGGCGAGGAGGGCGATCGGCACGTTGATCAGGAAGGTCGAGCCCCAGGCGTGGTCCTCAAGCAGCCAGCCGGAGACCAGCGGGCCGACGGCTACCGCCAGCCCGGAGGTCGCGGCCCAGGCGGTGATGGCCTTGGTCCGCTCGCTCCGGGGGAAGGTCGCGACCACCAGGGACAGCGTGGCCGGCATCACGACCGCGGCACCGATACCCATGATCGCGCGGGCCACGATGACCAGCGAGGTCTCGTCGACCATGCTTCCCATCACCGAACCGCCGGCGAAGATCAGCAGACCCAGCACCAGTGCGCCGCGCCGGCTGTACTTGTCGCCGATCGAGCCCAGCACCAGCATCAGCGCCGCGTACGGAACGGTGTAGCTGTCGACGACCCACTGCAGATCACTGCTGCTCAGGCCCAGGTCCATGGTCATGTCGGGGGCGGCGACGATCAGCGACGTGTTCGCCATCACCGTGATCAGCAGGCTCAGGCACAGTACGAGCAGCGCCCACCAGCGCCGCGCGTAAGGCCCGCTCATTTTCTCCACGGGGGTGTTCGCAAGGAAGGGCATCAGTAGCTCCTGAGAGGGACGGGGCGGACGAGCGGAATCACTCAGTTGCCCGTGAGGCGAGCGGGCGACGGGCTGAGATCCCAGGGCTTCAAGATCATCGTGTGGCCCCTTGTGGGCTTCCCCCGGCGATCCCCTGGAGGGCCGCGTCAGTGTCCGCGATGGCCAGCATCCTGTTGATGTCGGCGCCGGCCAGTGCGCCGGCCGCTGCGGAGGCCCCGACCTGGGCGACCAGATCGGTGGCGTTGCCGGCCACCCACACACCCGGCACCTCGGTGGTGCCGGCCATGCCGGAGGCGAAACCGCGGCCCAGGTTCGGCAGATCCTGCACCGGCAGGCCCAGACCTTCCAGGCCCTGGGTGCGGGCCTGCAGCTGCGCGGCGACCGCGACGACGCGGCGGGCCACGACCTGACCGTCGGCCAGGCGCACCCCGGCGAGGGCACCGCCCTCGTCGTCGACGACCTCGGTGACCGGGGTGTCGACGACGCGGATGCCGCGGGCGGCGAAACGGGCGCGGCTGTCCTCGTCCAGGCCGGTGCCGTGGGTGAAGTAGGTCAAGTCCTCGGTCAGCTGACGGAACAAAAACGCGTGGCCGATGGAGACCGGTCCGGTGGCGAGAATGCCGATGGGCTCATCGCGCACCTCCCAGCCGTGGCAGTACGGGCAGTGCACCACACTGTGTCCCCAGTGCTCGGCGAGCCCGGGCACCTGTGGCAGCACATCCGTGAGGCCGGTGGCCACCAGGATGCGGCGAGCGGTGATGCTGCGGCCGTCGGCCAGGGTGACGGTGAACCGCAGGTCCCCGTCCGCCGACGGGGCGGCGGACTCGGCCGAGACCACCTCGCCGAACACGACGCGTCCGCCGTACTGGCGCACCTGCTCCCGGCCCCGCCGAAGGACATCGGACGGCGGGGTGCCGTCCAAGACGATGAAACCGTGCACGGCCTCCGCGGGCGCGTTGCGCGGGGAGCCGCTGTCGATCACGACGACCGAGCGGCGGGAGCGGGCGAGAATCAGTGCACCGTTCAACCCCGCGGCGCCCCCGCCGATCACCACCGCGTCGACGGTCCCCTCGGCCAGTGCGTCGCTCGCGTACGGAGGAGTCGCCACAGCCATGGCCTCCTGCCTTTCCTTCTCAGTCATGGTTCGGTCAACCCTTCGAGTTCTGGGTGGTTGGAGGGGGGCAGCCGTTCAGAAAGCCGAGGATGTGGTCGGCGCCGTCTTGGGCTGTTCGAGGTGCAGAAAGTGCCCCGCGCCGAGGACAGCCCCACGTTCGTGATGTACAGATCCAGTCCGGCGATGGAACTCGCCGTCGCCAGGATCGCGAGGATCAGACCGGGCTTGCCGGCCTGGAAGGCGTCGCAACGTCGGGCGGCGCGGAGAAGCGCAAAGGCATGGGTTGCTCTCCATCGCGCCAGGCGTACACACACCCTGTCCGGTGAGCTCAGGATGGTTGTGTACTGAACAGTCAGAAACCTAGATGGTTCTGTACTGGGTTGTCAATAACGGCGGGTCGGCTTTACCTTCGGTGTATGGCGAGACCACGAAGCTTCGACCGCGACCACGTCCTGCATGCCGCCGAGCGGCAGTTCCGCGCCTCGGGCTACAACGGCACGAGCGTCGACGACATCAGCGCCGCCACCGGCCTGGGCCGCGGCAGCCTCTATGCCGCGTTCGACGGCAAGCACGGCGTGCTGCTGCAGGCGATGGCCGGCTACTTCGCCCGGCTGGGGCAGTTTGCGCCGAAGGCGCTCGCAGGACCGGACGAGGGCGCCCTGGAACGACTGCACGCGTACTTGCTCCGCGCCGTCCACGGGGTGCCACTCGCCGCCGACGTACCCCCCGCCCCTGACCGGGCGGCGGCGGCCTGCTTCGCCGCCAAGATGGCCCTGGAGATCGGCGCCTCCGACTCCGAGGTGAAACGCCTGGCCAACGACTGCTTCTCCGTGCTCGCGACGGCGGTGGCCGAGTGTGTGCGAGCGGCGCAGCGCAACGGCGACATCGACCCCGACGCGGATCCCGACGACCTCGCGTACCTTCTGCTGACCATCATCCGCGGGACCGATGTCGTCGGCGCGTACGGCCACAGTCCCGCCCGCCTGACCTCGATCGCGGAGAGCGCGTTCGCCTTGCTGCCTCGCCCGCGCCACCGCTGAGAAGGGCACGGCCGCATCTGATGCGGTCGGCCCACTTCGACGCTGCGGAGGCACGGCCCGTAGGTTTACGCGCCGCCGTGACCTCGTGTGTTGGCGCGTGCTGTGGTGTTCCCCGGCGGGGTGGGCAACACCTGGAAGGACCCCGAGGCCTTCGCGAGCCTGATCCACGACGTCGAGACCAAGCTCTTCGCGGTGCTCCCGGACGAGTCCTGGATCTACCCGGGCCACGGCAAGGACACCACGCTGGGTGACGAGCGGCCCTCGCTCGCCGTGTGGCGCGAGCGCGGCTGGTAACCCCTCGGGGAAGCCTCCGGATACGGAGAGCGCGTGGCTGAGCAGCCACGCGCTTCCGCACGCCCCCGTAACCCGGATGGCGGCGGGGTAGTTGCCGCGACATGAGCCTCCGTAACGCTCCGTCGCCACCCTCGTCCCCGGTTTCGCCCGTCCCGCCCGCAGCGCCCTCCGCGCCCTCGATGGGGCGGCTCGCCGCCGCCTCGCTCGTCGGCACCGCCATCGAGTTCTTCGACTTCTTCGTCTACGGGACCGCCGCCGCCCTCGTCCTGGGGCCGCTCTTCTTCCCGACCTTCTCCCCGCTCGCCGGGACCCTGGCCGCCTTCGGCACCTTCGCCGTCGGCTTCGTGTCCCGGCCGCTCGGATCGGTCCTCTTCGGCCACGTCGGCGACCGGTACGGACGACGCCCGGTCCTCTTCGCCTCGCTGCTCCTGACCGGCTGCGCCACGGTCGCGGTCGGCTGCGTGCCCACGTACGGGACGATCGGCATCACGGCACCCGTCCTGCTGCTCGTGCTCCGCTTCCTCCAGGGTCTGGGCCTCGGCGGCGAGTGGGGCGGGGCCGTCCTCCTCACCGCCGAGCACGCCCCCGAGAACCGGCGCGCGCTCTGGTCGAGCTTCCCGCAGATCGGCCCGTCGATCGGCTTCCTGCTCGCGAACGGGGTGATGCTGGCGCTCTCGGCCGGTCTGAGCGACGCGGAGTTCCGCTCCTGGGGCTGGCGGGTGCCGTTCTGGGCCGCGGGGGTGCTCGCGGGGGTCGGACTGCTGCTGCGCTCCTCGCTCGCGGAGACCCCGCAGTTCGAGAAGCTGTCCGCCGCCGGGCGGACCGCGGGCGCCCCGCTGGCCGAGGTCGCCCGTGACCACTGGCGGCTCGTGCTGCTGACCGCCGGGGCTCTCGCGGTCGGCTACGCCACCTTCTACACGGTCTCCACCTGGGCGCTGTCCTACGGCACCGAGCGGCTCGGGGTGAGCAGCACGGTGATGCTGACCTGCGTCATGGCGGCGGTCGCGATCAAAGGTGCGGCCACACCGTTCCTCGCGATCCTCGGCGACCGCTGGGGCCGGCGGCCGCTGTGTCTGGCGGGGTGCGCGGCCTCCGCGCTGTGGATGTTCCCGATGGTGGCCCTGCTGCACACCGCGCGCCCGTTCCTGATGTTCCTGGGCTTCCTGGGCGCGCTGCTCGCCTTCATCACGATGTTCGCGGTGGTGGCCGCGTACCTCCCGGAGCTGTACGAGCCCCGCGTGCGCTGCACCGGTGCCGCCGTCGGCTACAACCTCGCCGGTGTCCTGGGCGGCGCGCTCACCCCCATCGTCGCCACCACGCTCTCCGACGGGGGCTCCGGTCCGCCCTGGGGCGTCGCGGCCTATCTGACGGTGGTGGCTCTGGTGAGCCTGGGCTGCTTCGCCCTGCTGCCGGAGACCCTGCCGGAGCGGGCGCGGACGGAGGAGCCGGAGGAGGCGGCGCCGGTCTGACGGCAGACGGCGACGGCCGGCCGCGGGACGGTGTCCCGGGGCCGGCCGTCGCCGTGTGTGCCGCGTCAGGCGCCGATGCTGTCCTTCTCGGTGCCGTCGGCGTCGGCCACGCTTTCGGCGGCCTCCCGCTCCGACTGCCGCTTGGAGGCGATGAGGCTGGTGATCGTGGTGATGACCAGGACACCGCCGATGAAGGCGAGCGAGAACGGGATGCTGATCTCCGGGACGTGTACCCCGGACTCGTGCAGAGCGTGCAGCACGAGCTTGACGCCGATGAAGCCGAGGATCACCGACAGGCCGTAGCTGAGGTGGACCAGCTTCTTGAGCAGGCCGCCGATCAGGAAGTACAGCTGCCGCAGACCCATGAGGGCGAAGGCGTTGGCCGTGAAGACGATGTACGGGTCCTGGGTGAGGCCGAAGATCGCCGGGATGGAGTCGAGGGCGAAGAGGATGTCGGTGGTGCCGATGGCGAGCATGACGACCATCAGCGGGGTCATGATGCGCTTGCCGTTGCTCCGGATGAACAGCTTGGTGCCGTGGTACCGGTCGGCGACGCCGAAGCGCTTCTCGGCCATCTTGAGGAGACGGTTCTCCTCCCAGTCGTCCTCGTCCTCGTCGGCCCGCGCCTCCTGGATGAGCTTCCAGGCGGTGTAGATCAGGAACGCGCCGAAGATGTAGAAGACCCACGAGAAGCTCGCGATGATCGCGGCGCCCGCGGCGATGAAGATCGTGCGGAGCACCAGGGCGATCACCACACCCACGAGCAGCACCCGCTGCTGGAGGTGGGAGGGGACCGCGAACTTCGCCATGATCAGGACGAAGACGAAGAGGTTGTCGACACTGAGCGACTTCTCGGTGATGTAGCCGGCGAAGAACTCGCCGGACGCCTGGCTGTCGCCGAAGAACAGCAGGCCGAGTCCGAAGAGTCCGGCCAGCACGATCCAGACGATCGTCCAGATTCCGGCTTCCTTGACCGACACGTCATGGGGCTTGCGCCCGATGAAGAAGTCGGCACCGATCAGGGCAGCGAGACCAAGAATGGTCACTACCCACAGGGTCATTGAAACGTCCACTGCGCCTCCGGCGTCGTACGGCTACTGATCAGCGTCGTCGCTGCCGGAGGTCTCTTCCACCCGGCGACGGACGTCGCCGCCGGGCCGACGCCCCGGGATCGGATCATGGATGATCCGTCCGTATTGACGGGTACGCCGCGCATGGGGAGTACTCCCCTCCGCACCGGAAACACTACCCGAAACACCAAGAGAAGGTAAAGGGGAGGGTAAAGGTCCCCCAAGAGAGCAGGTCAGAGCTGTCAGTGCGTCAGGGATGTCAGGCTGGTCAGGACCGCTCTCCGTGTCGAGCCGCCGCCACCTGCCCGAGGACCTGCCGGAGCACCGCGCTGCCCGGCGGCAGCATCGGGGGCTCGTACGACCAGGCGTGGCCGACCCACGGATCGGCGAGGTGGTCGTCCGGTACGGGCGTGAGCCGGAGCAGCGAGCGCCACAACGGGTCGAGCAGCGGCCCGTACGCGGACGCGTCCTCCCGGTCCGCCACCATCAGCAGGTGGACGCCCACCGACGGGCCCTCGTCGGCGAGGTACCGGAGGCGGGTGACCGCCCGGTCGTCGAAACCGTGCGGGAAGTCGTGCACGAGCAGCAGCTGCCGGGCCGCGTCCAGACCGGGCGGCAGGGCGTCGGAGGCTCCCGCCCGCACCGCCATCTGGAGCAGGTCGACCCGCTCGGTCAGCTGCTCCAGGACCGCCGAGACCCCTGCCGCGCCCCGGGCCGGCGGGGCCGCGAGGACGCCCGTCTCCACGAGCGGCGCGAGCGCGGCGGTGCCCGCACCGGCCGGATCGACGACATGGACGGTGAACGCGCCCGCCGGGTGCGCCGCCAGCAGCCGGGCCGCGTGGGCGACCGCGCAGTCCAGGGCGAGCCTCCGCAGTTCGACCTCGTCGAGGAGGCCGGCGGCCTCGGAGTGCCCCCGGCCGCTGTCCACCCAGAGCCCCCGCTCCAGCGGCAGCCGGACGAGCATGGGGATCCTCAGATCGGTCCGCTCGGGGAGGTGGAGGTCACCGAGGCGGACGGCCATCGGCTCCTCGGCCGGGGTGCGGTACGCCTGCCAGACGGGGTTCTCCCAGCGGGCGAAGGCGACGGGCAGGGCGGGCTCGACGACCTCGGACTCGGCCACGAGCTGGGCGAGGTCCCGGTCCAGGACCTCCTGGGCCCGCGCCACCAGTTCGTCGCGCCGGGCGCGGGCGGCGGCCCGCGCCGCGTCGTTGGCACCGTCGGCGCGGGCACGGTAGTCGGAGAGCGTCTGGTCGAGCTCCCGGTCGAGCCGGTTCTCGGCGAACTCGCAGGCGCTGCGGTAGGCGGCGGCGGTCCGGGCCAGGTCCTCGAACATGCCCCACACCTGGTTGTACAGGCGCTCGTCCATGGACCAGCCCGACGCGTCGCCGGCGACCGGCGTGGGCGGCCCCTGCCTCGGCTCGGACTCGGGTGCGGGACCGGGTGCCGCGGCGGTCCGGCGGCGGGGGTGGGCGTAGTTCACCGGACCGCCGCTCGTCGCCGGGGTGGGCGTGTCCGTGCCGGCGCCCGGCGGCGGGGTCGGGGGCGGGGTCACCGGGACGGTCGGGGCCGGGTCCGTGGCCGTCACCGGGGCCGTGTGCCGTACGCGCTCCGCATCGGGGACGTGCTGCGCCGGAGCGGCGACCGGAGCCGGCCCCGGGGCGACGGTCTCCAGGATCGCCGCGGCCAGGTCGGCGGGGCGCTCCAGGCCCTGGTCGCCGAGGAGGGCGGCGAGCCCGCCCTCGTACCCCTGGCCCATGGCGCGGACCTTCCAGGTGCCCTGGCGGCGGTAGAGCTCCAGGGCCACGACGGCGGACTCGCTGTCGAGTCCGGTGATCGTGAAGGTGGCGATCTCCGCGCCGTCGGGGCCGGCGACGGCGACGAACGGGGCGGCGACCGTTCCGAAGCGGGCGGCTCCGCCGGCCCGCGGCCCGGGCAGCGCGAGGAGCACCGAGACCCGGTGGACGGCGCCGGGGACGGCCTCCAGGTCCACGGCGAGGCGATGGTCGGCGGCTGCCTGTCCGGGGACGTCGACCCCGGGCAGGGAGGGCGCTCCGGGGTGGGCGATCCACTCCACGCCGGGGACTCTGCCCTGCTCGTCGCCGAGGGTGGCGCCGGCGAGGACAGGGTGACCGGCCGACACCCGGATCTCCAGTCGGGTGTCGGGCAGGGGGTGGTTCTGCCCCCGGACCAGCTCGGCCGTCATCGACTCTGTCCCCTCGGCTTTTCGGTGTTCTCGCCGTTCTCGGCGTTACCACAGGTGCGGTTCATGCGGGACAGCTCCCGGCGGCCTGCTGCCTCCGGGAGCTGTGGGTGGTGCGGTGCGGTCCTGTCTACAGGTGCGGCAGGATCGCGGGCATCAGGTCCTGGAAGGTGCGGCCGTTGGCCGGGTTGCCCAGGGCGGTCATCTGCCAGCCGGAGCCGACCCGGTGCACCTTCGCCATGATCTGCGCGGTGTAGTTGCCGCCGCCGTCGAGGGTGTAGCGCGCGAGCTCCTGGCCGTTCGTCTCGTCGACGATGCGGCAGAACGCGTTCTGCACCTCCTGGAACGTCTGGCCGGTGAAGGAGTTCACCGTGAAGACGATCTGGTCGATGTGGACCGGGACCCGCTGGAGGTCGACGAGGATCGCCTCGTCGTCGCCGCCCTGGCCCGCGCCGCCGACCAGGTTGTCGCCGGTGTGCTTCACCGAGCCGTCGTCGCTGACCAGGTGACGGAAGAAGACCACGTCGACCGGCTGCTTGTCCGCGAAGAGAACGGCCGAGGCGTCCAGGTCGATCTCCTGGGTGCGCTTGCCGAAGAGACCGCGGCGCGGCGCGGCCTGCCAGCCGAGGCCCATCCGCACCTGGCTGAGGCTGCCCCCACCCTGCTTCTCCAGGCTGATGGCCTGACCCTTGGTCATGTTGACCGACACGCGTTTGCCCCTCTCGTTAGCGTTCCCCGCGCCCGCTGTTCCGGTGCGTGCGGTTGTCGAGCACATTACGCAGCACCGCTGACAGCGCGGAGGTGCGGTCCGGTTTTGTGTCGGTCTTGCAACACACCGGACCGCGCGCCGGACCCCGCACCCGGTCCCCGACCGGACCGTGTCCGGTCAGGCGAGTCCCGCCTCCTTCATCTGGCGCAACTCCTTCTTCAGCTCTCCCACTTCATCACGGAGCCGGGCGGCCACCTCGAACTGCAGCTCGGCGGCTGCGGCGCGCATCCGGTCGGTCATCTCCTCGATGATCGCGGCCAGTTCGGTGGCGGGCCGGTCGCCGAGTTCGACCGTCGAGCCCGCCTTGCCCTTGCCCTTGACGCCGTGCGCGGCGAGCGAGGGGACGGGGGCCTTGGCGCCCTTGCCCTCCTTGCCCTGGCGGTAGCCGCTGCCGAGGAGTTCCTCGGTGTCGATCTCCTCGCGCGCGATGGTCGCGACGATGTCGTTGATCTTCTTCCGGAGCGGCTGCGGGTCGATGCCGTTCTCGGTGTTGTACGCGATCTGCTTCTCGCGGCGCCGGTTGGTCTCGTCGATGGCCTGCTCCATCGCCGGGGTGATCCGGTCCGCGTACATGTGGACCTGGCCCGAGACGTTTCGCGCGGCGCGGCCGATCGTCTGGATCAGGGAGGTCCCGGAGCGCAGGAAGCCCTGCTTGTCGGCGTCGAGGATGGCGACGAGGGACACCTCGGGGAGGTCGAGGCCCTCACGGAGGAGGTTGATGCCGACCAGCACGTCGTACTCGCCGGCGCGCAGTTCGCGCAGCAGCTCGATCCGGCGCAGGGTGTCGACGTCGCTGTGCAGATAGCGCACCTGGATGCCGAGCTCCAGGAAGTAGTCGGTGAGGTCCTCGGCCATCTTCTTGGTGAGGGTGGTGACGAGGACGCGCTCGTCGCGCTCGGTGCGCAGTCTGATCTCGTGGACCAGGTCGTCGATCTGCCCCTCGGTGGGCTTGACGACGACCTCGGGGTCGACGAGCCCGGTGGGGCGGATGATCTGCTCGACGAAGCCGTCGCCGCGCGAGAGCTCGTACGTGCCGGGGGTCGCGGAGAGGTAGACGGTCTGGCCGATGCGCTCCTGGAACTCCTCCCACTTCAGCGGGCGGTTGTCGAGGGCGGACGGAAGCCGGAAGCCGTGGTCGACCAGGGTCCGCTTGCGGGAGGCGTCGCCCTCGTACATGGCGCCGATCTGCGGCACGGTGACGTGCGACTCGTCGATGACGAGCAGGAAGTCCTCGGGGAAGTAGTCGATGAGGGTGTTGGGCGCGGAGCCGGGGTCGCGGCCGTCGAAGTGCATCGAGTAGTTCTCGATGCCGGAGCAGGAGCCGATCTGGCGCATCATCTCCAGGTCGTACGTGGTCCGCATGCGCAGGCGCTGGGACTCCAGGTGCTTGCCCTGCTTGTCGAGCTCGGCGAGGCGGCCCTCCAGCTCGCGCTCGATGTCGTTGACCGCGCGCTCCATCCGCTCGGGGCCGGCGACGTAGTGGCTGGCGGGGAAAACGTACAGCTCGCGGTCCTCGCTGATGACCTCGCCGGTGAGCGGGTGGAGGGTGGAGAGGGCCTCGATCTCGTCGCCGAACATCTCGATGCGGACGGCGAGCTCCTCGTAGACCGGGAAGATCTCGATGGTGTCGCCGCGGACGCGGAAGGTGCCGCGGGTGAACGCCAGGTCGTTCCGCGTGTACTGGATGTCGACGAAGCGGCGGAGCAGCTGGTCGCGGTCGAGCTCCTCGCCGACCTTGAGCGGGACCATCCGGTCCACGTACTCCTGGGGCGTGCCGAGGCCGTAGATGCAGGAGACCGAGGCGACCACGATGACGTCCCTGCGGGTGAGCAGGGAGTTCGTCGCGGAGTGGCGGAGCCGCTCCACCTCCTCGTTGATGGAGGAGTCCTTCTCGATGTACGTGTCCGACTGCGGCACGTACGCCTCGGGCTGGTAGTAGTCGTAGTACGAGACGAAGTACTCGACCGCGTTGTTCGGCAGGAGCTCGCGGAACTCGTTCGCCAGCTGGGCGGCCAGGGTCTTGTTCGGCGCCATCACCAGGGTGGGGCGCTGGAGCTTCTCGATCATCCACGCGGTGGTGGCGGACTTTCCGGTGCCGGTGGCACCGAGGAGCACGACGTCCTTCTCGCCCGCGCGGATACGCCGCTCCAGGTCGGCGATGGCCGCGGGCTGGTCGCCGTTGGGCTGGTACTCACTGACGACCTCGAAGGGCGCCACCGAACGTTCGATCTTGGAAACGGGCCGCATGCAACCACCGTACGACCCGGCACTGACACTCGGGTGGTGATCGGCTCGGCAGCGGCCCTCCGTCACCAGTCCTGGGAGCGGTGGCCGCCCCGCGGGACGCTCCTGCGGGCCCCGCGCCCGGCGGGCCGGGCCGTCCAGTTGGCGGGCTCGCCGTAGGACGGCACGTGGCGCGGGGCGGGCACGCCGGGGCGGTGCGGGGTGCGGGCGGCGGGGCCCTGCCAGTCCGGGTCGCCCATCACGAGCAGTGGGTCGAACATGACGACGACGGCGGCGAGGATGAGGAAGACCGCCGGGCCGATCAGCATCGGCAGCAGCAGCGAGGTGGCGGTGTCGCCGGTGCCCTTGACGGGCTCCGTGCCGTGCAGGTGGACGCTGACCGCCGACATGGCGGTGTAGTGCATACCACTGACGGCGACGCCCATCACCAGGCTCGCACCGAGGCTGGCCAGAAATCCATGTACGGAGACGGCCGCCCAGAGGGCCGTCGTGGCCGCCACGACGGCGATGACCACGGACGTCGCGACGGTGAGCGTGTCGTACTCGACACGCCCCTGCAGACGCATCCCGGCCATGCCCAGGTAGTGCATGGTGGCCACGCCGAGGCCGGTGATGGTGCCGCCGGTGACCAGGGTGAGCGCGGTCGCCCCCCGGTACCCGACGATGAAGATCCCGATGCCGACCATCAGGACGGCGACGCCCAGGCTGGCGAAGGTGATGGGCAGGTCGTAGTGGATGGGCGCCTGCCGGACCGAGAAGCCCATCATGGCGATGAAGTGCATGGTCCAGATGCCGGTGCCGATCGACGTGGCGCCGAGGGCGAGCCAGCCCGCCTTGAAGCTGTCGCGGTGGCGGAGCGATCTCGTGGTGCAGCGCAGGCCGAGGGCGCCGCCCAGGCACGCCATGAGAAAGGCCGCCACCGGAGTGACGAGCCCGTAGCTGAATCCGTCGACCGTGCCCTGCATGAGCGTGTGTCCTCCACCCCTGGTGCCACGTCGTCCGAAAACAGTCGGTACCGCTGGGTAGTACTACCGGGGCGAGATTATGGCGCGCCGGGGGCCACGCGACCATGTGACCGGGGAATTTCCGCTCGTGAGACCTGAGCGAGACCGGTTCGTGATCTTGCGCCTGCTCCTGACCGGCTCCGGGCCGGCCCGCACCTGTCCCGGGCCGCCCGGTGCTACCGGGCCCCGCTGTCGGTGCCGGGTCGTACCGTGGGCGCATGGACATCGAAGCGGGGCCGGAGGGCCGCGGGCGTGCCGTCCCGGTGGAGTGGACGGTCATGGAGTGCCCCATCGGGCCGCTCTTCCTCGCCGCGACCGAGCGGGGGCTCGTGCGGGTCGAGTTCCACGCCGACGCGGCGCGGCGGGACGGGATGCTCGACCGGCTGGCGGCGCAGCTCGGCGCGGAGCCGGTGGAGCGCGCCTCGGGGCTGCTCGCGGGCGCGACAGGCCGGCTCGACCGGTACTTCGCGGGCGAGCCGGGCGATGTCGTCCTGCCCCTGGACTGGAGCCTGACGGCCGGGTTCAACCGGCAGGTGCTGCGCGAGCTGGCGAGCGGTGTGCCGTACGGCACGGTCGTCGGATACGGGGACCTGGCCAGACGCGTGGGGCAGCCGGGGGCGGCGCAGGCGGTCGGCGCGGCGATGGGATCCAATCCCCTGCCGGTCGTGGTGCCCTGCCACCGTGTGGTGGAGAGCGACGGCGGCCTCGGCGGCTTCGGAGGCGGTCTGGAGACCAAGCGGCAGCTGCTCGCGCTCGAAGGCGTGCTGCCGACGCCGCTGTTCTGAGGGGCCTCCCGGACGACGGGCCGGCGGCCTGCGGCATCGCCGGCAGCCGTTCCCATCAGGGGGGACGGCTGGCACACTCACGTAAGTGACCCGCACCCCCGGCGCCCCTGACGCCACCCTGCCCGGCCCCCTATCCGGCCCCGCCCCCGTCACCGACGCCGAGCTCCCCGCGCTGCGCCGGCGGGTCCAGGCCGTGCTGCTCGCCACCCAGATCCTCGGGGGCCTCGGCATCGCCACCGGTGTCGCGCTCGCCGCCGTGCTCGCCAGGGACGTCAGCGGTTCCGAGGCACTGTCCGGTCTCGCGTCGACGGCGACCGTGGCGGGGCCCGCGCTGCTCGCCATGCCGCTGGCCGCCCTGATGGCCTCGCGGGGCCGCCGGGCCGGTCTCGTCCTCGCGTACCTCATCGGCGCGGTCGGCGCCGGGGTCGCCGTGCTCGGGGCGGTCGCCGAGAGCTTCCCCCTGCTGCTCCTCGGCCTCGTCGGCTTCGGCGCCGGGTCCTCGGCCAATCTGGCGGCCCGCTTCGCCGCCGCCGACCTCGCCGAACCGGACCGCAGGGCGCGGGCCATCTCCACCGTCGTATGGGCGACGACGATCGGGGCGGTCCTCGGCCCGAACATCGCCGCGCCGGCCGGGAAGAGCGTGGCGGGTCTGGGGATACCCGCGACCGCGGGCCCCTTCGTCTGGGCAGCCGGAGTCTTCGTGATCGCCGCGGTCGTGGTGGCCGTGCTGCTGCGCCCCGACCCTCTCCTCACCGCCCGCGCGCTCGACGGGACGGGCGCGGGCGAGGCCGCGGAGGAACGCTCCCTGCGGGCCGGGATGCGGGCCGTACGGGAGTCCCCGAGGGCCCGCCTCGCGGTGGTCACCGTCACCGGCTCGCACACCGCGATGGTGTCGATCATGTCGATGACCCCGGTGGCCCTCACCCATCACGGGGCGGACATCCAGCTGATCGGGCTCGTCATCAGCGGCCACATCGCCGGCATGTACGCCTTCTCGCCCCTGATGGGCTGGCTGTCCGACCGGCTGGGGAGGCTCTCGGTGATCGGGCTCGCGGTCGGTCTCATCGGCGTGGCGGCGCTCGTCGCGGGCACGGCGGGGCCCAGCCACGGGCGGACCGCCCTCGGCCTGTTCATCCTCGGCCTGGGCTGGTCGGCGGGTCTGGTGTCCGGCTCGGCGCTGCTCACGGACTCGGTGCCGCAGGCCGCGCGGGCGGCGGTCCAGGGGCTCTCCGACTTCATCATGAACACCGCCGCCGGCGTCGGCGGCCTCGCGGCGGGCCTGATCGTGGCGCAGGCCGGCTACGGGCCGCTGAACGCGATCGCCGCCTGCCTGCTGCTGCCGATGGCGGCGCTCGCGATCCGCGGCTCGCTGCGGAAGGCGTGAGTCTCCGCACGGTCGGTCGGTGCGGCACCCCCGCGGGGTCGTCGGTCCGTGCGGCATCTCCGGCGGTCCGAGCGGACACCGCCGACGGTTCGTGGCGCACCGCTGTCGGTCAGTGCGGCACCGCCGGTGAGGACGCCCCGCTCGCCAGCCGGCGCGGGGTGCCCGTGCCGTCGGCCGGGACCGACCAGACCGCTCCCCCGTAGCCGTACGCGAGGGTGCTCCGGTCCGTCCACAGCGCCTGGTCGTCGATGCCGCGCCGCTCGGCGACCGCGTGTTCGCGCCCGGTGGCCAGCTCGTACACGTAGAGCCGCCAAGGCTCGCTCGGGCCGTCGGAGACGCGCTTCTTGAAGGCGAGGCGGGTGCCGTCCGGGGAGAGCGACGGGCATTCGACGTTCTCCCGCAGGGCCTTGGCGGACCAGTTCCGCATGTCGCCCTCGACGAGATGCGTGCGGCCGCCCGTGGAGACCGTCGCGTAGAAGCGGTTGTCGTCGTCGGCGAAGCTGACGCCCCAGTAGTTGACGTCGGGGGCGTGGTAGCGGCGGCCGCCGAGGGTGAGCGGGATCTGCTCGATGTTCTTCACCAGGTAACCGGTGCGGAGATCGAGGATCGAGGTCCGGGTGGAGAAGGACGACCGCGCGTAGGAGTCGCCGGTCGCGAACATCGTCCAGGCGAGCATGTTGCCGGAGGCCGAGACCCGGGCCCGGCTGGGGGTGCCCGGCAGACCGATCCGGCGCACCTCGCGCAGCCGCCGGTCGAGCACGAGGGCGTACGAGCGCGCCGGGACGCCCGGCCTGCGCTGGAGACAGAGGGCGGTGGGCCCGGCCGCGTGGAAGCGGTCGCAGGAGGGGCCGCCCACCACCCGGCCGCCGGGCGCGGACGCGTCCACGCGCGCGATGCGGCCGCTCGCGGTGTCCCGCGTGTAGAGCGCGTCGGGGGCGCGGTCGAGCGTGAAGCCGGGGTCGGCGGTCCCGGCGACCGCGGCCTCGCGGCCCGAGGCAGCGCGCAGCGTGTAGGCGGTGGCGCCGCCGCCGAGCAGCAGAAGGGCCAGTACGAGGATCCACACGCGCGTACGGGTGGACGGGCGGGCGCCGGTCAGGTCGGACATGGGTCAGTCGCTCCTCTCGGAGGGCTCGGAAGGAGTCGTGGGCAGCAGCCGCGCGGCGCAGCACAGGGCCGCCGTGAGGGCGAGCACGGCCGCGACGAGCGCGGTCTCCGGACCGCTCGCGGTCCAGACGGCGCCGAACACGACGGCGGCACCGACCCGGGCCAGCGCCTGCGCGGTCTGGACGACGGCGAGGCCGCTCGCCTGCCGGCCCTCGGTCAGGAAGGGGCCTGCCAGGGCCATGAGGACGCCGTCGGTGGCGGCGTAGAAGACCCCGAGCAGGAGGAGGACACCCAGGAGCACCACGGGGTCGGGCAGAGGGGCGAGGAGCAGTCCGTAGGCCAGGAGCAGGGCCCCGTGCCCGTACAGGAGCGGTGCTCGCCGTCCGATCCGGTCGGCGAGGCGTCCGGTGGGGACGGCGAGCAGCAGATAGACGGCGGCCGCGCCGAGCGGCAGGAACGGGAACCAGGTCGCGTCGAACGCGAGCCGTCGCTGGAGCAGCAGATAGAGGAAGGCGTCGCCGATGGTGGCGGCGCCGAGGATGCCGGCGCAGATCACGATCCGCCGGTACTCGGGTGAGCGCAGCCCGCCGAGCAGCCCGCCGAGGAACCTCCCTCGCGCCCGTGGCTCCGCGCACTCCCCCCGCGCGCGAGGCACCGCCGGAACGACGGGTGCCTCCCCGTCGCCCCGTGTCCGACCGGGGACGAGCAGCACCCACAGCAGGACGCCGAACGCCCCGACACTGAAGCTGACGGCGAAGACGGCGTCGTACGCGTCGGCCGTCGCCCACAGCAGCGCGAAGGCGGCCAGGGGGCCGAGCAGGGCGCCGGTGGTGTCCATGGCCCTGTGCGTGCCGAAGGCACGGCCCAGGTCCTCGGGCGGGCTGTGCAGGGTGATGAGGGCGTCGCGCGGGGCGGTGCGGACTCCCTTGCCGAGCCGGTCGGCGGTGATCGCGGTCGCGATCCAGCCGGTCGCGCCGCCGGCGAGGAGGAGGCCGATCCGGGAGCAGGCGGACAGGGCGTAGCCGAGCCCGCCGACCTGCTTGTGGCGGCCGCCCCGGTCGGCGGTGGCGCCGCCGAGGAGCCGTACGAGCGCGGTGGCGCCGGTCGAGAGGCCGTCGAGCAGCCCGAACTGGAGGGGGGAGAGGCCGAGTCCGAGGACCAGGTAGAGCGGCAGGACGGCGGTCACCATCTCCGAGGAGATGTCGGTGACCAGGCTGACCGCGCCGAGGGCGAGGACGGTGCCGGGGACGCGCCGCCGGACCCCCGAGGGGGCGGGCGGCGCGTCCGGGCGACCGGTGGTCGCGAGGTACATCAGTGGCAGGTGTAGGTCGGGCCGGAGTCCTTCACCTGGTTGTCGGTGCCGACGTACTGCCAGGTGTAGGTGGTGTCGGTGAGGTCCAGCTTCAGGACGCCGTACGGACCGCTGATCCGCTTCTGGCTGTTGGGCTGGACCGTCTCGATGTCGTAGGGCTCGGCGCCGCCCATGCCGCCGACGATCTCGACGATGCCGTCGGCCGTGGCCCGCCCGTTGGGGTCCTGCGGGGCGAAGCGCTCGTAGTGGTGGTCGTGTCCGTTGAGCACCAGGTCGGCCTTGGCGTTGTAGAGGATCTGCCAGACGGGCTTGGAGACGGGGTCGTTGCCGTGGCCGCCGGAGGAGTACAGCGGGTGGTGGAAGTAGGCGGCGACACAGCCCTTGGTGTTCCGTGCGAGGTCGTCCTTGAGCCACTGGATCTGGGTGGCGTCGTCGAAGGAGTTGGAGTCGAGGGCGACGAAGTGCCAGTTGCCCTGGTCGTAGCTGTAGTACGACTTGCCCTGCGGGTAGGCGATCGACCCGAAGTAGGACTTGTAGCCGGCGAGCGGGCCCGCCGGGTCGTAGGTCTCGTGGTTGCCGGGCACGGGGCGGGTCTTCGCCTTGAAGGCGCCCCAGGACTTGTCGTAGTAGTTGCGGAAGTCGGAGAGGAGGGCGTCGTCGTACTGGTTGTCGCCCATCGTCAGATAGAAGGACGGGGCGATCCGCTGGGCCAGGGCCGCGGTCTTGGGGTGGGCGCAGGAGCTGCTGGAGGCCGTGCACTGGGCGGCGATGTCGCCGGCCGCGACGACGGTGAAGGCGCCGGTGGGCGGCTCCGTGGTGCCGGTGGTGCCGTAGACCTCCACCGAGTAGAGCGAGTAGCCGTACGAGGTGCCGCGGGCGGTCCCGTACACGCGGAGGTAGCGGCCCTGGCCGGTGAGTCCGGTCCAGTCGTCCGTGGCGCCGTTGCCCGCGGTCTCGTTGGCGAGGCGGGTCCAGGTGGTGCCGTCGGCGGAGATCTCGATGCGGTAGGCCTTGGCGTACGCGGCCTCCCAGACGAGCTTGACGCGGGAGACGGTGGCCGAGGGGCCGAGGTCGACGCGGATCCACTGGGGGTCGACGCCTTCGGCGCTGGCCCAGCGGGTGGTGGAGACGCCGTCGAAGGCCTTCTCCGGGCCGAAGGTGCTGTCCTCGACGGAGGAGGAGGTGGCCGGTCGGCCCTGGGAGATCAGGACGTCGGCGGCGGCTCCGGCCCGGTCCGGGAGGGCGAGCAGGAGCCCGCCGACGAGCAGCAGCACGGCGGCGAGGACGAAGGGGAGAGGGGTGGTGGTGCGGCGTGGTGGGGCGGAGGCGTTCAGGCGCATACCTGGGCTCCCTGGCCTGGGGGTCGGCGAGAGCTGGACACCGGTGCGGCGCACCACGGACCTGCCGCGCGGCAGTGGCCGGGGCGCCCGTGCCGTGGGGTACGGGCACGGGCGGCCGGCCGGGTGGCGATTCGGGGCGCCACGCGGCGGGGTGGTGCTCGGCGGCCGGGTCAGAGCTCTCACTGAGCGCGTCACGCCCCTTGGGGTGGGGCGCCGCGCCAAGCCGCTGCCGGGGATGCTAGCCGATAGGAAGGTTTCCTACCAGACCTCGGTGCGCGGCTGCCCAGCGTGACTTCAGAGGCTGATGTGGTACGCCTTGCGCAGGGTTTCGTGCACGGTCCAGGTCGTCCTGTCGCCCTCCCGCAGCACACAGGCGTCGCCGGGCCCGATCTCCAGGGTGGCCCCGCCCTCGACGGCGACGGTCGCCCGGCCGGAGACCACCACGAAGAGCTCGTCGGCCTCGGTGTCGGTGACGACGCCGGGCGTGATCTGCCAGATGCCGCGCAGTTGCTTGCCGTCGGCGGACTCCCACAGCACCTTGCCCGTCACCTCGGGCGAACCGGAGACGATCTGGGCGGGGTCGAGCGGCTCCGCCTCGAGCTCCGCGTCGGGGATGTGCACGGCGAAGGAGGGCTGGTCATGTGTCGTCATGGGCGGTGACTGTAGCGGGGGTCCAGGGCCGTTCCGAGGCCGGGACCGGCTGGACGGAAGCCCTCCGTTTCGCCTCCCACCAGGTGTGATGCCCGGAACCCGACGCCACGACGAAATCCGCACGACCCCTTCGGCGCAGCGCCGGACGGGTGGCGCGGCCGCCCCGGACGACCCCGCGGGGCACCCCGTGACGGAATCCGAAGGCGCCCCCACGGTGTGGCCGGAGCTCGCCACCGAGGTTTGCGGGTCCCGTGGTCGCGCCAGGAATGGGACATGTCCACACAGGTGTCCGAAGAGGTACGCGAGGCGCTCCACGAGGGGCGTCCCGTCGTCGCGCTGGAATCGACGATCATCGCCCACGGCCTGCCGCGCCCGCGGAACCTGGCGGTGGCCCTGGAACTGGAGGAGCTGGTGCGGGCCGGGGGCGCCGTCCCCGCCACGATCGCCGTGGTCGACGGCACGGCCAGGGTCGGCCTGGACCGGACGGCCCTGACCCGGATCGCCGAGGACCCGGAGGTACGGAAGCTGGGGCACCGCGACCTCGCCCCGGCCCTGGCGACCGGCGTGACCGGGGCGACGACGGTGTCGGCCACGGCCTGGCTCGCGGACGCGGCCGGCATACGGGTGTTCGCGACCGGAGGCCTCGGCGGTGTCCACCGCGAGTGGACCGACACCCAGGACGAGTCCGCCGACCTGCGGCTGCTCGCCCGTGTCGGCACCACCGTGGTCTGCGCCGGCGTCAAGTCGATCCTCGACGTGCCCGCGACGCTCCAGCGCCTGGAGACGCTCGGCGTGACGGTCGTCGGGTACGGCACCGACCACTTCCCCGGCTTCTATCTCGCCTCCTCGGGCGAGCCGGTCGACTGGACCCTGCGGACCCCGGAGGCGGTGGCCGGGGTGATACGGGCCCAGGACCGACTCGGCGGGCCTCGGGCGGCGCTGATCGTGGCCAATCCGGTGCCGGTGGCGGAGCAGTTGGACCCTGCACTGCACGACCGGGTGCTCGCGGGCGGACTGGCGGCGGCGAAGGAGAAGGGGATCTCCGGGCAGGCGGTGACCCCGTTCCTGCTCGAATACCTGACGGTGCACACGGAAGGGGCATCCCTGGAGGCCAACCTGGCCGCGGTACGGGGCAATGTGCGGCTCGCGGCGAGGATCGCGCGGGCGTACGGCCCGGGCGCGGCGGCCGGCACCGAGGCCGGGCGGGGCTCCGCGACCGCGCCCGGCGCCGGGCCCTCGCACGGATCCGGATCCTCGTCCGGCGCGGGCGGCCGGTGAGCCCGGCGGCGGGTGCGCTGCTCGTCGTCGGGGACGTGGTGACGGACGTCGTCGCCCGGCACCGGACCCCGCTGGCGCCCGCGACGGACACGGCGGCGGAGATACGGACCCTCCCGGGCGGCGCCGGAGCCAACGCGGCCTGCTGGGCGGCGCGTTCCGGATGCCCCGACGTGCGGGTCCTCGGCCGGGTCGGGACGGACGCGGCCGACTGGCACGAGCGGGCGCTGCGGCGCGCGGGCGTGCGTCCCCTGCTCGTCCCGGACGCGGAGGCGGCGACGGCCACCGTGATCGCTCTCGTGGACTCCTCGGCGGAGCGCACCTTCCTCACCGACAGCGGCGCCGCCCTGCGCCTCTCCCCCGACGACTGGTCGGCAGGACTGCTCGACGGCGTGGCCCGGCTGCATCTCTCCGGCTACCTGTTCTTCGCCGCGCCGAGCCGCGAGACCGCACGGCTGGCGCTGCGGGACGCACGGGAGGCGGGAGTGCCGGTGAGTGTGGACCCGGCGTCGGCGGGTTTCCTGGCGGAGCTGGGGGCGGACCGGTTCCTCACGGCGGCGGAGGGCGCGGAGGTCCTGCTGCCCAACGCCGACGAGGCCAGGTCGCTCACCGGGCGCGCCGAACCGGAGTCGGCGGCGGCCGAGTTGAGCCGCCGGTTCCCGCTGGTCGTGGTCACCCTCGGGGCGGCGGGCGCCCTGGTCGCCGAGGACGGCTCGGTGACCGCGCGGGTGACGGCTCCCGCGGTCCGGCCGGTGGACTCGACGGGCGCGGGCGACGCGTTCACCGGCGCCTTCCTGGCGGCGCGGCTCGCGGGCGCGGACCCCGCGAAGGCCGCGGAGGCGGGCTGCCGCGCGGGCGCGGAGGCGGTCACGACGGTCGGCGGCAGACCGCAGACCGGGCCACCGGGCGACTGACACGGGGAGGCTCGCGAGCACACGTGCGGACGGTTTGCCACTCGGGCGTCCCGCCCGCGCGGCGGGCGTGCGTGCCGGGCGCGGCACGGCGGGGCAGGGGCGGGGCAAGGCAGGGCAGGGCACGGCAGGACAGGACAGGACAGGACAGGGAATGGTCAGACAGGCCCTAGCTCCCGAACCCCGTCCAGGCCGGGTGGCGCGGGTCGTCCGCGCGGACGACCACATCCGCCGCGTCGCCGGGGTCGACCTCCGTCTCGTACCGGGCGAAGGCCGGCAGGGTCCAGGCGTCCTCGGTGCGCCGGGCGAGCGCGGCGGCCGAGAGCCGCAGGTGCACGGTGAGGTCGAAGGGGAACCAGTGGCCGAGCAGGAACGGCCCGTGCAGCACGAGCACCCCGCCGGGCGGCAGCGTCACGTACGGGCTGCGGGTCGCGCGGTCCTTCACCGGATCCCAGAGGTCGGGCAGCACCCGCCCGGTGCCGCCGGGCTCCAGCGGCCCGAAGACCTCCCGCCACAGCGCCCCGGTGTCGGTCCACCCGTCGTAGTACGCGTCCGGATCCTGCTTCCCGTACTCGTACCGCAGCGAAGCGGGCCGCAGGAAGCCGCCAGTCCCCGCGACGAGGACGGAACGCCCGCGCGTCCGCAGGGCCCCGGCGAGCTGTTCGGCGAACTCGCCCCCTGGCGCGGCGGGCGGCCCGTCGACGGCGACCTTGAGCCGGCTGCTCCCGTCGGCCGGCACGGCCCCGTCGAGCCGACGGGCGAGCGCCTCCGCCAGCCGTTCCCAGGTGATCGCCTCGTATCGCATCCCGCTCATCCTGCCCGCAGCTCCCCCTGACGTGTAACGGCCGACACCCCCGGCATTACGGTGACCGGGCCGGGCGACGACCGCACGGCCCCGCAGAGAAGAGGATCCGTACCCCATGAGTAGGCGTCAGCAGCCACTGCCCTACGAGACCACGGAGGCGGCATCGCCCTTCGGCCTCGGGTTGCACCATGTACAGCTCGCCCTGCCGCCGGGCGACGAGGAGGTGTGCCGTCGATTCTACGTGGACGTGCTGGGCATGACCGAGATCCGGAAGCCTCCGGTGCTCGCGGCCCGCGGTGGCCTGTGGGTGCGCTCGGACGCGCTGGAGATCCATCTGGGGGTGGAGGAGGACTTCCGGCCGTCCCGCAAGGGACACCCGGGCATCCTGGTCGCCGACATCGACGGCGTGGCCGAGCGGCTGACCGCCCGGGGCGTCGAGGTGACGTGGGACGACAACTTCCCGGGACATCGGCGCTTCTACACCGCCGACTGCCACGGGAACCGGCTCGAGTTCCTCTCCCCCGCGCACTGACGCCGCGCACGACGGCTTGACCTTGTCACTGGCGTCACTGTTCGACCATCAGCGCCATGAACACCACCACACCCGCCAGGGTCGTCGTCGTCACCGGTGCGGGCACCGGCATCGGCCGGGCCGCCGCCCGCGCGTTCGCCCGGCAGGGGGCGACGGTCCTCGCCGTCGGCCGCAGGGCCGAGCCGCTGCGGGAGACCGCCGAGGGGCATCCCGGCATCCACCCGCACGTCGCCGACATCACGGCGGAGGGGGCGGCCGAGGAGATCGTCCGCACCGCCGTGGCCGGCCACGGCCGCCTCGACGTGCTCGTCAACAACGCCGGGATCTCCCGAGGCGGCCCGCTCGGCACCCTCGACCGCTCCGTGATCACCCCGCTCCTGGAGACCAACCTCGTCGCCCCCGTCCTGCTGACGCAGGCCGCCCTCCCCTCGCTGAAGGAGTCGCGGGGCGTCGTGGTGAACGTGACGACGACGATCGGTCAGCGCGGCTGGCCGGCCAACTCCGTCTACCCGGCGACCAAGAGCGCCCTGGAGACACTCACCCGCTGCTGGGCGGTGGAGCTCGCGCCCGACGGCGTCCGGGTGGTGGCGGTCGCCCCCGGTCCGATCGAGACCCCGATCGCGGATCACACGGGTCTCTCCCCCGAGCGGCTGCAGGCCTTGCGGGCCTGGCAGCTCGCGCACGTTCCGCTGGGCCGGATCGGCCGTCCCGAGGAGGTCGCCTGGGCGATCACGTCGCTCGCGGCGCCGGACGCCTCCTTCCTGACCGGCACCGTCCTGCCCGTCGACGGGGGTGCGCTGGTCGCGTGATAGGAGTGGGCGAGGAGGTGGCGTCCTTGCGCATCGGTGAACTGGCCCGGCGGAGCGGGGTGTCGCCGCGCGCCCTGCGCCACTACGAGGCGGCGGGCCTGATCGCGTCGACCCGCGCGGCCAACGGATACCGGGTGTACGGCGAGGGCGTCGTGACGCGCGTGGCGAACATCCGGTACCTCCTGGACGCCGGCCTCACCCTGGACGACGTGTCCGTGTTCCGTTCCTGCCTGGACGGTGACATGCCCTCGGCGCCGCCGTCCGCCCGCGGCCTGGAGATCGCCCGCGAGCGGCTGGCCGTGCTCGACGCGCGGATCGCGGCACAGACCGAAGCCCGGAACAGGCTGGCACGAAGCCTGGGCGTGGTGTCGGACCGGGGCTGATACGCCCCCGGCGGGGTGGACGTGCGCCCGGGGGCGGGCCGACGACCGGAAGCGGCGAACGCCCAGGGCGGGCCGATCCCA
This sequence comes from Streptomyces flavochromogenes, assembly GCF_000717595.1. Classification (GTDB taxonomy): domain Bacteria; phylum Actinomycetota; class Actinomycetes; order Streptomycetales; family Streptomycetaceae; genus Streptomyces; species Streptomyces flavochromogenes. The sequence goes on along the minus strand of NZ_JNZO01000038.1, from coordinate 42,023 downwards.
GGCCCTGGGACGCGGCCTGGAGATCGCCCACGAGCGGCCGGCCGTGCCGATCCCCGGGGGTCCGGCTACGACCGGGCGGCCCGTACGGGCCGTTCCAGCGCCGCGCGCCCCGTCTCGATCGCCTCGGCGAGCGTCGACTCCCCGCCCGCGAGGGCCCGGCAGGTCGCCACGTCGGTCCGCAGCCGGGCGTCGGGCACCTCGGTCGTACCGGCGCCGTACACCCCGTCCCCGTACGACACGGTCCCGTCGTCCCCGACCCGTACGAAGAACTCGCCCTCGTCCAGGGTCACCTGGATGACCCCGGCGCCCAGCTCGGCGAGCGCCCCGAGGAGCGGGATCGCGTACCAGTGGGCGCGGACGGCGTCGGTGGGCCGCGGTTCGCCCAGGTCGGGCGCCCCCCAGGCGGCGAGGGTGCGCAGCACGGGCAGCAGGTCGCGGCCGCGCGGGGTGAGCTCGTACACGAACGCGGAGGCGGGCGGCGGCAGTCGGCGGCGGGTGACCAGCTCGGCCCCCTCCATGTCCTTGAGACGGCCGGCGAGCATGTCGGTGCTGACGCCCGGGAGATCGGCGTGGAGGTCGGTGTAGCGGCGCGGCCCGGCGAGGAGTTCGCGGACGACGAGCAGGGTCCAGCGGTCGCCGACGAGGTCGAGGGCGCGCGCTGCGGCGCAGTGCTGGTCGTAGCTGCGGCGGCGTGGCTGACGTGGCATGCGACGCAGTCTAGACATGTTGTTGGACTTTCCAAGCTCGAACTTGGTAAAACCAAGCAACACTGATTCCGGGGACTTGGGGAGGTCGGACATGGAGTTCCGGCAGTCGAGCAAGCTGAGCGAGGTCTGTTACGAGATCCGGGGCCCGGTCATCGAGCACGCCAACGCGCTGGAGGAGGCGGGCCACAGCGTCCTGCGCCTCAACACCGGCAACCCGGCGCTCTTCGGCTTCGAGGCGCCCGAGGAGATCGTCCAGGACATGATCCGGATGCTCCCCAAGGCCCACGGGTACACCGACTCGCGCGGCATCCTCTCCGCCCGCCGAGCCGTCGCCCAGCGCTACCAGTCCATGGGCCTGCCGGACGTGGACGTCGACGACATCTTCCTCGGCAACGGCGTGTCCGAGCTGATCTCGATGGCCGTCCAGGCCCTGCTCGAGGACGGCGACGAAGTCCTCGTACCGGCCCCGGACTACCCGCTGTGGACGGCGGTGGTCACGCTCGCGGGCGGCAAGCCCGTGCACTACCTGTGCGACGAGTCCGCCGACTGGTACCCGGACCTCGACGACATGGCGTCGAAGATCACCGACCGCACCAAGGCCATCGTGGTCATCAACCCCAACAACCCCACGGGCGCCGTCTATCCGAAGGAGATCCTGGAGGGCATCTTCGCGCTCGCCCGGCGCCACGGCCTGATGGTCCTCGCCGACGAGATCTACGACCAGATCGTCTACGACGAGGCCGTCCACCACCCGGCCGCCACCCTCGCCCCCGACCTGGTCGTCCTCACCTTCGGCGGGCTCTCCAAGACGTACCGGGTGGCGGGCTTCCGCTCCGGCTGGCTGGTCGTCACCGGCCCGAAGGAGCACGCCAGGAACTACCTGGAGGGCCTCACCATGCTGGCCTCCATGCGGCTCTGTCCCAACGCCCCCGCGCAGTACGCCATCCAGGCCGCGCTCGGCGGCCGGCAGTCGATCCACGAGCTGACCGCGCCCGGCGGCAGGCTGCGCGAACAACGCGACCGGGCCTGGGAGAAGCTCAACGAGATCCCCGGCGTCTCCTGCGTGAAGCCGAAGGGAGCGCTGTACGCCTTCCCGCGCCTCGACCCCGCCGTGCACAAGATCCACGACGACGAGAAGTTCGTCCTCGACCTGCTCCTGCGCGAGAAGATCCAGGTCGTCCAGGGAACCGGCTTCAACTGGCCCCGCCCGGACCACTTCCGCATCCTGACCCTGCCGTACGCCGACGACCTGGACGCCGCGATCAGCCGCATCGGCCGCTTTCTGAGCGGCTACCGGCAGTGACGTGACACCCCCTCGACTGTCATGATCTGAGGGCCTGAAGATCTTCGGGCCGACGGACAGGACGGCAGGACGGGAGGGGGCGCCCGGTCATGGATGTGGCGCTGATAGCGGTGGCGGGGACCCTGTTGGGCGTCATCGCCACACACTGGTTCCAGGGGCGGGCCACCGAGCGCACCGCCTCGCTGGCCCGGACCGAACAGCTCCGCCAGGAGCGGATCGCGACGTACAGCGCCTACGCGGGCGCGGTCGTCGACTACCGGCACAGCCAGAACGACCGCTGGTTCCGGGCTGCCGAGGAGCCGGGCTCCGAGGAGGCGGAGGAGTCCCGGCACGCCTCCTACCGGCAGCGGACAGCCGCCCGGCAGGCCCTCTTCCGCGTGCAGTTGGTGTGCGACGACCCGCAGGTCCGACGGCTGGCCGAGACCGCCTTCGATCAGACCCACTGCATGCACGAGGCGCGGGGAGAGACCGAGCGCGCCCGTCGCTCGGCGGAGGCGAAGGAAGCGCTCGCCGAGTTCATCGCCGCGGCCGCGCCCGGCGTGCGCTGAGCGGGCCCGCACATGGATCTCGTCGCGCCCGTGGTCGTCGAGCCGCTCAGGCGCCGCCGCTGCTCGGAGTGCCTGCAGGGGCCCCTCGATCGGATGATCGTCGAGTTCAACGCCCCGGTCTGCCTCGACTGTGCCGACCTCGGGCATCTCGTCTTCCTGCGGCGGGGCGACACGGCGCTCACCCGCCGGGCCCGCGAGGGCAGCACACTCTGGGCCGTGGTCGTACGCCACAACCGGCGCCGTACCCGGTACGAGCGTCAGGGCCTGCTCGTCGAGGAGGCGGCGCTCGCCGAGGCGGAGCTGTCCTGCCTCGCGGACGCGGAGGCCCGGGCCAGGCGCCGGGCGCGGGACGCCGCACGGCGCGCGGCGCTCGACGTGGAGATCACCGAGGTCCTCAGGGCGGAGATCCTGCGGCTCTTCCCGTCCATCCCGGCGGACCGCGCCACGGAGATCGCCGTCCACGCCTCGGCGAAGGGCAGTGGACGGGTGGGGCGCACGGCGGCGGGCCGCTCGCTCGACCGCGGCGCCGTCACGGCCGCGGTGCGCGCCTCCGTACGCCATGTCGACACGCCGTACGACACCCTGCTGATGCAGGGTGTTCCTCGGCACCAGGCCCGGACGAGATTGGCGCCCGCCATCGAGGCGGTGCTCCGGGCCTGGCGTCGCGACGGCGCGGACGCCGACGGCCGGGGGCGCGGCTGACAGCTCGGGTGTCAGCCCACGTCGGCCCGGCCATGGGAGCGGAACCGTCAGGCCTGGTCCGCGGCGCGGCGGGCGCGACGGTACAGCAGGGCTCCACCGAGCAGCAGCGCGGCGCTCGCGGCGCCGGTGTACCCGATGCTGTCGGAACCGGTGGAGGCCAGCGCGACCGAGCTCGTCTCACCCTGCGGAGCGGGGAGCGGGACGGGCTTCGCCGTCTCGGTCTCGGTCTCCGGCTGCGGAACCGGCACGTTCCGAACGGGGGTCTGCGGGCGCGGCGTCGGCGTCTCGACCGGCGGCGTCGGCTCCGAGGGGCCGTTGACCGACGTGTTGCCGAAGACCGGGTTGAGAATGCCCACCACGTTGACCGAGTTGCCGCTGATGTTCACGGGGAGGTCGACGGGCAGCTGGAGGCCGTTCCCGGAGAGCACGCCGGGAGAGCCCGCGACGTGGGTCTCGGCCGTGGACCCGCCGCCGTTGGCGGAACCGCCGTCGGAGGACCCTCCACCGTGCGAACCGCCTGCCTGCTCTCCGCCGCGCGGGGTGCCGGGCATGTCCTTGTGGGAGCCGCCGCCGTTCTCCGAGCCGTAGCCGTCGGGCTCCTTCTCGGCGGAGCGGTTGGCGCAGCCGTTGCCGAAGGCCGGGTTGAGCAGGCCGACGACGCTGACCGTGTTGCCGCAGACGTTGACCGGCACGTGCACCGGCAGCTGAACCGTATTGCCGGAGCCGACGCCCGGCGAACCGACCGCGGCGCCCTGCGCGCCGGAGTCGGCGTGCGCGGCGCCGGCCGAGAGGGCGATCGCCCCACCCGTGACCAACAGTGTGGCCAGACCACTTCGGCGAATCTGCCTCATGGCTTCCTGCCTTCCGGAGGTGTGCGGGCAAGTGCCCGTACCGGAATCAACGCGACAAACGCACGTGCCGGATCCGGCCGTTGACGGGTTTCACTCCATCGAGTGGGACCCGTTCGAGTGTGGGTCAGCGCCCCAGAAGATCGGTGAGGGCACCGACCGGGTCGTGGTCGGGGGCGCCGCGCGGCCACCAGTCCTCGCGGCCGGCGTCCGACTCGTAGCCGTACCAGAGGCCGTCCCGGCCCAGGCGGAGCTGGAGGGACTCGGTGGAGAGCCGGTTGCGCCAGGGGCGGAAGGCGGGGAAGTCGGCGGCGATCAGGGCCGGTCTGGCCCGGTCGAACGGACCCGCCGGCGGATCCCACGGCTCCTCGAGTACGGCGAGACCGGCGGCACCGCCCTGCCGCCAGGCGGCGACGGCCCGGGCGAGGTCGGTGGGGGTGCGGTCCAGCGCGTACGCCAGATCCCGGTAGAGGGCACGGGTCGAGGCGGTGAGACCGGAACCGGGGTGCGCGGCGGCCAGCCGGACGGCGTCCTGCCACGGCGTGAGCGCGGCGACCGGATCGTGCCCGGTGGTGAGGAACGCATGGGCGCGGACGGCGGCTTCGGAGGCGAGGAGGTCGAGGGCGAGCGGGTCGGGGGCGTCGGGGTCGGGCGGGAACACGGCCGGGCGGCCGGGCCGGTCCGGGGCCGGCAGCGGAGGGGGCAGCGTGAGCCCGGCCCGCTCCGCCGCCTCGAACACCGCGCGGGCGGGAACGGTGGGCATCGGGGGTGCGGCGGCGGTCGTCTCGGCGGCGGACAGGGCGGCGTTGCGCCGGGTCAGCTCGGCAAGCAGCTCCTGCTCCCCGCGGCCCCGCATCAGGAAGAGGACGAAGGGGTCCTCGTCGAGGAGCCGGGCGGCCTGGTAGCAGAGGGCGGCTGCGTGCTTGCAGGGGTAGCCGTCGTCCGGGCAGGAGCAGTCGGGGACGAGGTCGCCCGGTGCGGGCAGCAGTCCGGTGACCGCCTCCAGGGCGTGCGGCACGTCCTTGTCGAGCAGGGCGGCGATGTGGTCGGGACGGGCGGTGGCCTCGTCGAGGAACCGCTCCCAGCCGTCGTCACCGAGGGTCCGCATCCTGATCTCGGTGCGGTACGGGCGGGGCCGGCTGCCGTGGACGTAGGCGACGACCCGGCCGGGGGTGACGGTGATCGCGTCGACATGGCCGCGCCCCGCGTACGCCTTGCCGCGGGCGAGGCGCGCCGGGTCGAGGGCGGTGTCCTCCAGGGCCTCCACCCAGGCGTTGCCCCACCAGGTGGCGGCGAACCGCCCGTCGGGGGCCTCGCGCGGCGCGACCTGCGGGAAGCTGCGGCGGCGGTCGTCGTGGCGGGGCACTGCTCCGCGCGCGCCCCGTGGCGTGGTCACGAGGGCCTCCTCAGGGACACCAGGTCGGCGAGCTCCCGGTCGGTCAGTTCGGTGAGGGCCGCCTCGCCGGAGCCGAGGACGGCGTCGGCCAGGGCCCGCTTGGCGCGGAGCATCTCGCCGATCCGGTCCTCGACGGTGCCTTCGGCGACAAGCCGGTGGACCTGCACCGGCTGGGTCTGCCCGATGCGGTAGGCCCGGTCGGTGGCCTGCTCCTCGACGGCCGGGTTCCACCAGCGGTCGTAGTGGACGACATGGCCGGCCCGGGTCAGGTTGAGGCCGGTGCCCGCGGCCTTGAGGGAGAGCAGGAAGACGGGGACCTCGCCGGCCTGGAAGCGGTCGACCATCCGCTCCCGCTCGGCCACCGGGGTGCCGCCGTGGAGGAGTTGGGCCTGGATGCCGCGCGCGGCCAGATGGTCGGCGAGGAGCCGCGCCATCGTCACGTACTGGGTGAAGACGAGCACCGAGCCGTCCTCGGCGAGGATCGTGTCCAGGAGCTCGTCGAGCAGGGCGAGCTTCCCCGAGCGGCCGGCGAGACGCGCGGTGCCGCTCCCGCGTGGCGCCTCCTCCTTCAGATACTGCGCGGGGTGGTTGCAGATCTGCTTGAGGGAGGTCAGCAGTTTCATGACGAGGCCCCGGCGGGCGATGCCCTCGGCCTCCTCGATCCGCGCCATGGTCTCGCGGACGACCGCCTCGTACAGCGAGGCCTGTTCCCGGGTGAGGGAGACGGGGTGGTCGGATTCGGTCTTGGGCGGCAGCTCGGGAACGATGCCGGGGTCGGACTTGCGGCGGCGCAGCAGGAAGGGCCGGACGAGCCGGGCGAGCCGCTCGACGGCCTCCTCGTGCTCGATCTCCTCGTGGTTCTCGACGGCGCGGGCGTGCCGTGAGCGGAAGGCCTTGAGCGGGCCGAGGAGACCGGGAGTGGTCCAGTCGAGGAGCGCCCAGAGTTCGGAGAGGTTGTTCTCCACGGGGGTGCCGGTGAGGGCGACCCGGGCGGGCGCGGGGATCTCGCGCAGTGCCTTGGCGGTCGCGGAGAACGGGTTCTTGACGTGCTGGGCCTCGTCGGCGACGACCATCCCCCAGTCCCGCCCGGCCAGTTCGGCGGCGCTCGTGCGCAGGGTGCCGTAGGTGGTGAGGACGAATCCGCCCTCGGCGCCGTCGAGGTCGCGCTCGGCGCCGTGGAAACGCCGGACGGGCACGTCGGGGGCGAACTTCCCGACCTCCCGCTGCCAGTTGCCGAGGAGCGACGCCGGGCAGACGACGAGGGTGGGGGCGCTCCGGGCGCGGCGCAGATGGAGGGCGATCAGGGTGACGGTCTTGCCGAGACCCATGTCGTCGGCGAGGCAGCCGCCGAGGCCGAGCGAGGTCATCAGGTCCAGCCAGGCGAGGCCGCGCAGCTGGTAGTCGCGGAGGGTGGCGGTGAGGCCGGGCGGGGCCTGCACGTCCTCGGGTCCGGCGAGGAGCCGGTCGCGGAGCGCGGCGAGCGCCCCCACGGGGACGGCGGGCACGGTCTCGCCGTCCACCTCCGCGGTGCCGGTGAGGGCGACGGCGAGGGCGTCGACCGGTTCGAGCAGGCCGAGTTCCCGCTTGCGTGCCTTGCGGACGAGGTCGGGGTCGACGACGACCCACTGGTCGCGGAGGCGCACGATCGGCCGGTGGGCCTCGGCGAGGTGGTCCATCTCCCGATCGGTGAGCGGGTCGCCGTCGAGGGCCAGCTGCCAGTTGAACCGCAGGAGTTCCTCGCTGTCGAAGAACGCGGTGCCGTCGGTCGCCGAGCCCGGCGCGGCGTGGGTGGCGCTGACGACGGCGGAGGCGCTGAGGGAGCGGGCGAGCTCGCGCGGCCAGTGGACGGCGACCCCTGCGTCGGCGAGCCGGGCGGCGGCCGGGCCGAGGAGCTCGTACAGCTCGTCCTCGGTGACCGCGAGGACGTCGGGCACGTCCCGCTCCAGGAGCCGGGCGAGCGGCGGCCAGACGCGGGCGGCCCGGCGCAGTGCGAGGACCGCGTCGATCCGGGCGCGGGGCCCGAAGTGCTCGCCGTCACCCGCCCAGAGGGCCGTGGCGTCGATGACGAGGGTGGGGTCGGCGAGGCTGTGGACCTGGAGGAGCGCGGCAGCCGCGTGGCGCTCACCGCGGGGAGTGCGGTCGGCATCGTCGGCGTCGGCACCGGAGGCCACGTCGAACAGTTCGAAGGGTGAGAAGTCCAGGCGGAGGGAGACCCGGACGCCCGCGTCCATCCCGGCCGCCGCCTCGGCGGCCCAGGCACGCGCGCGGGGCAGATGCTGGGGCGCACGGGCGGCGAACGGCGCGCCCACCGCGTGGGCGGCGGCCGGGGTCCTGGGCAGGATGTCGGCGACCGCGTCGAGGAAGGCGCGGACGAGCGCCTCGGGATCGGGCAGCCGCAGCGGTCCGCGCCCGGGGACGGGCACGGCGTGCGCCTCGTACGGCAGGGCCGCGGCGACGGCCCGCAGATGGGCGATGTCGTCGGCGTCCAGCGGGCCGGCCCGCCAGGCGTCCAGGTCGTCGGCGGTCAGACCCGGCAGCATGCGGCCGCGGGCCACCAGATGCAGGGCGTGCAGTGCGGCGGCGCCCCAGCCGGCGGTCGCGGGGTGGGCGGCCGGATGGTGGCGGGCCGCGACGAGAAGGGGCAGCGCGGCGTCGACCGGGAGGGCCAGGGCGGGGACGGACCGGCTCCGGGCGCCGCTGCCGTGGCGCCGGGCGACGGTCAGCTCGACGCGCTCCGCGCCGCTCTCCGCCGGGTCCGGCAGCGCACCGCCGTCGGGGGCCCAGAAAGCCACACGGCCCTCTCGGGGCAGGGCGGCCGGCAGGAAGACGGCGGCGCTGGTCGTCCAGGTGTGTGTCACGGCTCCGCGCTCCTTCCCACCGGGGTGACGAGTGTCGACTGGACCTCCGACCTTACGGCGGGGGTCTGACAACGGCCGCCACGCGGGTTCGCCCGTGCGGCCCAGCAACGGATGACACGGGCCACCGGGCGCGCGAGGGTGGCCTGAACCGGGTGCACCCGAGGTGCCGCCGGAACACCGACCCGGACTCCGACAGAAGAGGAACCGCCATGTCCGTTCGCCGGCGTCTCACGACCGTCACCGGGGCCGTGCTGCTCACCTCCGCCGTCGTCGGCTGTTCGAGCGGCCGCACCATGGTCGGCACCCTCTCGTACGAGACGGAGCGCGAGGTCGTGGTGACCGTGACGAGCCCCTCCGTGAACGGCTGCCACCGCCTTCTCGCCCCGAGAGGGGTGACCCGGGTCGAGAACAACACCCTGGTCGACATCAGGCTGTTCCCGACGCCCAACTGCACGGGGCAGCACAACATCTACCTCGCCACCAACACCAGCAACCAGGTCGCGCCGGGCGCCCTGCCGTGGCGCAGCTACAGCGTCATCCACTAGCCGGTTCCCTTCGGCCCGCCACAGGGTCCATCCTGGAAGAGCCCTTCGGGGCTGGGGGACGGGAGAGGGTGACCGTCATGCGTTCCGGGAACGAACCGGCGACCGCGCGCAGCCCCCTGCGCATGCGCTTCTGGCTGGGCCTGTGGGGACTGCTCTGGGCCGCCTTCGGCACGACCGTCTTCTCGCTGCTCGGCCGCCCGGGATGGGCCGCGGCCTGCGGCGTGCTGCTCCTGGTCGTCCTCGTCGACCTGGCGATGGTGGTGCACCACATCCACCAGGGCCCGCACTGGCAGCCGGGCCGGAACATCCCGCCGTACGAGCCGGATCACGGCGGGAGGGGCCGCTGAGCGCTCGCGCTCCTCCGCTCCCGCGCCCCCGCCGCTAGTTCTCCGGGCTCTCCCTGTTCTCCGAGTCGAACCCGGCGGCCTGGAGGTACTCCGGCTTCGGGTCCAGCGCCGCGGCGAGGCGGAAGTGCCGGGTGGCCTGGGCGGTCAGGCCGGAACGCTCGAAGGTGCGGGCGAGGGCGAAGTGCGCGAACGCGTTGTCCGGCTCGCGCTCCAGGACCAGCTCGAACTCCAGCTGCGCGGGTCGCAGCTGTGCGGCCGCGAAGAAGGCACGGGCCCGCAGCAGACGCGCCGCCGTGTTCTCGGGATGGGCGGCGATCACCGAGTCCAGGAGCTTCACGGCGCCACGAGGGTCCCGCGCGGCCAGCAGATGCTCGGCTGCGCGGAAGTCGATGACGTGTGTTTCCGGGTTTCTGTCGGCCACCCTGGCATCCTTCCCCTCGATCCGGTGGTTGAACACCGGACCCGTCACGCTCATTCCGCCGAAGCGCGGCGCTCCAGCTCGTCCCAGACCTTGCGCACCTGCGGTTCGAGCGCGTCGAGCGGCCCGTCGTTGTCGATCACGAGATCCGCGACAGCCAGCCGCTGCGCGCGCGTGGCCTGGGCCGACATCCTGGCCCGCGCCTCGGACTCGGCCATGCCCCGGAGCCGTACGAGCCGGTCGAGCCGGGTCTCCGGGGAGGCGTCCACGACCACGACCAGGTCGTACAGCGGCGCGAGCCCGTTCTCGGTGAGCAGGGGCACGTCGTGGACGACGACGTCCCCCGTGCCGGCCCGGCTCTCCAGCTCCGCCGACCTCGCCCCGACCAGGGGGTGCACGATGGCGTTGAGGGCGGCGAGACGGTCCGCGTCGGCGAACACGAGGGACCCGAGCTTCGGCCGGTCGAGCGTCCCCTCCGGGGTGAGGACGTCCTCCCCGAAGGCCTCCACGACGGCCGCGAGCCCCGGTGTGCCGGGCTCGACGACCTCGCGGGCGATCCGGTCCGCGTCGATCAGCACGGCCCCGTACGAGACGAGCAGCCGTGACACTTCGCTCTTGCCGGCGCCGATCCCGCCGGTCAGGCCCACCTTCAGCATGAGCGGCAGCTTAGGGCCTGCCCCGTGCGGGTCAGGAGTCGCCCTCCCGCTCGGCGAGGAAGCGCTCGAACTCGCGGCCCAGCTCGTCCGCCGAGGGCAGGTCGACGGGCTCGGCGACCAGGCTGCCGCGGGTCTCCGCGCCGGCTGCCGCGTCGTACTGGTGCTCAAGGCCCTGCACGAGCGCGACCAGCTCCTCGTCGCCCTCGCCGATCTGGCGGTCGATCTCGGTCTGGGTGCGACGGGCCTCGGTCCGCAGGGAGTGCGCGACCGCGGGGAGGACCAGGCCGGTGGCGGCCGTCACGGCCTCGAGCGCGGTCAGCGCCGCGTCCGGGTACGGCGAGCGGGCGACGTAGTGCGGGACGTGCGCGGCGACACCGAGGGTGTCGTGGCCGGACTCGGTGAGCCGGTACTCGACGAGGGCCTCGGCGCTGCCGGGGACCTGCGCCTCGTCGAAGGGGCTGCGGTGGCCCGGCATGAGGTCGGTACGGCTGCCGTGCGGCGTGAGGCCGACGGGGCGGGTGTGCGGCACGCCCATGGGGATGCCGTGGAAGTTCACGGAGAGGCGCACGCCGAGGCGCTCGATGATCTGCCGGACGGCGGCGGCGAAGCGCTCCCACTCGACGTCCGGCTCCGGGCCGGAGAGGACGAGGAAGGGGGCGCCGGTGGCGTCCTGCACGAGGCGGACCTCGATGGACGGCGTCTCGTACGCGGTCCAGCGGTCGCGCCGGAAGGTCAGCAGCGGGCGGCGGGCACGGTAGTCCACGAGCCTGTCGTGGTCGAAGCGGGCCACGAGCTGGTGGGGCAGGGTGTCGAGCAGGCCGTCGATGATCTGCTCACCGGTCTCGCCCGCGTCGATGTAGCCGTCGAAGTGGTACAGCATGACCAGCCCGGCCGACTCCTGCGCCAGTGCCAGGTCGACGACGGCCAGGCCCTTGGCGTCCCATTCGTACAAATCCTGGGGATCAAGCACGATTACCGCTCCTCCTCGTGTTCTCTCTGGAAACGTCTCGTGCGGCAGCGCCATTCCCGGACGGTGCGATCTTCCGTACGGGCGTGGCGCTTGGGGCGGGGAGGAGGGGCGCCGAAAGCCCCGGAACATGACCGAGGCCCGCTCCCCCGAAGGGAAGCGGGCCTCGATTCGCTAACGGCTAGCGCTCAGCGGAGAGCCTGTTCAGCTCTGGCCGCCGGCGAGCTTCTCGCGGAGGGCGGCGAGCGCCTCGTCCGACGCCAGGGCGCCGGAGTTGTCGTCCGACTCCGAGGAGTACGAACCACCCGAGATGCCCGCACCGGCGTTGCCACCGGCGGCCGGGGCGGCAGCGCCCTCGGCAGCGGCGGCCTCGTCGGCCTCGCGGGACTTGATGACCTGAGCCTGGTGCTGCTCGAAACGAGCCTGCGCCTCGGCGTACTGGGTCTCCCAGGCCTCGCGCTGGGTCTCGAAGCCCTCGAGCCAGTCGTTGGTCTCGGGGTCGAAGCCCTCGGGGTAGATGTAGTTGCCCTGGTCGTCGTAGGACGCGGCCATGCCGTACAGGGTCGGGTCGAACTCGACCGAGGCCGGGTCGGCACCGAAGGACTCGTTGGCCTGCTTCAGCGAGAGGCTGATGCGACGACGCTCGAGGTCGATGTCGATGACCTTGACGAAGATCTCGTCGTTGACCTGGACGACCTGCTCCGGGATCTCCACGTGGCGCTCGGCCAGCTCGGAGATGTGGACCAGACCCTCGATGCCCTCGTCCACGCGGACGAACGCACCGAACGGAACCAGCTTGGTGACCTTACCCGGGACGACCTGACCGATCTGGTGCGTCCGGGCGAACTGCTGCCACGGGTCCTCCTGCGTCGCCTTCAGCGACAGGGAGACACGCTCGCGGTCCATGTCGACGTCGAGAACCTCGACGGTGACCTCCTGGCCGACCTCGACAACCTCGGAGGGGTGGTCGATGTGCTTCCAGGAAAGCTCGGAGACGTGCACGAGGCCGTCGACGCCACCCAGGTCCACGAAGGCACCGAAGTTGACGATCGAGGACACGACGCCGGAGCGGACCTGACCCTTCTGGAGGGTCGTGAGGAAGGTCTGGCGAACCTCGGACTGGGTCTGCTCCAGCCAGGCACGGCGGGACAGGACCACGTTGTTGCGGTTCTTGTCCAGCTCGATGATCTTCGCCTCGAGCTCCTTGCCCACGTAGGGCTGGAGGTCGCGGACGCGACGCATCTCGACGAGGGAGGCCGGCAGGAAGCCACGGAGGCCGATGTCGAGGATGAGACCACCCTTGACGACCTCGATGACGGTACCGGTGACGATGCCGTCCTCTTCCTTGATCTTCTCGATGGTGCCCCAGGCGCGCTCGTACTGGGCACGCTTCTTCGAGAGGATCAGGCGGCCTTCCTTGTCCTCCTTCTGGAGAACCAGGGCCTCGATCTCGTCGCCGACCTTGACGACCTCGTTCGGGTCGACGTCGTGCTTGATCGAGAGCTCGCGGCTCGGGATGACACCTTCGGTCTTGTAACCGATGTCGAGCAGGACCTCGTCCCGGTCGACCTTCACGATGACGCCGTCGACGATGTCGCCGTCGTTGAAGTACTTGATCGTCTCGTCGATCGCGGCGAGGAAGGCTTCCTCGTTACCGATGTCGTTGACCGCAACCTGCGGGGTGGTGCTGGTGGCGGTGGTCTCGGTGCTGCTCGTCATGTGGGAAAGGGCTCCGGTTACGGACAGAAAGTCGTAGGTACTGCTACGCCGAGAGCCCGTATCGCACCAAGAAGCCGGACAGCCAATGAGGCCCCCTTCCCGCGAACGGGAGGAGCCTCGAAAACCGAGGGGACATACAACAGGTACGAGCGCGGCCTGCTCCGTCTGAGGCGCGCAGGCCCGCAGCGCAACCTTTAGCATACGGGGGCGGCCGGACAGGGTCAATGCGCGAAGCGCGCACCCGGGGCAGATCTACTCAACTCCGGCACCAACTCGTGTCCTTCCACGCCTCATCGGCGGGATCCGCGCACAGCGGCACTGAGCGCAAACTACATCGGCGGGCGAGATGAACCAAGAGTACGAACACGAAGTCCCCTCCGACTCGGCCGAGGAGGAGGCGGAGGCGACCCGGCGTGACGCGGGGGACGCGGAGAGCAGCCGGGCCAGCCGCGGCTGGTGGGACAGGAACGCCGACGAGTACCAGAACGATCACGGATCGTTCCTGGGCGACGACCGGTTCGTCTGGGGTCCGGAGGGCCTCGACGAGGCCGAGGCCGCGCTCCTCGGTCCGCCCGCCTCGCTGAAGGGCCTGGACGTCCTGGAGATCGGGGCGGGCGCCGCGCAGTGCTCCCGCTGGCTGGCGGCGCAGGGGGCCCGGCCGGTGGCCCTCGACCTCTCGCACCGCCAGCTCCAGCACGCGCTGCGGATCGGCGGGGACGTGCCGCTGGTGGAGGCCGACGCCGGTGACCTGCCCTTCAAGGACGGCTCCTTCGACCTGGCGTGCTCGGCGTACGGCGCGGTGCCCTTCGTCGCCGACCCGGTGAAGGTGTTCCGGGAGGTGCGGCGGGTGCTGCGGCCCGGCGGCCGGTGGGTCTTCTCGGTGACACACCCGATCCGCTGGGCCTTCCCGGACGAGCCCGGTCCCGAGGGCCTCTCGATCGCGGCCTCCTATTTCGACCGCACCCCCTATGTGGAGCAGGACGAGCAGGGGCGGGCGGTGTACGTGGAGCACCACCGGACGATCGGCGACCGGGTGCGGGACGTGGTGGCCGGCGGCTTCCGCCTGCTCGACCTGGTCGAGCCGGAATGGCCGGAGTGGAACAGCCAGGAGTGGGGTGGCTGGTCCCCGCTGCGGGGGAACCTGATCCCGGGCACGGCGATCTTCGTCTGCGAGCGCACGGAGTAGCGGCGCCGTTCGTCATATGAACAGGTGGGTCCTGTGGACAACGGGGCCCGCCTTTTTCGCGTCGCGTACGAGACTGAGTGCGTGATCCGAAACGACGCACTCGACCGTCTCCCCGTCCGCCATGCCGTCCCCGAGCTGCTCGCCGCGCTCGACCTGCGCGGCACGGCCGTGTTGTCCGCGCCCCCCGGCACCGGCAAGACGACGCTGGTGCCGCTCGCGCTCGCGGGTCTCATAGGAGAGGGACCGCGGCGGCGGGTCCTGGTGGCCGAGCCGCGGCGGATGGCGGCGCGGGCGGCGGCACGGCGGATGGCGTGGCTGCTCGGGGAGGAGGTCGGCGGCACGGTCGGCTTCTCGGTGCGTGGCGAGCGGCGGAGCGGCTCCTCGACGCGGGTCGAGGTGGTGACCACGGGCATTCTGCTCCAGCGGCTCCAGCGCGATCCGGAGCTGGCGGAGGTCGACGTGGTGCTGCTCGACGAGTGTCACGAGCGGCATCTGGACGCCGACACGGCGATGGCCTTCCTCGTGGACGTGCGGGCCACCCTGCGGCCGGAGCTGAAGCTGATCGCCGCGTCGGCGACGAGCGACGCGGCGGCCTGGGCGGACCTCCTCACGGCCCTGGACGGCGGCGGGCCCGCGCCGGTGGTGTGGAGCAGGGGCGAGGGGCACGGCAGCCGGGTCTTCTTCGAGGCGCCGCCGTCGGGCATCCGGCCGGCCCACGGCACCTGGGTGGATCCGGCGCTGCTGCGGCACGTCGCCGCGACGGTCCGGCTCGCGCTGGAGCGGCACGAGGGAGACGTCCTCTGCTTCCTTCCGGGCACGGGGGAGATCGCGCGGACGGCCGGGATGCTGGCCGATGTCGACGCGGAGGTGCTCCAGCTGCACGGGCGGGCGCCGGCGGCGGTGCAGGACGCGGTGCTGCGCGGGACGGAGCCGGGCGGGCGGCGCCGGGTGGTGCTCGCGACCTCGGTGGCGGAGTCCAGCCTGACGGTGCCGGGGGTGCGCATCGTCGTGGACTCGGGACTGGCCCGTGAGCCGCGCATGGACCACGCCCGCGGTCTTGGCTCGCTGGCGACGGTGACGGTCTCGGAGGCGACGGCGACCCAGCGCACGGGCCGGGCGGGCCGTGAGGCCTTCGGGTTCGTCTACCGCTGCTGGGCGGAGGCGAGTGACGGGGGCAGGCCGCGCTTCCCGTCGCCCGAGATCAAGGTCGCCGACCTGGCGGACTTCGCCCTGAGGGCGGCCTGCTGGGGCGACCCGACGGCGGAGGGGCTCGCGCTGCTCGACGCGCCGCCCGCCGGGGCGATGACGGCGGCCCGGTCGGTCCTCGGCTCGATCGGAGCCGTGGACGAAGCCGGGCGGGCCACCGACCGGGGCGTACGGATGTCCCGGCTCGGTCTCCATCCCCGGCTCGGCCGTGCGCTCCTCGACGGCGCGCCGGAGGTCGGGGTGCGGCGGGCGGCAGAGGTGGTGGCGCTGCTCAGCGAGGAGCCGCCGCGCGACTACGGGGACGACCTGGCGGCGGCCTGGCGCGCCGCCCGGCGGGGCGCCGACGGGTACGGCGCCCGCTGGAAGGCGGAGGCACGCCGGCTGGAGCGGTCGGCGGCGGAGGCGGTGGGCGGCGGCACCTCGGGGGCTTCGAGGGATTCGGGGTCCTCGGCGCCTTCAGGCGCTTCGCGGTCCCCGGCTACTTCGTTCGCTTCGGGAACTTCGCGGACCCCGGCCGGTTCGGGGGCCTCGGGGCACCTCGCCGACGCCGGGACTTCGGCGGGGCCCGCGACCGGGGACGACGCGGTGGCCGGTCTGGTCACGGCGCTCGCCTTTCCCGAGCGGGTGGCGAGGGCGCGGGAGCAGGGCGGCTATCTGATGGTGTCGGGGAGCGGGGCCCGGCTCGGTGAGGGTTCCGGGCTGCGGGCCACCCCGTGGCTGGCCGTGGCGGTGGCGGACCGTACGGCGCGGGACGCGACGGCTCGGGTGCGCCTGGCGGCGGTGGTGGACGAGGACATGGCGCGGCGGGCGGCCGGGCATCTGCGGTCCACCGGCGAGGAGGTCCGCTGGGAGGACGGGGACGTGGTCGCGCGGTCGGTGGACCGGCTCGGCGCGGTCGAGCTGACGGTCCGGCCGTTGGGCGCGAAGGCGGATCCCGCGCTCGTGCGGGAGGCGCTGCTCGACGGGCTGCGCCGCGAGGGGCCGGGGCTGCTGCGGTGGAGCAGGGAGGCCGGGGAGCTGCGCGCCCGGCTCGCCTTCCTGCGCCGCGAGGTGGGGGAACCCTGGCCGGACGTGGCGGACGAGGCGCTGGTCGAGCGGGCCGGGGAGTGGCTGGAGCCGGAGCTGTCCCGGGCCGCGCGGCGTGCCGATCTGGGGCGGATCGACGGCGGCGAGGCCCTGCGGCGGCTGTTGCCCTGGGCGTCGGGCGAGGCGGGCCGCCTGGGGGAGCTGGCGCCGGAGCGGATCGAGGTGCCGAGCGGCTCGCGGATCCGGGTCGAGTACGGCGGTGAGCGGCCGGTGCTCGCGGTGAAGCTCCAGGAGATGTTCGGACTCGCGGAGACTCCTCGGGTGGCGGGGGTCCCGGTGCTCGTCCACCTCCTCTCCCCCGCCGGGCGGCCGGCGGCGGTCACCGCCGACCTGGCGTCGTTCTGGCGGGACGGCTACCGGTCCGTGCGGGCGGAGCTGAGAGGGCGGTACCCGAAGCATCCGTGGCCCGAGGACCCCTCGGTGGCGGAGGCGACCCGGTTCACGAGCGCGCGGCTGAGACGGGAGGGGTGAGCGGGGCGGCGGGTTCCGGTGCCGGGCGGCGGGAGCGGGCCTCCAGCCAGAGCGCGAGGGCGAGGAGGAGCAGTGCGAGGAAGGTCAGGCTCCAGGGGACGTAGGAGACGAGCAGGAGGACCGTGAGGCGGTTGGAGGCGACCATCTCGCCGACGCTCTCGATGTAGTCCTCGCGCATCTTCACATGGCCCTCGAAGACGGTGAGGGTGTCGACGCCCATCAGCGCCCTGGCGTTGCGGAGCTCCTCCTTGTGGATCTCCTCGCCGTTGACGGGGGCGCCGGTGACGGGCTCGATCCAGAACATCCGCTTGGTGGTGTACCAGCGGGTGAGTCCGGATTCGGCGATGACCTCCGGGGGGATCTTGACCGGCATGGATTTGGGCATGGGGACCTTGGTCCAGGGGATGGTCTGCTCGAAGTAGTAGACCTCCATGCCCCGGAAGGTGCGGGTGCCCTTGTAGTGGATGGGGGACGAGGTGCGGGTCTGGGCGTCGAAGTACTGGTAGTCCCGCTTCTCGGTGAGGAAGGGCCATTTGAACTCGATGCCCTCGCGCCGGACCGGGTCGCCGTCGACGGATTCGCCGGTGGCGTTGACGGGGTCCTGGGTGTGGGCGTCGAAGATGTACCGCTCGGGGACCTGGGAGACCATCTTTCCGTCGGGGCCCGTGATGTAGGCGAGGGCGTCCCAGACGACGACGTCGCGCCCGGCGTCGCGTTCGATGCGCCGCGACTCCTCCACGTTGCCCTTGAGGGTCTGGATGATCGTGATCTTGTCGACCTTCTCCGCCTTGAGCGTGGAGTAGTTGAGCAGGGTCGCGGGCTGTGCCTCCAGGACGGTCTCCTGGTACTGGTTCGGCGGGATCTTCGCCAGGCGGGGGAAGGCGTACCAGCGCAGGGTCGGGGCCATCGCGACGCAGAAGACGGCGAGGGCGAGGAGGACGAGGCTGGCTCGGCGGCGCACGGTCGCCCCCTACTTCTTGGGGCCGGGGTCGGCGGTCAGCAGGGGCTTGGGCGAGGTGGGCCCGTCGGGCGGCAGATCGACCACGGAGACGAGGAGGATGAAGAGGAGGACTGGGGCGAGTCCGATGGCGGCGGCGACGAGGGCACGCATGGTCGGCCTCCCGGGGTGCGATCTGATAGGTCGTCAGGGCGGGGGCACCGTAGCAACGCGACCGCGAGATGAGAACACGTTGCACCGCCCTGCCCGGGGATCCCGATGCCGCTCGCGCGCTCCGGCGCCCGGAGGACCGCCCACCCGCCCGGGGAACGCGAAGCGCCGCTCCCCCGCCCGGTGGGGGCGGCGGAGCGGCGCGTGGGGAGGAGAGGGATGCGCGGGCGGGTCAGGCCGAGGGCGAGGGGGAGGCCTCGGGCGAGCCGGTGCCGGAGGAGGTCGGCTCCGGGGTCGGGCTCGGGGTCGCGGTGGGCGCGTCGACCGTCAGCTTGATCTCCGTGACGCCGCCTCCGGGAGCGGTGAGGCGGAGCACGTACTCGCCGGCCTTGTCGCCCGCGAGGATCGCCGGCAGGGAGATCAGGCCGTTCCCGTCCGTCTTCAGGACGAGCGTACGGACCCCGTCCTTGAAGGACGGGCCGTCGACGCTCTCCTTGGTGCCCGTGGAGTCCGCGATCACGGCCGTGACGAGCACGCCCGGGGCGAGCGCGCCCTTGTCGGTGGCCTTCACCTGCACGGACTGGCCGAAGGTGGTGCCGGTGGTCGCCGACAGCGGGTCGCCGCCGACCCGGGCGAGGGCGTCCGCCTGTCGTTCGGTGACGGTCGCGTTGAACACGGTCGCGTCCATGCCTCGGCCCACGACGGTGGCCTTGACCGTGAACGACCCGGTCTTCTCGCCCGCCCGCAGGGTGGGGGCGGCGGCGATACCGGCCGAGCCCGTGGTGACGGTCGCGGTCGTCGCGCCGCCGGAGAAGCGGGTGTCGGTGGTGCCGGTGATCTCGAAGCGGATGCTCACACCGGTGATCGGCGCGCCCGCGGCGTCGAGCGCCGCGACCGTCGGGGCCTTGGCGAAGGCGCTCTCGGTGGTCGCGGTGAGGGGACCGGAGGAGACGACCGCGAGGCGCGCGACCTTGACGGCCGGCGGCACGACCGGCGGTACGGGCGGCTTCGTCGGCGGCGTGACCGGGGGCTTCACCGGCGGGGTGGGCTTCGTCGGCGGCGTGGTGACCTCCGAAGGCCCGCCCGGCTTCGTCGGACCGGGCTTCGGCCCGCCCGTCTCGGACGGCTTCGGGCCGGGGGTCGTCGGGGCCGGCGTGAGAGGCGAGGTGGGGAGGGGGCGGTTGCCCTGACCCCGGCCGTCGCTGCGGTCGACCGGCAGCACACCCGTGCCGTCCGGGACCTGGTGGGTGCCGCGCTGGTAGTACTCGAACCACGAGATGACCGTGTTCAGGTACTCCGTCGAGCGGTTGTAGCTGAGGATCGCGCGGTCGAGGTCGGCCTTGAGCGCGAGGTTGCGGTCGTTGGCGCAGAGATAGAGACCGGCGGCCTGCGCGGCGTCGTAGATGTTGTTGGGGTCCTTCTTCCCGTCGCTGTTCGCGTCCTGGCCCCAGGTGGCCCAGGTGGACGGGATGAACTGCATCGGGCCGACGGCGCGGTCGTGGGTCCTGTCACCGTCATAGACGCCGTCGTCGGTGTCGGTGATTTCGGCGAATCCGTTGCCGTTGAGGGCAGGGCCGACGATCGGCTTCAGCGTCGTTCCGTTGGCGTCGACCCGACCGCCGCTCGCCTGTCCGGACTCGACCTTGCCGATGCCGGCGAGGAGCTGCCAGGGCAGGTTGCAGCCGGGGGCGGTCGAACGGATCGACTGCTCGGCGCGCTGATAGGCGGCGAGCACGGACGCGGGTATGCCGGCCTGGGCGGGCCCGGTGATCACCGGCAGCTGGACGGGCGGCACCCCGGGCTTGTTCGGCGTGTTCAGCGACGGCAGTTCCGTGTAGTACGGCGAGTTGCCGGTGGCGGAGCCGTCGCCGGACGGCGACGCGGTGTCCCCGGCGCCGATGGCCCGGTCCCCGCCGGCGTTGTCGGTGGGCGGTGGGGTCATCTCCGGCGCCTGTGAGGCGGCGAGCGCGGCGACCGCCGCAGCCACCACCGCACCGCTGGTGGCCCCCTTGCGCAGCCTGCGGCCCAAGTGCGCTGACATGTCCGTGGTCCCTTCCCCCTCGACTGAGGTCCCGCGCTCCCCGCGCGAGACCTCTGGCGACCCTATGCCAACTCCGGTCCGCCGGGCACCGGCGCCTGACCGTGTTTCACGCTTTCGCCACCTCTCGGCCGCCTGACGACCTCCCCCGCCGGACACGGAGAGCGACCGGAGCGGGAACCGGCCGGAGGGTCGAACACCTCTTGCACTGCGGCCGATGATGTACTGCGGCCGTCGTCACCGGAACCTGGGGGAAGACCCGTTGCCGTTCACGCTGAGCCATGCCGCTGCCGTGCTGCCCGGACTGCGGCGGACCGGGACCGCGCGCGGACCGCTGGTCGCGTCCGCTCTCGTCGCGGGCTCCTTCGCGCCCGACATGACCTATTTCGCGGCGACGGCCTTTCCCGGTGCGATGGTCTTCGGGGACGTCACCCACTCCCCCGTCGGGATCGTCACGGCCGACGTCCTGATCACCGGAGTGCTGGTGACCCTGTGGCTGACCGTTCGTGAGCCGCTCGTCGCGCTGCTGCCCGCCGGGTGGCGCGGGCGGGTGTACGGGTTCGTCCGGGGCGATGTCTGGCGCGACCGGCACCCGGCCCTGCTCGCCGGGTGGTTCGGGCTCTCCGCCGTCGTCGGCTCGACGACCCATGTCGTGTGGGACTCCTTCACCCATCTCGACCGCTGGGGGACCCGGACGATCCCGTTCCTCGGTGACATCGTGGCCGGGTTCCCCGTCTATCTCTATGCGCAGTACGGGGGTTCGGCGCTGGCGCTCGGGATCCTGGTCTGGTTCACGGCGCGGGCGCTCCGCTCCGCCGCGGGCGTGGAGCTGCCGGCCGGGGTACGGGTCCCGGGCCGACGCGGGCGGCTGCTCGCGGCCGGACTCATCGGCGGCTGCGTCCTCGCCGGGATGGCCCACCGGGTGCTGCGCTGGGCCGCGTACTGGGGCTGGGCCCGGATCGAGACGCCGCTGGACGTCATTCCGACGGCCTGCTTCGGGGCCGGTGCGGGGCTCGCCGTCGGGCTCGTGCTGTACGGGGCGGGGGCACGGTTCCTGGGATCGTCGCCCACCGCGGCGCCGAAGGATCCGGCCACCCCTCCCCCGGCGCCGCGGGGAGAGGACCGCCGCACGTGCGATGTGGAGTCGGGCGCCTGAGCCCAGGACCGGCAGGGGGCGCCGTGGCGCCCCCTGCCGTGGTGCGTCAGTGCGCCGCCGAGTCCCAGTCGTGGCCCACGCCTACCGAGACGTCCAGGGGGGCGCGCAGGTCGGCTGCGGCCGACATCTGTTCGCGGACCAGGGCCTCGACCTGCTCGCGCTCGCCGGGGGCGAGTTCGAGCACGATTTCGTCGTGGACCTGGAGGAGCATCCGGGAGGCGAGACCCGCCTCGGTGAGCGCCCGGTCGACGCCCAGCATGGCGACCTTCACGATGTCGGCCGCCGTGCCCTGGATCGGGGCGTTGAGCGCCATCCGCTCGGCGGCCTCGCGCCGCTGGCGGTTGTCGCTGTTCAGGTCGGGCAGGTAGCGCCGGCGGCCGAGCATGGTCTCGGTGTAGCCGGTGGCGCGGGCCTCGTCGACGACCCGGCGCAGATAGTCCCGCACCCCGCCGAAGCGCTCGAAGTAGGTGTCCATCAGGCCGCGGGCCTCGCCCGGGTCGATGTTCAGCTGCTGCGAGAGGCCGAAGGCGGAGAGGCCGTAGGCAAGGCCGTACGACATGGCCTTGATCTTGCGGCGCATCTCGGCGTCGACGGCGGACCGCTCGACGGAGAAGACCTGGGAGGCGACGGTGGTGTGGAGGTCCTCGCCGGAGGTGAAGGCCTCGATGAGTCCCTCGTCCTCGGAGAGGTGGGCCATGACGCGGAGCTCGATCTGGCTGTAGTCGGCGGTCATGAGGGCCTCGAAGCCCTCTCCGACGACGAAGCCGTGCCGGATGGCGCGGCCCTCGTCCGTCCGTACCGGCACGTTCTGCAGGTTGGGGTCGGTGGAGGAGAGGCGCCCGGTGGCGGCCACCGTCTGGCTGAAGGTGGTGTGGATGCGCCCGTCGGCGGCGATCGTCTTGATCAGGCCCTCGACGGTGGAGCGCAGCCGGGCCTGCTCGCGGTGCCGGAGCATGATCACGGGCAGGTCGTGGTCGGTCTGGCCGGCCAGCCAGGCGAGCGCGTCGGCGTCCGTGGTGTACCCGGTCTTGGTCTTCTTGGTCTTCGGCAGGTTCAGCTCGCCGAAGAAGACCTCCTGGAGCTGCTTGGGCGAGCCGAGGTTGAACTCGTGGCCGACGGAGGCGTGCGCCTCCTTCACGGCCTGCTGCACCGCGCCGGCGAACTGCTGCTCCATGGCCTCCAGGTGGTCGCGGTCGGCGGCGATGCCGTGCCGCTCCAGGCGGGCGAGGAGGGCGGAGGTGGGCAGCTCGACGTCGTGGAGGAGCTCGCGGGCGCCGACCTCGCCGAGCTTCTCCTCGAAGGCAACGGCGAGGTCGAGGACGGCTCGCGCCTGGGTCATGAGGGCCTCGGCCTCGGCGGTGTCGTCGGCGCCGAAGGCGAGCTGGCCGTCGGCCGCGGCCGCGGGGGCGAGCTCGCGGTGGAGGTACTCGACGGAGAGCGCGTCGAGCGCGAAGGAGCGCCGGCCGGGCTTCACGAGGTAGGCGGCGAGGGCGGTGTCCATGGTGACGCCCGCGATGCTCCAGCCGTGCTCGGGGAAGACCCGCATGGCGCTCTTGGCGTTGTGCATGGCCTTCGGCCGGTCGGGGTCGGCGATCCAGGCGGCCCAGGCCTGCTCGTCGGCCTCGTCGAGCGCGCTCGGCTCGAACCACGCGGCGGCGCCGCCGGCGGCGGCGAGGGCGATCTCGCCGACGTTCCCCGTGCCCAGGGCCCAGGTGTCGACGGTGGCGATGCCGAGGGGTTCGGTGCCGTGCTCGGCGAGCCAGGGGGCGAGCTCGCCGGCGCCGAGGACGGTGCCGTCGATCTCGACGCCCGCCTCGGGGGCCGGGGCGGTGTCCTCGGCGGCGCCCGGGTCGACGGCGAGGAGCCGCTCGCGCAGCGAGGGGTTGCGGATCTCCAGGGTGTCGAGGACGAGGGCGACCGCCCCGCGGTCGTACGGCTCGCGGGCGAGGTCGGTGACGCCCTTGGGCAGCTCGACGTCCGTGACCATCGCGGTCAGGCGGCGGTTGAGCTTGACCGACTCCAGGTGGTCGCGGAAGTTCTGCCCGGCCTTGCCCTTGACCTCCTCGGCGCGCTCGACGAGCTCGTCGAAGGAGCCGAACTGGTTGATCCACTTGGCGGCGGTCTTCTCTCCGACGCCGGGGATGCCGGGCAGGTTGTCCGACGGGTCGCCGCGCAGGGCCGCGAAGTCGGGGTACTGCGAGGGCGTGAGGCCGTACTTCTCCTGGACCTTCTCCGGGGTGAAGCGGGTGAGCTCGGAGACGCCCTTGGTCGGGTAGAGCACGGTGGTGTGGTCGGAGACCAGCTGGAAGGAGTCCCGGTCGCCGGTGACGATCAGGACCTCGAAGCCGGCGGCCTCGGCCTGGGTGGCGAGGGTCGCGATGACGTCGTCGGCCTCGAAGCCGTCGACGGCGAACCGCGGCGCGTTCATCGCGTCGAGGAGCTCGCCGATCAGCTCGACCTGCCCCTTGAACTCGTCGGGCGTCTTGGAGCGGTTCGCCTTGTACTCCGGGAACTCCTCGGACCGCCAGGTCTTGCGGGACACGTCGAAGGCGACCGCGAAGTGCGTGGGCGCCTCGTCGCGCAGCGTGTTCGCCAGCATCGAGGCGAACCCGTAGATCGCGTTCGTCGGCTGTCCGGTCGCGGTGGTGAAGTTCTCCGCGGGCAGCGCGAAGAACGCCCGGTACGCGAGCGAGTGCCCGTCCATGAGGAGCAGGCGGGGGCGGGTGTCTGCGGGGTTCTTCGATGCTGTCTCGGCCACATGACGATCCTGCCACGGACGACTGACAATCCCGCCCACTGTTCCCGCCGGCACCGGCGGGGTCCGGGCTGTCACCGCCGCGTGACAGGATCGGAGACGTACGCCGCAGGATTACGCTCAAGGGAGAGCGCGATGGTCAGCAAGCCGCCGGTCGGCGACCCGGTCCAGGACGCACCGCAGGTCACGCCGCCGCAGCACGCCGCCGCCGGGCTGCCCGCCATCGGGCACACCCTGCGGATCGCCCAGGAGCAGATGGGGCTGCGGCGCACCGCGCGGACCCTGCTCAAGGTCAACCAGAAGGACGGCTTCGACTGTCCCGGCTGCGCCTGGCCCGAAGGGGACAAGCGGCATGTGGCGGAGTTCTGCGAGAACGGCGCGAAGGCGGTCGCCGAGGAGGCGACGCTGCGCCGGGTGACCCCGGAGTTCTTCGCCGCGCACCCGCTGGCGGACCTGGCGGACCGCAGCGGGTACTGGCTGGGCCAGCAGGGCCGGATCACCCAGCCGATGCTGCTGCCGGAGGGCGGCGACCGGTACGAGCCGGTGACCTGGGAGCGGGCCTTCGCGATCGTCGCGGAGGAGCTCCGGGCGCTCGGCTCCCCCGACGAGGCGCTCTTCTACACCTCGGGGCGGACCAGCAACGAGGCCGCGTTCCTGCTCCAGCTCTTCGCCCGCGAGTTCGGTACGAACAACCTGCCGGACTGTTCCAACATGTGCCACGAGTCCTCGGGGTCGGCGCTGACGGAGACCATCGGCATCGGCAAGGGCAGTGTCTCCCTGGAGGACCTGCACCGGGCGGACCTGATCATCGTGGCCGGTCAGAACCCGGGGACGAACCATCCGCGCATGCTGTCGGCCCTGGAGAAGGCCAAGGCGGGCGGCGCGAAGATCATCTCCGTCAATCCGCTGCCCGAGGCGGGTCTGGAGCGGTTCAAGAACCCGCAGACCCCGCAGGGCATGCTCAAGGGCGCCGCGCTCAACGATCTCTTCCTCCAGATCCGGATCGGTGGCGACCAGGCTCTCTTCCGGCTCCTGAACAAGCTGGTCCTGGAGACGGCCGGGGCGGTCGACGAGGAGTTCGTACGCGAACACACCCATGGGTACGAGGAGTTCGTGGCGGCGGCCGGGGAGGCCGACTGGGACGAGACTCTCGCCGCGACCGGTCTGGACCGTTCCGAGATCGAGCGGGCCCTGGAGATGGTGCTCGCCTCGGAGCGGACCGTCGTGTGCTGGGCGATGGGTCTCACCCAGCACAAGCACTCGGTGCCGACCATCCGCGAGGTGGTCAACTTCCTTCTCCTGCGCGGCAACATCGGCCGGCCGGGCGCGGGGGTGTGCCCGGTGCGCGGCCATTCGAACGTGCAGGGCGACCGCACGATGGGGATTTTCGAGCGGCCCGCACCCGCCTTCCTCGACGCCCTGGACAAGGAGTTCGGGATCGTCTCGCCACGCCGTCACGGCTTCGACGTGGTCCGGTCGATCCAGGCGCTGCGGGACGGCGAGGCGAAGGTGTTCTTCGCGATGGGCGGCAACTTCGTGGGGGCGACGCCCGACACGGAGGTGACGGAGGCGGCGATGCGCCGGGCCCGGCTGACCGTCCACGTCTCGACGAAGCTGAACCGCTCGCACGCGGTGACGGGCACGCGCGCGTTGATCCTGCCCACCCTGGGCCGTACGGACAAGGACGTGCAGGCGGGTGGCAAGCAGTTCGTGACGGTCGAGGACTCGATGAGTCTGGTGCACGCCTCACGGGGCAATCTGCCGCCCGCGAGCCCGCATCTGCTGTCCGAGCCGGCGATCGTGGCGAGGATGGCCCGCGCCGTCCTCGGCGACGGATCGGCCACCCCCTGGGAGGAGTTCGAGGCCGACTACGCCACGATCCGGGACCGCATCGCGCGCGTGGTGCCCGGTTTCGAGGACTTCAACGCCCGTCTCGCGGCGGACCCCGGCGGCTTCCGGCTGCCGCACGGACCGCGCGACGAGCGCCGCTTCCCCACGAAGACCGGCAAGGCGAACTTCACGGCGGCGCCCGTGGAGTATCCGAGGGTGCCCAAGGGGCGGCTGCTCCTCCAGACGCTGCGCTCGCACGACCAGTACAACACCACGATCTACGGCCTCGACGACCGCTACCGGGGCATCAAGGGGGGCCGCCGGGTCGTCCTGGTCCATCCCGAGGACGCGGCGGCGCTGGGCTTCGCGGACGGGGCGTACGCGGATCTGGTGAGCGAGTGGACGGACGGCAGCGAGCGGCGGGCGCCCGGCTTCCGGGTGGTGCACTACCCGACGTCCCGGGGGTGCGCGGCGGCCTACTACCCGGAGACGAACGTGCTCGTGCCGCTGGAGTCGACCGCGGACGTCAGCAACACCCCCGCGAGCAAGTCCGTGATCGTCCGTCTGGAAGAATCCGCCTCCGCCTAAGCGTTTGCTCAGGCAGCTCAGGAAGACCAGCCGTACGAAGACGTACGAAAAGAACGGAGCCGGGCATGGGTGAGCAGCAGCACGTGAAGTTCCCGCAGGAGGTCCTCGACGAGTACGCGGCGCTGGGTGTCGACCTCCCGGCGCTCTTCTCGGCCGGGCACCTCGGCAACCGGATGGGCGTCCAGATCCTGGAGGCCTCCGCCGAGCGGGTCGTCGGCACCATGCCCGTGGAGGGCAACACCCAGCCGTACGGCCTGCTGCACGGCGGCGCCTCGGCGGTGCTCGCGGAGACGCTGGGCTCCATCGGCTCGATGCTGCACGGCGGGGTCTCGAAGATCGCGGTGGGCGTCGACCTGAACTGCACCCATCACCGCGGGGTGCGCAGCGGTCTGGTGACCGGTGTGGCGACGCCGGTGCACCGCGGGCGGTCGACGGCCACGTACGAGATCGTGATCACCGACGAGCAGGAGAAGCGGGTGTGCACGGCGCGACTGACGTGCCTGCTGCGTGAGGTCACCGCGAAGGACGCGTCCAGCATTCCGGACACCTCGAACGCCTGAGCGGTGACACACAGGGCCTGACCAGCCATGTACGACCAGGGGCGGCACCTGCGGGTGCCGCCCCTTCGGCGTCCCCGGACGCCTCTCCACCCCCGGATTCGTCACGCTGTGTCACATGCACACGGTGTGGCGCATACCGAAGCGGAGGGGCCGGTTCGTCCGCTCAGGTTTCTGCCGTTGTCCGATATCCGGAGAGTCCGCTGAGCGGACCGTCAGTACCAAGAATCGCTCAAGCCCCTTAGCGGAACTGCGCGTTCTCACTATGTGAACACCGCATTACAGCCCCCTATGCCCCGGTTTTCCCACCCGGCGCGCACACTCTTTCCCCGTCGGCATAACAAGACAGTCACATCCTGTCCTCGGCGCTCCCCGACCCTCCCCACCTGCGCTTAGAGTCACCGCCAGTCACCGCGCCGCCGGGCGCGTTCTACTGCACGGCCCTGTACCAACCCCAGTACGGCCCGGCGTTCCAAAACGGCACCCCTCGCTCCGCAGCTTCACGGCACCGCCTCATCCGAGGGGGCCGCGCCAGGGAAAGGACCCTTCGTGCGAAACCGTTCGATGCTCATACTCACCACCGCGGTCACCGCGGGAGCACTCACCCTCACCGCCTGTGGTTCGCGCGACGACAAGGGCGCCGCGAAGGACGGCGACAGCGGCAACGTCACCGTGACCATCGGTCTCGACGCGCCCCTCACGGGTGAGCTGTCCGCCCTCGGCCTCGGCATCAAGAACTCCGCCGACCTCGCGGTCAAGACGGCCAACAAGAAGGCCTACGTCAAGGGCGTGACCTTCAAGCTGGAGTCCCTGGACGACCAGGCGCAGCCCTCCTCGGGCCAGCAGAACGCGACGAAGTTCGTCGCCGACAAGTCCGTCCTCGGCGTCGTCGGCCCGCTGAACTCCGGTGTCGCCGAGTCCATGCAGAAGGTCTTCGACGACGCGAAGCTGGTGCAGGTCTCCCCGGCCAACACCAACCCGTCGCTGAGCCAGGGCATCAACTGGAGCAGTGGCGAGAAGAAGCGCGGCTACAAGTCGTACTTCCGCACCGCCACCACGGACGCCATCCAGGGCCCGTTCGCCGCCCAGTACGTCTTCAACGAGGCCAAGAAGACCAAGGCCTTCATCATCGACGACAAGAAGACCTACGGCGCCGGCCTCGCGGGCACCTTCAAGGGCGAGTTCGAGAAGCTCGGCGGCAAGGTCGTCGGCACGCAGCACATCAACCCCGACACCAAGGACTTCAGCGCCGTCGCCACTCAGGTGAAGAGCTCCGGCGCCGACGTCGTCTACTACGGTGGCGAGTACCCGGCCGGCGGCCCGCTGGCCAAGCAGATCAAGGCGGCCGGCGCGAAGGTCACCGTCGTCGGCGGCGACGCGATCTTCAGCCCCGAGTACGTGAAGCTCGCCAGCCCGGCCGCGGCCGACGGCGACATCGCCACCTCGGTCGGCGCCCCGATCGAGACCCTCCCCTCCGCCAAGGACTTCCTGGCCAACTACAAGGCCGAGAACTACAAGGAGGCCTACGAGGCCTACGGCGGCTACGCCTACGACTCGACCTGGGCGATCATCGAGGCCGTCAAGAAGGCCACCGAGGGCAACGGCGGCAAGGTCCCCGAGCGCGCCAAGGTCGTCGAGGCCATGCAGGGCGTCTCCTTCGAGGGCGTGACCGGCTCGGTCGCCTTCGACGAGTTCGGTGACACCACCAACAAGCAGCTGACCGTCTACAAGGTCGAGGGCGGCGCCTTCAAGCCCGTCAAGTCCGGCACCTTCGGCGGCTGATCAACCTCTCCACTCCGCATCACCAGCACCACTCAGCACCACTTTCACCGCGCGGGGGGCCGCACCTGGCTCCCCGCGCGGTGTCACATCCGTCGAAAGTCTCGGAGGACAATGCGGTGAACGAACTGCCGCAGCAGCTGGTCAACGGCCTGCTACTGGGATCCATGTACGGGCTCGTCGCCGTCGGCTACACGATGGTCTACGGCATCGTCCAGCTCATCAACTTCGCCCATGGCGAGATCTTCATGACCGGCGGCTTCGGGGCCCTCACGGTCTGGCTCATCCTTCCCGGCGGCACCACCATGTGGGTCGCTCTGCCCCTCATGATCGTCGGTGCCGTACTCGTCGCGACGACGATAGCCGTCGGAGCGGAACGCCTCGCGTACCGTCCGCTCCGCGGGGGCCCACGCCTCGCCCCCCTCATCACCGCCATCGGTCTCTCACTCGCCCTCCAGCAGGCCGTCTGGGCCTTCTACCCGGAGGCGAAGTCCGCCCGGACCTTCCCGCAGATCCCCGGCGGCCCGATCGAGCTCGGCCCGGTCACCATCCAGACCGGCGACGTCTTCCTCCTGATCGCCGCCCCCGTCTGCATGGCCTTCCTCGCCTTCTTCGTCATGCGCACCCGCACCGGGCGCGGCATGCAGGCCACGGCGCAGGACCCGGACACCGCGAAGCTCATGGGCGTCAACACCGACCGGATCATCGTGATCGCGTTCGCCCTCGGCGCCGCGATGGCCGCCGTCGGCGCCGTCGCCTACGGCCTCAAGTACGGCGTCGTCGACTACAAGATGGGCTTCCTCCTCGGACTCAAGGCCTTCACGGCCGCCGTCCTCGGCGGAATCGGCAACATCTACGGAGCCATGATCGGCGGAGTCGTCCTCGGTGTCGCCGAGACCATGGCGACGGCGTACGTCAGCCACATCCCCGGTATGGAGCAGCTCGGCGGCCAGTCCTGGGCCGACGTCTGGGCCTTCGTACTCCTCATCGTCGTACTCCTCGCCCGGCCACAAGGCCTCCTCGGCGAGCGCGTCGCGGACAGGGCGTGAGCACCATGACCACCATCTCCGAGAACTCGACGGCGCCCGCGGCGCCCGAGCCGGCCGTGGCGACCGGACTCATCGGCTTCGTGCCGGTCGGAATCGCCCGCGCCCTCACCCTGGGCGGCGGCCTCCTCACCGTCGCCAGCTGCTTCACCGCCTGGACCTGGACCGCCCGCTTCCCGGGCGACCTCACGTTCTACGGCTCCCCCGGCGGCCTCCAGATGCAGGTCCTCGTCACCGGCCTGCTCACCGCCCTCTTCGCCCTCTCCTCCTACGGCGTCAAGGGCACCCGCTGGCTGACCCCGGCCGGCGCCGACGCGGCGCTCAAGCTCGCCGCCCTCGCCAACTTCGCCATCGCCTGGTTCACCGTCGGCGCGATCAGCGTCACCCTCGGCGGACCGGTCAACCTGGAGCCGGGCGGCGCGATCGTCGCGCTCGCCAGCCTGCTCGCCCTCCTCGGCGCCCTCGCCCTCCCCTTCGAGCGGCCCAAGGTGCTGCCCGTGGACCCGGAGGACACCGGCTGGGACCAGTTCAAGCACCGCGCCGGCAACGGCTGGGACTCGTTCAAGGCCGCCTTCGCGACCGGCCCCGTGCGCCGGCTCCCCTCGATGCACTCCTCCGTCGAGATCCTGATCATCACGGGCATCCTCGCCGTGGCGCTCGGTGTCTTCACCTACGGCATCGGCACGGAGTACGACGAGCTGTTCCTCGGCTTCCTGATCACCGCGGGCCTCGGGTTCGCCGCCGTCAACAAGTCGGGCCTCATGCAGCAGGCCGCGCAGCTCACCAAGAAGCACCAGAACCTCTCCATCGCGGGCGCGTTCACGGCCGCGGCGCTCTTCCCCTTCACCCAGACCGACGACCAGTACGCGACGCTCGGCGTCTACATCCTGATCTTCGCCACGGTCGCCCTGGGCCTGAACATCGTCGTCGGCCTCGCCGGTCTCCTCGACCTCGGTTACGTCGCCTTCCTCGGCGTCGGCGCCTACGCGGCCGCCCTCGTCTCGGGCGCCCCGACCTCGCCGTTCGGCGTGCACCTCCCCTTCTGGGCCGCCATCCTGGTCGGCGCCGGAGCCTCCCTGGTCTTCGGTGTCCTCATCGGCGCCCCGACCCTGCGCCTGCGCGGCGACTACCTCGCCATCGTGACGCTCGGTTTCGGTGAGATCTTCCGCATCGCCGTCATGAACACCGACGGCACCTCCGGTCCGGACATCACCAACGGCTCCAACGGCATCGCGTCCATCCCTAACCTGAGCATGTTCGGGTTCGACTTCGGCGCCGAGCACACGATCGCCGGCTTCACGATCGGCCGCTTCGCCAACTACTTCTTCCTGATGCTGCTGATCATGGCGGTCGTCGTGCTGGTCTTCCGGCGCAGCGGCGACTCCCGTATCGGCCGCGCCTGGGTCGCCATCCGCGAGGACGAGACCGCCGCGCTCGCCATGGGCATCAACGGCTTCCGGGTCAAGCTCATCGCCTTCGCGCTCGGCGCCTCGCTCGCCGGCCTCGCCGGCACCGTGCAGGCCCACGTCACCTACACGGTGACCCCGGAGCAGTACCTCTTCGCCGGACCGATCCCGCCCAACTCCGCCTTCCTGCTCGCGGCCGTCGTCCTCGGCGGCATGGGCACGATGAGCGGTCCGCTGGTCGGTGCCTCGCTGCTCTTCCTCATCCCGAACAAGCTCCAGTTCATGGGCGAGTACCAGCTCCTCGCCTTCGGCGTCGCGCTGATCCTGCTCATGCGCTTCCGCCCGGAGGGCATGATCGCCAACCGGCGCAACCAGCTGGAGTTCCACGAGAAGGACGAGACGCCCGCCACGCTCGCCAAGGCAGGTGCCTGAACCATGACGACCACCACCACGAAGGCCGCGGACTCCACCGAGCCCGTCGCCCGCGAGACCGTGCTCGAC
The DNA here is from genome assembly GCF_000717595.1 of Streptomyces flavochromogenes. GTDB lineage: Bacteria > Actinomycetota > Actinomycetes > Streptomycetales > Streptomycetaceae > Streptomyces > Streptomyces flavochromogenes. Next base: position 10,296 of record NZ_JNZO01000038.1, on the reverse strand, counting down.
GCCCGCGGGGTCACGATGCGCTTCGGCGGCCTCACCGCCGTGCGCAACGTCGACCTCACCGTGAACAGCGGCGAGATCGTCGGTCTGATCGGCCCCAACGGCGCCGGCAAGACCACCTTCTTCAACTGCCTCACCGGCCTCTACGTCCCCACCGAGGGTGAGGTCCGGTACAAGGGCAAGGTCCTGCCGCCCACCTCGTTCAAGGTCACCGACGCCGGCATCGCCCGCACCTTCCAGAACATCCGTCTGTTCCACAACATGACGGTCCTGGAGAACGTCCTCGTCGGACGCCACACCCGGATGAAGCAGGGCCTCTGGTCGGCGCTGCTGCGTCTGCCCGGCTTCAAGAAGGCCGAGGCGGAGGCGACGGAGCGGGCCATGGAGCTCCTGGAGTTCATCGGCCTCCAGGACAAGGCACAGCACCTCGCCAAGAACCTCCCGTACGGAGAGCAGCGCAAGCTGGAGATCGCCCGCGCCCTCGCGAGCGACCCCGGACTGATCCTGCTCGACGAGCCCACCGCCGGCATGAACCCGCAGGAGACGCGGGCGGCGGAGGAACTCATCTTCGCCATCCGGGACATGGGCATCGCCGTGCTCGTCATCGAGCACGACATGCGGTTCATCTTCAACCTCTGCGACCGGGTCGCCGTGCTCGTCCAGGGCCAGAAGCTGATCGAGGGCGACAGCCAGACCGTCCAGAGCGACGAGCGGGTCATCGCCGCGTACCTGGGCGAGCCCGTCGCGGAGGCCGCACCGGCGGAGGAGGCCACCGCCGAGGAGGCCACCGCCGAGGAGGCGCCGTCCGAGGACGCCCCGGCGAAGGAGGCTCCGTCCGAGGACGAGGCCTCCGACGAGGCGTCCGACGACGAAGCCTCCGACGACACCCCGGAGACCCCCGAGGCCCCCGCCGACGAGGCGTCGGCTGCCGAGGAGACCTCCTCGGAGGACACCCCGCAAGACCCCGGTTCGGGCAAGGAGAACGACGCATGACCGCACTGCTCGAAGTCGAGGACCTGCGCGTCGCCTACGGAAAGATCGAGGCCGTCAAGGGCATCTCCTTCTCCGTCAACGCCGGTGAGGTCGTCACCCTCATCGGCACCAACGGCGCCGGGAAGACCACCACCCTGCGAACCCTCTCCGGGCTCCTCAAGCCGGTCGGCGGCCAGATCAAGTTCGAGGGCAAGTCCCTCCGCAAGATCCCCGCACACAAGATCGTCTCGCTGGGTCTGGCCCACTCCCCCGAAGGCCGGCACATCTTCCCCCGGATGACGATCGAGGAGAACCTCCTCCTCGGCGCCTTCCTCCGGAAGGACACCGCGGGCATCGCCAAGGACGTCCAGCGCGCCTACGACCTCTTCCCGATCCTGGGCGAGCGTCGCAAGCAGGCGGCCGGCACGCTCTCCGGCGGTGAGCAGCAGATGCTCGCCATGGGCCGGGCGTTGATGTCCCAGCCGAAGCTGCTCATGCTCGACGAGCCCTCGATGGGTCTCTCGCCGATCATGATGCAGAAGATCATGGCGACCATCGCCGAGCTGAAGGCCCAGGGAACCACGATCCTGCTCGTCGAGCAGAACGCCCAGGCCGCGCTCGCCCTCGCGGACCAGGGTCACGTCATGGAGATCGGCAAGGTCGTGCTCTCGGGCACCGGCCAGAACCTGCTCCACGACGAGTCCGTCCGCAAGGCGTACCTCGGCGAGGACTGAGCCCCGCTCGGTCCGCACCAAGAACGGAAGGCCCGCCCCACAGTGACGTGGGGCGGGCCTTCTTCGTACGGTACGGCTGCCGCTACTGCTGGCCCTTGGCCGCCTTCTTCTCCTCGGCGTCCTCGATCACGGCCTCGGCGACCTGCTGCATGGACATGCGCCGGTCCATGGACGTCTTCTGGATCCAGCGGAACGCGGCCGGCTCCGTCAGCCCGTACTGGGTCTGCAGGATGGACTTGGCGCGGTCGACCAGCTTGCGGGTCTCCAGGCGCTGGGAGAGGTCGGCGACCTCCTGCTCCAGGGCGCGGAGTTCGGAGAAGCGGGAGACGGCCATCTCGATGGCCGGCACCACGTCGCTCTTGCTGAACGGCTTCACCAGGTACGCCATGGCGCCGGCGTCCCGGGCCCGCTCGACGAGCTCGCGCTGCGAGAAGGCGGTGAGCATGAGGACCGGGGCGATGGACTCGCCGGCGATCTTCTCCGCGGCCGAGATGCCGTCGAGGACGGGCATCTTCACGTCGAGGATGACGAGGTCGGGGCGGTGCTCGCGGGCGAGCTCGACGGCCGTGGCGCCGTCACCTGCCTCGCCGACGACCGTGTAGCCCTCTTCCTCCAGCATCTCTTTGAGATCGAGGCGGATGAGGGCCTCGTCCTCTGCGATGACGACGCGGGTCGTCAGCGGCGGGACGTGCGACGCGTCGGCGTCGTCGGCGGGCTGGGGCGACTCGGGGGCGGTCACGGGGGCTCCTCGTTGCGGGGCAAGTACTGCTCCCCTGAGCCTACCTAGCTCCTGTAATGTGGTGCCCCACAGGGGCGGCAATGCCCTGGCTTTCCAAGGCCCCAGTACTCCAACTGGTCAGAGAGGCCGCTCTCAAACAGCGGACAGTGTGGGTTCGAATCCCACCTGGGGCACTTTTCCTTCGATTCGAAGGCCGACGAGCAGTCAGCGATCGTCACCCACATGCGTGAACTCTGTCGATCCGCACTCAGCCCCGCCGCCACAGCAGGCACCGTCGGCCACATGTACGACATCGGAACGCGCCAACGGGCACTCAGCCTGCTACGAAGCGGCGCGAAGAACGCGACCGTCTCCCGGACACTGAACGTCCCACCCGGCACGATCAGCTCCTGGAAGCACGAGGACCGCGCGAAGCGTGGCGAGAGCCCGGGCAGGTGCCACCGCCCGCTCTGCCCACGGTGCGACGGACGCGAGCTCGACGAGGCCGCGTACGCGTACCTTCTCGGGCTGTACCTCGGCGACGGGCACATCAGTCATCCCCGGCAGCACCGGGTGCCGAGCCTGCGGATCACGCTCGACGACGCCTGGCCCGGAGTACAGCGGGAAGCCATGGCGGCCGTGCGTACGGTCTTCCCCGACAACACGGCCTCCTGGGCGCGGAAGACCGGGTGCCGCGACGTCAAGGTGTACTCCAAGCACCTCGTCTGCCTCTTTCCGCAGCACGGACCCGGCAGGAAGCACGAGCGGGCCATCGTCCTCGAACCGTGGCAGCAGGAGATCGTCGACGCCCACTCGTGGCCATTCATCCGAGGGCTGATCCACTCCGACGGGTCGCGCATCCTCAACTGGACGGAGAAGACCATCGGTGGACGGATGAAGCGGTACGAGTACCCCCGCTACTTCTTCACCAACACCTCGGACGACATAGTGCGGCTGTACACCGACACGCTGGACCGTGTCGGTGTGTCCTGGCGGAGCAGGCGCCGGGCGACCGGGGCACACGATGTCTCCGTGGCACGGCGTGACGACGTCGCCCTCATGGACCAGTACGTCGGCCCCAAGCACTGACCCCTACGTCAGCGGATCCCCGATGTGGTGGACCCGTACCAGGTTCGTCGAGCCCGCGACCCCCGGCGGAGAGCCGGCCGTGATCACCACGATGTCGCCCGGCCTGCAGCGGCCGATCCGGAGGAGCTCCTCGTCCACCTGGGCCACCATCGCGTCCGTCGAGTCGACGTGCGGGCCGAGGAAGGTCTCGACGCCCCAGGTGAGGTTGAGCTGGGAGCGCGTCGCCGGGTCCGGCGTGAAGGCGAGCAGGGGGATCGGCGAGCGGTAGCGGGAGAGCCGCTTGACCGTGTCGCCGGACTGCGTGAAGGCGACGAGGAACCTGGCGCCGAGGAAGTCGCCCATCTCGGCGGCCGCGCGGGCCACCGCGCCGCCCTGGGTGCGGGGCTTGTTCCGGTCGGTCAGCGGCGGCAGGCCCTTGGCGAGGACGTCTTCCTCCGCGGCCTCGACGATGCGGCTCATGGTGCGCACGGTCTCGATCGGGTAGCGCCCGACGCTGGTCTCGCCGGAGAGCATGACGGCGTCGGTGCCGTCGATGACCGCGTTCGCCACGTCGCTCGCCTCGGCTCGCGTGGGGCGGGAGTTGTCGATCATCGAGTCGAGCATCTGGGTGGCGACGATGACCGGCTTGGCGTTCCGCTTGGCGAGCTTGACGGCGCGCTTCTGGACGATCGGGACCTGCTCCAGGGGCATCTCGACGCCCAGGTCGCCGCGGGCGACCATGATGCCGTCGAAGGCGGCGACGATCTCCTCGATGTTCTCGACGGCCTGCGGCTTCTCGATCTTGGCGATGACGGGCAGCCGGCGGCCTTCCTCGTCCATGATCCGGTGGACGTCGTCGATGTCCCGGGCGCTGCGGACGAAGGAGAGCGCGATGACGTCGGCGCCGATGCGCAGCGCCCAGCGCAGGTCCTCGATGTCCTTCTCGGAGAGGGCGGGGACGGAGACGGCGACGCCGGGCAGGTTGAGGCCCTTGTTGTCGGAGACCATGCCGCCCTCGATGACCACGGTGTTGACCCGGGGTCCGTCGACGGAGGTGACCTCGAGGGTGACGCGGCCGTCGTCGACGAGGATGCGCTCACCGGGGGTGACGTCGGCGGCGAGGCCCGAGTAGGTCGTTCCGCAGCAGTGGCGGTCGCCCTCCATCGGCTCGACGGAGATGGCGAACTCGTCGCCGCGTTCAAGGAGTACGGGGCCTTCGCGGAAGCGGCCGAGGCGAATCTTCGGGCCTTGAAGGTCGGCGAGGACTCCGATGCTGCGGCCGGTCTCGTCGGAGGCTTTGCGTACGCGCTGGTAGCGCTCCTCGTGCTCGGCGTACGAGCCGTGGCTGAGGTTGAAGCGGGCCACGTCCATTCCGGCCTCGATCAACGCCTTGATCTGGTCGTATGTTTCGGTGGCGGGCCCAAGGGTACAAACGATTTTCGCTCGGCGCATGCTTCGAGCCTAGGCCTTACCCACCAGTAGCGAGTTGGCAAGACATGACTACTCAACAACCTTTCCGTGAAAGGCTGTTGACAAGTCTTGAATCTGTGCGCCGGGGTGCTCCGATGAGCGATTTTCGCGCCTCGGCGCCCCTTGTCTCAGAGTGCGGGCGGCCGCATCGTGAAGCGCGCCACGACCTCGGCGGTCACGGTCTGACGCTGCGGTTCGAGGTCGAGCGGCGGGGCCTCGCCGACCCCTTCCGCCGAGTACGCCACGGCCGCCGAGCCGAAGGCCGCCCGCCGCGACATCAGCGGCTCCGCGGCGCCCGCGTCCGACAGTTCGAGGAGTGAGGAGAGCGAGGTGCCGAGCGCCTCCGCGTAGGCCCGCGCCCGCTGCACCGCCTCCGTCACCGCGAGCCTGCGGGCCTCCGCGTATGCCGGGGAGGCCGGGCGCAGGGACCACCACGGGCCGTCGACGCTCGTCAGCTCCAGGTCGGCGAGCCGGGTCACCAGCTCCCCGAGCACGGTGAAGTCGGTCAGCTCCGCCGTGACCCGCACCCGTCCGTGGAAGGCGTGCACCCGCTCCCCCCGCCCCTTGCGGGTGAGCTCGGGGGAGATCGAGAAGCTGCCCGTCTCCAGCTTCTCCACGGCGGAGCCCTGCGCCTTGACCAGGTCGAGCACCAGGGCGTTGCGCCGGGTGAGGTCCGCCAGCGTCGCCGACCGGTCGGGCCCGCGGGCGGAGACGGCCACCCAGATCCGGGCGAGCTCCGGGTCGACCTCGAGACGCCCTTCCCCACGAACCGTCACCTGGGGCGCTTCCGGGGTCGCGTGTTCCTGCGTCACGTCCTGACTCCTCCGTGTTCGGCAGCGATCGTCCACCGAACACTTTCCCACTCCGTAACCGGAAAGCTCTGTTGCCGACGTGGCTGTCCGGGTCAGAATCTACGCGCGTTGTGCGCCACGGTCGGCGCCGACGGCACAGAACCACAAGGGGAGAAACACATGCCGCTGAACCGCAGGACGTTCCTGGAGCGCTCGGCCGCCGCCGGGGCCGGAGTGGCCGTCGCCGGAGCCGTCGCCGTTCCCGCCGAGGCCCACGGCGGCCACGGCCGCCCGCGTCCGCGGAAGCGGTACTCGTTCACCGTGATGGGCACCACCGACCTGCACGGCAACGTCTTCAACTGGGACTACTTCACGGACAAGGAGTTCGACGACAAGGCCCACAACGACGTCGGCCTCGCCAAGATCTCCACCCTGGTCGACCAGGTCCGCAAGGAGAAGGGCCGCCGCAACACCCTCCTCATCGACGCCGGCGACACCATCCAGGGCACCCAGCTGTCGTACTACTACGCCAAGGTCGACCCGATCACCGCTCGCCGCGGCCCGGTCCACCCGATGGCCCAGGCGATGAACGCCATCGGCTACGACGCCGCCGCGCTCGGCAACCACGAGTTCAACTACGGCATCCCGGTGCTCCGCAAGTTCGAGGAGCAGTGCGACTTCCCGCTGCTCGGCGCCAACGCGCTCGACGCCAAGACGCTCCGCCCGGCCTTCGCCCCGTACAGCATGCACCGGCTGCGCACCCCGCACGGCAAGGACGTCAAGGTCGCGATACTCGGCCTGACCAACCCCGGCATCGCCATCTGGGACAAGGCGAACGTCAGCGGCAAGATGGTCTTCCCGGGGCTTGAGGAGCAGGCCGCGAAGTGGGTGCCGAAGCTGCGCTCCATGGGCGCGGACGTGGTCGTCGTCTCGGCGCACTCCGGCTCCAGCGGCACCTCCTCGTACGGTGACCAGCTCCCCCACATCGAGAACGCGGCCGGGCTCGTCGCCGAGCAGGTGCCGGGCATCGACGCCATCCTCGTCGGCCACGCGCACACCGAGATCCCCGAGTACCGGGTGAAGAACAAGGAGACCGGCAAGGACGTCGTCCTGTCCGAGCCCCTGAAGTGGGGCCAGCGCCTCACCCTCTTCGACTTCGACCTGGTGTGGGAGAGGGGCTGCTGGACGGTCGAGAAGGTCGCCGCCCAGGTCCTCAACTCCAACACGGTGGCGGAGGACCCGGAGATCACCGGGCTGCTCGGGGACGAGCACAAGAAGGTCGTGGAGTACGTCAACCAGATCATCGGCACCTCCACCGCCGCCATGACCACGGCCGACGCGCCGTGGAAGGACGAGCCGATCATCGACCTGATCAACGTCGTCCAGGCCGAGACCGTGAAGGCCGCCCTCGCCGGCGGCGCCCACGCGGCCCTGCCGGTCCTCTCGCAGGCCTCCTGCTTCTCCCGCACGGCCCGCATCCCGGCCGGCCAGGTCTCCATCAAGGACGCCGCCGGTCTGTACCCCTTCGAGAACACCCTGGAGGCCCGTCTGATGACGGGCGCCCAGCTGAAGGACTACCTGGAGTTCTCGGCGCGGTACTACGTCCAGACCCCGGCGGGCGCTCCGGTCGACACCGCGAAGCTGACCAACGCCGACAACACCCCGGACTACAACTACGACGCCGTCTCCGGGCTCACGTACGACATCGACATCGCCAAGCCGGCCGGTTCCCGGATCGTGAACCTGTCCTTCGAGGGCAAGCCCCTCGACCCGGCGGCGAAGTTCGTCCTCGCGGTCAACAACTACCGGGCGAGCGGCGGCGGCGCGTTCCCGCACGTCGCCGGAGCCCAGCAGCTGTGGGCCAACTCGGACGAGATCCGCAACACCATCATCCAGTGGGTGAAGGCGAAGGGGACGGTCGACCCGTCCCTGTTCGCCTCGGTGGGCTGGAAGCTGACGCGGGACGGGGTCCCCGTCTTCTAGGACTCAACCGGTTCTCACTGCTGCACGAGAGGCGTCAGCTTCCGGCCCTGGGCCGGAACGCTCGGCGCCTCTCGTGTCTCCAGGCCGAAGCTGGTGAAGGCCGTGCGGCGCGGCAGCGGGTACGGCTCCTTGCCGGTGACCGAGTTGAGGATGGTCGCGCTCCGCCAGGCCGCGAGACCGAGGTCGGGGGCGCCGACGCCATGGGTGTGCCGCTCGGCGTTCTGTACGTGCACGGCGCCGGTCACCGACGGGTCGAGGACCAGCCGGTACCGCTCGTCGACACGGGCGCGCCCCGTGGAGTCATGGCGGAGGTAGGGGTCGAGCCCGGCGAGCATCCGGTCCACCGGACGCTCGCGGTAGCCGGTCGCGAGGACGACGGCGTCGGTGGTGAGCCGGGAACGGGTGCCCTGCTGGAGGTGCTCCAGGTGCAGCTCGACCTGGGTGGTGGCGACCCGGCCGGCCGTACGGACCCGGACGCCGGGGGTGAGGACGGCGTCCGGCCAGCCGCCGTGCAGGGTCCTGCGGTACAGCTCGTCGTGGATGGCGGCGATCGTGTCGGCGTCGATGCCCTTGTGCAGCTGCCACTGCCGGGGCACGAGTTCGCCGCGGACGTGCTCGGGCAGGGCGTGGAAGTAGCGGGTGTAGTCGGGGGTGAAGTGTTCGAGCCCCAGCTTCGAGTACTCCATCGGCGCGAAGGCCTCGGTGCGGGCCAGCCAGTGGATTCGCTCGGCCCCGGCGGGGCGGGCCCGGAGCAGGTCGAGGAAGATCTCGGCGCCGGACTGGCCGGATCCGATGACGGTGACGTGGCCGGCGGCGAGGAGTGTCTCGCGGTGCGCGAGGTAGTCGGCCGAGTGGAAGACGGGGACGCCGGGGGCGTCGGCGAGCGGTTTGAGCGGCTCGGGGACGTACGGCTCGGTGCCGACGCCGAGGACGACGTTCCGGGTGTACGCGCGGCCCAGGGCCTCGGCCTGGCCGTCCGGTTCGATCTGGGTGAAGTCGACCTCGAACAGGCGCCGTTCGGGGTTCCAGCGGACCGAGTCGACCTGATGGCCGAAGTGCAGACCGGGGAGCCGCTCGCTGACCCAGCGGCAGTAGGCGTCGTACTCGGCGCGCTGGATGTGGAACTTCTCGGCGAAGTAGAACGGGAAGAGGCGTTCTCGGCTCTTCAGGTAGTTGAGGAAGGTCCACGGGCTGGTCGGGTCGGCCAGGGTCACCAGGTCGGCGAGGAACGGGACCTGGAGCGTGGCGCCCTCGATGAGGAGGCCCGGGTGCCAGTGGAAGGCGGGCTTCTGCTCGAAGAAGGCGGTGGCGAGCCCGCCGGGGAGACCGTGCGCGAGAGCGGCGAGCGAGAGGTTGAAGGGGCCGATGCCGACGCCCACGAGGTCGTGGGGGCGGTCGGGGTCGTCCTGGGGGGTGCTGCCGGTGCTGCCGGTCATCGGTGCGCGCTGCCTTCCACGAGGGTGATGAGCTGAGCCAGGTCGCCGGGGGTGGCGTGGGGGTTGAGCAGGGTGGCCTTGAGCCAGAGACGGCCGTCCGCCTCGGCGCGGCCGAGGACGGCGCGGCCCTCGGTCAGGAGGGTGCGGCGGACGGCGGCGACGGTCCTGTCGGTGACGCCGGGGCCGTTCGGCCGGAACAGGACGGTGGTGAGGGTGGGGCGGGCCTGCAGGTCGAGGCCCGGCGCCTTCTCCACGAGGTCGGCCAGCTCCTGCGCGCGGTCCATGCAGGTGTCGACGAGCTCGCCGAGGCCGGTGCGGCCGAGGGCCCGGAGGGTGACGGCGCTCTTGAGGACGTCCGGGCGGCGGGTGGTGCGCAGGGAGCGGCCGAGGAGGTCGGGGAGACCGGCCTCGGTGTCGTCGTCGGCGTTGAGGTACGCGGCGGTGTGCCCGAGCGCGGCGAGGTCGGCCGGGTCCCGTACGGCGAGGAGTCCGGCGGCGGCCGGCTGCCAGCCCAGTTTGTGCAGGTCGACGGTGACGGTGCGGGCGCGGGCCAGGCCGTCGAGGAGGGAGCGGTGCCGGCGGCTGAAGAGGAGGGGGCCTCCGTAGGCGGCGTCGACGTGGAGGTCGGCGTGCCGCTCCTCGCAGAGGTCCGCCAGGGCCGGGAGCGGGTCGATGAGGCCCTCATCGGTGGTTCCCGCCGTGGCCGCGACGAGGATCGGGCCGGTGAGGGTGGTCAGCGCCTCGCGCAGGGCGGCCGGGTCGAGGGTGCCGCGCGGGGTGGGCACCACGGACGGCTCCGGGAGGCCGAGGAGCCAGGCGGCCCGCTGGAAGGAGTGGTGGGCGTTGGCGCCGACGACGGTGCGGACGGCGGGGCCGAGGCGCTCCCTCGCGAGGAGCAGGGCGAGTTGGTTGGACTCGGTGCCGCCGGTCGTGACGAGCGCGTCGGGGTGCGGGGCGTCCGGGTAGACCTCGGCGGCGAGGGCGGCCGTGACCCGGCCCTCGATCGCGGAGGCGGCGGGGGCCTGGTCCCAGGAGTCCATGGACGGGTTGAGTGCGGAGGCCGCGAGGTCGGCGGCGGCGGCGAGGGCGAGGGGCGGGGTGTGGAGGTGGGCGGCGCAGAGGGGGTG
>NZ_JNZO01000037.1 GCF_000717595.1 Streptomyces flavochromogenes | reverse complement strand
CTCCCCCACTGCCCAGCCCCCCACCAGCCGGGTCCCCGCCCCCACCCCCAGCGCCACGAGCACCCGAGCGCCTGCCGTCGAGCGCATTGCCAACGACTCCGCCATGAGCACCCTGCTGTCCGCAGCGGGGGGCACTCTGGTCGCCGGTGGCGTCGTACTGATGCTCCGGCGACGGCGCGCCCTGCAGCGGCGCCAGCGTGAAGACGGCACGGCCATCGTGATGCCCACCGGTCGTGCAGCGGTCACCGAGCAGGCACTGCGCAGCAGGGACTCAACTACGGAACTGCTGCTTCTGGATACCGCGCTGCGTACGCTCGCCTCCCACCTTGCTGCGCAGGAACGGGCGCTGCCTCCTCTGGTCGCCATTCGGCTGGGTGCGGAGGGCGTCCTGCTGCACCTGTCCGAGACCGCGAACGACAGTGACGGGCAGCTCCCGCTCGGCGCGGCGGCTCCGTTCACCGCGGTCAAGGACCGCTCCGGGGTGTGGTGGTGCCCCGCTGACTCCACCGAGCTCCTGGACAGCGACGAGTTGGCCGAGGTCGCCGCTCCCTACCCAGGGCTCGTACCTCTGGGGGAAGACACAGGCGGCGGGGTCCTCCTCATCGACCTGGAGGAGTTCGGTGCGCTGCACCTGACGGGAAGCCGCCGCCTGCAGATGCTGCGCACCTTGGGTGTCTCGCTGGCGTTGTCTCCGCCGGGGCAGGTGGATGTCCTGGTCGCGGGTGAGGACACCGCCCCGGGGCTGTCGCTGCTCGACGCCCAGCGGGTGCAGCCGCATCCAGACCTCGAAACGGCCACCGCCGCAGCGGGTGCACACCATGGGGACCAGCAGCGGCTCATGGCCGAGGTGGATCTGCCTGATCTGTTCCACGCCCGGGTGTCGGATGACGCCGAGGAGTTCCAGCCCCTGGTGGTGCTCTGCGATCTCGACACCTGCCCGGCTCCCCAGGCCGTGAGCCGCCTCGACAGCATCTTGGATGCTGAGCTGCTGTCGTCCACGGCGGTGATCACCAGCGATGCGCAGCCCGCCCGTGCCGCCGCCGGCGAGGTGTGGGAGATCGACACCGATACCCCTACCCTGGCGGTGCCGAACACTACGCTGCACTGCGTGCTGTCGATGTGCAGCGACGACGAATACGCCGACATCCTCACCCTCGCAGTGACAGCGGACTCCCCCACCGGCGTACCCGCCACAGAGCCCGTCCCTCTGGCCAAACTCCTGCCCCGGTCTCGAACCCGCCACCGCCGCTGTTCCTTCACCGCAGCCGCCCTCGGGTACAGGCCCGGCGGCGCCGAGTCTGCTGTCCGTCCTCGCCGAACTCGACGAAGATCCCGAAGACGCAGGAGAAGAGGACGATCAAGAGGAGGACGGGTCTGAAGACGACGGCGAAGCCGTTGTGGAGACTTCGGTCACCATCCGCCCTTCCTCGTCCGCTGCCGGCGCCACGAGCGGCAACACCGGCGTCACTCTGGTAGTGCCGGTGATGCCTGCCTCCGCGGCGCCGGGGCATGTGGTCCTGCCCTCCTCGCGGGCCCTGCCACAGATCAGCGTCCGGCTTCCCAGCACCCTCCCGCCCACTCCCCCGGCCCAACCTCCCGCCAACGCTGTTGCATTCGCCGCCGGTACACCCGGGGCAGAACTACGGGACGCCGGCTTCCCCCAGGACCGGCCCGTGGTCAGCATCCTGGGCCCGGTGGCGGTCACCGGCGCCCGCGGCACGATCGACTCCAACCGCCGCACCCGGGCCATGGAACTGGCCGCGTTCCTCGTCCTCCACCCCGGCGCCACGGCCCCACAGATCGACGAGTCCTCTCCCCCCGCGGCGGACTGACCAACCCCAAGACCCGCAACACCCGCCTGCGTGATGTGCGGCGGTGGCTCGGCCTCGACGATGGGGGCCAGCCCTACTTCCGCCGCATGACCAAACACGCCGAAGGCCACCGGCTCGTCGGAGTGGAATGCGACTGGATCCAGTTCCAGCTCCTCCACGACATCGCCCTCCAGGTCCCCCGCGACCAAGTCCAGGGCCTACTGCGCCGCGCCCTCGAACTGGTCCACGGCCGCCCCTTCTCCGGCGTCAGCCCCACCTACTACAGCTGGGCCGAACCAATCGTGGAGGACATCAACGACAAAGTCGTCAACACCTCCAGCCTCCTGGCGAACTGGTACCTCGAAGACGGAGACGGCCCAGGCGCACTATGGGCAGCCAGCCGCGGCCTGGAAGCAGCCCGGGAACGCGAAGAACTCTGGCGCCACCGCTTCCACGCACTGGCCCTCCTCGGTGACCACACCGGCCTCGAAGAAGCCATCCAACGACTAGAAACCCTCCTCACCGACCACGGATGGGCCATGGAAGAAAAAACTCCGAAACCATTCACATGCTGCAAAACACCCGCCCCTAACCCACCGCCGAAAGGGGGCGGGACTCCCAAGCCGGGATCCCACCCTCCCGTTCCCGACCAGATCCCGGCACCGCAACGCGGCCTCCAGGCCACAGCCATCACACCCGCGATCACGCACAGCCCCGGCGCTCAAGCCCCTCATCAGCGGTCCGTCGATGCCTCCGGGCCCGGTGACCACCCCCGCATCACGGACAACAGGGGGAAGTGATGCCGGACCCGAAGGCTGGTAGCCCCATTGCGCATCGGCACTGAGCGGCTCCGGCCGTCAGGTGAGCGGCTCAGGCGCGGGTACCGGACCGGGCAGTGGACCGGGGTGGGGCCCCGGCTCCGGGCGGGGACCGCCCGGCTGGGGGTCCGGCCCAGGCTGCGGCGGAGTCGGCGGCACCGGGTCAGGACCGCCCGGCCCGGGCACCGGACCGGGCGCGGGGCCCGGTTGCGGGCCAGGACCGGGCCCAGGTGTCGGGGTGGGGCTCGGCGGTACCGGATCGTTGGGCGGCGTACCCATGGTCACCTCTTTGCGTCGGCGTTCGGGGCCCGGGGCAGGCGGTGGTGCCGGCCGGCCGGGAAGGACAGGCGCCTCAACGGGCGCCGGCTGCGGCTACGACGGGCCCGGGCGAGTCGGATGCCCGGTCCGTACGTCGCTTCCCATGATCACACCAGCTCCCTCGATCGGAAGGGACGGAACTCCCTCCCTCTTCGGGTGCCCGAGGAAGCCCCGCCCATGCCCTCGCCCCGTCTCCCGGCAGGCACACACCCCTCGTACGGGTGATAGCCGATCCAGTGCCTGAAAACCGAGTACACGCGAGAGGACGGCCCCGGCAGGCCCGCCCCGCCAAGGCAGCAGCGGCGACAAGCCTCTGGTCGCGTCGGATGCTCAGGGACGATGGGGTACGCCTGGCAGCAGACCCGGCAGGCGAAGTGTCTTTATCCGTCCTAATTTGTCATCGTCACCTATTCCCCACTCAGAAGGACAGGTCATGGCTGACAAGGGCCGCACGGACAAGATCAAGGGCAAGGCGAAGGAAACGGTCGGCAAGGTGACCGGGAACGACCGGATGAAGGCCGAAGGGAAGATGGACCAGGTTGAGGGCAAGGCGAAGGAAGCCGCGTCCGACGCCAAGGGCTCCCTGCGCGGCAAGCGCGACGAACACTGAACCATCAGCTGGAAGAAGGGTCCGCTTCCCAAGGAGGCGGGCCCTTCTTCCATCCCCGCCCCTGGAAACCGCTCCATATGCGCGCTGTGCCGATGCGACGCGCCGGACGAGGTCCACAGCAAGCTGACTGGCCGCGTATCCGTGATGCGTGGTGTCGCGGGATCCCAGCCTCTTCGAGTGGTCGACTGTCCGCGGGACCTCGGTCCGGTCATATGGCATGGACCTGCTGCGCTGGTGGCGGTTCCTGTGGGCGCTCGACATCGAGTGGAACCGGGCAACTCGTGCGGATGCACGGGACTTCACCCGGTGGATGCACATCGCGAACAAGCCGCAGCGCCTGCACTGGAGACACCGCGACGCGGGCTACTCCGAGAAGACGGCGCTGAAGCCGCGGACGACGCGGAAGAAGATCCCTGGCACGACGAACGCCATCACGGGCAAGGTCTCGCCCGGCCCGCAGTACGCCGCGAGGACGCGGGCACACTGCGAAACCGTGCTGCGCACGTTCTACGACTTCCACCAGGACGAAGGCACCGGGCCCATCATCAACCCGTTCCCGCTTGACCGTTCCCGCCGCAGCAGCCGCGCGAACGCCCACCACAAGCCTGACCAGCCATTTAAGCCGGAACGGGCAGGCCGCTACCGGCCGACCATCCCGAAGCGTGCACCCCGCAGCATCCCCGACGAGATGTTGAATGCCCTCTTCGCTGCACTCCGCCACAACAGGGACCGCGCCCTGCCGGCCTTCTGGGTCTCCAACGCTGCCCGCGCCGAAGAGCTCCTCACCAGTCGGCAGCGTGACGCCCCTCCCGGTCAGCAGTTGATTGGCGTGATCCGGAAGGGAACCCGGGCCCACCAGCAGCTTCCCTGCTCAACCGACGCCTTCGTCTGGCTGCGGCTCTACCAGGAGGAGGCCCGGCGAGACGGCGTCCCGCACGGCAAGAACCTGCCGTTGTGGTGGACGCTGTGGCGACCATGGCGTCCACTGAACTACGACGCGGCACGGGCAGTGTTCAACCGGACCCACGATCTCCTCGGCTCGAGCTGGACGCTCCACGATCTACGCCACACCCCGCCCTACCGACTACTCGCTCGCGACCCCAACATGCCCCTGACAGACGTCCAATGGGTCCTCGGTCACGCACATCTGACGACCACACAGCTCTACCTTCCGGCCAGTCAGGACGAGGTAATCGAACGCGTCCGCGCCCATCACGCACGCCGAACCGAGCAGCGCGATCGGCCGCCGGCACCACCGGCCCCCGGCTACAACCCCGACTCGCTGAAGACTCTCTTCGGGAACTCATGGTGACGAGCACTGAGACCCTGGACGCCCCGACCGCCATCCGAGACGCTCAGCCACTCGCCGACGAGGCTCTCCGGGCCGCCAAGAAACGGTTCCCACCGCGGCCTTACACGGACGACTGGGCGGCTGCCACCAGCCAGTCCTATGACGAGGCGTAGGCGGCGTACATCAGCACGTACATCAGCCCGGTGTTCGTCGCCCGGCTGAACCGGCCTCCGCTTCGGGCCGCGAGCGAGAACACCCACTTCTACCGGCGCCGGGGCGCAACACTCATTCTCCACTGGCTCCTCGTCCTGGCTCAGCGGCTTCCGGTTCTGGCCAGTCGGCCCTTCAGCTTGCCTTCGCCGCTGTGGACGCTTTTTGTGACGGCCGGCCATGTTCAAGCAAGCAGGGAGCAGGAGCACCCCAGCCGGCCCATCGGCCGGACCCGTACCCGGGCGCGTCACGGCGTCGCGGAGTGAACCGTCAATGCGACTCCCCGACGGTTCACTCCTGGGGGTGTGCCTCGGGAAGGGCCGGGCATGCGTTCCCGTCGTTCCAGCTGGGCGCCAGGCGGCGGAGGAACCGTTTCCGTCGCCCTGTCCGGTGCGGGAGGGTTCCCCCACCGGGCGGCTTTCCGCCCGTTCGGCGATCAGATTCCTGCGGCGCACGTACGCCGGGTCTGCGAAGCCGGGATGCTCCCCGGCGCAGCCCACCGTGGTGCCGCCCGCGTCCAGCGGGGTCAGACTCATCCAATCGATCATGAACGGCATCGTGGACCGCCACCCGCTTCACCGGGCTGGCCTCGCCGTGGACCTCACCCACACCAGCGACCCGGCACCCGGCCGCGAGCACTCACCGATTCGGCTCGCCCATGTTCTAGTCCAGGTGCGCGGCTCCCGGCCGATGGTGCCCGTCCCGGGTCCCGGTGCAAGCCGTTGCGCGAACAGAATCACAACCGGAGGCCGCGAAACGATGCTTCGCCGTTACCGTGCCGTGGGGTGCCTTTCCGGTCGGTCAGGTGCTTGGACGGCGGGTACGCGCACGGAGAGGAGGGCGACATCGTCGTCGTTGTCCGAAGGTCGCACCTCTTCGATGAGCCGTTCACATAGGACGCCGAGAGTGTGGTGGGCGGCAGCCGCGGCGTAGCGGCGGAGTCGGGCGAGACCGTGGTCGATGCCGTGCTCCCGGGACTCGATAAGCCCGTCGGTGTACAGGAGCAAGGTCGAGCCGGGCGGCAGGTGGACGCAGTCACGTCCCCGGGCGACGCTGATGCCGGTGCCCAGGAGCACACTGTTCGGAGTGTGCAGGTATTCGGCGCGGCCGTCGTGGGTGAGCAGCAGGGGCGGCAGATGGCCGGCGTTGGTCCACTCCCAGGTCCAGCCGGCTTGCGGAGAGAAGGCAAGGCGGCCCAGGACGAGGGTGGCCGTGGCCAGGTCGGTGGCGCGCGCCATCACCTGGTCGAGCTGACCGACCGCGTTGGGCGGGTGCGGCTCGGACCATGCCAGGGCACGGAGCATATTGCGCAGCTGCGCCATGCGGGCGGCCGCCTCCAGATCGTGGCCGGCGACATCGCCGATGACCAGGCCGGTTGTATCGTCGGGAAGCGGGAACGCGTCGTACCAGTCGCCTCCGACCTGCGAGGCGTCGGGCGCAGGCAGGTAACTCGCATGCAGCTCGACCCCTGGTACATCGGGCAGGCGAGGCAACAGGTGGCGCTGCATGGTTTCGGAGATCCGACGCTGGCGCTGGTAGAGACGTGAGTTGGAGATGGCCAGTCCGGCGCGGCGTGTGATGTCTTCCAGCAGCGACAGGTCACGGGTGGCGAACGGCACAGGGTTGTGGCCCCGCCCCAGGGTGAGGGCACCGAGGACTTCGCGGGGGCCGCGGATCGGGGCGATGGCAGCCGAGTGCATGCCGGTGGCGGCGAACAGCTCGTGCTGGACGACGGCGATACCGGAGTCGGGCTCGCCCTGGTAGACCTGCGGCCCGGCCAGGGAGGCGCCGCTGCCGCGCAGGGCCCGTGACAGAGGCAGGGGGGACTGCGCAGTGACGGCGGGGATCGGCCCCTCCAACTCCGGGCGCCTGAGCAGACGGCCTGCCTGGTGCTCGACCACATGGGTGCGTCGGATGTCGCCGCCGTCCGCTATCAGGTCCACGATCATCCAGTCGGCCAGACGGGGAAGCACCAGGTGCGCCAGCCGGTCGACGGTCTCCTGCTCGTTCAGCGTCGAGGTCAGCGAGGTGGTGGTCTCGGCGAGGAGCGCGAGGCGGTCGAGCTCCGGCAGTGTGCCCTCGGCCTCGGCGCTCACCTCGACCGGACAGGGGTGGAAGAGCACCAGTGTGCCGGAGTCGTTCCCGGCAGGGTAGGGGATGGCAGTCCAGTGGACCGGCAGCAGCAGGCCGTCTCCGCGCAGGAAGCACAGGCTCTCGCCGCTGCATGCGGCGCGAGACAAAACCGCGTCCATGACCGGGCACAGCGCCCGGGGGCCGGTATGGCCGCCGGAGTCGCGATGCAGCAGCTCGTGGTGGTCGCGGCCCAGCGCGGCTTCGAGAGTGAGGCGCAGCAGCTTCAGGGCACAGTCATTGACCGAGACGATCCGGCCCGTCTCGTCCACCACATAGCCGCCGAGCTCACCGACAGCGGGAGCAGTGACTGTCGGTATGGCTCGCGCCGGGTCCTGCCTTCGCATACGGTTGCACCTTTCGCGCCTCGGATCGACAGGTCCACAGAACCGTCTCAGTAGATCACGCGGCTTGGACGGACGGGAGCGCCCCGCACCCCTGCAGGACGAGGGGCCTGCCCCTGGACCCCGGAACCGATTCCCGGAACCGATCGTGCACACGGACCTGCGGTTTGGCACGAATGTCCTTTGTCCAGGTCTCGCCAGGCACAATCCGGTAGACCGTGTTCACGGTGATCTTGAATTTCTTGGCAAGGCCTCGGGCCACTGGTGGAGGATGCGCGAGTCGCCACTCGCGTGGGGACGTCACCGCCGCCGGTGGCTGACCGATGGCTGGGGCATCCGGTGCGGCCTCCGTCTCGGCCTGGGCGGCCTTGCCGGCCTTCAGCGCGACTGCATCCGCTGTTACGGCTCCGGCCCGCAGAGCCGCGGCCAAGGCGGCGACGACACGCTCGTGCGCCATGTGATGCCCGGCGCAGCACCTCGATCAACGCCCGGGTGCCGTCGCTCACTGCCGGCCCGTCATCTCCCCGCCGGAGACGGCCGCCATCGTGCGCCCCCGAGGCGTACGAGCGCGTCATCCAATTCGGGTCGGATCGTCGCGTCGCCCGGGTCCGCGGTGGGGCAGTCGAGGCCACAGGGCCACCCAGCCCGTGCTGTCGACACGGATCCCCGGCCGGGGAGTGGCTTCGGCAGTGAGGTGCAGGTGAAGCATGACGGTGCCGTCGTCATGCTTGCCGTGCGGCGGTTCGAACAGGCGCGGTGCGACGTCCGCGACCTCCCGCCACTCGAAGCGGAGCGCCCGCCTACCGACGCGAACTCGATCCGGTTCTCGTCCACGCGTAACTCGGCGCGCCGCCAGGTGAGGGGCGGTAGCAGAAGGTCGATGGCGGGGGGGGAAGCGCCACGAAGAAGCCCACGGTCTGCAAGGCATCAGGGTCCTGCCAGCCGTCCTCAAGGGTGATGATGCCGATCCACAACAGCGCGATCGTCCACATCCCCACGTACATAGCCGGCTGCCCTCTGGTGCTCCGCAGCCCGACGTAGCCGGGGATGCGTACGGACTCTGGGGTGCTGGTCGCCGCGGGCAGCGGGCGGACCGGCCAGGGCACGCGGGTGCGGGCGCGCCGCCGACGCGCCGGTACTCCGCCTCGCTGATGTGCAGCGAAGCCCGCCTGAATCTGGGCGTGGCGGAACTGGTAGACGCCGCCGACCTGTCGGCAGCAGGCCCACCCGGCGCGCGTCCTCCAGGAATGCCATGGTCGCCCATGGCAACCTCCCCATAGCCGCGAGAGTCACCTTCGCGAGCAGCCACTACGTCCAGGGGCTGCTCGCCACGATCACGCCGCGGCCGCCCCCGCGGTCCGGAGATCCTTCGTCCAGGCCGTCGAGAACCGGAAGTATCCGCCGGTCGCGCACCAGTTCGCGGATCCGGGCTCGGTCGAGATCCCTGCTCAGGCCGCCGTATTCCTCATGGATACGGCGCGCGAGCCAGACGTCGACATGTTCCTTGCTCGCGTCCCAGGAGGAAACCAGTAGCGGTACGGGGACGGGCCTCGTCACATCGTGCAGGCTCAGCTGACCAGCAGAATCCACCTTGCAGTTGAGCAGGGACAGAGGCCTCTGTCGATCGTGATCACTGCCGGACAGCCACGTGACGCGCCGCAGTTCGGGCCGGTTGTGGAAGCGATCCAGGTGCCCCGGCTGGGGCGCGGGCGCCCCCGACAGTGGCCGGGCCGAGTCCGCGCGGACAAGGCGCACGACTCCCGCAAGAACCGCGCCTACCTGCGCAGACGCGGCATCAGCCACCATTCCGGTCCCGGCGGACCGCGTCCGAAATCGTAAGAACCTCGACTCTCGCGGAGGCCGGCCGCCGAAGTTCGACAAGACCGATGACCGCGAACGCCACGCCGTCGAGTTCATGATCAACCGCCTCAAACGCCATCGCGCGGTGGCCACGCACTGACAAACTCGCCGTCCGCTACGAGGCGACCGTGCTGGTCGCAATCATCGACGAGTGACTGTGACCAGCCCGGCTGCGCCACCTGCCTACAGAGTGATCCAGTAACGGCGCTTGACGCCCGCGTCGGTGGTGCGGACATCCTCCAGGACGCCACCGTTGCGCTCGATGCTGCGTGCCGATCCGACGTTGTCGTCGTCGCAGGTGACGAGGACCCGATCCAAGCCGAGCGCGCGGGCCTCAGGCAGAACCGCACCGAGGGCCCACGTGGCCAAGCCGCGCCTTCGGGCGGAGGGACGGATGCTGTAGCCGATGTGCCCGCCGACATCGAGCAGAAGGGCGTTCAGGTAGTGCCGTAGATCGATGGCTCCCAGATAGCTGTCGCCCTCGACGATCCACCAATGGGTGGCGTGAACGCGCCCTTCTCCCACGGCAACCGACTTGTCCGACTGCTGCTTCAGTTGCTCGACCCACGCCGAGAAAGACTGGGGGCTGGCGAGGTCGGCGTCCGGCGCGAGACGCAAGCCGGTGCCGTCCTGGTGGGCACCTGGAGGCCACTCGTCGCGCGCCGCGAGCCATGAGGAACGGAGTTGGCCTGTGGGTGTGATCAGTTCGGGCATGCCGGCGACGCTAACACTCGTCCGAACCATCTGATCAGGCATTTTTGGCTTACCCGAGTTCACAACTGCGCGCACATCACGCCCACATGGCGCCTGACCATTCAGGACCAGGATCGACTCTCGCAACAGGCCCAAGCTTGATCTTTAACGTCCGGGCCGTTGGTCAGCCGCTGAATGAGGTCGAGGTGATCTCAGGCCGCGTGGGACCATCTCGGCATGCGCCTGGTAGCTGACGGAGCCACGCCGACCTCGCGGTTGGTACTGGTAAAGGAAATCGAAACCGACGATGGGTATGTCTTCGAGCCGGCAAGCCCGCTCTTCCGGGCCGCTGGTGACCGAATCGCTTTCGAAGACGGCAGACTTGTCGTCGTGCGGACCGGTGGAGGGCCGCTGTCGCCGGCAGGTGACTGGTCCACTCGTTGCGGGCCCGGATCTCTGCGCCGCCGGTAGAAGCTGTTCCTCGAACGGTGCGTCGTAATTGATCACTCGGCTCGGTATCCGCCGTATACGGAAGCGGCCTTCGTCTGAACATGTGCTCCGACCAAGGAACACACATTCAGCGCGAAAGGCCGTGAGGAGGAGCCTGCTGCATCGTGATGCCCGCCGAGAGGCGTTGGTGGAACTGTCACGCTTCCGGGGCGAGTTCCACTCCTGTCTCACCGCTCGTTCGGATGCTCTGTTCGAGCTGGCGCACGCGGTTCTCGGCGGTGCGGGGCCGGTGAAATCGCCAGCCGAGCTGTCGCTGGCGGGCGAACACCGCCGCGGTCACGGAGGCCTCTACGCCGCGCTCACCCAGGGCCGGATCGACACGGACCGGATGCGACGAGCCCTGGCCGCGGTGCCGCTGCCGCGGGCCGCAGACTGCCGGCTGGTCCTGGCCGTCGACGTCACCTGCCGGCTGCGGCCGGACGCCCACACCTCACCGGAGCGGATCCGGTGTCACACCTACGGCCGGGCCAAGGACCAGCACATCCCAGTCCCCGGCTGGCCCTACTCGATCATCTGCGCGCTGGAACCCGGCCGCAGCTCGTGGACCGCGCCGCCGGACGCCCGGCGTCTGGCACCCGGGGACGACACCGCCCCTGTCACCGCCCGGCAGCTGCGTGACCTGGTCGAGCGGCTGATCACCGCAGGTCA
Source organism: Streptomyces flavochromogenes (assembly GCF_000717595.1). Classification (GTDB taxonomy): domain Bacteria; phylum Actinomycetota; class Actinomycetes; order Streptomycetales; family Streptomycetaceae; genus Streptomyces; species Streptomyces flavochromogenes. Next base: position 63,311 of record NZ_JNZO01000037.1, on the reverse strand, counting down.
GAGGCAGACCGGCGACCCGGACATCCTCGTCATCGCGGACGCCGGATACGACGCACCCCGCCTCGCCTTCCTTCTGAAGGATCTGCCGGTGCAGGTGCTGGCCCGGATGCGCTCGGACCGTGTCCTGCGCCGGCCGGCGCCGCCGCGGGAGCTTCGCACCAGGGGCCGCCCGCCCCGGCACGGCGGCGAGTCCGTCTTCGGGCAACCCGATACCTGGGGCACCCCGGACACCAGAACCGTCACCGACACACGCCTCTACGGCACCGCCACCGCACGGCCCTGGGACCGTCTCCACCTCAAGCTCACCCACCGCTCATCCTGGGCCGCAGCCGACGGCACCCTCCCCATCATCGAGGAGACCGTGATCCGCCTGGACATCGATCACCTGCCCAGCGGAGCCACCCCGAAGCCGGTCTGGCCGTGGTGGTCGGGCACCGACGCAGACGCAGCGGACACCAACCGGCTCTGGCAGGCATACCTGCGCCACTTCGACATCGAGCACACCTTCCGCCTGTTCAAGCAGACCCTCGGCTGGACCTGCCCGAAGATCCGCACCCCGAGGCGGCCGACCACTGGACCTGGCTGGTCCTCGCCGCCTCCACCCAAATGCGACTGGCCCGGCCACTGGCGGCCGACCGGCGCCGTCCCTGGGAAAGGCGGCCCGTTCCCCCGGACAGACTGACGCCCGCCCGCGTCCGCCGCGAATTTCGGCACATCCGCCCGACAGCCGCCTGCCCGGCTCGGGCACCGAAACCCACCCGCCCCGGACCCGGACGACCACCCGGCCGAAAGAACACCCGACCCACCCACGCCACGACGTCCACACACCCCGCAAGACGGGCACCGTCACGTCCCGGAACAAGAAGTCGACGACCCTCGACCACGCCGCACAGGTTAAAGATCAAGCTGGATCAGTCGTCGACCTTGTCCTTGTTGGGGAAGCCAGCCGTATCTCACCGTGCTGGAAGACCTCGACGGCTTCACCCTCGACCGGCTCCCGCAGCGTACGGGCCAGGCCCACCGCTTCGTCGTGGGCGCGGTCCATCAACGATGCGCCTTCGTCGAGGTCCAGACGGGAGTCCAGGCAGGACGCGTTCCCGGACCACCCATGGGCTGGGAGGCGTTCACACCTTGCCCTGCATGAGGCTGCTCGCGGACGCGGTCGTGGATGGTCGAAGGACGCGTCAGCTGGCCCGAAGACCGACCGCCAGCGTCAGTTCAAGGACCCGGTGCGGCGATGCGAGATCCGGAAACAGCTCCCGCAGCTGCGACATCCGGTACCGGACCGTCTGGGGATGGACGAACAACGCCGCCGCCACTTCGTCCCGCCTGCCCTGGTACAGCAGCCACGCCCGCAACGTCTCTTCCAGTCGCCGCGCGGTCGCTACAGGCAGGGTCCGCAGCGGTGCGAGGGCTCGGGCACGCAGGTCTGCGAACGCGTCCATGTCGGCACTCAGCACCAGCTCGGGCAGGTGGTCCTCGGTGTCGCGAATATCAGAGGAGAGGGAGCGCGCGCGTACGGCTCGTGCGTACGAGGCGGATGCACGAGTCCATGGCCGGGCCGGGCCGATCACGGCGGTGCGGTCGGTTAGCTGCCGCACGAGATGTGATCGGTCGGCATCGGGGACGAGCAGGACACCGGTGGCGTCCGGCAGGTCGTCGAGGACGAGGGTGCTCGGGTCGAGCGCGCGGTAGGCCGGCCGGGCCTGGACGGCGGGCAGCAGGACCGCGGTCAGCGAAAGCGGAGGATGCCACCCGGCCCGTTGAACAGAGGCCAGCAGCACGTCCGGGCTGGCGCCGGCGAGGAGGTCGCGGGCCAGGTGTTCCAGGTGGCGCTCGTGGGCCCTGCCACGGGCGGCCAGTTCGTCTGCGTGGCCGGCGGCGCTCGCGGCGGAGAGCTCGTCGATGTAGGCGAAGGTCAGCTCGGCGAACTTGGCGACCTCGGCGGCGGGCAGACCTGCGGGTACGGCACCCGCTGCCAGGCATCGCCAGGCCACGCGGGCGCCGACGCGGTATGCGCTGAGCAGGGCGTCCATCGAACGGCCGGAGCGCACCTCGCCGCGGCCCAGCTCGTAGGCTGCGTCACCGGCGTCGCCGCCTGTGGCGTTCCCGCTCGCGAGGTCCAGGTAGTGCCCCAGGGCGGTGCGGACGGCGCGGCGGATGGTGGCGCCCATGCGGCCCGAAAGGGCGTTGGCGTAGGGAGGGACCTCGTCGATGATCGCTTGGACGACTTCGTCGGCGGTGGTCTTCAGCGCGGCCCTCAGTGCGGTGACCGTCGTCTCGTCCAGGGCCAGTCCGCTGGCCCTCCGAATTGCATGGCTCACGTTTTGTTCCCTGCGAACAATTTCACTGATCAGATTCACGTCCTCCGGTCAGGACTTTACCCCCTGAGGCGCAGCAAGCTGGAGTCATGACGAGTGCAGCCCTCCGCAGCAGGGCGTGGAAACTGCTGGAGATGGTCACGACGCCGCTCCTGCCGTCGGACTACCTCGACCTGATCAGCCCGCTGCGTGCGGGCGCTGACCTGCGCGGGCGCATCGAGGCCGTGCAGCCCGAGACGGGTGACGCTGCAACTGTCGTGATCAGGCCGGGACGGGGCTGGCGCGGCCACACAGCCGGTCAGTACATGCGGATCGGGGTCGACGTCGACGGGGTGCGCCTGTGGCGTGCCTACTCCGTCACCTCGCCGACGAACCGCCAGGACGGCCGCGTCACGATCACCGTGAAGGCGATCCCGGACGGCAAGGTCAGCAACTACCTGGTCCGCAGGGCCAAACCGGGCACGCTGATCCAGCTCGACCAGCCGACCGGTGACTTCGTGCTGCCGCAGGCCAAGCCCGCCAAGGTGCTGTTCCTGACGGCCGGCAGTGGCATCACGCCCGTGATGGGCATGCTGCGCGACATCGAGTTCGACGACGTCGTCATGGTCCACTGCGCGCCACAGCCGCAAGACGTGATCTTCCGCAACGAACTGCACGACCTGGTCGCGGACAGGAAGCTGCGGCTCACGGAGGTCCACACCGACACAGACGGCATGCTCGACATCGCCCGTCTCGACGAGATCGTGCCCGACTGGGCCGACCGCGAGGCCTGGGCTTGCGGGCCCGCGGGCCTGCTCGACGCCGCCGAAGGACACTGGAGCGTGCATGGCGTGCCAGAGCGCCTGCATACCGAACGCTTCCGCCCCGGCATCGTCGTCGCCGGTGGCGACGGCGGTGAGGTCACGTTCAGCGCCACCGGCAGGACCGTCGACGCGGACGGTGCCACGCCGTTGCTGGACGTCGGCGAGGAGGCCGGCGTGCTCATGCCCTCCGGGTGCCGCATGGGCATCTGCTTCGGCTGCGTCACGCCGCTCAAGGCGGGCGCCGTCCGGGACCTGCGCACCGGCGAGATCACCGAGGCCGAGCCGGGCGTCCTCATCCAGACCTGCGTGTCCGCCGCGGCGGGCCCCTGCGACATCGAACGGTAGGAGCACCTTGACCGCCATCGACCCCACCGCCCACCTGACCGCGGAGCAGATCGAGGAGCTTGGCCGCGAGCTGGACGCGATCCGCGACGAGGTGATCGCCGGCCGCGGCGAGAAGGACGCCGCCTACATCCGTAGGGTCATCTCGGCGCAGCGCAAGCTCGAGCTGGTCAGCAGGGGCGTGTTGCTGTTCTCGATCTTTCCGCCCGCGTGGCTGCTCGGCACCGCCGGTCTGTCCGTGGCGAAGATCATGGACAACATGGAGATCGGTCACAACGTCCTGCACGGCCAGTGGGACTGGATGCGAGATCCGAAGATTCACTCCACCACCTGGGAGTGGGATCACGTCTCGCCGTCCGAGCAGTGGAAGCACTCGCACAACGAGCTGCACCACACGTACACCAATGTGATCGGCAAGGACAACGACCTCGGCTACGGCATCATGCGTGTCGACGAGGACCAGAAGTGGCACCCGTTCCACCTCGGCCAGCCGCTGTGGAACTTCATCAACGCCTGCTTCTTCGAGTACGGCATCGCAGCGTACGACCTGGAGCTCGGCAAGAACCTGCACAAGCGCCGCCGCAAGAACCCGGAGTTCCGCGCGCGGGCCAAGGCCGTGGGCCGCAAGATCCGCAAGCAGGTGCTCAAGGACTACGTGATCCACCCACTGCTGTCGGGCCCGTCGTTCCTCACCACGCTCGCCGCCACGTTCACCGCGAATCTGGTCCGCAACGTCTGGTCCCACTCGGTGATCATGTGCGGGCACTTCCCCGAGGGCGTGCAGGTCTTCGAGCGCCGGTCGATCAAGGGCGAGACGCGCGGCCAGTGGTACCTGCGCCAGATGATGGGTTCGGCGAACATCAGCGGCGGCAGGGCCATGCACTTCATGACCGGCAACCTGTCGCACCAGATCGAGCACCACCTGTTCCCCGACCTGCCGAGCAACCGGTACGCCGAGGTCGCAGTGAAGGTGCGCGCGCTGTTCGAGAAGTACGAGCTGGAGTACGTCACCGGCCCGCTGCCCAAGCAGGTGTTCTCCGCGTGGCACAAGGTCTTCCGGCTCTCTCTGCCGAACAAGAAGCCCAAGATCAAGACGCCGGACAGGGAGCAGGAATCCGTCGCGGCTTGATTCCCGGTATGGGTTCAGACCTTTCGGCCGTACCGCGCCACCACCGTCATGGTTCTCAGACGCGCCACGCGACAGCCCCGCCCGCCGCGGGAGCGCGCGGCCGGCATACGCGCGGGAGCCCATCACCGCATACCCGCTCTGGAGGATTCGGTCACCCTGCCTGCGATGACTGTCTGTTCTGTCGTGCCTCAAGTCGTGAACGAGCGCTCTTGAAGCCACCCACGAGTTACGTGCTCCCTGATCGGGCCAGGAGTCCGAGGCCAGGACGTGCAGGAAAGCACGGAGGCCCTGCTCCTCTTCGGAATGAACCTGAAGGAACGGGGCCTCGGGGGCAGGCTCAGCTGCCCATGGGGCGGGAAGGGTCAGGCCAGGTTGATGTTCTCGGCCTGGGGGCCCTTCTGGCCCTGGGTGACGTCGAACGTGACGGTCTGGCCTTCCTGGAGCTCACGGAAGCCCGAGGAGTTGATCGCCGAGTAGTGAGCGAAGACGTCCGGGCCGCCGCCGTCCTGGGCGATGAAGCCGAAGCCCTTCTCCGCGTTGAACCACTTCACAGTTCCGGTAGCCATATCCATGCCTTCCAGTCGATGAACGCCTCCCGCACCCTGCGGAAGACGGAGGTGATCGCCCTGGTTCCTGCGGCACAGCACAGCAAAGCGCCCACGCCGAAGGCATGGGCAATGGGAACTTCCGAACCACGACAGCTAACAGGGACGGTACACGCCCGCACAGCCTGTCACCACAGGAAACGAGTACACGTCGCGCGCCTTGGGCCGGCGCGGGCAGGCCCGCCGAGAAGCGGCAGGCGCGCCCCAGGTCAAGCCGCGGCCGTGGGATTCGTTGCCTCGCCGCCGCGATGGTGTTCAACGTTGATGCGCTGGGCCTCCTCGAGCTGGTCCGCGAGAACGACGATGCGGCCACAGCCGATCGGGGCGCCCTGGTCGACGAGCTCGCGGGCGCGGGTGCGAATGTCGGCGTCGGCTTGCTGCGCGGTCTCGACGACACCAAGAACGGCTTCCACGTCACCCTCATCGGCCGCCGGCTCATCGCGCTGCCCCCGCCTGGATCTTCGGCCGCCTCACCGGCCTCGACACCACCGACGTCTGGCTCGGCCTCCTCACCGGCCTCGTGGCCACGGCCCTGCTCCTCCTGCGTCGCCACCACCGCAGCCTCACGGCCCGCGAGGCCGCCACCCCGGCGCAGAGGGAAGCAGAAGCGACAGTCGGCCGACAAAGCGTGCCCGGGCCCGGTCGGGGCCGTTTCCGGAACGGACGGACGGGCTGCGGTGCGGAGTGGACGGCTTCAGGGAAGCCCGGCTCGTCCAACAGCGCGTCGAAAAGCTCTTCCACGGAAGCCTCCTGTGCGCGCAGCAGCTCCAAGATCCGAGGCTGCTGCGCCGCAGCTTGGGCACCGGCTGCGGGCCCGCCTGAGCGCACCATCGGCGTCGGCCGGCACCTCCGCATCGAACTCTGCGCGCTTGTGTCCGAGCTCAATTCGGGGCAGGTGTCGCCCAGGTGCGTCAGGCGAGGGCGATGCCGCGGCGCGCAGGACGGCAAGATTGGGCACACGGGCTCTGCCGCACCTTCACGTCTCTCAGGCGGCCGGGCCGGCTCGCTACTACCACTCGGGGTGTACGTCGTGGCTGTCGTAGCGGGATCCTGTCTCGGTGATCCAGGGACGGAAGCGGCCGGGTCCGGAGCTTTCGTGGGCGTAGGCCACCGGTTCTTCGGTGTCGTCGGTGACGACGACGGCTCCGGCCTTCTGCGCGCAGCGCAGGGCGTGTGTCCAGTGCCGGCCGCGATGGCCGGTGCGGTAGTCGGGGGTCTTGCACTGAGTCATCGGGTTCTCACCGCCGTGACGCTTCACCTTCCCGCCCGCACAGACGGAGCAGGAGTCCGTTTAGTTCCGAACATGCGTGAATACCCGATTTATGAAACTTTGAACATCTGAGTTTCGTCAGCTCTCGGGCGGGCCCGCCGCCCCAGCCAATGCGCAGCCGGAGAAGCGATGCCCTCAAGCGTCTCGGTCCTCCTCTACAGCAGCAACACCCGCACCCGGGACCAGGTCCGCCTGGCCGCTGGACGCCGCCCCGCGTCCGATGTTCCGCCGGTCGCGTTCATCGAATGCGCGACGCTCCCCGCGGTCCTGCTGGCATTGGAAACAAGTCGTATCGACGCGTGCGTGCTGGACGGCGAGGCCGTCCCCATCGGCGGCATGGGTGTGTGCTGGCAGATCAAGAACGAGGTCTTCCGCTGCCCGCCGGTCCTGCTGCTGATCGGACGGCCGCAAGACGCCTGGCTGGCCACATGGAGCCACGCCGACGCCGTGATCACCCTGCCCGTGGAACCGGTGGAACTCTCCACGGCTCTAGCCGCACTGCTCCGCACGCCACGCTAGCTGTTGCCGTCGCGGCGATTGAGTTGGTCGCGGTGAGGTGCGAGCTGACAGGTCGGCCGGCCGGGGAGGAGCCATGGTTCGCCGCGGTTGGTGCGGGTGAGGGCAACCCGGTGTGGGGTGCTTCCGCCAGCTGGTGGAGAAGCCTTGATGATGCCGCGGCTGGTGGTCCAGGACAGAAAGTCGCGGATCGCATAGGTGCGAGTGTTGCCCGCGTCCAGCCAGCGCTCGAGGCCGTCTTGCCGAAGTCCGCCCAGGTCGAGGCTGTGCTCGTCCAGGCAGACGAGGAACTCCAGAGCCACCAGGACACGGGTACGGGGAAACGAGCCCGGCTCCGCCGGGCGGCGTCGCTGGGCGGCGCGTCGTCGGGCTCGCCGTAGCAGGTGCCAGTGCGCGGAGGGACGGACCAGTTGGACGTGGCCTGCGGGACGATCAGCCAGGACCGTGTCCAGCCGGACACGGATGCGGTCGAGCTCCTCATGTCGCTCTGGGAGGGCTCCGAGGTGCACGTGCCGGCGTACAGGGTGACGGCACCACCTCGTACGGATGAAAGCGCACCGTTTCGGTGGGGTGATGGGGTGGGGGCCGCGTGGCTGCTTTCCGCGGTTCGGGGTGGCAGCAGGGCGGCTGACGGTGGTCTTGGATCCGCAGCGCTGACTGGAGTTGAGGCGGTTCCGATCGCTGTACAAGTCCGGTGCAATGAGCCTGCGGGAGATCACGAAGGTGACCGGGCTGAACCGCCGGCCGGTCGACAAGTACCTCCAGGACCTCGCTTCGGTCGCGCCGCCGAGGGAGAAGTAGCGGGTCAGCAACCTCGACGGGTGGTGAGCCAGATCGCGCCGCTGATCGACGCATGCTCAGGTCCGAGATCCTGCTCAAGGGAAGAGTGATCCACGAGCGCCTGGCCCAGGACTACGGAGCCACGATCAACTACCAGCAGGTGAAGCTCTATCTTCAGGAGTCCCGACCCCCTCAGATCGCGGAGGGGCTGGGCATCAGCCCGGGCGCAGTGGCGGGTCTGCACCGACGGGTCTGCACCGGCGGTTCGAGGACGTTCCGGGTGCTCAGGCCCAGGTGGACTGGGTGATATGGGTAGACGGGACACAGGCCCCCGACGTCCGTCTGACCGCAGCGATCGGCTGGCTCTGCCTCACCGGACGAACCCGCCCCCGAGGACCTCCACCAGACCATCGGCACCTTCACCACCGACGAACGCGCGCACGCCATGGACGCCCTGCCCTGGAGGACCGCCGCCGCCGGATCCGATGAACCGGGACTCCTGCGCTGCGTTCGCCGCATGCCCACCCGACGAGCCCGAACCGTGCGACCACCCCTGCACCTCCTCACTCTGAGCGACAAGCGACCGGTCTCGGTCCTCGGCCATGCAGCTCGTGCTTGTGCCGAAGAGTCATCCACCGGTGTCGGGTACGGTGCACGGCCACCATCGGTGTCGCTCAGCACCGGATCCGTCCAATGGGCACGGGAGCTGTCCGGCCGTATCAGGGTCGTGCTCAGTGGCAGCCGCCGCCGGCGGCCACAGTGCCTTGAGCGCGGAAAACGCTCAGTCCTACGGGGGTAACGTCGTGATCATGAACCTGCACCTGCACGGCGACGCCATACCCGAGGGACTATCCCGGCGCGCGCGGTCCTTCGTCGCGAGCCACGGTGTCAGGGCGGACGCCACGCCCCTGGAGCCGTACCGAGAGCGGTGGCTCGCGCTGGGAGTGCCTGGGGAGGTCATCGACCGGGCAGTGGCGTACCAGGAGCGCTGGGGCGGCCTGGTCCTCCCTCCGGCGCCGGTGTACGAGTGCGGTCCCCGCTACCTCTACGCCGATGTGCCCGAGCCCTCCCACGGGGGCGGGTGGTGGTTCGTGGGCGGCGAACCGCGGGCGTCGGTCGCCTTCTCCTTCATGATCGGCCCGAACGGCGAGTTCGGCCTGTGGGGCGACACGTGGGCTCCGCTGCACGCATCTGTCGAGGGCTGGGTGGAATCGCTTGCGCTCACCCACCACGCCTCCCAGTGGGCCAAGCAGGTCACCAGACTGCACGGCGACGAGGTCGAGGGCCTCTCGCTGGACGACTTCGAGCCGGTGGAAGAGGTACAGGGCATCGTCGACACATGGTGGCGGGGCTCGGACTCGCTGGTGGCGCTGCACAACGGCGAGGCGGAATGCCTCTCCGGCCGCGTGCGCCGCGTGGCACTTGTGTACTCGGGGCTCGACAAGTGGGGCCTGCACGGGCAGTGAGCCCCGAGGGGCGCGCGTTTTTGAGCTGCCGTCGAGCCCTCGTCCTTCAGGAAGCCCGATCGGACCCTGCGGCTCTCCGGGACCGGGAGTCCTTCTGATCGGACAAGGCCGGCCCGACGAACCCCACGGTCGCCGAGGAGCGAGCCGCGAAGTCAGCAAGTCCAGAAAGATCAGGATCAGCGCGTGGGTGAGGACACATCTCTTTGAGCCAACCTTCTGACGTGCGCCGCAGGTTGAGCATTGGAGTCGTCCCACCGAGCCAAGTCCGGCGCTCAGTCACACCTGGTCACCACCCGGGAGGGACGGCCCCGGACGTACGAGGAACTCGCCCACCCCCACACCCTCGGGGTCACGGGCATCACGACCCTGCGCCGCCGCCTGATCCGCTTCTCCGGCGAGTACGGCGTGGTCACCCGCATCGGTATCGCCGACACCTGGGCCACCGCCGCGACCGCCTCCGCCCAGCCGGCCGGTGATGACAGCGCCCCCGGTTACCACCGTCAGGGACATCTGATTGCTCTGCCCGGACTCCACCAGCGTGGCGACGTCATCACCGGCCGGCCGTCTTCGACATGAGAGCCGAACCTATTCACGGGTCACCCTGTCGCCTCAACCGGTCGTCCCACTCGGCGAGAAGGGCCGTCACCGTCTTCCCACCAGAGAAGCACGCCGCGTGACCAAGGTCGCTATGACGGCCGGCCTGCCAGGGGCCGGCCGAAGCTCCGGTGGCGCGGTCGAGGTCGAGGTGCTCATGCGGGGGACGGTTCAGAAAGAGGCGGTCCTGCGCCGTGACTGCTGGAGTTCGGCTCTGCCGAAGAGGAGGGCGTAGCCGGAGGGGAGTTGGTTGATGATGCGGTCGAGGAGTTCGGGTCCTGCGAGTTGGGATACGGCGGCGAGGACGGCGCCGACGTTCCAGCGGGCGCCGGCGGGCGTGCTGCCGGTGCGCTCGGCAAGGTCCTTGACGAACTCCCATCCGGTGAGGGGTGTGACGGCGGGGACCTGGGCGGTGAGCACGAGGGCGGCCTCGACGGGGAGGCGTGCGGCGAGGTCGACGCGTTCGTCGCCGACGAGCTGTCGTCCCAGCGCGGCGAGTACGTGGTGGACGGCTTCGTCGGCGCGTTCGAGGGTGGGGTAGGCGCCTTCGTAGCGCACACGCTCGAGCATCCGGGAGTAGGGCGCCTCGGTGGTGATGCCGCCGTGGGCGGGTGTTGTCGCGGTCTCGGTCTGAAGAGTCATGCCGGTGGAGATCGCCGTTCTCTTCGGGCCCGGCCCGTGGGACCGGGGGAGCGAACACGTTGAGGGGCTGCCGGCTCACCGTGGGTGGAGCGGCCGGCCGAAGAGGAGGTCGTAGCCGGGTGGGAGCTGTAGGAGTATCTGGGCGGTCAGTTCCTCGCCGGCCGCGTCGGCGGCGACGCTGAGGACGGCGCTGACGTCCCAGGCCGCTGTCCGTTCAGTGGCTCCTTCGATCCAGGCGGCCGTCGCGCGTACGAAGCGCTCTGGTGAGAGAGGCTCGGTGGCCTGGAGCGGGTTGAGGAGCACCAGGGCAAAGGTCTCCGGCAGTCGGGCGGCCAGTGCGGCCCGCACGTCACCGACCAGATGGGCGCCGAGCAGCGCCAGCACGGTGCGGGCGGCGCGTTCGGCCTCCTGCGGCGAGCTGTAGTCGCCGCGCTCTTGGACCTTGTCGAGGAATGTCTGCCAGCGCAGTCTCATCACGACCCCCTGTCGCATACGTGGATGCGGGGAGCGGAGGACGGAGGAGGGGGAAAGGCTTCCGCCCTCCGCTCCCGGTCTTTCCTACGGTTCAGCCGCTGATCTGCTTGCGGTCGTCACCCCGGCCGATCGTGATCTTGCGGGGCTTGGCGCGCTCGGCGATCGGGATGCGCAGCGTGAGCACGCCCGCCTCGTAGTCGGCCGTGATCTTCTCGGTGTCGAGGGTGTCGGCCAGCATCAGCTGCCGGGAGAAGACGCCGAGGGGACGCTCGGACAGCTCCATCTGGACGTCGTCGGCCTTCGCGACGGGGCGGCGCTCGGCCTTGACCGTCAGCATGTTCCGCTCGACGTCGATGTCGATCGCGTCCAGCGCGACGCCGGGCAGGTCGAGGGCGATGACGTAGACGTCACCCTCACGGTAGGCGTCCATCGGTACCGCGGAAGGCCGTGACCAGGTGCCGGTCGCACCCAGCATCTGCTGGGTGAGGCGGTCGAGCTCGCGGAACGGGTCAGTGCGCATCAACATCGCGAAACACCTCCAGTGGGATCAGGCAGTGACTGCCAATGCGCTGCATCTGCCTCCGTTGTAACATGTCATCCGAACGACGACAAGTGAGATGTCAACGAATGGACGACACGACGAAGAGGGCGTGATGCTGTGACAGGAGCCGACCGACCGATCACCTTCCCCGCAGCCCTCGCCGCCCTGGCCGCGATCGACGAAGCCGTACGGGCAGCAAGGTCCGCGACCACCCCCGACACGCCACCTCACGACTCCCCGGAGGAAGCACTCGCCGCCCTCCTCCTCCTGCGTGGGCTGCGCGAACAGCTCGCCGCATGGGAACCCCGATTCATCGAGGCCGCCCGCGACGCCGGCGCGAGCTGGGCCGATCTCGCCCACCCTCTCGGCGTCACCAGCCGCCAAGCCGCCGAACGCCGCTACCTCCGCGTACGCCCCGGCAACCCCGGAACCACCGGAGAACAACGCGTCCAGACCACCCGTGACCGCCGCGCCGCCGACCGCACCGTCACGTCCTGGGCCCGCTCAAGCGCCGCCGATCTGCGCCAACTCGCCGGACAGATCACCGCCCTCGACACCCTGCCCCCAGACACGCGGGCCGACCTCTCCGCAGCGCTCGCCCACAGCGACCCCACCCAGCTCCTCGAACCACTCGCACGCACCCATCCCCACCTCACCCCCCGCCCCGACCTGGCCAAGCGCGTCGCCGACCTGACCCGCCGCACCGAAGACCTCCGTGACGAAAGCGACCAACGCCGCTCCCACCCACCACATCCCTGACCCGGGACGAGTCTGCGGACCCGGCACGCGCCTCAACCGGGTCACGGGCCCATGCCGCTGCCGGGACAGCGCACGCACGCGAGATCGCTTGGTCCCGCCCAGGACGGCATGCTGATCGCCTTCGGCCAGGCCTGAGCACCCTGCTTGCGGGAAGGCCGTCCAGACCGCCACTGCCCGACTTCTGACCGGGGCCCGAAGGCGTACGCGGTCCGGCCGGGAGTCCGGGCACGGCTCGCCCGGCTGCTGTCGAACCTGCTGGACAACGCAGCCAAGTCCAGCCCGCCGGGCACCCCGGTCGAGGTACGGCCGGGACCACCGCCCCCCTCGGACCGACCAGACCCCCGTTGCCGGATCGTTACCACATGGGCTGCCCTTGTCCAGAAAGCCTGTACGAACAACCCGGCTCGCAATCTACCGTTCGGTAATACAGGGGGCGGGGGTCGTCGGATGACCCGTGCTTCGGGGATGTCCGGCGGTACGGGGGCTCTTTGATGACTGTCCAGCGCGTGGTCCGAGGCCGGACGGGCGTGACCGTCATCCTGGCCATGGTGCTCACCATGACCGGGCTGACATCCCCCGAGTTACTCCGCAGCGCCACCGCGACGGTGCCGGACGCCGGGTCGGCGGTCACCGGGCCGGAGGGGCCGGAGGGGACGTCGTTCAACCCGAACCAGATCAAGGACATCAAGGCGGCCGACCCCGGCTCCGGGGTGAACCTGATCCGGGCACCCTCGGCGAACAACAACGGTGACGCGCGGTTGTCGTACCCGCTGGAGGTGCCGAAGGGTCGCGCGGGTCTGGAGCCGAGTCTGGCCGTCACCTACAACTCCTCGGGGACGAACGGGTGGCTCGGCGTCGGGTGGGACCTCGCCACCCCGATGGTCACGGTCGACACACGGTGGGGGGTGCCGCGCTACGACGCCGGCCTTGAGACCGAGACCTACCTGCTCAACGGCGAGCAGCTGACCCCGGTAGCGCACCGGAGCGTGTTACAGGCGCGCACTTCGGAGAAGGTGTTCCACTCCCGGGTGGAGGGCTCGTTCGACCGGATCGTGCGCCACGGCGACAGCCCCACGAACTACTGGTGGGAGGTCACCGACAAGCAGGGTGTCCGCACGCTCTTCGGCGGTACGGCTGACAGCACCCTGGCCGACGGCAAGGGGCGCGTCGCCACCTGGGCGGCGCGGGAGATCCGCGACGGCAACGACAACGTCATGCGCTACCGGTACGCCAAGGTGGCCGACGGCGGCACCGCGGGCTCCACCGTTGCCGGCAGCGACCTGTACCCGCAGAAGATCACCTACACCGGCCGCGGTGACACCGACGGCAGGTACTCGGTCACGTTCATCCGGGACCGCGAGCGCGGCGAGTCCCGTCGGCCGGACGTGCGGATCGACGCCAAGTACGGCTTCAAGAAAGTCACCGCCGACCTGCTGAGGCGCGTCGAGGTCAAGCTCGACGACCAGCTGATCCGTGCCTACGAACTGAACTACCGGACCGGCGCGTTCGCCAAGACGCTGCTCACCTCGGTGTCGCAGTTCAGCGAGAACAACCAGCTGTTCAACACCCACACGTTCGACTACTTCGACGACGTGCGCGACCAGTCGGGCCACTACAACGCCTTCGCCGACGCCACGGGTTGGTCGGTACCGGACGACGACCTCGGGGTGAACATCCGCGAAGGCGAGGCCAGCGCGATCTCGGCGAACACGTCGGTCGGCTTCGGCGCGCACCTGTTCGCGGGCTACAACGTGCAGGGGCTGACGACCAAGGAGGGTTCCGTCGGGCTGAAGGTCGGGTTCAGCGCGGGCCAGAACGACGGCCTGTCGGCGCTGGTCGACGTGAACGGCGACAACCTGCCGGACAAGGTGTTCCGCAAGAACAAGGACGTGTTCTACCGGCCGAATCTGGCCACCCCAGACGGTGAGCCGAAGTTCGGCGACACACCGATCAAGCTCACCAACCTCCCGGGAATCTCGACCGAGCGCACGCTGTCCGGCACCATCGGCATCGAGTCGTACGTCCTCACCACCTCGGCCCAACTGGACTTCGTGGGCACCACGACCACCTCGGACCGGTTCTTCAGCGACGTCAACGGCGACGGCATCGCCGACCTGGTGAACAACGGCGGCGTGCTGTTCGGCTACCTCGACGCGAACGGGCAACCCGCCTACAGCGCGGAATCCACCCGCACCCCGGTGCCGATCGGCAGCGGCGAGGTGACCGGCCAGATCGTCGGCGACCAGACCGCGCAGTTCAACCAGCAGGTCGACAACTCGCCTCTCCTGGACACCGTGCGCCGCTGGGTCGCGCCGTTCGACGGCAACGTCCGTGTGGAAGGCAGCGTGCAGCTGACACAGGACCCCTCTCAGGCCCGCGCGGCCTACACCAAGGCCGACGGCGTGCGGGTCACCATCCAGCACAAGGACGCCGAACTCTGGGCGCAGCGGATCGGCCCCGACGACCACAGCCAGTTCACTCCGGGCAATGTCGCTTCGATCCCGGTGAAGAAGGGCGACGCGCTCTACTTCCGCACACAGTCCATTCTGGACGGCACGTACGACACTGTGGCGTGGGACCCGGCGATCACCTACACCAACCTGCCGGCCGGCACGGACGCGAACGGCTTGGCGAACACCGTGTTCCGCGCGTCGTCCGACTTCACCTACGGCGGGAGGCCGTCCCTGGTGACCGTGCCGGTGAACGGCACACTGCGGCTGACCGGTGACGTGGTCAAGTCCAAGGCGACCTCGGACGACGTGACCGTCGTGATCGAGAAGGGCAACGGCGTCCACTCCCCCACGGAGGTGTTCCGCAAGGTCCTGCCCGCCGCGTCGACGGGCACCACCGCGATCGACCTCAGCATTCCGGTCACCACGTTCGAGAAGATGTCGTGGAGGCTGAAGACCGACTCCCCGATCGACGCCTCTGCGGTGAGCTGGGCGCCGAAGGCGCACTACACGGCCGCGCAGGGGGTCGAGTCGGTTGTCGACGCCAAGGGCGATCCCACGCTGGTGATCAACCCGCCGTACGACATGGCGATGTTCCCGGCGGACACCCTCACTGCGCCGCAGCAGTCCTACAAGGCGACCAAGACCGGCCAGTTGAAGGTGCGGCCGAAGGTCTCCTTCAACTTCAATCTCCTCGGTGACGCCAAGATCGCCTTGACGGTGAAGAAGCGCGGCGGGCAGCTGCTCGGCAAGCGGATCTTCCAGGCCAAGGACACCTCCCCCTTCGGTGGCCCGAACCTGGACCTGACCGTGCCGGTCACCGCCGGCGACGAGCTCTACATCGACTACTCCACGACGGAGACCGGACTGCTCGGACTGCTCGTCGAGCAATCCGCGTCGGTCACCTACGACGTGACCTCGAGCTGGCCGACCTTCACCCCGGCACCCAGCGCCATGCACGCCTCCGTCGGACAGGGAGCCTTCGCCCAGCCCTACCGCGGCTGGGGTGTGATCGGCTACCAAGGCAACCGCGACCGCGCCACCCAACCGCTCAAGCAGGCCGAACTCACGCTGGACCAGAGCTTCAAGGACGCGCTTCCGAAGGAGCCCAAGGAAGCGGACGTCGCGCCTTTCGCCGCGAATCCCCGGCTCACCATGCCGCGGCTGGCAGTGTTCGCCCCCGTTCCCGCCAAGGGCGGCTGGGCCGCTCAGGACGAGTCCTCCTGGGTCACCTCCGCGATGGCGACCAGTTCCCGTCTCGGCGCAGACACCATCGACATCGTCACCGACGCCGACGTGGCGGGCGACCGGACGGTGATGCGCCGCGGCGTCACCGGCCAGGTGTCGGCCACCCTCGCGGCGGGCCCGTTCGGCGGCACCGCGGTCGGCGGGATCACCGCGGGTTCCGTCGACTACCTCGACCTCAACGGCGACGGCTACCCCGACGTCGTGGGCGCCAAAGAGATCCAGTTCTCCGACATGACAGGCGCGCTCGGCACCACGCGAGGCTCTCTCGGCGGCAACGTCCGCGAGGCGGACAACGTCTCTGGCAACGTGTCGTACTCCGCGGGCAGCGAGTCCGCCACCATTGCCAGCGCACGGGGCATGGCCGCGCCCGACGCGGGCATGAGCGCCAACACCGCCACCACCGGCGCGGTCCAGCCGTCGCTCGGCATCGGCGGCAGCCTCGGCGGCGGTGAGACCGACGTCCGCGTCGACCTGATCGACATCAACGGGGACGGGCTGCCGGACAAGGTGTTCGGCAACGGGGACGCGCAGCTGAACCTCGGCTACTCCTTCGCCGCCCGCGAACCCTGGTCGGGCGGACCGATCAACGACGCCTCCACCCGCAACGTCGGCGTCAACCTCGGGTTCAACGTCGACCGCTACGGCTTCGCCGGCGGTGTCTCCGCCGAGCTGGGAACCTCGTTCACCAACGCGAGCATGACGGACGTCAACGGCGACGGCCTCACCGACCGGGTCTTCACCGACGGAGCCAACGCGATCAAGGTCGCGGTCAACACCGGCACCGGCTTCACCGCGCCCACCCCCTTCCGCGGCAGCTACCCCGAGATCGCCGTGGACAAGAACGCCAGTCTCGGCGGGGGCGTCTACTTCACCGTCGGCCTGCCCACTCCCGTCGGCGTCTTCGTCTTCAACCCCGGTGCCAACGCGTCCACCGGCATCAGCCGGGCCGAGACCAGCCTGCGCGACGTCAATGGCGACGGCCGTGCGGACCACGTCAAGTCGACCCGGGACAATGAACTCCTCGTCGCGGTCAACAAGACCGGTCGGACCAACCTGCTGCGCTCCGTCAGCCGGCCGATGGGCGCCCGTATCGACCTGGACTACACCCGGACGGGAAACACCACCGCCATGCCGGAGAGCCGCTGGGTGCTGTCCCGCACCTCGGTGTTCGACGGGCTCGCGGGTGACGGCACCGACACGCGGCTGACCACCTTCCGCTACGAGCAGGGCCGCTACGACCGACTGGAGCGCGAGTTCCTCGGCTTCGGCCGCGTGGTCACCGAGGACCGCGACCCCGGTACGGACGACGCCGTCCGGCGCACGGTGACCGACGAGTTCCGCACCGACGGATACGTGAGTCGCGGCCTGCTCACCCGTACGCTGACCGAGGACGGCGCCGGCCGCCCGTACCGCGAGACACTCAACACCTACCGGCTGCTCGACACCTCCACGGGCGACGAAGCCGACCCGAAGAGCCGGACCGCCTCTGTCTTCGCGCAGCTCACCCGCGTCGAGGGCAAGTCCTTCGAAGGCGAGGCCGCAGAGGGTAAGTCCACCTTCACCGACCTTTCCTACGACGAGTACGGCAACGTCACCCGCGCCTTCGACGTGGGCGACGAGGGCGCAGCGGACGACGTGGAAACCCTCTACGCGTACAGCGGGTCCGACACCCGGTGCCGGGACCGTCACCTCGTCGGCACCGCCAACGCGATACGGCAGAAGGCCGCGGCCACCGGCATACTCCTGCGCCACCGCGAAGCCACCGTCGACTGCGCGACCGGCGCAGTGAGCCAGGTACGCGAGTACCTCGACGACGACACCCCGGCCGTCTCCGACCTGACGTACCACCCGGACGGCAACCTGAAGTCGGTGACCGGTCCTGCGAACGCGAAGGGGCAGCGCTACAAACTGGAGTACGGCTACGACATCACGGTCGGCGTACACGTCGAGTCCGTCGAGGACAGCTTCGGCTACCGCTCCTTCACGGCGTACGACCTCAAGTACGGCCGGCCCGAGCGGAACACCGACCACAACGGCCAGCCAGTCCGGATGTCCTACGACAGCGTCGGCCGACTCGAGAAGGTGACCGGGCCTTATGAGAAGGACGGCGACCGGGCAACGATCGCCTTCGGCTACCACCCCGAGGCCACCGTCCCGTACGCCACGACCAAGCACCTCGACCGTGCCTCCTCAGGCGTACGCGACGACACCATCGACACCGTCACCTTCACCGACGGCCTGGGGCGTGTCCTGCAGACCAAGAAGGACGCCTCGGTGTCCGCCTCGCCCGGGGCCGCGCCCACCCAGGTGATGACGGTCTCGGGCCGGCTGAAGTTCGACCACCTCGGCCGCGCCGTCGAGAAGTACTACCCGGTGACCGAGGACAAGGGAGCCGCGAACACCACGTTCGACGCCTCATTCGACTCCGTGGCACCCACGAAGGAGACCTTCGACGTCCTGGACCGCTCGGTGAGGACCGTGCAACCGGACGGCGTCACTACCAGCACCGTCTACGGCTTCGGCGAGGACCGGGCGGGCACGACCCGCTTCGAGCGGACGGTGACCGACGGCAACGGCAAGGAGCGCCGTACCTACACCGACGTCCGAGGCGCCACCACCTCGGTGAAGGAGTTCAACGGCTCCTCGCAGATCTGGACCAGCTACGCGTACGACGCCATGGGTCAGGTCACGACGATCACCGACGACCTGAACAACGTCACGCGCGCGGGCTACGACGCACTCGGACGCCGCGTTTCGTTCGACAGCCCGGACGCTGGGCGCTCCGAGACCCGCTACGACCTCGCCGGGAACGTCACGGCGAAGATCACCGCGAACCTTCGGGCAGCGGCGAAGGCCGTCGAGTACGACTACGAGTACTCGCGGCTGAAGGCCATCCGCTACCCGACGTTCCCGCAGAACGACGTCTCCTACGAGTACGGAGCCCCCGGCGCGCCGGACAACGCGGCCTCGCGCGTCACCGAGGTCAACGACGCGGCGGGAACTGTGAAGCGCGCCTATGGGCCACTGGGCGAGGTGGTCGAGGAGACCCGCACGATCACCGCGGTCCGCGACGCTCCGCGCACCTACTCCACCTCCTGGCGCTACGACGCTTTCAACCGTGTGCTGCAGATGACCTATCCCGACGGCGAGGTCTTGACCTACGACTACGACTCGGGTGGCCAAGTCAGCCGGGCCACCGGATCGAAGGGCGGCACCGGCTACACGTACCTGGACCGGGTCGACTACGACAAGTTCGGTCAGAAGATTCTCCAGCAGACCGGCAATGGGGTCCGCACGACGTACACCTACGACACCGAGGACCGCCGACTCGGAGCGCTGAAGTCCGTGGCGCCGGGCGAGACCGCGTTCCAGAACCTGGGCTACACGTACGACAAGATCGGCAACATCACCTCGCTGGCGAACAACGCGCCGCAGGGCGGGGACATCGGCGGCCCGAGCAGCCAGACCTACGGATACGACGACCAGTACCGGCTCACCTCCGCGTCCGGCCAGTACACGGACAAGAACAACGCGGTCAACAAGTACACCCTGAGCCTGGTCTACGACTCGATCCACAACACGACGCGCAAGTCGCAGACCCACGAGGTCACCGGTGGCACGCCGGCCTTCCCGACCTCCCCGGGCGGCGGAACCGGGCCCATCGAACCGGTCGAGGACCCGTCCAACCCGAACGACGTCCAGGACAGCACCACCTACGACTACACGTACGCATACGACGGAGCCAGGCCGCATGCCCCGACCGAAGTCGGTCCGATCGACCATGCCTACGACGCCAACGGCAATCTGACGAGCACGATCAACACGGCCGTCGCCGACAAGCGCCGGCAGTACGTGTGGGACGAGGAGAATCGCCTCGTCTGCAACCAGGACACAGCGACCGGCACCCTCACACAGGACCCGAGCGGCTGTGCCGGTGCCACCGTCTCGTACGTCTACGACGACAAGGGCGACCGCCTCGTCAAACGGAGCGATGACGGACTCTCGCTGTACCCGAACCGCTACTACAGCGAACGCGACACCACCGGCTACAAGCACGTCTTCGTCGGCGACAGCCGCGTCACGACCAAGACCGTCGAGACCACCGGCCCCGAGGACTCTCAGCAGTTCTTCCACGCCGACCACATCGGCTCCTCCGGCTTTGTCACCGACAAGCAGGGCAAGGTCACCGAGCACCTCGAGTACTTCCCGTACGGCGAAACCTGGGTGGAAGAACGGACAGGACAGGCGGACACGCCCTACCAGTTCACCGGCAAGGAACTCGACGTGGAGACCGGGCTCTACTACTACGGAGCCCGCTACTACAACCCGCGGACCCAGCTCTGGGCGAGTACCGACCCGGTGCTGCCCGACTATCTCGATGGGAGCATGGCCGGCGGCATCGCCGAGCCGCGCAACCTCGCCGCCTACACCTACACCCACAACAACCCGGTCAAGCTCACCGACCCGACCGGCAAGTGGCCGAAGATGCCGTCCTGGAAGACGATCGGCCACACCACCCTCGACGTCGTCGGCATGGTCCCGGTCGTCGGCGAGGTCGGCGACCTGGCCAACGCGGGCTGGTACGCAGCGGAAGGCGACTACGTCAACGCCGGCCTCTCCGCCGCCTCGGCCATCCCGGGCGCGGGCTACGCGGCGAACGCAGCCAAGTACGGCAACAAGGCACTCGACGCCGCCCAGGCCGCCAAGACCGCCAACAACGCCGCCGATGCGGCGACCACGGCCAAAGCAGCCGACACCGCACCCGTACCGAAAGCAGCGGACAGCCCGCCCGCACCAAAACCGGCCGACAGCGGACCCGCCCCCAAAGCCGCCGACAACGGATCGAGCGGCTGCGGCACCGGCAACAGTTTCACGCCGGACACCATGGTCATGATGGCCGACGGCAACCACAAGGCCATCGAACAGGTACGCGTCGGAGACAGCGTCACCGCCACCGACCCGGTGACCGGCGAAACCGGGCCGCGCACAGTCACCGCGCTGATCACCGGTGAGGGCGAGAAGAAGCTGGTCGAGATCACCGTCACCAACCCCGGCGGAAATCCGGGCAAGGTCGTCGCGACGGACAATCACCCGTTCTGGGCGCCCGAACTCGGCAAGTGGCTCTACGCCAAGGAAATCGTCCCCGGAATGCTGCTGCAGACCGGTAACGGCTCCTACACGCAGGTGGGCGCCGTGCGCGCGTGGACCCAGCACAAGCGGGTCCACAACCTCACAGTCGATGACCTGCACACGTACTATGTGCTGGCGGGGACTGCGCCGGTCCTCGTGCACAACTGCAAGGAGTCGATGGACTTCGTGCATGGGACGAGTTCATCTCATGCCGACAACATCGAGACCAACGGGTTGAGCGGTGCGGCGGCTCGGGAGAATTCTGCCGGCGGATCCGTGGGACAGCCGGGAAATCTGTTCACATACCAGGTGAGCCCCGGCGACTCGGACACCCTCAGCGCTGCGGCAACGTTTGGCGGGAGCCGCACGGCTCCCGGCGATCGTCCATCCATCCTGATCTTCAACATGTGTAAGTGCACCTACGAAAGTCTGCTCACGGAAGGGCATATAACCACTCGCGTCACCGACGAGGTAAGCGGGAGAGTCGAGCACATCTTTGGTCCAGAGGCCATGAAGCACTTGGAGCAGATTTACCGCAGAGATTTTTGATCGCCGTAGAGCACTGACTCCGATTGGTGGTGATGTGAATGACTGATCCCGTCGAATACGATAAGGACATGCCTCGCGTCGAAGAGCACCTGGAGAAGTTTCAGAGAGCCGTTGCGGATGTGCGCCGAACCCACACGGGTCACCCTCTGAATGAAGTCCGAAAGGCTCTCTTGGAGGCATTCGAATCGGAGGGTTTGACCGTGTGGAGCGAGGTGGCAGATGATGCGGCTCGACGCATCGCCGGGGCGGGCGAGGCGTAAGCCCGCCACTTACGCCGCCAACCTCCGCATTCGCTCGGGACAATAGACCTGGAGCTCCGCGAGGTGTGACTGGTGGGGCTTCAGGTACGGACGTAGAGGGGCTTTGCCCCCGATATGGGTGTGGCCGCGGAATTGGAGGAAAGCGGCGGAGGGCGGGTCACCGACGAGATGCCCACGTCTCTGCCGGCCTTCGTAGACGGCCGGCTCAGCTGGGCGTCCTGACGGATGCGCCCGCCTCAGCACCTACGGCCCCGCAGCACGCGAGATCGCCACGTGAGCTCCCTTCGTCACCTGCCACTGCGCGAATGACATCCCTTCTCCTACGGGTAGCAGGACCGCGACGCCGGCTGCATCGAGTACCCGAGCCACCAGTACCGAGCGTGGAACCGCCTCGCCTATCCCTCATCGGCCTCGTGGTCGTTGACTTCGTTGGCACGATCGATCTCGGCCATATGCTCCTCCGCCCAGGTCCGCAGCCCCGCAAGCACGGCTTCCAGGGACAGCCCGAGTCCGGTGAGTCGGTAGAAGACCCGCGGCGGCACGGTCGGTTCGACCCGGCGCGACACCAGCCCGTCGCGGGTCAGGCTTCGCAGTGTCACGGACAGCATCTTCTGCGATACGCCGGGCATCCTGCGTCTCAGCTCCGCAAAACGCACCTCGTCCGGTGCGGCATCGGCGAGCGTCTTGACGGCCATGGACGTCCACTTCGTGCCGATGCGGTCCAGCAACTGCCGCGTCGGGCACTGGGGATCGAACAGATCGCCAAGCACCCCGCGACCGGCGGCCCGGGCGCCTCGGGTGGTCACCTGTGGCTCACCACCTTCCCTGAAAGTGCCGTCTAGGCAGCGGTCGAACAGTTACCTATCGTTCCATGGTCACCGATGGTAACCAGCCGGGGGAGCTACCATGCCCGTCGCCACCGCACACCACCTGCGTCGCGTCACGACGAACCGTGTCCAGCTCAACGTCGCCATCGCCGGGGAGGGACCTGCGGTTCTCCTGCTGCACGGATTCCCGCACACCTGGCAACTCTGGAGCGGCATCATGGGCCGACTGGCGGGGCAGTACCGGGTCATCGCTCCGGACCTGCGGGGCTTCGGGGCCAGCACACGTGCCGTGGACGGTTACGACGCAGGCACCCTCGCCGCTGACGCCGAAGGGCTGCTCCACGCACTCGG
Organism: Streptomyces flavochromogenes; assembly: GCF_000717595.1. Classification (GTDB taxonomy): domain Bacteria; phylum Actinomycetota; class Actinomycetes; order Streptomycetales; family Streptomycetaceae; genus Streptomyces; species Streptomyces flavochromogenes. Next base: position 40,254 of record NZ_JNZO01000037.1, on the reverse strand, counting down.
CGAACCCTCGGCAGCAGTGGTCGGCATCGACGCGGGCAGCGCCCCCGCCGTCCTACTCGCGCTGCGCCGGCCCGGCCTTGTCCGGCGCCTGGTCGTGATGGAAGCGCTGCTCGGCCGCCTGCCCGGAGCAGAGCACGTCATCGCGGGCGGTGCCCCGTGGTGGTTCGGTTTCCACGCCGTCCCCGGCCTCGCTGAGACCGTCCTGGCCGGCAACGAGGCCCCATACATCGACTGGTTCCTCGACTCGGGCACGCTCGGGCGAGGAGTACCCGACGACATCCGTGCGGCCTTCGTTCAGGCTTACACCGGGAGCGAGGCCCTTCGCTGCGCGTTCTCCTACTACCGGGCCCTGCCCACCAGCGCGCAGCAGATCCAGGACGCCGTCGCGAGGGCTCGGTTGACCATGCCCACGATGGCAATCGGCTCTCACCCCGTCGGCACCGGGCTCGAACGCCAACTCCGTCCCATCGCCGATGACCTGGTCGGACACCATCTCCAGGACTGCGGCCACATCATCCCCCTCGACCGTCCCGACGCACTGTTCGCGCTCCTTGCCCCCTTCCTCGCCACCGATCTGCCGAAGTGACGGGGGCGGGGCCGAAGATCACGGTCGGCCGTTCGGGCATTCGTCCCAGCGGTGAGTCGTCGAAGACCGCCGGATCAGGCTGCGCATGGTGATGATTGTGGCGGCGAGGTCGAAGGAGTCGTGCAGTCGCTGCGACCACGCTGCCAGCACTCAGATATCGCACGAGGTCTTCTTCGTGCGGGGCGCTTGCACTGCGCACGGCAGCGATCAGCGATCAGCGAGGGGCCATCGGGATCTTCCTGCTGCAGTTCCCTGAACTCGCCGAGGAAGCGGTCTGTATGCGGGTATTCACTGGGCACCGCCCAGAGCGTCTTCGATCCGCGGACACTTCCCCCTCCCCTCCCCGGATGTGGGACGTGGTGGCGTCCCCGGCAGCCGGGACGCGGCCTGCCCGCCCCTGGTCGGGGCGGGCAGGCTGCGTGGTCACACCCGTGGTCGTCCCCGGGGTTACTTCAGGCCGTTGCTGATCGCGTTCACGAGTTCGCCGTTGACGGTGTCGCCGTTGAACTCCCAGAAGAACGCGCCGCCCAGACCCTGGTTCTTGGCCCACGCCATCTTGGTGCCGACGGTCGCGGGGGTGTCGTAGCTCCACCAGTCGGTGCCGCAGTGCGCGTATGCCGTGCCCGCGACCGTGCCGGTGGCCGGGCAGGTGGTCTTCAGGACCTTGTAGTACTGGTTGCCCGGCTCGACGCCGGCCGCCGGGCCGGTCGCGGTGCCGCCGGGGGCGGACTGGGTGACGCCGGTCCAGCCGCGGCCGTAGAAGCCGATGCCGAGCAGCAGCTTGGAGGCCGGGACGCCCTTGGCCTTCAGCTTGGCGATCGCGTCCGCCGAGTTGAAGCCCTGCGCGGGAATGCCGGGGTACGAGGTCAGCGGGGAGTGCGGGGCCGTCGGACCCTGCGCGGCCCAGGTGCCGAAGTAGTCGTACGTCATCACGTCGTACCAGTTGATGTACTGCGCCGCGCCGCCGTAGTCGGCCGCGTCGAGCCGGCCGCCGCTGGAGCCGTCGGCGGTGATGGCCGCGGTGAGCAGGTTGTTCGGACCGAACTTGGCGCGCATGGCCTGCATCATGTTCTTGATCGAGGCCGGGCCGCTGGTGTCGCAGGTGAGACCGCAGGAGTTGGGGTACTCCCAGTCCAGGTCGATGCCGTCGAAGACGTCGGCCCAGCGCGGGTCCTCGACCAGGTCGTAGCAGGACTGGGCGAAGGCGGCGGGGTTCTGCACGGCCTGGCCGAAGCCACCGGACCAGGTCCAGCCGCCGAAGGACCAGAGGACCTTGATGTGCGGGTACTGCGCCTTGAGCTTGCGCAGCTGGTTGAAGTGACCACTCAGCGGCTGGTCCCAGGTGTCGGCGACGCCGTCGACGGACTGGGCGGCGGTGTAGGACTTCTGGTAGTCCTCGTAGGGATCGCCGACGGTGCACTTGCCGTTCTGCACGTTACCGAAGGCGTAATTGATGTGCGTGATCTTCGAGGCGGATCCCGAAGTCACCAGGTTCTTCACCGTGTAGGAGCCCCAGTTGGTGAAGTAGCCCAGGTTGATCTTGCCGCTGCCGCCGGGGTTCTCGCCGCCACCGCCGCCGGTGGTGCGGACCGCCGTGGCGGCGGAGGCCGGTCCGGTCTGGTCGGCGGTGTCGCGGGCGACCACGGTGTAGCTGTAGTCGGTGCCGGCGGTCAGGCCGGTGTTGGTGTAAGTGGTGCCGGTGACGGTGGCGACGGTGGTGCCGTCCCGCTTGACGTCGTAGTTCTTGACGCCGTTGTCGTCCGTGGCGGCCGTCCAGGACAGCTTCACCGAGGTGTCGGTGAGGTCGCTCGCGGTGGGCGCGCCCGGGGCGGAGGGGGCGCTGTCCCCAGGGGTGGTGCTGCCGTCGCAGGCGGCGCCGTTGAGCTTGCAGCCGGTGGGGGCTCCAGTGCCGCTGCCGTTGAAGCCGAAGGAGACGGATGCGCCGGGGGCGAGGGTGCCGTTCCAGCCGAGGTTCTTGGCGGTCCAGTGGTCCGCGGAGTTGGTGACGGTGGCGTCCCAGGCCGAGGTGACCTTGGTGCTCGCGGGGAAGTCCCACTCGACGGTCCAGGAGGTGAGCGTGGTGGTACCGGTGTTCTTCACCGTCCACTTGCCCTCGAAGCCCGAGCCCCAGTCGGAGGCCTTGGCGTAGGTGGCGGTGGCCGAGGCGGCGGCTTCTGCGGGGGCGGCGAGGCCGACCATGGCGGCCATCGGGATGAGTAGCGCGGTGGCACCCGCGAGGGCCTTGGACCGCTTGTTCGGGATGATGCTCTGGGCCGATCTGGTGCGGCGCCGCCGCGTTGGGGTGCTCAAGGAAACTCCTCGCGTGAGGTTCGGCGGGCAGGGCTGTCCCCTGGCCTGTCAACCCTGCGTGTCCCTGAGTGCGTGGTGTCCCTCCTCGGCACCCACCGCAGTGTTCCCGCGACCCTAGAAAGGACTAGACCAATCGTCAAGAGGTCTGAACCAAAAGGTCGTTGACGACCGCCCGCCACGACCGTCGCCTCGTCGGGCCCGGCCTTGTGCAGAAGGCAAGGACCGCTCGTCGCAGCCCCGAAACCGGGGACGACCTGGCGAGTCGGGCAGACCCCTCCCATGCGGCCGGTGGCCGTCTTACTCTCCTGCCGTTGCGTGTTCTCGAAAAGCGGCTTCACACGGCTCGGGTCAGTCGACCGCCATCGCCTGCGCCGCGTCCGGTAGCTGTGGGGCGGTCACGCTGTGGGACAGCGGGTCCGCGGCGCTCCGGCTCCCGACGGGGGCGGCGCCGACCGAGCCTGTCAGCGTGACGCCGAGGGCGGCCAGGGCAGCGCTCTTGGCGAGCAGTCGCCCCGGGTGGCGGGGCGACCTGGTCATCGACTCCGCCTTCGTGGGCGTGGTCCGCCCGCTCGCGAGCGTACCGGGCGAGCGGTGGACTCCGGACGGGCACGCGGGGCCCCCGCCCGCCGACGCCGGCTGTGCAGCGTGCCAGGCGTCGCGCGCGTCGGGGATCGACAGCGCGGCCAGTGCCTTCTGGCAGGTGCGGGCGTCGGGGCGGCTGGACGCCTCGTGCGCCGTCATGGCCTTCAACAGCTCGCCGAGTCCCGGGGGGAGTCCATCGGGCAGCACCGGCGGGCGGTGCAGCCGCGCGAGCGCCGCTTCCAGGGGCCGGCCGCCGTACTCCCGTTCGCCCTTGAGGGCCTCCAGGAGCACGAGTCCGAGGCTGTAGACGTCGGCCCGCGGACCCGTCGTCCGGCCGAGCGCCTGTTCCGGTGCCATGTAGCAGGCCGTCCCGATGAGGATGTCCTCGCCGTCGGTCGCCGGGGCGGCCGCGCTGGGCGCGGCGTCGTCGGGCTCGGCCGCAGGGTCGTCGGTGGTGGCGAAGCGGCGGGAGATCCCGAAGTCTGTCAGGCGCGGGGCGTCGGTCGCGTCCAGGAGGATGTTCGACGGCTTGACGTCACGGTGAACTATTCCCGATCCGTGCACATGGGCGAGTGCGGAGGACAGCACGACCCCCATGCGGCAGGTCTCGGTCACCGAGAGCGCGGAGCGGGCGAGGCGCCGGCGTAGGGTCGTCCCTCGGACGAGCTCCATCACCAGGAAAGGACGGCCTTCGTCGCGACCGGAGTCGAAGAGGGTCACCAGGCCGGGATGCTGCAGCTGGGCCAGGAGACGCCCCTCGTTGTCGGAGTACTTCTCCGTCCGGGTGTCGCCGCGGCGGAAGACCTTCACCGCGACGGGCCTGCGCAGCCGGAGGTCCACGGCTTCGTAGACGTCGGCCGCTCCCCCTCTCCCCAGCAGGCCGTCGAGCCGGTACCGGCCGGCGACCGCGTGAGCCGTCAGCCGGGAGTCGGGTTGGACGCGCCAAGGACGGACCTGCATCTCGGTGCTCCCTGTCTTCCGTTGCCGCCTGCTGCCGTCCGCCTTCTCGTCGGCGGGCGGTGTGCCGCCCTCCGCCCCCGCCCGGTGCGGGCCTTCCGGCCCGGGGCGGTGATCGCCTCCGAACGTCACGGCCGTGCCGCCGCCACGTGCGAACCTCCGGGTACGGCTGCCCCGGATGCCCTGGGACATCCCTGCGACGACCGTGCATTCGGCCGACGCGGGCCATCGGCCGCGTACGTGCGTTGGAGGAACACTTTCCGGATGCTCTCGGGGAGACGGCGTGCACTCTCCGCCCCGACGCCGGTGGTTCTCGGTTTCGGAGGGGGCGGGGAGCGGGCGCCGATACGCCTGTCCGTGCGTCCGCGCGCCCCTTGCGTGAGGGGAATGGCCGTGACCGGATCTCGCCTCCACGGTGAAGCGCGTCCCGTCCCGCCCGGCATGGACGGGACGGTGCGCGTCCGGCGGCGCGAGAGGGCAGGACCGTTCGCGCGTCACCACTTCGGCGATCCATACCGGGGGGATCCATGGGCCGGCGCTGGTTGATCACAGGGTGCTCTTCGGGCCTCGGAAGGGCATAGGCCGTCGCGGCAGCACGGGCGGGGCACGAACTCGTGGCCACCGCCCGCAAAACCGCGGACCTGGAGGACCTCACCGCCGCCTGGCCCGGACGGATCGTCCCGGCCCCGCTGGAGCTGCGGGACCCGGCCTCCTGCCAGGAGGCGTCCGGACGGCCGTCGACCGCCTCGGAGGCATCGATGTCCTCGTCGACAACGCCGGCGACGGTCTGTTCGGCGCGATCGAGGAGGTCTCCGACGCCGAACTCCGGGAACCGCTGGAGATCCTGGTCGCACCAGGCCCCACGCCCCTGCGCATCCCGGTCGGCGCCGACGCGTACGGCCATCCGGACCTCGCGGAACAGGCTGCCCGCGAGGAGTACGCCGCGGCGCGGGCACCGGTCGACGGGCCACCGCCCGCCGTTTGACGGACCGTCGCACGTCACCCTGCGCCGAGGAGGCACCCGCCGTCGGGCCGCCGGGGGCGGGGCCGGTCGTGCGGACCGGAGGCATGCGCGGGGCTGTTGTTACCTGTGCGTTCCGCATGGGTGGAAGGTGACAGCGGCGACTTTCGGGGCCCTCGGAGGACGTGACAGCGTCCTGTCCGTCACCGATCGAGGGAGTGCGCAGTGAACAAGGGGTACGCGGTGTTCTGCGACGCCGACCGTCACTTCTACGACGCGCCGCACCGTCTGGTCTTCGCCGAGGGAGCGGGCGGCTCCCTCTACCGGGCGGCCACCCTCCCCGTACCCGAGGGCTGGACGTCTCACCGTACGGGCGACTGGCTCGCCCTGCGCCCCCTGGACCACCCGCTCCCGACGCAGGGCTGGAAGATCCACGTCTCGGCCTGTCTCGACAACGCGGAGGCGATCCTCGCCACGGTCCGCGCGTACTGTCTGGAACAGGGCGTGGCCTTCAAGTTCGTCCCCAGCCGCTATCTGCTGCACCAGCGCAACGCCAAGTACGCGGACCGCTCGGCGAGTGGCAAGTTCATCACCGTGTACCCGGCGGACGACGAGCAGTGCGAGCGGGTGGCCACCGATCTGGCGGGGCTGCTGGAGGGCCGACCGGGTCCGTACATCCTCAGCGATCTGCGCTGGGGCCGGGGCCCCGTGCACCTGCGGTACGGCAGCTTCGCCCTCCGCCACTGCTACGACGAGCACGGGGAGCTGCGGCCGGCCGTCGAGGACGGGTCCGGCACGCTCGTACCCGACCGGCGCGATCCCGTCTTCCACGTGCCCGCCTGGGTGACTCCCCCCGTCTTCCTGCGTCCGCACCTGGAGGCCAGGGCCTCGGTGACCGTCCAGGACATGCCGTACGACATCGAGAAGGCCCTGCACTTCTCCAACGGCGGTGGAGTGTACGAGGCCCGGGACCGGCGGACCGGGCGGCGGGTCGTCCTGAAGGAGGCGCGGCCGTACGCCGGTCTCGCCGCCGACGGCGCGGACGCCGTGACGCGGCTGCACCGCGAACGCGAGGCGCTGGAACGGCTTTCGGGGCTCGACTGCACGCCGGAGGTCCTCGACAGCTTCACGGTGGGCGACCACCACTTCCTGGCCCTGGAGTTCGTGGAGGGCAAGCCGCTCAACACCTTCTTCGCTCGGAGGCATCCGCTGATGGAGTCGGATCCGCCGGCGGAGCGGCTCGCCCAGTACACGGCGTGGGCGCTGCGGATCCACGGGCTCGTCGAGCGGGCCGTGGCCGAGGTGCACGCACGCGGAATCGTCTTCAACGACCTGCATCTGTTCAACATCATGGTGTCCGAGGACGAGTCCTCGGTGGTGCTGCTGGACTTCGAGGCGGCCCAGCCCGCCTCGGAGGGCGGTCGCCAGACCGTCGCCAACCCGGCGTTCGTGGCGCCCGCAGACCGACGCGGCTTCGACGTGGACCGGTACGCCCTCGCGTGCCTCCGGATCGCGCTGTTCATCCCGCTCACGAGTCTGCTGGCGGTGGACCGGGGAAAGGCCGCGCACCTGGCGGAGGCCGCCGCCGCGCGGTTCCCGCTGCCCCCCGGTTTCCTGGACGAGGCGGTTCGGGAGATCACGCGCGGCCCGGCCGGCGGCCGGTCCGGCGGGAGCTCGCGGGCGCCCGACCGTCCGGCGGCCCCCTCCCGGTTCCTGCCCACGGAGCCGGGCGACTGGCCGGACAGCCGTGACTCCATGGTGGGCGCGATCCTCGCGTCGGCGACACCCGAAAGGGAGGATCGTTTCTTCCCCGGGGACATCGCGCAGTTCGCCACGGCCGGCGGGGGCATGACCGTCGGACACGGCACCGCCGGAGTGCTCCACGCCCTGCGGGAGAGCGGGGCTCCCCGATGTCCGGAGGCCGAGGACGGGCTCCTGCGGCACGCCAAGCAACCCGACTCCGGCACACCGCTCGGCTTCTACGACGGGCTCGCCGGTGTCGCGTGGACCCTCGAACGGCTCGGGCACACGGCTGCCGCGCTCGAACTGGCCTCACTCGTCGCCGAACAGGACCACGAGGGCCTCTCCCCCGACCTGTACGGAGGGACGGCCGGTGTCGGACTCGCCCTGGACGCCCTGGCCACCGCCACCGGTGAGCGCGGCCTCCACGCGGCGGCCCTGCGCTGCGCCGAACTCTCCGCCCGCCCGCTCCGGGCACCCGCCCGGCCCGCGGGAGCGGCGGGCAAGGTGCGCACGGGGCTCCTGCACGGCTCCGCCGGACGGGCCCTGTTGTTCGTACGGCTCTACGAACGCACCCGGGACACCGCCCTCCTCGACCTCGCCGCCGAGGCGCTCCACGACGACCTGAGCCGCTGCGTCCGCGGCGCCTCCTGGACCCTGCAGGTCGACGAGGGCTGGCGCACGATGCCGTACCTCGGCGCGGGCAGCGTGGGCATCGGCATGGTGATCGACGACTACCTCCTCCACCGGCGCGACGACGCCCTGGACCGGGCGCGCCGCGAGATCGTGCGGGCTGCGCAGGCCACCTTCTACGCCCAGCCCGGTCTCTTCCGGGGCGTTGCCGGGATGGTGCTCCACCTCGCCCGTACGAACGTCGGCGGGCCCGGCACGACACCGGAGGACGTACGTCGCCAGGTCGGTTGCCTGAGCTGGCACGCCATGTCCTACCAGGGCCGTCTCGCCTTCCCCGGCGAGCAGATGATGCGCCTCTCCATGGACCTGTCCACCGGCACCGCGGGCGTCCTGCTCGCCCTCTCCGCGGCCCTGGGCGACCGCCCGGCCCACCTGCCGTTCCTTCCGCCGCTTCCACGGCCCCACGAACCGGCCCCGTGACGGGGGTCGCCCCGCACCACCCGTCCACTACGAAAGGAAACGATCATGAATCTCTTCGACCTTCAGTCTCTGGAGACCCCCAAGGACGAGGCCATCGGCGATGTCGAGACCGGCAGCCGCGCGAGCCTCCTGCTCTGCGGTGACAGCAGCCTCAGCATCACCACCTGTAACTGACCCGATCCGGCTTCCCGCACGGCGCCCCGAGCGCCGGTGAGGAGTCACGGGGCCCCGGGAGCGCTGCTCCCGGGGCTCCGGCCGTCGGGGCCGGACACCGGCGGCCCGGCGGAAACGTCGCTCCCGGAGGGGAAGAGAGGAGGTCGGATGGCCTCGCCGACCGGTTCCGACCGGCTGCTCCGCGGCGCCGTACGGCATACGGCGGGCACCACGGCGGCGCTGCTGCTCTGCTCTGTCGCCGGCGCGGCCTGCTCGCTCGCCGTACCCGCGCTCGCCGGCGGAACCCTGGACCTGCTGCTACGTCACCAGCCCGGTGCGGGGACATGGTTGCTGTGGACCGCCGTACTGCTTGCGGCCGAAGTGCTCCTGGAGTCCGGCTCGGTGCTTCTGACGCAGCTCGCCAACGCCCGCGCCACCGCCTGGATCCGGCTGCGTGCCCTGAGCGGTCTCCTCGGCACCGCGCCCCACCGGGCAGCACCCCACCCGGGTGGCGACGTCGCCACCCGGCTGTGCGTCAACGCCACCGACAGCGGCACGGCCCCGGCGGCGCTCGCGACGTCCGTGTCGGCCGTGCTCGTACCGATCGGCGCACTCGTGGCCCTGGCGCTCATCCACCCCTGGACCGCCGCCGTCTTCGTGGCCGGTCTGCCCCTGCTCCTGCTGCTGCTCCGCACGTTCGCCGTCCAGTCCTCCGACTCGGTCGGCCGCTACCAGCGGGCGCAGGGCGCCATCGCCGCTCGGCTGGCCGAAGCGCTGGGCGGCGCCCGTACCATCGCCGCCGCCGACACGGCGCGGCACGAGGAGGAGCGGGTCCTCGTGCCGCTGCCGGAGATGGCACGGCACGGCACCCGCATGTGGCACGTCCACGGCCGCGCGGTGGCGCGCAGCGGCGTCCTCCTGCCGCTGCTCACCACGGCCGTCGTCGCGGTAGCGGGGGTCGGTCTCGCCGCAGGCGAGGTCAGCATGGGCGGTCTGCTCGCCGCCTCGCGGTACGCGGCGCTCGCCGCAGGGATCGGCGGCATCGCGGCACCGCTCGGCACCCTGATCCGAGCCCGCAGTGCGGCACGCCGCACCGCCGAACTCGCCGATCTGGCGCCGATGTCGCACGGCTCCGCGGTCCTGCCACCCGACGCGCCCGGGGACCTGCAACTGCGGGGAGTGCGGGTGACGCGCGGCGGCGTCCCCCTGATCAAGGACGTGACGCTCTCGATCGGCGGCGGATCGACGGTCGCCGTCGTGGGCCGCTCCGGAGCGGGCAAGTCGACCCTGGCCGCCGCCGCGGGCCGGCTGACCGACCCCGACGCCGGGAGCGTCCTCCTGGACGGCGTCGACCTGGCGGAACTGTCCCGCTCGGAGCTGCGCGGGGCGACTGCGTACGCCTTCGCGCGTCCCGTCTTCGACGGCGGGGCCACCCCCACGATCGGCACCGCGTTGGCTGCCGGGACCGGGCCCGCCAGGAGCCCAGCCACGCCGACGAGCGTCCGGGACGCCGCGACGGCCGCCTGCGCCGACACCTTCGTCCGACTGCTGCCGCTGGGTTACGACACGCCGGTGGACGACGCCCCGCTCTCCGGTGGTGAGGCCCAACGCCTGGGGCTGGCAAGGGCGTTCATCGGCCGAGGCCGTCTGATGATCCTCGACGACGCGACGTCGAGCCTCGACACGGCCACCGAACGTCAGGTGGAGGCCGCCCTCGCCACGCCGTCACGGGCGTGCACGAGGCTGATCGTGGCCCACCGGGTGTCCACGGCCGCCCGGGCGGACCAGGTCGTCTGGATGGAGGCGGGCCGCGTGCGGAGGTCCGGACCGCACAGCCTGCTCTGGGAGGAACCGGAGTACCGCGCGGTGTTCACCGCGGAGGCCCAGCCTGCGGAGGCCCCGAGCCGGTCGACCGGGCCGGGCGGTCCCCCGGAGTCCGTCAGCTCCGGCGCTCCGCCGTCGGCCGTCCCGGGGACGGGGGCGGGCGAGTGACGCCCGCTCCGCGCCCAGGGCGGGCGAACGTATCGACGAAGCCGAAGACGCCTGACCGTCCGGCACCGGCTGCCGCCTCCGGTGAGACGGACGCGGCCCGACGCGTCACGGCCTCGCTCTGGTCCCTCCTCATGCGCCGCAAAGGGGTCATGGCGAAGCTGGCGGCCTGGTCGGCCGCCGAATCCGCGCAGACGTTCCTCGGCGGGTTCTGCGTGGCCCGCTCCCTCGACGACGGGTTCCTGAGGGGCGCGCCCTCGACCGGGCTCCTGTGGCTGGCGGGGGCCGCCGTGGCCATCCTGCTCGGCGCTCCCGTCGTCCGGGGCGTCTTCGCCCAGCTCCCCCACCTCACGGAACCGCTGCGCGACCAGCTCGTACGGGGGGCGGTGGTACGCGCCCTACGCACCGCCACGAGCACGGGCGGGGGCGTGGACGCCACCGCGGTGTCCCGGCTGACGAGTCAGACCGAGATCGCCCGGGACAGCTTCGCCGGACTGGTGCTCGCCACCCGCTCCTTCGTCTTCGTCGCCGTGGGGGCCCTCGTCGGCCTGCTGTCGCTCGCGCCGCAGTTCCTCATCGTCGTGCTTCCCCCCCTGGTCCTGGGCCTCGCCCTGTTCACGGCCTCCCTGCGGCCCATGGCGCGGGCCCAGCACCGGTACCTCGACGCGGACGAGGCCGTCGGCCGGCGTGCCGAGATCACCCGCACCGCTCTGCGGGACACCGTGGCCTGCGGTGCCCAGGAGGCTACCGCCGCGCAGAACCGCCGTGCCGTCGACGAGGCGGCCGCCGCCCAGCGCGCCCTGGCCCGCTGGGCGTCCGTACGCACGTTCTCGGTGGCGACGGCCGGGCAGCTGCCGGTCCTCCTGCTGCTCGCCGCGGCGCCGTGGCTTCTCCGCCAGGGCGTCACGGCCGGGGCCGTGGTGGGTGCGCTCACCTACGTCCTCCAGTCGCTGCTCCCCGCTCTGCACACAATGATGACCGTCCTGGGTGCCGCGGGCGCGCGGCTTTTCGTCGTTCTCGACCGGCTCACCCAGCCGCTGCCCCCGGCCCCTCCCCTCGCCGCCGCCCCGCCCGGCCCGCGCCGTACGGGCCGGGCGGCCACGGCACTGGAGCTGCGCCACGTGCACACCGCGTACGGCCCCGGGGCGCGCCCCGTGCTGGACGCGCTGGAACTGACCGTCGAACAGGGGGAACACATCGCCGTGGTCGGCCCGAGCGGCATCGGCAAGTCGACCCTGCTGCACGTCGCGGCGGGCATGCTCACCCCCGATCGGGGCGACGTACGGCTCTTCGGCCGCGCCGTCGCGGCCTGTCCGCCCTCGGAGCTCACCGCCCTGCGCGTGCTGGTTCCCCAGGAGGCGTACGTTTTCACGGGCACCCTGCGGGACAACCTGCGGTACCTGTGGCCCGGCGCCGATCGGTCCGCCGTCGACCGGACCGTGGGCGCGCTCGCCCTGGAACCGCTCGTCGACCGGGTAGGCGGGCTCGACCGTACGCTGGCGCCCGACGCCCTGTCTCTCGGCGAACGCCAGCTGATCGCGCTGGGGCGCGCCCATCTGGCCCCCGCCCCGCTCCTGCTGCTCGACGAGGCCACCTGTCACCTGGACCCTGTCGCGGAGGCCACGGCCGAGCGGGCTCTGAGCGCGCGGCCGGGAACCCTGATCGTGGTCGCCCACCGGTTGTCGTCGGCACTCCGAGCCGACAGGATCCTCGTCCTCGACGGCACCCGGGCTCATTACGGAACGCACGACGAGCTGCTCGCGCGTTCCGCTCTCTACCGCGATCTGGTGGGGCACTGGAGCCAGGTCCAAGGGTGAGCGGACCGTGCCCGCCAGGACGCCGCGGGGCGGTGCTCAGGTCCACCCGGCGCCCTGGGCGATCCGGATGGCGTCCACGCGGTTCCGTGCGCCGACCTTGCGGATGACGCTCGCCATGTAGTTGCGGACGGTGCCCTTGGTCAGGAACAGCGTCGCGGCGATCTCGGCGACCGGCGCTCCGTCGGCGGCCAGCGAGAGGACACTCAGCTCACGCCGGGTCAGGGGCATCTCCGCAGCCTGGAGGAATCCGAGGGCGAGCGTGTCGTCGATGAAGCGCTCCCCGTTGGCCAGACGGTGCACGGCCTCCAGTAATCGCCCCTTCGGGGCGTTCTGGTCGACGAAGCCGGCCGCCCCCGCGGAATGGGCCCGTCGCAGTACCCCCGGCCGCGGCCCGGGGACGAGGGCCAGCAGGGCCGGGCGGCCACCCGAGCCCTCCCCCGACGGCGGTGCGGTAGCGCCCACGGGCCGCATCGCCGAGGGCGGCAGACACTCGGCGTCCGCCACGTACACGTCGGGTTCGGACATCCCCGTCGCCGGGCCGTGCGGCCATCGGGGCAGCGAGGAGACCACCATGACCCCGCCCGACCTCAGCAGTTCGACCAGCGCGGTCCGCAGAAGCTGCGCCTCGTAGACCACCGTCACTCGTATCATTCCCACCCCTTCGATCCTCCGTCGTGCCAGGGGTGCACGACGCGAGCGGCCACCCCACCCCTCTGCCCTTGCCGCACCGGGCGGAACACAGCACCGGGTGCACGGGGGGCGCACTCCGGAGTGCCCCGGCCGGATCCGGTTCGTCCCTCCGACGCCGAAGCAGGCCAACGGCGTGTGCTGTCGACCGCGCCGAACGAGGAATGTCCAGATCGGACCCGTACGGCGCGCGGGGACGGGAGTGCCCCCCTCGGGGGGTTATCGAGTCGCCACGGACCCGCTCGGGCCGATGCCCCGCATCCACCGCATGTGAGTTCGATCGGGCCGCCGCCTACCCTCCGCCTTCGCGAGCGTCATCCGGATTCCACCCGGGCCGACGCCTTCCGGTTCACCACCTCGTCGACAACACACGCCACCGACAGTCGGCGCTCCGTAGGCCCGCAAGGAACGAGGGACCGAGGCAGTCAGGGCGTGCGTGGGACGACCGGCCCGGATCCGTAGGCAAGAACCACAAGCTGGGCGCGGTCATGGGCATGGAGATTCGTCATGGCACGGTTGACCTCCCCCCGTCCGCACAGGCCCTGCGGGCCCGTGTGTTGTCCGAGAGCAGCCGGTGCACCTCGCTGCGGGAGGGCCCCAGCCGCGCCGGGTCCACGACGATCTCGGCGTCCCGGCCGGAGGCGGTGACGAGGGCCTGTGCGAGGTCCCCGATCGAAATATCCCGGCCTGTACCGAGGTTGACGCGCGTTCCCAGCGCCCGGTCGCAGCCCGCCAGCGCCAGGAACCCGGCCGCGATGTCGGTGACGTAGGTGAAGTCGCGGGTCGGGGTCAGCGAACCGAGACGGATCTCCCGTGCCCCAGAGTGCAGTTGGGCGAGGATCGTGGGGATGACGGCCCGGGCCGAATGGCGGGCCCGTAGGTGTTGAACGGCCGCACGACGGTCACCGGCAGCTCGTAGGCGTGCCAGTGGGACAGAGCCTCCGCTTCTGTAACGGTGGGCAGCACCTGCAGGGACCGGGGAACGCCCGGTCATTCTGCCGCCGTCCAGGCCCTGACCGGTCCGGGGAGGACTCCGGGCGCCCCAGCGGGTGGCGCGCCTTCCATGAGGCTGCGGCGCGCGTCACTCCTCCTTCTGCCGCAGCAAACGATGAGATCACCCGCCGGCAGGCCTCGGGCGCGGATGGCCGCGGTCTTCGGGCCCGAGGCCGCCGACGCGGTGCTCGACGTCACCGGCGGAGACGTGCACCACGAGCTGCTGATGGCGCGCGACCTGGTCTCCCACGTCATCGGAACGCCGGCCCGCTCCAGCAGCGGGTCCCCGGAGAACGCCGACGCCTTCCGCCTGGTCGCGAAGGCCCTCTACTGCCCCGCGAAGGCCTGCGGGAGGGCATCGCGGATGGCGGTGATGAGGGTTCGGCTGGTACTGAAGGCGGCGGTCATGGCCTGGGCGGGGTGCGTACCGGCCTGCTGGTGGAGGACGACGCCGAGGATGAGACGGGGGGTTCCCTCGATGTTCTTGGTGGCGGCCCACATGAGGTTGCCGCCGGCCGGGGTCGAGGAACCGGTCTTCAGACCGATCACCCCGTCCTGGCCGAGGAGCCTGTTGCTGTTGCGGATCTGCACACCGGTACCGGGAGCCGTGACGGCGGGCGTGGCGACGATCCTGCGGAAGGCTTCGTTCTTCATGACGGCGCGGGCGAGTGTCAGCTGGTCCCTCGCAGTGCTTTTCGTACTGGACTCGATGCCCGAAGCGCCCGTGTAGACCGTGTGGTCCATGCCGAGTTTCGAGGCAGCCTCGTTCATCTTCCTGGTGAACTCCTCCTGGCTTCCCGCGTCCCAGCGGGCCAGAAGCCTGGCCACGTTGTTACCGGAAGGCAGCATCATGAGCTCCAGAAGCTGACGCTGCGTGTAGTCCCGGCCGGCCACGAGAGGTGCCGTCGACTCCGTTGCGGAGTACGACTCGTCGGCGGCCTGCTGGTCGGCGGTCACCTTGATGCCCTGCTCTTCCGCGGACATCGGGTGATCGGTGAGGATCACGTAGGCGGTCATGACCTTGGTGATGCTGGCGATCGGCACCGGTGTCTGCTCGCCCCTGGTCCCCAGGCTGCCGATGCCGTCGACTTCCGCGCTCGACTGCCCTTCCGCCGGCCACGGCAGGTCCGCCGCCCAGCTCGGGACGGGGCCCGTTTCGGGGCCCGCGGCGCCGGGGCCGGGAAGCCCTGAGCCGGAGAGTTCATTCCCGGCGAAGGTGTACCAGCCGGCCGCGCTGCTCACGAGGAGGGCGGCGGACAGGCACACGACGGCAGGCAGGCGCAGAAGGGCGCGGCAACGGCGGGGGCCGGCGGACATGGGAGCAGGCATGGGAGACCTCCAAAGGCGGGACGGGTGCGAATCGGCACCTGAACTCACCTTCGAGGGCTCGTACTTCCGACCGAGCGCGCCCCCGTTTCCGTCGCCACGGGGTCTTGTTGCGGTTACGTTTCAGACGGGGACGGAGACAGGTCGAGGGTGGCGGTCGCACCTGCACCGGGGTCGTTGGCGAAGGTCAGCCGGGCTCCGAGGACGCCGGCCTGCCCCAGCGCGATGGTGAGTCCCAGGCCGTGACCGCGTCCCCGCGCAGAAGTCCCCGTACGGAAACGCTGCGGCCCTTCCTCAAGAAGCGCCGTGGGCATACCGGGCCCGTGGTCCCGCACCACGATCCGCCCGCCCGTGACGGTGACCTCCACGGGGACTGCTCCGTGACGGTGAGCGTTGGTCACCAGGTTGACCACGATCCGTTCCACCCTCCGCGGGTCGGTATCCACCTCAGCGGCGTCTCTGAGGGTGACGAGGGTCTGCGAGCCGGTCCGGCGTACGACGTCGGCCACCAGCTCCCCCAACGGCACCACATCAGTCCGCGCCCGTTCAACCCCGGCGTCGAGCCGGGAGATCTCCAGGAGGTCCTCGACCAGAGCGTTCAGTGCCAGGGCCCGGCCGCGTACGAGTTCAGCCGCTTCGTCGTCGCGCGGGAGCAGTTCGGCGGCGGTGGACAGGCCCATCAGCGGGGTGCGCAGTTCATGGGCGACGTCCGCGGTGAAACGCCTCTCGTTCTCCAGCTTGCGCTGCAGGGTCTCGGCCATCACGTCCATGGCGGCCGACATCTCGGTGATCTCGTCACGGGCCCGGCCACGGCGGCCGATCCGGGCGTCGAGGTCGCCGTCGGCGATGGCGCGGGCGGTGCGGGAACCGTGACGCAGCCGACGGTTGATCGGCTCGGTGGCCAGGGCGGCGAGCGGCACGATGACCGCGAGGGCGGCCAGCACGGCTTTGATGATGCTGCGGTCCAGGAGCTGGAGGCTCCGGACCTCGGAACTCATGTCCGTCCGGGCGACCAGTACGCGGTTCCCCTCGACGGGCATGACCGCCCACAGCCAGTACCAGTTGGGGGGCTTCTTGTCGTACCAGGTCGCGTACAGACCCCTCGGATCCTTCGCCGCCAGCGCGCGTGCCAGGGGCGCGTCCAGTTGTCCGGGCGTGCGGATCTCGACGTCGAGAGGCGCGGTGCCGGTGCGGGAGTACTCGCGCTCCGCCGCGGTCAGGCGGGCGGCGACGCGTTGTTCGCCGGTACGGTCGCCACGTTCGGACATCGCCTGGTGGACGAGCACGCCGATGACCCCGGCAACCGCGCAGCAGGCGGCCGCGGTCAGGGCCGCGATCTTCCAACGCAGGGCGCGTGGGTTGAAGAGTGCCATGGGCCGTGGTCGTCTCTCAGTCACGGACGAGTTTGTAGCCGAACCCGCGGACCGTCTCGATCCGGCCGGTTCCGATCTTCTTGCGGAGGCGCAGGACGCACAGGTCCACGACCCGGGTGTCGCCCTCCCACCCGTAGTCCCAGACATCACGGAGCAGCCGCCGGCGATCCAACACGATGCCGGGTGCCGCGGCGAACTGAAGGAGGAGGCGTAGTTCGGTGGGGGTCAGCGGGACGGGATGGCCGTCGCGGTGCACTTCCAGACCGATGGTGTTCACGGTCACGTCGCCGAAGACCAGCAGCTTGGGGGGCGCCGCTCCGGCCTGGCCCGGGGGCACTGCACCGGCTTGGTTCGAGGTCGCCGCACCGGCTTGGTCGGCGCGTGCGCCGGTGTCCGGTGGGCGGATGGCAGGCTTCTGTGCTTGTTCGGGTCGCTGGAAGCTCGCACGGCGCAGCAGCATACGGATACGGGCGACGAGGACAGCGGTGTCGACGGGTTTGACGACGTAGTCGTCGGCACCTGCCTCCAGGCCCGCGACGACATCGAGGGCATCACCACGCGCGGACATCATCAAGATCGGGACCAGGCTCTCTTCCCGGATCCGCTGACACAGCCCGATGCCGTCGAGCTCGGGCAGCATGACGTCCAGAATCAGCAGATCATGGGCGCCGGCCCGGAACGCCTCCAGGCCGGCCAGTCCATCCTCCGCCACCGCGACCACGTAACCGTAGCGCTCCAGGAAAAGCTGGACGGAGCGGCGGATGGCGGCATCGTCCTCGACAACGAGAACACTGACGGAGCCGGGTACACGGATGTCCGACATGTCACCTATCTACTTATGGGCGGGCAAATGTTGAGCTGTCATGGTAAACAGCCGGCCCGGCGGTGTGGTCAGCCGGCCCTGCGGTACAGCCGGCCGGCGGCAGCGCAGTCAGCCGGCCCGGACGGTGCCGCCGGCAAACCGGGCCGACTGGTCACAGCCGCAGCGAGGCCGCGACGGGGAGGTGGTCACTGCCCGTGGCCGGCAGCGACCAGGAAGAGACGGGACTCACTCCCCTGACGAAGATCTGATCGATGCGGACCAGCGGAAACGACGCCGGCCAGGTGAATCCGAATCCGGCGCCCGCCTCCCCCTGCGCGGAACGCAACTGCGACGTCAGCGGCCTCAGCGCAGTGTCCTCGCCCGTACCGTTGAAGTCACCCACCACCACGACCCGGGGCAGCCGCTCCGCCCGCACGACCTCAGCGAGGTTCCTTCCCGCCTCATTGCGGCGGGCAGTGGCAAACCCCCCGGCCGGGGAAACTCGTACCGACGCGAGATGAGCGGCGAACACAGCGACGGGCCCTTTCGGAGTGTGCACCGTGGCCCGCACCGCACGCGTCCACGGCATGATCGGCACCGGTTCCACGTCGCGCAGCGGATACGTACTCCACAGCCCGACACCCTGGTGCACCGAGTGATACGGGAAGTTCGCGGCCAGCTCACGCTCGTACACAGGCGCCGTCTTCGACGACAGCTCTTCCAAAGCAAGCACATCCGCCCCGGACAAGGCCAGAGCACGCGCAGTCCGCCCAGGCTCACGGTTGGCCTCGCCCACGTTGTGCGTGACCACGACCAGGTCTCCGCCGGCGGAGGTCTTGTCGACGACCACACCGCCGAAGAGAGACACCCACGCGACCGCGGGGACGACCACGGCCACCGCCGCGAACCGGGAACGCCGAACCACCGCGAACGCGAGCAGCACGGGGACACCCAACCCAGCCCATGGCAGAAACGTCTCAAGCAAACTGCCCAGGCCGAACCCGTTCGGGACCTGAGCGTGCAGCCACATCAGCAACGCACCCCACAGCGCCGACACGGCGATCAACCGGTCGCTACGCCCCGCAGGGATCCAGCCCGCACGACGCGACCGTGCATCGCCCCCAGGCGGATCAGCCGGGTCAGACGGCCCCGCCTTGGGGTCGACAGAGCCCGCCGGGACGGCGGATCCCGTCCTGGCAGCGGGTCCCGCATGGCCGGTGGGTTCGGCATGGCCGGTGGGTCCCGTGTGGACGGCCGGCCCCGCCTGAACGGCAGGCGCCGCGTGGACGGCGGCATCGGGGCGGTGGGGAGTACTCGGCATGGCAACAACCTCCGGCATCGCGTACACCGGACATCGGGTACGGACACACGATCACGCGGCCACACTTCCGGCCGACCCAGGCACCGCTTCCAGCGCCCCACAACCATGTTTCAAACACGTATCGGCCCCCACCCGCCAGAACCGCCGAGGGGCGCCGGCCGCCGAGGGCGGCGAGGGTGATGGCTAGAGGCCGGCCATACCGCCGGCCACCTCGCCGGCTACGCCGGTCCCGCACCGGCCACCCGGAACTTGGTCAAGGGTCGGCTCCGGTCCGCGGAGAAGCAGCCCCCTGGCTTCGAGTCGAACGACCCCGTCGTCTCGCGTGCCCGAAGGCCGACTACGCGGCCGAGGAGCGGACCTCTCTGCAGCAGGTCCCTGTCGACTGGTGGTAGTTCGCCAGGTTCATGGCGTTCGTGTGGACCTGACGGAGCACCTGCAAGACGTTCTCGCGGTGTGCGCCGGGTGTCTGCGTGACGATCATTTGCGGATCGTGTCTGCCGGCCACGTCGGGCTGAACCTCGGCCTCCTCGGCACACGCAGGGCAGCCACACTCGTCGATCGGGTCGATCACGACCGGATGACCACAGAAGTCGCACGGACGGATGCCCTCACCAGCCGGCCCCCGGACAGACACGTCATCTCACACGACAGCCACCCTGCCAGACCCACCCGACACCGCCCCAGCCACCTTGACCAGAGACATGGGGGCCTCAGTGGCGGTGCGTTCGCGTGCAACCGTTCGGACGTCCCACGAGTCACACACGGTGACCTATCCGTACGCCGCCCAGGGGGATCAACCCGTGAACCGCACCGCCACCACCATCGCCACGACCGCCGCCGCCCTGCTCGCCCTCACCGCGTGCACGGTCGACAACCCGCCCGCGACGCCCTCATACAAGGACGGCGCCGAGGCGTCCACGGCGACCGCGACCGCGTCCTTTGACACCCGCCCGGCCGGTATCCCGCCGAAGCCCGAGGGAGCCGAGCGCGAGGCCCTCCTCGGCGCACTGCGCACCATCAACCCCGCGCTCGCAGAGGACCCCGACAACGCCATCGACAACGCGCGCAATCAGTGCTCGGCGATCAACGGCGGCGGGGACAATGTCGACTCCCTCGCGCAGCAGAGGTTCAGCACCGGCAGCCACGAAGTAACCACCGTCGAGGCAAAGGCCATCAACGCGACGCTCGGCGCAACGTTCTGCAAGACCGCCTAACGGCCCGTCCTCGGCGAGGAGGTGAGCCGTGGCCGCCCAACCCATGACTGACGAAATGCGAAAGCAGGTCCGCGCACTCCACGCCGAGGGGCCCAGCCGTCACTTCATCGCCAGGAACTGGACCCCAGCGTCCGCTCCCTCCCGTCGGCCTCACCGGATCCGGGCTGCCCATCCGCGCCCCCGCTGCCACTCCCGAACTCCAGCGCCACGGCAACGGCCCTGGGCCGGCAGCCCAGCGGCTACCGTCGCGGCGCCCCACGCCTAACAAGCGGCCACGCACTGGCGGCCCTACACCCGGACAGCAGCCGGCGGACGGGCCCCGGCCGTCCGGGGCGACACGCGGCCCAGGCCCGGCGCGAACAGAGCACGCTGAGCACACAGCCCCGACAGCGAACTGCGGCCCGGGCCCGGCACAGGACCGAGCGTCAAGGACGAGGATGGGCTCTTGTGGTCGATCATCGACTGTCTTACGTTCGGCATCAGTTTCCTGGCGGCGGTGCGAAGCCGTCCTCCACTCCCGCGGGGAAGAACACCGGCCCGTCCGCCGACGGAACCTGCAGGGTCGCCTCCACCTTCAAAGACTCGGTCAGGGGCTCGTGCCCCCATCGCTGGTCCCGCAGATCGATGCGCGCCGGCTGCCGTCCCCCGAATACCCGCGCGATCGTGGTTTCGGCCGTGCCGTCAGTGCTGACGATGATATGCATGCCGAGCCGTGGCCCTTCCACCGCAACCTGTCCCAGCACCGTGACCACTTCCCGCGCCAGTGCCACCTTCTGGAAGTCGTCCACGACGACGACGAGGCGCCGCAGAACGTGTGGAATGCCGTACTCGTCCGCGTCCTGTGCGAGCGCCCCGAAGTCCGAGTCGTTGACGTTCCTCCCGAGCATGTTCCAGCGTTTCGCAACTTCCTGTCGAAGCTTCTCGCAGAACGAGAGGGCATGCGCCGGGTCGTCGCCGCGCAGGCGGAGGAACGAGGCACCCCGCACGACGTCCTCGAAGCGGGTGAGTCCGCTGCGTCCTTCGTAGTCAGCGCAAATCAGTTCGAGACCTGTCGGGTTCTGCCGCGTCAGCTGATCCAGCACGCGGCGCAGGACGCTCCTTCGGATTTCGGCCGGACGCCCGCAGAGCACGAGGTGGGGGCCCTGGCCGCCGCGATGTTCGCTCTCCAGGTCCAGCCCCACCGGATCCAGACCGGGATCAAACCCGAGGGAGACCCGCATCGGCGGGCTGCCCCCGGACCTCTGGAACTCGAGGAAGTCGAGGGCACGCTGCAGTCTGGCCGCAGACGGCCGGTGCGCCGGTTCCGTCCGCGTGCACGCCTCCAGAATCGCCACCCATTCGATGGAGAGCAAGCCGGCGGGCAGCGCCAACGTTTCGGAGAGATAGTCCCCCTGTCCCTCCCCCGTCGCCGCGTCCATGAGGATGACACCGAGCGCGTACACGTCGGACTCGCGGGTCGGTTCGACGCCGGGCGTGATCAGCTCCGGGGCACGGTGCCGAGGGCGGGGCCCGTACGCGTCCCAGTGCGGGCTCGTCCTGCCGTCCACGGAAGCGGTCATCCACCCGGTGATCTGCATCTGGCGCCCGGCCACCAGCACGCGACGGGGAGTGAGCGAGCCGTGGACCAGGCCGTTCTCGTGGGCGTTGGCCAGGCTCGCCGCGAGCTGGCGAGCTACCTCCAGCAGGCGCGCTCGGTGCAGGGGGCCCTCCTGTTCTAGGAGTTCATGCAGGTTGGGTGCCGGTTCCGAGGCATCGTCCAGCGCGCATGCGACGGCGATCCAGGGCCTGAGGCGGTGGGCGTCCCAGGCCAGGAGCCGCGGCGCGAAGAAACCGTTCAGCCGCTGTAGCGCCGTCACTTCGGTCGTCACGAGGTCGACGGCGTGCCGGGGTTGGCGCACTTCTGGTGTGCGGATGACGAGCACCCGGCCCTCGCCGTCGTGGGCCAGGAGCAGCCCGATGTCCGACCAGCCCCCCTCGTACTCGGCGAGCACCTCGTACGGCAGGCCGTTCACACCTTCGAAGCGGGTGTCGGCGACGGACAGCCGGCGCCATCCTGTCAGCTCCTCATCGAGAACGAAGCCGTCCGGGAGCTCCCGCAGCTCGGCATGCGGGCTGAGCGGTTCGGGTACGGATTCGGGTTCCGGCGGGGCCGGCGGTGCGATGCCGAGTCTGCGCCGAAGGGTCTCGTCGACCCAGCCGAAGGGCCTGCGGCTGCCCGACCCGACGCGCTCGGGACCCTCGGAGTGGGGAAGCCAGGCCGGGAATCCCGTCGACGCGTTCGGGAGTCCGCCGAGACGGGCCGTGACCTCCCGTGCCGTCCTGATCAGTGCGGAGGGCGGGACCGTGCCGAGCAGAACCGTGCGGATGTCCTCGGTGAAGTCGAAGGTCTTCTGGTGCGGGAGGTCGGCGGAGCCGTCGACGCCGTGCATGAGGCCGCCGAGGAAGACCTCCGCCAGGTGGGCCGTGTCGACGGACGGCTGCAGAGCGTGCTGGACGAGCCGCATCGCCGGGACGGGGAGCGGCGCCACGGCCGCCAGGTGTGCCGCGAGGCGGTACGCCTCCGAGGACGCCGAGGTCTTGAACCGCAGCACGGCGTCCTCGGCCGCGGCGGACCCGGCGGGCCGGGTGAACGCCCGTGCGCCGACGGCGGGGTCAGTCGTGTCCGGACCGGTCAGGAGCGGGAGCACCACGGTCTCTCCGTGGGAGCCGATGAGCTGGGCCCAGGTGCCGATGTCGCTCCCCTCCGCGGAGAGCACCGGGACTGGGACGCCGTCGTAGGGGGCCAGTTCCGGCGGCAGGACGGGGTCTTCGACGTGCCAGGAGCGGTTGGCCGCTCCCCGGCGGCGGGTCGTCACGCGCCAGGGCCGCGCGTCGATGCCCGAGCCCGCCCAGAGCCGTGGCGGGAGCGCGTGGAGGACGGCCACGGGTCCCGTCGACGCGGCGCGGTCGAGCTCCCGGTGCATCGTCCCGTCCCGCCAGGCCCGTCCGACGCCGTCGCTCACGACGAGGAGCAGGGTGTTGCCGGAGGGGTCGAGGACCGTGGACATCGGACGCGCCCGGCCGCGCCCGCCGTAGGGGCGGCCGGTCAGCCGGGGACCGCCGGGCGAGCGGCTGTCGAGGCCGTGGAGGCGTACGTCCCGGAAGGCGCCGCACCGCTCCATCAGGGCCCGGACCTCGCTCGCGAGCCGCTGCCACAGGAGCATCGAGACGCCGTCGTCGACGAGGACCGCCAGGTCGAGCCAGCGGGTCCGCACGGGGCGGAGCACGGCGTCGGGGAGGCCGGTCTCGGCCATGGCGGAGACTGTCGCGTCGACGTCGAGTTCGGTGCGCAACGCGTCGGGACGGAGCTGTCGCAGGGGGCGCAGGGCGCGCCCGATCAGGAGCTCCGTACCGTCGAGCGTCTTCATTCCCGGGGCGCGTACGGCCATCGCGGACCGGTCGGAGGAGGCGGCCTGACTCGGCTGCACGGGGGCTGCGTGCAGCCCCTCCTCCTGTGGGGTACGCGCGCCGTTGCCCACCGCCGTGGCGCCGAGGTCCGCCCCGTTCCGGCGGTCGTTCGGGGGCGGGTCCCGGTGCTCGTCCCCGCCCTGGAAGGGCGGCGCGGCGGCGGACCCGGCCGGGGTCGACGCCTCGGCGGCGGGTGCCGTGGGCCGGGCCAGCCGGGCCAGCGCCGTGGCCGCCGCCGGGGGCAACCGGGCCGCGAGCCACAGCGCGTCGCGGAGCTCCTCGGCGTCGAGGAGGTCGCCGTCGCCGGACAGGGCGTCGCGCACCCGGTGCAGCATGGGCCCGGTCACAGAGTGCGTGCGAGCCGGTGCAGGACGGCGTCCAGCAGCCCGTCCGCGTCGAGTTCGACGCCGCCACGCCGGAGGAACACGGCGTTGAGGAGCTGGTCTGTCGCGAGCTCACCGCGCGCCCTGCGGGCGAGGAAGGCACGCATCAGGTCGTCGATCTCGGGCGTGCCGTGGGATTCGGTGCCGTCCTTCGGATCGAGGTGGGCGGAGACGATGGCGCGCAGTCGGTCCTCGTCCGGTTCCGGGAGGTCGAGGCGGACGCAGCGGCGCAGGAAGGCCGGCGGGAAGTCCCGTTCGCCGTTGCTGGTGATGATGACGACGGGGAACTCGGAGCAGCGGACGCGGCCACGGACGATGTCGGTCCATTTGCCGGAGTCGGCAGTCATCACGCGTACCGAGGACTGTTCCTCGGGGAGCCGCGCGAGCTCGGGGATCTCGAACTCGCCTTCCTCGAAGACGTTCAGCAGATCGTTCGGCAGGTCGACGTCGCCCTTGTCGAGTTCGTCGACGAGGAGCACACGAGGCGACTCCGATGCCACCAGGGCGGTGCCGAGCGGGCCGAGCCGCACGTACGAGCCGATGCCCGGGTCCAGCGGCGTGGGGCCGTCACCACCGTGGGGTTCACGACTCATATTGGTCTCGCGGAGTCTGCCGATGGCGTCGTAGCGGTACAGCGCGTCCTGGAGTGTGGTGCGGCTGTTGACCGGCCAGTGCAGGACGGGACCGAGGGACAGCTCGTGGGCCACGGCGTACGCCAGGGACGACTTGCCTGTCCCGGGGTGTCCGGTGACGAGGAGCGGTCGGCGGAGCAGCAGTGCGGCGTTGACGACGTCCGCTTCCTGGGGGCCGATCAGATAGGGCCGGTTGCGGTGAGAGGTGTCCGTCTCCCCGTCCGCGTCGCCGCCGAACCGCCGCCAGGGCGGGGCCTCGGGGAAGGCGATGGTCCTGGCGCGGCCGTCGCCCTTGAACAGCCGCCAGTCGGCGTCCCGCCGCTCGTCGGCCGTGTCCTGCTGCCCGTGGGGTTCGTGGGCCGTCATCGGGTGTCCGTCCTTCTCCATGGTGCGGGGGTTCGGTGGGTGCGTCATGACGGGTCGGCCAGCCGCAGCGGTCCTGGCAGCGCCAGTTCGCCTTCCTCCCAGATGAGGGCAGGTCGCGCCACCCCGTCCGAGGCCGAAGCGGCGTACTGCGACATTCGGAACTCCTGAAGTCGTCGAGGGAGCTTGTCGAGGGGGCCGCTGGGGTCGAGGGGGTCCATCCGGGGCGCGTCCTTATGCGACTCGGCGTCTCGGTCCCACAGCACGACGGGCACTCCCATGGCCAGGCACACCGTGAGGAGCTGCGGTCGTCGCTCCGGCGGCCCGTGGAGGACGACCCGCGCGGTGTCGCGGTGGGGCTCGTCCAGGAGTTCGTGCAGGCTCGTGATGTCGTGGCACGACTCGTCGACGACAAGTGTCCCCTCGCCCCCGACCGCCCAGCGTCTGCGCATTTCGCTCGCCGCCGTAGGAACACGGCTGGTCAAGTCGGGGCAGCGCAGCGTGACCTGGTAGCGGCCGCCCAGCGGCTTGCCCGGTTCGGCGAGTTCGGGGAAGAGGTCCCCCAGTACGTTGCCCGTGTCCCACTCGTCGACGGGGATGTCCAGTCCGTCGGCTTTCACCACCACGTCGACGCGCGTCGGAGCACGGCCGCTCTCCGCCTCGCTGCCGTCCGCCGTCTGACGTATCAGCCGCCCGATCTCCCCCGACGCCAGAGGGCCTTCCGGGGTGGCCACCGCCGTGCGCGCGCCGCCTTTGTGGCCGAGCCAGATCTCGCACAGGAAGCGGTCCGGATCGACGTCTCCCGCCCGGTGGAGCCGCACGATGACCTGCGTGACGGGCGCGGGGACGCGGGCGGCCCATGCCTCGGCGTCCGCGCGGCGTTCCGCGAGCGCGGCGACGCTGATGCCCAGGCGTCCGGCGACACGTTCGCACCAGGCGCGCAGCCACCACCGTCGGTCCGGGTCGGCGACGGCGGCAGCCACGAACTCCGCAAGCCGGAGCAGCGCGGGGACGGGCAGCGATCCTGCCGTGGCGGCGCGACCGTCCGGGTACTCCTCCAGCGCCCGTACGACGGCGTCGACGTCCGTCTGAGCCAGGCGGGGAGAGCGCGTCAGGGCTTCCGGGAGTTCCAGGAGCCGCAGGGCCTCCTGCGCCGCGCGCGGAATCAGCTCCGGCTCGTCCACGGCGACCTTGAGCAGGGCGGTGTGCAGCTGCTCGTGTTCGGTGGTGGAGAGCAGCCTGACCGCGGGCTCGACGCGGCCGAGCGCCAACAGGCCGTTCAGCCTTGTGCGGTCGCCGCCGTGGCCGCCGACCACGGGAGTCAGCGACTCCGTCAGAGTGGCGAGTGCTCGTTCCTCCGTGAGCAACAGCGTGGCCAGCTCGTCCAGCGTGGGCGCCGAATGCTCGCCACCCGAGGGCGCCTCCAGACCGAGGCCGGCGGCGAGGTGCCTGCAGTGGTCGGCACGGCGCGCCGTGTCGTCCAGCAGGGCCCGCAGCAGCGGGACCAGCTGGCGTACGGAGTCCTCGGCCGGCCCCGTACAGGCGAGGTGATCCGGCGTGACGACCTCACATCCGGCGAGGATGTCGTGGGCGCCCGCGCGGGTCAGGCGCTCCCGCACCGTCTGCCAGGGCAAGGCCCAGCTGCGCCGGACGGTCTCCTGTGCCCGCAAAGGGTCCTGGCCGGGCATCACCTGGGCGATGACGAGTCCGGCGACGGTGCGGTCGGACTTCACCCGCAGGGGGCCGCCGCTGTAGCCGGGTCCGATGGCGGCGCCGGTCAGGGAGCCGTCGAGGTAGCAGCCGGGGCCGTCCCGGAAGCCGGCCACGGTGTCGGCGTAGGTGATGCCGACACCGCCGCCGTGCCAGGCGCGGAGCTCCAACCCCTCGGTCATGTCCCGCCACACCACGGGGGTGGCCCACTCGGGAGCCGTCTCCTCCAGCTCGAGCACCGCCAGATCGCCGTCCCACACGACATCGCCCGACCGTGGCTCGGGCGCCACCCAGACCGACAGCCGGGCCAAGCCGTACCGAGAGGTCTTGCCGGAGCCGTGGAAAGCGATTCTCAGAGACTTCTCGCCGGTGGGGCGTTCGGCGCAGAGCAGGTCCCGCCCCACCGCGTCGTTGACGACGTGTGCGCAGGTCAGCAGGTGGTTCGGCGAGAGGAGCGCGGCGGCTCCGGCCGCCTTGCTGTCGCCTTCGCGAAGCAGCGCGGCGTGGGAGACCGGCGCTGCCGGCCGACTGAACCAGCCCATCGGCTACGCCGCGGAGGTGTCGCCGGTGCCCTGGTTCTGCCAGGTGGCGCTGACAGTCATGGTCGCCTGGCCGTTGGCGCCGACGATTCCGAGCTTGAGGTCCTGGCCGATCTGGATGCCGAACTCGACCGTCAACTCCTGAGGCGGGTGCGCGGTGGCGGTGACCGCTGTGTGGACCTCTTCGAGCAGCGGGCCGAGCGGCCGCAGGGCGGACTGGAGCACGTCCTGGGCGAGCACGGCGGCCCGTCGCCCGCGGGCGACCGGAATGACTGCGCCGAAGCCTTCCGGCAGGTCGGCGGCGTCTTCGGAGGGGGCGGCCGTCGCGAGTGCGGGGGCCGGCTCTCCGACGCCGGCGAGTTCCACGCGGATCGCGGCGCCGGCGAGTTCGAGTTCGAGGTGGTCGGGCATGCGCCACATTCTGCACGAGCGGCGCGCCCGTGCCGAACTTCCCCCGGAGTCCGTCCACAGTCCGTCAGAACGAGGGCCTGCGTTGTGGTGTAACCGGGTCGCCCGGCTGTCGGCCGCGGAGGAAGATCGGCGGCAACGGAACCTCCATAAGTTCCCAGGACCGTGCCGTCCTGATGCTCCGTGGCGGGAAGGGCTGCAGGCGGAGTGCAGGCAGCGGAGTACCGGGAGTACGAAGGACGTGCAGCCTCTCGCTGGTCCCGGGCGACCACTGCGCACCGGCTTGGCGAGAGCGTCGCCCAGATCAGCTTCGTGACCGGCGAGGGCGGTGGTAACCGTGAGGACGACGTCGCCCCGGTGAGAGATCAGGAGCGGCCTCCGGCAAGGAGGACCCGCCCGCTACCAGGACCGAGGGAGCAGGGGAGGCCGACCGGCCATGGGCTCTAACGTGCTCTGCGGCGAAACGGCGCATGCTCGCGGTGTCCTTCGAGCGGGGCGGCATCTGACATCCGGCGGTGCTGCAGGTGACGGACATGGTGTGGTCGGCGAGGCCGGTGACACGGACCGTCCAGGTCCGTCCAGGCACACGTGATCCGGGCATCAGGTCAAGGTGGGTACCGTCGTCGTGCTGGTACTGGGTGCCGATCCTGTCGACCCGTGAAGGAGCTGGCGCCTGCGCCGTATCGTGGCGGGCAGCCCGCCGACGGCGCGGGGCCCTCTGAGTCAGAGCGCGCGCAGGACGGCGACTACCTTGCCGAGAACAGTGGCAACTTCGCAGGGGAGCCGTCGGTACGCCGTGTTGTGAGGCATCGGCGGTCAGACCTGGCCGTTCTCGCGGCGCAGGCGCTTGACCGTGGCTTCGCCGTCCAGCATGGTCGCGACGATGTCTCCTAGACCAATGGCGCCCTGACCGGACGGTGACGATGTCGCCGTCGCCGTCGCGGATGACAGCGTCACATCATGCTGTCGCCACACTATCGTCGGAGTGGGCCCGCGATTGCCGCCAGCGCGGCAAGGTGGCGCCGGTAGGCATCTGCTCCGTCCTCGGTCAGACGCAGCCAGGTCCGCGGCCGACGTCCGACCTGCCCCTTCTCGACTGTCACCCAGCCCGCTTGCTCCAGGCGCGAGACCTGTTTCGACAAGGCGGAATCGGTGATCTCCACGAGATCCCGCACGTAGGCGAACTCGGCCTTCTCCACAGCAGCGAGAGCCGCGACAATCGACAGACGCACAGCCGACGCCAGAAGAGGAGCGAGGTCGTGTCGCGGATGAGAGCCCTGCCCCGCGCCGACCGAGGCTTCCGACATCATGCGGTGCGCGCTTCCCGCCAGGCCGCCGCGGAAGCCGGCAGTGCGCATACGAAAGCAGCCACGGCGGCGAAGGCGACACTGCTCGCGAAGACCGTGAAGCCGAGCACGAGGGCCGGAACGTAGGCCGCCGTCCAAGCACCAATCACTTTGAGGTGCAGGCCGCCGTAACCACGCGGAGTCACCGGCTGACGTATGGCGAACAGAGACAACCCCACCACCACGAGGGCATTTGCAAGTGCGCTGACCAGCGCACCCGTCGGTCCGCGCCACAGCAGCACAGCAGGAACGAGGACCAGCTGCCAGACGGCGAACAGCCACAGGTAGCCCACATACCAGCGGCTTCGCACCCGCACGGTCGCCTCGATCCGCGCCGTCCCCTTCAATGCGGCGGCTGCATCAGCCTGTTCCCACATGGCACGCCCCTCCCATCACCGCCGAAGCAGGTTCTTTTCGCTCCGGCATCTACTTTCCATAGTAGCAACTACTTGCCGACGAGCACTGGTTCATAGGTTCGATGAGTTGTTCAACAGCCACAGCCACAAGGTGGGTTGGGGCGCTGGCGTGCAGCAACGCACTCACGTACTCGAGGGCCTGCGCTGGAGACAGCATCGGCAGCCTCCGGCGGAGGATGCGCACCGCTCGCATGCGCGCGCTTACGGCGGCAGCTGCGCGTGTTTCATGGTGAGGATCGTCCGCGGGATCAATCGTCCGCAGGGGTGTGTCGCTGCAGTAAGGGCAGAGCCCGGCTCACCAGCAGCTGACAGGTCGGATCTCCGGCTGAGGCAGCTGCCACCGGCTTGCCCGGGGGCGCCGCGACTCGCTGCGCCGCAGCTACGTATCGCTGAGGTCAGGCTCGCGGTCTCGGCACCACGGCGAACAGCGTGCGCGTGTCCGTCTGCGACGCAAGCCCGTCGATGGCGCACCACATCCCCTCTCGAAGGCCCAGCCACGCCTGCACTCAGCCTTCATTAGTCAATGTCAAACCACCAGTTAGTACTTCACCCGTAGATCGTGATCTCGGTGGTGAAGGGGCACCGAGGCGGCAGGTGGCCAGCGTGGACTACTCGCCCGAGACCGCCCACGCCGTCGCGGGCGTCGGCTTCTTCTTCGTCTACCCGAGTTCACCGAGATGGAGGGTGTCCCTTATCTCGCTGAGCTTCGCGGAGGTTGCCGGGGTTCGCTCCTGCGCTTGTTCGGCGAGTTGGAGAGCTTCGTCAATCTCGCTGAGCTTCGCGGAGGACAGGACGGCTTGCCGCTCTATCAGGTCGTCCGGGGACACAGTGGTCAGCCACGTGCACGGGGTGAAGCCGGGACGCGGGAACGCGAGCCGCAGCACCCCTTCGAACGGCAGCCCTTCACCGGCGCCCACCATCACTTCGATGCCCAGACCGCTGATGTCCACGCTTGCCGGAGCGACGACCTGCATCACCCGGATCCCGGAGGTGTCCTCTCCCGACAGCAGTACGACCAGCCTCCGCTCGTCGAACTGAACCCACCAGACTTCGCCACGTTGCACAAGTCCTCCAGATACAGGACGGCAGGCAGACGCTGCGCGACCCTGATGCGCCGTGGAGCCGGGAGCGGCAACCATTGATCATCGGTGTGTGAAGACAAACGATCGTACGGTGGCCGCAGGTCACAGCGTAGACCCTGCCCGCTGGCAGGAAGCGTTCGCGGGCCTGATGAGCCGGATAGCGGCCGCCGCCTTCCAAATCGCCGAAGCCGGTTGCCAGAGAGCACCTTGCGGTCGGCCGGGCTGGCTGACTGCGCCCTGTTGCCGCGCCGGGCAGGTGCGTCAGGCCCCCGCACTCGCCCCACATACACAGCCACCACCCACCCACCCCAGTGCGGCCAGAGCCAGCCCGGCATCCGCCACGGTGACCGCTTTCGATGCTCACACGCGTGAGACAGGAGTGACCGGACATGACACGACACGCACTGAGGCGGCGAATGTCCGCCCTTGCGACGTGCTGAGTCTTGGCGTCGCGCTGCCGTTTGCCGTAAGAGCCTCACCCGCTTACGCCGTGGTGGAGTTGGACATCACGAAGACCCACGAAGGAGACTTCGCCCGAGGCGGGCAAGGGGTCTACACCATCACCGTGACCAACAGCGGCAACGAAGATGCGCTGAACGTCGAGGTCAGGGACGTCCTCCCGGAAGGGCTGACGCTGAGCGGCGTCGAGTGGACCGACTAGGCATTCGGCTGTTTCACCGAGCCCGGCGCGATCAATTGCGAGAACGAACTCGCTCTGCAACCCGGGGTGACCTACACGGGCACGGTGACCGTCGACGTCGCGTCCAACGCTCCCTGCACGGTCATCAACACGGCCACCGTTTCCGGCAGCGGAAGTCCCTCCAGCGCGGCAAGTGACTCCACGACCATCACCGGCGGCGACTGCGACGGGGGTGACGGATCGATCCTGACCATCAACCTCAGCGGCGTCCTCCCGTTCTTCAACAACATCACAACCAACAACAACATCAACAGCCCAACACCAGCAATGCCAGCCAGCAGACCCTCGGAATCAACGCTCTCTGAGGACAAGGCAGTCGGGCGACATGCGGCAGAGAACGCACTTGCGCCCCACTCCCTGCCGGAAAGGGGTGGGGCACTGCTTCCTGGTCAGTCCACGGCAGTCGGCCGGCCGGGGCACCCGGATCCTCGCCATCACCTCGGGTAATGCCGGGGCGTTACCAGCCTGACGGGGGGACGAAGGCCAGAGGACGGCATCAGCTGTCGGCCGCCAGGCGGATCTTCGTGGTCTGCACGCCACGAGATCGCCCGTGCGCATGGTGGCCCGGCTCATCGGTGGTGTCGCCGGTTTCGGAGGCATGGGCAGATCACTGATGAGAGGCACGAGTGCCCTGGGGCAGTCTCTTCGTAACGTGGATGCCGACACGCTGGTGCCGCAGGTGAGGCCCGGGACGGGCGAGCGCGGGAGCAAAGCGCATGTCGGGCGAGGCTGACATCGACGTCTCTCCGGGCCTGGATGTCGGGAAGGGTGATCACCATGCCACCGCCGTGAACCGGGCAGGGAAGATGGTGTTCGACGAGCAGCTCCGGTCCGCCCTAAGGGCGTTGAAAGCGGCCTGGCCGGAGGGATAGTCCCGTCGAGAACGACGACGGGGAGCAGGCTTCGTCGCCAGACAGACCGCGATGCCCATCACGTTTGTTCAGAACGGCGGTGTGTCGTGCCAGGGGCCGGGTGACGGTGGGGGCGGCTTGGGCCGGTTCTGCTGGAGGACGGCTACGGCTTGCTCCACGCGACCGAGGCCGATGAGGTACCCAGCCAGATCGCGGCTGTTGGCCGGCGAGTGAGGTTCGAGTGTGGCCACGGCCTCCTCGAGACGTCCGGCGCCGGCCAGCAGCCTGGCAACGTGCGACACCGTGTGACATGTGTTGCCTTCGGGGTGAGCCATGGCCTCCTCGACCGCTTCGTCAACGCGGTCGCAGGCGGCCATCAGCGGGAGCCGAATCCAGAAGAGTTCCCACTCCTCCTGGCCACGACGTGCCTTCAGAGCGTCGAGGTAGGCCAGGGCGTCCTGGTGGCGCCCCTGGTCGGCATAGAGGGTGCAGAGGACGTGGACGATCCAGTCCTCGGCACCGCCAGGAGCGTCGGCAAGTGTCCGCATCACGTCGACCGCCTCCTCGCCCCGGCCGTGGCGCGCCAGAAGCCGGGCGAGATCCACTGCCACGTTTCCCGGGCAGATGGAGACGTCACCGACCTGCCGGTACACGGCGATCGCGCCCTCCACGTCGCCGCGTTCCTCCAGCAGTTCCGCCAGACGCCGAGCGGCGTTCCCGAACAGCTCCGTTGCCGCGTAGGCGTGCAGTTCCTCGGTGCGGCCTTGCCGGGCCAGCAGGTCGGCCAGCTGATCCTGGTTGTTGAGCGAGTTGTTGGTCCGGGTGCGAAGCAGGTCGATGGCGTCGTCGACGTGGCCCTGGCGTTCGAGGATCGTGGCGAGCAGTCCGATCACCATGTCGGGGTCGAGGCCACGGCAGCACCACGGGTCGTCGCACCGATGCCCGTCCGGGATCAGGGCGGCGAGCAGCGCTGCCGCTTCGTCGTTCCGGGCGATGCTGTCCGCGACGTCGGCCAGAGCAGCGGCGATGGACCAGTCCTGAACGTGTGGCCGCAGCAGGCAGAATGCCTCGTCGCCCCGGCCGTGACGGGCGAGCAGCCGTGCGTGGAATTCCAGGGCCTGCGGGTGCCCGGCCTCCATGCGCGATCGGGACAGCGCAATCGCCTCGTCGGCGCGCCCCCGGCTCTCCAGCAGTTCCGCCGTGGTCCGGACAGCCGTCCACCATCCCGTGGCGACGTAGGGGGCGAGCACCTCCAGCGCCTGCTCCTCGCGGCCCTGGCCTGCCAACAGCCGCGCCCTCTCCTGCGCGCAGAACCACTCCCCACGACCGGCCCACCACTCCACCTCCTCGGCATGGCCGAGCTCGAGAAGCCGGGAGACCAGATCCGGCGGGATACAGCCGGACTGCGTCCGGACCCGATAGTCAAGATCACCAATGTCCACGACGACGTACCGTAGCCCTGCCCCCTGACAGCGCTGCGCTGGAGCACGCCTACGGCCCAGCGCAGGACACTCCGATTCGCCTGGCCCAGCTACTGGACGAGGACCCTGAGATTCAAGCGGGAGCGCTGGGCATGCTGGACATGTCCGTGCTCCACCAGGAGTCCTTGTAAGGCTCTGATCGACCCGGCCACCATCGACTCCTGGTTCCTCGAACCGACCAGGGCCCGACCCCTGGGCCGGACACCCGCTTCCCCACATCGAAGGCCGTCTACGCCACACCCTTCTGGCCACGGCCATCGACCGCACCAGCGACTTCGAAGAACTCCCACCGGCCGCCCTGGTTCATACCGTTCTGCAGGAACCTCACTGTCCCCGATGACTGGGGCCCCCTTCTCGCGCTGCATTTCCTTCCGGATACGGCCGGGGAACCCAGCTCACGCCTGCGCAGCGCCGCTACCTGAGCGCCTCGTCGACCACGATCCGTGCTGGCGCCACACCCACCTCATCACCTCGTGGTTCGACGATGTCGGCCTCCCTCCGGCCCGCAACGCCATCAGAGGCTTCGTGACCAGTCCGTGGCTCCTCCGGTCAGTTTCTGACTGATCCGGCCTCCTGTCTGACCGTTCCGGCCGGTGCCGTCGGCAATGACGGCCCGACGGATTTCAATCGGCTTGTCGCGGGTGTCGCGTCGACGGGCGAACTGTGGAGGGTGTGGGAGATGACCGAGTTCGTGGCGGTTGAGGGAGGACGGATCGCCTGCGACGTAGCCGGCGAGGGCCCGCTGGTGGTGCTCTCGCACGGCATGGGGACATGGCGCCAGGACTTCCGGCACCTGATGCCCGTTCTGGTCGCCGCGGGGTACCAGGTGGTGAACGCGGACATGCGGGGACACGGCGAGTCCAGCCTCGAGTGGCCGTCGGTGACGGGGAAGCAGGCCATCAGCCGCACCGATGTCGCCGGTGATCTGCTGGGGGTCATCAGGCACTTCGGCGCTCCCGCCACGATCGTCGGGCACTCCATGTCCGGCGGTGCTGCCACCATCGCCGCGGCTCTGGCTCCCGACCTGGTGACCGCGATCGTGGAGATCAATCCGTTCACGAGGGTCCCGAAGCTGGATGTGGGCGCGCTGTTCACTGTCCGGCGCTATCGTCGCGGCGTCCTGCGGTTGATGGGGACCCAGGTACTCAAGTCCCCTGCGGTGTGGCGTAGTTACCTTGACGTCGCCTATCCCGGCAAGCCCGACGACTACAGTCGGCAGATCGAGGAGCTGATGGCGGCGTTGCGGCGGGCCGGGCGGTGGGAGGAGTTCATGAAGACCGCCAGAACCACTCCGGCCGATGCCGAGGCGCAGCTGGCGAAGGTGAGGTGCCCCGCCCTGGTCGTCATGGGCGCGGAGGACCCGGACTTCCCGGACCCTGTGGACGAGGGCGAGGCGATCGTCGCGGCCTTGCCCCCGGGTCGAGGACAGCTCGCCGTCGTGGACGGCGCCGGGCACTACCCGCATGCGCAGTCCAGCGGCCAGGTCGCGGAACTGCTCATCGACTTCCTCCGGGAGCACGCGCAGAAGAGAAGCGGCGCGTCGGCTGCCGGTGAGGGCGGCGCGAGGGGTGACGAGGGCTCCTGATCACGGCGATGATGGGGACGTGCCCCCACTTCGCACCGTTGTACTCGTCGTGTACGACGGCATCCAGCTGACCGAGCTCGCCGGTCCCATGGACGTCTTCAACGCCGCGAACACCGAGGTCGGGGGCGCGGTCTACAGGGTCGTGACGGCATCGACGCGGGTCGGTGCCGTCAGCGTCCACGGCGGGCTGAGGATCCACGTCGAGCACTCGCTCCAGGACGTCATCCACGGCGAGGCTGACATCGACACGATGATCGTGATCGGCGGCTTGGGGGTCTTCGACGCCGCTGTGTCCAGTGAAGTCGTCCGTCAACTCCCTGCACTCGCCGGGCGTTCACGGCGGGTGGCCGCGGTCTGCGCCGGCTCGATACTGCTGGCGGCGGCCGGACTGCTCGACGGCTACCGCGCCACGACGCACTGGGGCTCGGCCCAGCTCCTCGCCGAACGCTTCCCACAGGTGCGCGTCGAACCGGACCGCATCTA
The DNA here is from genome assembly GCF_000717595.1 of Streptomyces flavochromogenes. Classification (GTDB taxonomy): domain Bacteria; phylum Actinomycetota; class Actinomycetes; order Streptomycetales; family Streptomycetaceae; genus Streptomyces; species Streptomyces flavochromogenes. The sequence continues at coordinate 4,904 of NZ_JNZO01000037.1, read as the reverse complement.
CGTGCACGATCGAGATCGGTGGACCTCCGCGGGCGTCACTGCCAGCGTGGACCTCGCACTGGCTCTCGTCGAGAACGACCACGGTGTCGAGCTGGCGCAGTCGATCGCCCGCGGGTTCGTCGTCTTTACCCGTAGGCCCGGCGGCCAGACGCAGTTCAGCGCCCAGCTGCGCGCGCAGAACGCGCGCACCCCAGCCGTCCGGGCCGTTCAGGACTGGCTGCCCGACCATCTCGACCGAGACCTCAGCGTGGCGGCGCTGGCCGGCCGGGCGGGAATGAGCGAGCGCAACTTCGCCCGCGCCTTCCGTGCCGAGACCGGCAGCACCCCGGCCGAACTTGTCGAACGACTCCGCATCGAAGCTGCCTGCCGCCTGCTCGAAACGACCGGCCTGACCGTCGGCGCCATCGCCAGAACGGTCGGCTACAAACACGGCGAGACCCTCCACCGCGTCTTCTCCCGCCGCCTGGCCACCACCCCGGACCGCTACCGCCAACATTTCTCGACGTCCAGCCAAGCGGACCGCCCACAGCCAACCGGCCTGATCGACACGACTCCCCCTCACTGACACCCTCCCGCCGCGAGTCCCCCAGTGGCGGTGTCGTGGGAGCAGGGGCAGTAGATGTGTGCGATGGATGCGGCCGCCAAAGAGGCTGGCGTCGCTCGGTTCCTCTGCGAACGTCTGCAGATGGAGCAGGCACGACGCGGCAGGCGGCGCCTGGCCCGCCTTCACGGATTCCAGGCGGAGATGGCACGTCTTCCTCAGGTCCCCCCAGAGCGCCGACAACGGCGGACTCACGTACAGCGAGTCACACCCCGAGTGAGCCACAACCGCTCCCAGCACATCCCAGGCATCTCAGCGCAGCACCATCACAGGCCGCCTTCAGTTCGCGCACGTGTACAGGGCGCAGCACAGCCCACGCATACAGGGCGGTTTCAAAGTCTTTTGATCTTGGATCGGTGCTGGTCAGTTGATACCGAGGAGGTCCAGTGGACGGCGGAACGGCTCGTAGGACATCTCGTGGAGGGCGGCGGCGATGTTCATGTGGCCGGCTGCTCGCAGGAGGTTGATGGCGAAGCTGCGCAGGGTGGCCATGTTCTCCGGGCCGTGCTCGGTTCGGATTTTGGAGGCGTCCTCGGCGAAGGTGGTGTCGCGGACGATGTGCAGCCGGTTCTCGATGGTCCACTGCGAGCGGGCGATCGTCGCGAGGCGTTCGGGGGATGGCTGTCGGCTGGTCAGGTCTGTGATGACGTAGACGGTCTCGCGGGTGCGCTTGCCGGTCTGGCTGTTGGTGCGATGCCGGGTGATCTTCGCGACCTGGGCAGCGTGCGGAAAGTCCGTGCTGAGGCTGGTGGCGGTCAGGGCTTGCACTACCGGGTCTCCAGCCGGCCGTGGCCTTCGGTGCGGTCGTAGAACTTCGCACTCGCCTTCGTCCAGGGCGGGGCGCGCAGCTGGTGGTGCAGGCCCTTCTGGTTGCCCTTGACGGTGAAGGCATAGTGCGCCTTCTTGTTCTCAACGAGGAAACGGGCGTGGTCGCGCTGGGTGTGTAGGGCGTCGGCGGTGACGACCACGCCGGTCAGGTCGTAGGGGGCCAACAGGGCGGCGAAGCAGGTGATTTCGTTCGTCTTGGCCGGTACTCGCAGCTGGGTGACGGTCATCCCGGCGCCGGTGATCGCCGCGAGCAGATGTGCGGCCAGAGTGTCGCCATGGCGCGAACCGCGGGCGCTCTTGCCGTCCACCGCCAGGGTGTCCGCCCCGGCCGGGGTCACATCCCAGCAGGTCGGCCAGGCCGCCGGGGCAGACCTGGTTGATGATCCGGCGGATCGTCGTCGTACTCGGCGCGAGACGGACGCCGAATGCCGAAACGGTGCGGGCGCTGAGTCGGGCGAGGCGGCTTGTGGGGCAGTTCGCGCCCACTGCCCGATCGCCGCGAAGGACCGGGCACCGGCCACCACGGCCGAGCAGGCCACCAGCAGCACGCTCACGAACGGGTGACGCTTCCCCCTCCGGCATCGCGGATCCACCAGCGTCCCAAGCCGAGTCGGCAAGCCGACGAGTCCGCGGTGCTGACGTGAAGGCGACTTGATCAGACAGACACTGGCAGACTGACGGCACATCGAAGCTCCGGCTGGGCAGGGCGACTTGGGAAGGTCGCTCCTTCGGCTGGAGCTTCGTTGCGTGCGTGGCGGGTCACCGATACACCGTCGTACTTATGGTGTCCCGCCGCGTGGCGTGGGCCGTGAGCATCTCTGCGGGGGTCCGGTACAGCACACACTGGCGTAGCGGCCCTTCAGGCACGCTCGGATCCTCGAAGTCGTCGGCCGGGTCCCGGGTCATGCCGATCCGGCGCATCACCGCCTGGGAACGAAGGTTGTTGACGGTCGTCGAAGCAACCACCTCCGGCAGCCCGAGGTCGAAGGCGAAGGCAAGGCATGTCAGGGCGGCCTCGGTGGCGTAACCGTGACCCCACACCGAACGCATCAACCGCCATCCGATATCCACCCCCGCGAAGGGCATGTCCTCGTCCACCTCGTCCAAGCCGACGCGGCCGATGAACTCACCGGTCTCCCTTGCTTCCAGTGCCCACCACCCAAATCCTCGGTCGTCGAACTCGGCCTGCATGACTGCCACCGTGGCATCGCTTTGCTCCCGCGTCAGCAGTTCTCCCAGGTGTTTTCGGACTTCGGAATCGGCGTTCATCGCCGCCCATGGCTCAAGGTCGGACTCCCGCCACCGGCGGAGCAGGAGACGATCGGTGCGCAGTTCAGGCATGCCCCACAGCTAACGCGATCAGGATCCGGGTGGCGATCGCTTATATCGAGCCGTGCGGTCCCAGCCAACTCCAGACCCGCTGCGTAGATACTCATGGCCTACCACCCAACGGGACGCCATCGTCGTACTGCCGTGACCTGCGCAGATTCATGAGCACCAGGACTTTGAAACTGTCCTGCCCACGCATCGCATCGCATCGACATCGACGACGGGCACCGAGCGACTGGACGTCGCCATCGCCGCGGTTCTGGGGGTCGATTCGGAACAGCTGGAGAAGATCCGGAAGGCCAAGGCGTGTGGGCGTGGCTGCTCGTATGCCGGATCGTCTGGAACCGGATCCGCTGGCCCACAGCCGCTGTGGCCGTCCCTTCGGTACACCACTTCGTGCACGACGTCGTACGCGGCTGAGTGCGTTCGTCGGTACGCGGTTGTGTGCACCAGGGCGCAGGCGGCTGGGCACGTTCGCCGGTGCGTCGTACGCCGTCGGCTTGATCAGGACGGCATGGCAGACCCCGGCCGGCGGCAGCGCCAGGGCGCCGCCGACGGCGATCTACTGGTGGCGTCGGCGAGCGGCGTCCCTCAGATGATGCGGAGTTCCTGCATCCGAGAGGCCCGCCGTCCGGGAAGAATCTGATGACAGGCTGCGGCATGGAAATCACCCAGGTTGGGAGCGTTTCTGAAGCAGCCTGGGCCATGTCGCATCCCGCTGGGCCTTGACGGTTCTCGGGGGGGGCCGTGAAGGGCGGCGCCAGTGCTCCAAGCCGTGCCACCGTCAGCGCAACCCTTCGGAGGCACAGCAGCTCCAACGCTTCACAGCCCGTGGCTGCACGGAGGATCGATCCCCGCGCACGTCGCACGTCCAATCACGGCTGTGGCCGCGCAAGCCGGTGGCCCTCGCAGGTCGCCCTCCGTGGGCTCGTGAACGGGTGTGACACGCCACGAGCACGCTCGGAAATTTGGGAGAGCACCATGTCCGCATCCGCACACCACCTGCCGCCGGGCGAAACCCCGCCCGCTGAAGGGTCTACTGCAGAAGCTCACCAGGAACGCCCGGACGGAGGCCTCTGGGAACACCCCAAGATCTTGCTCACCGCCATCGTTGTGGGCGCCTTGATGGTGGCAGCGTTCTTCATCGCTCGTATCGCCGGTTTGTGAGTGGTCACGTAGCCAAGCACCGGTCGATCCCGTCGTACCGATCTCCAGCGGAATCGTGACGGGTCGGAGCGTCGTGAAGAGCAAGACCGGTTCAGTAGAGCGGTGACACGTCCCCGTACCCGGCAGGAGACCAAGACTCCCGCTGGTTTGACAGCGCCAGAAGCGGCAAGCCGAAGCGTAGGCGCGCTCAGCAAGCAGTCCCGAACAGCCAGCCAGGAGTCCCCGTCCAGGAAGGCAGTCATGTCGACCCTGACCACAGTTCTCATCATCGTGGCGCTGGTCGCGGTGGTAATGGTGTCCGGTGTCCTGATCCGGGCCCGCACGGGCACGGGCAGCGGCACGCGCTCCCTGAAGCGCAGTTTCGGCCCCGAATACGATCGCAGCCTCGAACGGCACGGCGGCGACGTCGAAGCCGCCCACCGCGACCTGCGTGATCGGGTGGAGCGATACGGCCGCATCCGCCCGCTGCCGCTCGAACCGGCGGTCCGCGAGCAGTACACCGCTCAGTGGACCACGCTCCAGGAGCGCTTCGTCGACGCGCCGAAGCAGGCCGTCGCCGACGCCGAACAGCTCCTCACCCGGGTCGCCGCGACCCGGGGCTTCCCGGACGCCGACCGGCGCGACGAACAGCTCGCGGCCCTGTCGGTACATCATCCGCACCACGTGGAGGGCCTGCGGACGATCCAGCGGGCGACGCGTTCCGGGTCCGCCTCCACGGAGGAGCTGCGCGAGGCGCTGGTGCAGGCGCGCGCCCTGTTCGAGGACCTGGCCGTCGCCGGGCCCACGGCGAGCGCCGACGGCCGGCGGCACCCGGCGCCGGTGCGGGATCGCGGGCCTCTCCTCAAGCCGAAGGGAAGTGGTGCCTGATGGCACGCGAGAAGCAGGAACGGTGGGCAGTGGGCAGCGAGGGCGGAGACGCGGACGCGCGGAGCGAAGCCGCACCCCCTCCGCCCCCGAAGCCCCCGCCGCCCCTGAGGTC